>NZ_JBNDJN010000001.1:0-2071558 GCF_050434985.1 Citrobacter sp. 506
CGTTTACGGGCCGTAAGTAACGAAGTCTGATGCAAATGTCAGATCGTATGCGCCTGTTAGGGCGCGGCTGGTAACAGAGCCTTATAGGTGCATCCGAAAAACCTCCGGCTATGCCGGAGGATATTTATTATTTTAAACAGGTCAGTAATTAAACTTTGTAGAAGTCACGGTTCCAGTCGACAAAGTTACGCACTCCATCCCTAACCGTCGTATCTGGTTTAAAACCGATTACATCATATAGCGCTTTGGTCTCTGCGCTGGTTTCCAGCACGTCACCGGGCTGTAGCGGTAGCATATTTTTTGAAGCGTCGATGCCAAGAGCTTCTTCTAGGGCTTTGATATAGTCCATTAGCTCAACCGGTGAACTATTGCCGATATTCTAGACGCGATACGGGGCGATACTGGTCACTGGTGTTCCTGTTTCAACGGTCCACTGGGCATCTGCTTGCGGAATGGCATCCTGCAGGCGAATGATTGCTTCTGCGATATTATCAATATAGGTGAAATCGCGCTTCATTTTGCCGTAGTTATAAACATCAATACTTTTCCCTTCAAGCATCGCTTTGGTGAACTTGAACAGCGCCATATCCGGGCGACCCCATGGACCATACACGGTGAAAAAACGCAGGCCGGTTGTTGGCAATCCGTACAGATGAGAATAGGTATGGGCCATCAGTTCGTTGGCTTTTTTTGTTGCCGCATACAGTGACACGGGGTGATCAACAGAATCATCTGTTGAGAAAGGCATTTTCTGATTCAATCCGTATGCCGAACTGGAGGAGGCATAGAGCAAATGCTGAATTTTATTGTGCCGACAACCTTCCAGTATGTTCAAAAAACCGGTGAGGTTAGAGTCCGCGTAAGCATGCGGATTTTCGAGTGAATAACGAACACCCGCCTGTGCTGCAAGATGAATCACACTATCAAAATGCCCAGATACGAAGAGTTCGGAGATACTTTCGCGGTCGGCCAAATCCATTTTATGAAAATGGAAGTTGGGCTGTGCCAGTAATTCCAGACGGGCCTGCTTAAGGCTTACGTCGTAGTAATCGTTCAGGTTATCAATACCGACTACTTGATGGCCAGCCTCAAGGAGGCGTTTGCTAACGTGGAAGCCGATGAAACCAGCGGCCCCCGTAACCAGGTATTATATGTTTATTCCTCTTTTTGGCTAAATAATAGCCAGGTACCAACGAATACTGCTAAAAGTGGAATGAAACCGATAGATGGCTAAAAAGCTAATCGTTATCTCTTTTTACTCTTGTCGTTTTACTCATTAGAACGCAAGTATTCATTGCTTGAATTTAATACAATGACAATGAAAAGTAGACTATATCGACTGTCTGACATGGGACCCGTTGAGTGAAATAATTTACTCAGGAGGAGACTTGTGTATTGACACTGCTGTTTTATCTCTTCCCTTCTTCAGTAGTGATTGAAATACCAATCAAATTCCCTCAAACAATTTGATTTTTTTATCATTAATCCTATGGCATTGCCTCAAATTATAGCTAAACTAATTCGAGTTTAAGTCTTTCCTCATTCAGAGTTTAGGGTATTTATGTCTGTAGGTGATAACAAAATATCTGGACGCAGCAACGATCCGGATCAGATTGATCTTATTGATTTAGTAATACAATTATGGCGTGGTAAAGTAACGATAATTGTCTGTGTGGTTGTCGCGATTGTGTTGGCCGTGGGATACCTGGCCGTTGCGAAAGAGAAATGGACATCGAATGCAATTATCACGCAACCGGATGTTGGGCAGATAGCCGCTTACAACAATGCCTTGAATGTATTGTATGGTGCAAGTGCGCCAGCATCGCTTCAAATGAATGTGATTGGGCGTTTTAGTACCGCTTTTTCTGCATTAGTTGAAACATTGGACAATCAAGAAAAATCGGAAAAACTGACTATTGAGCAGTCAGTAAAAGGCCAGCAATTACCATTGGTCGTCTCTTATGTAGGGGATTCCGCGGAAAGGGCGCAGCGCCAGCTTTCTGAATACATCCAACAAATTGATGACAAAGTCGCCAAAGAGATGGTTGTTGATCTGGCAGATAATATTCAATTACGAACAACAGCGCTTACAGACTCGCTGAAAACCCAAGAGGTTATTGCTCAGGAGCAAAAGGATTTGCGTATCAAGCAAATCCAGGAAGCTTTGCGTTATGCAGAACAGGCTGGGGTGGTGAAGCCACAAATTCAGCAAACTCAGGATGTCACGCAGGACAGTATGCTACTGCTGGGCAGTGATGCACTGAAATCAATGATTGAACACGAAGCGACTCGTCCCTTGATCTTCTCTGGTAATTACTACCAGACCAAGCAAAACCTACTGGACATTGAGGCGTTAAATCTTGAAAAGGCAAAACTGCACTCCTACCGCTATGTGTTGAAACCAACGTTACCGATTCGTCGTGACAGTCCGAAAAAAGCAATCACCCTGGTGCTGGCGGTTCTGCTCGGCGGGATGATTGGTGCCGGGATCGTGCTGGGGCAAAATGCGCTGCGCGGTTACAAAGCCAAAGCACAGTAATCCTAAAGCAGTTTTATTCTGACAACAAAAAACCGGGCGAGCCCGGTTTTTTTACGTCTACAGATTACTGATGTCTTTTGCGTAAATTCTCAATCACCGTCGTCAGGTCGAGGTCCTGATCCTGCAGCAGAACCAGCAGGTGATACATCAGATCAGAGGCTTCATTGGTCAGTTCGAAACGATCGTTCACGGTTGCGGCCAGCGCGGTCTCTACGCCTTCTTCACCCACTTTTTGCGCAATGCGTTTGGTGCCGCTGGCATACAGTTTCGCGGTGTAGGAACTGGCTGGATCAGCGGTTTTACGTTCGGCCAGCAGTTGCTCAAGCTGATACAGGAACAGCCACTGGTGGCTGGCGTCGCCAAAGCAGCTTGAGGTGCCTTTATGGCAGGTTGGGCCAATCGGGTTAACCAGCACCAGCAGGGTGTCGTTGTCGCAGTCAGGCGCGATGCTCACCACGTTCAGGAAGTGACCGGAGGTTTCTCCTTTGGTCCACAGACGCTGCTTGGTCCGCGAGAAAAAGGTCACTTTGCCGCTTTCAAGCGTTTTATCCAGTGCTTCCGGGTTCATATAACCCAGCATTAGTACCTCACCGGAAACCGCATGCTGCACGATGACTGGCATCAGTCCGTCGGTTTTTTCCCAGTCCAGCTCGCGGCATTGTTGCTTCGTTAACATATCCTGATCTCCACGCCCTGTGTTGCCAGGTACGCTTTTAATTCGCCAATATTAATAATTTGCTTGTGAAAGACGGAAGCGGCAAGCGCGCCGTCAACGTCGGCGTCCCGGAATGCTTCAAGGAAGTGTTCCATGGTGCCCGCGCCGCCGGAGGCAATCAGCGGTACATGGCAAACGTCGCGCACTTTTTTCAGTTGCTCCAGGTCATAACCGTTACGCACGCCGTCCTGGTTCATCATGTTCAGGACGATTTCACCCGCGCCGCGCTTCTGTACTTCCTGCACCCAGTCCAGCGTTTCCCACTGCGTGACGCGGGTACGGCTTTCATCCCCGGTATATTGATTAACATGATATTTGCCGGTTTCGGCGTCATACCAGGTATCAATGCCTACCACGATACACTGCACGCCAAAGCGGTCAGCCAGACGAGTGATAAGCTCCGGTTCGGCCAGCGCCGGGGAGTTGATAGAGATTTTATCCGCCCCGAAGGAGAGGATGCGCGCCGCATCGTCGATGGATTTAATGCCACCGGCAACGCAGAACGGAATATCGATCACTTCTGCCACGCGAGATACCCAGCTTTTATCCACTACGCGGCCATCGCTGGAGGCGGTGATATCGTAGAACACCAGTTCATCTGCGCCTTCATCGGCATAGCGTTTTGCCAGCGGGACAATGTCGCCAATAATCTCGTGATTGCGAAACTGGACGCCTTTTACCACCTGCCCATCACGAACGTCCAGACAAGGAATTATGCGTTTTGCCAGCATTGAATGGCCTCCTCAACGGTGAACTTACCTTCCAGCAGGGCGCGTCCGACGATCACGCCGCGTACGCCGGTTCCACGCAGGGCTGCTACGTCCTCGATCCCGCCAATGCCGCCAGATGACTGGAATGCTACCTGCGGATATTTGGCGCACACTTCTTCATAAAGCGCGACGTTTGAGCCAGCCAGCGTGCCGTCGCGGGAGATATCGGTGCACAGCACGTGCTTCAGGCCGACGGGTAAATAGGTCTCAACCAGTTCTTCCAGAGAAACCCCGGAATCTTCCTGCCAGCCGCTAACCGCTACCTGTTTATTACCGCGCTCGTCAATACGAACGTCCAGTGCCAGCACCAGCGCGTCGGCGCCAAAACGGGCAAACCAGCTCTTGACTACCTCGGGGGATTTTACTGCCGTCGAACCTACCACCACGCGCGCCACGCCTGCGTCAAGCAGCGCCGCAACGTCCGCTTCAGTCCGCACGCCACCGCCAACCTGTACCGGAACATTGACACCTGCGACCAGCGTTTTAATCAGCGGGATCTGCCGCTGCGCCGGGTCTTTCGCGCCAGTTAAATCAACCAGGTGCAGTACTTCGGCACCCTGAGCGGCGTAATCCTGTAAACGGGGGAGAGGATCATTGCCATAATCACGTTGCGTTGCGTAATCGCCCTGATGAAGACGCACCACCGTGCCGTCGATTAAATCTAATGCCGGAATAATCATTACATCTCCAGAAAGTTTTTCAGCAACTGCGCCCCAGCCGCGCCCGAGCGTTCAGGGTGAAACTGCACGCCAAAGAAATTGTCCTTTTGCACTGCCGCGGTAAACGGTTCGCCGTAATGGCACTGGGCGATGGTCCACGGGTTCACCGGCATAGCATAGCTGTGTACAAAGTAGAAATATGCGCCATCTTCAATGCCCTGGAACAGACGATTTCCCGCCTGCGGATAGACGCGATTCCAGCCCATATGCGGCAGCGGCAGACCGAAATCGGTCATCTTCGGAACGTCCTGCTCAATAATGCCCAGCAGAGAGACACCGTTACTCTCTTCGCTACGGCGGCCAAGCAGTTGCATGCCTAAGCAGATCCCCAGTACCGGTTGCGTACAAGCTTTAATCAGTTCAATCAGTTCACGCTCGTGCAACTGGTCCATAGCCGCCTGGGCAGTACCGACGCCCGGCAGAAACAGTTTATCGGCACGCAGCACCACGTCCGGGTCACGGCTGACAACCGGGTCGTATCCATGGCGCGCGACGGCGGATTTCACCGAGTGCAGGTTGGCGCAGCCGGTATCAAGGATCACCACGTTCATTACAGCACTCCTTTCGAGGAGGGCAGCGTATCGCCTTCTACGCGAATAGCCTGACGCAGCGTACGACCAAAGGCTTTAAACAGGCTCTCCACACGGTGGTGGTCATTTTTCCCTTTGGTTTTCAGGTGCAAGGTGACACCCATGGTGTAAGAGAGTGAACGGAAGAAGTGTTCAATCATCTCTGTGCTCAGATCGCCAACGCGCTGGTAGGTAAACTCCGCGCGGTATTCCAGGTGCGGACGCCCCGAGATATCCAGCGCGCAACGTGCCAGGCACTCGTCCATCGGCAGCACAAAACCAAAACGGTTGATACCGCGTTTATCGCCTAATGCCAGCTTTAAGGCTTCACCCAGCGCCAGACCGGTATCTTCAACGGTGTGGTGATCGTCAATATACAGATCGCCTTTGACGGCAATCTCCATGCGAAAACCGCCGTGGGTGGCGATTTGATCCAGCATGTGGTCAAAGAAGCCAACGCCGGTATTGATTTTGCTACTGCCTTCGCGGTCCAGCCAGACTTTGACGTCAATCTGCGTCTCTTTGGTATTGCGCTCAACGTGCGCGTAGCGGTCTCGTTTGGTCAACTGCTCACCGATCATCGCCCAGTTCAGGGTGTCGCGGTGATAGCGTAATCCGCTAATGCCCATGTTTTCTGCGAGCTGAATATCGGTCGCCCGGTCACCAATGACGTAGCTGTTTGCCACATCCATGGCCTGTTCAACCAGATATTGCTCAACCAGTTTCACTTTTGGCTTACGGCAATCACACGCGTCCGCTGGCAGGTGCGGGCAGATCAGCACCTCATCGAATGCTACGCCCTGAGAGGTGAATATTTGCATCATCAGGTTATGCGGACCGTCAAAATCGGCCTGCGGAAAGCTCTGCGTACCGAGTCCATCCTGGTTAGTAATCATCACCAGCTTAAAGCCTGCTTTTTGCAGCTTCAGCAAAACGGGAACGACGTCCGGCTCGAAGGCGAGTTTGTCAAAGCGATCGACCTGAAAGTCACTTGGCGGTTCGGAAATCAGGGTTCCATCACGGTCAATAAAAAGATACTTCTGGCTCATACTTGCTCCGCACGTAAGGCGTCAATGACGCGCTGGCTCTCTTCGCGGGTTCCGACAGTAATTCGCAGGCAGCCGCTTAATGAAGGTTGTTTATTCTGATCTCGTAAGATAATGCCCTGATCCCACAAAGATTTAAATACGCTGCTTGATGCGGTGAAGCGCGCCAGAACATAGTTGGTTTCAGAGTCAAAAACCTGCTCTACACAGCGAATGGTTTTCAGGTTCTCCACCAGATACTGACGCTCTTGCAGGATCTGCTCTACGCGTTGGCGCATGGCGGAAATCCCTTGTGGCGTCAGCGCCTGGGCGGCGATATCCGCTACCGGGGTAGAAAGCGGGTAGGGGGCAATCACCTTTAACAGCAGATTGATAACCTCTTCATTCGCCAGCGTAAATCCGCAGCGTAAACCGGCGAGAGCAAACGCTTTGGACAGCGTGCGTAATACTGCCAGATGCGGATACTCAGACAGCCAGCCTGCCAGCGTAGCCTGCGGACAAAACTCAATATAGGCCTCATCAGCGACCACGATGGCTTTACCCTGCGTCATTTCGAGCAGTGAACGTAGGTCCTGCGGATTTATCAGCTGGCCGGTTGGGTTATTGGGGCTGCATACGTAGACCACTTTCACGCCATCAAGCTTGTCCGCGATGCCTTGTAAATCCAACTGCCAGTTATCCAGGGTCGGGACGGTGCGGCATTCAACGCCAATCGTTTCGGCGCTGACGCTGTACATGCCGTAAGTCGGCGGACAGTAGAGAATGGCATCTTTACCGGGTTCGCAAAAAGCGCGCACCAGCAGTTCGATCCCTTCATCCGCGCCGCGGCTGACCAGCACCTGTTCTGGTTTGACGCCAGCATATTGCGCGTAATTCTCAATTACGGCTTTCGGCTGACACTCCGGATAGCGGTTCAGCGTCTGCTGGCGTAGCTGGAACTCAACGGCGGTTGGGTACTCATTCGCGTTGAGCCACACGTCCCCGTTACCGCCAAGACGACGGGCAGACTGATAGGGCGTTAACTCGCGAACATTCTTACGGGCTAAATCAGTGACGCTGAGAAAGTTGTCAGTGCTCATGCTTGCTCCTTCAGGGCGTTAACGCGCAGGGTGACGGCATTTTTGTGGGCAGTCAGTCGTTCAGCAGCGGCCAGTGTTTCAATGGTGGAGGCCAGGGCAGAGAAACCTTGGGGAGTTAATTCCTGTACCGTCATCCGTTTCTGGAAATCAGCCAGCCCAAGGCTTGAGCAGGTTGCGGTATAGCCATAGGTCGGAAGAACGTGGTTGGTGCCGGAAGCATAGTCACCAGCCGACTCAGGGGACCAGTCACCCAGGAATACCGAACCAGCGCTGGTGATATCGTCAACCAGTTCACGCGCGTTACGGGTCTGAATAATCAGGTGCTCCGGGCCGTAGGCGTTAGAGATGGCCACGCATTGCTCAAGATCTCTGGCGACGATCAGTCGGCTGGCGGCGAGCGCCTGACGTGCGGTGTCGGCGCGGGAAAGCTCGGCGAGCTGGCGTTCAACGGCTTTGGCCACGCCTTCGGCAAGCGTAGCGTCTGGCGTCAGCAGGATAACCTGCGAGTCGGGGCCGTGTTCGGCCTGAGAGAGCAGGTCGGAAGCAACAAAGTCAGGCGTCGCGCCGCTGTCGGCAATAACCAGCACTTCAGACGGGCCCGCAGGCATGTCGATAGCCGCGCCGTCAAGACGTTGGCTGACCTGACGTTTGGCTTCGGTCACATACGCATTGCCTGGCCCGAAAATTTTATCGACCTTAGGAATAGACTCGGTACCCAGCGCCAGCGCGGCAATGGCCTGCGCGCCGCCCACGTTGAACACCTCTTTTACGCCACACAGTTGCGCGGCGTAGAGGATTTCATCGGCAATCGGCGGCGGTGAGCAGAGCACCACTTTTTTGCAGCCGGCGATACGCGCCGGGGTCGCCAGCATTAATACGGTCGAGAAGAGCGGTGCCGATCCCCCTGGAATATACAGGCCTACGGAGGCGATAGGGCGAGTAATCTGCTGGCAGCGCACGCCAGGCTGAGTTTCAATATCCACTGGCGGCAGAATTTGCGCGGTGTGGAACGCATCAATATTACGCACCGCCGCCTGCATGGCTTGTTTCAGCTCGTCGCTCAGGCGGCTACTGGCTTGCTGAATTTCTTCTTCGGTGACGCGCAGCGCGCCGACCTCGGTTTTGTCAAACTTCGCACTGTATTCACGCAGCGCCCGGTCGCCGTTATTTTTGACGTTCTCAAGAATCTCGGCCACCGTACGGCTGATGCTTTCAGAGGCGGATATCGCCGGGCGCATCAGCAGTTCGCGCTGCTGCTCGGGGCTACAGCTATTCCAGTCGATCAGGGTATTGAAGCTCATGGCTATCACTCCATCATCTTCTCAATCGGCAGCACCAGAATGGAGCTGGCGCCGAGCGCTTTCAGTTTTTCCATCGTTTCCCAGAACAGGGTTTCGCTGCTGACCATGTGCATGGCTACGCGCTGTTGGTCACCTGCCAGTGGCAGAATGGTAGGGCGCTCAGCGCCAGGCAGCAGGGCGATGACTTCGTCCAGACGTTCGCTCGGCGCGTGCATCATGATGTATTTTGATTCACGTGCCTGAATGACCCCCTGAATACGGGTCAGCAGTTTGTCAATCAGTTGTTGCTTGGCTTCGGCCATTTCGCCGTCGCGCTGAATCAAGCAGGCTTTAGAGCGGTAAATCACTTCCACTTCACGCAGACCGTTGGCTTCAAGCGTGGCTCCGGTTGACACCAGATCGCAAATCGCATCAGCCAGACCTGCGCGGGGAGCGACTTCTACAGAGCCGTTTAACAGACAGGATTTAAACGACACCCCTTTTTGATCAAGATAACGTTTAAGCAGGTGTGGGTAAGAGGTAGCGATACGCTTACCGTTCAGCGCTGCCGGGCCATCCCAGGCTTCATCAACCGGGGTAGCCAGCGAAAGACGGCAACCGCCGAAGTCCAGACGACGCAGGGTAAAATAGCGTGGATCTTCACCCTGTGCCCGGCGGTTGAGCAATTCCTCTTCGAGAACGTTTTCCCCGATGATGCCGAGATCAACGACGCCGTCCATCACCAGACCCGGGATATCGTCATCACGCACGCGCAGAATATCGATCGGCATATTCTCAGCCATCGCGATCAGGCGCTGGGTGTGAAGATTAATTTTAATGCCGCAACGAGCCAGCAATTCGCGTGAATCATCGCTTAAACGACCTGATTTCTGCATAGCTATGCGTAAACGGGTGTTATCTAACATTCTTTATTCCTCGTTATCCTGTCTGAATCAGTTTGGGTCACGCACAAAAAAAAGCCCCCGGAAGAAATCTTCCGGGGGCTTTCTCATACGCTCATGCACCGCTGGAAGATTTAAATGTCTCCCAGCACACATCGCCTGAAAGACTAGTCAGGATGATGGTGATGATGGTGTTTGAATTGAGCGCGTGTCATAAATTTTCTCGATGAATGTTTATTCATTTGATGTCTTTTAACCTAAACCACTTTAGCTACGGAAAGCAAGGGCTTTTTTTGATCATTAATTCATTTCATATTGATACTATGAATTGTCAGCCACTGTGGGCTAGCGTAGCCTTGCGTTATAGGCCAAAAGTCAGGAGAGAAGGCATGAAAAAGGTCGCAATTGTCGGTTTAGGTTGGTTAGGCATGCCGTTAGCTATGTCGCTGGCGGCGAGAGGCTGGCAGGTTACCGGCAGCAAAACCACATTGGATGGGGTGGAAGCGGCCCGCATGAGTGGTATAGAGAGCTACTCGCTGCGCCTGGAGCCTGAACTGGTCTGTGAGACAGACGATCTCGACGCACTGATGGACGCCGACGCGCTGGTTATTACGCTACCTGCGCGCCGTAGCGGTCCGGGGGAGACATTTTACCTGCAGGCTATGCAGGAGCTGGTCGACAGTGCGCTGGCGTACCGTATCCCGCGGATTATTTTTACCAGTTCGACGTCGGTCTATGGCGATGCACAAGGCATCGTGAAAGAAGGGACTCCGCGTAACCCGGTCACGGCAAGTGGTCGCGTTTTGAAAGAACTTGAAGACTGGTTGCACAATTTACCCGGCACTTCGGTGGATATTTTGCGCCTGGCCGGACTTGTCGGCCCGGGAAGACATCCCGGTCGTTTTTTCGCTGGCAAGACAGCGCCAGATGGACACCATGGCGTCAATCTGGTGCATCTGGATGATGTGGTTGCCGCCATCTCTTTGCTGCTGCAAGCGCCAAAAGGGGGACACATCTATAATATATGTGCGCCTATGCATCCGGCGCGCAATGTGTTCTATCCACAGATGGCCCGCCAGTTGGGGATGGAGCCGCCGGAATTTCGTGGCAATGAGGATAACGGTAAAGGTAAAGTCATTGATGGCAACCGTATTTGTAACGAGCTTGGGTTTGAGTACCAGTATCCTGACCCGCTGGTGATGCCGATGGAGTGACAGACCAGCAGAGTGCCGCTGATACCGCCAGGGGGCGAGTATGAAACCACTGCTGGACGTTCTTATCATCCTCGATGCGTTGGAAAAAGAGGGCAGTTTCGCAGCGGCGTCGGCAAAATTGTTTAAGACGCCGTCTGCGCTTAGCTACACCGTCCATAAGCTGGAAAGCGATCTTAATATTCAGCTACTCGATCGCAGCGGACATCGGGCTAAGTTTACCCGTACCGGGCAGATGCTGCTGGAAAAGGGGCGGGAGGTGTTGCACACCGTCCGTGAACTCGAAAAGCAGGCGATTAAACTTCACGAAGGCTGGGAGAATGAACTGGTTATTGGCGTAGATGATACGTTTCCCTTTTCGCTGCTGGCCCCACTCATCGAATCTTTCTATCAACACCACAGTGTGACGCGCCTGAAATTTATCAATGGCGTGCTGGGCGGCTCCTGGGATGCCCTCACTCAGGGGCGGGCAGATATTATTGTCGGCGCCACGCATGAACCACCTGCCGCGAGCGAATTTGGCTTTGCGCAGCTAGGGGTTCTGGAGCAGGTGTTTGTGGTTGCGTCGCATCATCCGCTGGCGCAGGAACAGGAGCCGTTAAATCGTCGCACTATTCGGCGTTTTCGCGCGATTGTGGTGGGCGACAATGCACAGCATGCCAACGTCTCCGGCTCTCAGGTGCTTGACGATCAGGAAGCCATCACCGTTTTTGACTTCAAAACCAAGCTGGAACTGCAAATCAGTGGTCTGGGATGCGGCTATATTCCGCGCTATCTGGCGCAGCGATTTCTGGAGAGTGGCGCTCTGATTGAGAAAAAGGTGGTCGCACAAATTATCTTTGAACCCGTGTGGATAGGTTGGAATGAACAGACTGCCGGGTTGGCCAGTGCCTGGTGGCGGGATGAGATTTTAGCAAATAGTGCTATTGCGGGGGTGTATGTTAAAACGGCTGCTGATAAATCAATCAGTTAAGAAAAAATATTCTTTTGTAGTAGCTTCAATCTCTTGTTATTTCTCTCCAAATTAGTGCAAAATACGCCGCTTGCAAAAAATGACATTAACCGACGTTTTAATACGCGTCGGTTATTTTTTTGCATCAAACCAATCATTCATAAAAGAGGCCGGGCTTCGTACCGGATAGATACTTACTTAAAAATCGACAGTTGTTGTCGCTGAGGATTAACAAAAAATGGGGCAATTTTTTGCTTACGCGACGGTTTTCGCCGTAATGGGGGATAACCATGTCGCATAACGCTACTCCAAACACCTCTCGCGTGGAATTACGTAAAACGCTTACGCTGGTTCCGGTTGTCATGATGGGCCTTGCCTATATGCAGCCGATGACGCTGTTCGATACATTCGGTATCGTATCAGGAATGACCGATGGTCACGTCCCGACAGCTTACGCCTTTGCACTGATCGCCATCCTCTTTACCGCACTGAGCTACGGTAAACTGGTGCGTCGCTATCCGTCTGCAGGCTCTGCCTACACTTATGCCCAGAAATCCATTAGCCCGACCGTTGGCTTTATGGTGGGTTGGTCGTCACTGCTGGACTACCTGTTCGCACCGATGATCAACATTCTGTTGGCGAAAATTTATTTTGAAGCTCTGGTGCCGTCGATACCGTCATGGATATTCGTGGTGGCGCTGGTGGCCTTTATGACCGCCTTTAACCTGCGCAGCCTGAAATCTGTTGCGAATTTCAACACCGTAATCGTGTTGTTGCAGGTGGTGCTGATTGCAGTGATCCTCGGCATGGTCGTTTATGGCGTGTTCGAAGGGGAAGGTGCCGGTACGCTGGCGAGCAGCCGTCCGTTCTGGTCAGGTGATGCGCATGTGATCCCGATGATCACGGGAGCTACAATCCTGTGCTTCTCGTTCACCGGTTTTGACGGTATCAGCAACCTGTCTGAAGAAACCAAAGACGCTGAACGTGTGATCCCGCGGGCGATTTTCCTGACCGCGCTGATTGGTGGCCTGATCTTTATCGTCTCCACCTATCTGTTGCAGCTGTACTTCCCGGATATCTCACGCTTCAAGGATCCGGACGCTTCGCAGCCGGAAATCATGCTGTATGTCGCTGGTAAGTTCTTCCAGGTCGGCGCGCTGATTTTCTCTACCATTACCGTACTGGCGTCAGGTATGGCGGCGCATGCAGGCGTAGCGCGTCTGATGTATGTGATGGGGCGTGACGGTGTGTTCCCGAAAAGTTTCTTCGGTTATGTCCACCCGAAATGGCGTACTCCGTCCATGAACATCATTCTGGTTGGTGCGATTGCTCTGCTGGCAATTAACTTCGACCTGGTGATGGCGACGGCGCTGATTAACTTCGGTGCGCTGGTGGCGTTTACCTTCGTTAACCTGTCGGTTATCTCCCAGTTCTGGATCCGTGAGAAGCGTAACAAGACGCTGAAAGACCACTTCCAGTATCTGTTCCTGCCAATGTGCGGTGCGCTGACCGTTGGTGCGCTGTGGGTGAACCTGGAAGAGAGCTCAATGGTTCTGGGTCTGATCTGGGCCGCTATTGGTCTGATTTACCTGGCTTGCGTGACCAAAAGCTTCCGTAACCCGGTGCCACAGTACGACGAAGATATCGCGTAATAACTGTATTTAGATAAAAAAAACCGGGGACATGTTCTCCGGTTTTTTTATACGTGGGAGTTATACAATCTCTTGCGCATACTGCCAGAGTGACTTCAGCAGCATCAGTTTCTCTTTGTTATCTGCATATTGCTGGCTCAGCATCTGCAATTCATTGGCGTAATTTTGCAAAAACTCAGGCGTGAATATTTGACGACGATGGTCCAGCCAGCGCTGCTGTTCGGCTTCATCCAGCGTTCCGGGGAAGTTACGTGCGCGGTAGTTAAACAGCAGCTTTTCAATGCGCTTATCGACAAAGGAGATATCCAGCGCCGGTAAATTGCGCGGCTCAGTTTCCAGAACGATTTTCATCGCGGCACGGTCGGCATCGCTGAAAAAACCATTGTATAACTGTGCGTCTACGTTATCTGATGGCGTAAAGGGTTCCGCATCGGCGAAGATGGCCACCACTTTGTCGCGAACCTGCGGGTTTTCGCGCAGTATTTTGAGATTATCCAGACAATGCTGGCGGTTAATGCCAAGGCGATCGGCATCTTCCGGGCGCAAGGTATTCGCCTGTGCCAGTACCGGGCATTTGTTGATGTGCACCAGTTTAACCGGCACGGCTGGGTTATCTCCCAGATCAGCTTTAGCAGTGTAGAGCCGCTCACGTAGCGCGTCGCTGTCCAGTTCGAGCAGCGGTGAAATATCACCGGCTAAGTCGACCATAATCACCGCGTTGCGATTCTCAGGATGCCAGGCCAATGGCGCCACCCAACTGGTGTTGCCGCGCCATGCGCCGAACATCCCCGAAACATGGACCAGCGGCTTCATTTGCGGGACATCAATCAGTGCGGCCAGCTTGTGCTTATTGCGATGGCTGTAGAGATAATCAAACAGGCGCGGCTGGCGCGACTTCACTAATTGCGCCATCGCAATTGTGGCGTATACGTCGGCCATCGCATCGTGGGCATTGGCATGTTCAATACCGTTGGCTTTGGTCAAATGCTCCAGGCGAAAGCTGGGTAAGCCGTCGTCGTTTTCCGGCCAGTTAATTCCTTCAGGACGCAGGGCATAGCAGGCGCGCATCACATCCAGCAGATCCCAGCGTGAATTATCGTTCTGCCAGCTCCAGGCGTAGGGATCGTAGAAATTGCGATACAGGATGTTGCGCGTCACTTCATCATCGAAGCGCACGTTGTTATAGCCCAGGATACAGGTTTTCGGCACGGTGAACAGGGCGTGGATGCGCGCAGCAAAGGCGGCTTCATTTTCTCCTTTTTCACGCGCTTCCTGCGGTGTGATACCGGTTATCAGCACCGCCTCAGGCTGCGGCAGATAGTCGTCTGCGGGTTTGCAATAAAAGACTTCAGGTTCACCGATAATGTTGAAATCGCTATCTGTGCGGATAGCCGCAAATTGCGCGGGTCTGTCCAGCGCCGGATGGGTACCAAAGGTCTCGTAATCGTGAAAGAGAAAACCAGGTTGCTGCTTGCCGTCATTCATTGTTCAGTTATGTCCGGGATCAATTTAGCGCTCGTCCAAGAATACCAAAAAATAGCGAGGTAATCAGCAAAGCGATTATCAATGCTGAATGATGTACGCAATAAAATTGAGATGAACAGGCTTAAATAGAATTGATTAATAAATTTTGCACTGTTAAGGGAAATTACTGGAATAAATTGTCTGAAATCTATGAGCTGATAAATAATATAAATGAGAACCATTATTGTTATTTGGTGCTGATTTGTTGTGTTCTGGAAATTTTAAAATTCTTTTATAAACAATGGGTTTTTATTTTGGCGGTTAGCTGCTCTATATTCTAATGAAATGTGAGTGAGGTTAAAAATTAATAATTTAAACACCATATAATAATTGGATATATCTAATAACAGGAGGTTATATGAGCATTAGTCGGCGTAATTTTTTGCGAGGAGTGGGTATCGGTTGCTCTGCCTGTGCGATAGGCAGTTTTCCGCCAGGCGCACTGGCGCGAAATTCTCCAGAGAGCATTAAGGGGAAAACATCTCTGACGCCAAGCTTGTGCGAAATGTGTTCTTATCGTTGTCCAATACAGGCACAGGTAATTAATAACAAGACGGTTTTTATTCAGGGGAACCCTAATGCGCCTCAACAAGGCACGCGTGTCTGCGCGCGCGGAGGCAGTGGTGTTAGCCTGGTCAACGACCCGCACCGTATTGTCAAACCCATGAAACGCACAGGGCCTCGCGGCAGCGGAGAATGGCAGGTTATTAGTTGGGAACAGGCTTACAAAGAAATTGCCGAAAAAATGACGGCAATAAAAGCGCAGCATGGTCCTCAGGGGGTCGTATTCTCTTCCAAATCCGGTTCGCTTTCGGGTCATTTATTTCAGCTGGCAACGGCGTTTGGATCGCCAAACACCTTTACGCATGCGTCGACATGCCCTGCCGGAAAATCGATTGCCGCCAAAGTGATGATGGGCGGCGATTTGGCTATGGATATCGCCAATACCCGTTATATGGTCTCTTTTGGCCACAATCTCTATGAAGGTATTGAGGTTGCCGAAACGCATGAACTGATGACCGCGCAGGAAAAGGGCGCAAAAATGGTCAGCTTCGATCCCCGTTTGTCAGTTTTCTCCAGCAAGGCGGATGAATGGCATGCGCTCAAGCCGGGCGGCGACTTGCCGGTGTTAATGGCCATGTGTCACGTCATGATTAATGAACATCTGTATGACGCGGACTTCGTAGCGCGCTACACAACAGGGTTTGACCAACTGGCCGAAGCGGTACAAGAGACCACGCCGGAATGGGCGCAAAAGCAGGCTGATGTGCCTGCCGATATTATTGTTCGGGTTACCCGCGAAATGGCCGCCTGTGCGCCTCATGCTATCGTCAGCCCTGGCCATCGCGCGACGTTTTCGCAAGAAGAAATTGATATGCGGCGTATGATTTTCACCCTCAATGCGCTGCTGGGAAATATTGAGCGTGAAGGCGGCTTGTACCAGAAAAAAGCCGCGGCGACCTACAATAAGCTGGCCGGAGAGAAGGTCGCTCCGGTGCTGGCAAAACCTGATGCCAAATTGCCCAAGCCAACGGCGCAGCGCATCGATTTGGTTGCCCCACAATTCAAGTACATCGCGGCGGGCGGCGGCGTGGTGCAAAGCATCATCGATGCCGTGTTAAACCAGACGCCGTATCCGGTGAAGGGATGGATTATGTCCCGCCACAATCCTTTCCAAACCGTGACCTGTCGGCCTGATCTGGTCAAAACCGTCGAACAACTCGATCTGGTGGTCAGTTGCGATGTCTATTTAAGCGAAAGCGCGGCATATGCCGATTATCTGTTACCCGAATGCACCTACCTTGAACGCGATGAAGAAGTCTCTGACATGTCGGGCCTGAATCCGGCCTATGCCCTGCGCCAGCAGGTTGTAGAGCCGATTGGGGATGCGCGTCCGAGCTGGCAAATCTGGAAAGAACTGGCCGTGCAGTTAGGCCTTGGGCAGTTCTACCCCTGGCAGGATATGCAGACACGGCAGCTGTACCAGCTTAATGGCGATCATGCGCTTTCCGCTGAACTGCGTCAGAAAGGATATCGGGAGTGGGGTGTTCCGCTGCTGCTGCGGGAACCTGAAGCAGTGCGTCAGTTTGTGGCGCGTTATCCGGGCGCGGTGGCGGTTGACGGCGACGGTACCTATGGCGAGCAACTGCGCTTTAAATCCCCGTCTGGAAAAATTGAACTCTACTCTGAAGAGCTGGAAGCTCTTTTGCCTGGCTACGGTATTCCGCGCGCCCGCAATTTTGCCCTCAAAGGCGACAATGAACTCTATTTTATTCAGGGAAAAGTGGCGGTGCATACCAACGGCGCGACGCAATATGTACCACTGCTGAGTGAGCTGATGTGGGATAACGCGGTGTGGATCCACCCGCAAACGGCCCGTGAAAAAGGCATCAAAAACGGCGATGAGATTTGGCTGGAAAATGCGACCGGTAAGGAAAAAGGCAAAGCGCTGGTTACTGCCGGAATACGACCCGATACGCTGTTCGTTTATATGGGATTTGGCGCCAAGGCGGGAGCCAAAACCGCGGCGACGACGCACGGTATTCACTGCGGTAATTTGCTTCCGCATGTTACCAGTCCGGTTTCCGGTACGGTGGTGCACACCGCTGGCGTCACGCTTCGTCGGGCATGAGAAAGGAGAACATCATGAATCAATCAACAAACCCTTATGTCATGCTGCATGACGAGAAACGCTGTATTGGCTGTCAGGCGTGTACGGTTGCCTGCAAGGTACTGAATGACGTGCCGGAGGGATTTAGTCGCCTACAAGTGCAGATCCGTTCACCCGAACATGAACCTGAGGTGCTGTCCCACTTCCAGTTTGTTCGCGTTTCCTGTCAGCATTGTGAAGATGCGCCGTGCGTCAGCGTCTGTCCTACCGGTGCTTCATTTCGTGACGAAAATGGCATTGTACAAGTGGATAAGTCTCGCTGTATTGGTTGTGACTACTGCGTCGCCGCTTGCCCGTTCCATGTCCGCTACCTCAACCCACAAACGGGGATTGCCGACAAATGTAACTTCTGCGCCGATACTCGCCTGGAGGTCGGACAATCGCCAGCCTGCGTTTCCGTTTGTCCGACGGATGCGCTGAAATTTGGTCGTCGCGATGACCCGGAAATTCAGCACTGGATTAATCAAAAAGAGGTTTATCGCCAGCAGGATACGCGTAGCGGCCCGGTAAGTGTCTATCGGCGTAAAGAGATCCATCAGGAGGGTAATGTATGAATTCTATCTGGGGAGCAGAGCTTAACTATGCGCCGGACTACTGGCCGCTGTGGCTCATTTATGCAGGCGTTATTATTGTGCTGATGATTGCGGGCCTGGTCACGCACGCGCTGTTACGTCGGATGCTGGCGCCCAAAACGGCAACCGGGGAAGAGCATCGGGACTACCTTTATTCGCTGGCGGTCCGCCGCTGGCACTGGGGTAATGCGCTGCTCTTTATCCTGCTTCTGCTAAGCGGCCTGTTTGGGCACTTTTCTGTCGGACCGGTGGCCTTAATGGTGCAGGTACATACCTGGTGTGGCTTCGCATTGCTGGCCTTCTGGATTGGCTTTGTGTTAATAAACGCAACCAGCGGCAACGGCTGCCATTATCGCGTGAAATTTAGCGGGTTGATATCACGCTGCCTGCTGCAAACACGCTTTTATCTGTATGGCATTATGAAAGGTGAGCCGCACCCGTTTGCCGCAACGGCAGAGGACAAATTTAACCCGCTGCAACAGCTGGCCTACCTGGCCATCATGTACGCACTGGTTCCACTACTGATCATCACCGGGTTGCTATGTCTCTACCCACAGGTGGTAGGGGCTGGGCCGGTGATGCTGGTGCTGCATATGGCGTTAGCGATTGTGGGCTTACTGTTCATCTGCGCGCATATTTACCTGTGCACGCTGGGTGACACGCCAGGGCAAATTTTTCGCAGTATGATCGATGGTTATCACCGCCATCGCAGTCATCACGCAGAGACCGCGCCGCGTAAAGGGTAGTTCCGGCGAGATTTGTCTCTGAAACCCTTTCCTGATAGCAAGAAAATGTGCCTTATGTCACATTTTCTTGCAATTTATCCATGTTTGTTCGACAGAACTTCCGTAAAAAGAACGGCTATTTCTCCCTTTCCTGAGGACATGCTGTTGAAACGCCGTTTGTTTATTGCCGCTTCACTATTAACGATGAGTTTTTCGCCCGCCTACGCGAGCGATGCCGTGAGCTTCGCCCCACAACCTCCTGCGATTACTGCCGGGGCATGGGTGTTAATGGATTACACCACGGGCCAAATCCTGACAGCCGGTAATGAACACCAGCAGCGCAATCCTGCCAGCCTGACGAAACTGATGACTGGCTATGTTGTCGATCGCGCAATTGACAGCAAGCGTATTAGTCCGACAGATATTGTGACCGTCGGGCGCGATGCATGGGCAAAAGATAATCCGGTATTTGTCGGTTCATCCTTGATGTTCCTGAAAGAAGGGGATCGCGTTTCGGTACGCGACCTCAGCCGTGGGTTAATTGTTGATTCCGGTAATGATGCCTGCGTGGCACTGGCGGATTACATCGCCGGAGGGCAGCCGCAGTTTGTCGCGATGATGAACAACTATGCGCAAAAACTGAACCTGCAGGACACCCATTTTGAAACGGTACATGGTCTGGATGCGCCGGGTCAGCATAGCTCCGCGTACGACCTGGCCGTGCTGTCTCGCGCTATCATCCACGGGGAACCGGATTTCTACCATATGTACAGTGAGAAAAGCCTTACCTGGAACGGCATCACACAGCAAAACCGTAACGGTTTGTTGTGGGATAAAACCATGAACGTAGATGGCCTGAAGACAGGGCATACGTCCGGAGCCGGGTTTAACCTGATTGCTTCCGCCGTCGATGGTCAGCGCCGCCTGATTGCGGTGGTGATGGGCGCGGAGAGTGCGAAAGGGCGCGAAGATCAGGCGCGTAAACTGCTGCAATGGGGGCAACACAACTTCGATACAGTGCAGGTTTTGCGTAGCGGTAAGCAGGTTGGCACTGAACGGATCTGGTATGGCGATAAAGAAAAAATCAGCCTCGGAACCGAGCAGGATTTCTGGATGGCCCTGCCTAAAGCAGAAGTCCCTAACATCAAAGCAAAATATGTCCTTGATAAGAAAGAGCTGGTTGCTCCCATCGCTGCGCATCAACGTGTGGGGGAAATTGAACTCTACGATCGGGATAAGCTGGTGGCGCATTGGCCTCTGGTTACGCTGGAATCCGTCGGCGAAGGCGGCGTTTTCTCGCGCCTGAGCGATTATTTCCACCACAAGGCGTAGTTTTTCCTGATGCGTCTGACTGGCAAGAGTGCGAATCTGCTCACATAATAATCACTATTTCCTTGTGGCCGACATAGCCAGAAATTACACTGTATATAAATACAGTGTAACAGTGGAGGTTGTATGGAGTACGAGATAAAGCTGGTCGATAAACGCATGATTGCCGGTTTCCATATGGTTGGACCGTGGGAACAAACGGTGAAGCAGGGGTTTGAGCAATTAATGAAGTGGGTCGACGGTAAACAGATTGTGCCGTTGGAATGGATTGCTGTTTATTACGACAACCCTGATGTTGTTCCTGCGGAAAAACTGCGCTGTGATACCGTGGTTTCTGTGCCTCAAGGTTTTGAAATCCCGGAAAACAGCGAAGGGGTGATCCTCACCGAACTGGCGGGTGGCGACTATGCTGTCGCCGTTGCGCGCGTTGAGAATCACGATTTTGCGACGCCTTGGTATCAGTTCTTCGAGCGCCTGTTGCAGGATACGACTTATGCGATAGCCGCTAAACCCTGCTTTGAAGTTTATATGAACAATGGCATGGAGGACGGTTACTGGGACATTGAAATGTACGTGCCAGTGCAGACGAAGTAACTGTTTGGGGTGTAAATCAGGATGATCTTTTCACGCTAAAAACAGGTACAATTCGCTTCTTTGCTATTCCCTGACGGAGTGCATGAGTGCGTGCAGACAAATCGCTGAGTCCTTTTGAAATTCGTTTGTATCGTCATTATCGTGTGGTGCATGGTATTCGCATTGCGCTGGCGTTTCTCCTTACTTTTCTGTTGGTACGCCTGTTAAACATTCCCGAAGGTACATGGCCTCTGATCACGCTGGTGGTGATTATGGGGCCAATATCTTTTTGGGGTAACGTTGTTCCCAGGGCCTTTGAACGTATAGGTGGCACGATCCTGGGCTCGGTCCTGGGACTGGTTGCCCTGCGTCTGGAACTCTTCTCGCTGCCGTTAATGCTGATATGGTGCGCGGTAGCGATGTTTCTCTGCGGCTGGCTGGCGCTGGGTAAAAGGCCGTATCAGGCGCTGCTGATTGGCATAACGCTTGCCGTGGTCGTGGGTGCGCCTGCCGGAGATATGAACACCGCGTTATGGCGCGGTGGTGATGTTATTCTGGGGTCGTTACTGGCGATGCTGTTTACCGGCATCTGGCCGCAGCGGGCATTTATACACTGGCGTATCCAACTGGCGCATTGTGTCACGGGGTACAATCGGGTGTATCAGGCCGCGCTATCCCCCAATCTGCTCGAGCAACCGCGGCTGGAAAAACATTTACAACAACTGTTGAGCGACGTTGTCAAAATGCGTGGGCTCATCGCTCCTGCCAGCAAGGAAACCCGCATTCAAAAATCGATCTTTGAGGCTATTCAGACGGTGAATCGCAATCTGGTCTGCATGCTCGAGCTGCAAATTAATGCGCTGTGGGCCAGCCGTACCAGCCACTTTGTCATGTTGAATGCGCATACGCTGCGTGAAACTCAGCTCAGGACCCAGCAGGCACTACTGACAATAACCCACGCCTTGTATGAAGGTAATCCGCAGCCGGTGCTTGCCAATACGGAAAAGCTCAATGACACCGTAGCAGAGCTGCGTCAGCTTATTGCTGAGCATAAAGGCGATAATGTCGCAGAAACGCCCATTCACGGCTACGTTTGGTTGAACATGGAGATGGCTCGACAACTGGAGTTACTTTCACATTTAATCTGTCGCGCACTGCGCAAATAAAGAGCAGATGAGGGGATTGGTTCTACTGCTGCTTCGATTCAGCAAAGATTAGAGGTATGATACTGAAAAAGGCTAAAACCATTGGTAACTGCAATGGCTTTACCCTCGATAACTCAGGTTTCAACCATGCATTGTCGATGCAGATGCAACTTGAAGTATGGCGGGCATGAAAGTAATGTTGACCCACTTTAGCCGTTGTTTTAACGAATCCGAATCTCACATTATCAGGGGTGTAAAAATGGAAACTACCAAGCCTTCTTTCCAGGACGTGCTGGAATTTGTTCGTCTGTTCCGTCGTAAAAACAAACTGCAACGTGAAATCCAGGACGTTGAGAAAAAGATCCGTGACAACCAGAAACGCGTTCTGCTGTTGGACAACCTGAGCGATTACATCAAGCCTGGTATGAGCGTGGAAGCGATTCAGGGCATCATTGCCAGCATGAAAAGCGATTATGAAGATCGTGTTGATGACTACATCATCAAAAACGCAGAGATCTCTAAAGAACGCCGCGATATCTCTAAAAAGCTGAAAGCCATGGGCGAAGTGAAAAACGGCGAAGCGAAAGCCGAGTAACGATTTTATGCTTGTCCGGGTCGCTGCCGCGCGGCGACCCTTATTGCAGTTCGACCCCGCCCGTCACCATGCGTAACAAATGCTGTTCCGGCCAGTGAATCGTAAGTTTTTTCTGCGTCAACATCCATTTAATGTAATCCACATCATGACGATTTCTGTCCAGCATCAGTCCGACTACGCTGCCGCTGTGCGCGACGTTGACGCCGTATAAATCACATTCTTCCACCAGCGCTAATAGTGAATCAAAATCCGGCTTTGGTAACAGCAATTGGCTGGCGATTGCGCTAAGCGTAGCCGCTTCTCCCAACCGGTAAGGATTTTGGCTAATACAGGCTTCCTGTACTTTTTCCCATGCCCGTTGGAGGGCCGCAGCTCCCGCCTGCAAGCCGAAATGACGTGGAATACGGTGATAATCCGCGGTACGCAATGTTTCAGGGCTTTCGAGAACCAGCAGATCGAGTTGAGGCTGAGCTTCACAACCAATTTGCGTGGAAGCGTTGTTATGATCGAAAAGGGTTAGCTTACGAAAAACGGTGCTGTCGGTTGGCTCCAGAGAAACGCAAAGCTGTGCCAGTGTTGGCTCGTCCAGTTGATGGCCCAGATAATGCGCTGCGGCGATGGCCGTGGCGGCAATATCCGCAGTGCTGCTGGCCATTCCTTTCGCGATAGGAATGGTTGACTGAACATCTATCCGGATATCCTGACTGAGATGCGCCGGGTACTGCCAGTGCTGTAATAACCTGTTAACCATTGCCCGAGAAAGTGGACGTTCATCTGTCAGCGGTGAGCCTGAAGTGACCTCAACGGTGCTATACCATTCGACCGGGCAGGAGACCAGTTTCTCACTCCCCAGAATCCAGCCCTGGATAAGTTCTCCGCACGATGCGGGACATTGCGCAACAGCCACGTCTTCACCTTTGTGTTCAGCAATCCTCGGCGCATAGTGTCATGGCGATCGCGCTATTACCATGATTTGCCGCAATTTGCGGTTCGGCAATATCAGGCGGGAATGCCCAATGTCACAGTTTCTGATATCGCTAAACGCATAACGTCCTGGGCTATCATCAGCTCTTCATTGGTATTAATCACCGCCACTTTAACCACCGCATTTTCCGTCTGAATAAAGGTGGCGTTACGCTGATTTTTTTCTTCATCAACGGCCAGACCTAAGAAATTCAGGTTGTGGCAAATCGCGGCGCGAGCCCGCGCTGAATTTTCACCAATTCCCCCGGTAAACACCAGCGCATCCAGACCGCCCATCTGCATAATATAGCTGCCAATAGTGGCGCGAATCCGCTCGGCAAAAAGCGTCAACGCCAGTGCTGCCTGGTGATTGCCCGTATTTGCGGCATGTTCAACATCCCGGTAGTCGGGTGAAACACCAGAAACTCCGAGTAATCCGGACTCATTGTTGAGCAATTGGTTGAGCTGCTGCGGGGTTTTGCCTTCACGCAGGGCAATCCACGGCAGAATGGATGGATCAATATCGCCACTTCGCGTGCCCATCATTACGCCAGACTGCGGCGTAAAACCCATGGAGGTATTTACCGAGTGTCCGCCTTTGATAGCGCAGATGCTGCTGCCGTTGCCCAGATGACAACAAACAACCCGCAGGGCGCTGAGCGGCACGCCCAGCTTTTCAGCAAGCTGAGCGCTGACATACTTGTGGCTGGTACCATGAAAACCATAACGACGAATACCCAGCTCTGAGTAGTAGCGCCAGGGCAGGGGATAGATGAAAGAAGGCTCATCAAGGGTCTGATGAAAAGCCGTGTCAAAAACCGCAACAGCCGGCGTTTTCGGCAGTAGCTGGCGAAATACCGCAATCCCCAACGCATTAACCGGGTTATGAAGCGGTGCCAGTTCCGCAAGGCGTTCGATTTCCGCCAGTGTTTCATCGGTTACCCGCGCGGAATCTTTGAAGGATTCTCCACCGTGTGCGACGCGATGGCCTACGCCGTCGATCTCTTCAAGACTGCTGATAATATTGTGACTGAGCAGTTTTTCCAGTAGCAGCGTTACTGCTTCACGGTGATCGGCTACGGGCAACGTCTCCTGCCATTTTTGCGCTGGTGTTTTTAGGGTGACTTGCGCATCAGACATACCGATACGCTCGATCAGTCCCTGGCAAATCATTTCACCCTGCGGCATCGCCAGAAGCTGAAACTTAAGCGAGGAACTGCCTGCATTAATGGCCATTATTTTGTGAGACATGAAGGTTCCTTTGCATTCAGAAAAATGAACATCTCATCGACCCCGGTATTCTCCAGCGCGCTGGTGACAAATACTTGTTGCGCGCCAGCCTGAACTAGCCAACTCTCCACGAGAGAAATACGCTGCGGGCTGGCTAAATCGGCTTTGGTGACGAGGCCGATAACGGGTCGGTTCATCGGACCAGTAAAACCTGGAGAAAAAGGTGACCACGGCGCGTCAGCATTGAGAACCAGCGCGATGATGTCTGCTTCACAGGCGCTGGCCAGCAGCGCGCTGTACAGGCAGCGGTTTTCGAGATATTCACCCGGTGTGTCTATCGTTGTGGGAGACCAGACAATGGCCTGGGTCTTCTGATAGTGAAGCGCCTCTCCCCGCATGCACTGCGTGAGTGACGTTTTACCGCACTGGCTGGGGCCAATTAGCATTATGCGTTTCATGAGATTATGTCCGGGTGATGGGACAGGCGGTAAAACGCATCATTTCGCCCAGCGTCCGGGTTACCTGTTTCAGCGCGTACTCTACGGCGGAAACATCGCCCGTCAGTACCACAGCGCCGGTAAAACGGTCGAGAAAACCAATCTCTACCGCCCCGGATTTCGTGGCGATATCACAGGCGATGATTGAGGCTTCGCTGGGGGTAATCGTCAGAATACCGATTGCGGAAACCGACTCTGGTAATCCCAGTTTCTTGAATAAATCTTTACCCGGATTAGCGATAAGATGCGCCAGCGTAACCTGCTTGCCAGGAACATATTCCTGAATCATACGATCCGTGGTGGGTTGTCTTTCCATTATCCCTCCACCATCTGTCGCCACATGCTTTCATGCGGACGAGGGATGACCGAACGGTAAACCAACAGACCTTTTTCACCTGCACTTTCACTGGCAACTGTCACTGCGTTATTCACATCAGACACATCGCCAGCGACAACCATGTAGCACTTGCCGCCAATACCAAATGCCATATGGACGCGTACCAGCGTGACATTGGAGGCTTTAACCGCACGGTCGGCGGCGCAGATGCAGGCCGCAACGCTCCATGTTTCAACAATGCCCACGGCCTGATGCTTATCCACGCTGTTAAGTCCACTGATCGCAGGAAGTACGCTGGCGTGAATGTTGGGTAGTACCAGACTATCAACGAGCATATCGCCAGCAAGAGAAGTTCCGGTGGCGATCGCCTGTTGTACTGCGCCTACGTCACCACCGAGCATGAGCAGAAATTTACCCGGGCAGATGGTCTTGCTGACCAGTAAATTCACATTCGCGCTTTTTAACATGGCATCGCCAGCTTCCATTCCTTTGGCAATGCTGGTGAGTTCTAAAATCCCTATAGCCTGAGACATGATTAACCTCTTATTACCGTGATGGATTGCTCAGTAATTTCGCTGACAATACCGTCAATACTGGCGTGGACAGGTGCGCCTAATGCACCGGACGGCACATCGGCAACGCATTGACCGCGAACAACGTGTTCGCCCTGCAGTACACATGGGATGGCGCTGGCACCAATATGCTGGCGTAGCAACAGCGTCGTTTTATCTGTGGGATAATCAGTCTCAGCCAGTGGCGCATCGTGATACCAGTCGCTAAGGCCCAGTTTGGTAATAAGGCGCTTCACCGGAATAAGCCGATACTTCGCCATTTCATCCTCAGGATTTAACGGCCCTTCATAACGATGGTTGAGCGCCCGTAGCTCGCGTTTAAGCATGCGGTTAATTCGCATCGGTGAAATCCCAACCGGACAGGCTACGCTTTCACATACATTGCATTCTGAACAGGTCAGGGCCGTGAGCAGTAACTGCGGAGTGGCCGCCTGCTGATAATTAACCGCGCGAACCAGCAGGTGCGGCGATAATTCATGACCGATCAAATGTCTTGGGCACAAATCCGTACACAAACGACACTGCTCGCAAACGGTTTTTGCGACGGAAAGCACGGTGCGTTCATCCTGCATCCGCCGCTGAATCAACGCATGAGACTTTGGTAAAACCAGCAGTCCCCCGGTGGTCTTGCTGACTGGGGTATCCAGTGAGGTAATCAGGCCGCCCATCATCGGACCACCGTTAATAAAACCGGGATCGTCAACGGTAGCACCACCGGCCAGCGCCAGAACCTCACGTAAAGACATTCCGATAGGGACGGTAAGAGTGATTGGTCTGGCGACCGCGCCATTAACGGTCAGGGTACGGCGCGTAACCGGGTATTGCTGCTCAACGGCTCTGGCGATGTTGAGTACAGTCTGGACGTTATTGACCACCACGCCGACGCTGACCGGCAACGCGGCAGGCGGAACTCTCCGGCCCGTCGCCATCCAGATGGTCAAAACCTCGTCACCAGCCGGGTAGACATCAGGCAAAATATGTAAGCGGATCCCGGCAGGCAGAAGGGGCGTTAACGCATTGATAGCCTTTTGATATTTCTCTTTGAGCGCAATAATACCGGCCCTGGCCCCGGTAGCCGTCATGGCATATTGAACGCCGCGGATAAGTCGCTCAGCCTGAACGGCCATCAATTGCTGGTCAACTTTCAGCATCGGCTCACATTCTGCCGCATTGACCAGAAACGTATCGACCTGCGCCTGTAATTTTACGTGAGCTGGAAAGCCTGCGCCTCCGGCCCCGACAACACCCGCTGCGCGAACGCGTTCGCGAATTGTCTGCGCATCATAAAGCGTGGACTCTGCCGTCATGGCTGTCTTCATAATAATTCCTCAAGCAGTTCCTGCATGGCGCTGGCGTCGGCAACACGAGGATTGGTTTGCAGCGTGACATCAGCCAGCGCGGCCTGAACCATCGACGGTATACGTTGTGACCAGGCTTGCTTTCCGTCTTTAAGCGCGTCAGCAAAAGAAGGTAACGCACACTGTTTTTTGAGTAGCTCTATATGACGAATTAGCGCATTCAGTGCCGCCGTATCGTTCGCGTTATCCGGGCATAGGTGGCAGGCTTTAGCGAAACGGGCGTAGCGCTTCGCGGCCCGCGGATCGCGGGCATTAAAATGAATGACATGGGTCAGCAGCAGCGCATTGGCAAGTCCGTGGGGCAGATGAAACTGGCCGCCCAACTGATGGGCAATCGCATGATTGATACCCAGACCAGCCTGACTGAATGCCATTCCCGCGAGCGTTGACGCGTTGTGCATTTTTCCTCTGGTTGCCAGGCAGTCGCCTTTGCTGACGGCGACAGGCAGGTACTGGAAGACAATTTGTGCCGCTTTTTCAGCCAGCGCATCGGTGAAGTCGCTGGCTTTCGTGGATACATAAGCCTCCAGCGCATGCGTTAATACGTCCATGCCGGTATTCGCGGTTATGGCTGGTGGAACGCTGACGACCAGCGTCGGATCAAGGATGGCCATGTCCGGATAAAGCGCATTATTAAATAATGGATACTTAATGCCTTTATCCGGATCGCTAATCACGCAGGCGCTGGTCACCTCCGATCCCGTGCCGCTGGTGGTGGGAATTGCAACGCAGGTTTCAATCTCAATACCGAACTGTCGGCTGAACCAGACGATGGCTTTTGCGGCGTCCAGTGCAGATCCACCGCCAAAACCAATGACGACGTCCGGTCGTAGGGACTGCATTTGCGCAATCCCTTGTACTACCGTGCTAATGGTGGGATCGGGGGTGATATCGCTGAAAATGCTGATGCGGTTATCCGCTGGCAGCGCGTCGCGCAGCTTTTCAATCAGGGGAGAACGCGCGAGAAAACCATCGCAGATAATCCAGATATGCTTATTCGTGAAGCGCTTAAGCACATCCAGGCTTCCCTGGCCGCTGTATAATCGAGTTTGCAGTGAAAAGCTTTTCATAACGGCCCCATTAGCGAATAGAAAAACCGTTTGTCAGCACGCAACGACGAGAGCGTGCGAAAGTGCGCGCAGATGTCGTTCCTTCACCGGTCGGCGTTGCGATGGTGAAGGTGGTAAAGCCTTCACCACCAACGCCAATCCCAGCATAAGAGGGGCCATTTTTCACAAAAATGGAGGTCTGAAGCGTGCGCGCGGCAAGGTTCAGACGTGACACATTTTGCGAATGCATAATGGCGGTGTGATGCAATCCCTCTTCAACCTTCAGGGCCAACGTTAACGCGCTGTCAAAATCGCTCACCGTTACGATGGGGAGCATTGGCATCAGTTGCTCGCTGGTAACCCATGGGTCGTCAGCCTTGACGATACCTATCAGTAATCGAGGTGCTTTTGCCGGAACCGGTATTCCCGCGGCTTCCAGTAAGGTTGCCGGGCTTTTCCCTACCAGTTGTTTATTGGCTATTCCTTCTGGCAGACAAACTGCGCGCAGTTTGTCTATCTCTTCGCTATTGAGTCGCATCGCGCCAAAAGACTGCATTTGTTGAACCAGTCGTTCGGCAACGGCATCAACAACAATCAGGCTCTTCTCAGCAATGCAGGGGAGGTTGTAATCAAAGGATGCGCCATTGATGATATCTTCCGCCGCCTTAACCAGGTCGGCTGTTTCATCAACAATGCAGGGAGGATTGCCTGCGCCTGCGCCAATGACTTTTTTCCCGCTTTTCATGCCCATAGCAACAATGCCTGGACCACCGGTAATCGCCAGAACTGCGATTTTAGGGTGCGCCATCATCTGCTGGGTAGCCTCAAAAGTGGGTTCTGTGACCGTGACGACAAGATTCCGAATCCCGCAGCAGCGAAAAGCAATATCTTCAATCATGGTAATCAGCTTCAGTGAGACCGCTTTTGCACCTGGATGTGGGCTAAAATAAACGCTATTTCCCGCAGCCAGCATACTGATGCTGTTGTTAATAATGGTTTCCGTCGGGTTGGTACTGGGGGCGACGGAACCAATCACCCCAAAGGGTGAATACTCGAATAACACCATGCCGCCGTCGCCGGTAAGCGCCGTGGTGGTGAGATCTTCGATACCCGGGGTATTGTCCAACGCAGCTTTATTTTTAAGGAACTTATCCTCTTTGTTGCCCATTCCCGTTTCGGCAGCGCTTTCAGCAGCCAATGAAGCAAGGTGAGGCGTCAGTTCTTCTCGCAGGGCGTTAATGATGGCGCTGCGGGTTTTCAATGGACATTGCTGATAACGCAGAAAAGCCTGATGAGCGGCATCGATCGCTTCGCTAACGGACGGAAAAATTCCATTACCCTTAACTTCTGCTTTTGCCGGTGCAAGTTGCTCACTCAAAATGTTACGAATAAGGGTTTCAAGTTCTGAAGTGTTCATTGATGTATTCTCATGTTAATTGCCGCAATGGCCGTTTCTGCAATGTCCATATCCTGCTCAACGCTTCCCCCGCTGATGCCAAGACCCCCAAGGAGTAACCCCTCACGCCATAATGCGTACCCGCCACCGAAGGTGACGACTTTTCCCTGCATATGGCTTTCCAGACCGTAAAGCGCGGCGCCTGGCTGCACTGCCGATGTCAGCTCATGCGTGGCGGTTTTCATTGCCACGGCGGTCCAGGCTTTTTTCGGTGCCAGTTCGCTACTGACGAGTAATGCGTCAGGCATGCGCCAGGTCACCGTTTGGGTCCCGTTCGCATCAACAATGCTGATGACGACCGGAACCTGAAGTTCTTCTGCTCTCGTTACCGCAGTGCGAGTGAGTTGGTGGAGCTCCTGAAAAGACAGAGACATAGCCGGCTCCCTGGTGGCTGATGTACGGATGGCTGCGAGATAACGCTCCGCCACTTTCTGAATAATGTTGTTTTGATGGGCGTCATGATCTTCTGCTCGTGCAAGCGCATATAAGCAGTCGGACAGGCGATTGATATAACGCATCAGCACGTGTCTGACGGAAATCTCGGTGGAGAGTTCGACCAGTCGCCTCTCTGCGCGGCGGGCCAGCGTGCGGGCAAAGTGCAGACGGCTGGCGGCTTCGCTGCGGCCAGGTAAAATAAAGCTGCGTAGGGAGGGGACTCTTCCCATCGCTGTATCGATAGCGGCCTCCAGCGCGGCAATTTCTTCTGAGCTGATGTAGCGCTGCTCTGGCGCTGGCTGTTCGCTTTCGCTTGCCAGCTCGGCGCTGAACCAAAAAAGCTGCAGTTGAATGTTTTCGAGTAACTGGCGGTGCTGCGGGTTTTTCGCTGCGCAAACACACAGGCTAAGCGCCGCATTAAGTTCGTCCAGCGTACCGTAAGCCTCGACGCGCGGGTGCGTTTTGCTCACGCGTTGCCCGGTAAAGAGGGCCGTTGTGCCGGCATCGCCAGTGCGGGTATAAATCGCCATAGTTCCTCCTAACGAGAAAGCGTGTCGACAATGCCGACGATAGCCAGATCGATGGCCTCATTAGGGCCGGAAAAAACGTGTCTGGCGCTGGAGCCACTGCTGAGTAATACCAGTTCTCCAGTTCCAGCGCCGACAGAATCAACCGCGACTTCATCTCCACTCACAGGGGACGCGGGAAGTTCTCCGTCCGCACTCACCCGACGTACCAGCAACAGTTTCTTCCCCACCAGTGATGGAGATTTTTGCGTGGAAACCACAACGCCTGTAACCCGTGCCAGATGCATAGCTCACTCCTGCTTAATTAATTGGACATTTCGCGTACCGACGGCGTCCTGAGCCAGAGCCGTCACGACACATCGACGACGTAGCACCAGAACGCCCCCCTTCAGTTGGGCGACGTCGGCATAGCTGAGAAGTTTGTCAGGATGCAAAACGATGATTCGCCCCAGCTCGTCACTGAACTCCAGAGGCAGACGCGCGAGTTTTCTAACGGGGATTGCGGGTAACAATCGGTGTTGTAGTGAAATTTTCACGCGGACTCCGCATGCCAGCGCTTCGTGGATCGTTACCACCGATATGTTGTCCGCGCAGCCCTCGGCAATTTGCTCCAGCAATGGCAGGTCCGCCTGCAGGAGGTGGAGCGATGAGTACTGGCAGCACAATGTCCGTGGTTCGATTTCCCGTAACTGCGCGACGCTAAGCGAGAGCGTGCTTTCCGCGCGTTTTTTTAATCGGGAAACAACCTCCTCGATAATGCGTTGCAGCAGTTCGTTGTTCATCGCGGGCTCACCAGTGTGGCAAATGCCTGCGGATTATCTGCGCCCGCAGCATTGGCTTCGTCGGTATCGATATGCATCTCAAGGCGCATATCCGGCGAAACGCGTACGGCGACGTTATCGAAAATCAGTCGACGTTCATCGCCATTAATGGCAACAGAGACTTTATCGCCATGGGAAACGCGCAGGATTAGGGCATCGAGCGGCGACATATGGATATGGCGTTGGGCGACGATTACCCCGGATGCTAAGTCCAGTTCAGCAAATGGACTGATAAGGCGAACGCCTGGCGTGCCCTCGATACTGCCTGACATCCGTAGTGGAGCAGCAATTCCCAACGTACGAGCGTCGGTACGAGAAATTTCGACCTGACTGGTGCTACGCAGTGGGCCGAGTAAGCGCACATTTTTTAACTGACCTTTTGGTCCCACCAGCGTGACGGTCTGGTCTGCTGCATATTGTCCGGGCTGCAGCAGCTCTTTTTTCTCACTAATAGGGTGATTGGGAAACAAGCGGTCGTAATCTTCAGCGCATAGATGAATATGACGATTAGAGATCCCTAGCGGAATAGGGCGCTCACGCATTTCATCCAAAACTTTGGTGACCGTTGTCTCCAGTTGCTGTTTATCCATCACGCTTCACCTCGTTTGCCTGAGTGCAGACAAAGAGAGCGCGGCTCGCCTTTTTGACGGGGGCAGGCAGGGTCAAGACACAGATTGCAGCTAATCAACTCTGCATCTTGCGGCACTTCGGGCGCTGCATGGTCCTCAGTCATCTCTTCATGTAGTACGACCGGTGTCGGGGCGGGCGCTGGCTCAGACTCCGGGATGACGCTATGTGACAGAATGCCATCCCCTGGTCTGGATATGACTTTGTGAGCCACCAGTCCATCTCGCTGGTCAGCGAAACTGACACCGGTGGAAATGGCCGCCTGGACGGAGGCCACATCCCCGATTATCTTGATCACCATCCAGCCTGAACCGTTGGTTTTTTCGAGGCCCACCAGCGTGATGGAGGCGGCTTTCGCCATGACGTCCGCGCAACTGATGGCTAATGCCAGACCACTAACTTCAAGTAATCCCAGTGATTGCTTCACGCTGTGCTCCTTGGTTGCAACGACTTATGCGGATTTAGGTAAAATGGCTTCAACGTCGCTGTGCGGACGTGGGATAACGTGGCAGGATTTCACCTCGCCAACGGCGCTTGCTGCAGCGCTTCCTGCATCTACGGCAGCTTTCACTGCGCCGACATCGCCGCGAACCATAACGGTGATCAGGCCTGAGCCGATTTTTTCGTAACCAACCAACTGCACGTTTGCGGATTTCACCATGGCATCAGCGGCTTCAATAGCGCCGACGAGCCCTTTTGTTTCAACCAGTCCCAGTGCGTTATTCATACTGCTTTTCTCCTGTGGGTTATGAGTGGCATTCCCGAAACGGAATGCCTTTAACCAGCCGCGCAGCGTTATTACCAATGCTGCGTTTGGCGTAGTTATCTTGTTGATATGTCAGCGTAAATAGTGGCGCTGATGTGGGTAAGTTTTTATAGTGCACGACCAGTTTTTCGCGACTGCAGCCAATGCCAACCAGCAGCGGCGATTGGCAAGCCGCCAGCCATGCGTTGTGGATAACGTCAGTTGACGGGCTCTCCTGAATCACAAAGGGGATCCCTTCTTCTTCAATACCCAGCAGCACATCACTCCAGACGTCAGTGCATCCAGCAGTGGCGAAGATAACGATGGCTGGCGTGGTGAGATTACTTTCCATGAGCGAATGCCTTGTACCAGGAGAGAATCAGCCCTGTCGCGACCGCGTTGCGCGGACCTTCGGTGCCACGAATGTTGCCGCGCCCGGCAACCAGGCGATAGTGTGCCAGCGCATCGGTGACCAGTTGCGGAACTTCAAAGTCCAGGGATGAGCCGCCAACCAGCACCACAAAAGGAATATCCCGAATGTTCCCGGTCGGACTCACCTGACGTAGCGCTCTGAGTGCGTTGGTGACGAAAACGCGTTCCTTAGCGCTGCGGCGAATGGCCCGGACTTTCTCCAGCGCCAGTTCGCCTGGCAGTGGCACCAGTTCATCGGGTTTTACTACGCATACGCGGGCAAAAACCGTTGGCGGGAGAGGTGTAGGGAAGAACTGGACGCTGCCATCTTCGTGGCGAAGATGGAACAAGCTCTCGACTTTCGCCAGCGGGTACTTTTTGATCTCTTCAGCGAGATAACGGTCTTCCAGCCCCAGTTCACGGGCAATAATCATCGTGACCATATCGCCCGCACCCGCCAGGTGCGTGGCAATAATTTCGCCTTTCGGGTTGATGATGGAGGCGTCGGTCGATCCTGCACCGAGGTCCAGAATAGCCAGTGGCCGCGTCGTGCCGGGGGTGGTTAAGGCCCCCAGAATGGCAGCTTCGGCTTCGGCGCCGCCAACCTGGACGTCAATGTTGAGCTTTTGCGTGATTTCCTGAGCAATCATCGCCATTTGCAGGCGGTCTGATTTCACCATGGAAGCAATGCCGACAGCCTGTTCCAGTGAGAACTCACCGGCTAGCCCGCCGGTCACGCTGACGGGAACCGAGGTATCGACTGCCAGCAGGTCCTGAATAAAAATTTCGTGGCTGGGTTTGTTGGTTAATTCAGCCATTGTCTGGCGCACATGCTCCAGCATGCCGCCAATATTGGTGCCAGCCTCTCCGGTGACGTTATCCAGTTTTGGGCATTCACCAACCGCTTTCATAATCGCTTCAGCGCCAGCTGCAACGTCGACCCGTACGGTACGACCCTGCGACTGTAGCTCCAGATTTCCGGCAGGAATGGCTCGTGCTTTCACATCACCTGATGGCGTTTTCACGACCACGGCAGAACGGTTGCCAATCAGCGCCCGCGCCATCGGGACAATGTTTTTAGTCTCGTCGGCGTTGAGGCCAAAAACGGTCGCAATCCCGTAAGGGTTAGAAAGCGTTTCAATGACTTTTCCTGGAATCGCGACCTCAATGGCTGCCAGCATACCTAACGGGATGCGGTCGATATGAAGAACTTCATCGACGATAGGCAAGGGGTGAGTCAGACGATTACTGACCAATACGCCATCGTCCTGCTGCAAAATAACGCCAGTTAACTGGTATCCGGCGCGGACGGAGGCATTAATCATCGTGGCGACATCGGCGAAATCAAATGCCGATGACACCACCAGAATATAGGGCGTATCCGCCGGACGGCTGAGCAGGTCTTCCGGCGTAATAGTGACGCCAACGCCTAATCCGACGCCGCCCGGCGTTTTAGGGTTATGGCCGATCATGGTGGATTCAGTGATGATGGTTTCGGTTATCGTTTCCATCGCTACGTCGCCAATGACCGGGGTGGCTTCGTTAATACGGATGAGCGAAATATCGCTGACATTGATACCGGCGTTTTTTGCTGCCAGCGAAAGTGCCTCCTGAATACCAAACACATTACGTAATGTGCCTTTAATTCCGGTGGTTTCTGCCAGCGCGCTGCCGGTGATGCTCAGTGCGCCAGACTCATCGAGGGTAGCCAGAGCGACTTCCGTTGATGAGTTGCCTATGTCAATGCCAGCTATATATCGCATGATCCTGTCCCTGAGTTAGTCGTCGCCTTTGAGTTTTTTACGCTCAACGTACAGCGCTGCCGCTTCACGAACGAAAGCTGCACAGATCTTTGCCTGATAACGATTTTCGAGATCGTCAGCGATAGCCATCAGCTCGTCTTTCGTTGAGCGGTATGGGCGCAGCGCGTTGTAGATCTCAAGAATGCGATCGTCAGGTACAGCGGTTAGCTCAGCGGCGCGCTCGAAGTTCATCGCCAGTCTGTCACGTCCGGCATCTTTGGCGATTTCCGCCTGAAGGCGCAGCGTTTCAGGGGTGATGCGCATGTCCTGCGCCGTCACTTTGTTGCTCAGAACATTTTCGAGCGTGAAGTCATCCAGAGTTTTGTTGGTTGCGGTTTTTACCCACTCAGGATGTTTATTCGCGAGAGGGTAATCCGTGACTTTCGCGGTATGTGCTGATGAACTCGCCGCGACCGGCGTCGCGGGCTCGCCTTGCAGGCTGTTCATCCGGCTCAGCACATCCCGAACCATCGATTCAATTGCGTCGGTATTCATGGAGTTATCCTTTATCAAAGCGCCACGCGCAGTTCCTGCGGGTTTTTGCCCGTCACGACGTATTTGGTCTCTTTAATGTGCAGAATGGCCGATTTCGCCTGGTACTTAGGACGAGCCATCTGGTCATTCAGAGTAGGGACCGGTTGCGGAGATTCACGCTTGGCATAACGCGCGGCGTTTTTACCGATCTGACGATAGGTTTCCAGCGTCAGAAGTGGTGCCTGAGGGAACAGCTCCAGGTTAGAAAGCGGCGGTAACCCCTGCTGGTGGATTACCGTGGTGCCTTTTGACTGGATGCCGATAGAGATCCCGGAACCGCTCAGACGGTTACCTTCCACGGCGACAAATGCCACATCGGAGGATTTAAAGCAGCGGATAACGCGCGCTTTAATGCCTTCTTCTTCAATACCCGCAATCACTTCGCGCAAGATGTTCTTATGCGGGATCCCTACGATATTGACGGTTTGCGACAGTCCAAACGCGGGACCTACGGCAATAATCACTTCGTCCTGCTGCTGGCCTTGTTTGGCTTCGCCAATCTCGGTCAGAAAGCTGTCGCCCTGCGCCGCTGCAGCCTGTGGCGCGCTAGCCGCTGTCGATGCGCGGAATGAGACAGGTTTGTCGCTGGTTTGCATTTCAGACAGTACGTCTTCAATTATCTGGCGCAGCAGCTTTTCATTGATTTCCATTTTTCACCCCTTAGCCAAGCTCGTTGGGATCAAGTGCGCCAGGGATGTTTTTGATCTCTTCCCAGCGTTCGCCTTGTAGGCGATAACCTGTTGCCGGACCGGCATAGTCATTGACGTCATTTACTGCGGATAGCACCTGTCCGTCGCCAACGATAATGGCGGAGGTATGCAGATAATCCCCGGTTAACTTGGCTTTCTGGATGTTGAGCATGTCCTGAGCGACATCGGTAAACCCGCCCTGAGCAAGGGCTTTCACCACTTCCAGACCGTTACGGTTTTTATTGATGATCTCTTGCGCAAACTTGATATCTTCAACGATGTTTCGCTCCGGCATATCTTTCGAACCGTGGGCGTAAGTCGCCGCTTCCACTTCTTCATCAGTGATTGGCGGTAATCCCATCCCGGCAAAGACGGCCTGCAGTGCACGTGCCGCTTTATTACGAATGGCGATAACGTCTTCTTCACGAACCGGACGCAGACCCCCATCTACCTTGAGGTCTCGCTGGAGAACGTTGTAGTCGTCAAAATCTTCGGCATCCTCGTTCGAGCCCGCAAACATGTTGTCGTAGTTCGGCACAGCGGAATAACCGGAAGAAATGAAGTCAGTACCCGGCAGGAACTGCATCAGCAGGCGGGCAGTACGACGCATATCCGAGTGGGTAAAGGTTTGGTCGTTGCTGGAGGCACACTCCAGATCCAGGGAGGAACAGATCAGGTTTTCAGCTAACACCGCACGAATGCCTGACGGCACAGCGGAAGGCACGCCGATGCAGCTTACTGAACCATTTTGTAAACCCTGTACGCCAGCGGCTTTGGTGATGTAAATACAGCGGGCTTCGAGGTAAAGCATCGATTTCCCTTCGGCGTAACCCATCTGAACTTCTGAGCCAGAACCGGAGGTAAAGCGCATTTTCAGACCGCGTGAGGCGTAGGAAGAGGCGAGGAAGCCTTTCGACCATGGCGTGTCATCGCCGTCGGTAAAGACGGGTTCAGTACCATAGACAGAGATGGTTTCCGCGTAACAGGTGTGGCCTAACATACCGAGTTTAAGTTCGGTCGCCTCTTCCAGCGAGCACTGGGTTAATACGCCAGGGCGCCCAACCTGTGAGCCGACTAACAGCGCAATGGCGTTAAAGGGTGCATAACGCGCAACGGCAACCGTCGTTTCTTGTTCGTCAAATCCGCGCCAGGCGCCTTCAGCCGCATCAGCGGCAATCTGCACCGGATTATCTTTAACGTTAGTGACGTGTGCCTGCTGAGACGGTGTACGACGAGCACGCATTTTCTGCATGGCCATCATCATCTCAACGACGTTCATATGGGACACCACTTCGACAATTTTTGCCGGGGTCATTGCGGTGGTCAGCGGCACAATGTCTTTGCGCTTCACGTTAGGGTCGCAAAGCATATTGGCAAGTTTTACTGAGTCCATCGCCATGACTTCTTCAGCGCGCGCCAGGTTAATGCCATAGCGGGCAATGAAATGGTCAATTAAGTCAAATTCACTGGCGGATTTGCCGTCCAGTTCTGTGACTGTACCGTTGACGATTTTAATCGACGGTTTAGGGTCGTTCGGGCTTTCCATCGCAATGAAGCCTTCTTCGATCCACTCCTTAACGAAGCCATCCTGATTCACAGGGCGCTTCGCCAGTGCTTCAAATCTTTTCGATCTCATGAATCAGCCTCACTGATATCAGATGTAGGACGGACGATCGTTTTTCGGTTCTGAGCCGAGGGTCCCGAGTACGGTTTTACCGATTTCGCGGGCGGAGATAACGGCCTGACGCACAGCGCCGGAATCGCCTGAAATGACCAGAATGGCTTCGTTACTGAAGCTGGTGCCATGGGCAGGGGAGCTGTAGGCCACAACTTCCACGTTGGCGGATTTCAGCGCAGTATCAGCCATCAGGACACCAACGGATGCCGGCGCGCCGACGATCACGCCACAGGCACGGCCAATCGGTGCACCAAAGGCTTTTTCCAGCGCGTAGCTGGCGCGTGCGGTGTATTGCATCTCGATGTGACCGGCTTCGTTGGCATACACATCGCCAAAGGTGCGATCCAGTTCTTTCAGCGCAACCTCAATTCCGCGTTTCACGTCGGAAACATCGTTGCCGCCGAGAATAATCAGCGAACCGTGACCCGCGCCGCCTTTGGTATCACGTGGCAACTCAATACTGACGACTTCAGTATTGGTGGCTTTTACCGCTTCATCTGCGGCCATGATGTGCGGGCCTGCACCAGTACGCGCGCCAAGGATGCCAATGGAGCGATACCGTTTTTCAAGTTTCATTGCGTCCAGTAGGGCGCTGTCCACGTTGGCGATTACCAGACCGACGGTGTCGCCAATCGCAGTACCGACAAACTCCGTTAAACTGCAGCTTTTCTCTGCCATAGCCGTTTCTCGTGTTGGAGGATTATTTTCAGGGATAGCCTGCTGTTCCGGCGTTGCCACGCGAGCAATCACCTGCGCCATGATCTGATCAACCAGCTCATTGCTGCTCATTAGCTAATTCCCTTCGGTAAGATTTTTTCTACATCGGTGTGAGGGCGTGGGATGACGTGTACGGCTTTCACTTCTCCCACATTACGTGCTGCGGCGGCACCTGCATCTGTTGCTGCTTTGACTGCGCCAACATCGCCGCGAACAATGACTGTTACCAGCCCCGAACCAATTTTTTCGTAGCCGACCAGCATTACATTGGCTGACTTCACCATTGCATCTGCGGCCTCTATGGCTGCAGTCAAGCCTTTGGTTTCTACCATTCCTAACGCTTCTTGTTGCATAAAGACCTCGCCTGGGTTGTCCCGATGTTCATGACTATAAAAAGAAGCGAGGAAAAAGAATGGCTGACTTGAAATTGAGAGTGAAAAAATAATAGAGGTAAGGCGATATAAAATTGCTATTAATTATTTTAACTTATTGTTTTTAATGGATATATTAAATTTTATTGATATGATTATTTAGTTATGTCAGTTCCACATTTACACTTTTTCTGGTGACATTATAAATATCATTTGCTATGCGAAAAAAATGAAATTGTGATGGTGGTTTGAAAACGGATTTCTGCTAATAGCAATATTTTATTGTTTTGAAAATGTCCGTGTAATACGTGTAATCCCGATTGTCTCTAATGTTTTAATAAAGTGCGTAGCAAGAATTTGCTATTGCACCACGATTTTAAAGGGCAAGCTATCCGCAGAATGCCAACAATTTGCTGATACGGCCTTTTATAGTAAGCCTCGAAGTATTCTACTTGCCAGTAAGGAGTCCGCTGGTAAAGACACGAACTCTGCTTAGAAGGTGTCACAATGAACGATTCACTAAAAGCGCAATGCATTGCTGAGTTTTTGGGTACCGGGCTGTTTTTGTTTTTTGGTATTGGCTGCCTGAGCGCTCTGAAAGTCGCAGGTGCCAGCCTGGGATTGTGGGAAATCTGCATCATTTGGGGGCTGGGGATCTCGCTTGCAGTCTACCTGACGGCCGGGATTTCTGGCGCGCATCTCAACCCTGCTATCACCATCGCACTGTGGCTGTTTGCCTGTTTTCCGGGGCGCAAAGTATTACCTTACACTGTGGCGCAGGTCGCGGGGGCCTTTGGTGGCGCTTTGCTGGCTTATTTGCTCTACGGCAGTCTGTTTACCGAGTATGAGTCGGCCCACCAGATGGTGCGCGGCAGTCTGGAAAGCCTGCACCTTGCCAGTATTTTTAGTACTTATCCTGCGGCGGCGCTCAGCGTCTGGCAGGCAGCATTGGTCGAAGTGGTGATTACCTCCATTCTTATGGGGATGATCATGGCGCTGACTGACGACGGTAACGGCGTACCTAAAGGTCCGTTGGCACCATTGCTGATTGGTATTCTGGTTGCTGTTATCGGCGCATCCACCGGTCCGCTCACCGGATTTGCGATGAATCCGGCGCGTGATTTTGGCCCTAAATTGTTTACCTGGATGGCCGGGTGGGGAGATGTTGCGATGACCGGTGGGCGCGATATCCCTTATTTCATTGTACCGATTGTGGCCCCTATCATCGGCGCGTGCGCGGGTGCAGCAATTTATCGTTATTTGATTGGCAAAAATTTACCCTGTAATACGTGTAAGCTGGACGAAAATGAGAGCTAGCTTCACAGAAGAAGTTTATTTTTGAAAAGTAAAAACTGTTTTCGTGATCCGGTATCCTGAACTGCCCAAAAAGTCTCCCAAGAATGGGAGACTTTTGTTATGTTCAATTACGACTTTCATCAATGCTCAGGATGGCAGGGTGAAAATGAATGTGAATAATATGTTTTATTTATAACAATAAATTAACTGAGAGGTTTTATCATGATTTCTGCGAGTGCCCTGAACTCAGAACTCATTAATAAAATCGCACAGGATTTTGCGCAGGCCACCAGTCTGGCCGTTGTGGTTGTCAATATTCACGGTGATGAAATTTCTGAGCTTTTTAATTTCACCCCTTTTTGCCAGTTGATGCGCCAGCATCCTCAGCACAGTACCCGTTGTCGTATGAGCGATCGCTGTGGAGGGCTGGAAGCCTCTAAATCCGATCAACCCTGCATCTATCGCTGTCACGCCGGACTTACCGACTTCTCAATTCCGCTGGTCATTGCGGGGCACCTGGTAGGGTTTGTGCTTTGTGGCCAGGTACGCTTAAGTAACGATGTTGGTTTGGTTGATATTCTGAATGTAGATGACCGCTGGCAAGCCGATCCCGAACTGGTCAACGAGTTTCGTAATGTACCGGAAATGGACTATTCGCGAGTCATCGCCTCAGCGGATCTGCTGAAGCTCATCGTGGAAAATTGCCTTAAGAAACAACTTAATTTTGTGGTTATCAAAGATAACCCGCAGCAGTCAGAGCCGGTACGCGCTAACCGCAGCACCAATCCTCATGACAGCAAAATGAAAAAAGCACTGCGCTATATTGATGCGCATTTATCAGACGAATTGCGTCTGGAGGATGTCGCCTCTCATGTTTACCTTAGCCCTTACTATTTCAGCAAATTGTTCAAAAAATATCATGGCATCGGTTTTAACGCATGGGTAAACCAGCAGCGAATGGCCAGTGCAAAAGAGCTGCTTTGCCACAGTGACTGGAGCATAGCCAGCATTGCGCGTAATTTAGGATTTTCGCAAACCAGTTATTTTTGCAAAGTTTTTCGTCAAACGTATCAGGTCACGCCGCAGGCATTTCGCCAACAAATAAATGTCATTTCACGTGGCGAATCCGCTTAAATGGCAATATTTTGCTATTGCCGATTTTTGATATAGGGCGCTATGCCAGTCATTATAAAATGAAAAGTAGCGACAGCAGTCAATAAATTGTCATAGCGCAACAAAATATTAGTATTAGAGGGATAAACTGCACCAGTTTTTATTTTTGTGATGAGATACAGTGTCTCTGTGAATGACTTTCTTTATTCTTTGTTGGCACTTTCATTCAGAATGCGAGCATATGAATAAGTGGGTTTATGCCAGGTAATTGGTTGAATGAACCCGGCAAGATATTAAATTGAATTATTGTCATGAGGTCGTGAATTTACCTCATAACAGAGAGCTTAATTAATCAGGCTCTTGAACTGACAGGTTTGCCACATTTGTGGTAGGGAAGGGGGTGAGAATCCCCCGCAGCCCCCGCTGCTGTGATGCTGACGACCCCGTATTGACCACTGATCGCAAGATTGGGAAGGACGGGTGAGGATGACGCTAAGCCAGAAGACCTGCCTGTCAGTGACTACCAACAACTTCGGTGGGAAGTGGGTGGTTCAGATGCATACAGTCGAGAGACTGGGTATCTTTACACCCCTACCACCCTGAACAGGATCAGGGTATGGCGGCCAATTTTCACGCTTTTGTTCTTGCAGGTACCGGAAGCGGCTGTGGTAAAACCACGGTGACGCTGGGCTTGTTGAGCTTGTTGAAAAAACGCGGTTTACGCGTCCAGCCTTGCAAAGTAGGCCCCGATTACCTTGATACCGGCTGGCATACCGCGGTATGCGGCACTGCTTCCCGCAATCTTGATAGCTTCATGCTTCCCGTCCCCACCCTGAATGCTTTATTTTGCGAGCACATGCAACATGCGGATATCGCCGTTATTGAAGGCGTTATGGGGTTGTATGACGGATACGGCACCGACCCAAACTACTGCAGCACCGCCGCGATGGCCAAACAGTTAGGCTGTCCGGTTATCCTACTGGTTGATGGCAAAGCCGTTTCCACTTCGATCGCCGCGACGGTAATGGGGTTTCAGCATTTTGATCCAACCCTGAATATTGCCGGCGTTATTGTTAACCGGGTTAACAGCGAAACGCATTACCAGCTCCTGAAAGTGGCGATTGAGCGTTACTGCGCTGTACCCGTCTTAGGCTACGTTCCCCGTATGGAAGGCGTTGCGCTTCCTGAGCGTCATCTGGGGTTAGTTACCGCGCGTGAGTCGGTTATTAACCAGCAGCCGTGGCAGGCGTTTGCCGCGACGCTGGAGCAAACCCTTGATATCGACGCGCTGCTGAGATTAAGCCAGTTAGACACGCTTCCTGCGGGTGAATGGCCAGCGTTGCCCGCCGCAGACGCCGGGGCAGGGCTAACGCTTGCCATCGCCGATGACGAAGCGTTCAACTTCTACTACCCAGACAACATTGCGCTACTGGAGCGCACGGGGCTTAAAATTGTCCGTTTTAGTCCGTTGCACGACACCTGTTTACCCGACTGTCAGATGATCTGGCTAGGTGGCGGCTATCCTGAGTTACATGCTGGGGCGTTGGCCCGTAATATTGCAATGCTTAACCAACTGCGGGCGGCGCACCAGCAGGGTGTCGCGATTTATGCCGAGTGCGGGGGGCTGATGTATCTCGGCAGTTCGCTGGAAGACAGCCAGGGTGATACCTGGCTGATGGCGGATATCATTCCCGGTCACAGCAAAATGGGAAAACGTCTGACCCGATTTGGCTACTGCGAAGCGCAGGCCGCGCAGCAAACGTTGTTAGCTGCAGAAGGCGAAGTGCTGCGCGGACATGAATTCCACTACTCCGATTTTACCCCTGAAACCTCCGCGGTGATGAACTGTCGCAAAGTGCGCGATGGCAAAACGCTGCAAGCCTGGTCCGGCGGTTGGCAGGTGGGAAATACCTTCGCCAGCTATCTACACGTTCATTTTGCTCAACGTCCGCAGATGCTTAACCACTGGCTGGCAGCCGCAAGGAGCGCACTATGACCATCCTCGCGTGGTGTGTTGCCTGGCTGCTTGATTTTATCATCGGCGATCCGCAGAACTGGCCGCATCCGGTACGCTGGATTGGCAATCTGATTTCTGCGGTGCAACGGGTTGTTCGGCGTTACTGCCATAGCGACCGTGCGCTACGCATCGGTGGCGCGGTGATGTGGATTGTGGTGGTGGGGCTGACCTGGGCTGTGTCCTGGGGAGTACTGGCGCTGGCGCACTCTATTCATCCCTGGCTTGGTTGGGTGGTGGAAGTCTGGATGATCTTTACCGTGCTGGCCGGGCGCTGCCTGGCAAATGCCGCGCAGGATGTCGAGCGTCCGCTACGTGCCGGTAACCTTGCTGCAAGTCGGGAAAAGCTGTCATGGATTGTGGGACGAGATACCTCGCAATTACAGCCACAGCAGATCAATCGCGGCGTAGTGGAAACCGTGGCTGAGAACACCGTTGATGGCATTATCGCGCCGCTGTTCTTCTTGCTCCTCGGCGGTGCGCCTCTGGCGATGGCCTACAAAGCGGTAAACACCCTTGACTCCATGGTGGGCTACAAACATGAAAAATACCGCGCTATCGGTATGGTCAGCGCTCGTCTGGACGATGTCGCAAATTATATTCCCGCGAGACTAAGTTGGCTGCTGCTGGGCGCAGCGGCATTTTTATGTCGCCAGGACGGCGCGCGTGCTTTGCAGATTGGCTGGCGCGATCGCTACAACCACAGCAGCCCAAACTGCGCGTGGTCAGAAGCGTCCGTTGCCGGGGCATTAGGAATTCGTCTGGGTGGTCCTAATGACTACTTTGGCGAGCGCGTTGAGAAACCGTGGATCGGTGATGCACAACGCGACATTTCGGTAGACGACATTTCCCATACGATTCGATTGATGTGGGTGGCATCGATGCTGGCACTGGCGCTGTTTATTGCGCTGCGGTGGCTGCTGGTCGGTGTGGCCTGAGGACAACACAATGCAATATATCCAGCAACCCCAGGCGATTGAGGCCAAAAGTTTCGACATTATTGGCGAGATCATCCGTGAAACCCGCCCGGACTATCAGTTTGCCAGCCCGTTACATGAAGCCATTATCAAGCGGGTTATTCACACGACAGCGGATTTCGACTGGCTGGACATTCTGTGGTTTTCCAGTGATGTGCTGGAGCAGTTCTGTGCGGCGCTTAGCCGTTCGAGCGTGATTTATACCGATACCACTATGGCCCTTTCCGGGATTAATAAAACGCTGCTGGCAAAATTCGGTGGCGAATGCCGCTGCTACATCAGCGACCCGCGGGTCGTGCGGACGGCAAAAGAGCAGGGCATTACCCGGTCAATGGCGGCCGTTGACATTGCGGTGAAGGAAGAGGGTGAAAAGCTGTTTGTGTTTGGCAACGCGCCGACAGCGCTGTTCCGCCTGCTTGAGCATGATGTGGCCGTCAGTGGTGTAGTTGGCGTACCGGTTGGGTTCGTCGGTGCAGAAGAGTCGAAAGATGCACTGACCCAAAGCAATCTGCCCGCCATTGCTGCGTTAGGTCGTAAAGGGGGAAGTAACGTCGCCGCCGCGATCGTCAACGCCATGCTTTATCACATGCAGGGGGCGCGATGAGCGAGTCCTTCGATACGCCGGTGTGGCACAACGGTAAAGCGCTGCGTAAAGGATATACCACGGGATCGTGCGCGACGGCGGCGGCAAAAGTGGCGGCGCTGATGGTATTGCGCCAGCACCTGATCCATCAGGTTTCTATCGTGACGCCATCAGGTGTGACGCTGTGTCTGAACGTAGAGTCACCGCATATCGAAGGACAGCAGGCGATAGCCGCCATCCGCAAAGACGGTGGCGATGATGTGGATGCCACCCACGGCATGCTGATTTTTGCCCGCGTGACGTTAAACGATAGCAAAGAGATAACCCTTCAGGGCGGGGAAGGCGTTGGCACGGTAACCCGCAAAGGGATCGGCCTGCCGGTGGGCAGTTCGGCGATTAATCGCACACCTCGCCAGACCATTGAGTCTGCGGTTCGTGAGGCGATTGGTCCGAATCGTGGGGCGCAAATTGAAATTTTCGCGCCGGAAGGCGAAGAGCGGGCACAAAAAACCTACAACTCCCGCCTTGGCATTCTGGGCGGCATTTCGATCATTGGTACGACTGGGATCGTCACGCCGATGTCAGAAGAAAGCTGGAAACGTTCACTGTCGCTGGAACTGGAAATTAAACGAGCGGCGGGGCTGGAGCGTGTCGTACTGGTGCCAGGAAACCACGGCGAACGTTTTGTGCGTGAGCAGATGGGGATCGACACCCAGGTTGTGGTCACTATGAGCAATTTTGTCGGCTACATGATTGAAGAAGCCGTACGTCTGGGGTTCCGACAAATTGTGCTGGTGGGACACCCTGGTAAGCTCGTCAAAATTGCGGCGGGGATCTTTCATACCCACAGCCATATTGCCGATGCTCGCATGGAAACGCTGGTGGCCCACCTCGCGTTACTGGGAGCGCCGCTGGAACTGCTCACGCTGGTCAGCGACTGCGATACCACCGAGGCGGCGATGGAACACATAGAAGCATACGGTTTTCAGCACATTTACAACCATCTGGCTAAGCGCATCTGTATGCGCGTCCTGCAAACGTTGCGCTTTACCAAAAATCCCCCGACCTGTGACGCCATCATGTTCTCTTTTGATAATCAGGTGCTTGGAAGTAATCGCCCGGTCGCAGAGATTGCTGAGGAGATGCAATGTTAACCGTTGTAGGGATGGGACCAGCCGGTTTGCATTTGATGACGCCTGCTGCGCGTGAAGCGGTCGCAACGGCTGATGTTCTGGTCGGTGGAAAGCGACATTTGCAGCAATTCCCGGATTTTACCGGTGAACAGTTTGTTCTCGGCGCCAATATTCTCGAACTCTTGAACTGGATTTGCGCGCACCAGGAGCAACGCGTTGTGGTGCTGGCATCTGGCGATCCGCTGTTTTACGGCATCGGGACGCGCATGGTGGCGCATTTCGGTATTGAAAATGTGCGCATTATTCCCGGTATTAGCGCGGTGCAGTACCTGTGTGCGCAGTCCGGTATTGATATGAACGATATGTGGCTGACCAGTAGCCATGGTCGCAGCGTCTGTTTCGATGAACTGGCGCGACATAACAAGGTGGCGATGGTGACAGATGCGCAGTGTGGCCCGCGTGAAATTGCGCAGCAGCTCATTGCACGAGGCAAGGGACATCGCTGGATGGTGATTGGCGAAAACCTGGCAATGGAAAACGAACGGATCCATTTCCTGCCTGTGAACGAAGTTAACGCCGACTATGACATGAATGCAGTGGTGATCCTTGATGAAAGATGAGCTGTTTTTACGTGGAGAGAAAGTGCCGATGACCAAAGAAGCGGTACGTGCACTTGCCCTCTCAAAACTTGAATTACACCGCGCCAGTCACCTGATTGATATTGGCGCAGGAACCGGCAGCGTGTCGATAGAAGCCGCGCTGCAATACCCTGGATTGCGCGTGACGGCAATCGAGCGTAACCCGGCGGCGCTCAGGTTATTGGATGAAAACCGCCAGCATTTTGCCTGTGCAAACATCGACATTTTTCCCGGTGTTGCACCGATGACCATCGCTGAAAAAGCCGATGCCATTTTCATGGGCGGCAGCGGTGGCCATTTGACTGAACTGATTGACTGGTCAATGCGTCAATTGCATCCCGCAGGGCGGCTGGTGATGACATTCATCCTCCAGGAAAACCTCAACACCGCGCTGGCACATCTGGACCATCTTGGCGTACCGGGAGTGGATTGCCTGCAGCTACAGGTTTCCTCGCTTACCACGCTTGGCAGTGGTCACTATTTCAAACCGAATAACCCCGTATTTGTTATCGCCTGTCAGAAGGAAGGAAACCATGTCTGAGATTTTTGATCCCCGTAGCGTGTGGTTTGTTGGCGCAGGTCCTGGCGATCGCGAGCTGATTACCCTCAAAGGTTACCGGTTGCTACAGCAGGCGCAGGTTGTTATCTACGCCGGATCGCTGATTAACACCGAACTGCTGGAATATTGTCCTGCTGGTGCTGAATGCCACGACAGCGCTGAACTGCATCTGGAGCAGATCCTTGATCTGATGGAAGCCGGAGTGAAAGCGGGTAAGACCGTGGTGCGTCTGCAAACCGGCGATGTTTCGCTGTACGGTTCCGTGCGCGAGCAGGGCGAGGAACTGACCAAACGCGGGATTGACTGGCAGGTGGTGCCCGGCGTCAGCGCATTCCTTGGTGCGGCGGCGGAGTTGGGCGTTGAGTATACCGTGCCTGAGGTCTCACAGAGCCTGATCATTACCCGCCTGGAAGGACGCACGCCGGTGCCGGAGCGCGAACAGCTGGAGTCATTTGCCAGTCACCAGACATCTATGGCGATTTATCTGTCCGTTCAGCGTATTCATCGTGTGGCCGAGCGTTTGATTGAAGGCGGTTATCCGGCGACCACGCCCGTGGCGGTGATCTACAAGGCAACCTGGCCGGAAAGCCAGACCGTGCGCGGTACCCTGGCGGATATTGGCGACAAGGTTCGTGATGCGGGCATCCGTAAAACGGCCCTTATTCTGGTCGGTAATTTCCTGGGCTCGGAGTATCACTACTCCAAACTCTATGCGGCGGACTTTAGCCATGAATACCGTAAAGCCTGAGTCAATTGCGCTTTTTTGCCTGACCCCGGGAGGCGTTACGCTGGCAAAACGTCTGGCGGCCATGCTGCCGGTCACCTGTTTTACCAGTGAAAAGCTGCTGGAGGAGGGATTCATTCCTTTCGAAAACGGCTTTGCGAATACCGCCCGCGAAGCGTTTGCGAATTACTCGGCGCTGATTTTTATCGGTGCGACCGGCATTGCGGTGCGCGTGCTGGCCCCGCTGGTCAACGACAAATTTTGCGATCCGGCGGTGGTGGTCATTGATGAACGCGCCCAGCATGTCATTAGCCTGCTCTCCGGCCACGCGGGCGGTGCCAATGCGCTGGCGCGGTATCTGGCGGGCATGTTGGGCGCCGATCCGGTGATCACCACTGCGACGGATGTCAACGATATGGCGGCACTGGATACGCTGGCATTTCAACTGAATGCCCGGATGAGTGATTTCCGTTCGGCGGTGAAGATCGTTAATCAGATGCTGGTCAGTAATAGGCGGGTGGGGCTGTGGTGGGATGATGAACTGACGCAGGATGTCAGTCATTGCGACCGGCGCGGATTTATCACGGTAACCGATCTCAATCAGCTTCCTGAACTGGATGCGCTGGTGTGTATCACCTTACGCACCAACTTACCCGATCTGCCTGTTCCGCACTGGAAGCTGGTGCCGCAGCGTGTTGTGGCCGGAATTGGTTGTCGTCGTGACACGCCGTTCCCGTTGCTGGCCGCGCTGCTTACCAGGCAACTCGAAGCCCAGCAGCTCGATCCGCTGGCGCTAAAAGCGATTGGCAGTATCACGCTGAAAAAAGATGAACAGGGACTTATCCAACTGGCTTCGTGCTGTCGCGTTCCTTTCGAAACCTTTACTGCTGACGCGCTGCGTGAGCATGAACACCGTTTTCCGGCCTCATCGTTTGTTCGCAAAACGGTGGGTACAGGAAGCGTTTCCGGTCCTGCAGCCTGGCTGCTGAGCCACGGAAAACTGTTAGGCGAGACCCTGCGAGAACAGGGCGTCACTATCACTTTGGGAGTTTCACACTGATGTTAAGCGTAATTGGAATTGGCCCTGGCTCGCAGGCAATGATGACCATGGAAGCCGTTGAAGCATTGCAGGCAGCGGAAATCATCGTTGGCTATAAAACCTACACCCACCTGGTAAAAGCGTTCACTGGCGACAAGCAGGTGATCAAAACCGGGATGTGCAAAGAGATTGAACGCTGCCAGGCGGCGATCGAACTGGCGCAGGCAGGTCACAATGTGGCGCTGATCAGCAGCGGTGATGCAGGGATTTACGGTATGGCCGGGCTGGTGCTTGAGCTGGTCAGCAAGCAAAAGCTGGACGTTGAGGTCAGGCTGATCCCAGGAATGACGGCCAGTATTGCCGCCGCCTCTTTGCTGGGTGCGCCGTTGATGCACGACTTCTGCCACATCAGCTTGAGCGATCTGTTAACACCGTGGCCAGTTATCGAAAAACGCATAGTGGCTGCCGGCGAAGCAGACTTTGTAATCTGTTTCTACAACCCGCGCAGTCGGGGTCGCGAAGGACATCTGGCGCGCGCATTTGAGCTGCTTTCTGCCAGCAAGAGCGCGCAAACGCCGGTGGGTATTGTGAAGTCAGCCGGACGTAAAAAACAGGAAAAATGGTTGACCACCCTGGGTGAAATGGACTTTGAACCGGTTGATATGACCAGCCTTGTGATTGTTGGCAACAAAACAACCTATGTTCAGGACGGTCTGATGATCACGCCACGAGGTTATGTGCTGTGAATTACGGTGATGTGTTGGTCATGGGCGGTACCAGCGATGCGCGCATGCTGTGCCAGCAACTGGACGCAGCCAATGTGGCCTACACCCTGTCAGTTGCGACGCCAACGGGGAAGCAGCTGGCGGGAGATATCAAAGGTCAGGTGCGCTGCGGGCGTCTGGAGCTCGAACAAATGATTGCCTGGCTACAGGAAAATCGGACGCGCTGGGTGATAGACGCCTCGCATCCGTATGCCGAGGTGGTGAGCCGCAACATCATGAACGCCTGCGAAGCGGCGGGGGTACTGCTGAGCCGCTATCAACGTCCTGAGCAGTTGAGCGGTTTAACTCACCCGCAGCTTCATACCGTTCAGAGTATTCAGCAAGCCTGCGAGGTTGCGCGCCGTTTCGGCGACCGCGTGCTGCTGACGACCGGCAGTAAAGATCTGGCTATCTGGCGCGAAGGGTTGCCTGAAAAAACGCTGCTGGCGCGCGTCCTACCTGTACCCGAGGTTATTCAGCAATGCGCGGACCTGGGATTTGGCGTCGGTGAGATTTTTGCATTGTGCGGGCCGTTTAGCGCCGAGTTCAACGCTGCGTTTTATCGCCAGTGTCAGGCTGATGTGGTGATCACTAAGGCATCCGGTGCGGAAGGTGGTTATCAGGAAAAAGTTCAACCCTGTCTGGATGCTGGTATCCCCTGCATCGTGATTACACGTCCGGCACCGTTGGTGACGGGAGAAGAGTTACTGGAAAGTCAGGCCGCCTTTGGGGCGCGTTTAACGCGCTGGCTGGCCGCTGCTTAAGGAGTTAGAGATGAAAAAGGCGCTTCTGGTGGTCAGCTTTGGCACCAGCTATCACGACACCTGTGAGAAAAATATTGTGGCTTGCGAGAGCGATCTCGCAGCCAGTTGCCCTGACCGCGACCTGTTTCGGGCGTTTACCTCCGGGATGATTATCCGCAAGCTCAAGCAGCGCGACGGCATTGAGATCGACACGCCGCTGCAGGCACTGCAAAAGCTGGCGGAGCAGGGGTATCAGGACGTGGCTATTCAGTCGTTGCACATTATCAACGGTGATGAATACGAAAAAATTGTCCGCGAAGTGCAAAGCATGCGCCCGCTTTTTTCTCGCCTGACGCTGGGTGTTCCGCTGCTGAGCAGCCATGACGATTACGCCCAGCTGATGCTGGCGCTGCAACAGCAAATGCCAGTGCTTGGCGAAAATGAAAAAGTGGTGTTTATGGGACACGGTGCCAGCCATCATGCCTTTGCTGCCTATGCCTGCCTCGACCATATGATGACGGCACAGCGCTACCCGGCGCGGGTTGGGGCGGTGGAAAGCTACCCGGAAGTCGATGTGCTGATTGAAAGTTTGTCTCAGGAAGGGGTGACGGCGGTGCATCTGATGCCGCTGATGTTAGTTGCTGGCGATCATGCCATCAATGATATGGCCTCTGACGAAGAGGATTCCTGGAAAACATTGTTCAATGCGGCCGGGATACCGGCTACGCCGTGGCTCAGTGGTCTGGGTGAGAATCCGGCGGTTCGCGCTATGTTCGTGGCGCATTTACAACAGGCGCTTAATGTTGCGCTGGAGGAAGCGGCATGAGCGGAAAACTGTACGCATTAAGCACCGGGCCTGGCGCTTCCGATCTTATCACCGTGCGGGCCGCACGCACGCTGGGTACGCTGGATATTCTCTATGCGCCCGCCGGGCGTAAAGGTGGCGACAGTCTGGCGCTGTCGATCGTACGTGAATATATCGGCGAGCAGACCGAAGTTCGCTGCTGCCATTTTCCTATGAGTGCTGACAGCGCCGAAAAAGAGGCGGTATGGGATGACGTTGCGGCCGCACTGGTTCAGGAAGTCGAAGCGGGTAAGCAGGTGGGCTTTATTACACTCGGCGACGCCATGCTGTTCAGCACCTGGGTTTTTTTACTCCAGCGTATTGGCTGTCCTGACTGGTTAGAAATCGTCCCGGGCGTGACCTCTTTCGCTGCGATTGCCGCGCGGTCAAAAACGCCGCTCGCCATGGAGCAACAGTCACTGGCCGTGGTCTCCTGTACCGCGCCGGAAGCGGAAATCCAGCAGGCGTTAAAGCAGCATGACAGTCTGGTGCTGATGAAGGTATACGGTCGTTTTGCGCGCATCAAAGCGCTGCTGCAACAAGAGGGTTTGTTGGACTGTGCATTGATGATGTCTGAAGCCACGCTGCCGGGTGAACAGTGCTGGCGTCATCTCGATGAGGTGAGCGACGATCAGCCGCTGCCTTATTTCTCGACCATTCTGGTCAATAAACAGTGGGAGTATGCACAATGAAGCTTGAACAACAGCTAAAACAGCTGTCTTTCAGCGGGTTGGCTGCGGCGCTATTACTGATGGTTGTTCCTGAACAAGCGTTCGCCATGCACATAATGGAAGGTTTCTTGCCGCCGATGTGGGCGCTGGCCTGGTGGCTGCTGTTTTTGCCGTGCCTGTGGTACGGGCTGGTGCGGCTGCGCCAAATCGTGCAGGAAGATAGTCACCAAAAAGTGTTACTGGCTCTGTGCGGCGCGTTTATTTTTGTGCTGTCGGCGCTGAAAATTCCTTCTGTTACCGGAAGTTGCTCGCACCCTACCGGGGTAGGCCTGGCGGTTATCCTGTTTGGACCGGGCGTGGTGGCAATCCTTGGGGCAATCGTCCTGCTGTTCCAGGCGCTGTTACTGGCGCACGGTGGTTTGACAACGCTTGGCGCTAACGGCATGTCGATGGCGGTGATTGGCCCGGTAGTGGGTTACATGGTATGGAAAATGGCCTGCCGTGCGGGGTTGCGTCGTGATGTTTGCGTCTTCCTGTGCGCGATGCTAGCGGATCTCGTCACCTATTTCGTGACCTCGGTGCAACTGGGCGTGGCGTTCCCGGACCCATCCGCCGGTGCTACGGGTTCAATCATCAAGTTCATGGGGATTTTCTGCCTGACGCAGATCCCAATTGCGATAGCGGAAGGTCTGCTCACCGTAATGATTTATGACCAGTTAACCAAACGGCAGTTGATTACCGCTCAAGGACATTAACGATGAAAAAGACGCTGATTTTGTTAGGGATGGTAGTGGCGCTGGTGATCCTGCCGTTCTTTATCAACCATGGTGGAGAGTACGGCGGCTCAGACGGTGAGGCGGAGAGTCAGATTCAGGCAATTGCCCCACATTATGAGCCGTGGTTCCAGCCGTTGTATGAACCGGCAAGCGGTGAGATTGAAAGCCTGCTGTTTACGCTTCAGGGATCGCTGGGCGCAGCCGTGATTTTCTACATTCTGGGTTACACCAAGGGCAGGCAACGCCGTGATGACCGGGCTTGACAGGCTTAGCTATCAAAGCCGCTGGTTTCATGTCTCACCCGTGCGGAAATTTCTGCTCTGGCTGATGATGATGATTCTGGCGTTTACTCTGCCCCCGTTGGGGCAGGGTATTGAGCTGTTACTGATTGCCGCGCTGAGCTGCTGGCTGCTGCGCATTTCCTTCTGGCGCTGGTGTCGTTGGATGGCATTACCGTTTGGTTTTCTGACGGTCGGCGTCGTGACCATTCTGTTTAGTTTTAGCCGCGATCCGCAGACGCTGCTGGCCAGCATCCCCGTTGGAAGCTATTGGTTAGGCGTTAGCGCGCCAGGGCTTGTCACCGCCAATGAAACCTTCTGGCGCAGCCTGGCTGCGCTGGCGGCGACGTTCTGGCTGGTACTGAATCTGCCGTTTCCGCAATTGATTATCTTACTCAAACGCGCGCACGTTCCTCGCCTGCTCACTGAGCAGATCCTGCTAACCTGGCGCTTTATTTTTATCCTGTTAGACGAGGCGCTGGCTATTCATCGCGCACAAACGCTACGTTTTGGTTATCGTAGCTTGCCGTTGGGCTATCGCTCGCTGGCGATGCTGGTGGGATTGCTGTTTACCCGCGTGTTGATCCGCTACCAGCAAATGACCACCACACTGGATATCAAACTGTATCAGGGTGATTTTCACCTGTAAGGAAAAGTATGCTTGCCACTTCAGCGCTTTGGTTTCGCTATCAGGATGACCCGATCCTCAAAGGGCTAACGCTGGACTTTTCAACGCATGCCGTCACCGGGCTGGTCGGTGCTAATGGCTGCGGGAAATCCACGCTGTTTATGAACCTGAGTGGTTTACTGCGCCCGCAGGAAGGCGCGGTGATGTGGCAAGGCAAACCGCTGGATTACAGCAAGCGCGGCCTGCTGGCGCTGCGTCAGCAGGTGGCAACCGTATTTCAGGATCCCGATCAGCAAATTTTTTATACCGATATCGACAGCGATATTGCCTTCAGCCTGCGCAACCTTGGGGTGGATGAGACTGAAATCTCCCGCCGGGTGGATGATGCGCTCACGCTGGTTGATGCCCAGCATTTTCGCCATCAACCAATTCAGTGTTTAAGTCACGGGCAGAAAAAACGTGTGGCGATTGCCGGGGCGTTGGTGTTGCAGGCGCAGTATTTGCTACTGGATGAACCTACTGCGGGCCTTGATCCATCGGGTCGCACGCAGATGATTGAGATAATCAAACGCATCGTAGCGCAAGGAAACCACGTGGTTATCTCCAGCCATGATATCGATCTTATCTATGAAGTCAGCGATGCAGTGTACGTTTTACGCCGGGGTGAAGTGCTAACGCACGGCTCGCCGGGTGATGTGTTTGCCCGGACGGATCTTATTGAACAAGCGGGATTAACTCAGCCCTGGCTGGTGAAGCTGCATACCGAGCTGGGCTTCCCGCTGTGTAAAACAGAGGCTGAATTTTTTAGCTGTATGCGAGAGAACGCACTGAAGGAGGCGTCATGACGCAGGCAATAATGTTGCAGGGAACGGCATCTGATGTAGGTAAAAGCGTGTTGGTCGCCGGTCTGTGTCGAATTTTTTATCAGGATGGACTGCGTACCGCACCGTTCAAATCGCAGAACATGGCGCTGAACTCTGGCATTACGCCAGAGGGCAAAGAGATGGGGCGCGCGCAAATTTTTCAGGCTGAGGCCGCCGGTATTACGCCAGATGTGCGTATGAATCCGGTGCTGCTTAAGCCGACCAGCGATCGTAAAGCGCAGGTTGTGCTGATGGGCAAAGTGGCAACCGATATGGATGCGGTGAGCTACCACGAGTACAAACCGAAACTACGGGATCAAATCCTGTCTGTTTATAACAGTCTGGCGCAGGAGTTCGATGTGCTGGTACTGGAAGGGGCGGGAAGCCCGGCTGAGATTAACCTGCGCGATCGCGATATCGTCAATATGGGGATGGCTGAAATGGCACAGTGCCCTGTCGTCCTGGTGGCGGATATCGACCGCGGCGGGGTGTTCGCCTCCATTTACGGCACGCTGGCGCTACTGCACGACCATGAACGCGCCAGGGTAAAAGGGGTGATCATCAATAAGTTTCGCGGTGATGTGGCGTTGCTGTATTCCGGGATTGAGCAAATTGAAGCGCTGACCGGCGTTCCGGTCCTGGGCGTCATGCCATGGCTGGACGTTGATCTGGAAGATGAAGATGGCGTTGCGCTGCAAAAGGGCAAATATTTGCGCACAGACAAACGCGACATCGACATCGCCGTTGTTCAGATACCACACATTTCTAACTTTACTGATTTCAATGCGCTTGCCGCACAGCCGGATGTGCGCGTGCGCTATGTTCGCCAGCCTGAAGAGTTGGCGGGGGCCGATCTGGTTATTCTGCCCGGCAGCAAAAACACCCTGGGCGATCTGGTGTGGCTGCGTGAAAGCGGGATGGCGCATGGCGTGGTGCAATTACATCGTAATAACGTACCCGTGGTGGGGATTTGCGGTGGCTATCAAATGCTCGGCGAAACCATCATTGATGAAGTTGAGTCAGGACTCGGTACGTTGCCGGGTCTGGGCTTGCTCAATACCGTAACGCATTTTGCCCAGCACAAAACCACGACCCTGGTTGAGGGACAAATGTCCTCCTCGCTGCCGGACTGGCTGGCGGGTACCGCGGGATTATCCGTTCGCGGTTATGAAATTCATATGGGCGAAACGGCATTAACCGAGGAATGCCGGTCGGTGATGACGCTGCGTAAAGACGGTGGCAACGTGGCTGATGGCGCGGTCACTGCCGATGGCCTGGCGTTCGGCACCTATCTTCACGGTCTGTTCGACAGCGATGAATTTACCCGTGCGCTGGTTAATGGCCTGCGAGAACGTAAAGGGTTAGCGCCGCTGGATTCCACCTTCCATTACGCGCAATATAAATCGCAGCAGTTTGATCTGCTGGCGGATGCGATGCGGCAACACATCGATATTGAGAAAATTTATACCATCATGCAGCAACACCGGGAGCCAGTATGATGATTCTGGTGACTGGCGGCGCACGAAGCGGCAAGAGTCGGCATGCGGAAGCGCTGATCGCAGATTCTCCAAACGTTTTGTATATCGCGACTTCGCAGATTTTTGATGAGGAGATGGCTGCGCGAATTCAGCATCATCGTGACGGACGTCCTGCGCACTGGCGGACAGCCGAACGCTGGCAACATCTCGATGAACTGATTACGGCAGCAAACGATCCACAAGAAGCCATTCTGCTGGAGTGCATCACCACGATGGTGACTAACCTGCTGTTTGCGCTGGGCGGTGACAGCGACCCGGATAGCTGGGATTACGCGGCGATGGAGCAATCTATTGAGGATGAAATTCGTTCGCTGATTGCAGCCTGTCAGCGCTGTCCGGCCAGGGTGGTGCTGGTCACTAACGAAGTCGGAATGGGGATTGTTCCGGAGAACCGTCTGGCACGGCATTTTCGCGATATTGCAGGACGTGTGAACCAGCGACTGGCGGCGGCGGCTGATGAGGTCTGGCTGGTGGTATCAGGAATTGGAGTCAAAATTAAATGAGTAAGTTGTTCTGGGCAATGCTCTCTTTTATTAGTCGCTTGCCCGTTCCTGCTCGCTGGTCGCAAGGACTGGATTTCGAGCACTATTCACGTGGCATTGTGATGTTCCCGCTAATTGGCGTGGTGCTGGGAGGGCTGACGGGGCTGGTCTTTATGGCGCTGCAGCCCTGGTGTGGGGTGCCGTTGGCGGCCCTGTTTGCAGTCCTCACGCTGGCGTTATTGACCGGGGGATTCCATCTCGACGGTCTGGCGGATACCTGTGACGGTATTTTTTCGGCCCGTCGACGCGAGCGGATGCTGGAAATCATGCGTGACAGCCGCCTGGGGACCCACGGTGGACTGGCGTTAATTTTCGTGTTGCTGGCGAAAGTGCTGGTGGTGAGCGAACTGGCTTTGCGGGGCACGCCGATGCTGGCGGCGCTTGCAGCCGCTTGTGTCGCCGGGCGGGGTACCGCTGTTTTACTGATGTATCGACATCGCTACGCCCGCGAAGAAGGGCTGGGCAACGTCTTTATCGGTAAAGTCACCGGGCGTCAAACCTGCGTCACGTTGGGATTTGCGGCGATCCTGGCTGCCGTGCTTCTTCCTGGCATGCGCGGCGTGGCGGCGCTGGTTGTTACGATAGTGGCGATTTTTATTCTTGGGCAGTTATTAAAACGCACGTTGGGTGGGCAGACCGGCGATACGCTGGGCGCAGCCATTGAACTTGGCGAGTTGATTTTCCTGCTGGCTCTGCTCTGAGTCAGCCAACATACTGGAACCCTTATGCAGACTTTAACCTCTTTACTCCACGCAATCCCTTCACCTGATAGTGCTGCGATGCTGCGTGCACAGCAGCATGTCGATGGCTTGCTTAAACCGCCGGGAAGTCTTGGTCGGCTCGAGTCGCTCGCCGTGCAACTGGCCGGAATGCCGGGTCTGAAGGGCGTACCGCATGTGAATGGCAAAGCGATGCTGGTGATGTGCGCCGATCACGGTGTATGGGATGAAGGGGTTGCCGTTTCGCCTAAAATCGTCACGGCTATTCAGGCTGCTAATATGACGCGTGGGACGACAGGCGTTTGTGTGCTGGCTGCTCAGGCGGGGGCAAAGGTACATGTGATTGATGTCGGCATCGATGCTGAGCTTATCCCTGGCGTGGTGAATATGCGCGTGGCGCGCGGCTGCGGCAATATTGCACAAGGCCCGGCGATGAGTCGTTCGCAGGCCGAGGAGCTGCTGCTGGAGGTTATTCGCTATACCCATGAGCTGGCCAAAGATGGCGTAACGCTGTTTGGCGTCGGTGAACTTGGTATGGCAAATACGACACCAGCGGCGGCAATCGTCAGCGTACTGACCGGCAGCGATGCCGAGGATGTGGTGGGTATCGGCGCTAACCTGCCGCTTTCAAGAGTAGGCAATAAAGTCGATGTTGTGCGGCGAGCAATCGCCGTCAATCAACCGGATCGCAATGACGGTATTGATGTGCTGGCTAAGGTAGGCGGGTTTGATCTGGTCGGCATGGCGGGTGTGATGTTGGGGGCGGCCTCCTGCGGTCTGCCGGTCGTGCTGGACGGTTTTCTCTCTTATTCCGCTGCGCTGGCGGCCTGCCAGATTGCGCCGCAGATTAAACCTTACCTGATCCCGTCACATTTCTCCGCCGAGAAGGGGGCTCGCACCGCGCTGGCGCATCTTGAACTGGAGCCGTATCTCAATATGGGGATGCGTTTGGGCGAAGGCAGCGGGGCCGCGCTGGCGATGCCGATTGTTGAAGCCGCCTGTGCAATGTACAACAACATGGGGCAGCTTGCCGCCAGTAACATTGTGCTTCCGGATGGTAAGGAAGCATAGTTACGTGAGTTCCTGACCCCGCCTTATGGCGGGTTTTTTATGCGGATTTTAGGCGTAACCCACTAAAACAGATAATAAAAGCTATAATTAACGGATATCTGCTACGGCGAAGGAAAGGAAAAAGATGCGTCGTGTAAAACTGCTTTGTTCACTCATTATGCTGCTCGTGAGTCAGAGCGCGCAGGCGGTGAGTTATCCGCTCCCGCCTGAAGGCAGTCGCCTGGTGGGGAGCCCTTTGACCATTACGGTACCTTCAGGAAACACTCAGCCGTTGGAAGCTTTTGCCGCGCAGTACGGACAGGGGTTGAGCAATATGCTGGAGGCCAATCCCGGCGTGGATGTTTTTCTGCCTAAGTCTGGCTCGACGCTGGTTGTGCCACAGCAACTGATATTACCGGATACTGTACGCGAGGGGATCGTAATCAACGTTGCAGAAATGCGCCTTTACTATTATCCCGCTGGCAGCAATACGGTTGAGGTTTTACCCATTGGCATTGGCCAGGCGGGCAGAGAAACGCCGCGTAACTGGGTGACGGCGGTAGAACGTAAGCAGGAAGCACCAAGCTGGACGCCTACGCCGAATACCCGGCGCGAATACGCAGCGCGTGGGGAAAGCCTGCCGGCGTTTGTTCCTGCCGGGCCAGATAACCCGATGGGACTGTATGCGATTTATATCGGTAGGCTTTATGCCATTCATGGCACAAATGCGAATTTCGGTATTGGTCTGCGGGTAAGTCAGGGGTGTATCCGTTTGCGTAATGACGACATTAAATATCTGTTTGATACCGTACCGGTAGGGACGCGTGTGCAACTGATAGACCGACCGGTGAAATACAGCGTAGAGCCGGACGGTAGTCGCTGGGTGGAAGTGCATGAACCACTGTCACGAAACCGGTCGGAATACGAGTCTGACAGAAAAGTTCCCTTGCCAGTCACCCCCGCGCTGCGCACCTTCATCAGCGGGAATGACGTGGATATGAGTCGCGGAAATCAGGCACTGGAAAGACGCTCCGGCATGCCGGTGAATATCAGTCTGATTCAGACCCATTACTAATTTTCAAGGCGACCCTGTGACCCTTCGCCTGAGTGGGTCGCTTTTTTAATTTGATACTGTCCCATTTTTACCACGCCAATATGGTCTGCCATTAGCTGCGCCTCGTGTTCGCTGTGTGTAACCAGCAGTGCCGTTTGCCCGGCGGCACGCAAAATATCCCGCACCTCGTTGCCAAGACGCTCACGCGTGCGCTTATCAAGGCTGGAGAAAGGCTCATCGAGCAGCAGGATTTCCGGATGCGGCGCCAGCGCGCGCGCAAGAGCGATACGCTGCTGTTGACCGCCGGACAGTTCATGCGGATAACGGCCGGCATGACTGTGCAACTCCACCATTTTTAACAGCTCCGCCACCCGGACCTGCTGCTGCTCACGCGGCATACGTCGTAACCCAAAGGCCACATTTTGTTGCGCCGTCAGGTGAGGGAATAACGCATATTCCTGAAAGACCATGCCGACATGCCGTTTTTCCGGCGGCAGATGAACACCTGAACCGGCAACGCGGCGTTGCGACACATAGATCTCTCCGCTTCGCAGCCGTTCAAATCCGGCAACTGCGCGTAACACTGTGGTTTTTCCGCAACCTGAAGCGCCCAGTAGACAGGCGATCTCTCCTTTACGTACCGACATTGAAAACCCGCTCAGCACCGATTGCTGGCTGTTGCCGTAGGCAACGTGCACATCCTGGAGTCGTAATGCAATATCTGACATTGTTACTCTCTTAACCACGGCGAGTCATCTGGTGACGCACCAACAAAATAACCGGTAGCGTGCCAGCTAAAACAATCATTAGCGCGGCGATAGCACCTTCTTCATAGGTTCCACGGGCGGCTTCTGCATACAGCAACGTTGCCAGCGTTTCGAAGTTTACCGGGCGCAACAGCAACGTTGTTGGCAGTTCTTTCATAGCATCGGCAAAAACCAGCAGGGCGCTACTCACTAACGCCGGGCGCAGCAATGGGAAATGAACTCGTGCAAATGTGCCGGCACCATTCTCACCCAACAGACGAGAAGCCTGCTCCAGCGAAGGCGGAATGCGGCCCAGGCCGGAATCCAGTGCGCCGATAGCAATCGCCTGGAAACGCATGGCACAACAAATTACCAGCAGGATCCCGGCGGACATCAGCGGCAGGCCGCGAACATCCAGTAAATCTGCCAGCCAGCGGTCGACTGCCATGGCGGGGGTTAAAAAACCAATCGCCAGAATTGTACCGGGAACCGCGTAGCCTAAAGAAGCCAGACGCATCACACCACGGCGAAATCCTGGCATCGCGTTATCTGCGGCGCTATGCCGCGCGCTCCAGGCCACCAACATACTGACGCAAACCACCACCAACGTGGTTCCCGCGGCCAGTGATAACGTATTTTGTAATGCAGCCAGTAACGAGGAGGATATAGGGCTCTCGTCACCTATACGTTTGGCGCTTTCCCAGATTAAAAACAGCACCGGGGCCAGAAAGCCCAGCACAACCGGCAGCGAAATAACGACACCGAGTAGCCAGCCACGCCAGCCTTGTACGCGGGTGGGTTGAATTTCCCGCAGGCTACGACTGCTGAATCCCTGTTTTCTGCGGCCATAAAATTCCAGCGTCAGAATAAAGAATATAAACATCAGCATCATGCAGGCGATTTGCGCTGCGGCAGATAAATCAGAGCGAGAGATCCACGTGGTGTATACGGTAACGGTTAACGTTTGTACCCCGAGAAATTCCGACGCGCCAATATCGTTAAGCGTCTCCAGCACCGCCAGACTGATCCCGACGGCCAGTGCCGGGCGTGCCATGGGGAGTGCAACACGAAAAAAGGTCCCGGTTGCGCTGCATCCTAGCGTACGCGCTGCTTCCAATAGATGGGCCGGCTGGCTGATAAACATGGCGCGGGTTGTCAGGTACACGTAAGGATAAAGTACTAATCCGAGCAAGATTATTGCGCCGGAAAGGGAACGTAAATCGGGCAGGCGGAACTGTCGCGGGCTGTCAAAGCCCAGTATGAAACGGATAAAGGTTTGCAGGGGGCCAATCGGATGCAGCAGATCGAGCCATGCAAAGGCAACGATGTAGGTCGGCATTGCCAGCGGCAACAGCAGCGCCCAACTGAGAATTTTTCGCCCAGGGAAATCCCATGCCGTTACCGCCCATGCGCTGCCTACGCCAATGACGCCAACCATTATCGCGACACCCGCTAGCAACAGCACGGTGTTTTTTAGCGCTGAAGGCAGTACATATGTCATAAGATTATCCCAGTGGGATAAATCAGCCTGGGTAGCCTGCCAGATCAGCGCAACGATGGGGGTCAGGACGCCAAGCGCGACGCACAACGCGCCAAGATGCAACGGCGTTAATAATGACTGCGGCCCGGAAACCAGGCCGCGTAACGTCGGAAACTGCAGCGATTTATTGATCGAATCCAACTTTATCTACCAGCAAACTAGCTTGTTTACGATACTTCACGATCTCGGTGAGCGGCGTTTTATCGACGTCGATTTCACCGATTGTGGCGCTAATGACCGGGTCAAGCGTTACGCCTTTCAGGACCGGATATTCAAAGTTCGCTTTCGCATACTGCTGCTGGGCAGGCGCGGAAACCAGATATTCCATCAGCTTAACGGCATCGGCTTTATTTGGCGCATAGCGGGCAACGGCAGCGCCGCTGATGTTGACGTGCGTACCGCCATTTTCAAAGGTTGGTTTAACGACTTTAATGGCATCGCCCCACTGACGAGCATCGCTGCCTTCTTTGGCGTTTTTCATATGGCCGACATAATAGGAGTTGGCCAGACCAATATCACAAATTCCACCGAGGATATCGCGGGCAACATCGCGATCGCCGCCGGTGGCTTTACGCGCCAGGTTAGCCTTTACGCCGCGTAGCCATTCTTCGGTTTTAGCTTCACCATGATGGGCAATCATCGCGGCGATCAGCGCCGTGTTGTACGGGTGCTGACCGGAACGAATACAAACTTTACCTTTGTATTCTGGGCTGGCGAGCTGTTCGTAATGCCAGTTATCGATTGGCAGCGACTTCTCGGCATACAGTACGCGGGCGCGCATAGAAAGCGCAAACCACTGATTATCCGCGCCGCGCAGATTCGCCGGAATGGCGGCTTTCAGCGCTTCTGACTCTACCGGCTGGGTGACGCCGGCTTCAACTAAATCGATGAGATTTCCGGCATCGACGGTCATCAGCAGGTCGGCAGGGGAGTTTTTGCCTTCCGCCTTAACACGCTCAAGCATACCGTCTTTGATATAGACCGTACTTACTTTGATACCGCTGGTTTTAGTCCAGCTATCAAGTAAAGGCTGGATCAGGCCCGGTTCACGGGTGGTGTAAAGCGTTAGCGTTTCCTGAGCGAAAGCCGGCAGGCTGACAGAGAAGAGGAGGGCAGATGCAAGCGTGATACGGCGCAATCCGGTGCGAGTCAGAGCATTCATCGTTTTTATCCCAGAGTAATTGGAACATACAGTGAACCGAGTCGGGGCTCGTTCTTTTGGCTCGCGTACAATAAATGATAATCACTAGCACTTACAATAATTGCAAAGTTTAAACGATTTACATTTACACAACTTTAATCAACGATGTGATGCGGCATGGAATGGGGAGTTATGGCAGACTGAGCGCTTATAGAGGCAGCTTTTACACAGACGTTAAAAGCAAAAAGCCCGCTTAAGTTTCCTTAAGCGGGCTTCTTAAATTTGGCTCCTCTGACTGGACTCGAACCAGTGACATACGGATTAACAGTCCGCCGTTCTACCGACTGAACTACAGAGGAATCGTGTGAACGAGGCGCATATTACTGGCCTCATCATGAGGTGTCAACAGTAAAATTAGCGCGTCATTTCAATTGGTTAATTAATCTTCAAATTCAGTGTTAATGCGTGTTTGGTGAGCGATAATCGTCGTCTCCCCGGGTATCGCGTAACCGCTCCATGGGGTTCTGGCGATAAAACTGGATGAAACGCTGCCATAAGGCAGGAAAACGCGGAGCAAATAATTCAGGAGCACTGAAAAAATACTCGGATAGCACGGCAAAGCATTCAGCAGGATCGGTCGCTGCGTAGGCATCTATACTGCACGCAGTTTCTCCAACCAGATCGATCTCATCCTGAATATTGTTCATTGCAGCATGCAGGTCGTGTTCCCAACCGGCGATATCGCGTAGGGGAATCGCCGGAATACCGCTGGCACGATCGCCATTACGCATATCAAGCTTGTGCGCCACTTCATGGATGATCAGATTAAAGCCGGAGGCATCAAAGGAATCCTGAATATCAAGCCAGTTGAGGATTATCGGGCCTTGTTGCCAACTCTGCCCGGACTGTACCACGCGTTGATTATGCACCAGCCCAATATCGTCTTCCCATTCATCGTCTACGACAAATGGGGCAGGGTAGATGAGAACTTCATGAAACCCGTCAAGCCACTCAATCCCCATTTCCAGAACAGGTAAACAGAATAGCAGAGCAATGCGCGCACTTTTTAGTGGGTCCAGCTCAAACCCCTGAAGAGCGACTACTCTTTTTTGTTGTAAAAAGCGCTCGGCCAGGGCAATAAGTCTGGCTTGTTCTTGCTCGGTGAGATTCACCAAAAGGGGAATAGCCAGGGCGTCGTCCCACGGCCAATCGTCACTCCGGGTTGCTTCTTGTTCTTTCCAGGGCCACTTAATCATCGTTTTGCTCGCAAACTCGTCACTTGAACGAAATTGACGGAACTGGGTCTGTTAAAATGCCAAATTACCTGGCATCATGGCAACCGCCAAAACGGAGAGATGCCAGAGCGGCTGAATGGACCGGTCTCGAAAACCGGAGTAGGGGTAACTCTACCGGGGGTTCAAATCCCCCTCTCTCCGCCACTATTCAAGCACTTGCACGCCTTGCTTTCAACGACAGTTCTCATGGATGTCTTTTTCTTTGAGTATCCTCACAAGTTTATCGTTGTAATGCTCGTGTGGTAAAAAATACGCTTCGTATAAAGAAAAAGCCCGCTTTATAAAAAGCGGGCTTGCCTGTTTGCGCATCAATTAGAACTGATAGACTAAACCAACGGCAACGATGTCATCTGTCGCAATACCATTGCTTTCATAGAAGTTGTCGTCTTCGTCCAGCAGGTTGATTTTATAATCAACATAGGTGGACATGTTTTTATTGAAGTAGTAAGTCATCCCCACATCAACATATTTAACTAGATCTTTGTCGGTGTAGCGTGGATTGCCATTGCCGTCGTATTCCCAGCCACCTAAATCAACGCCTTTAGACATCAGGAAAGAAACTGCTGGGCGCAGACCAAAATCAAACTGATATTGAGCGGTCGCTTCAAAGTTTTGCGTTTTGTTAGCGATACCGCCAGCAAATCCATCACCTGAACCGTAATAGGTCATATTGCGAGTTTCAGAATACATGGCTGCCAGGTAAACGTTGTAGGCATCATATTTAGCGCCAACGGTCCAGGCATCTGCTGTTTCACCGCCAGCGTAGCTATTGACATGAGTACTATCGCCACGGCCACGGGAAACCTGGTCATTGGTACGGTCAGAGCTGGAGTATGCGGCACCCAGGCTCAAACCGAAGTCGAAGTCATAGGAGGTAGACATACCGAAACCGTCGCCATTTTCTTTCGCCAGTTTTCTACCTTTACTATTACCAGAACCTTCTTGATTTGCGCTGCTACCTTCGTTGTTACCCTGGTACTGCAAGGCAAAGTTCAGACCATCAACCTGACCAAAGAAGCCTTTATTACGGTAGGTAGCAACACCGTTGGTACGACCGGTCATATAGACGTCGGTCTGGGCATAAGTATCACCCCCAAATTCCGGCAGCATATCGGTCCAGGCTTCTACGTCATAGACGACGCCATAGTTACGACCGTAATCAAAGGTACCGTTCTCACCAAATCCAAAGCCCGCGAAAGCCAGACGAGTCCATGAATCGCCTTTGTCACCATCGGTGCCGTTGGCTTGAATGTTATATTCCCACTGACCATAGCCAGTTAGGATATCGTTGATTTGCGTTTCGCCTTTGAAACCCAGACGTGCATAGGTCTGATCGCCGTCGCTGCCTGCGTCGTCAGAGAAATAACGCAGAGCAGCAACTTTACCGTACAGATCCAGTTTATTGCCGTTCTTATTATAAATTTCAGCCGCATTTGCTGCGCTTGCAGCTAATAAGGCAGGGAGAAGCAGTGCCATTACTTTTCTTTTCATTATGTATTCCCTTTATATAATAATTAAAATGAATATGTAACGCTATCTGAAAGACTACATTTGAATACTATCTATGAAGTTCATTTAATTTTAAATATAACATGTAACAAATGTATTTAAGATATTTCAAAATATTTCACTATCGCTTTTTAATAATTAAAATAGTATGTAATTTGAATTAATATTAACCATATAAATGTATTTTTTATCATATGGTTATGATTTTGGGTTTTTTATATGCTTAATTGTATATTATTGATATTTGTTATTTATTTTGCATGCGAGATTATAATTGAACTGCTTGTTTTGAATAATGGATTTATATATTCGTGAGGGTGATGGTTATTAAAGGAATGATATGTGGTGATGATAAAAAAGCGTCGACGGTAGTCTGACATGAGAATTGTTGCTAAGGTTGTTTTCTTTCTGCGAAGAGCGAGAGTATGGAACTACAGTACTGGCAGTCGAAATTTGAAGCCTGGTTACGTGACAATCATTCCGGGCACGACGCTGCCCATGACATCTTTCATTTTCGTCGCGTCTGGATGACATCACAAAAGTTGAGCATGGATGTGACCGTAGACTGGCTGGTGGTGCTGACGGCGTGCTACTTTCACGATCTCGTCAGTTTGCCGAAGAACCATCCCGATCGTCATCGTTCGTCGGTACTGGCAGCCCAGGAAACGCGTCGCGTTTTGAAGCGTGATTTCCCTGATTTCCCACAACAACGATTACCTGCCGTGTGCCATGTTATTGAGGCGCACAGTTTCAGCGCCAAAATCGTACCAGAAACCCTTGAAGCCAAAATCGTGCAGGATGCTGACCGGCTTGAGGCGTTGGGCGCAATTGGTTTAGCTCGGGTATTTGCCGTGTCCGGCGCGTTAGGCGTGGCGCTGTTTGATGCGGAAGATCCGTTTGCCCGACAGCGTAGCCTTGATGATAAACAGTACGCACTCGATCACTTCCAGACCAAATTGTTGACGCTGCCGCTGACGATGCAAACTGAACACGGTCGGCATTTGGCGCAACATAATGCTGACTTCTTACTGACGTACATGGCGAAGCTGAGTGCGGAGTTAAAAGGAGAATATGAAATGCTGGATCTTGACGCGATTCAACCCTTTAAGCTGCGATAGTCGCCAGTACAGCCGCAACGTCAACCGCGCTAATTTATGTTAACCTGTCAGCTATCCATTTCGGCCGGTTAAATGTATGCAGGATAATTTTTCAGTAGCAGGTTCCATGAACCCGATGACAGATGATAACGAGGCCGCCGCACAGGTGATTTTGGCTAAGTTGCTTGAAATATATGACGTGAAAACGCTGGTTGCTCATCTGAATGGTGTTGGCGAGAACCGCTGGAGTCCGGCCATCTTCAAGCGAGTGGTTGCCAATGAAACGTGGCATCGCCTCAGCGACGGTGAGTTGGCTCATCTGAACGACTTGCTGCCGAGGCCGCCTGCGCATCATCCACATTATGCTTTTCGCTTTATCGATCTTTTTGCCGGTATTGGCGGCATTCGTCGCGGCTTTGAGGCGATTGGCGGGCAGTGCGTGTTTACCAGTGAGTGGAACAAGCATGCGGTGCGCACCTACAAAGCGAATCACTACTGCGATCCTCACCAGCACCATTTTAATGAAGATATTCGCGATATCACCCTCAGTCATCATGATGGGGTGAGCGACCAGCAGGCGGCGGAACATATCCGCCAGCATGTTCCGCAGCATGACGTGCTGCTGGCGGGATTTCCTTGTCAGCCATTCTCTCTGGCCGGTGTATCAAAGAAAAACGCGTTAGGGCGGGCTCATGGCTTCGCCTGCGATACGCAAGGCACACTTTTTTTTGACGTGGTGCGCATCATCGATGCGCGTCGGCCGGCAATATTTGTGCTCGAAAACGTCAAAAACCTGAAGAGTCACGATCAGGGGAAAACGTTCCGCATCATTATGCAAACGCTGGATGAGCTGGGTTATGACGTGGCTGATGCACACGATAATGGGTCGGACGATCCGAAAATTATCGATGGGCAACATTTTTTGCCCCAGCATCGCGAACGTATTGTGCTCGTCGGCTTTCGCCGCGATCTGAATCTGAAATCAGACTTCACGTTGCGCGATATTGTCTCCCGCTATCCTCAGCGGCGTACGACGCTGGCGGAGCTACTTGAGCCGACCGTCGATGCCAAATATGTGCTCACGCCGGTGCTGTGGAAATATCTGTATCGTTATGCGAAAAAGCATCAGGCACGGGGCAATGGATTTGGCTATGGCATGGTGTATCCCGGCAATCCCGATTGCGTAACGCGCACATTATCGGCGCGTTACTATAAAGATGGGGCGGAGATCTTGATCGACCGCGGCTGGGATATGGCGCTGGGTGAAAAGGATTTTGATGATCCGCACAATCAGCGATACCGTCCGCGCAGGCTGACGCCCAGAGAGTGCGCGCGTCTGATGGGATTTGAATCACCTCAGGGCTATCAGTTCAGGATCCCGGTGTCAGACACACAGGCTTATCGTCAGTTTGGTAATTCGGTGGTCGTCCCGGCATTTGCGGCGGTAGCCAGACTGCTGGAGCCAAAAATCAAACAGGCGGTTGCTATTCGCGAGAAAGAGAAACTGCATGGCAGACGTTCACGATAAAGCGACGCGCAGTAAAAATATGCGGGCGATAGCAACCCGCGATACCGCTATTGAAAAACGCCTTGCCAGCGTACTGGCTGAGCAGGGGGTAACGTTTCGCGTGCAGGATGCGACGTTACCCGGTCGTCCCGATTTCGTGGTGGATGATTATCGTTGTGTGATTTTTACCCACGGCTGTTTCTGGCATCATCACAACTGCTATCTATTCAAAGTCCCCGCCACACGAACAGCGTTCTGGCTGGAAAAAATAGACAAAAATGTCCAGCGTGACGCGCGGGATTGTGAAAAGTTGCAGGCTCTGGGCTGGCGCGTACTGATTGTCTGGGAGTGCGCCCTGCGTGGGCGCGAAAAGCTGGGGGATGACGCGTTGTCCGAACGCGTCATCGAGTGGATCTGCGGCGGTGGCGCAAGTGCGCAGATCGACACCCTCGGTATCCATTTACTGTAACGTCTTTTCCGACGGGGTCGCAACGGCGTCCGCTTTAACGGGAAATAGGTATTTACCGAGTGTGACCAGTACCACCGCAAATACAATCACGCCAAGCGCCAGCCATTCGATGGGCGCCAGACTTTCACCTCCCAGGCAGGTACCTAACAGTACAGCGACAACCGGATTAACGTAGGCATAGCTGGTGGCTAATGCCGGGCTGACGTTGCGGATCAAGTACATATACGCGTTGATGGCAATAATAGAACCAAACACGGCCAGATAGGCGACCGCCATAAAGCCTGAAAACGTCGGCATAGTGGTCAACGTTTCCCCGGAAATCAGCGAGGCGCACATCAGCACAATACCGGCGGCTAACATTTCAATGGCTCCGGCCATCATGCCAACGGGTAACGTTATGCGCGAGCCGTACACTGAGCCAAACGCCCAGCTTATCGAACCTATCAGGATTAAAATTGCTCCCCATGGATTACCACTCAAATTACCACCGCTGTTCAGCATGATGATCCCCGCGAGTCCAATTGCGATCCCCATCCATTCAAGTTTGCGCGTTTTGATGCCAAAAAAGTGGCTAAAACACAGCGTAAACAGCGGGACGGTGGCGACCACCACGGCGGCAATACCGGAAGGCACGTTTTGATGTTCTGCGACGGTGACCAGTCCGTTACCGACAGCCAGCAGCAGGATACCAATTAACGCGGCGTTCAGGAGCACGCGCAGAGGCGGCAGCTTATGTCCGCGGATAAGTAAGAATGCTGTTAATAAAATCCCCGCAGAGAGAAAACGAACGCCAGCCATCATCAACGGCGGCCAGCTTTCAACGCCAATGCGAATAACGAAGTACGTGGAACCCCAAATGATGTACAGCGCGAAAAGCGCACTGAAAAGCGGTAGCAATTGCCTGAAACGCATAATCCCTCACGGTGGAAATAAAAAGGTGCAACATAGTAAACGTCAAAACTATCTTGCTGGCGAGATTTATAATTACGTGCCGATGTTAAAAATTTGTTGACCAGAAAGGTCAGTTTCAGCATTGCGTGTTTTACTTCATACTTATGACTGCAAAAAAATAATATTGAGGGTAAAAATTTTGGCAGGAAGTAGCTTATTGACCTTACTCGATGATATCGCCACTTTGCTGGATGATATCTCTGTCATGGGAAAACTGGCCGCGAAAAAAACCGCGGGTGTGCTGGGCGATGATCTGTCGCTTAACGCGCAGCAGGTGTCAGGTGTGCGGGCGAACCGTGAACTCCCGGTGGTCTGGAGCGTCGCGAAAGGATCGTTTGTTAACAAAGTTATCCTTGTGCCGTTGGCGCTATTGATAAGCGCCTTCATTCCCTGGGCGATCACCCCCTTATTAATGGTAGGCGGGGCGTTCCTCTGTTTTGAAGGTGTAGAAAAAGTTCTCCATACCCTGGAAGCGCGTAAGCACAAAGAGACCTCAGAAGAGCGTCAGCAGCGTCTGACATCTTTGGCAGCGCAGGATCCACTCACCTTTGAGAAAGATAAAATCAAAGGGGCGATACGAACCGACTTTATTTTATCTGCTGAGATTGTCGCGATTACGCTGGGGATTGTAGCGGATGCGCCATTGTTGAATCAGGTGTTGGTGTTATCTGGCATCGCGTTAGTGGTGACTGTGGGAGTCTACGGCCTGGTCGGGATTATCGTTAAGCTCGATGATATCGGATACTGGTTGGCTGAAAAGCGCAGTACGCTGGCCCAGTCGCTGGGTAAAGGATTGCTGGTCGTTGCTCCCTGGCTTATGAAAACACTTTCCGTGGTCGGCACGCTGGCGATGTTTTTGGTTGGCGGCGGAATTGTGGTGCACGGAATAACACCGCTGCATCATGCGATTGAACATTTTGCCCAACAGCAAAGTGCATTGATTGCGCTGATGCTTCCGACCCTGCTGAATCTGGTGCTCGGATTTATCATTGGCGCAATAGTGGTGCTGCTGGTGAAAACCGTCGCCAGAGTGCGCGGAGTTTCGCACTAATTGTCGCAGGGTTGATTACGCAAAACCCTTCTTTGTCGTCTAAGGTGTAAAGGTTTCTCTTGATACAGGAGGCAGGTATGGTCTTTTCTGTCAGTGAGGAAGTCACCTCCAAAGAGGGTGGCCCACGCATGATCGTTACCGGGTATGCCAGCGGAATGGTGGAGTGTCGCTGGTACGACGGCTTTGGCGTCAAACGGGAAGCATTCCGTGAAGATGAACTGGTGCCGGGCGAGCGAAGAAAGCTCTGCCAGGATGCCTGAACACCTAGGGTGCGCGTAACCGGGTGATCTTTCAATCATTAGTTATATTTATCATTTTAGTGAGAATTATTTACTTGTCAGGCAAAAAAATTGCAGATAAGGTTTGTTTCACATCAGATTTCCTGGTGTAACGAATTTTCAAGTGCTTCTTGCATAAGCAAGCTTGATCCCGACCCGATAAGGGCCGGGATTTTTTTCGCCCTCAGTCAGCGATTGATCTCCGACACGCTAAAATCATGGATATCAAGCTCGAACGCGTCGGCCAGTTCATGCCACGTGTGGTAATCACGTCCGTCGACGCTGACGCGTTCAGGGTCATCCTGACTGCGATGAATTTCACTCTCGCAGATTTCGTTGATTGCCTTCAGTAGCGCGTCCACATCGACGCTGACTTCACGTTTGGCCGTATCGCTGTACTCTTTCGCGGTTTTCATCCTCATACCTCTCAACCGTTAAGGATACCGGGGGAGCGCATCCAAACATCAGATACGCACAACTTAAGTATAGACCGTCGATAAAACCCGCAATCGCGCGAGCCGGGCGCTGCCAGAAAAAGGAAATTGTTCTACACTGGCACAAAGCCACAGGAGGAAAACTATGAAGGTGAATGATCGGGTCACAGTCAAAACGGACGGCGGTCCTCGTCGACCGGGCGTGGTACTGGCTATCGAAGAGTTTAGTGAAGGCACCATGTACCTGGTTTCGCTGGAAGACTACCCGCTCGGTATCTGGTTCTTTAATGAGTCAGGTCATCAGGATGGTATCTTCGTGGAAAAAGTAGAATAAGGTGAGTTTTGCTGCATAATCCTGACTGGTGGATTCGCCACCAGTCAGAACGTGTTAGCGCGTATTCACAAAGATACCATTGGTAACGTTATCGGTGAGTCTCACAACGTGATAGATAACTTGCTTATTATGCGTCTTTATCTTTCGTTTTATATTCCCCTTATGGGATGACACGGTCTTGGCTTTGATATTCATTTGGTCGGATATCTGTATTGTGCCCTGACCCTCCATCCACATGCGTAGCATGCTGGACTCGGTACGGCTCAATGATAATGTCGGCAGATTCACATCAATGACAAAATCTACTTCTTTTTTCAGAATATCGCCAAGGAGTTCATCCAGTGAATCTGGTTTAATCGACTTAGAACTAATCAATAAATTTTTTCTGACTAATAGATACTCATCAAAATGCACGTTGGCAATTGCCATAAACACAATAAATAATGTGCCAGGATGCTGATTAATGATTTGCTTTATTTGCTGGCTATTAGCAGGATCGTGGATAAAGCAGTCCTCATTAATAAACACCACAGCGGGCTGTTGAGAGACACAGGCGAGACTGAGCTCCTCAACGTTGGAAATGTTGTTGATTTCCCTTTTCTTCACCCCCCGACTTACCAGATATCCGGTCAACCCTAGCCGGGTGTAACTGCACAAATCCATAATAATCGTTGACATGGCATACCCTCACTCAATGCGTAACGATAATTCCCCTTACCTGATTATTTTCATCACAACTAAACGGAATAATAACGACCCAAGATGACGCTTTCGCTGTTTTTCAGGCGAAATTACTATCCCGTAAAGTTGCGTATAATTTGCCAGGAAACATCTTAAAGTAAAGTAAATGTTGCGTTATGTGAGTGAGTCAATAATAAATAAACCGCGACAGAGATATCCTGGTGGATGTTGTCGCTTTTTAAATTTAGGACAATCCTTAGTAAAACAGGATAAAAATTAAGGGTTATTATTTTCCGGGCATTTCGCTGACAATATCAGCCAACAAATTAAAAATTTCGCTGAATAATCGCTCGCAGAATGGCGCAATTAATGGCATCAGGGCCGCCATTAATGAAATACCCACGGCAAGGGTGAGTGGAAAACCGATAACGAAAATCGACAGTTGAGGAGCCATGCGATTCAACAGACCGAGTGCGAGGTTTAGGGTGAGTAGCAGCGTCATTATCGGCAGGGCCAACATTAGCCCGTTGAGGAAAATCAGGCTACCCGCCCGCGCCAGCGCGAGAAACGCATTGCTGTTCACCGGATTGCCGCCGATTGGCAAGGTATGAAATGTATCCACCAACAGCGAAATAAGCCACAAATGGCCGTTAAAAGTCAGGAATAACAGCATGGCGAGCATGTCGATCAGTCTCGCCAGTACCGGCATATTCAGACGGCTGCCGGGATCAAAGAAGGTTGCGAAGGAGAGACCCATTTGCAGACCAATTAATTCCCCGGCGGTACGTACTGCCGCGAAGGCAAACTGCATAGTGAAGCCCAGAGCGATGCCGATCAGGATTTGTTGCATTGCCTGCCATAGCGCCCCGATAGAAAAGATAGGGACGTCTACCGGGGGAATCGACGGAGCGATAACGACGGTTATCATTAACCCCAGCCCCAGTTTTACTCGTTTGGGGATCGCGCGCTCGCTGAGAATTGGAGCCGTTGAGATGAGCGCCAGGATGCGCAGCAAAGGCCAGAAGTAAAGATTCAGCCAGTGAAGCCACTCAACGCTGGTCACCTGCAGCATAATGTCATCTATCCGATGATGTAGGGGATATTGCTGAACAGCGTACGCACGTAGTCGAGCAGCAGGTTAAGCATCCACGGGCCGGCAACAATGATGGCAATAAAAACCGCGACAATTTTGGGAATGAAGGACAGCGTCATTTCGTTTATCTGGGTCGCCGCCTGCAAAATACTGATGATAAGACCTGTGACGAGGGCGACCAACAGCAAAGGCGCGGCAAGGGCCAGGGCGACTTTCATCGCCTCTGTGCCCATCATCATGACCGATTCAGGTGTCATTTCGCGCCTCTAACTGTAAAAGCTTTGAGCTAGCGAGCCGACAAGCAACTGCCAACCGTCTACCAACACAAACAGCATCAGCTTGAACGGTAGCGCGATCGTGGCCGGTGGGACCATCATCATCCCGAGCGCCATCAGCACGCTGGCGATGACCAGGTCGATAATCAGAAACGGAATAAAAATGGTAAAGCCTATCTGGAATGCCGTTTTCAGCTCGCTGGTGACATAGGCTGGAAGCAAAATCCGCATCGGTACGGCTTCTGGTCCCTGTAGGGGACCGCTGTTTGCTAAGCGCGCGAAGAGTGCCAGATCGGCTTCACGGGTCTGGCGCAACATAAACTCGCGCAGCGGCTGTGCGCCTTTCTCCATGGCTTCCTGCATAGAGATTTTCTCTTCGCTGAACGGCTGATATGCGTCGACGTAGATTTTGTCGATTACCGGCGACATGATGAAAAAGGTCAAAAATAGCGCCAGACCCAGTAGCACCTGGTTCGGGGGGGCCGAAGGGGTTCCCAGCGCATTTCGTAACAGACCGAAAACGATGATGATGCGGGTGAAGCTGGTCATCATCAATAAAATGGCGGGCAGGAACGTCAGCGAGGTGATAAACACCAGCGTTTGCACGGGCAAAGACCAGCTTTGTCCGCCGCCAGGCAGCGGCTGGCTAACCAGACCCGGGAGCTGGGCGAGGGCTACTGGGCTGAAAAGCCATAAGCCTGCCAGCGTGATGGATAACAAACGGCGCATCAGGATCTCCCGGGACGCTTAAGCAAACTCTTCATCATGGCCTGGAAATCCGCGGGGGAGGCCGGTTTTTCTTCTGCATCAGCAGGCGCCGGGGGCAGGGTGTGCAGCACGTTAATTTGCGAGGCCGTGACGCCCAGTACCAGGCGCGCATCTTCAACCTCAACAATCACCACGCGCTCACGTGGACCCAGTGAGGTACTTGCCGCAACTTTCAGTCCGCGCGTACCGGCGCTTTTGGGGGCAAACCCCATACGCTTAATCACCCAGGCTGCAGCCAGGATCAATACGATGATCCCAAGCAGCGCGCCGCTTACCTGAACCAGCGGTGAGCCGGGTACGGCGGCTGGCTGAGAAACTGTAGCCTGGGTATTCATGATTAACGGCTCAGACGGCGCATGCGTTCAGATGGGGTAATAATGTCGGTGATACGTACGCCGTATTTGTCTGCGACAACCACCACTTCACCCTGGGCAATCAGGTAACCGTTGATCAGGATATCCAGCGGCTCGCCCGCCAGACCATCCAATGCGACGACCGAACCCTGCGTCAGACGCAGCAGTTCTTTGATGGTCATGCGGGTTCGGCCCAATTCGACGGTCAGTTTGACCGGAATATCCATGATCAGGTCGATGTCCTGCAAGGCACCGCTGACGTCGCCGCCACCTAACTGCTGGAATACCGCATCGGCCGCACTTTTGGTGGGCGTGGTTTTTTGCTCGTTTAACGCGTCAGCCCACAGATCGTCCAATGCACCAGTGTTCTCATCGGACGGATTATTCATATCACTCATTTGGGCTGTTCCTCATTCAGCGAATTCAAAATCGGGTTTATCAGATGTTCTACGCGTAACGCATACTGACCGTTCACCGTGCCATACTGGCTGGTCAGTACAGGCACGCCGTCCACATGAGCAATAATGCGGTCGGGTTTTTCAATCGGCAGTACATCGCCGGGTTTCAGTTTTAAAATCTGGGATAGCCGTAGCGGAATGTCAGCAAAGTTTGCCACCAGCTCCAGCTCAGAATGCTGAACCTGACGCACCAGATTATTGCGCCAGTTCTGATCTTCATTACGTGAGTTTTCCAGCGGCGGGTTCACCAGCAGCTCACGCAACGGTTCAATCATGCTGAATGGCAGACAGATGTTAAATTCACCGGTCAGGTTGCCAATTTCAACGTGGAATGGGGTATTGACCACGATGTCGTTAGGAGACGTGGTGATATTGGTAAATTTCACCTGCATCTCAGAACGAACGTATTCCACTTCCAGCGGATTGATGGCCTTCCACGCGTCGCTGTAGCTTTCCAGCGCCAGCTTCAGCATGCGGTTGATAACGCGCTGTTCGGTATGGGTAAATTCACGGCCTTCCACTTTCGTCGGGAAGCGGCCATCACCGCCGAACAGGTTATCGACGGCGATAAATACCAGACTCGGTGAGAACACCACCAGACCCGTACCGCGCAGCGGCTTCAGGTGGATTAAGTTCAGGTTGGTCGGAACCGGTAAGTTGCGCGCAAACTCGTGGTATGGCTGGATACGGATCGCACCCACGGTAATATCCGGGCTACGGCGCAACAGGTTAAATAACCCCATACGGAACTGGCGCGCGAAGCGTTCGTTAATGATCTCCAGCGCCTGTAAACGCTCACGTACCACGCGGCGCTGGGTGTTGGGATCGTAAGGACGAATATCGCTTTCTTTTGCGATACCGGAAATGGGTTCGTCTTTAGTTTCGCTATCGCCATTAAGCAATGCGTCGATTTCAGCCTGAGAAAGAATACTGTCGCCCATGTCTTTACCGCAGAATAAAAGCTGTATAAAGAACGTCGGTGACAACCTGTTTGGGTTGCCCAACAACGAGCGGAGTCGCGAGCGTCTCTTTGATGGCGGCAATGAGCTGTTGCTTACCTTCTTCGGTGGCGAGCGTAGCCGCGTTCTGACGAGAGAACAGCAGCAGCAAGCGGCTGCGCACTTCCGGCAGATATTCGTTAAGACGTGAACGCGTTGCCTCGTCTTTCATGCGCAGCGTGATACCGATATACAGTACACGGTCCGCATCACCCAGATTGACGGTAAAGGTATCCAGCGCAAAGAATACCGGGGCTGGCGGTGGAGCCGGTTCCGCTTTGACGCTGGCGGACGGCTGCTGCTGCATGCGCCAGTAGCTATAACCCGCAGTTGCGCAGGCGGCGAGGGTAATCAATACCAGCAGAGGGATCCAAATAGCGCGTTTACTTTTTTTGTTAATCGCGGAGTCAGTCATCAGATACGGGCTTCCTGTTTCGGTACAGCTTATGGGCTGATTATCCCGTGTCCTGTCCACGACAAAGCGTGGAAAAGACGCGGATAATCATGCTACCTCTGGCGTTAGGCGAAGATGTCTACTGCTCCATCACCGCGTGCTGCGGCTTGCAGTGAGGCTGGCGCTGCCAGTACGGCGTCATCTTCAGCGGCAAAAATGTCTTGTCCCTGAGCGCGACCCGCCTGCTGTTGCTGCCCGGAAGACTGCTGATTACCGGCAAAGCTTTCACTGCTGATACTGCTTTGCCCAAGCTGGATCCCGCTTTCAGCCAACTGCGTACGCAGCATCGGTAACGCAGCTTCCAGCGCAGCGCGCACGTGACTGTGTGGCGATACCATTTGCAACTGCGCGAGGTTGTCATCCAGCTTGAGGGAAATGTGCACCTGGCCCAGATCCTGTGGATGCAGACGCAGTTCTGCGCTTTGCTGGCCCTGGCGAGTAAACAGAGTGACGTGCTGGCTCAGTGATTGCTGCCATTCCTGGCTACCCAATGGCGCGCTTAGCACAGGTGCGGCGGTCGGTAACGGCTGAGCGTGGGACTGCGGGCCACTTAACGGCGCCGTCGTCATGCCAATGCTGGTCGGCGAAGGGGCGCTTTCAATTTCCGCTCTGGTCGTCGCCGCTGCCGTCAACGGGGTTAATGTCGGATTGTTTGTCTGATCTACGCTGCTGGCAGGCGTTGCAATATCCGCTTTGCCTTTTTTGGCATCACCTGGCAGCAATTCGCCAGCATTATCGGCGATAGCACTGTGTACCGAGCCTCGTGACAACGCCGAAAGCGTCGCATCAACGGGGGCTGGCGCGCTGTCGACGGCCGGCGTGGTCTGCGGTTGTCCTGGCAGCATGGCGAACAATGCGCTCAGGTTGGCGAGATCCTCATCGCTCAGTGCGGTGTTTTTTTCATCCTGCTGAGCGACTTTGCCCAGAGTCGTCAGGGCATTAACTTTCAGTGAGGGCGTGAGGGCAGACAACAGTTGCTGAGCGTCTGTCATGTCGACAAGAGAAGCATCAGTGTGCATCTCTTTTTGCGCCAGTAGTTCGGTCAACTTGAGCGACGGTGCTGAATCGCCATTTTTTTGCAGTAACCCTTTTTGCAGTTTGCTACCGGCCGCCTGTAAGTCGGCAAACGACAGCGGGGCGTCTTTACCCTGCGCGTTGTCCGCACCTAATGCACCCGCCAGCAGCGCTAAAAAATCCTCGGGTGAATCAACCGCTTTGCCTGACTGAAGACCTGCGGCTACGTCGGTGTCGGTGGTAATCAGTTGGGGTAAAGTAATCATTCGGGTTTCCTCATAGCTGCACGCTGAGCAAATTCATCCATTTTTTTCTGATCCAGGCGGTTTTCGGCCAGTAACGCCGCCGAGGTTTGTCTGTCCTGCAGAGTCTGCCACGCCTGTAAACGTTGTTTTTTGTCGCGCCAACTGTTCAATGCCTGGTCTACTTTCTGCGTCCACTGATTGAGCTGTTGGCGGTGTTGCTCAATCGCTTTTTCCAGCGTCTGAATAAATTGTTGGTAATTGATCCAGCGATTACTGGTAATACCCTGACCCATGTCACTGTTCAGATTGTTGCGGTACTCATGCTGATAATCGATCAGCATTTTCAACTGCTCTTCCGCCTGCTGACAGCCACGACGCATCTCTCCCAATAAGACAGCGGCGTCATCTACCTCTTTTTCAGCCAGGTCTTTCAGTGTGGCTAATGCACCATGTTGTGCCATGACCTATGCTCTCCTGCTTACTCACACACCAGGGAAAATCAGTTCTAACGCGTGCAGAGAATCTTCCCAGTCCGCCCGTTCAAAAATGCCTTGCTGTAAGAATGCCTCCAGTTGTGGCCATAGGGCGATGGCTTTATCCAGCATGGGATCGCTGCCTTTGGCATACGCCCCCACGCTGACCAGATCGCGGTTGCGCTGGAAGCTGGATAGCAGCTGTTTAAAGTTACGTACCCGCGCATAGTGTTGTTCACTAATAAGCGCGGTCATGGCGCGGCTGATCGAAGCTTCAATATCGATGGCCGGATAGTGACCCGCTTCGGCCAGATGACGGGACAGCACAATGTGGCCGTCCAGAATCGCGCGCGCGGAATCCGCAATGGGGTCCTGCTGGTCGTCACCTTCGGTCAGTACCGTGTAAAACGCGGTAACGGAACCGCCGCCGTGAATACCGTTCCCGGCACGTTCGACCAGTGCCGGTAATTTGGCGAATACTGAGGGGGGATAACCTTTCGTTGCCGGCGGCTCTCCGATCGCCAGGGCTATTTCACGTTGCGCCATCGCATAGCGGGTGAGGGAATCCATAATCAGCAATACGTGCTGTCCACGATCGCGAAAATCTTCGGCGATACGCGTGGCATAGGCCGCGCCTTGCATACGTAACAGCGGCGAGACATCTGCGGGAGCGGCAATCACCACCGAGCGTGCACGACCGTCGGTACCAAGAATATTTTCAATAAAATCTTTAACTTCGCGACCACGTTCGCCAATCAGACCCACGACGATAACATCGGCCTGGGTATAGCGCGCCATCATGCCGAGCAGAACGCTTTTACCGACACCGGAACCCGCGAAAAGTCCCATACGCTGACCGCGACCGACGGTTAACAACGCGTTGATGGGGCGTACGCCGGTATCCAGAACGTGTTCAATCGCGGTGCGTTGTAGCGGGTTAAACGGCGGCGTAATCAGTGCCCCGGTTTCGGTGGTATCCGGGGCGGGCAGACCGTCGAGCGGTTTGCCGCTACCGTCCAGCACCCGACCCAGCAATGCAGGACCAAGCGGTAATTGCTTCCCGCTTTGCAGACCTTCTCCGGCAATGTTTTTTGCGTACACGCGTGCGCCGGGCAGAACGCCTTCAACCTCTTCGAGGGGCATCAGAAACAGACGCTGACCGTTAAAGCCCACAACTTCACTTTCGACCTCCTGGGTTTCGTTGCCGTCCTGGCGTTCAATAACGCAGGTGGCGCCCAGCGGCAACTGTAATCCCGTGGCCTCCAGCACCAGCCCAGTGGCGCGGGTCAGGCGACCGTAACGGCGCACCGCAGGCAGCAGCGACATTTTCTCTTCGAAGCTGTCCAGCGTGTTGAGCCAGCGAGTCAGTCGAGTGGTCATTACACGACTCCCGGCGCTGCCAGACGGCAGAGTTCTTGCCAGCGCGTGGCGACGCTGGCATCCAGATCGCCTTCATCGGCAGAGACTTTACAGCCGCCGTGATGCAGCGTCGGATCACCGCGCAGCCGCCAGCCGTGCAGGCTGAGGGTCGCACCGAGCATCTCTTCCACACGCTGGAGATCGTCCGGATGTACGCGTAGCTGCGGTTTACCGCTAAACAGCGGTTCTTGCTGTAACAGCTGTTGGATTTGTTTAATCAGCGCAGCGTTATCCACAATAGGCGTCTGGCCAATAACCTGACGCGCAGCTTCCAGCGCCATTTGCATCAGACGCGAGGCAATTACGCTGTCCAGTGCGTCCAGCGTATTCTGAAACTCGCTCACTAGTTGCTGCATGCGGGCATGGATCGGCGCATGCTGAGCGCGCGCCTGGTTCTGGCCTTGCTCCAGCCCCTGACTCAGGCCTTCCTGATAACCTTGTTCGTGGCCTTTTTGTCGACCTTCCGCCAGACCCGCGTTATAACCTTGCTCATGGGCCTGCAGTTGCAGCTGTGCAAGCTGCTGTTCAAGCTGTTGCTCTGCGGAAAGCTCTGGTTCTTCTGTTTCTTCTGACAGCGGGTTTTCGCTGTGGTCAGCCAGTACGAACTCCGCCATCGGTGGGGCGAGGTCGTCCGGGGTCCAGACTTTCCACGGCAGTTCGTTAGACATAGGTATCCTCGCCGCTGCCTATCACCATCTCGCCGGTTTCCGCCAGACGACGCACAATAAGCAGAATGGCTTTCTGTTCGTTTTCCACCTGCGACAAACGCACCGGACCGCGGTTGGCGAGGTCGTCGCGCAGAATATCGGCAGCACGTTGCGACATGTTGCGCAGGAACTTCTCGCGCAGCGGCTGTTCGGCACCTTTCAGGGCAATCAGCAACGATTCGGAATCCACTTCCTGCAGCAGGCGCTGGATACTGCGATCGTCGACATCCACCAGGTTCTCGAACAGGAACATCTCGTCGATAATTTTCTGCGCCAGCTCGCCGTCGAATTCGCGTACGGCGGTAATAACCGCTTCTTCCTGCTGGGTTTTCATCAGGTTGATAATTTCTGCCGCCGTTCTCACGCCGCCCATTTTGCTGCGCTTGAGGTTCTGGCCATCGAGAAGGCCGTTGAGTACCTCGGTCAGTTCTGCCAGCGCGGCAGGCTGTACGCCGCCAAAGGTGGCGATACGCAGCATCACGTCGTGACGTAAACGCTCGTCGAACAGTGCCAGAATATCGGCAGCCTGGCCCCGCTTGAGGTGCACCAGAATGGTGGCGATAATCTGCGGATGCTCGTCGCGGATAAGGTCGGCGGCGCTTTGCGGCTCCATAAAGTTAAGCGTTTCAATGCCGCTGGTGGTATCGCGGGTTTCCAGAATATCTTCCAGCAGACTGGAGGCACGTTCTTCGCCCAGCGCTTTCACCAGCACGGAGCGCAAATATTCGTTGGCGTTGATATTCAGCGCGGCAAACTGTTCGGCTTCTTGTTCAAATTCGGCCAGCACTTCCGTCAACTGCTTGTTGGAAATCTGGCGAACGTTGGCCATCGCCGTACTGAGCGCCTGAACTTCGCGCGTGGAAAGGTGCTTAAACACCTCCGCCGCGCGATCTTCGCCAATGGTCATCAGCAGGATGACGCTTTTATCGGTACCGGTAAGATTACTCATGATCGTTACTCATCCACTGGCGAATGACCAGCGCCACGACGCGCGGATCGTTATCTGACATTTCACGAATACGCTGACTCATGACTTCTGCTCCCAGACGCTGATTAGTACGACGCTGCTGGGTTTGTTCGTCTTTGCTGAGGCGAACTTCTACCGCTTCTTCGGTTTCCTGACGGACACGCGTTTGTTCGTGTACGGCTTTCGCTTCTTCGCTGCGACGGACCAACTGCGGACGAACGGCTTTCCGCCACAGGATCCACGCCACCAACAGAACCAGCAACCAACGACCTGCGGACATTAACTGATCAATAAAGAACGGCTGTTTCCAGAACGGTAGCTCGCCCATGGAATCGTCGGTCGCCGTGAAGGGAGAGTTCACCACGTTCAGGGTATCGCCACGTTTGTCGGAGAATCCCATCGCTTCGCGGGTCAGATCCTCAATCTGTTTCATCTGCTCGGCGGTTAACGGCAACGGTTTGCCGTCTGGTAACGTTTTGTAGTTGACCACAACAGCCACCGAGAGACGCTGCACATCGCCAACGTTCATTTTGGTATGGCGAATGGTGCGGTCAACTTCATAGTTGCTGGTTTCATTGCGTTGAGTATTGCGCGGGGCGGCATTATTACTGTTATTCGCCGTCTGTGCGTTTTGCGTATTTTGCGCGTTTTGCTGATTAGCGGGTGGGTTGGCGATTGGCGCAGTATTTGCCGGAGCGGGCTGATTTGACAACGCGCCCGGGACGCCGCCTGGTGCTCCGCTACCGACCTGCTCACTGACGTTCAACTGACGAGAACGCAGCACGGCCTGGGACTCATCACCGTTTGGACGATACTGTTCTTCGGTTTGCTCTTTGTTGGCAAAATCCAGCTGCGCGGTGACCTGTGCATGTACGTTACCATTGCCGACAATCGGCGACAGAATCGATTCGATACGACGCTGAACGCGGCCTTCGACGTCGCTGGCGTATTTCAGCTGCGCATCGTTAAGATCGCGGCTACTGGTATTTGACTGGGTTAACAGATGACCCGCCTGGTCGACCAGCGTAACGTTGCCCGGCGGCAAGCCTGCAACAGCGCTGGAAACCAGATGCGTGACCGCACTGATCTGACCTTCATCCAGCGCGCGACCCGGTTCCAGATTGACGGTGACGGAGGCTGAAGGCGCTTTTTGCTCACGCACAAACAGCGACGGTTTTGGCATAGCCAGATGCACGCGGGCGCGTTTTACCGGTCCCAACGTTTCAATCGTACGGGCTAATTCACCTTCCAGCGCGCGCTGGTAGTTGACCTGCTCGCTAAACTGGCTGATACCAAATTTTTCCTGATCCAGCAGTTCAAAACCCACCGCGCCGCCTTTGGGCAGACCTTGCTGCGCCAGACGTAAACGCAGTTCGTGGACTTTATCGGCAGGAACTTCAATGGCGCCGCTTCCCTCAGTAAAACGGTAGGGAACGTTCATCTGCGTCAGTTGGGTGACTATCGCGCCACCATCCTGATCGGAAAGATTGCTGAACAGCGTGCGGTAGTCAGGCGCTTTGGCCCACAGGACCATCGCCACGATGATCGCGACGGCAGCGGCTCCCGCCACAATCAGAGGAATTCTGGGATTCGCGCGCAGGCGGTTTAACCACTCGAGAGGTTTAAGCTGGGTTGCAGTCGATGCTGTCGCACTCATCTCGCACCTCGTGGCTTATCGTGGACGGCGTTTTTTGCAAAGTGGAACAAGACTCACTCCCGGGTCAGCAAACTCGAAAAATTGACGGTCTCATTATTTGCGGTTTCGAATTTTTCTATGCGTTAAAAACCGTGGTTTTTTATCGTTATTTAACGCCTTTATCTTATTGACTAACTGGTAATCTCAACTACGTAAAAAATTATCCAGGGGATCAGAATGTCGGCAATACAGGGGATTGAAGGGGTCATCAGCCAGCTACAGACCACGGCGATGTCAGCAAAAATGCAGGATATGCAGCCACAACCGACCGTGAGCTTTGCCGGTCAACTGCATGCGGCGTTAGACAGGATCAGTGATGTACAAACCGCATCCCGTGTGCAGGCTGAGAAATTTACCCTCGGTGAACCGGGTATTGCGCTGAACGATGTGATGACCGATATGCAAAAAGCGTCGGTATCGATGCAGATGGGGATCCAGGTGCGCAACAAACTGGTGTCGGCGTATCAGGAAGTGATGTCGATGCAGGTGTAGCAAGCCGAACATTCTCCCGCTGCGTTGGGCAACGGGAGAATCGCATTACTTCTGAATTAAATAACGAATCGTTGGACCATCCTGCTGAATATCCAGCACCGTGTAGCCGTGATTACGCGCATCCAGTGGAATATTGTTGATTGACTGCGGGCAATCGCTCACCACTTCCAGAATCTCACCTTTCTTCAATTGCGGCATCGCTTCCAGTGTGGCGACAGCCGGATACGGACACGGCTCGCCGACCATATCGAGGCGATAATCAGGCACGATATTTTTCATACAGACTCCTTGGCAGGCGTTAGCCCAGCGCGACGGAAGAAGCGTTTTTCCCAGCCGATGATGAGCATCAGCGCGGTAAATAACAGCAGATAGGTTACCAGCAGGCCACCGAGCGGACCGAAGGTGTTCAGCAGATTCACTTTGTCCCAATTGGTAGCAAGCGCGGGGGCAAAATCATCCCAGTAGTAGGCCAGAATGGTCGAGCCAATAACGTTGCCCAGACCCACCCACCAGTAATGCACCTGGCCTTCAACGGCGCGGTACATCCAGCCCGTTTCACACCCGCCCGCCAGAACAATGCCGAAGCCGAACAGCAAGCCGCCGATCACCGCATTCGGACCTGCCCACATGATTTTAGGCTCGACGCCCAGTTGCACGTAGCTAAAGATACCAATGGCGCTGACCGCCATCCCGAAGATGATCGCTTTCGCCATATGGGTGCGACCGGAAATCCACAGATCGCGGAAGGCGGAGGTGAAGCAGATTTGCGCCCGTTCAATCAGCAGCCCGAACCCGACGCCGAACAGCATGGCCAAACCAAGTTTGGGTTTATCCATTGCAGTGAGGAGCGCCCAGCCGATCATGGCGATAAAAACCAGCATGCCGAGGCGGAAGCGGCGACGGGCCTGATCTGGCTTTTGCGTTAACGGAGAAGCGGCGGAGACTTTCTGCATTTTGACCGGAATACGAAACATCGGCAGCAGGGTAAAGCGTGCGCCAAACCATGAGCCAATAGCCGTTGCCAGGGCGAAAAACCAGGCGTGTAGCGAGAACTGTGGAATACCGGTGAAGAAAGCGGCCAGGTTACAGCCCATTGCCAGCCGAGCGCCGAATCCGGCAATCATCCCGCCGACGATCGCCTGCATAATGCGCACCCGACTGCGCGGCATGCGTAATTTGACGTTGTTTGCCCACAGCGCGGCAGCAAAACAGCCACCGAACATACCGAGGATCATCATGCCGTCAATGCGGGTCAGGGGTGAGCCTTCGAGATGGATCAGCTTGTAGTATCCCCATTCTTCGGCGTGAACGCCAAACAGTTGCAGGATTTGACCACCCCAGCGAGTGAATTCGCCGGTAACGGCCCAGAAGGTTCCCGTAATGCCGAAATAGTAGGTAGAGAGAATACCCGCTGCGATGACCGCAGGGGCGGGGGCCCAAAATTTAATTAACCAGGCCTGTTTGAAGTGTTGCCATGACATGCGTTGTGCCTCTGAACTCAGAAGGTATGTAACAAGAAGTGTGGATACTACACCGATCAGAATTTTTGACTATGAGTAATAAGAGGTAACACCGTCTGGATCAATCTTTCTCAACCCTGCCGAAAGGCTGGCGACATCAGGCCTTTAATGCCACAATCCCATTTTCTTCGCATGCAGGATGAATGATGAAAAAATTAGCAATCGTTGCTGTATTTCTGGCGCTTACCGGATGCGCCGAAGTAGAAAATTATAACGACGTGGTGAAAACGCCAGCGCCAGCCGGTCTGGAAGGATACTGGCAGTCAAAAGGTCCGCAACGCAGTCTGGTGAGCCCGGAAGCGATTGCCAGCCTGGTGGTAACAAAAGAGGGCGACACGCTGGATTGTCGCCAGTGGCAGCGAGTGATCGCGCTGCCGGGGAAACTGACGATGATCTCTGGCGATCTCACCAACGTGACAGTGAAACGCGAGCTGTATGAGATTGAGCGTGAAGGCAATACGCTGGAATATGACGGTATGACGCTGCAGCGGGTCGACCGCCCGACGCAGGAATGTGCTGACGCGTTAAAGAAAACGCCGCTGGCCACGCCACTGCCATAAGCTATACGCCCCGGTAGCCACCGGCCACCGGGGTTGAATTTTACAACACGTCTTCAATCACCCACACGCTGACGCTACCGCCGTTACAATAAAACGTCGCTTCACCGTTCTCATCGGTGACCACGCTTTCTTCGCGATTTCCCAGATAGTCGCGCCAGGTTTTATTCCCGTAATTCGCACCGAGATTGATGGTCTTTTCCCCGTCATCGCCGTTAGACAGAACAACCACACAGCCGGGATCCTCGTCCGTTCCGCTGCGGCTAAAAGCGATACAGTTAGGGTGATCGAAAAAGAGCGTCTGTACGCCGTGCGCGAAGCGCTGGCGCGCGAGGATCAGTTCATCAAGCTGTTCAATGATCGGCATGTCGATAGGATAGGTTTCGCCATCGCCGCCGGTGTCTTCGTAATGCGCCCCGTAGAGGTCAGGATAAAACACTGACGGTACGCCGTTTTCGCGCAACAGGATCAGCGCATAGGCCAGCGGCTTAAACCACGGTTCGACAGGGGCTTCCAGCGCCTGCAAGGGCTGAGTGTCGTGATTGGCCACCAGGGTGACGGCATGAAACGGATCGGCTTCCACCAGGGTGTCGGTGAAAATCTGACTCATGTCGTAATCGCGTCCCTGACGAGAGGCTTCGTGGAATTTCATCTGTAAAGGGGCGTCGAATAACATGGTTTTCCCCTCCACCTGATTAATGTAGGTTTGCAGCTTGTCGACTTCATGCGACCAGTATTCCGCGACGATAAACAGCGGCTTGGGGGCGACTTCCTGCACGTGCTCAATCCACTCTTTATAAAACCATGCCGGAATATGTTTCACGGCATCTAAACGAAAGCCGTCACACTGGGTTTGCTCCATCACCCAACGCGCCCAGTATTTGATCTCTTCGGTGACCGCGTGATTGCGAAAATCGATGTTTTCGCCCATCAGATAATCAAAATTACCCAACTCATCATCAACCTGATCGTTCCAGCCTTCGCCGGTGTAGTCGTTTACGATTTTAAAAATGCCGTCTTCGGTTGGATTTTCGATATGGTCAATACCGCTGAAGCATTTAAAATCCCAAATGAATTGCGAGTACTGGCCTGCGCGGGCAGGGAAGGTGTAGCGCGTCCAGCCTTCGCATTCGACGATCTCATCGTCTATTTGCGTGCGATCCTCGGCGTTAACCCGCTGGACACGAATATGCTCTTTTTCATCTGCGCCCATTTTGTGGTTAACCACCACGTCGAGCAGTACGGCAATATCATTGTGTTTTAGCGCGTCTATCGCCGCCAGCAGCTGGTTTTTATCGCCATATTTGGTAGCGATGGTTCCCTTTTGGTCGAATTCGCCCAGATCAAACAGATCGTAGGAGTCGTAGCCAACGGAATAGCCGCCGGATGCGCCTTTATAAGCGGGAGGTAACCACACCATATTGATGCCGATGTCATTGAGTCCACCTGCGCGTTCGGCAAGTTCGGGCCAGAGTTGACCGCCCTCGGGGTAATACCAGTGAAAATACTGCAATAACGTGGGATTTTTCATCTTCCGTGCTCCAGAAGTCGTTTGGCCGACCTCTGGAGTATGGAAGATTATTCAGACGAGACGGGAAATTATTGTGGGGCAGTGGGGGCGTCGGGAACTAACAGCATGCCGGAAAGACGGCCATAAGCGTTATTTAGCGTCTTTTGGCGCGTCGACTGACCGATGAGATTGCTGAGTTCATCCAGACGCTGCTGCAACAATGTTTTGAGCAGTTGTTCGTTGTCCAGCGTCTGTTTAATGTACCCGGCCACTAAATCCTGAATACTTCGCGTAATGCCTGGTGGAGTTTGCTCTTCCATGACCACTTCAATACTTTGCAGATAGGTAACTTCCTGTTCCAGTAAAAGGTCCCATTCACCGCGCTGCGCCAGTTCCAGCAGCGAGTGACTGAGTAGCGCGATGCGCTGCCAACGGTTGATAAACTCCACGGCTGAGGTCATTAACGAGACTCCTGGGACGACGCGTTCGGTGAGATCTGTTTCCAGGCATCCGCAATGTTGCCGAGTAACCCTTCGACTTCTTCAATGGCTTGACAATCATTATTCAGATTAGCGTGCAGTAAGCGGCGAACCATATAGTCATACAATGAAGAGAGATGGGTGGCGAGTTCTCCCCCTTTTTCGTGGTCCAGGCCGGCTTTCAGGCCATTATCAATAATATTGATGGCTTTACTTAACGCTTCACCTTTGGCGACGATATCACCCTGCTGCATAAACAGGCGAGCGCGCACCAGGGCGCTGTTCGCACCATCAAACAACATTTCAATCAGCTGATGTGGATTGGCGCTCATTACGGCGCTTTCCACGCTGACCTGTGCATAGGCTTTGGTACCGCTCGCGGTATACATGCTTACCTCGTGTTATCAGGAATTATTCATCGCTGAAAATTGTTGACCCAAATACGTACTGGTGCTGTTCAGCTTACTCATCATGGAATCCAGTTGGGTAAACTGGGCTTTATAACGAGCAACGACTTCATCAATACTGTTGCTGACGGTCAGATACTGTTTAGTCAGCAGCTTTAGGTTGGCGTTAATATTGTCTTGCGCATTATCGATAATGCCGTCATCGGCCAGATAGCTTTTTACTTCGGTGGCAATCTTAGTGGTAATACCGGTCTCTTTGCCATCGCCAACCAGCAGTTCGCGAGTGGCAGCGGTATTATCTTTCAGTGCCTTAGCCAGCTTTTCTTCATCGATTTTTAACTTGCCGGTACCACCGTCCTGTGTAATGCCAATCTCAGACATGGTTTTAAACGGGGATTCGCTGCCGCTGTTAGCAAATGGCGCACGAATGCCGTTTTGAATGGTACGGAGAACGCTATCGCCCAGCAACGCGCCGTTATCGGCGCTGGCCGCTTCACCCGGTTCAACTTCTTTATATTTCGTCAGCGTGCCAAAGGTATCCACCAGTGAGTTATAGGCTTCTACCCAGGCCTTGATCGCCGTTGTGGCCTTTTCATCACTTTTTGTTACCGTGATAGAGGCATCTTTTACTTCTTTGGTCAGTTCGAGCGTGATGCCCTGCGGAGCGTCAGTTACGGTATTGCTTTGACGTTCAATATCAATGCCGTTGACCGTCAATTGGGCATTTTGCGCCCCGACCAGCTGTTTCATTTTCCCGCTGCCGGCTTTGCTGTCATAGGACAGTAAATCGCTCAGTTTTGCGTCGTTGGACACCGAGATGGTCATTTCACTTTCAGTGCCGCTTTCTGCGGTTAACACCAACTGATAGTCGTCTTCTTTAACCTTCACCAGACTTGCGGAAATACCGCTGTCGGCATCATTTATGGCATCGCGAATATCTTCCAGTGAGGTTTCGCCTTTGCCTAATTTGATTTCCAGTGGCTCTTTACGGCCCGGTTGCGAAATCGTAATCGTACGTTCATCGACGCTGGTATCGCCCAACTGCTCTTTAGTCGAGGTAATTTTCGCCGTAGTCGATAATGACTGTGCCTGCGCCAGTTGAGTGACGCTGACGGTGTATTTCCCTGGAGCAGCGCCCGCGGTGGTGCTGACTTTTAAATCTTCTGTGCTGCTGGTGGCAGTGGTGCTTTTAAACAGATCGGCATTGTTCAGTGCGGTATTCGCAGTCTGAAATTTTTCTAATGCACTTTTTAGCGTGCCATACGCGGTCAGACGCGAGGTGTTAGCGCTCTGCTGCTGAGTAATCGGCGTTAAACGCTTTTTCTCAGCAGTGGTTAAGTTTGTCAGCAATGTATCCAGCGGTAAGTTCGAACCAACGCCCAGTGATGTAAATGAAGGCATGCCTAATTCCTTGTGATTGCAAACAGTAGTTAACCGCTTTATCGGCAATCTGCGCGCAAAGTTTAATAATAGTTTTGCAAAAATAATGCGCGGAATAGTGGTGCATATAGAGGGTATTTCAGCGGCTAAGAAAAAAAACGACGGAAAGTAAAAATTTTCTAAAGTTCGAAATTAAGGTGCCGATACAAGGGTTACGGTGAGAAACCGTGGGCAACAGCCCAATAACATCAAGTTGTAATTGATAAGGAAAAGATCATGGCACAAGTCATCAATACTAACAGCCTGTCGCTGTTGACCCAGAATAACCTGAACAAATCTCAGTCTTCCCTGAGCTCCGCTATCGAGCGTCTGTCTTCTGGTCTGCGTATCAACAGCGCGAAAGACGATGCTGCTGGTCAGGCGATTGCAAACCGCTTCACCTCTAACATCAAAGGCCTGACTCAGGCGTCCCGTAACGCCAACGATGGTATCTCCATCGCGCAGACCACTGAAGGTTCTCTGTCTGAAATCAACAACAACCTGCAGCGTGTTCGTGAGCTGGCGGTTCAGTCCTCTACTGGTACCAACTCCCAGTCTGACCTCGACTCTATCCAGGCTGAAATCACTCAGCGTCTGAACGAAATCGACCGCGTATCTGGTCAGACCCAGTTCAACGGCGTGAAAGTACTGGCGAAAGACAACACCCTGACCATCCAGGTCGGTGCGAACGATGGTGAAACCATCGATATCAACCTGAAAGAAATCAACTCCAAAACGCTGGGTCTGGATAGCCTGAGCGTGCAGGATGCCTATACCACTAAACCAACTGCAGTTGGTACTGCTGCTACATATAAAGATGGTACAGATACCTTTGCTGCGATCTCTGGTGCTGATATTGACACCGCTACTGGTGGTACCGGTGCAACGGGTACAGCAACTGTCCAGTTTAATGAAAAAGATGGCAGTTATTACGTTAACGTAACCGGTTCATCTGCTGGTAACGGGATGTATAAAGCTACTGTTGCTGGTACTGCCGTTACTATTGGTGTTAAAGAAAATACAGTAACCCTGGCTGATACTAAAACAGTGACTAAGAACCAGGTTGTGGATGTCGCTGCTACTAAACCAGACACTACTGCAGCAGCAACAGCTTTAGTTGGTGCTGGCGTTGCAGGTGCTACCGCGGGTAATACCACGCTGGTTAAAATGTCTTTTGAAGACAAAAACGGCAAAGCAATTGATGGCGGTTATGCACTGGAAAACAACGGCAAATACTACGCTGCTGATTACGATGCTAAAACTGGTACTATCACCGCTAAAACAGTTGATTATACGGATGCTGCTGGTGTTTCTCAGAAGGCAGCGGTGCAGTTTGGTGGTGTGAACGGCAAAACTGAAGTTGCAACTGTTGCTGGTAAACAGTACCTGGCCTCCAGCGTTAAAGGTCACGACTTCAAATCTGGTGCAGCGCTGAACGAAGTGGCAGCAGCAAAAACCGATAGCCCGCTGGCGAAAATCGACGCGGCGCTGGCTCAGGTTGCTGACCTGCGTTCCGACTTGGGTGCGGTACAGAACCGTTTCAACTCTACCATCACCAACCTGGGTAACACCGTAAACAACCTGTCTGAAGCTCGTAGCCGTATCGAAGATGCTGACTACGCGACCGAAGTGTCCAACATGTCTCGTGCAAACATTCTGCAACAGGCGGGTACTTCTGTTCTGGCACAGGCTAACCAGACCACGCAGAACGTTCTGTCTCTGCTGCGTTAATTTACGCTTACTGCGCAAACCCCGCTCCGGCGGGGTTTTTTACATTCAGCTTTACCCGTAACCCCCAAATAACCCCTCATTTCACCCACTATTCACCCGATTAAAACCCCTGCAGAAACGGATAATCATGCCGATAACTCATTTAACGCAGGGCTGTTTATCGTGAATTCACTGTATACCGCTGAAGGTGTAATGGATAAACACTCGCTGTGGCAGCGTTATGTACCGTTGGTGCGTCACGAAGCATTGCGCCTTCAGGTGCGTTTGCCGGCGAGCGTAGAACTGGATGACCTGCTACAAGCGGGCGGCATCGGGTTATTGAATGCAGTCGACCGATATGACGCTTTGCAAGGAACGGCATTTACCACTTACGCAGTGCAGCGTATTCGTGGAGCGATGCTGGACGAACTACGTAGCCGGGATTGGGTGCCGCGTAGCGTTCGGCGCAATGCTCGCGAAGTGGCACAGGCGATGGGGCAACTGGAGCAGGAATTAGGGCGTAACGCGACGGAAACCGAAGTGGCGGAGCGTCTGGCTATTCCTGTGCAAGAGTATCGTCAGATGTTGCTTGATACCAATAATAGCCAACTCTTCTCCTACGACGAGTGGCGGGAAGAGCATGGCGATAGTATTGAGCTGGTGACGGAAGAACATCAGCAGGAAAACCCGTTACAGCAGCTACTTGAGGGTAACCTCCGCCAGCGCGTGATGGACGCGATCGAAGCGTTGCCGGAACGCGAAAAGCTGGTGTTAACGCTGTACTACCAGGAAGAGCTGAATCTGAAAGAGATTGGCGCGGTACTGGAAGTGGGGGAGTCACGGGTTAGCCAGTTGCACAGTCAGGCCATCAAACGTCTACGCACCAAGCTGGGTAAGCTATAGGGGTACACCATTACCCCTGAACAATGCCGCATTACGAATTGACTACCAGGAGTTCTCATGACGGTGCAGCAATCAAAAAGACGGCCCCTAAGCCGCTACCTCAAAGATTTCAAACACAGCCAGACGCATTGCGCCCATTGCTTTAAGTTGCTCGACAGGATCACGCTGGTTCGTCGCGGGCAAATTGTGAATAAAATCGCCATCGCCCGACTGGACACGTTGCTGAATGAAGCAGAGTGGGAACAGGAGAAAAAAGAGTGGGTGGCGCTGTGTCGTTTTTGTGGTGATTTGCACTGCAAAGAGCAGAGCGACTTTTTTGACATTATCGGCTTCAAGCAATTTTTATTCGAGCAGACCGAAATGAGTCACGGCACGGTTCGCGAATACGTTGTGCGCTTGCGTCGCCTCGGGAATCATCTGACCGAACAAAATATCTCTCACGATCTGCTGCAGGAAGGGTTTCTCGACGAAAACCTTGCCCCGTGGCTGCCGGAAACCAGCACCAACAATTACCGCATCGCCTTGCGTAAGTATGAGCAGTTTAAAGCCCATACGCATATGGGACATATGCAGAAATCCTCCTGGACAGCCAGTTCTGATATATATTAAAAACGAATAAGGTGTAACAGAGTCGTGTTTGTGGATCACGGCAAACGCTTTACACTGTAGTCATAAATGATAGTCACTAATGACAATATTCGGGGTAACTATGAAATTAGCACTTCTGGGACGTCAGGCTCTGATGGGTGTAATGGCTGTTGCACTTGTCGCCGGAATGAGCGTGAAGACTTATGCAGATGAAGGTCTGTTAAATAAAGTTAAAGAGCGCGGCACGCTGCTGGTGGGCCTGGAAGGGACCTATCCCCCGTTTAGTTTTCAGGGCGATGACGGCAAGCTGACCGGTTTCGAAGTGGAGTTTGCCGAGGAACTGGCCAAGCATCTCGGAGTGAAAGCCACGCTGAAGCCGACCAAATGGGACGGTATGCTGGCTTCTCTTGATTCCAAACGCATTGACGTGGTCATCAACCAGGTGACTATCTCTGATGATCGTAAGAAAAAATACGATTTCTCTACCCCGTATACGGTCTCTGGTATCCAGGCGCTGGTGAAGAAAGGCAATGAAGGCGTTATTAAGACTGCTGCCGATCTGAAAGGTAAAAAAGTCGGCGTGGGTCTGGGAACCAACTATGAAGAGTGGCTGCGCCAGAACGTACAGGGCGTGGATATTCGTACCTATGATGATGACCCGACCAAATATCAGGATCTGCGTGTAGGTCGTATCGACGCCATCCTGGTTGACCGTCTGGCCGCGCTGGATCTGGTGAAAAAAACCAAGGATACGCTGGCCGTTACCGGTGAAGCATTCTCCCGCCAGGAGTCCGGCGTGGCGCTGCGTAAAGGCAATGAAGATCTGCTGAAAGCGGTGGATGCAGCCATTGCTGAAATGCAGAAAGACGGTTCGCTGAAAGCCCTGTCTGAAAAATGGTTTGGAGCAGATGTGACGAAATAATCGTCATCTGATGAAAAAAGGCGCCTTTAACAGCGCCTTTTTTTATTTCATTGCGCCTGAACGTGCATAATAAAAGAACATCACAACAACGAATACCGGAGGCTGTATGCCGCTGCATAATTTAACGCGCTTTCCACGTCTGGAATTTATTGGCGCGCCAACGCCACTCGAATATCTTCCGCGCCTCTCAGATTACCTCGGGCGCGATATTTTCATTAAACGCGATGACGTCACGCCGATGGCTATGGGCGGCAATAAGCTGCGTAAGCTGGAGTTTCTGGCCGCAGACGCGCTGCGTGAAGGCGCGGATACGCTGATAACCGCGGGTGCGATTCAGTCTAACCATGTTCGCCAGACGGCGGCGGTCGCCGCTAAGCTTGGCCTGCACTGCGTGGCGCTGTTGGAAAATCCGATAGGCACCACTGCCGAAAACTATCTCACCAATGGCAACCGTCTGCTGCTGGATCTGTTTAATACACAGATTGAAATGTGCGATGCGCTGACCGACCCGAATGCACAGCTGCAGGATCTGGCGACGCGGATTGAAGCGCAAGGGTTCCGCCCGTATGTGATCCCGGTTGGGGGTTCCAATGCACTGGGTGCGCTGGGCTATGTGGAAAGCGCGCTGGAAATTGCCCAACAGTGTGAAGGGGCCGTCGCGCTCTCTTCCGTAGTGGTGGCCTCGGGTAGTGCGGGTACGCACGCCGGACTGGCCGTGGGCCTGGAGCAATTGATGCCAGACGTCGAACTCATCGGCGTGACCGTCTCACGCAGCGTGGCGGATCAAAAGCCCAAAGTTGTTGCACTGCAGCAGGATATTGCCCGGGAGCTGGAACTGACGGCCTCAGCGGAAATCCAGTTATGGGACGATTATTATGCGCCGGGCTACGGTACGCCAAACGAAGAGGGCATGGAGGCGGTAAAACTGCTGGCGCGTCTGGAAGGCATTTTGTTGGATCCGGTGTATACCGGCAAGGCGATGGCGGGTCTGATTGATGGCATTAGCCAGAAGCGCTTCAAAGATGAAGGGCCAATTCTCTTTATTCATACTGGTGGGGCGCCTGCGCTGTTTGCCTACCATCCTCACGTGTAACGACCAGGTAGAAAAACGCTAATGCATGAAAGTATCCAACTGGTGATTGATTCTCTGCCGTATCTGCTCAAGGGCGCAGTGTTTACGCTGCAACTGAGTATCGGTGGGATGTTCTTTGGTCTCGTGCTGGGGTTTATCCTGGCGCTGATGCGTCTGTCGCCGCTGCTGCCTGTGCGCTGGCTGGCGCGCTTTTATATCTCTATCTTTCGCGGAACGCCGTTGATTGCCCAGCTGTTCATGATCTATTACGGTCTGCCGCAGTTTGGTATTGAGCTTGATCCGATTCCGGCGGCGATGATTGGCTTATCGCTTAATACGGCGGCCTACGCTGCGGAAACGCTGCGTGCGGCAATCTCCTCCATCGACAAAGGGCAGTGGGAAGCGGGTGCCAGTATTGGTATGACGCGGTGGCAAACCATGCGCCGGGCAATCCTGCCGCAGGCTGCGCGGGTTGCGCTCCCACCGCTGAGTAACAGCTTTATCAGCCTGGTGAAAGACACCTCTCTGGCCGCGACTATTCAGGTACCGGAACTGTTCCGTCAGGCGCAGTTGATTACCTCGCGTACGCTGGAGGTATTCACGATGTATCTGGCAGCCTCGTTGATTTATTGGGTGATGGCGACGGTGCTTTCTGCACTGCAAAACTATTTTGAAGAGCAACTGAATCGCCAGGAGAGAGAGCCGAAATGAGTGCTATCGAAGTCAGAAACCTGGTCAAAAAATTCCATGGGCAAACGGTGCTGCATGGGATCGATCTTGACGTCAAACCCGGTGAGGTTGTGGCGATTATCGGGCCGAGCGGTTCGGGTAAAACTACGCTGCTGCGCAGCATTAATTTGCTGGAGCAACCGGAGGCGGGCACCATTAAGGTGGGTGAGATTACCATTGATACCGCGCGTTCGTTAACTCAGCAGAAAGGTCTGATTCGTCAGTTGCGCCAGCACGTGGGCTTTGTGTTCCAGAACTTTAATTTGTTCCCGCATCGCACGGTGCTGGAAAACATTATTGAAGGTCCGGTGATTGTTAAAGGCGAACCGAAAGCCGAAGCGACAGCCCGAGCGCGCGAACTGCTGGCGAAAGTCGGGTTAGCTGGTAAAGAAACCAGCTATCCGCGGCGTTTGTCCGGCGGGCAGCAGCAGCGCGTGGCTATTGCCCGGGCGTTGGCGATGCGACCTGAGGTGATTCTGTTTGATGAGCCTACCTCCGCGCTTGATCCTGAACTGGTTGGTGAGGTACTTAATACCATCCGCCAACTGGCGCAGGAAAAACGCACCATGGTGATTGTGACGCATGAAATGAGCTTTGCGCGCGACGTTGCCGATCGGGCGATATTTATGGATCAAGGAAGGATAGTGGAGCAGGGGCCAGCTAAATCCTTATTCACGCATCCGCAGCAACCGCGAACCCGTCAGTTTCTTGAAAAGTTTCTGATGCAATAAATAGTGCATGCAGCACTCGTCGAAATTGTTTTTTGGCGAGTGCTGTTCGCATAACTATTTATAATTATTGCTTTATTATTAACTCCTAATACTGTTACTTCCTGCCGTCGGTGAGTAATGCTCAAGTAATTGACCATTTGTCCGATAATTTGCATATATAAAATACATTTATGTGTTAGCTTGTTTCATATGTTTGGATGATTATCAATCTCAGGGGTATTACCACTTAGTATGCAGGGTCATGATTTCTTCACCTGGCGACGGAGTATGCTGTTACGCTTTCAGGAAATGGCGACGGCAGAGGATGTCTATAATGAATTACAACAACAGACGCAGCATTTAGAGTTCGATTTTTACGCGCTCTGTGTTCGTCATCCCGTACCTTTTACCCGACCTAAAACGTCGCTTCACACGACCTATCCCAAAGCATGGGTGGCGCATTATCAGTCCGAGAATTATTTCGCTATTGATCCGGTGCTGAAGCCTGAAAACTTCAGTCAGGGGCATTTACCCTGGAACGATACCTTATTTCGCGATGCACAGCCCCTGTGGGATGCCGCGCGCAATCACGGTTTACGTAAAGGGATGACGCAATGCTTAATGTTGCCTAATCGGGCGTTGGGTTTTTTATCGGTATCGCGTGCAAGTGTCCGTAATAGTCGCTTTGCAAACGATGAGGTAGAGCTCAGGATGCAACTGCTGGTGCGGGAAAGCTTGTCGGTACTGACGCGGCTGCAAGATGACATGGTCATGGCGCCAGAGATGCGCTTTAGCAAGCGGGAAAAAGAGATATTGAAATGGACGGCAGAGGGGAAAACCTCTTCAGAGATAGCGATAATTCTGTCGATTTCTGAAAATACCGTTAACTTTCACCAGAAAAATATGCAAAAGAAATTTAATGCACCCAACAAAACGCAGATCGCCTGTTATGCCGCGGCAACCGGGCTGATCTGAGTAAATTATCGTTCTGAGTGTCAGACGCAAACCCGGCTGAGAGCATCGCTGTCAGCCGGGTTCTTATTACTGGCGGTAGGCCTGTTTAATTTGCTTAACAGTGCTGGAAAATACCGCAGCCTGTGATTGATCTTCAATCAGCGCGATCTGTTTTTCCATTTTAAGAATCACGCGCCCTGCATCGGCTTGGCCCATTGCCTGCAGCATCAGCGTTAACATGGCTTTCAGGCAGGTGACTTCGTTGGCCAGTTCCTGGTTATTCTCAGCAGTGGAAAAGTCAGGCGTACTCATTTATTTTCCTCGTTATGTTTCAATGAAAAAGTGCGATGTCAAATCTTAAGGCGCCGGAGTATACCATAAGCGAGGCTAAAAATATCAGCGGTTGTTTTCTGCGCAAACATAAGCCGCGGACATTAAAATAAACAACATGTTGCACTGCATATATTTTCTCCATCTGTTGTTTATTTCGAGTATTTTACTCGTTAATTATTGTTACAACTTTAGCTGCCTATTTTGCATTCAACGGACGAATATGAATTTTTTGTCACTATTCTGAAACAGCTATGCAGATATAACCGTGGCAAAAGGTTGCCATAACAGAAAGTTTCCACTCGTCGTACCTTCTAATTTCCAAAAACGAGAGCAAAATCGAAAGACGGCGATTTTTACATTTCAAAGTTGAGATAAAACCCGTTAACATAGGACCGATTAACTATCGGTAGCGTTATCCCTATTCTGGAGATATTCCTTTGATCAACGTTTTTCTTGTTGATGACCACGAACTGGTGCGCGCAGGGATACGACGCATTCTTGAAGATATAAAAGGCATTAAAGTTGTCGGCGAGGCGTGCTGCGGTGAAGATGCGGTAAAATGGTGCCGCTCAAATTCCGTTGACGTTGTGCTGATGGACATGAATATGCCCGGTATTGGTGGCCTTGAGGCAACGCGTAAAATTGCGCGTTCAACGGCTGACATTAAAGTGATCATGCTGACTGTCCATACCGAAAACCCGTTACCTGCAAAAGTCATGCAGGCGGGAGCCGCGGGCTATCTCAGTAAGGGGGCTGCGCCCCAGGAGGTCGTGAGTGCGATTCGTTCGGTTTATTCTGGCCAACGTTATATTGCCTCCGATATCGCTCAGCAGATGGCGCTTAGCCAGATTGAGCCTGAGAAAACGGAAACCCCGTTTGCCAGTTTGTCTGAACGTGAGTTGCAGATTATGCTGATGATCACCAAAGGTCAGAAGGTCAATGAGATCTCAGAGCAACTGAATCTTAGTCCTAAAACGGTGAACAGCTATCGCTATCGAATGTTCAGTAAATTAAACATTCACGGCGATGTTGAGCTGACTCACCTGGCAATTCGCCATGGCCTGTGTAATGCGGAGACATTAACAAGCCAGTGACCGATCAGTTTGATGCCAAAGCGTTCCTGAAAACCGTGACCAGTCAGCCCGGCGTTTATCGTATGTATGATGACGCCGGGACGGTCATCTACGTCGGGAAAGCGAAAGACCTGAAAAAAAGGCTTTCCAGCTACTTCCGTAGCAACCTCGCATCGCGTAAGACCGAAGCACTGGTCGCGCAAATACAGCAGATTGATGTCACGGTAACGCACACCGAAACCGAGGCGTTATTGCTTGAGCACAACTACATCAAGCTGTATCAGCCGCGTTATAACGTTTTGCTGCGCGACGATAAATCCTATCCTTTTATTTTCCTCAGCGGCGATACCCATCCTCGCCTGGCAATGCATCGCGGGGCCAAGCATGCCAAAGGCGAGTACTTTGGACCGTTTCCTAACGGCTACGCTGTACGCGAAACGCTGGCGTTGCTGCAGAAAATCTTCCCTATTCGTCAGTGCGAAAATAGTGTTTATCGCAATCGCTCGCGGCCCTGTCTGCAATATCAGATTGGCCGCTGCCTCGGTCCGTGTGTGGCGGGCCTGGTGAGTGAGGAAGAGTATGCGCAGCAGGTTGATTACGTTCGTCTGTTCCTGTCCGGAAAAGACGATCAGGTATTAACGCAGCTGATCGCCCGGATGGAAAAAGCCAGCCAGAATCTCGAGTTTGAAGAGGCTGCCCGCATTCGTGACCAAATTCAGGCCGTACGCCGCGTGACCGAAAAACAGTTTGTCTCTAATACCGGAGACGATCTGGACGTCATCGGCGTGGCGTTTGACGCTGGCATGGCCTGTGTGCACGTGCTGTTTATTCGCCAGGGTAAAGTGTTAGGCAGTCGTAGCTATTTCCCGAAAGTACCAGGTGGAACAGAACTCGGCGAGGTCGTTGAAACCTTTGTCGGACAGTTTTATCTGCAGGGAAGTCAGATGCGCACCTTACCCGGTGAGATCCTGCTCGATTTTAATCTTAGCGATAAAACCCTGCTGGCAGACTCTCTGTCTGAGCTGGCCGGGCGGAAGATCAACGTTCAGACGAAACCGCGAGGCGATCGCGCGCGGTATCTGAAGCTGGCGCGTACCAACGCGGCGGTGGCGTTAACCACAAAACTTTCCCAGCAGTCGACCATTACTCAACGCCTGACGGCGCTGGCATCAGTACTCAAGTTACCCGCAGTGAAACGCATGGAGTGCTTTGATATCAGCCACACGATGGGCGAGCAGACGGTAGCCTCCTGCGTGGTATTCGATGCCAATGGACCACTGCGCGCCGAGTATCGCCGCTATAACATCACGGGTATTACGCCGGGTGATGATTATGCGGCAATGAATCAGGTTCTCCGCCGGCGCTACGGTAAGGCGATTGAAGAAAGTAAGATTCCGGACGTCATATTGATCGACGGCGGAAAAGGTCAACTGGGGCAGGCGAAAGCCGTGTTTGCTGAGCTGGACGTTCCCTGGGACAAGCAGCACCCGCTTTTGTTGGGCGTGGCAAAAGGGGCCGATCGTAAAGCCGGCCTGGAAACGCTGTTCTTTGAGCCGGAAGGTGAGGGCTTTAGCCTTCCGCCGGATTCGCCTGCATTGCACGTTATCCAGCATATCCGCGATGAATCTCACGATCATGCAATTAGCGGGCACCGTAAAAAACGGGCGAAGGTGAAAAGTACCAGCACGCTGGAGACTATTGAAGGTGTCGGGCCGAAGCGTCGGCAGATGTTGTTGAAATATATGGGCGGTTTGCAAGGTCTTCGTAACGCGAGTATTGAAGAAATTGCAAAAGTGCCGGGTATTTCGCAAGCTCTGGCAGAAAAGATCTTCTACTCGTTGAAACATTAGGCCCTCTGTAGCAACATAGGGGTAATTTTACTGACAACAGATAGTTATCCGTCATATGCAATTTAATATCCCTACGTTGCTCACGCTGTTTCGCGTCATCCTGATCCCATTCTTTGTATTGGCTTTTTATCTGCCATTCACCTGGGCTCCCTTCGTTTGTGCGCTGATCTTCTGTATTGCGGCGGTCACCGACTGGTTTGACGGCTATCTGGCGCGTCGCTGGAACCAAAGCACGCGTTTTGGCGCCTTCCTCGATCCGGTCGCTGATAAGGTACTGGTGGCTATCGCGATGGTACTGGTGACCGAGCACTATCACAGTTGGTGGGTAACGCTTCCTGCCGCCACGATGATCGCGCGTGAAATTATTATCTCTGCGCTGCGTGAGTGGATGGCTGAACTGGGTAAACGTAGCAGTGTGGCTGTGTCCTGGATCGGCAAAGTGAAAACCACTTCGCAAATGGCCGCGCTCGCATGGCTGCTGTGGCGTCCAAATATTTGGGTAGAGTACGCCGGGATCGCACTTTTCTTCGTCGCCGCGATACTGACGTTGTGGTCAATGTTCCAGTATTTGAGCGCTGCGTGGGGAGATTTGCTTGAACAGTGATCGTTTCGGCGCAAATTTCAGCAAACGATCGTCAGTGGTGAAAAATATCGTTGACTCATTGCGTCAGGTAAGTAGAATGCAACGCATCGAACGGCAGCACTGATTGCCAGACGATAACAAAATCAAGTGATTAACAAAGTTACTTGGTGATGCGGGAATAGCTCAGTTGGTAGAGCACGACCTTGCCAAGGTCGGGGTCGCGAGTTCGAGTCTCGTTTCCCGCTCCAAATTAAAGACATCGGCAATAGCGGATGTCGGCTGAAAAGCCAGAAGATTTCGGCGCGTTAGCAAAGCGGTTATGTAGCGGATTGCAAATCCGTCTAGTCCGGTTCGACTCCGGAACGCGCCTCCAATTTCTTCCCGAGCCCGGATGGTGGAATCGGTAGACACAAGGGATTTAAAATCCCTCGGCGTTCGCGCTGTGTGGGTTCAAGTCCCACTCCGGGTACCATGGGAAAGAATAGAATAATCAAAGCAATAAGCAGTGTCGTGAAACCACCTACGGGTGGTTTTTTTGTGCCTGAAATTTCCTGCTTCTCGCTCAGCAAACCTTCAAGATCAGAAATCCCCTGGCTTTCATCCTTTGTGCATCACAGGCATTTGGGGTGTAACGCAGCATATCACCCTGACGGGCGTAACACAGATACGCCAACGCTATTGCAACTCTTACCGGTCTATTTGCACCATCAATATGCGGTGAACTAACAGATTAGATGAAAACAAGCAGAGTCACTATCAGCGTGCAGCATGAGCTCTTAAGGCCTGTCAGCCAGTCGTTGAGATAGATTTTCTGATACATATGAAACTCTCCCTGTTTTGAAATTCTTTTTTATGATTCCAGAAGTCAGGAGGGGCGGCTACAGGTCATGAGAGATAAACGTTCGCAGCCGAGGGGCCTCGAAGACCATTTATTCGACAAAACTCAACGCGTAATCCGGGGATGAGTACTTCTGAGTCACGGAGACTTAAGGCTGAAATGTGAAGCTGTACATCTTTGCGACCATCGGAGGGGGAGATAAGGCCTTTACCGCTCTTGCAGTCAAAGGCTTTGACAATTCCTGTCATTTTACGAGACAAAAAAATTCCTTAAAGCTAATAACGTGTTGCACTATACACATACCCCTGGATAATGCCAGAAATATTTTTCAGCAATCGTGAGATCTGGATAGCTAAAATAAACATTGATTATTATATACGCCCGTGCGTTAATGGTCGCGTCGGTTTGAAGAACAGACAAAATACAAAGTAGTTTACTAAAGCAGTTCTCATTTCAGGTGTTTTATATTTATCCCTTCTTTGAGTCTCCCCACTAAGCACTAAGTAGTTTCTGTAATAAAACCATGTTCGCCGGAAGGCCAAATTAAGGAATACAAAATGTCAAAAAAGATGAATGGTTTAGTAAAATGGTTTAATGCCGATAAGGGATTCGGTTTTATTTCTCCTGTTGACGGTAGTAAAGATTTATTTGTACATTTTTCTGCTATCCAGAGCGATAATTTCCGCACCTTGTTTGAAGGGCAAAAAGTCTCATACTCCATTGAGAATGGTACTAAAGGTCCGGTTGCTGGCAATGTAGTTATTACAGAGTAAATCCTTTTTTTGTCTGTATGCGATAACGAAGAAGGCTAAAGCCTGAGTAGACATACTGACAGAAGCAATGGATGTATTGTTGGGTCAGTAGAGATGAAATGTTACTGATCCGGCATTCAGGGCAATGGTCAGCATATTTCATCTCTCTTTTGCATGAGAAAGTATGCTGACCATTGTGATTACGTGTAGGTCGCTGCACGAAAAGTCTAACCACTTGCTTTGCACGACAACATACGCAAGAAGATAGCTTTTCCCAGATATCACCATATTTTTTATTTTTAAATATGAAAATACTAAACCCGCAGCCAGCGGGTTTTCTGTTATCTGTAGCTTGATAAATATTAAAATACAGAGGTGGTGATTCTGTTCCAGAAATAGAGTCTAAAACGGATTCAGGCTGCTTCTTTTTGGTTTGTCTGGAATACTTTATTGCAATGAGGACAGATTAAAAGAGAACCTTTTTGTACTCTTGAAAAACTGTGTTCAGATTGTTGGGTGCAGTTTGGGCAGGTGCATTTGACAAGATAGTTGCGGCGTGATTTAGAGTCTTTACGTTCTGACATAGGCTTTTCCTTGAGTGGATGAACTTCAACCATACCCTAATTTGTCCAAAAAATCTTAACTTTATGATGTTTTGGATATGTAAATATAAAGAAAAGGTATCGCAAAGAGCCTGATGATAAGGGCGGCTTCCCAAATTTATTTCTGTAATCCTCAATCTCCCTGGCTGCGTGGTTCTAATGAAAATACGAACAGATTGCTCAGACAGTATTTTCCAAAAGGAGCTGGCTTATCGGTTCGCAGCCAGCAAAGAATTAACATTGTTGCATCCAGCATTGAACGCACAGCAAAAAGCGGACGTTTTTGAGCTCAGTAAAAAAGGACGTTATATTTTCGCCTGATTGACGCGGGATGAAAGCTCCTGATGGCTCTCTTTTCGTTCGCTGTAGCGATCGGCAAGGTAATCGGTTTGCCCCTTGAGCAGCAGCGTGATTTTAAACAACTCCTCGGCGACATCGACGATACGATCATACCAGGACGAAGGTTTCATTCGCCCGTTCTCATCGAATTCTTGCCAGGCTTTGGCTACTGAGGACTGGTTAGGGATCGTGAACATCCTCATCCAGCGCCCAAGGATACGCATCTGGTTCACGGCGTTAAAAGATTGCGACCCGCCGCAGACCTGCATCACCGCCAGTGTTTTACCCTGTGAAGGGCGAACGGCCCCTTCGCTTAAGGGTATCCAGTCGATCTGTGCCTTCATCACCGCACTCATTGCCCCATGCCGCTCCGGGGAACTCCACACCATCCCATCACACCATCTGACCAGCTCGCGCAGCTCGGTGACTTTTGGGTGCGTATCTGGGGCATCATCCGGCAGGGGTAAACCTGAGGGGTTAAACAGTCTTACTTCCGCTCCCATCGCCGTCAGCAGGCGTCCTGCTTCTTCTGCGGCAAAACGACTGTAAGAACGCTCTCTTACCGAGCCATACAGGATCAGTATGCGTGGCGGCTCCTGGAGCTGCAGGCGTTCAGCAATCTGCTGATCGAAGCAATCAGCATTCAGTGCAGGAAAGTGTTCCATTTTTTACTCCTCCGGAATGTTCTGTGATTTCAAATTCAACACATATGATTTATCATATATGTATTCTAAAGGGAACGGAGTAAAAAATGCTACAGCCTGTTCAGCTTTTTAAAATCCTGTCGGATGAAACCCGTCTCGCGATTGTTATGCTTCTCCGGGAATCCGGCGAACTGTGCGTATGCGATATATGCGCGGCGACCTCTGAATCACAGCCTAAAATTTCTCGCCACATGGCTATTCTGCGTGAAGCAGAGCTGGTGCTTGACCGCCGGGAAGGCAAATGGATTCACTACCGTCTGTCTCCCCACATGCAAGCGTGGGCCGCTGAGACGATCACGACGTCCTGGCAGTGTCTGAGGAAAGATGTGGGTGAATGGCTGAAAAAATCAGCCTGCACATCCTGTTGAGAGAATTTTTCACATACACATAATCATATATAAAGGAATCTAAAATGCTTTTGGCAGGGAGTATTTTTATACTGACGCTGGTCCTGGTCATCTGGCAGCCCAGAGGTCTCAGCATTGGCTGGAGCGCAAGTATCGGAGCCTTACTGGCACTGGGGACGGGGGTCATCCACATTGATGATATTCCCGTAGTCTGGAATATCGTCTGGAACGCAACAGCGGCATTCATCGCGGTGATTATCATCAGCCTGCTGCTCGATGAGTCCGGTTTCTTTGAATGGGCCGCGCTGCATGTCTCCCGCTGGGGTAACGGGCGTGGTCGCCTGCTGTTTACCTGGATAATACTGCTTGGCGCTGCTGTCGCTGCGCTGTTTGCTAACGACGGTGCAGCACTGATACTGACGCCGATTGTGATTGCGATGTTGCTCGCCCTGGGGTTCAGCCAGGCGACGACGCTGGCCTTTGTCATGGCTGCAGGATTTATCGCAGATACTGCCAGCCTGCCGCTGATTGTCTCTAACCTGGTCAATATTGTCTCGGCGGATTTCTTCGGCCTGGGCTTTACACAGTATGCCTCCGTAATGGTCCCTGTGAACCTGGCGGCCATTGCTGCCACGCTGGTCATGCTCCATCTCTTCTTCCGCCGCGACATCCCGGCCAGATATGACGTTTCACTGCTCAAGATGCCCGCCAGTGCGATTAAAGATCCGGCGACGTTCAGTGCGGGCTGGATTGTTCTGCTGTTCCTGCTGGTCGGTTTCTTTGTTCTGGAGCCGCTGGGGATCCCTGTAAGCGCGATAGCAGCAGTTGGGGCTGCGGTGCTGTTCGTGGTAGCCAAGCGTGGCCACGCTATTAATACCGGGAAAGTGCTGCGCGGGGCGCCCTGGCAGATCGTGATTTTCTCGCTGGGTATGTATATGGTCGTCTACGGCCTGCGTAATGCAGGACTCACCGAGTATCTTTCTGCTGTACTCAATATGCTGGCAGACAAAGGTTTATGGGCTGCCACGTTCGGTACCGGCTTCCTGACTGCCTTCCTGTCGTCTGTGATGAACAATATGCCGACGGTGCTGATTGGTGCATTGTCCATTGACGGGAGTGCTGCGACCGGCGTCGTCAAAGAGGCGATGATTTATGCCAATGTGATTGGCTGCGATTTAGGGCCTAAAATCACCCCGATAGGCAGTCTGGCAACTCTGCTGTGGCTTCATGTGTTGGCACAGAAAAATATGACCATCACCTGGGGATATTACTTCCGCACCGGCATTATCATGACTCTGCCCGTGCTATTCGTCACTCTGGCCGCGCTGGCGTGGCGGCTCTCTGTCACTTTGTAATGAGATATTGATATGAGCAACATTACCATCTATCACAACCCGGCCTGTGGCACCTCACGTAACACGCTGGAGATGATCCGTAACAGCGGTAACGAACCAACTATTATTTATTATCTCGATACGCCCCCGACTCGTGATGAACTGACCAAACTGATTTCAGATATGGGCATTTCAGTACGCGCATTGCTGCGCAAGAACGTTGAACCTTATGAGCAACTGGGTCTTGATGAAGATAAGTTTTCTGATGAGCAGTTGATCGATTTTATGATTCAGCATCCGATCCTGATTAATCGACCGATTGTTGTGGCGCCGCTTGGCACGCGTCTTTGTCGTCCCTCAGAAATTGTGCTGGATATTTTACCTGAAGCTCAGAAAGGCTCTTTTACCAAAGAGGATGGCGAAAAGGTCATTGATGAAACAGGGAAACGGGTTAAGTAATCTTTCCGCTTAATATTATCGGGTGCCTGTTGACTTCATACCGGTGCCTGCTCTTTGCTGATAACCCTCGTTCACGACTGGAGAAGCGTATTTGCGGGGGATCAAAACAGGTTCATTAGCCTGCCCACTTGCCTGAAGAGACATTTGTCTCACTCGAATGCATTTCGTTTATCAATTATTGAAATAAATATATACATAATAGTTTTTGATTAGCAGAACTTACCGATGCAGGTCAGTTGAGGCAATTTCATTTCCCTTAGGGTAAGAGTCAAAAACTATCATGAAACAAGAGCTTGTATTGACAGATGAAGACTTACTTGCACGAGGTAACGATCGTTACGTCTTTCAGCATCCACAGGATAGTAACCTGCTGATCAAAATCGTTATTTCAGATATTGCGAACTATAAAAGCAAGTTACGGGAAGTCTTCCGGGACCTCAAAGAATGCAAGCCTGGTCATCAAACAGACTCTCTTTATATGCAAAAGATCGAAGGTCTTGTTGAAACAAATAAAGGTCTAGGGCAGATCACTGTGAAGGAGTGCGATGAGCATGGCAACATTGCTCAAACTCTTTATCAGCTTGCTCTGAAAAAAGAACTCGATGACAGCAAATTGCAGAAGCTGAATGCTTTTTTAGCATGGTTTGTCAGCACCAAAGTCATTATTAACTCCCTGCATTGTAAAAACATTGTTTATGCCTGGGATAGCGAGCGTCAGGATTATCGCTTCAAAGTCATTGACGGGTTTGGTGACAAAACGTTTTTTCAACTCAGTAAGCTTTCGCAATCAGTTCGCGATAAGAATAAAATCAAATGTCTCAAGCGGATGCTTAACGATTTGAACGGTCTGCAACAAGCTTAACCACGCAGATTAAAAATAATCGAATCACCAGTTTTCTGTTGCCGGACTTCCGATCCCGCATACCTGATTAACACAGGTGTTTACGCAGAAGTAAGTTACATATTAACTTCTTGAAAAATATCCTGAACTGCTCGGCGTTCGTGCTGTGTGGGCAAATCCCACACCGGTACCATGGGAAAGAATAGAACAATCAAAGCAATAAGCAGTGTCGCGAAACCACCTACGGGTGGTTTTTTTGTGCCGGCTTTTGACGAACCATAGGTATTTTGCGTCAAGTAAGCCTGCCAGAGCGTTAAGCCGCCCGCTACACGCCCCCATTGCCAATCAATCTATCGACGAATCGGTGCATTAAACATAAACCTTCCCCGAGCAGGATTGTTAATAAAGCCATCCCGGGCGGGATTATAGTTGTGGTCCTGAAAACCATTCATCATGATGGGATCGCCTATGCCATCCTGAATCGCCAAATGTCTGTGGATTCGGTTACGTGCCCTGAATGTGAAAGCGAAATCATCCGCCTCGCTAATGATGATGACGCCATTTCCTGCAAGAAGTGCCGCGCTTAACTCTTGCTCTCTTGCGGCCTGGTTTTGTAACGCGCTGGCTGCGGCAGACGATGACGCCAGCAGCAATACGAGGACGGCGCATGAAAATACCGGTGGCAGTTTCATGATTAATACCCATTAAAAGTATGGCTATTAAAGTATAGTCTTATGTCGTCATCTCATCTGAATAGAACATGAACAATTTAAGCCTGTTGCCTGTACAGAGTCTGAGGGGGCTGGAGAGGAGTGCCGCACAATTAAGAACTATAATAAAAACAGTCGGCAGTTGATGACTCCAGTTTGCAGATAGTACCGATACAGGGGGCGGTTATGCGCGTCTCATTTTCTCCGCGTGTTGCGTTCACCGCTACGACATCTGGCTGGATAATTATCACGGACTCCCTGCCAAAGTGATCAGCTATGCGCCAGATGGGCAGCGATTAGAAACTGTTCTTCTGGATGCTATGGTTATCAACACCCGTTTCCCCGTCAATTTTTTCACGCCTTGAGGGAGCCTGCACTATGGCTGACTATCAGTTTTCCACAGTCTGGCGGGTTGAGGCTTCAATTCAGGATGTATGGGATGTTTTTTCCCATCCGGATAGGTGGCCTGAATGGTGGGGAAGTCTGGAACGCATCGTTGAGATAAGGAAAGGGGATTTACGGGGTATTGGGGCGTTGCATCGTTATACCTGGAAAGGGGCGCTTCCTTACCGCTTAACCTTTGATATCAATGTGTTGAAAATACGGCCTTGCACACTGCTTGAAGGACAAGCCAGCGGTGCGGTGAAAGGGCGAGGGGTATGGTCTTTTACTGCCAATGGTACAGCGACTATTGTCAGATATGACTGGAATGTGCGTACCACGATCCGCTGGATGAATTATCTTGCCCCGCTGGCAGCACCTGTATTTCGCTGGAATCACAATACGGTCATGCGCGAGGGGGCAAGAGGGTTAGCCCGCAAACTGGCAACGACTGTGTATATAGTCTGAACGTATCTCCGCTGCTGTACTTTTTTGGCTGTAAATGGCTTAATAGCGACCTTGCAGTTTCTCACTTCATTCACAGTTAACAGGTCTGTTATTGATGAATAATCTCCATCGACTCGCCTTTTTATGCCAGCCTCTGTCTGCTGTGATGATCGCGTACGGTTTCCCCTTTAGCCGTAGCTCAACTCTTACAACCTGGACAGACAGCAATGCAACGTCGTCAGTTTCTCAAAAATAGCGTTCTCCTTTCCGCCGCCGGATTAGTCGGCCCTGCAGTCATTAGCCAGACGGTACGTGCCGCTGAGCCATCCGTTGCGCCAATAGCTCGTCGACGCTTTGTCTTATCCCAAACGTATAAACTCAATCCTCCTAAGGGATCGAGCGGCGTGGTGAAACTGTGGATCCCGCTACCGGTGGATACCGCGTTTCAACAAATGACAGCGCTTGCCTTTAGCGGAAACTATAAGCAGGCGTACGTCACCACCAATAATACCTACGGCGCGAAAACGCTGTTTGCCACCTGGGCTGACTCGCAGGGTGAATTGTTGGTTAACGTTGATATCGACATTGAAACCGCCGACTGGGAACCGCTGAAGCAGGACGCGCTGAAAAACTGGCTGGCACCTGAGCAGATTATTTATCCGCTGGATGTAAAACCGTATCTGTTGCCGACGGCACATACCCCAGTTGATGGACTGGTCCTGGAAACCGCGCGTAAAATCATCGGTAATGAGCAGGATCCGCTGAAAAAAGCGCGCCTGATTTACGAATGGGTCAGCAGCCATATGGAGCGTGACAATGACGTTATTGGCTGCGGCACGGGGGATGTGGCGGAGATATTAAAAAGCGGTAAGCTCAAAGGAAAATGCACCGACATGAGCTCCGTTTTTGTTGCTCTGGCGCGAGCCAGCGGTATTCCGGCGCGCGAACTGTTTGGCATTCGTCTGGGCAAGGCCAATAAGCTCGAACGTTACTCGAAAAGTGCTTTTGGCACAGCCGACAGTGCAGGCGTTGCCAATGTGAGCGGCGGTCAACACTGCCGTGCTGAGTTCTATCTGGCAGGTTACGGTTGGTTACCGTGCGATCCTGCTGACGTGACCAAAATGCGTCTGGCAGAGAAAAAAACGCATCAGGATGCCGATGTCCAGGCGGTTAACGCTTACCTGTTTGGTAACTGGGAAATGAACTGGGTTGGATTCAACTACGGGCGTGATTTCGAGTTGTATCCGGCAACGGAGCAGGGGGCCATGAATAACTTTGGTTATCCTTACGCTGAAGTCGATGGCGACCCGATCAATTTTTATGATCCTAAAGCGTTCTCCTACAGCTATGTCGCCACAGAACAACGCTAAAGGTGCGGGGATTACCCTGTTGACGGCTGCTGCGGCCGCCGTCACCGCTGGCTTATGCTGTGTTGGACCGCTACTTTACCTGCTGTTTGGTATTTCGGCGGCGAGCTTCGCCGTTTTCACCCGGTTTGAGTTTTTGCGAACTCCTCTGGTACTGCTGTCCCTGGGATTATTACTGCGTGTCTTCTGGCGGCTCTATTTTTCCAAACGGTTGTGGTGCTCCGGGTGGTTAACTCTGAAGCAAGCGCGCGTTCTCTACTGGTGCGCGCTGGCATTGATTTTGCCGGTGCTATTTTACCCAACGCTTGTTGCCTGGTTTTATGAGGTATTTGAATGAAGATCTTCGCGTTAGTTGCATGCTTGCTGTTGCCGCTGTGGGCTCAGGCGGCCAATCAAAAAGTGGTGCTGGATATACAAAATATGACCTGCTCGTTATGCGTTATTTCGGTCAATCAGGCGCTACGTGAAACCGACGGCGTGATTAAAGCAAAATCCTCTCTCAAAACCCGGCAGGCAGAAGCCATCGTGCCAGAAGGTTTCCCAACCGATACTCTACTTAACGCAGTAGCGAAAACGGGCTATACCGCAACGCTCAACCGTATTGAACAACAGTAAACCACCTGCGGGTGGTTTTATTGTGTTTTCCCGGTATGATGCCCGGCGGCTTAGTGTTCTCTTTTGTGCGTTAACTACCGGAATTCCCCTCTTTTCCTGTTAACCTGAACAGGCGGCTGCTGTAAGCCGCATATGCCCATTTATATCTGTTATCCCTCCAGCCATGTAGGATGATCACAGGCAAGATTTTTTGACTAAGGAAAAGCGTTATGAAAACGGGACCATTAAACGAGAGCGAACTGGAATGGCTGGATGATGTACTGACTAAGTACAATACAGATAAGGCTATTCTGGATGTGTCAGAACTGGATGGTTTACTGACGGCGGTACTGAGTTCACCGTATGAAATTGAACCGGAGCAGTGGCTGGTCGCTATTTGGGGCGGCGCGCAGTATGTTCCTCGCTGGTCCTCCGAAAAAGAAATGACGCGTTTCATGAACCTGGCGTTTCAACATATGGCGGATACGGCCGATCGCCTGGATGAATATCCTGAGCAGTTTGAGCCGCTGTTTGGTTTGCGTGAAATTGACGAGCATGAACTGACCATCGTTGAAGAGTGGTGTTTTGGTTATATGCGCGGCGTCGCGCTGTCGGACTGGTCCGCGTTACCAGACTCGTTAAAACCGGCGCTCGAGGCTATTGCGCTGCACGGTACGGAAGAAAACTTTGCGGTCGTTGAGAAAATGACGCCAGAAGCGTTCGAAGAGAGCGTGGATGCCATCCGCCTGGCGGCGCTGGATCTGCATGCTTACTGGATGGCGCATCCTCAGGAAACGCCGGTTAAAGTACCGGTCAAAGTGGATGCCAAGGTAGGGCGCAATGACCCTTGTCCGTGCGGTAGCGGTAAAAAATATAAGCAGTGCTGTTTGCATTAAGAAAAAGGGGCGTTAAGCCCCTTTTGTTTTAACCCACTTCCGGTAGTAATCCTGCTGCAATAGAAAACTGTACGGCTATCACCACAATGCCGCACAAAAATACCAGCGCCAGCGCCGGAGCACCCCCTGCCACGCGATATTTAGCCTGTGGATTCTGTTTTCTGCTCTGCCATGCCAGCATCGAGGGAATGAGCAGCGCCAGCACCGCCAGGGCAACGCCCGCATACCCCAGGGCCATGACGAAACCACGCGGATAGAACAGCGCGAATGCCAGCGGCGGCAGGAAGGTTACCACGCCGGTTTGCATTCTTCCTGCTACGGTATTGCGGCGCTGGAAGAGGTCGGCCAGGTAGTCAAATAATCCCAATGCGACGCCGAGGAAAGAGGTTGCCAGCGCAAGGTCGGCAAACAGATGCACCGCCAGTTCGACGTGCGGCGAAGCCACGACTTCACGTAATGCTTGTAATAAACCGTTTAAACCAGCGTGGTTGGCTAACAGCCCCATGAACGTTGAGGAGTTAATACTGCCAAGCGTGGCCAGTTGCCAGAAAATATAGGCGACTAGCGGAATGGCGCTACCGGTGATAAACACCCAACGCAGTTTACGGATGTTACCGTTCATATAGCTGACGATACTGGGGACGCTGCCGTGAAAACCGAACGAAGTGAAGATAACCGGGATAGCAGACAGTGCCAGCCCCTGCTGAAGCGGCAACGTAAGCAGGTTTACTTTATGGATATGCGGCATTAACAGGGCCAGCATCACCACCAGGAAGATTATCTTGGCACTGAACAACAGCCGGTTGAACAGATCGACCAAAGATGTGCCAACGCAAACCACACCACCGGCAACAAAGGTGAACAGCACTACGCCTGTTGTTGGGGAGAGCGTTGTCCCGGTCCAGTCGCTGATGCTGGAAGCCAGCAACTCACCAGCGCCACTGATATACGCCGCCGTCAGCGCGTACATTAAAAACATCATGCTAAAGCCCGTTACCCATTGTCCGTAACGACCAAGATAACGTTTTGCCAGCGTACCCAACCCGGTGTCTGCCGGTACGTGTTGATACACTTCAAGCAGCAACAGCGCGGTGTAGCACATTAGCGCCCAAAGACTCACTAACAATACCAGCGTGACGCTAAACCCCACGCCTGCCGCGGCCAGCGGCATTGCCAACATACCGGCACCAATCGTGGTTCCCGCCACGATAAAAATACTACCCAGGGTTCTGTTTTTCACGCTTTCCTCTGTCCCAGAGATAATCAACGGTTATATCTGCGGCGCAGGTTAAGGCAAAACGCTATTTTCGTCAAATCACCGTTACAATAAATGTACATTAATCTTTACGATGTTTGGCGCGTTAAGATGTATCACAAATGATATTTATCTGCGGGTAAACCTGCGTTAGCGCAAAGCAAGGCCGTGCCGTTCACATTAGGCTACGGACTTTATTGAGGAGGTAGTATGGAATCTATTCACGGTCACGAAGTGCTCAACATGATGATTGAATCTGGCGAGCAGTATTCAAATGCCAGCCTTGAAGCGGCGATTACGGCACGGTTTGGCGAGCAGGCTCGTTTTCACACCTGTTCTGCGGCGGATATGTCGGCAGCTGAGCTGGTGGCGTTTTTAGCGGCGAAGGGAAAATTTATTGCAAAAGAAGACGGCTTCTCTACGCACGAAAGCAAGATCTGCCGTCACTGATTTTAGCGGGTAATGATGGCGGGTTGCCTTCATTACCCCACAACATTAATTCTGTGTATCAAGCGTAGCCAGTTCTTTATCGATGAAATAAAGACCTTCGCCACTTTTCCCAGCCAGCGATAACTTATCAATGACAGATTTAAATAATTTCTCTTCTTCATGCTGCTCGGCAACATACCATTGCAGGAAATTAAACGTCGGATAATCCTGGTGGGTCATTGCCGCGTGTGCCAGCTCATTAATTTTCTGGGTAATCAACTGCTCGTGTTCGTAAGTAACACGGAACAGTTCGTCCAGAGACGCATATTCAGCAAAGGGGGAAGGGACGGTGTTAATACACGGCAAGCTGCCGGTATCGGTCAGGTAGTCAAACAGACGCTGCATATGCGTCATCTCTTCCTGGGCGTGACGGCGCAAAAACGCGGCGGCGCCTTCAAAGCTGTGATAGCTGCACCACGCGCTCATCTGTTGGTAGAGCAGAGATGAATATAATTCAAGGTTCATTTGCTCATTCAGTTGGTCGATCATTTCTGTTTTCAGCATGGCTGTGCTCCACAAACGTTATTATATATTAGCGTGGCGTCACTATAATTTGTTATTTAATTATTTGCAAAAGGTAAAATAATAAATTTATTTATTAAAAATGCGAATGGGAATAAAACGCATTAACGCTATTAAGCGGGGAATATAAATAATGAAAAGGCAGAAGACCAGCAATAATGTGCTGGTCGAAAATATTAATAATTGAAGGCAGGCGACTGGGATACCGCAACGCCGTGACACTGCCAGGCGAGCGTGATTTTGGTATTTAAGCACAGAGAACCGGCATATACGCTACAGGTTGATACCGGCTGACCAAACGCCATTGCGTTGGCATAACCCAGGCGCTGACACTCTTTGGTGGCTGTGCCTTGGGTCACGTAATCATCGGTACGCGCCGTTTGTAGCATGGCCTGGCTGTAGGTCAGGCGAACGACGCCGGTGATGGCACTGGCTTCGCTGACCTGCGCCTGTTTAGTAATAGTGCATCCTGTCAGCACGAGCGGCAAAAGGGCAAGGATAAAGGTCTTCATGTGATCGCTCTGAAAGTTCGGAGATAGGCTATCATGGCATATGTGGTGGCGCATCAATGGCTTGAATAGCCTGAAGATCACCTGCGATTAATCGCAACGACGTCATTTTATTGAGGCCATTCTGAGCTGTCTCAGAAAAAATGTGAGCACCTCATTATTTTATAAAACAAAATTTCATTAAATTTGAAAGTGAGTTTGCAAAATAGTAATGTGGCCTGAATGTTATGACTTTCAGCGGGCCTCCGCAGCGTATTCAGGAGATTACAGAATGAAAATTGCATTGATGATGGAAAACAGCCAGGCAAGCAAAAATGCCATCATTCATAACGAGCTTAAAGCCGTTGCGGATGAGAAAGGTTTTCCAGTGTATAACGTCGGGATGAGCGACGAAAATGACCACCATCTGACCTACATCCATTTAGGGATTATGGCCAGCATCCTGCTCAATTCCAAAGCCGTGGATTTTGTGGTTACGGGTTGCGGTACGGGTCAGGGGGCAATGATGTCACTGAATATTCATCCGGGCGTGGTGTGTGGTTACTGTCTCGATCCGGCAGACGCATTCTTGTTCTCTCAGATCAACAACGGGAATGCGCTTTCTCTGGCATTCGCCAAAGGTTTTGGCTGGGGTGCTGAGCTGAATGTGCGCTATATGTTTGAAAAAGCATTCACTGGTCGTAACGGCGAAGGGTATCCACCAGAGCGTAAAGAGCCGCAGGTGCGTAACGCGGGTATTCTGAACCAGGTGAAAGCGGCGGTAGTAAAAGAAAACTATCTGGACACTCTGCGCGCTATCGATCCTGAACTGGTAAAAACCGCCGTATCTGGTCCGCGCTTCCAGCAGTGCTTCTTTGAAAACTGCCAGGACAAAGCGATCGAAGCGTTTGTACGCGAGATAGTTGGCTAAATCCTGTTGGCCCGGCGGTATTCGCCTGCCGGGCTATTTGTTCTTGTTAGATACCGCGCTTCCAGCATCATGGGCAAGCCGCAGCGTATCAACCATACCTACCAGACAAATAATCGCAATAGCGACAAAGGCCAGCCGGAAACTGATCCCCGGAATATTGCCTAACGCCAGCCATTCACTCACCTCATCACCGATACGGATCCCGATAGCGGCCAACGAAATGCCCAAGCCTACCGCTAATTGTGTTGCCGTACTGAACAGCGTATTGGCGTAGCTCATTTGTGGTCCGGGGACGTCCGCAAAGGCAAGCGTGCTGATGCCGGTAAACTGAATTGAGCGGAACACGCCGCCCAGATACAACACCAACAAAATAACCCACACCGGGGTCTGCGGCGTAATTAATGCACAGGCCAACAGCGCCAGGACGTTTAGCGCACCGTTGATTAACAGCAGTTTCTTAAAGCCCAGCCAGCGTATCAACGGCGTGGTGGCAGGTTTTATCGTCAGATTGCCCACAAACACCGCCAGAACCAGCGAACCCGCGTGAAAAGCGTTCATGCCAAAACCGACCTGGAACATTAACGGCAGCAGAAATGGTACAGCGCTAATAGAGGCACGAAATAGTGACCCGCCGTACAGGGTGACGCGAAAAGTAGGGACGCTCATGGCATCAAGACGAATCATCGGCCAGGTAGTGTGACGAAAATGATGCAGGGCAAACAGAAAGGTCACGGTTCCTAGCGCCAGCAGCCCGGCGGTTAGCCAGCCCTGCGGCTGCTGGGTTCCCAGTAACTCCATGGCATACACCAGGCTAACCATCGCAACTGAGGTCGCGATAAAACCCGCTATATCAAATGGACGGCGCTCGTCGTCATGAATATCCGGGATAAAACGTAGCGCCAGCGCGATCGCCAAAACTCCCAGCGGTACGTTAATAAAGAAGATCCAACGCCAGTTAGCATAGCTGGTAATGAATCCTCCAAGCGGTGGTCCGATGATAGGCGCGACTAACGCGGGCCAGGTCAGGGTCGCTATGGCGGTGATCAACTGATGTTTAGGCGTGGTGCGCAGTACCGCGAGACGGCCAACAGGAACCATTAGCGCGCCACCCACACCCTGTAAAATTCGCATTGCTACAAAGCTCTCAAGGCTTTCGGACAAACCGCATAAAACCGAAGCGAGAGTAAAAATCGCCAGCGCCAGGGTAAACACTTTTCGGGCACCGAAGCGATCCGCAATCCAGCCGCTGGCGGGGATAAGCACCGCGAGGGTGATCAAGTAGGCGCTGATACCAATGTTCAGGTCTACCGCCTGTACGCCAAAGCTTTTGGCCATGTCGGGTAGGGCTGTGGCAATCACCGTGCCGTCAATAAATTCCATAAAGAAAGCCCCGGCAACAAGTAATGCTGCCGGGGAAAGACCGCGTTGGTTCTCAACCGCTAACTGTTCACTCATGTTGTGCTTGCCATCTCAAAAGAAACTGACTGGACCTTTTTTATTTTCAGCGCATTTGTAATGTGTGCGCGGCTATCGTTTCGATCGCTGAATAGGTACTATGACGACCTTTCTATAAGGAGCTCACTATGTCCCAAACATTGAATGCCGATCAGGAACTGCTCTCGGACGTTGTTGCCTGTCAGCTGGTTATCAAGCAAATTCTGGATGTTCTTGATGTTATTGCCCCGGTAGAAGTTCGGGAAAAAATGTCCAGCCAACTGAAAAACATCGATTTTTCCAGCCATCCTGCAGGGGCCGATCCGGTCACTATGCGCGCAATACAAAAAGCGGTTGCCTTGATCGAGTTGAAATTCACACCGCAGAACGAATCCCACTAAAATAAACCGTTGTTTCAGGTTTTAGAAAGGTTTTTTGCGCCTCGCAGAATGGGAGGCGCGTGCCAGGGAAAATCAGAGGTTGACCGGATAAGGTGCGCTGCATCGCTATCCGGCATTAACGCGATGAAAACTGAAGATTAGTGATGCTGGTAGTTAACGACGTTGAGCAAGTGCTTATCGGTTTGCGCCATGCACAACCCCGCGCGTTTGGCGCTGCGGACTTCATCAAGAATCGTCTGTAACAGCACGCCATCCTGCTGCTGCTCTTTTTCCAGGTCGTGAAGAAAATCAATGGTTGGCGCATCGTTTAATGCTTCAGCTTCATTGGTTAAACGCGAGAGTTTACTCGAACGCTGTTGATATTCATCCAACGTTTTCTGAAACAATTCTTCAAGGGAACTCAGTTCATCACCCGGCACATCCATGGCCTTGACGATGGGATTAGCCCCGGCACTTTTCATAAAATTGAACATACGCATCATTTGAGTCACGTTACCTTGCGCCTGCGTGCGTAGAAACGTGGCTGTACCTGTCAGGCTATGCTCGTAGCACCATTCGCTGAGATGCAGGTAAAGATTCGAGGCGTAGAACTCGAGATTCATTTGTGTATTGAGTTTATGAACAATTCCAACTGCAGCCATATCAATATCCTTATTTCCAGAAAGGGGGATGTACGTTACTCACGCCAGTACAGCGGGCTGCCGCTGCACTTCACCTCTACGTACAATTAAAACTGTTAGCAGAATAAATCCGTTCCGCCGGTCCTTTAGTGATCACGAATTATATTCGCTCCGATCGAGATTCAGCATAACGCTTGCCCTGGTATAAGAAAATCCTTAAATCTGCGTATTTATGTTTTTTTACATATTGTCATAACAGTATTCATGCTTCTGCTGTTTTGGCATATAGATGACATGAATGTAAGGGGTTGAAATTTATGTCATTAAATGTTTTTCATGATAATGAAATGGTGTTTCATATCACAAAATTAAATTCCACAATAAGGTATTGTCTGGCATCTGATGATTATCTGCCCAAGTTGAAAGGCAATTTCACGATCGGGATGGATTAGTACAAATTATCTGATGGCTAATTTTTTGCGCCAGATCAGTTTTAATCAAATTGAGAAATTTAACAGTCTGCACTGGTCATCATTAATTGTTTCGTTTATGTGGATTAAGCAAGGAGTTACATATGAAGAAGGTTGCGGTGCTGCTGGCACCCGGTTTTGAAGAGGCGGAGGCGATTGTTACCCTTGATATTCTGCGTCGCCTGAATATCGAAGTCGAAACCCTGGCCTGCGCAGAGTCACGTGCGGTGGTGAGTTATCATGACGTACCGATGGTGATGGATAGCACGCTGGCCGCGCGCCAGACATATCTCTACGATGCCGTCGTATTGCCAGGCGGGCCGCAGGGCAGCGTTAATCTTGCCGCCAGTGAGGCGGTCATCCAGTTTGTATCCCGTCATGATCAGGCAGGAATGCTCATTTGCCCGGTATGTTCTGCGGCCGCGCGCGTGTTGGGCGGCAACGGTCTGCTGAAGGGGCGTCGCTATGTTTGCTCAGGAGATCTGTGGCAAAACGTCACGGACGGGGAATATATCGATGCGCCGGTTGTTGAAGATGGCAATCTGATTAGCGGCAAAGGATTAGGGCATATTTTCGATTTTGCGTTGACGCTTGCGGCGCGCCTGCTGGGAGATGACATTCCGGTTCGCGATCACGCTGACCACATTTATTACCGATGGTAATCATGTTCCCGAATGCTTCGGTATTCGGGAACAAGGATTCGTTGGCTGATGTTATGGATTAATTTGCTATCCCTCTTTTTTCCCGTCGACAAAACCGCGTTTTTTTATGTCATTTCCCGCTGAATTTATGTACGCAATTACTGTAATTCTGTGGTGTGATGCCGCTCTCTTATGGAGAATCAATTTCCCGCTAAAACTACTCTCAGCACTGGCATTGATCTTATCACTAAAAGGTAATGCCTTGTTTTACGTCCGAATTACAAAAAATCGTCTGATTTTACCCTACATAAAAGAACGTTAAAGCTGGAGTTAACCATGCACAAATTCACTAAAGCGCTGGCTGCCATCGGTCTGGCTGCCATTATGTCACAATCCGCTATCGCTGAATCCATGAAGCTCGGTTTCCTGGTCAAACAACCGGAAGAACCGTGGTTCCAGACTGAATGGAAATTTGCCGATAAAGCCGGTAAAGACCTTGGCTTTGAGGTGATTAAAATTGCCGTCCCGGATGGTGAGAAGACCCTTAACGCCATCGACAGCCTGGCTGCAAGTGGCGCAAAAGGGTTTGTGATTTGTACGCCGGACCCCAAACTCGGGCCTGCCATTATGGCCAAGGCGCGTGGCTACGATATGAAAGTCATTGCCGTCGACGACCAGTTTGCTAACGCCAAAGGTAAGCCGATGGATACCGTGCCGCTGGTGATGATGGCTGCAACCAAAATTGGTGAGCGCCAGGGCCAGGAGCTGTATAAGGAGATGCAAAAGCGCGGTTGGGATGTGAAATCCACAGCCGTAATGGCCATTACCGCGAATGAACTCGATACCGCGCGTCGCCGTACATCGGGTTCAATGGAAGCGCTTAAAGCCGCAGGCTTCCCGGAAAAACAGATCTACCAGGTCCCCACTAAATCGAATGATATCCCTGGGGCATTCGATGCCGCTAACTCCATGCTGGTTCAGCACCCTGAAGTCAAACACTGGCTGATTGTCGGCATGAACGACAACACCGTGCTGGGCGGCGTACGTGCGACCGAAGGGCAGGGCTTCAAAGCGCCGAATGTGATTGGTATCGGCATCAACGGCGTTGATGCCGTGAGCGAACTCTCCAAAGGCGAAGCGACCGGGTTCTACGGTTCACTCCTGCCAAGCCCGGACGTTCACGGCTACAAATCAAGTGAGATGCTCTACAACTGGGTAACGAAAGGTGCAGAGCCACCGGCGTTTACTGAAGTGACGGATGTGGTGCTGATTACCCGCGATAACTTTAAAGAAGAACTGGCGAAGAAAGGCTTAGGCGGTAAATAACACAAATGCCGGATGCGACGCCAACGCGTCTTATCCGGCCTACGAATTGCGTACTCAGTAGGCCGGATAAGGCAAAGCCGCTATCCGGCATAAAGATCTGACTCACGGAGACGTTATGCAACAGTCTACCCCGTATCTCTCATTTCGCGGCATTGGCAAAACGTTCCCCGGCGTTAAAGCGCTCACGGATATCAGTTTCGACTGCTATGCCGGTCAGGTGCATGCGCTGATGGGCGAAAATGGTGCCGGGAAATCAACACTATTAAAAATTCTCAGCGGCAACTATGCGCCAACGACGGGATCTTTGGCGATCCGCGGACAAGAGGTTTCGTTTGCGGACACCAATGCCGCGCTGAACGCCGGTGTTGCCATTATTTACCAGGAGCTGCATCTCGTCCCGGAAATGACCGTTGCCGAGAATATTTATTTAGGGCAGATGCCGCACAAAGGCGGAATTGTGAACCGCTCGCTGCTGAACTATGAAGCGGGGCTTCAGCTTAAGCATCTGGGCATGGATATCGATCCCGATACGCCGTTGAAATACCTCTCCATTGGTCAATGGCAGATGGTGGAGATTGCGAAAGCGCTGGCGCGCAACGCCAAAATTATCGCGTTTGATGAACCGACCAGCTCCCTTTCAGCGCGCGAGATTGAGAATCTGTTTCGCGTCATCCGTGAGCTACGCAACGAAGGGCGCATCATCCTGTACGTTTCGCACCGTATGGAGGAGATCTTTGCCCTTAGCGATGCCATCACCGTGTTTAAAGATGGTCATTACGTCAAAACGTTCACGGATATGCAGCAGGTCGATCACGACGCGCTGGTGCAGGCGATGGTCGGGCGCGACCTCGGTGATATTTATGGCTGGAAATCCAGACCTTATGGTGCAGAGCGCCTGCGTTTGCATGACGTCAAAGCCCCTGGTGTGCGTACCCCGATCAGTTTATCGGTGCGCAGTGGTGAAATTGTTGGATTGTTTGGACTGGTGGGCGCCGGACGTAGCGAATTAATGAAAGGTCTGTTTGGCGGCACGCGTATCACGGCAGGCCAGGTGTTTATCGATGAACAGCCTATTGATATCCGTAAACCGAGCCACGCCATTGAAGCGGGGATGATGCTGTGCCCGGAAGATCGCAAGGCTGAAGGGATCATTCCGGTCCATTCGGTGCGTAACAACATCAACATCAGTGCCCGTCGTAAACATGTTCTGGGCGGATGCGTGATCAACAACGGCTGGGAAGAGACCAATGCCGATCACCATATTCGCTCACTCAATATTAAAACGCCGGGCGCGGAGCAACTGATTATGAACCTCTCCGGCGGTAATCAACAGAAGGCTATTCTCGGCCGTTGGTTATCGGAAGAGATGAAAGTGATTTTGCTGGACGAACCTACACGCGGTATTGATGTGGGCGCCAAGCATGAAATTTATAACGTGATTTATGCCCTCGCGGCGCGCGGCGTGGCCGTGCTGTTTGCTTCCAGCGATCTGCCAGAAGTGCTCGGTGTCGCCGACCGTATCGTGGTGATGAGAGAAGGCGAAATTGCCGGTGAGTTACTTCATGAACAGGCGGATGAGCGCCAGGCGTTAAGCCTTGCTATGCCAAAAGTTAGCCAGGCTGTAGCCTGAATAAGGAGAGAATGATGTCTTCCGTTTCAACATCGGGTTCAGGTGCTGCAAAGTCGGCGCTAAATCTTGGTCGCATTTGGGATCAATACGGGATGCTGGTCGTGTTCGCCGCGCTGTTCCTGGTTTGTTCCCTCTTTGTGCCTAACTTTGCCTCTTTCATCAACATGAAGGGGCTGGGGCTGGCGGTATCGATGTCGGGTATGGTCGCGTGTGGGATGCTGTTTTGCCTGGCATCCGGTGACTTCGACCTGTCCGTTGCCTCCGTGATTGCCTGCGCCGGGGTCACTACAGCCGTGGTCATTAATATGACCGAAAGCCTGTGGATTGGCGTGGCTGCCGGGCTACTGCTCGGTATTCTATGTGGTCTGGTGAATGGATTCGTGATTGCGCGGCTGAAAATTAACGCCCTGATCACGACCCTTGCGACGATGCAGATTGTGCGTGGTCTGGCCTACATTATTTCCGACGGTAAGGCGGTAGGGATTGAAGACGAGCGCTTCTTCACTCTCGGCTACGCCAACTGGTTTGGTCTGCCGGCACCTATCTGGATCACGGTCGTCTGTTTCATCGTTTTTGGCTTACTGCTCAATAAAACCACGTTTGGTCGTAACACGCTGGCCATTGGGGGGAATGAAGAGGCGGCACGTCTGGCTGGGGTTCCGGTCGTTCGTACCAAAATTATTATCTTTATTCTGTCCGGGCTGGTATCCGCCATCGCCGGGATTATCCTCGCATCACGTATGACCAGCGGCCAGCCAATGACCTCAATCGGCTATGAGCTGATCGTGATTTCCGCGTGCGTGTTAGGGGGCGTTTCGCTTAAAGGCGGCATCGGAAAAATCTCATATGTGGTAGCCGGGGTGTTGATTCTGGGAACGGTTGAGAATGCAATGAACCTGCTGAACATCTCTCCGTTCGCACAGTATGTCGTACGTGGTCTGATCCTGCTGGCGGCGGTGATCTTCGACCGTTACAAGCAAAAAGCGAAGCGTACTGTTTGATGATTTAAACCCCAACTTTTTAGTCTAGCTTTAGCTCATCGCCAGCCGCTACCCGGCTGGCGATTGTTTTTCCAAATGGCGAGCATGGTCACACTGTCTATACTTATATCCGTCATACATCATATATACGGCGCGATCCGCGCGGCGTACAGACCATGATGAGGAGGATAACCGGGTGACAGCATCACTGATCTTACCCCCTGAACAATCTGCAAGCTGTGCTTATTTTTTTGATCTCGATGGGACACTGGCTGAGATCAAACCTTATCCAGACCAGGTCGTTGTCCCTCAGACAATCCTGCAGTTATTACATCAGTTGGCGACGCACAATGCGGGTGCGCTGGCATTGATTTCAGGGCGCTCGATGGTTGAGCTTGACGCGCTTACCACTCCCTTTCGTTTTCCGCTCGCCGGAGTGCATGGGGCAGAGCGCCGTGACATCAATGGTCAAACTCATATAGTGCGCCTGGCTGCGGCAATAGAGCGCGAAGCAGGAGAGCTATTAAGTACCGCCTTGGCGACGATGCCGGGTACAACGCTTGAAGCAAAAGGGATGGCGTTCGCACTGCACTATCGCCAGGCCCCGGAACATGAAGCGGCGCTAATTAATCTGGCTGAGCGCATCACGCACAGATGGCCGCAGTTGGCTTTACAGCACGGAAAATGCGTTGTGGAGATAAAACCAAAGGGTACGAACAAAGGTGACGCAATTGCCGCATTTATGCAGGAAGCACCTTTTGCCGGACGGATCCCCGTTTTTTTTGGTGACGATCTGACGGACGAAACAGGATTTGGCGTGGTTAATCGCGCAGGGGGCATTTCCGTGAAGGTGGGGAATGGAACGACGCAGGCGACATGGCGTCTGGATGGCGTGAGTGATGTCTGGCACTGGCTGGAACAAATTAACTCTTCGCAGCAAGAATCGAAAGCAACGAATAACAGAAGAGGTGGCTATGAGTCGTTTAGTCGTAGTATCTAATCGTATCGCCTCACCCGATGACAAAGGAAGCGCAGGTGGGCTTGCCGTCGGTGTGCTGGGCGCGTTGAAGGCTGCTGGTGGCCTGTGGTTTGGCTGGAGTGGGGACACGGGTAATGAGGACAAACCATTAAAAAAAGTCACGCGTGGCAACATTACCTGGGCTTCGTTTAATTTGAGTGAACAGGATTACGAAGAGTATTACTGCCAGTTTTCTAATGCGGTTTTATGGCCTGCATTTCATTATCGTCTTGATTTGGTACAGTTTCAGCGTCCTGCATGGGAGGGCTATCAGCGGGTGAATGCCTTGCTGGTAGATAAACTGCTGCCGCTGCTCAACGATGACGACATAATCTGGGTTCATGATTACCATCTGTTGCCGTTTGCCAGCGAACTGCGTAAACGCGGCGTGAATAACCGTATCGGTTTTTTCCTGCACATCCCTTTTCCGACGCCGGAAATCTTTAATGCCTTACCCCCACATCAGATGCTACTTGAGCAGATGTGTGATTTTGATTTACTCGGTTTCCAGACCGAGAACGATCGTCAGGCTTTTCTGGATTGTCTGGCAGCCCAGACTCAGGTAACCACTCAGAGCGAGCAGCACCACCGTGCATGGGGAAAAGCGTTTCGTACCCAGGTCTATCCCATCGGTATTGAGCCGGATGAGATCGCCCGCCAGGCTTCCGGACCTTTGCCGCCGAAGCTGGCGCAACTGAAAGCAGAACTCAAAAATGTGCAGAATATCTTCTCCGTTGAGCGTCTGGATTATTCTAAGGGTTTGCCGGAGCGCTTTCAGGCCTATGAGGCTCTGCTGGAACACTATCCGCAGCACCATGGTAAAATTCGCTACACCCAGATAGCGCCAACTTCGCGTGAAGAGGTGCAGGCCTACCAGGATATTCGGCACCAACTGGAGACTGAAGCGGGGAGGATTAACGGTAAATATGGGCAGTTGGGCTGGACGCCGCTCTATTATTTAAACCAGTACTTTGATCGTAAATTGCTGATGAAAATCTTCCGCTACTCTGATGTAGGGCTGGTGACGCCGCTGCGAGATGGTATGAACCTGGTTGCGAAAGAATTCGTGGCCGCGCAGGATCCTGCCAACCCCGGCGTGCTGGTGTTATCGCAATTTGCCGGGGCCGCGAATGAGCTAACTGCCGCGCTTATTGTTAATCCTTATGACCGCGACGAAGTGGCTGGCGCATTAAACCAGGCTCTGACGATGCCGCTTGCTGAGCGTATCTCCCGCCACGCTGAGATGCTCGAAACTATCATTAAAAACGATATCGACAACTGGCAGGCGAGGTTCATTTGCGATCTGGAAAAAGTTATCCAACGGCAGAGTAAACAGCCATTGCCAGACAACGTTTCTCCCTGCACTAAACTGGCGTAACGCTCAGAAAACGCAGGTCAATCTCCAGCCAGTGGAACCAGCAGAACATCCACGTGGCTGGCACCGATCACGCTTTTTGCTGAGCAGGACGCGCGCGAAAAGAAGCTGTGGTTATGGTTGCCATAAATGACCAGATCGACCGCGTGTTTACGGCATACATCCAGAATATGTTCATTCAGTGCCCCATAGGTAATAAAGGTATGCTCAATGGGGTACTGTGCTTCTTTGCTGAGCTTGTCGATAAAATCCTGAGTCTCCTCTTGCATCACTTCGCGCAGGTCCTCCAGCATAGGTGCTGCAAACTGATTATACAGTTCAGGGTCTGAGACCAGGGTTATCAGGCTAATACGAGCGTTGACAGGGCGAGCGATTGAAACCGCCTTGGCTAACAACTGCTGGCTTTCAGGGGTGGCGGCAACGGCCACAAGAATGTGTGTATAGCTCATAACTCGCTCCTTTTTTCAAGAATTATGAGAGGGTTTATCAGCATTGCTCGGCTTACTCCATACTGCAACGTTTCCTTCCCGGATAGTGTGAATGTCATCATGCTTATTCATTAATTATTCTTATAAATAGAATAATTGCGTCATATAACTTGTAAATACGTTCAGCTTACTTAAGTAAAACTCACCGCTAATGAAAACAATGTGTTAATTAAAAATTAACAAAAGTTAACATTTAATGGGTTATCACTACCCGGTATTAATTAATCACCCTTAATATTTAAGTCATTGTTTATAAAGGATTTAATTGAAATGGTGTTTTACATTAAATATGTGATCAAGCTCGCTATTTCACAACGTGATATTAACGTTTGTGAACAAAATACTATTCGCTTTTATTGCAAGAATATTCGTATGTCAGGAATTGAAATGGCGAATTTGAGGTTAAAAAATAAGCAAAGTAAAAGCTGTGCTGATGGATTTATGTTAAGTGTTTAGCTGGTTTATGTGATCTATGTCACATATTCTTCAAATTCGCAGCATAGCTACGTTGTATGTGTAACGGGCGGCGGGTAGAGTTGCGTCGAATTAGGAAAAATCTTAGACATTTGTAAGAATTGATGTGAGCTTGTAAGGGGCGCGGCTTTCTGAAAAGGGAATGTTTAGACAACGCGTAAGTGCCGTCACGCTGCTATGTATTTGACCTTTTGCTTTTTTTTACCGGGCCTTCCCGGCGACATCACGGGGTGCGGTTTCACCGCATGAAAACAATGTTGGTTATTATGGATGCAAATAATGCATACATCCGAGTTGCTGAAACACATCTATGACATCAATTTGTCATATTTATTGCTTGCACAGCGTTTGATCGTTCAGGACAAAGCATCTGCGATGTTTCGCCTTGGTATCAGCGAAGAAATGGCGGACACGTTGGCAACATTAACACTTCCACAAATGGTCAAACTGGCTGAAACAAACCAACTGGTCTGTCATTTCCGTTTCGACGATCACCAGACCGTTACTCGCCTGACGCAAGACTCCCGCGTTGACGATCTTCAGCAAATTCATACCGGTATCATGCTTTCAACGCGACTGTTAAGCGACATCGATGAAGCAGCGCGCAAGAAAAGGGCTTGATGATGAGCGAAAAAAGCATTGTTCAGGAAGCGCGTGATATCCAGCTAGCAATGGAATTAATCACATTGGGCGCCCGTTTGCAAATGCTGGAAAGCGAAACGCAATTAAGCCGTGGCCGACTTATCAAGCTGTATAAAGAATTACGCGGCAGCCCTCCGCCAAAAGGGATGCTGCCTTTCTCCACCGACTGGTTTATGACGTGGGAACAAAACATTCATGCTTCGATGTTTTGCAACGCATGGCAATTCCTGCTCAAAACTGGTTTGTGCAGCGGCGTGGATGCCGTGATCAAAGCGTATCGTTTATACCTTGAGCAGTGCCCGCAGCCAGAAGAAGGGCCACTGCTGGCGTTAACTCGCGCATGGACGTTGGTGCGTTTTGTCGACAGCGGATTGCTGGAGTTGTCCCGATGCAATTGCTGCGGTGGGAATTTTATTACCCACGCTCACCAACCCGCAGGCAGCTTTGCCTGCAGTTTATGCCAACCGCCATCACGCGCCGTAAAAAGACGTAAACTTTCCCAGAATGCTGCCGATATTATTCCACAACTGCTGGATGAACAGATCGAACAGGCTGTTTAACTGATACGGTGTGGACAAACACTCCAGCAGCGGTAAGCGATTACCGCTGCTTTTTTTTGTCCTGACCTCGAGTTAACTGCCCGACTGCGCATCCTGTCATAGTCAATTGCGAAAGGATGATGTCGTGCTTATCTTATTAGGTTACCTGGTTGTTATTGGTACAGTTTTCGGCGGTTACATGATGACCGGCGGACACCTTGGGGCACTCTATCAACCGGCTGAGCTGGTGATTATCGGTGGCGCGGGTATTGGGGCATTCATCGTCGGCAATAATGGGAAAGCCATTAAGGGGACGATGAAAGCCATCCCGATGCTTTTTCGTCGTTCAAAATACACCAAAGCGATGTATATGGATCTGCTGGCGCTGTTGTATCGCCTGATGGCCAAGTCACGTCAGCAGGGCATGTTCTCGCTTGAACGCGATATCGAAAACCCCAAAGAGAGTGAAATTTTCGCCAGCTATCCGCGCATTCTTGCTGATGCCGTGATGCTTGATTTCATTGTCGATTATCTGCGTCTGATCATCAGCGGCAACATGAACACGTTTGAAATTGAAGCGCTGATGGATGAAGAGATTGAGACGCACGAAAGTGAGGCCGAAGTCCCGGCCAACAGTCTGGCGATGGTGGGGGATTCATTACCGGCGTTCGGGATCGTGGCGGCGGTCATGGGGGTTGTCCATGCGCTGGCTTCTGCCGATCGTCCGGCGGCTGAACTGGGTTCGCTGATTGCACATGCCATGGTAGGGACATTCCTCGGTATTTTACTGGCCTATGGATTTATTTCTCCGCTTGCCAGCGTTCTGCGCCAGAAAAGCGCTGAAACCACCAAAATGATGCAGTGTGTGAAGATAACTCTGCTCTCCAATCTGAATGGTTACGCGCCGCCAATTGCCGTCGAATTTGGTCGTAAGACTCTGTATTCCAGCGAACGTCCATCGTTTATCGAACTGGAAGAGCATGTTCGTGCGGTGAGAAATCCAACTGCGCAGCAGACGACCGAGGACGCATGAAAAATCAGGCCCATCCCATTATCGTTGTAAAGCGACGCAAGCATAAAGGTCACGGTGGTGGGGCGCATGGTTCGTGGAAAATCGCCTACGCCGATTTTATGACCGCGATGATGGCCTTCTTTCTGGTGATGTGGCTCATTTCCATCTCTAGCCCTAAAGAATTGATCCAGATTGCCGAATATTTCCGTACGCCGCTGGCTACTGCGGTAACCGGGGGAAATCGTATTTCGAATAGCCAAAGTCCAATTCCAGGCGGCGGGGATGATTACACCCAGCAGCAGGGAGAGGTGAACAAGCAGCCGAATATCGATGATCTGAGAAAACGCATGGAACAAAGCCGCTTGAGCAAACTTCGCGGCGATCTCGATCAGTTGATTGAATCTGACCCCAAACTGCGTGCGCTGCGCCCGCATTTGAAAATTGATTTAGTTCAGGAAGGGCTGCGGATACAGATTATCGACAGTCAGAATCGCCCGATGTTTAAAACCGGTAGCGCTGAGGTGGAACCGTATATGCGCGATATCCTGCGAGCCATAGCGCCAGTGCTTAACGGCATTCCTAATCGAATCAGCCTTTCCGGCCATACGGATGATTACCCTTACGCCAATGGTGAAAAAGGGTATAGCAACTGGGAGTTGTCCGCCGATCGCGCTAACGCGTCGCGTCGCGAACTGGTTAGCGGCGGTCTGGATGATGGAAAAGTATTACGTGTGGTAGGTATGGCCGCCACGATGCGTCTGAGCGATCGCGGTCCTGAAGACGCTATCAACCGCCGTATTAGCCTGCTGGTTCTCAATAAGCAGGCGGAAGAGGCCATTTTGCACGAAAACGCTGAAAGCCAGAATGAGCCGGTAAGTGTCTTACAACAGCCAGCGGAACTCCCGCCGGCAAGCGTTCCCACATCGCCACCAGCCAATCCGAGGTGATAGCGTGAGCATGGATATAAGCGATTTTTATCAAACATTTTTTGATGAAGCTGACGAACTGTTGGCTGACATGGAGCAACACCTGCTTGATTTGGTTCCTGAAGCCCCGGATTCCGAACAGCTGAATGCAATTTTTCGTGCTGCGCACTCGATAAAAGGCGGGGCGGGCACCTTCGGCTTTACCATTTTGCAGGAAACGACCCATCTGATGGAAAACCTGCTGGATGAAGCGCGGCGTGGCGAGATGCAGCTCAATGCCGACATTATCAACCTGTTTTTGGAAACGAAAGATATTATGCAGGAACAGCTCGACGCCTATAAAAACTCAGAGGAGCCGGATGCCGCCAGCTTTGAGTACATTTGTAATGCGTTACGACAGTTAGCGCTCGAAGCGAAAGGTGAAACCGCACCGGCAGTCGTCAACACCGCAAAACTGAGCGTTGTTGACAGCGCTGCAATGCAGGAAGAGGCGGTTGCACAGCCTGAGTCCGCAAGCGAAGAGAGCAAGAAACGCATTATTCTCACGCGCCTGAAAGCCAATGAAGTGGATTTACTGGAAGAGGAACTGGGGAACCTGGCGACCTTAACCGATGTGGTGAAAGGGAGCGACACGTTGTCAGCAACGCTTGATGGCAACCTCGCAGAAGATGACATCATCGCGGTGCTGTGCTTTGTGATTGAAGCTGATCAGATTGAATTCGAAACCGTCAGCGCAGCGCCGGTAGCCGTTGAAACTGAAGCAGAAACGGTAGCCGTTGTCGCGAAGCCGCAGCCGGTTGCCGTTGCGCCAGCGGCGAAAGCCGCCGCCAGTGAAGCGCCAAATGGACGCGCGGAACGCGACAAGCCCGCCCGCGCCAGCGAGTCGACCAGCATCCGCGTAGCGGTTGAGAAGGTCGATCAGCTCATTAACCTGGTCGGTGAGTTGGTCATCACCCAGTCTATGCTGGCACAACGTTCTAACGAACTGGATCCCGTCAATCATGGCGATCTCATCACCAGTATGGGTCAGTTACAACGTAACGCCCGCGACTTGCAAGAGTCGGTGATGTCGATTCGTATGATGCCCATGGAGTACGTGTTCAGCCGTTTTCCGCGTCTGGTGCGCGACCTGGCCGGTAAGCTGGGTAAACAGGTCGAACTGACACAGGTGGGAAGCTCAACCGAACTCGACAAGAGCCTGATTGAACGCATCATCGATCCGTTGACGCACCTGGTGCGTAACAGCCTCGATCACGGTATTGAACTGCCGGAAAAACGCCTTGAAGCCGGGAAAAGCCCAATCGGTAATCTGACGCTTTCCGCGGAGCACCAGGGCGGGAATATCTGTATTGAAGTCACCGATGATGGCGCCGGTCTGAACCGTGAACGAATCCTCGCCAAAGCTATCTCCCAGGGGATGCCGATCCACGAAAACATGAGCGATGACGAAGTCGGTATGCTGATCTTCGCCCCGGGCTTCTCGACCGCTGAACAGGTGACGGATGTCTCTGGCCGCGGCGTGGGTATGGATGTGGTGAAGCGAAATATCCAGGAGATGGGGGGCCATGTTGAGATCCAGTCCAAACAGGGACAGGGGACGACTATCCGAATTCTGCTGCCGCTGACGCTGGCGATCCTCGACGGCATGTCCGTGCGCGTGGCCGACGAAGTCTTTATTCTGCCGCTGAATGCCGTTATGGAATCACTGCAACCGCGCGAAGAAGATCTCCATCCGCTGGCCGGAGGAGAGCGCGTGCTGGAAGTGCGTGGCGAATATTTACCGCTGGTTGAGCTGTGGAAAGTCTTTGAAGTTGAAGGCGCAAAAACCGAAGCGACTCAAGGTATTGTGGTGATTTTGCAAAGTGCAGGGCGTCGCTACGCGCTGCTGGTCGATCAGTTAATTGGTCAACACCAGGTGGTCGTCAAAAACCTGGAAAGCAACTACCGCAAAGTGCCAGGTATTTCTGCAGCAACGATCCTCGGCGACGGCAGCGTCGCGCTGATTGTCGATGTCTCTGCATTGCAGGGATTAAACCGCGAACAACGTGTGGCGATCACAGCCGCCTGATTGAGTGAGAAGGGAATAATATGACCGGTATGAGTAATGTAACTAAACTGGCCGGCGAACCGTCAGGTCAGGAATTCCTCGTGTTCACACTGGGGGATGAAGAGTACGGTATCGATATCCTGAAAGTGCAGGAAATCCGTGGGTACGATCAGGTGACGCGTATTGCTAACACGCCTGCGTTTATCAAAGGTGTCACCAATCTGCGCGGTGTGATTGTGCCGATTGTTGACCTGCGCGTGAAGTTTAGCCAGAGCGATGTGGATTACAACGAAAACACTGTGGTGATTGTGCTGAATCTGGGCCAGCGGGTGGTCGGAATTGTGGTGGATGGCGTCTCGGATGTGCTGTCGCTGACAACGGATCAAATCCGTCCGGCACCGGAATTTGCCGTAACGCTGTCGACGGAATACCTGACGGGACTGGGGGCGCTGGGTGACCGGATGCTGATCCTGGTTAACATTGAGAAGCTGCTCAATAGCGAAGAAATGGCGCTGCTGGATATTGCCGCCAGTCACGTCGCGTAACCGCTATACCGTATCCGGCCTACAATGATTGCGGTTGTAGGCCGGATACGCGTAGCACATCCGGCAGATTTCCCCTTACGCTTCCCGCTCAACCAGCTCCGGTTCTTCTTCCAGTAAACCTTCATCTTGTGCCAGCATCGCCGTTGCAATCCCGTTACCTAATACGTTGATTGCTGAACGTCCCATATCCAGGAAGTGGTCAATACCCATCAGTAACAGAATCCCGGCAACCGGAATATTAAAGCTCGGAATGGTTGCTGCCAGCACCACCAGCGCAGAACGCGGCACGCCGGCAATCCCTTTTGACGCCAGCATCAGCGTCAGCATCAGGACGGTGATTTCTGCAAAGGAGAGGTGAATGTTATAGGCCTGCGCGATAAACATCGAGGCAAATGAACAGTAAACCATCGAGCCGACCAGGTTAAATGAATAACCGATAGGCAATACAAATGACACGATGTTAGGCGAGCAACCAAATTTGGTTAATTGCTCCAGCGTTTTTGGATAGGCGGCTTCCGAGCTGCTGGTAGTAAATGCGACCAGAACCGGATCTTTCAGCATGCTTACCAGACGAAAAACCTCTTTTTTCAGCATGACATAACCGACCGCCAGCAGAACCAGGCAGGTCAGCAAAATAGCCACATAGTAGCCGCCGATGAACGACGCATAGTTAAGCAGGATCCCCAAACCCTGGGTGGAGATAACGGAGGAAATGGCGGCGAAAATGGCCAGCGGCGCAACGTACATCACGTAGCCAGTCACCTTAAGCATAATGTGGGAGACCACATCCAGCGCGGCAACCAGCGGGGCATTGAACTTCTCACCAAGGGATGCGCCACCAATACCGAAGAACATCGAGAACACCACAATTTGCAGGATCTCATTGTTGGCCATCGCCTCGGCTATGCTGGTTGGGATGGTGTGAGTCAGAAAACCTTTCAGGCTCATGCCGCTCACGGCCAGGCCGGTATCAGTGGCTTCCAGCGGGATCGCCAGGTTCAGGCCGCTGCCGGGTTGCTCAAGAGAAACCACAAACAGACCGACCAGAATAGACAGTATGGAAGAGCTGATAAACCAGATCATCGCTTTGCCGCCTACGCGCCCGATGGTGGACGTTTCCCCCAGGCGCATAATACCGACGGTCAGGGTGCTGAATACTAAAGGTGCGATCACCATTTTAATCAGGCGCAAAAAGATGTCGGTGAGAAGCGTAATATTATCGGCCCAGGCGGTCACTACGCCGGGGGCGGCATAAGAGTGGATCACCGCCCCTGACAGGATCCCCGCCAGCATGAAGATCACGATAAACAACGTGAGTTTGTTTGCATTTGCCACTAAAAAGCCCTCAGTAAGGATTTAACATTTATTGTTCGGTTACTCATTTTTTATATTTATTAATTGGTAACTAAGTATTCATCATATAAATTGAATTAAAGCGCCAGCTGATACAACTTTTTTTAATTTTTTATCCATTTTGTTGTGGTGCAGAGGATATGTATTTGTGATCCTGGTCACGAAATAATGACTGTTTCATCCAATATGACCGCGTCCACAGATAAATTTGAATGTTATTCACATGATAATTGTGACGTTTTTATGTGAATGATTTGTGGTTGCCGTACACCCGTCTTCCCCTCCTTCCGCGAGGCTTCACGTCCCTTCAGGATTTCCTTTTCGCAAACGTAAAGTTATCTCAGCGACTGCCGATAACGTTGATAACTCGTTTTCAGGAAGGTGCCTTATGTTTAACCGTATCCGCGTTGTCACAATGCTGATGATGGTGCTGGGGGTTTTCGCACTGCTACAGCTTGTTTCCGGTGGTCTGTTGTTTTCTTCATTGCAGCAGAATCAGCAAAGTTTTGTTATTTCTAACGATCTTCGACAGCAGCAAAGTGAACTCACCTCAACATGGGATCTGATGCTGCAAACACGTATCAATTTAAGCCGTTCTTCTGCACGCATGATGATGGACGCGTCCAACCAGCAAAGCAGCGCGAAAAACGATCTGCTGAAGAATGCGAAAGCATCGTTGGCGCAGGCCGAAACACATTACGCAAAATTTAAAAACATCACACCGTTACCCGAGATGGTAGAAGCCAGCGGTAACGTTGAGGAGAAGTATCAGCAGTACCATGCGGCTTTAACAGAACTGGTTCAGTTTCTGGAGAACGGCAATATGGACGCCTATTTCGCGCAACCGACTCAGGGAATGCAAAACGCGCTCGGTGAGGCGCTGGGCAAGTACGCCAGCGTTAGCGAAAAGCTTTACGCTCAGGCATTCGATAAAAGTGCGCGGGATTACCATTTCGCCCAATGGCAGCTTGGCGTGCTGGCCGTAGTGCTGGTGCTGATTCTGGTGGTGGTGTGGTACGGCATCCGCCATACCCTGCTTAATCCTCTGTCTCGCGTCATTGCCCATATTCGGGAAATCGCCAGCGGTAACCTGACCGCGACCCTGGCCGTCAGCGGTCGTAATGAAATCGGCGAGCTGGCCAGTACGGTTGATCATATGCAGCGCTCGCTGACGGAAACCGTCACCCTGGTGCGTGAAGGTTCTGATGCGATTTATTCCGGGACCAGCGAAATTGCCAGCGGGAACACCGACCTTTCATCTCGTACTGAACAGCAGGCCTCTGCGCTGGAAGAGACCGCAGCCAGCATGGAACAGTTGACCGCAACCGTGAAGCAAAATGCGGACAACGCGCGTCAGGCCTCGCAACTGGCGAAAAGCGCCTCCGATACCGCACAGCATGGCGGCAAAGTGGTTGATAGCGTGGTGAACACCATGCACGAAATCGCCGATAGCTCGAAGAAAATCGCCGACATCATCAGTGTTATTGATGGTATTGCTTTTCAGACCAACATTCTCGCACTGAACGCGGCGGTTGAAGCGGCGCGTGCCGGTGAACAAGGCCGTGGCTTTGCTGTGGTTGCGGGCGAAGTGCGTAATCTGGCAAGTCGCAGTGCGCAGGCAGCGAAAGAGATCAAAGCGTTGATTGAGGATTCGGTTTCCCGAGTGGATACCGGGTCCGTATTGGTAGAAAGCGCAGGCGAAACGATGAACGACATCGTAAATGCCGTAACGCGGGTGACCGACATTATGGGCGAGATTGCCTCGGCCTCCGACGAGCAAAGCCGGGGGATTGATCAGGTGGCGCTCGCGGTATCCGAGATGGATCGCGTTACGCAGCAGAACGCCTCGTTGGTACAGGAATCGGCTGCCGCTGCCGCTGCTCTTGAAGAACAGGCCAGCCGCCTGACGCAGTCGGTGTCGACTTTCCGCCTTGCGTCACGTCCGGCGTCGGCTAAGCCGCGCGATACACGATTACCTGCAACGGCGGCCGCATCCTATCCGCGCCAGAACAATGAACAAGATACGAATTGGGAAACATTTTGACTGATAGTTAAACCGCGGCCAGTGCCGCCCAATGGGAGCGTTGATGTTTAATCGTATTCGAATTTCGACCACGCTGTTTTTGATTTTAATCCTCTGCGGTGTTTTGCAGATTGGCAGTAATGGCTTGTCCTTCTGGGCATTTCGGGACGGTTTTCAGAACCTGAATCAGGTCGAACGAAGTAATCAGCAACGCGCTGCGCTGGCCCAAACCCGCGCTGTGTTATTACAGGCCAGTACGGCCCTTAATAAGGCAGGGACGCTGACCGCCCTGAGCTATCCGCCAGAGGATATCAACACGCTGATGACCCTCGCACGTGATAGCCTGGCGCAGTCTGAATTGATGTTTAAACGCTTTATGGCGACATCGGATACGACGGCACAAGGGAAGGCGCTGTTTGGCGCAACGGAGAAAAGTTTCAGCCAGTGGCACAGCGCTCTTGCGCATCAGGCCACCTGGCTTGAAAACAATCAGTTGTCAGATTTTCTGACCGCGCCGGTGCAGGCTGCTCAGGATGCTTTTGATGCAAATGTGAATGCGTGGCAGAGCAACATTGATCGCGTGTTGCAAACGGCAGGAGAGCAGAGCCAGCGAAATTACCATATGTCGGGGGGGATTTTCGCCACCATGGTGGTACTGGCGGCACTGCTCACCAGCGGTGCGCTGTACTGGTCGCGCAAGATGATTGTCCAGCCGCTGGCTATCGTGGGCAGTCATTTCGACAGCATTGCCGCGGGTAATCTGGCCCGGCCAGTAGCGGTTTATGGGCGCAATGAGATCTCAGCCATTTTTGCCAGTCTGAAGAAGATGCAGCAGGCACTGCGTGAAACGGTAAGCGAAGTACGCCAGGGCAGCTCAGCCATGCATAGCGGTATTTCAGAAATCGCGATGGGCAATAACGATTTGTCTTCGCGCACTGAACAGCAGGCGGCCGCGCTGGCGCAAACGGCAGCCAGCATGGAACAACTGACCGCCACCGTAGGACAGAATGCGGATAACGCGCGCCAGGCGTCAGGAATTGCCAAAAGTGCGGCAGATACAGCGCATAAAGGCGGCGAACAGACGTCCCGGGTCGCCAGCACCATGCATGAGATTTCCGCGAGCTCGCAGAAAATTGGCGACATCATCGGCGTGATTGACAGCATTGCCTTTCAGACCAATATCCTCGCGCTGAATGCTGCGGTTGAGGCCGCTCGCGCGGGTGAGCAGGGGCGTGGTTTTGCCGTGGTTGCTGGCGAAGTACGCAATCTGGCAAGCCGTAGCGCACAGGCGGCGAAAGAAATTAAGGGGCTCATTGAGGAGTCTGTCACCCGAGTGCATCAGGGCTCGCAGTTGGTTGATATGGCAGCGCGCACCATGACGGAAATTGTCAGCTCGGTTACCCGGGTTAACGACATCATGGGCGAGATTGCCTCTGCGTCTGATGAACAGCGCAGAGGCATCGAGCAGGTGGCGCAGGCCGTCAGCCAGATGGACTCCGTGACGCAGCAAAACGCCGGGCTGGTGGAAGAAGCCGCATCCGCCACCGGACAACTTGCCATGCAGGCCGATAATCTTTCTGCCTGTGTCGCATTTTTTAAGCTTGAAGAGCAAACCGTAGCAAAACAAGAATTGGCGCAGCCGCAGGTTGTGCCCGTTGTATCCTGAATGTGATTGAGAAGGCGCTATGACATCATCTCTGCCCCCTGGGCAAACGTCATTATTGTTACAGATGACACAGCGCCTCGCGCTGTCTGACGCGCATTTTCGTCGGATATGTCAATTAATCTACCAGCGTGCGGGGATCGTACTGGCCGACCATAAGCGGGACATGGTTTATAACCGCCTGGTCCGCCGTCTGCGAACCCTGGGACTGGATGACTTTGGTCGCTATCTCAGCATGCTGGAAGCTAACCAGAACAGTGCTGAGTGGCAGGCTTTTATTAACTCTCTGACTACCAATCTGACCGCATTTTTTCGCGAAGGGCATCATTTTCCAGTGCTGTCAGATCATGCTCGTCGGCGCAGCGGTGAATACCGTGTCTGGAGCGCGGCGGCGTCAACCGGAGAAGAGCCGTACAGCATTGCGATTACGCTCGCCGATACCTTAGGTATGGCTCCGGGCCGCTGGCGTGTTTTTGCCAGCGACATTGATACCGAAGTGCTGGAAAAAGCCAGAAGCGGCATCTACCGCCTTGATGAGCTAAAGACGCTGTCACCGCAGCAGCTACAGCGTTATTTCATGCGCGGCACCGGACCGCATGAAGGACTGGTACGCGTTCGGCAGGAACTGGCGGGACATGTTGAATTTTCCAGCGTGAATTTACTGGATAAGCAGTACAACGTGCCAGGCCCCTTCGATGCCATATTTTGCCGTAACGTAATGATCTATTTCGACAAAACGACGCAGCAGGACATTTTGCACCGTTTTGTTCCACTTCTTAAACCAGATGGGCTGCTGTTTGCAGGTCATTCAGAAAACTTTAGCAACCTCGTGCGCGAGTTTAGCTTGCGTGGACAGACGGTGTATGCGCATGCGCCAGGTAAGGATAAAGCATGAGTAAAATCAGGGTTTTATCGGTTGATGATTCTGCACTGATGCGTCAAATCATGACCGAAATTATTAACAGCCACAGTGATATGGAAATGGTGGCGACGGCGCCGGATCCGTTGGTTGCCCGGGATTTAATCAAAAAATTCAATCCCGACGTCCTGACGCTGGATGTGGAAATGCCGCGCATGGACGGCCTCGACTTTCTTGAGAAGCTGATGCGTCTGCGTCCGATGCCAGTGGTTATGGTCTCTTCGCTGACCGGTAAAGGTTCTGAGGTCACGCTGCGGGCGCTGGAGTTGGGGGCGATTGATTTTGTCACCAAACCACAGTTGGGGATCCGTGAAGGGATGTTGGCCTACAGCGAAATGATCGCTGAGAAGATCCGCACCGCGTCGCGTGCAAAACTGGCGGCCCACAAACCCATGACGGCACAGGTGACCTTGAAAGCGGGACCGTTACTCAGTTCTGAAAAACTGCTGGCGATTGGCGCCTCAACCGGAGGAACAGAGGCAATTCGCCATGTACTCCAGCCATTGCCGCTTTCAAGTCCCGGTATTCTTATTACCCAACATATGCCGCCAGGATTTACCCGCTCATTCGCCGAGCGTCTGAACAAACTGTGTCAGATCACCGTGAAAGAGGCTGAAGACGGGGAGCGCGTGCTCCCAGGGCATGCGTATATCGCCCCTGGTGACAAGCATATGGAACTGGCGCGCAGCGGGGCGAACTACCAGATCAAAATTCATGATGGTCCACCGGTTAACCGGCATCGGCCTTCAGTGGATGTGCTGTTCCATTCGGTGGCAAAACATGCGGGGCGTAATGCCGTGGGAGTGATCCTGACGGGTATGGGCAACGATGGCGCCGCCGGAATGTTAGCGATGAACCAGGCGGGTGCCTGGACCATTGCGCAAAACGAAGCAAGTTGTGTGGTGTTCGGCATGCCGCGCGAGGCCATCAATATGGGTGGCGTAAGCGAAGTGGTCGATCTTAGCCAGGTAAGCCAGCAAATGCTGGCGAAAATCAGTGCCGGACAGGCAATACGTATTTGAATCAGGAGTTTATTTTTTATGGCGGATAAAGAGCTTAAGTTTTTGGTTGTGGATGACTTTTCCACCATGCGTCGCATCGTGCGTAACCTGCTCAAAGAACTGGGTTTCAACAATGTTGAAGAGGCCGAAGACGGCGTGGACGCGCTGAATAAGCTGCAGGCTGGGGGATTTGGTTTTGTCATTTCCGACTGGAATATGCCGAACATGGATGGCCTGGAACTGCTGAAAACCATTCGCGCTGATGGCGGAATGTCGGCCCTGCCGGTGCTGATGGTTACGGCGGAAGCGAAGAAAGAGAATATCATTGCGGCGGCACAGGCTGGCGCCAGTGGTTATGTCGTGAAACCGTTCACGGCGGCGACGCTAGAAGAGAAACTCAATAAAATCTTTGAGAAACTGGGCATGTGAGGGTGTGATAATGATGATGCAACCACAAATTAAACCTGCTGACGAACATTCAGCCGGGGACATCATCGCGCGCATCGGCAGTTTGACCCGAATGCTGCGCGACAGCCTGCGTGAACTGGGGCTGGATCAGGCCATTGCCGAAGCGGCAGAAGCGATTCCCGATGCCCGCGATCGTCTTGATTACGTTGTGCAGATGACCGCACAGGCGGCCGAGCGCGCGCTGAACAGCGTGGAAGCTTCGCAGCCGCACCAGGACGCGATGGAAAAAGGTGCCAAAGACCTGACCAAACGCTGGGATGAATGGTTCGAAAATCCGATCGAGCTGTCTGACGCCCGTGAACTGGTCACCGATACCCGCCAGTTCCTGGGTGATGTGCCAGGGCATACCAGCTTTACTAACGCTCAACTGCTGGACATCATGATGGCGCAGGATTTCCAGGACCTCACCGGTCAGGTCATCAAGCGCATGATGGATGTTATCCAGGAGATTGAGCGTCAGCTGCTGATGGTTCTGCTGGAAAACATTCCAGAGCAGGGCGCTCGTCCAAAACGTGAAAACGAAAGCTTGCTTAACGGCCCGCAGGTTGACACCTCAAAAGCCGGCGTGGTGGCAAGTCAGGATCAGGTTGACGACCTGCTGGATAGCCTCGGGTTCTGATCCGTAGCGTTTTTATTTGCTGGCCCGGCAGGCGCTCGCCGCCGGGCATTCTAACCGATAACGGCTTGCGCGTTATCCGGCCTACAGATACCTATCGTTCTCTTTACTTAATATCCATTTTTACGGTGACGTTGCCTTCATATTTACCGGCTACCGGTTTCCTCTCGGTGGTGCTCACTGGGGCGGCGGTCATTTTAATTACGCCGTTGCCCTGTTCATCCAGGGTTATCGGGAAGTCAAACGAGCCATCGAGCTTGACGGCTGTATCGTTGTCGTCATACATCCTGACGCCGATATCGTCGCGGCCTAACATTTTGGCAATGTAGCCGTCGCTGCCGCTATTCCCGTGGTCGGCGGTTAGGGTCATTTTGATTTTGTCCTGATTATCTGTGGCGGGATTGTCACAATGGTAAGAGATATCGACCGATTTAATGCCATTAGCAGGCGGAACGCCTGGCGTGGTAAATGCGCTGGTAGTAAGAACCGGAAACTCAACCTCAATCTGACTCCCCGCGTTAATGGTGCAACTGAGCGGGGCGCGGAGAACGCCGCCGAGGCGAATCTCGGACACCTTCTCAGGTACGGTACAGCCGTTAGGATTGTTGCTGGAACCGTAGTACAGGCAAGCATAGTTTTCCACGACGGTTTGTGGCTGGAAAATCTCTTCACCAAACACCGGTTTTTTAAGATAGAAAGTGGCGGCAATGACATTCCACTGAAACTGGCGTTTTACCGTGCTGGCGCCGACAGGCCGGGTTTCATCACTGCATACGGATTGCTGTGATTCCGTGGATTTTGTGTTGGCGTCGGCATATTTCTGCATGGTCAGGGTGGGGTAAACGTCAATGTCGATATCGACCATGTTATTACCATCCTGGTGATTGATGGCATCAGGATATCCTGCCAGCTTAACGTCCAGCTTTTCGGTGAGGAAACCAACGCCCTCTCTTGAAGTCCCTCGCTGTAATGGACTACCAGCAAAAGATATGGAATAAACAGTGGCCCTGCTGCCGGTTTGCATGTCTGATGGGCAGCGACAGTTGGCGGTGATAGGCCCACCCGCAGAGACTATGTGTCCCGCATTGTGTGTCATTCCGGAAAGGTTGTTGGCCGCCACGACGTCTTGTTCGATACGGGTCGTATAGATGCCCGGCGAGCTAAAGCAGTTTTGTAGTGGCGTAGCTGCGCAAGATCCTGCGGCGCTGAAGAGTATCAGACCGGCGAGCCCGCGCTTTTGGTTAAGGCTGAGCATGTTTTTTCTCCTGAAGACACTGTGCGCGCGTGTTACGTATTCCCGTTGGGTTGTTACTATCAGAATCGGTTGCCAGAGCCAGCGTTGCACGGCACTGCTGTTCTGGCCCATCGCCCCATTTCACCGTAATGGTCATGCCATCGGTGATACCTGCCAGGTAGAGCACGCCGTTTTCATCGACAATACCGGTTTGTGTTTGCCCATCGACACTAGCAAACGCGCCAAAGGGGACGGGACTGCCGCTTTCACGCCGCAAGGTGACCAGTACACGATAACCAACCCAGGTGCTGAAATGGGCGGTGACGGCTGCGTTGCGGGTGGGAACCACGGTGACGACGGTGGCATTGGTATCGACATCATCCGGCAATGTGGTGGTGTCCAGCACAATGCGATTTTCCTGATAGGCGGAAAGGGATGGAATGATCGCGTTGCCAAAGCTATCGCTCTGCACGCCACGCTGATTCTGAAAGCGCAAGCCGGAAGCCTCATCGGTATCGACGATGGCAAATTCGCTACTTAACGGCTGTGCCAGGGTGACGCCGTGAGGATGCGCCACTACGGCGCCGCTGACGCTGTAGCTGATCTGTCGGGAATCGTCAGACGCATAATAATAGCCGCCGCTTAAGTTGGCGTACTGCGAGCGGTAGGTGCTGTAAATGCTGCTGTTACCCGTGCCGTCATGGTTGGTGTGGCTCTGCTGTAGTGAATAACTCAAGCGCTGGTCGTCAAGTAATGTGCCGCCCAGCCCAACATTCTGGTTGGTATCGCCGCGTTGGCTGTTGCTGATGTTATAGCTCGCCCAGCTATTCGGCAGCCAGCGGCTCAGCGGCACACTAAGGCTGAAGGAGACGATTCGATCGCTGTCGCTATCGTCATTTTTGCTGTAGGTATAGGCCAGATGGTAGCTGATGCCGTTGACGGTGGTGCTAAAGCCTGCGGATAAATTACGTTCTTTGCGTGAGGTTCCCCAATAATCCTGTTGGTAGCCGTTAAGATACAGGCTGCTGGAGAAAATGCTTTGGCTGATGCTGGCCTGAATGCGGTTACGTTTATTGTACTGATAGCGCCAGTCATCATCGCCATTATCATCATCTATTCTCTGATTGGCATCAGCAAAGCTGTAATAGCCGCTGGTGGAATAACGATAACTGGCCAGTGTGATGTTGGTGTCGGTAGTTTCAATATTTTTGCTGTACAGCAAGCGGTAAGACTGCCCATCGTGCTGTTCACCGTTATCCAGCGTGGTTTTTGCCCAGGTGACATCTGCGGAAACAGATCCAATAGTGCCCAGCGCGACGCCGACGCCGCCAACGCCAGCCTGATAATCCTCCGCAGCCGTTAGCCCACCAAACAACGTGAAAATATTGTTCAGACCATAAATGGCGCTGCCCTGCACAAACATCGGCTCTTTGTCGCCGCTGTTGTTATTGGCACGATAACGGGCGGCAGTGACTTCATATTTTACCCGACCAGGGCGTAGCATGACCGCCACGCTGGAGTAGGGTTGGGTAAAGTGGCGCTCGCTGCCATCGGCTTCTTTAATCGTTACTTCCATGTCACCGCTGTTAGAGGTGGACGAGATATCGTTAATTTCAAACGCCCCTGGCGCGACGTTAGCCTGATAAATCAGGTAGCCATTTTGCCGCACGGAGACTTCAGCATTGCTGTTGGCAATACCGCGAATGGTTGGCGCGAAGCCTCGCTGGCTAAAGGGCAGCATATTCTCGTCGGAAGCGAGGTTAACGCCCTGATATTGCACGCTGTCGAACACCTCACCACGGGTGCTGTTTTCACCAGCGGTGAACTGAGACTTGAGAAATTGTACGTCATGCTGAATATAAGTTTGCAGCGACTGCCAGGACTGCTCATCGTCGTTTTTGTCCCAGGTGGCATAATTACGCAACCGCCAGCCGCCGAGATTTAGCCCACTTTGTAGGTTCAGGTATTGGTTTTTGTCAGTGCCGCCATTGCCGCTGTCATTTTGCGAGCCAGAAAATGCATAGTTGGCAAACAGAACCGGCACGCCGTTGTCCCAGCGCGAAGGATCTACCGAGCCGCGGCTGTGTTCATCCAGCGCCGCCTGCGGCATACTGATACGCAGCATCATGGCGTTAAAATCGAAGATCGCCGTGGCTGCCGTAATGTACTCCCCCAGTGCTTTGGGCAGTGGTTTATCAGTGGGCAGTGCGGCCAGTTCGCTAAAGGCCTCCACGCGTACGCCCCAGTCGCGCAGCATCGCGGGGGTAATCTGCGGCTGTAATTCGCCGCTGGCGTCGTTGAGGTAGTTGATATCCTGCTGTTTTGAACGCTGCTTGTTAATCACTACCGTTGATGAGTAAGTCCCGGGGAGCTGCGCTTTATTGTTGGAAAACAATGATAGATCAACATCCTCGTGCAGCGCTGCATCGCCTTCCAGCCCGGTGGGTGGAAAGTAGTATTCGCGGGCGTACGGCTGAGTTGAGAACAAAAGCAGAACCGCACCCAGCGCTTGTAATAGCGGGTTGAGCCGCCAGTATGGCTGGGGCTGTGTCAACGTTTTTACCATTCGAATTATCCCTTCGACAGCGAGGTAGTAAAGGGAGGGGTCGCGTTGCCGTAGTCGCTAATACAGCGCCAGGTGACCGATTGCCCGTTGGCATTGGCCGGTAGCGGTATCTCGGCGCTGCTTTTTGGTGTCACCATGTCGGCTTTTTTAAGCAGTGTGTCACCCAGCTTCACAGAGTCGAAGATGCTGTGGAAAGCTCCCTCGTTGACCACGCGCAGGACGTTGCCGTTACGGCTAAAACGCAGGTTTTTGCAGTTTTCGCCCGGCGACCCTGCCAGACCTTTGGGGCGAAAGAACAGTTTGAGTCGGGTTTTATAAATCAGCCGGAGGACGTTTTTGTCGATACTGCCCTCTTCTTTGGCGACGGCGGGTATCGTACGGACGTTAATGTAAAATAGTGACTCTTTGTCCTGAGCGACGGCTGCGCCTGACCAGGTGATACGCAGGTTTTGCTCTTTTTGCGGGTCAAGGCGAAACAGCGGCGGGGTAATAATAAAGGGGCCACGGGTTTTCCCGTCGCCGGTGTCGGTCCATGACTGAACCAGCCACGGTAATTCGTTATCCTCGTTAGCGAGCGATAATGCGACCTCTTTTTTATTGGCATCGTAAACGACACGGGTGCGACCAATACGAATGCCTGCTGCATCGCAGGGACCCACGGTGCTAATGATAAGAGGCAGCAGCAAAAAAACAGATGAAATTATTTTACGCATCGCAAATCCCTGCGAAATAGCGAAAGAATCCGCTAAACAGAGCCAGTGGCGACTGGCTCTGTTTAATATTAAACAACGGTCTGTATTGCGGCGTGATTAACGATAGACAATATTCACGGTCATATCGGCGTCTGCCGCACCCGCGGTAGTGAGCGCTGCGAAGGATTTATAGCGGGCATTAAACTCAGCAAGAATGGCATCACCCGCTGTATCGGGCAGGTCGATATAGACCTGGCCTTCGGCGGCGTCCATCGTTAACAATGTCGTATCTGCACCCGCAGGTGAAACGGCAATACCCACACCGGTGGCAACTGGGTTACTGCCGCCAGGGTTATCAGCCACGGTGGTAATTTCGCTAACATCCAGTAAGCTGGTGCTGCCCGTTAACGCGTGGGTGCCTTGAAAGGTGAGCTGCACTTGTGGCAGACCTGTGGTGGCAACCGGGCAGTTTTTCAGCGTAATAGTAAACGATTTCAACGGCGACTCGGTACCCACACCGCCTTCGTTAAACAACGACGTTGGATAAGTGCCTAAAGGAACCGTGCTATCTGTACTACCGGCATCGCCCTCAATGACACAACTTGGCTCTATCAGTTCACCGGTGAAATGAATTATTCCGGCATTGGCTTCATCAGCGAATGCACTACTGGTGGTCGCCATCGTGAGAATGACTGCGGATATTAATTTATAACGTAACTTCATTTTAACAAACTCCATCTGTTAATAATATTATTTAATCCATTCACTGTAATTCTATTTAAGAGATTGATAATCTTTTAGTGAATAGTGTAACCGGTGTATCAATCCCTGCTATTAGATATAAGCCTTGCTGATTTTTGCGGATTATAATTTGATTTCTTTTTTTATCAATAGCGAATAAGATCTATTTTTAATTGTTTGGCGACATTTATGTTTTAATGTTTATTAATTCGTTTTTAATATAATGTAGAGTGTGTGTTTATTATAAAATAATAAATGTAAATCCTATGGTGCATAAACAGTTCGCGTAAAATGATTCGCCAATATATATTTCTTTCACTAATAGCCTACGATAACCGGTTGAATGCCTGGATGAGGTGGGTTCATCTGCACGGCGTATATCCTCTTTTTTATGCCATAACTTGGCGGTTATTTACCGAAATGATGCTGAGGTCACAGCAGGTTACGCCTGAGTGACAGTGCGATATATAGACTTGTCATAATAATTGCAGTTAAATGGTTATCAGTGCAAGGCAATATATTATGTCAGTAGGTTATTTATCGATATCCCGAGTGTTTTTACTCGAATAGCGGCGGGGGAGATATGCGAATTTTACGTGAGAATGATTTTTTTCATTCAGAGCAACATGCGTTTTGTCTTTTTTCGATGAATAACCAATTAATGGAAGGTGTGCACGGGCATGATTTTGATGAACTGGTGATTGTCCGTAGCGGTAGCGGGTTTCATATTATTAATGACTTGGTTCGTTTTATCTGTCAGGGTGACTTTTTTTTAGTGACCGCTAACGATACCCATAGTTATGTTTCAACTAATAATCTGTCGGTTATTAATATATTGATTCGTCGCCCGCGCAGTTTTCATTTTTTACAGCACATTGATAATTTGCTCGATTGTATAAAAGAAAAACTTCTACAGCCTACCGCGCTGGCGTTAACTCAGGGAGCGCTGGCGCGTATTGAGGTATTGAGCCAGGAGATAATCTCACGTAACGAGAGTAACTATGACGTGCTCTATTTTTCATTGTGTGAAGTCGCTTTGCTGAACATCATCAACACGCTTTGCCAGTGCGACCGCCAAACCGAGGCGCTTAGTCCTGATGAGCGAGGGCGAGCCAACCTGATCCGTATGCTCAAGACCAGTAGCTTGCGTCATTTGGACTGGAATATGTTGAGTGATGATAACGGTGTTGCCAGGCGCACGATGTATCGCTTAATTAAGCGAGTGACCGGTTATACTCCGGTTAAATTCCAGATGTTGTATCGTGTATTAAAAGCTCAAGAATTATTGCGCACTACGGATAAAACCATCAGTGAAATTGCGGCACGTTGTGGTTTTATGAATGCGATCAGGTTGACTGAATCGTACCGACGGTATTTTCATTATCCTCCAAGCCATGAACGTGAACTTCATTCACGAGTTTTAATTGCGATTTAATTGTTAGGTTAATAACAATAAAAAATTATTACTACCATTCATCGTGACGGGGGTAGGCCATACGCTTATTTCTCGCCATACTGTCTGTAAATTTAAGGGAATCGTTATGTCAAAAAATAAAACACCTAACCCCTGGTATATTGGAGTGGTGTCTGGAATGGCATCATATATTGATTCGGCGGCTATTGTTTCCAGTGGTACAGCCTTAGTCATTTATCAAAAAACAATGGGTATTACTGCACTACAAATTGGCATTTTATCTGGATTATTAACGCTGAGTATTGCCGCTGGGGCTTTTGGTGGCGGTCGTCTTGGAGACCGTATTGGTCGTCGTAATGTTTTTATTATTACGATGGCGATGATTTTTATCGGCACGCTGGCGCTGGCCTTTGGTTTGAACTTCCCGTTCCTGGTGCTGGGCACACTCTTGGTGGGGCTGGCGACAGGGGCTGATTTACCCGTCTCTCTGGCGACTATCTCCGAAGCGGCGAACGATGAAAACCGCGGCAAAATTATCGGCTTGTCCAATTTACTCTGGCTGGTGGGAATTGGCGCCACGATGGGGATCTCCGCTATCGTCGGCGACTGGGGGGTGATTGGCGCGCAAATCATGTATATGCACGTTGGGCTGGTGGCGGTTGTGCTGATGATCCTGCGTTGGTCTATCCCTGAGTCGCCGCTGTGGTTGGCGGCAAAGGATGAACTGCGTCGTGGCATCGCCACCGTGCGGGCGCAGAAAACCGGCTGGCGCGATCTGCTCGAAGGCAAATACCTGTGGCCGTTTATCTCGCTGTGCATCTTTTATACCTTCACCAATCTGGCGGCCAATACCGGCGGGCAGTTTGGGGCTTATGTAGCGGTAAATGTGGTGGGCATTTCGGTCAGCACGCACTCGCTGTGGGGGCTGTTGATTCTGCCAGTGAGCGTGGCGTCTGGGTTGATGTTTATGCGCGTCGTTGATACCTCAAAACGGGTTCCATTCTTTATTTTTGGCGCGGTGATGATGTCCGGTGGTTATTTCGTGCCGGTACTGTTTAATTTCTCACCGCTCTCCTGGTTCTGCTGCCTGCTGTTTACCAATATCGGCACAGGATTTGCCTTCGAAGGCATCATGAAAGTGTGGGCGCAAGAGTCATTCCCCACCATGCTACGCGCCACCGCGCAAGGGGTGATTGTCGGTGTCGCCCGTCTGACCTGCGGCTTGTTGGCGTTCGTCACTCCTGTGCTGTTGAGCGCGGGGCCGGTGGTTCTTTATTGCCTGCTGACGGCGATTGTGGCGATAGGCATGGTTATCGGCTGGCTGTGCTTCCACGGCAAGCAACGTAATGAATTTAATGCAGAAACAGAAATGGTGGCGACGTCTGATAACGGACAGGCGTCGCACGATACTTTGCGGGCCAAAGCCTGAATATGAGCCACTGAGGGAAAAATTATGTTGGCAGTAGAAAAGATTACGCTCAACTATGAAACCACGCTGACGGGCTGCGAAACGCTACCGGTTTTCGGCTGGATAATCACCAGTACCTTGCGCGATGTACAGCAGCGTAGCTGGCGTTTGCAGCTGTCGGCGCAAGAAGATTTTGCCCAATGCCTGTTTGACAGCGGCGAAATGCACGATGACCGCTCCAGTAATATCGAATTGCCCGACGTCGCCTGCCAGCACTCGACGCGCTATTTTGTGCGGGTGCATATTACCGACAACCACGGTGAAGAGAGCGGCTGGAGCCCGGCGGCAACGTTTATTACCGGCCTGCCAGCGCAAGCGTGGCAAGGGGTGTTTATCTCGGCTGAAACGCCGCAGGATAAAGACAACTCAAAAGGCACGTTGTTGCGCCATGCGTTCAGTTTGCCCGACGGTGATGACATTGTTTCGGCGGTGGTACATGCCAGCGCGCTGGGGCTGTACCAACTGTGGATCAACGGCGAAAAAGTCGGGCGTGATGAGTTATCGCCCGGCTGGACGAGCTACCACCACCATCTGTTGTATCAAACCTGGGATGTGACCGAGCACCTGCGAGAAGGCGAAAACGTGATTGGCGCGATGGTGGGAGCGGGTTGGTATAAAGGGGATATGAGCTTCAACCGCTATCGCAACTATTACGGCCAGCAGACGGGGTTTATTTGCCATATGGTGGTGACGCTCCGCGATGGTAGCCAGCGGATAATCGCCACGGATGCACACTGGCAGGGCTGCGATGACGCGATTTTGTTTGCTGAAATTTATGATGGCGAAGTGTATGACGCACGTCGGGAGCAGCGCGGCTGGAGCGAGCCTGCGTTTAGCGCCGGGCATTGGCGTGCGGTGACGACGCTTGCGGTAGAGACGTCGGTGCTGCAACCGCAAACGGCCTGCCCGGTACAAGAAATAGAACGGCTTGCGCCGTGCTCAATCATCACGACGCCAAAAGGCGAGACGGTGCTTGATTTTGGCCAGAACCTCAGCGGCTGGGTGGAGTTTCGGGTGCGCGGTGCGACAGGTGAGCGCGTGGTGCTGCGCCATTTTGAAGTGCTGGATGCCGAAGGCAATGTTTATCTGGCGAACCTGCGCACCGCCAAACAGTGCATTGATTACACCTTACGCGGCGATGGCGAAGAATGTTATCACCCGCATTTTACCTTTCAGGGTTTCCGTTATGTGCTGATTGAACGTTGGCCTGGCACGCCGACGCGGGATGATTTTGTCGCGGTCGTGCTGCATTCCGCGATGACGCCGACGGGTCACATTGAAACCTCAAACGCGGATCTCAACCAACTGCATCACAACATCATGTGGGGGCTTAAGGGCAATTTCGTCGATATCCCAACCGACTGCCCGCAGCGCGATGAACGTCTGGGATGGACGGGCGATGCGCAAATTTTCTGCCGCACCGCCAGTTATCTGATGCAGACGCGCACTTTTTTTGCCAAATGGCTGACCGATCTTCAGCATGACCAAACGCCGGAGGGCGGTGTGCCGCACGTCATCCCCGATATCCTCACCGGCAAATGCGACAACGACCGCTTTTTATCCCACGGGCGCACCCATTCCGCCGCCGCCTGGGCCGATGCGGCGGTGATTAACCCGTGGACGCTGTACCTGATGTACGGCGATAAACAGACGCTGGCCCGCCAGTACGACAGCATGAAAGCCTGGGTGGAGTTTATGCATGACAACGCTGTTGAGAACCAGTGGTCGTGGAAACTGCAGTTTGGCGATTGGGTTGCGCTGGATGCCAAAGAGGGCAGCTATTTTGGCGCAACGCCGAATGAACTGACCTGCATGGCCTACTATGCGTTGTCCACGCTGCTGCTGGCGAAATCAGCCAAAGCACTGGGAAATGACGTTGATCACACCCATTATCAGGCGCTGCATACCGCGATTGTCGAAAGCTTCCGCAATGAGTTTTTTACCGCCACCGGGCGGCTGGCGGCGCGCACGCAAACGGCGCATATTCTGGCGCTTTACTTCCAGTTAGTGCCGGACGCGCACCGCGAGCGCACCGTGCAAACGCTGCTGGAACTGCTGGCGGAAAATGACGGTCATCTGGTGACGGGGTTTGTCGGCACCCCCTATTTCTGTCACGCATTGAGCGAAAACGGGCAGGCCGACGCGGCGTGGCAATTACTGATGAAAGAGGACTTCCCAAGCTGGTTGTATCAGGTAAAGGCCGGGGCGACGACGATTTGGGAACACTGGGATGGCGTGAAACCGGATGGCACAATGTGGAGCCCGGACATGAACTCCTTCAACCATTATGCCTACGGGGCGATCGGTGAATGGCTGTATCGCGTGGCGGCGGGAATAAATACCGAAGAACACGCGCCGGGCTTTAAATCTTCGGTACTGCGGCCTATTCCGGGCGGTGGCCTGACATGGCTGAAAGCGCGATACGGCTCGGTATATGGTGATATTGCCGTCCACTGGACGCAGGAACCGGCGCGCGATGGCTTGCAGACCATCACTCTTGAGGTAGATATTCCGCCGAATACTCACTCAATGGTGATCCTCGATGGCGCACAAACGCTGCTCGATACCGATGGCCTCGACTTCGCGCCAGTAGACGGCGGCTATGGCGCGCAGGTGGGATCGGGCCATTATCGCGTTATCTGGCAGCGCTAACCGCGTGATTGTCACGGCAGCGTTCGCGCTGTCGTGGCAAACGAACGCTCGAATTCCTCTGTTTTCGTTTCGCTATTCGACGCATTGGCAATGGTTGCGGTCGCGATAATACTCGTGACCGTGACGACGAGAGTAATGCCGTGGCAGAAGAAAGCGACGACGACAAAACAGAAGCCCCCACACCCCACCGACTTGAAAAAGCACGGGAAGAAGGGCAGGTCCCCCGATCCAAAGAACTGACCTCACTGCTTATTTTGCTGGTGGGCGTGTGCATTATCTGGATTGGCGGGGAGTCGCTTGCCCGCAGACTGGCCGGTATGCTGTCGGCCGGATTACGTTTTGACCACAGTATGGTCAATGACCCTAACCTGATCCTCAGCCAAATCATCCTGCTGATTAAAGACGCGATGATTGCGCTGTTACCGTTGATTACCGGCGTCGTTCTGGTGGCATTAATCTCCCCGGTGATGCTTGGCGGCTTGATTTTCAGCGGTAAATCTCTGCAGCCCAAGTTCTCTAAGCTGAATCCGTTGCCGGGCATTAAACGCATGTTTTCAGCGCAAACCGGAGCGGAACTGCTCAAAGCGATACTGAAATCCACGCTGGTGGGGAGCGTGGCCGGATTTTATCTCTGGCATAACTGGCCGGCGATGATGCGTCTGATGGCGGAATCGCCGATTACGGCGATGGGCAACGCCCTGGATTTAGTTGGTATGTGCGCGCTGTTGGTGGTGCTTGGCGTTATTCCAATGGTGGGGTTCGACGTTTTTTTCCAGATTTACAGCCATCTGAAAAAGCTGCGCATGTCGCGTCAGGATATCCGTGACGAATTTAAGCAAAGCGAAGGCGACCCGCACGTTAAGGGCAAAATACGCCAAATGCAGCGCGCGGCCGCGCAGCGTCGCATGATGGCGGATGTGCCGAAAGCAGACGTGATTGTTACCAACCCCACGCACTATTCGGTGGCGTTGAAGTATGACGAGAACAAAATGAGCGCGCCGAAAGTTGTTGCCAAAGGCGCGGGGCTGGTGGCGCTGCGCATTCGTGAGATTGGCGCTGAACATCGAGTCCCTACGTTAGAAGCGCCGCCGCTGGCGCGTGCGCTATACCGTCATGCTGAGATTGGTCAACAAATACCGGGTCAATTATATGCCGCCGTTGCCGAAGTGCTGGCATGGGTATGGCAGCTAAAACGCTGGCGTCTCGCCGGCGGCAAGCGTCCACCACAACCTGAAAACCTTCCGGTGCCTGAAGCACTGGATTTCATGAACGAGAAGAATACTGATGGCTAATCTGGTCGCGATGTTGCGTTTGCCCAGCAACCTGAAATCCACGCAACTGCAAATCCTTGCCGGACCGATCCTTATCCTGCTGATCCTGTCGATGATGGTGTTGCCGTTGCCGGCTTTCGTCCTCGATTTGCTGTTCACGTTTAACATTGCGCTGTCGATCATGGTGCTGTTGGTGGCGATGTTCACCCAGCGTACGCTGGAGTTTGCCGCATTCCCGACGATTTTGCTGTTTACCACATTATTACGCCTCGCCCTGAACGTTGCGTCGACGCGTATCATTTTAATGGAAGGGCATACCGGCGCGGCGGCGGCGGGAAAGGTGGTTGAAGCTTTTGGTCACTTCCTGGTGGGCGGTAACTTTGCGATCGGTATCGTGGTCTTCGTTATTCTCGTCATTATCAACTTTATGGTTATCACCAAAGGTGCCGGGCGTATCGCCGAGGTTGGCGCGCGCTTCGTGCTGGATGGTATGCCCGGCAAGCAGATGGCGATTGATGCGGATTTGAATGCGGGTCTGATTGGCGAAGATGAAGCCAAAAAACGACGCTCGGAGGTGACGCAGGAAGCGGATTTCTACGGCTCTATGGACGGTGCGAGTAAATTCGTACGTGGAGATGCCATCGCCGGTATTTTGATCATGGTGATCAACGTGGTCGGCGGTCTGTTAGTCGGGGTGTTGCAGCATGGTATGAGCATGGGTAGCGCAGCGGAAAGTTATACCCTGCTGACCATCGGTGACGGGCTGGTGGCGCAAATTCCTGCGCTGGTAATCTCCACCGCGGCGGGGGTTATCGTGACCCGCGTGAGTACCGACCAGGACGTAGGCGAACAGATGGTGACCCAACTGTTCAGTAATCCTAGTGTCATGCTGCTTAGTGCGGCGGTGCTTGGTCTTTTGGGTCTGGTTCCGGGCATGCCGAACCTGGTGTTTTTGATGTTTACCGCCGCGTTACTGGGTCTGGCCTGGTGGATGCGTGGTCGTGAGCAAAAAGCCCCGGATGAGCCGCAGCCGGTGAAAATGCCGGAAAACAACTCCGTGGTGGAAGCAACATGGAATGACGTACAGCTGGAGGATTCACTGGGGATGGAGGTAGGCTACCGCCTGATCCCAATGGTGGACTTTCAGCAAGATGGCGAGTTGCTGGGGCGAATTCGCAGTATTCGTAAGAAATTTGCCCAGGATATGGGTTTTCTGCCGCCGGTGGTACATATCCGCGACAATATGGATCTGCAGCCAGCCCGCTATCGTATTTTGATGAAAGGGGTGGAAATTGGCAGCGGTGACGCCTATCCGGGACGCTGGCTGGCCATTAACCCTGGTACCGCCGCCGGGTCGCTGCCGGGCGAGAAAACGGTCGATCCGGCTTTCGGTCTGGACGCTATCTGGATTGAAAGCGCATTGAAGGAACAGGCGCAGATTCAGGGCTTTACGGTTGTTGAAGCCAGTACCGTTGTCGCCACGCACCTTAATCACCTGATTGGGCAGTTCGCTGCTGAGCTGTTTGGCCGTCAGGAGGCGCAACAGCTACTGGACCGCGTCTCGCAGGAGATGCCAAAACTGACAGAAGACCTGGTCCCGGGTGTCGTGACGCTCACTACGCTGCATAAAGTGCTGCAGAACTTACTGGATGAGAAAGTACCGATTCGCGATATGCGCACCATTCTCGAAACGCTGGCTGAACATGCACCGCTGCAAAACGATCCGCATGAGCTTACCGCGGTGGTACGTGTTGCGTTGGGACGCGCCATCACTCAGCAGTGGTTCCCGGGTAATGAAGAGGTTCAGGTTATCGGCCTTGATACCCCGCTCGAACGTTTGCTTCTGCAGGCGCTGCAGGGCGGCGGCGGTCTGGAGCCGGGTCTTGCAGACCGACTGCTGGCCCAGACTCAGGAAGCGCTGTCCCGTCAGGAAATGTTGGGTGCGCCGCCGGTCTTGCTGGTTAACCACGCGTTGCGTCCGTTACTGGCTCGCTTTTTACGTCGCAGCATTCCGCAACTGGTGGTGTTATCGAACATGGAGCTGTCTGACAACCGCCATATCCGTATGACGGCGACTATTGGAGGTAAGTAATGCGTAAATTACTGTGGTTGTTGTTTTTTCCTCTGGTAGCGCAGGCTGCCGGAGAAGGCGCCTGGCAGGCCAGCGGCATGGGGATTACTTTAAATCACCGCGGCCAGTCAGCCTCGTCTGCACCTCTGACGCCCAGTCAGCCGGTCTCGGGGTTGATGACGCTGGTGGCCTGGCGCTATGAGCTCAATGGCCCAACGCCTGCGGGTTTACGGGTACGTTTATGTTCCCAGTCCCGCTGTGTTGAGCTGGACGGGCAAAGCGGGACCACCAACGGATTCAATAATGTTCCCGCCATCGAACCGATGCATTTTGTCTGGGAAGTACCCGGTGGCGGTCGCCTGATCCCCGCCTTACAGGTTCAGAGCAATCAGGTGATTGTGAACTATCGTTAACGCCTCCCTTCATTCCGGCCAGCAGCAGAAACTGCTGGCTGCTTCGCAATTCTAGTCCGCCTCTTTGATTAAATAGAAACGCTGTTTTATAAAATAGGTGACATACGTTGCCGGACTCTTTGTGCTGTTGCCATTTCACGAATACCCCTGGCAAAAATAGAAAGGTTTCACTTGCTGTTAGCTTTTACTGTGGCCGTGTAAGGAGGCCCAATGTCAAAGCGAGGATTGCGGGGCCTCCCAATAATGTGCAGGGGTAACGGCAATGAATACACGTAAAATTGGGTTGGTTAACTATTTCGCCTACGGTTCGGGGGATTTTTTAGGCGCAGGCACCACGGCGTTAACCGCGGCCTGGCTACTCTATTTTTACACGACGTTCTGTGGCCTGACGCCAATCGAAGCAACCTTTATCTTCGCTACCGCCAGGGTGTTGGATGCTGTTGTTAGCCCATTAATGGGTTTTTTAACCGATAACTTTGGCTCCACCTGGCTCGGCAAACGCTTTGGGCGACGCAAGTTTTTTATTCTGTTGGGGATACCCTGTGTCTTTAGCTACTCACTAATGTGGGTGGGTGATATGGGGTTCTGGTACTACCTGCTCACCTATCTGATTTTTGACGTGGTCTACACCATGATTCTGGTGCCATACGAAACGCTGGTACCCGAAATGACCGATGACTTTAAACAGAAAACTAAATTCTCCGGCGCGCGCATTTCGATGGCGCAAATGTCTGCCATTCTGGCCTCATTCTTACCCGGCGTTCTGCTGACGCTGTTTGGCAAGGACAACCCCGTCTCTTTTTTCTACGCCAGCCTGGTGTTTTCTGTGCTGTGTGCACTGATGCTGACCTTCGTCTGGTTCTTTACCTGGGAACGCCCACGGGAAGAGTGGACTGAGGCGGCGCTGCGAGCCGAAGAAGAGAAGAAAAGCCTGACCTTGAGTCAGAGTATGAACCGTTTATTTGTGGAACTGAGTTCAACACTGCGCATCCGTATCTTTCGCCAGCATTTAGGAATGTATCTTGGCGGCTATATTGCCCAGGACGTCTTTAACGCCGTCTTTACTTACTATGTGGTGTTTGTGCTGATGCAGGAAGCATCGATGGCGTCAAACCTGCTGGGTACGATGGCTATCTTCCAGTTTATTGCCGTTATCGCCATGATCCCATTGTGCATCCGTTTCGGACCTGCGCCGTCTTATCGCATGGTGGTCGTCCTGTTTGGCCTCAGTTCACTCTCCTATGCGGGGCTGTATTACGCCGGATTAAGCGATGTTTATTCTCTGTTGCTATTGGTTTCCGCCGTTGCGGGTTTGGGACGCGGTGGTATCAACTACGTTCCCTGGAATATCTACACCTATATTGCCGACGTTGACGAAGTGATCACCGGTCAGCGTCGGGAAGGGATCTTCGCCGGCATTATGACGTTAACGCGTAAAGCGTCGCAGGCGGGAGCGGTGATGCTGGTGGGGATTGTGATGCAGTTGTCTGGTTTTGTCTCCGGTCAGAGCGCACAGCCCGTGGCGGTCAGCCATACCATCCTGTTAATTCTGAGCTGCGGAACGCTGATTGTTCTGGCGCTGGGTTTCCTGGTTTCCTTGCGCTTCAAACTGAACCTGCAAACGCACAGCACCCTGCGTGAAGAGACAGCAAAAATGCGTGAGTCCGGGCAACCCGTGTTGGAAGGACTGTCCGCTAAAGGACGCGCGACCGTAGAGATGCTATCGGGCATGCCTTATGAATCACTTTGGGGTAACAACAATATTGGTTACCTGAATCGTAATAAACCAGCGGCACCGAAACTGGAAAAGGGTGCTGTATTGAATTCGACATTGACAGAGGTTAAGTAAATGATTGTTTATCCGGTTAAACATAGCCCATTGTTGCGCCAGCCAGAACATTTTATTGCCAGGGATGAATTAAAAGCGTTGATCAAAAAGGTGACGCATAACCTGGTCAATATTCATGACGAGACCGGCGAGTTCTTGCTACGTCTGGATGACGGACGCGTTATTGATACCAAAGGCTGGGCGGGATGGGAGTGGACGCACGGCATCGGCTTGTACGGGATGTATCAGTATTATCAGCAAACCGGCGATGCCACGATGCGCGATATTATCGACAACTGGTTTGCCGATCGCTTTGCGGAAGGTGCAACGACCAAAAACGTTAACACCATGGCGCCGTTTTTAACGCTGGCATATCGCTATGAAGAGACGCGTAATCCCGCGTATCTGCCGTGGCTCGACAGCTGGGCTGAGTGGGCAATGCATGATATGCCGCGTACCCAATTCGGCGGTATGCAGCACATTACGCTGGCGGAAGAAAATCACCAGCAGATGTGGGATGACACGTTGATGATGACGGTCTTACCGCTGGCGAAGATTGGCAAGTTGCTCAACCGTCCCGAGTATATTGAAGAGGCAACCTATCAGTTCCTGCTGCACGTGCAAAACCTGATGGATAAAGAAACGGGGCTGTGGTTCCACGGCTGGAGCTATGAAGGACAGCATAACTTCGCCAACGCTCGCTGGGCGCGTGGCAACAGCTGGTTAACTATAGTCATCCCGGATTTCCTCGAATTACTTGATTTGCCGGAAAACAATGCAGTGCACCGCTATCTGGTGCAGGTTTTGAACGCGCAAATCGCGGCGCTGGCGAAGTGCCAGGATGAAAGCGGACTGTGGCACACCTTGCTGGACGACCCGCAGTCGTATCTGGAAGCCTCGGCAACCGCCGGATTTGCCTATGGGATCCTCAAAGCGGTACGTAAACGCTATGTCGGACAAGACTATGCGGCTGTAGCCGAAAAAGCCATCAGAGGCATTGTGCAACATATTTCGCCGGAAGGTGAATTGCTGCATACCTCGTTTGGTACCGGGATGGGCCACAATCTCGATTTCTACCGCAACATCCCCCGGACCTCCATGCCTTACGGTCAGGCGATGGCGATGCTGTGCCTTACCGAATACTTGCGTAAGTATTTTTGATATCGGTGTCCGATGGCGTTGCGGCTATCGGACCCGCTTGTGCGTCGTCGTCCTGCGCAGCAAACAGATGATCCATGATTTGACGCATGACTGGTGCGGCGGTGACGCCATCGCTGCCGCCGTTTTCCAGAATTAACGCTATGGCGACTTTTGGGTTCTTATATGGCGCAAATGCGGTATAGAACACGTGATCGCGCAGACGCACGGGGATCATTTTCGCATCGTAGGTCTGATTTTCTTTCAGGCTAAAGACCTGTGATGTGCCACTTTTCGCTGCAATGCCGTAAGGCGCGGTGTGAAAGAACTTATAACCGGTACCGTTTGGCTCATTCGCCATGCCGAACATCGCTTGACGCACCAGCCCCCAGTAGGGGGACGAAGCAGAGGCAATTTGTGACGGTGCTTCGGGAGCCTGGTACGGCGTGATGACTTTTCCGCTCTCTTCATCACGTAGCAGGTGAGGGGCGATAACCTTGCCGTTGTTAATCAGCGCGACCATGGCTTTAACCATCTGGATCGGCGTGGCAATCCAGTATCCCTGACCGATGCCAACCGAAATGGTATCTCCCTGATACCAGGCTTTTTTATGCACTTTCTGCTTCCATTCGCGGCTCGGGAGCAGGCCGTTATACTCCTCACCAAGATCGATGCCGGTCGGCTTGCCATAGCCAAACTGGCTGAGCATGCTGTTAATACGGTCAATCCCCATCATATATGCCACCTGATAAAAGAATGTGTCGGCAGATTCTTCAATTGCTTTGGTGACATCCAGCATACCATGGCCCGTTTTTTTCCAGTCACGGTAATGTCGCTCAGTGCCGGGGAGCGTCCAGGTGGGGGCGCCGAAGAAACGGGTCTGCGGCGTGATCACGCCGTCCAGTAACGCTGACATCGCCATGTACGGTTTGACCGTGGAGGCGGGAGGATACAACCCCTGCGTGACGCGGTTGATTAACGGCAGGTCCTTATCCTGAAGCAGCTTGTTATAGTCCTGATAGCTGATACCTTTGACAAACGGGTTGGGGTCATAGCTGGGATTCGAAACCATTGCCAGCACGGAACCGTCATGCGGATCCTCAACCAAAACGGCGGCCCGCTGGCCCACCAACAGACTCTCAATATATTGCTGTAAATGGAGGTCCAGCGTCAGATGGATATCTTTTCCGGCAACGGGCGGCACATCTTTGATCAGGCGTACGATGCGTCCGTGGTTATCAACTTCGACCTCCTGATAACCGGTTTTCCCATGCAGTTCATTTTCATAGTAGTGCTCAATACCCTGCTTACCGATGTTGTGATCGGCGGCGTAGTTCTCTGTCAGGCCTTTTTGATCCAGCGCTTTCAGGTCGTTGTCATTGATTTTTGACACATAGCCAAGGACATGCGCCAGCGCTGCGCCATAAGGGTACTGGCGGTCTTCATAGCTATTGATATTGACGCCGCTGAAATGAAACTGGTTAACCGAGAAGCGGGCGATTTCCACATCGGTCAGCGCATTTTTTAGCACGACCGGGCGATAGCGGCTGCTGGCTTTCAGCGCATGGCGAAACTGGTCAATGTCATCAGGAGTGAGGTCAATGATAGGCGTGAGCTGCCTGATCAGGGAATTCATATCACTGATTTTATAAGGCGTAACGGAAATGTCGTACCAGGTTACGTTGCGCACCAGCGGGATGCCGTTGCGATCGTAAATCATGCCACGCGTCGGGGCCACGGGCAGCATTTTGATGTCGTTTGCATTCGAGCGGGTGGTGTAATACTGGTGCTGACAGATTTGTAAGTTGTAGAGATTGTAAATCAGGATGCCAAAGCAGATGACCACCAGGCCAAAGGCCACCAATACACGCCGCTGGAAGAGTTTTTCCTCCGCTTCAAAATCTCTGAATGTCATTGACCCGTACCCGATTAATTCGCCGCCTCATGATACGGAGGCTTAAACGGGATGACAGGCAAAAAATGTTCCATATCTCTACGGAAATGTGTCATTCCTTGTGAGTTGTTACAGATGGCCTGTTACAGAAATAAAAAAGGCCTGAGTCCGAATTTCGGAGTCAGGCCTGATAGGTGAGCTGATTTACATACGTTCTACGGTTTCGATACCCAGCGTATCCAGACCCAGCTTCAGGGTTTTCGCCGTCAACTGTGCCAGTTTCAGGCGGCTGTTACGAATCTCTTCGTTTTCAGCGCTAAGGATTGGGCAGTGCTCGTAGAAGCCGGAGAACAGACCGGCAACGTCGTACAGGTACGCACACATCACGTGCGGCGTACCTTCACGTGCAACAACGGTCAACGTTTCTTCAAACTGCAGCAGACGCGCAGCCAACTGAGCCTCGCGATCTTCACTGATAATCACCTGCGCATTTGCCAGCGCGCTTTCGTCGATATCCGCTTTACGGAACACGGACAGTACGCGGGTGTAGGCGTACTGCATATACGGCGCAGTGTTCCCTTCGAACGCCAGCATATTGTCCCAGTCGAAGATGTAGTCGGTGGTACGGTTTTTGGACAGATCGGCATATTTCACCGCGCCGATACCGACCGCATTCGCCAGTTTTTCCAGCTCGTCGGCAGGCATGTCCGGGTTCTTCTCCGCTACCAGACGGCGTGCGCGTTCCAGCGCTTCATCCAGCAGATCGGCCAGTTTAACCGTGCCACCCGCACGGGTTTTGAACGGCTTGCCGTCTTTACCCAGCATCATACCGAACATGTGGTGTTCCAGCGGCACAGAGTCCGGCACATAACCGGCTTTACGCACGATGGTCCAGGCTTGCATTAAGTGCTGATGCTGACGGGAGTCGATGTAATAAAGTACGCGGTCGGCATGCAGCGTTTCATAACGGTACTTGGCGCAGGCGATGTCGGTCGTGGTGTAGAGATAGCCGCCATCTTTCTTCTGAATGATTACGCCCATCGGTTCACCTTCCTTGTTCTTATACTCATCAAGGAATACGACGGTAGCGCCTTCGCTTTCAACAGCCAGGCCTTTAGCTTTGAGATCGGCCACGATGCCAGGCAGCATCGGGTTGTACAGGCTTTCACCCATGACGTCGTCACGGGTCAGGGTGACGTTCAGGCGATCGTAGGTTAACTGGTTTTGCGACATGGTGATGTCGACCAGTTTGCGCCACATCTCACGGAAGTACTCGTCGCCGCCTTGCAGCTTCACGACATAACTCCGGGCACGTTCCGCGAAGGCCTCATCTTCGTCGTAATGTTTTTTCGCATCACGGTAGAAACCTTCAAGGTCAGCCAGCGCCATCTCGCCAGCATTTTCCTGCTGCTGTTTTTCCAGCCATGCGATGAGCATACCGAACTGAGTACCCCAGTCGCCGACGTGGTTGGCGCGGATAACATTGTGACCGAGGAACTCCAGCGTACGCACCGCAGCGTCACCGATGATGGTGGAACGCAGGTGACCAACGTGCATCTCTTTCGCTACGTTAGGTGCGGAGTAATCAACCACAACGGTTTGTTTAGCCGGTTGGGTGACGCCCAGACGATCGGAAGCCAGCGCCTGCTGAACGTGCTGCGCCAGAAATGCCGGATCGAGAAAAATATTGATAAAGCCCGGGCCTGCAATTTCAACTTTGCTGGCGATCCCGTTGAGATCCAAATGAGTCAGCACCTGCTCAGCCAGTTGTCGCGGCGCCATACCCAGTTTTTTAGCGACAGCCATCATGCCGTTAGCCTGATAGTCGCCGAACTGTACTTTTGCTGACTGACGAACCTGCGGTTCGCAATCTGCAGGCGCGCCTGCAGCAATCATGGCCTGACTGACTTTTTCTGAGAGAAGAGCCTGAATATTCACCGGAATACCTTACATTTATGAAGCGGCTTAAAATGCACCGCACCAGTTTAAGAATTAAGGGCGGGAGTATACTGCAAATGCCCGTTGCCGTCAGCATTGCGAGTATCGCCAGCAGCCTGAAATATAAACATTGTCATTACGTATAATTATTCATATTGCGCTTAAGAAAATCAGCAGTTGGTTGGGGCTGCACAACAGGGTAAATTAGCGGCTTTGAATATGGATATGAGCTTTCATTATGGCGAACTGGCAAACAGTTGCAGAACTGCATGATATTTCCGCAGATTTACCGCATTTCATTCAGGCGTTAACGGATCTTTCCACTCGCCTTGGGCTGGATATCTCATCGCTTGAAGCCGATCACATTTCTCTGCGTTGTCATCAAAATACCACCGCAGAGCGCTGGCGTCGTGGGTTTGAACAGTGCGGCGAATTGCTGTCAGAAAATATCATCAATGGCCGACCGATTTGCTTGTTCAAACTCGATGAGCCAGTTTGTGTGCAACACTGGCAATTTACTATCGTAGAACTGCCGTGGCCGGGCGAAAAGCGTTATCCGCATGAGGGCTGGGAGCATGTTGAAATTGTTCTGCCGGGTGAGGTGGAGACGCTGAATGCACGAGCGCTGGCGCTGCTTTCAGATCACGGGCTGAGCCAGCCGGGTATATTTGTAAAAACCAGTTCGCCAAAAGGTGAGCGCGAACGTTTACCGAATCCAACGCTGGCGGTCAGCGATGGCAGCGTGACGATAAAATTCCATCCGTGGTCGATTGAAGCCATTGTGGCAAGCGAACGTCAGGAGTGAGTATGGCATTACTGGAAATCTGCTGTTACAGCATGGAGTGCGCGCGCATGGCGCAGCAAAACGGCGCGGATCGCATTGAGCTTTGCTCGGCGCCCAAAGAAGGGGGCTTAACGCCGTCCCTGGGCGTCTTGCGTTCGGTTCGCCAGTATATCTCGATTCCGGTCAATCCCATTATTCGCCCGCGCGGGGGCGACTTTTGTTACACCGACGGTGAATTCGCTGCAATGCTGGATGATATTGCAATGGTAAGAGATCTGGGGTTCTCAGGGTTGGTAACCGGCATTTTAGATGCAGAGGGTGATGTCGATATGCCGCGCATGGAGAAAATAATGATCGCGGCGGGACCGCTGCACGTCACTTTTCATCGGGCCTTTGACATGTGCGCTAACCCACTCAATGCGCTAAAAAAATTAGCTGATTTGGGCATTGCCAGAGTGCTGACTTCCGGGCAAAAATCAGATGCGGCGCAAGGTTTAACAAAAATTATGGAACTTATTGCGCAGGGGGATGCTCCAATCATTATGGCCGGAGCGGGGGTTCGCGCCTCGAATTTGTCCCTGTTCCTTGATGCTGGAGTGCAGGAAGTCCACAGTTCTGCCGGAGTATGGCTGGCTTCCCCCATGCGTTATCGCAATTCGGGGTTGTCGATGTCTTCTGATGCACAGGCGGATGAGTATTCACGCTATGCAGTAGACGGGGCGGCGGTTGCGGAAATGAAAGCAATCATTGCACACCACCAGGCCAGCTGATTTTTACCGTTGCATCATGTCGCCCAATATGATGCTTGCTCGTACCAGGCCCCTGCAATTTCAACAGGGGCCTTTTTTTATCCTGCATATTTCAAGCCGCAGCGGAGTTGTCTGCCTTGCTGCAAGTTGAACTATTTTGCAGAAAGAGTGCTATCTGGCAAAAATAACTACGGCTTACGTGCAATCAATACCGCGCGTAATGGGGCCGGGTAGCCTTCCACCGTTTTGCTGTGATCGTTCGGGTCGAGGAAGTCGGCCAGGGATTCGGTTATCATCCACTCGGTGCGGCGCTGCTCTTCGGTGGTGGTGACGCAGACATCAGCGATGCGCACATCAACAAACCCGCATTTTTCCAGCCAGTTTTTTAACGCCAGCGCAGAAGGAATAAAGTAAACGTTACGCATCTGCGCGTAGCGATCGCCCGGTACCAGTACGGTATTTTCATCACCTTCGACGACCAGCGTTTCCAGTACCAGTTCGCCATCTTTCACCAACTGATCCTTCAACTGCCACAGGTGTTCCAGCGGTGAACGGCGGTGATAAAGCACTCCCATGGAGAATACGGTATCAAAGGCGTTGAGCGCCGGAAGCTGCTCAATACCCAGCGGCAGCAGGTGAGCGCGCTGGTCATTGCCCAGCAGTTTACGTACTGCCTCAAACTGGCACAGAAACAGCTGGGTAGGATCGATGCCAACCGCCAGATGCGCCCCCGCGCCAATCATGCGCCACATGTGATATCCACTCCCGCAGCCGACATCAAGAATGGTGCGCCCGGTGAGGTCAGACAAGTGCGGCAGAACGCGATCCCATTTCCAGTCCGAGCGCCACTCGGTATCTATATTGACGCCGTACAACGAGTACGGCCCTTTACGCCATGGCATCAGGTTACGCATCAGGGTGTCGATACGTTTGAGCTGACCGTCGCTGAGCGGCTCATCGCTTTCGGCGGTAACGCTATGCAGTAAGTCCAGGCGATGCGGCGTTAGCTCGGGCAGAAACTCGACGGCATTTGACCACTGCTTAAACAAGCCGTGCTGATCGCGCTGCCAGGTCGCGATTTGCGCCGGGAGCGTTTCCAGCCAATGGGAAAGGTGATTTTTGGCAATCAGTTGATAAAAGTTACCAAAGTCGATCATGCGCTAACCTCAGCTTTCAGTGCCACCAGAGAACCAAAGTTAAAGCACTGGAACCACAATTCGCTGTGTTCAAAGCCCGCCTGATGCAGTCTCGCTTTGTGCGTTTCGACCGAGTCGGTCAGCATCACGTTCTCCAGCATGCTGCGCTTTTGGCTGATTTCCAGCTCGCTATAGCCATTTGCCCGTTTGAAATCGTGGTGCATGTTGAACAGCAGCTCGCCAACGTTAGCGTCTTCGAAACTGAATTTCTCAGACAGCACCAGCGCGCCGCCGGGGTTCAGCCCCTGATAAATCTTATCCAACAATGCCTGGCGCTCAGGTGGCTCAAGGAATTGCAGGGTAAAATTCAGCACCACCATCGAGGCGTTTTCGATAGTAATGTTGCGAATATCGCCTTCGACAACGTCAACCGGTGTCGGCGCTTTATAGGCGTCAATATGACGGCGGCAGCGCTCAACCATAGCCGGGGAGTTATCAACGGCAATAATTTTGCAATTCTCGTGATGAATATTGCGACGCACCGAGAGCGTCGCCGCGCCCAGAGAACAGCCCAGATCGTAGACCTGTGTGTTGGGTTGTACGAAACGTTCGGCCAACATCCCAATCATGGAAATGATATTGGAATAGCCAGGAACGGATCGCTGGATCATATCCGGGAAGACTTCAGCTACCCGTTCATCAAAGGTCCAGTCACCCAGACTGGCGATAGGCGCAGAAAAAAGCGTGTCGCGGTGAGACATAACGTAAAAATCCGGGAAAAATAAAGTGGCGTATTGTGCGCTAATGCAGGGAGAAAACCAACTCCCAGGGCATATACCAAAGATTCGCCAGCACCATTAGCAACAGCGAACACCAGGTCGCGCTCATGCCTGAACGGCGCCAGCGGAAAAGCCGGTGGTGAAATCCGTAATAATGCATCAGTCGTCCGGCAATCAAAATCAGCCCGCAAATATGCACCATCCACGTTTCAGCGCCGTTCATTTCCATAAATAACAGCAGCACCAATGCGACAGGAATATATTCCACCGCATTACCGTGAATGCGGATAGCGCTTTGTAGTTCGCTAAAACCTCCGTCACCATATGCAACGCGGTATTGCATGCGCAGGCGAACGACGTCAAAGGAGAACTTAATTAACAATAACGCACCCAATACGGCATAAAGCGCGCTTACCATACAAACTCCCTTTTAAAATGGCTGATGGCATTGACTATGATAGGTGGCATTTTCAGAAAAGAGAAGATTGCTGTGGAATAGACGGAGCTGATCCGATCTCTGGCAGGGCGCTGCGTAAATTTGCCCATAGCGTATCGACAAGCTCCGGGGCCTGCGCAATATCCGGGGTATGTAAAAACAGATACGGCGTTGTGGTTTGTTGCCATTGCGACAGCTTGGTCAGCCAGACGGCAAAAAGCGCGCTGTTTTGTGCCATATTATCGCTGCCGATAAAGCGTACCATCGGATGGTTTGCCGTCACCACTGCATGCACCGGAACCTTTGGCTTCTTGCGCTGGGCGTCACGTATCGCTTCAGTATGTGGTATTGCGGCATGTACCGGTCGACTGTCCAGAATCACCCGATTTACCCTGCGCTCATGTAGGCCTCGATTGAATCGTTGCTCTGTTTCGCCTTTGGCAAAGAAGTCCGGATGGCGAACTTCCACACCGTAGGTAAAGGATTTGGGGAGCGCATCGAGAAACTGCCACAAGGCTGGCAGGTCGTGCGGGCCAAAAGTTGCGGGTAATTGCAGCCAGTATTGCCCAATGCGTGATTCAAGTGGCGACATGCGCGTGAAAAACTCTTGTACCAGGTCATCGCAATTACGCAGCGCGGCCTGATGCGAAATGGTGGCCGGAAACTTAAAACAAAATCGAAACGCATCGGTAGTCTGCGCATGCCAGCGGGCCACAATGTCGGCTTTTGGCAGCGCGTACAGCGTGGTATTGCCCTCCACACAGTTAAAGTGGCGGGCATACTCTTCAAGGCTGGTGATCCCCAGACGCACCCATTTGGGATGCGCCCACTGGGGTAAACCGATATAAATCATAGCGCTTGCAGGATCTCATCCACGCTGCGTACGCGTGCGATACGCGGGAAAATATGCGTCATGCTGCCCTGATGTTGCTCAGCGCTGGCGGCACTACAGGCGTTTTCTGCAACGATCAGATTAAAACCCAGCTCCCACGCATTTCGCGCCGTCGACTCCACGCCAATATTTGTGGAAATGCCGCACAGGACGATGGTCTCGATGCCCCGACGACGCAGTTGTAATTCCAGATCGGTGCCGTAGAAAGCTCCCCACTGGCGTTTGGTCACTTCGAGGTCGCTGGCGCATTTGCCCAGAGCGCTCGGGTAATTCCACCAGTTTTCGGGTAACGCTTTGGCCGGAGCGTGAGCATCAACTGGCTGTTTCAGCGCTTCGGCATAATCGTCAGACCAGCCGACGCGCACCATTACCACCGGGGAACCGTGGGCACGGAATTTTTCCGCCAACTGCGCGGCGCGGGCAACCACGTCGTTTGCCGAGTGTGGGCCGCCAGCGAAAGGCAGGATACCTTCCTGTAGATCAATAACAACAAGAGCGGTTGTTTTTGCGTTCAGTTCCAGCATGATCACTCCAGTAAAAAAAGAATTCCGTTACACCTTAATCGCGAATCAGTGTGAAAGGGACGACAATTTTTGTTATTTTTTGTGAGATTACGCAATGCCCGTCCAGGAAACAGGCGTACAGTCAGTACCGGACTTATCGTGCGGCAGAATTTCCAGTATAATAGCCGCCTTTTTTCATTCAGTTGTGACATTCAGCTAAAGCTGCGACTTCGTCACCTGCGAGACAGGTGACAATCCGCCTGCGGCAAAGTTAAGGGATATCTCATGCGTACAGAATATTGCGGACAGCTACGTCTGTCCCACGAGGGGCAGCAGGTGACTCTGTGTGGTTGGGTCAACCGTCGTCGTGATCTTGGTAGCCTGATCTTTATCGATATGCGCGACCGCGAAGGTATCGTGCAGGTATTTTTCGATCCGGACCGTGCGGATGCGTTAAAGCTGGCCTCCGAACTGCGTAATGAGTTCTGTATCCAGGTTACGGGCACCGTGCGTGCGCGTGACGCGAAAAACGTCAACGCCGATATGGCGACTGGCGAAATTGAAGTGCTGGCCTCCGATCTGACCATCATCAACCGTTCAGACTCGCTGCCGCTGGACTCTAACCACGTAAACACCGAAGAAGCGCGACTGAAGTATCGCTACCTGGATCTGCGTCGCCCTGAAATGGCGCAGCGCCTGAAAACGCGTGCCAAAATTACCAGCCTGGTGCGTCGTTTTATGGACGATCACGGCTTCCTCGACATCGAAACTCCGATGCTGACCAAAGCTACGCCAGAAGGCGCGCGCGATTACCTGGTTCCTTCTCGTGTTCATAAAGGTAAGTTCTACGCGCTGCCGCAGTCTCCTCAGCTGTTTAAACAGTTGCTGATGATGTCCGGTTTTGACCGCTACTATCAGATCGTAAAATGCTTCCGTGATGAAGACTTACGTGCTGACCGTCAGCCTGAATTTACTCAGATCGACGTTGAGACTTCCTTCATGACCGCGCCGCAGGTGCGTGAAGTGATGGAAGCGCTGGTGCGTAACCTGTGGCTGGAAGTTAAAGGTATGGATCTGGGTGATTTCCCGATCATGACCTTTGCTGAAGCCGAGCGTCGTTACGGTTCCGATAAACCAGACCTGCGTAACCCGATGGAACTGGTTGACGTTGCCGATCTGGTGAAAGGCGTTGAGTTCGCCGTGTTCTCTGGTCCGGCGAACGATGCGAAAGGCCGCGTGGCTGCCCTGCGTGTACCGGGCGGTGCGAGCTTAAGCCGTAAGCAGATCGACGATTACGGTAACTTTATTAAGATTTACGGCGCGAAAGGTCTGGCTTACATCAAAGTCACCGAGCGTGCGAAAGGCCTGGAAGGCATCACCAGCCCGGTTGCTAAGTTCCTGAACGCAGAAATCGTAGACGCGATTCTGGAGCGTACCGGTGCGCAAGACGGCGACATGATTTTCTTCGGTGCCGACAACAAGAAAGTGGTTGCCGACGCGATGGGCGCGCTGCGTCTGAAACTGGGCAAAGACCTGAACATTACCGACGAAGCCAAATGGGCGCCGCTGTGGGTTATCGACTTCCCGATGTTTGAAGACGATGGTGAAGGCGGTCTGACCGCGATGCACCACCCGTTCACCGCGCCAAAAGACATGACTGCCGCTGAGCTGAAAGCTGCGCCGGAAGACGCGGTTGCCAACGCTTACGATATGGTCATCAACGGCTATGAAGTGGGCGGTGGTTCCGTGCGTATTCACAACGGTGATATGCAGCAGACCGTATTCGGCATTCTGGGCATTAACGAGCAAGAACAGCGCGAGAAGTTCGGCTTCCTGCTGGATGCGCTAAAATACGGTACACCGCCGCATGCGGGCCTGGCGTTTGGTCTGGATCGCTTGACTATGCTGCTGACCGGTACTGACAACATTCGTGACGTTATTGCCTTCCCGAAAACCACGGCTGCAGCATGTCTGATGACTGAAGCGCCAAGCTTTGCCAATGAAGCCGCGCTGGCGGAACTGAGCATTCAGGTTGTTAAGAAGGCCGAGAATAACTGATATGAGATATAAACAGCCTGTCTCGGTGTTAGTCGTGATTTATGCAAAGGACACCGGGAGAGTGCTGATGTTACAGCGACGCGACGATCCTGATTTCTGGCAGTCGGTCACCGGCAGCCTTGAAGAGGGTGAAACCGCGTCGCAAGCCGCGATGCGCGAAGTAAAGGAAGAGGTCGCCATTGATGTTGCGACTGAGCAACTGACCTTAATTGACTGTCAGCGCACGGTGGAATTTGAGATTTTTAGCCATTTACGTCATCGCTATGCGCCGGGAATTGAGCGTAATACTGAATCCTGGTTTTGCCTGGCACTTCCCTCTGAACGAGAGATCGTGTTCACCGAACATCTGACCTACCGTTGGGTTAATGCGCACGAAGCCGCGCAGTTAACCAAGTCGTGGAGTAACCGGCAGGCGATTGAAGAGTTTGTAATTAACGTCGCCTGAGAAGGCGCGCTTTTTGGAGAGATTATTTATGGCAGGTCATAGTAAATGGGCCAACACCAGACATCGTAAAGCAGCGCAGGATGCTAAACGCGGTAAAATTTTCACCAAAATCATTCGTGAACTGGTGACGGCAGCCAAACTGGGCGGCGGCGATCCGGATGCTAACCCACGTCTGCGCGCCGCGGTTGATAAAGCGCTGGCAAACAACATGACCCGTGACACCCTGAACCGTGCAATCGCGCGTGGTGTTGGTGGCGACGATGATGCGAACATGGAAACCATCATCTATGAAGGTTACGGTCCTGGCGGAACAGCCGTTATGATTGAGTGTCTGTCTGACAACCGTAACCGTACCGTTGCGGAAGTGCGTCACGCATTCACTAAAACGGGCGGCAACCTCGGTACCGACGGTTCCGTAGCTTACTTGTTCAGCAAAAAAGGCGTGATCTCCTTTGAACAAGGCGACGAAGACGCCATTATGGAAGCGGCTCTGGAAGCGGGCGCTGAAGACGTTGTGACCTTCGACGACGGCGCGATTGACGTTTACACCGCGTGGGAAGAGATGGGCAAAGTGCGTGATGCGCTGGAAGCGGCTGGTCTGAAAGCGGACGCGGCTGAAGTGTCTATGATCCCCTCCACCAAAGCGGATATGGATGCAGAAACGGCGCCGAAGCTGATGCGTCTGATCGATATGCTGGAAGACTGCGACGACGTGCAGGAAGTTTACCACAACGGCGAAATCTCCGATGAGGTTGCTGCAACGCTCGAATGATGTGGTTAAGCCATAAACTAACAGGAGATGCGTGATGTCTATCATTCTCGGCATTGACCCGGGGTCGCGCATCACCGGTTATGGCGTAATCCGTCAGGTCGGCAGACAGCTGACCTACCTCGGTAGCGGCTGCATTCGCACCAAAGTCGACGATCTTCCATCACGTCTGAAGTTGATTTATGCGGGCGTGACGGAAATCATCACCCAGTTCCAGCCCGACTATTTTGCCATTGAGCAGGTCTTTATGGCAAAGAATGCCGACTCGGCGCTAAAGCTGGGGCAGGCGCGCGGCGTGGCGATCGTTGCGGCTACCAATCAGGATCTTCCGGTCTTTGAATATGCGGCCCGCCAGGTAAAACAGACCGTGGTAGGTATCGGCAGCGCGGAAAAAAGCCAGGTTCAGCATATGGTACGCACGCTGCTAAAACTCCCGGCAAATCCGCAGGCGGATGCCGCGGATGCGCTGGCGATTGCTATTACCCATTGCCACGTCAGCCAGAACGCCATGCAAATGAGCGAGTCGCGGCTGAATCTGGCGCGAGGTCGGTTACGTTAGTGACAAATGAGGCTGGATATCTATCCAGCCTTTTTTTATGATAGCGCATTACCTTTTAGCCCTTAACGCAGGAGCGTCACGTGATAGGCAGACTCAGAGGCATCATTCTTGAAAAACAACCCCCGCTGGTCCTTCTGGAAACCGGCGGAGTAGGCTATGAAGTCCATATGCCGATGACCTGTTTCTACGAGTTGCCGGAAGCCGGGCAGGAAGCGATTATCTTCACCCATTTTGTGGTGCGTGAAGACGCTCAACTGCTATATGGTTTTAACAACAAACAAGAACGCACGCTGTTTAAAGAGTTAATCAAAACCAATGGCGTCGGGCCGAAGCTGGCGCTGGCGATCCTCTCCGGTATGTCTGCACAGCAGTTCGTTAATGCCGTTGAGCGCGAAGAGCTTGGCGCGCTGGTGAAATTACCGGGCATAGGTAAGAAAACCGCAGAGCGTTTGATTGTGGAAATGAAAGACCGCTTTAAAGGCTTGCATGGCGATCTCTTCACGCCGGCGGCGGATCTGGTCCTGACCTCTCCGGCCAGTCCTGCAACGGATGACGCCGAGCAGGAAGCGGTTGCTGCGCTGGTGGCGTTAGGCTATAAACCACAGGAAGCCAGCCGCATGGTGAGCAAAATTGCTCGCCCTGATGCCAGCAGTGAAACCCTGATTCGTGAAGCGCTTCGCGCGGCATTGTGAGGTAAAGGATGATTGAAGCAGATCGCCTGATTTCGGCTGTCAGCACGACCCCTGAAGATCTGGTGGATCGCGCGATCCGCCCCAAATTGCTGGAAGAGTATATTGGCCAGCCTCAGGTGCGTTCGCAAATGGAGATTTTTATCCAGGCGGCGAAGCTGCGCGGTGAAGCCCTCGATCACCTGCTGATTTTCGGTCCTCCAGGTCTCGGTAAAACCACGCTTGCCAATATTGTTGCCAATGAAATGGGCGTTAATTTGCGCACCACTTCCGGTCCGGTACTGGAAAAAGCGGGCGATCTGGCGGCAATGCTCACCAACCTTGAACCGCACGATGTGCTGTTTATCGATGAAATCCATCGCCTGTCGCCGGTGGTGGAAGAGGTGCTGTATCCGGCGATGGAAGATTATCAGCTGGATATCATGATTGGCGAAGGACCAGCCGCACGTTCGATTAAGATCGATCTGCCGCCGTTTACCTTGATCGGGGCGACGACGCGCGCCGGTTCGTTAACGTCTCCGCTGCGTGACCGCTTCGGTATAGTACAGCGCCTGGAATTCTATCAGGTGGCAGACCTGCAGCACATTGTTGGACGCAGCGCCCGCTTTATGGGACTGGAAATGAGCGATGAAGGCGCATTGGAAGTGGCACGCCGCGCCCGTGGTACGCCGCGTATCGCCAACCGTTTATTACGCCGGGTACGTGACTTCTCCGAAGTGAAGCATGACGGCACAATTTCAGCAGATATTGCCGCTCAGGCACTGGATATGCTCAATGTGGATGCGGAAGGATTCGATTATATGGATCGTAAGCTGCTGCTGGCGGTTATCGATAAATTCTTCGGCGGCCCGGTAGGACTGGATAACCTGGCGGCGGCGATTGGGGAAGAGCGTGAAACCATTGAGGACGTGCTGGAGCCGTATCTGATTCAGCAAGGTTTTCTGCAGCGAACTCCGCGCGGACGTATGGCAACGGTGCGGGCGTGGAACCACTTTGGCATTACACCGCCGGAAATGCCATAAGACTCAATAATCCCTGATGGCGCTACGCCTGGCAGGCCTACGATATGATGCAGGCCTGACAGGCGTAAAACAGATTACTTCAGTTCATCAACCATGGTGACGGCGCGACCAATGTAATTGGCCGGCGTCATTGCTTTCAGGCGAGTTTTCTCGTCTTCAGGCAGCGCCAGACCGTCGATAAACTGCTTCATACCTTCGGCGTCAACGCGTTTGCCGCGGGTCAGTTCCTTCAGCTTCTCGTATGGTTTTTCAATGCCATAGCGACGCATCACGGTCTGGATCGGCTCTGCCAGCACTTCCCAGTTATGATCCAGTTCATCCAGCAGATGATCGCGGTTCACTTCCAGTTTGCTCACACCTTTCAGCGTGGACTGATAAGCGATCAGCGCATAGCCAATCCCCACGCCCAGGTTACGCAGAACGGTAGAGTCCGTCAGATCGCGCTGCCAGCGGGAGACCGGCAGTTTGCTCGCCAGATGCTGCAGAACCGCGTTAGACAGGCCCAGGTTACCCTCGGAGTTTTCGAAATCGATTGGGTTCACCTTGTGCGGCATGGTGGAGGAACCAATTTCACCCGCGATGGTTTTCTGTTTGAAATGGTTCAGCGCCACGTAACCCCAGACATCGCGGTCGAAGTCGATCAGGATAGTATTGAAACGGGCGATGCAATCAAACAGCTCGGCAATGTAGTCGTGCGGCTCAATCTGCGTGGTGTACGGGTTCCACTGGATGCCCAGCGAGGTGACAAATTCTTCGCTGAACTGATGCCAGTCCACTTCCGGATAAGCGGCGATGTGGGCGTTATAGTTACCGACTGCACCGTTGATTTTGCCGAGAATTTCGACCTGATTGAGCTGGCGGTACTGACGCTCCATACGGTAAGCCACGTTAGCCATTTCTTTGCCCAGCGTAGACGGGGTGGCTGGCTGACCGTGGGTACGGGAGAGCAGAGGAATATCGCGATACTGGACGGAAAGATCTTTCACCGCGTCGATAAGCTTGCGCCAGTACGGCAGAATCACTTCGTCACGGGCGGTTTTCAGCATCAGCGCATGAGACAGGTTGTTGATGTCTTCTGAGGTACACGCGAAGTGGATGAACTCGGAAACAGCATGCAGTTCCGGGATATCCGCCACTTTCTCTTTCAGGAAATACTCAACTGCCTTCACGTCATGGTTGGTCGTACGCTCAATGGTTTTGATACGCGCAGCATCTTCTTCATTGAAGTTAGCGACAATCGCATCAAGGAAACCGATTGCGTCGGCAGCAAAAGCAGGAACTTCCTTGATCGCTGCGTGCGCGGCCAGTTTTTGCAGCCAGCGTACTTCAACTTGTACACGGAATTTCAGCAAACCGTATTCGCTGAAAATCCCGCGCAGCGCGCTGACTTTATCGCCGTAGCGTCCATCGACAGGGGAAACGGCGGTCAGTGAGGATAATTCCATAGATCACAACTCCGGGGTTAAATGAGCAAGAATTTGTTTAGCCTGAGTCGTCAGGCGATTACGAGAAAACATGAGTTGCAGACGGCCTCCACCAACCTGATGCCAGAGCACGGCAGCGCGAATGCCAGCCAGCAGGGAAGCGCGTACTTTAGCCTGAACCTGTGGGCTCTGAAGGATGGCCGGGGAGCCCGTAACCTGAATACGTGGGCCGAGTGGGCTGATGACGTCAACATAAATGCCTGCCATCGCACTCATCAACGTTTCTGACTGCAAATCAAAATGGTCCAGTTGGCGCTGCAAGCCGTTGATGCGGTCTCCCAGCGTGTCCATAGCGCCTTTAGCGGCTGACAGCTTACGCTCCAGCACCATCAGGCTTAACGTGTAGCGGGTGAGTTCCGCGTTCAGCCCCTGACGACTGCTGGCGTTGAGCACGCCGAGCATCGTTTCCAGACCTAAACGCAGGTTGGCCTCGCTGCCGCCAAACACGCCCAGCGTAGAGCTGGGATTCATGTCGATGACACTGTTCAGTGAAACGTGCAATGCATCGGCATCACAATGCCCCTGGTGCGCCAGTTCCTGCACCAGGCGTGCCGACTGACAAATGCCTGCCAGAGCGAGGGTGATGTCATAATAATTCTTTGCCACGTTCACTGCTTCCTTGTATTAGATGTGTAAGTAATTATACCGGCAGAGGCAATCGTTGTTCGATAATGCCGCCGCCGAGGCACACTTCGCCATTGTAAAAGACAGCCGACTGACCCGGCGTTACCGCCGCGACTGGCTCGTCGAAAATGACTTCAATACGCTCAGCATCCAGCGCCTTAACGGTGCACGGAATGTCGGTCTGACGATAGCGGGTTTTCACCGTGCAGCGCATTGTGCCGGTGAACGGTTCGCGATCGACCCAGTGCAGCTGTTGCGCCACCAGGCCAACGGACATCAGACGCGGGTGTTCATGACCCTGAGCAACAACCAGAATGTTGTTCTCGACGTCTTTATCCACCACGTACCACGGATCTTCCGTGCCTTCTTTCGTCCCGCCAATGCCCAGACCTTTACGCTGACCCAGCGTGTGGTACATCAGCCCCTGATGCTGGCCAATCTCTTCGCCATCAACGGTGATGATTTTGCCAGGCTGAGCGGGCAGGTAACGACCGAGAAACTCGCGGAACTTACGTTCGCCGATGAAGCAGATACCAGTTGAGTCTTTTTTCTTGGCCGTAATCAGACCGAGATCTTCGGCAATTTTACGCACCTGCGGTTTTTCCAGTTCGCCTACCGGGAACAGGCTCTGCGCGATTTGTTCATGACCGAGCGTGTAGAGGAAATAGCTCTGGTCTTTATTGCCATCAAGTCCACGCAGCAGGCGGCTTTTGCCGTCGACGTCGGCGCGGCGCACATAGTGACCGGTGGCGATATAATCGGCACCTAAATCTTCGGCGGCAAACTCGAGGAAGGCTTTAAACTTGATTTCTTTATTGCACAGAATATCGGGGTTTGGCGTACGGCCCGCTTTGTACTCTTCAAGGAACAGTTCAAAGACGTTGTCCCAGTATTCTGCAGCAAAGTTGACGGTATGCAGTTCAATGCCGAGTTTGTCACAGACAGCCTGCGCATCTGCAAGATCGGCGGCCGCTGTGCAATATTCCTCGCCATCGTCCTCTTCCCAGTTCTTCATGAACAGGCCTTCTACCTGATAACCCTGTTGTTGTAACAGCCAGGCAGAAACGGAGGAATCGACACCGCCGGACATGCCGACGATCACTTTTTTTGGGCTTTCAGACATAGGAATACTCACGACATTGAACTTCAAGGCGGCATATTCTAGCACGCAGCCCCTTACTTGACACCCTCTGTAAACGGCCAGTTAAATTCGCCGATCATCGCCAGCGGGTAGCGCTGTCCGCTCTGATAGCAACGAATACTCTCCGCAACCAACGGCGAACGCAGATTTGGCGCTGAGAGAACCTCTTCTGCGCTGACCCAGCGACAGCAATCTATATCGCTGTCATGAGGTTCAGTAGCGCACATATTGGCAAGCTCGATAGAAAACAGAAAACGTAAAAAGGGCGTTTTGTCCGGCGCAATCCATTGATGCATCCGGATGAAGTGTTGCGGCTGCGCTTTGATGCCCGTCTCTTCCCACAGTTCGCGAGCGGCGGCTTGCACCAGGGTTTCATCCGCTTCCAGATGTCCTGCAGGTTGATTCCACAGGGCTTTGCCATTGATTGTTTCCTCAACGACTAAGAACTTATCTTCTGCATGCACAATGCAGGCGACCGTGACGTGCGGTTTGAACATACCTGTTCCTTATTCAGTTAGTTGCATCCCGCCATTGACCGTTGGCGAGATTTTCCAGCGTGTAATCTCCCATGGCATAGCGGATGAGGCGCAGCGTCGGGAATCCAACATGCGCTGTCATACGACGAACCTGGCGGTTACGGCCTTCATATAAAGTAACTTTCAGCCAACTGGTGGGGATATTTTTCCGTTCCCGAATAGGCGGATTTCTCGGCCACAGCCAGGTGGGTTCCTCTACTATTTCAATACCTGCGGGCAGCGTGGGACCATCATTGAGCGTCACCCCGGTACGCAGCGCATCCAGCGCTTCTGCTGTCGGCTCGCCTTCGACCTGGACGTAATAGATTTTCCCCGTACGCTTGCCAGGTTGCGTTAACCGCGCCTGCAGCGCGCCGTCATTGGTCAGCACCAAAAGTCCTTCGCTGTCCCGGTCGAGTCGGCCCGCAGCATAAATTCCCGGCACGGGAATAAAATCTTTTAACGTGCTTCTGCCCGCCTCGTCAGTAAATTGTGGCAAAACATCGTAGGGTTTATTGAACAAAACCACGCGTTTTGGCTGGTTTTCTTTACGCTGTTTGGTGACTTGTCGTGAGCTGAATCGCTCAACCCGGTGATTTCTAAAAGAAGTTTTTTGCATGGTATTTTCAGATTATATCAATTGCCGCATTATAGCCTAAGAACGAGTGTCTTTCATGGCGACGAACATTAGGGTAGTATTGACATGCTCATTACAAAACATTAACAAAAAATTGCTCTAACGCATTCGTGCAGCAGGACGCAAACGCACATGCAGCGCGATGACAGACGAGCAGAACCAGAAGCGCTCGAAGGAGAGGTGAATGGAAAGCAAAGTAGTTGTTCCGGCGGAAGGTAAGAAGATCACCCTGCAAAACGGCAAACTCAACGTTCCTGAAAATCCGATTATCCCGTTCATTGAAGGCGACGGTATCGGCGTTGATGTAACCCCACCGATGATCAAAGTTGTCGATGCTGCTGTCGAGAAAGCCTATAAAGGCGAGCGTAAAATCTCCTGGATGGAAATCTACACCGGCGAGAAATCCACTCAGGTTTATGGCCAGGACGTCTGGCTGCCTGCTGAAACCCTTGATCTGATTCGTGAATATCGTGTTGCCATCAAAGGCCCACTGACCACCCCAGTTGGCGGCGGTATTCGCTCTCTGAACGTTGCCCTGCGTCAGGAACTTGACCTGTATGTCTGCCTACGCCCGGTGCGTTATTACCAGGGCACGCCTAGCCCGGTTAAGCACCCTGAACTGACCGACATGGTCATCTTCCGTGAAAACTCCGAAGATATCTACGCAGGTATCGAATGGAAAGCGGACTCTGCAGATGCCGAGAAAGTGATTAAATTCCTGCGCGAAGAGATGGGCGTGAAGAAAATCCGCTTCCCGGAGCATTGCGGTATTGGTATCAAACCGTGTTCTGAAGAAGGGACTAAACGTCTGGTTCGTGCGGCGATCGAATACGCCATCGCTAACGATCGTGATTCTGTTACCCTGGTACACAAAGGTAACATCATGAAATTCACCGAAGGCGCGTTCAAAGACTGGGGTTACCAGTTAGCGCGTGAAGAATTCGGTGGTGAACTGATCGACGGCGGTCCGTGGGTGAAAATCAAGAACCCGAAAACCGGTAAAGAGATCGTGGTTAAGGATGTTATCGCCGATGCGTTCTTGCAACAGATCCTGCTGCGTCCGGCTGAATATGATGTGATTGCCTGTATGAACCTGAACGGCGACTACATCTCCGATGCGCTGGCCGCACAGGTTGGTGGTATTGGTATCGCGCCGGGCGCGAACATCGGCGACGAATGTGCGCTGTTCGAAGCAACCCACGGTACTGCACCGAAGTATGCAGGTCAGGATAAAGTGAACCCAGGTTCCATTATTCTGTCCGCTGAAATGATGCTGCGCCACATGGGTTGGGTAGAAGCAGCTGACCTGATCGTTAAAGGTATGGAAGGCGCAATTAACGCCAAGACCGTAACCTATGACTTTGAACGTCTGATGGAAGGCGCTAAGCTGCTGAAATGTTCAGAGTTTGGTGACGCGATCATCGAAAACATGTAATCCAGATTCTGGGTTGTGTGAAAACGGGAACCGAGAGGTTCCCGTTTTTTTGTGCACAGAAAACCCCCAGCTAGGCTGGGGGTTCCGGAAAGCTTTCAGCTTTGGGCCAGTTATTAAAACCCCTTTTGATTTGTTAAAACACATTGCGGTCTGGCAACTGCAAATGTTTAACAAGAAATCAAAAGGGGGTCCCAATGGGGGACGAAAAGAGCTTAGCGCACACCCGATGGAACTGTAAATATCACATAGTTTTTGCGCCCAAATACCGAAGACAAGCATTCTACGGTGAGAAACGCAGGGCGATAGGCAGCATCTTAAGAAAGCTGTGTGAGTGGAAAAACGTGCGGATCCTGGAAGCGGAATGCTGTGCAGATCATATTCATATGCTTGTGGAAATCCCACCCAAAATGAGCGTATCCGGCTTTATGGGGTATCTGAAAGGGAAAAGCAGTCTGATGCTGTATGAACAGTTTGGGGATATGAAATTCAAGTACAGGAATAGAGAGTTCTGGTGCCGGGGATACTACGTAGATACGGTGGGTAAGAACACGGTGAAGATACAGGAATACATAAAGCACCAGCTTGCAGAAGATAAAATGGGTGAGCAGTTATCGATCGCTTATCCGGGTAGCCCGTTTACGGGCCGTAAGTAACGAAGTCTGATGCAAATGTCAGATCGTATGCGCCTGTTAGGGCGCGGCTGGTAACAGAGCCTTATAGGCGCATCCGAAAAACCTCCGGCTATGCCGGAGGATATTTATTATGCCTGAACTCGCGGTTGCGTAATGCGTAATCCACTCACAATTGCTGCCAGCGAGGCCAGAATGCCTGCGGCTATCAGCGAGACGTGCGTTCCACTGTCGCCAAACTGGTTTAGCATCAGCGCGACCAGCGCGGCCCCGGTACTCTGACCCAGCAAGCGCGCCGTCCCCAGCATACCGCTCGCCCCACCGCTGCGTTCACGCGGTGCGGAGGTGATGATGGTGTGATTATTTGGGGACTGGAACAAGCCAAAGCCTGCGCCGCACAGAATCATCGGCCAGATGATATTAAAATCGGAGGGGGAAACGGGCAGCAGCACCAGCGAAAACAACCCGCTGGCCATTAACGCCATGCCCAGTGCGCCCAACAGCCCGGCGTGAACGCGTTCAATCAGATATCCCGCCAGCGGCGCCATCACCATGGTTGCCAGCGGCCATGGCGTCAACAGCAGGCCTGTTTCGACCTCGCTGCGTCCGAGCACCGTTTGCATAAAGAAGGGCAGGGAAACCAATGCCAGCATTTGTGCGCAGAATGAACATATCGAGGTACAAATCGAGAGTGAAAACAGTGGAATGCGTAACAGGTCAACCGGCAGTAACGGCACCTCCAGCGCGAGCTGGCGTCGGATAAAGAAAAAACCCACCACCATAAGCGCCACAAGCTCGGCACCAATCAGTTTTAGCGACTGTCCTTGTGCAAAGCCGCTGAGCGCCGTAATTAACAAGCCAAACGTTAAGGCATTCATTACCGCACTGGGCAGGTCAAAGCGTGGTTTAGTGCCGCGGGACGCATTGGGCGGCAAAAAGCGCATCGCCAGCAACAGGGCGACTATTCCCAGCGGGACGTTAATCAGAAACAGCCATTTCCAGGAGGCAATAGAAAGAATTGCTGCGGCAATGGTCGGACCCGCGGCCGAGGAGACCGCGACGATAAAAGAGTTAATCCCCATCCCTCGCCCAAGCTGACGCTGGGGATAAATAAGTCGGATCAATGCCGTATTCACGCTCATTAGCGCCGCACCGCCAAAACCCTGGGCGACGCGAGCCAGCGTCAGCATGTGCAACGAATCTGACAAGGCACAAAATAGCGATGCAAGCAGGAACACGACCAGGCCACACTTATAAATGCGCCGGTAACCGAATAGATCGCCTAAAAAAGAGAGGGACAGGAGCGAAACGACGATCGCGATTTGATAGGCGTTCACAATCCAGATTGAGCTGGCAGGTGAGGCCTGAAGATCGGCGGCGATAGTTGGCAGGGCCACGTTCGCTATTGCACCGTCGAGTACTGCCATAGAAATGCCAATAACAATGGTTAAAATTGCGCCATATCGCTGGGGCAATGGCAGACCATCGGCCTGAATTTTTTCCATAGAAAGTCGATATTTGTGGAATTTATGATGAGAGTATTAATTTTAGCATTGATATTCAGGTGTTAGGTCGCAGATTTGTAACTAAGTGAGCAAAGAGCGATTGCGAGGGTTGGTACGTGAAATTATAATAAAAACCGGTTCTGATTTTTATAAAACACTCGAAAGGGGTGATAAATGGCAATCGCAGATCTGGATAAGCAACCCGATTCTGTATCTTCCGTGCTGAAAGTTTTTGGCATTCTGCAGGCGCTGGGTGAAGAGCGCGAAATTGGTATTACCGAGTTGTCGCAACGCGTCATGATGTCGAAAAGCACCGTTTATCGCTTTTTGCAGACCATGAAAACGCTGGGTTATGTGGCACAGGAAGGGGAGTCTGAGAAATACTCACTGACCCTGAAATTATTCGAGCTGGGCGCGCGCGCGTTGCAAAACGTCGATCTTATCCGTAGCGCTGACATTCAGATGCGCGAACTTTCGCGCCTGACCAAAGAGACTGTACACCTCGGTGCGCTGGATGAAGACAGCATCGTCTACATTCACAAAATCGACTCTATGTACAATCTGCGCATGTATTCCCGCGTTGGTCGTCGTAATCCGCTGTACAGTACAGCTATCGGTAAAGTTCTGCTGGCATGGCGTGACCGCGATGAAGTGAAGCAGATTCTGGATGGCATTGAGTACAAACGCAGCACCGATCGTACCATTACGAATACTGATGAATTACTGGTACTGCTGGATAAAGTACGTGAGCAGGGTTACGGCGAAGATAACGAAGAACAGGAAGAAGGCCTGCGCTGCATCGGCGTACCGGTGTTTGACCGTTTCGGCGTGGTTATTGCGGGGTTGAGTATTTCATTCCCAACGCTGCGTTTCTCAGAAGAGCGTTTACACGAGTATGTTGCAATGCTGCATACGGCAGCGCGCAAGATTTCAGAACAAATGGGTTATAACGACTATCCGTTCTAATCTGACGTAATCGCGAATGTTAAAAATCCCAGGTATTTTGTACCTGGGGTTTTTTATGAACAGTCATAACGTTACCTGGCGTAAATAACGTATCGAATGTAATGTTGCATTATTAGCCGTTATCGATAATGACCGTGCTTTTCCTTAACAGGGGACAATCCGACAGGCCAATGATACCGCTACTGGTGTGGACGTACTGTGCCGTGCTGGTTCCACGGGCAGTCAGATATTGGCATTGCAGACCCAGACCGGCAGCATTCTCCTTACTTCCAATCAAAATTCCATAGCCGCTCAATAATAAACCGATCCAAACCAGAGCTAACAACACAATAGCGCGGATAATCAGACGCATTACAACCTCTTATCTTTTCTCATTGTTATTAGATTAGCCTGTACACGGTATGAAACAAGTCAATCATTCCTAAAAAGATTGAATGCCTATACAGTTAACGCTGGGTTTAGGTAACGCATGATAATTTATAGACATAAGATGTGGAGTTGAAGAGTGGAGCTGGAGTGAAAAAAATTCGCTGGGTAGTGCTGATTGTTGTTGTACTGGTATGCATACTGATGTGGGCGCAGGTGTTCAACATCATGTGCGATCAGGACGTACAATTTTTCAGCGGTATTTGTGCCTTCAATAAATTTATTCCCTGGTAAGCGCATTTTCGCAACAGTTGATTACCTTCTTGTGCGGCAGTGGTAAACTACACTGTCTACATTGAGGTGGTAAAATGAACGAAGTTTTGAATTCTGGCGCGTTGAGTTTTGCGTCTTTAGCGGTATCGGTGGTGGTTCTGATTGTTGGGCTTGTTCTTTGGTTTTTTATCAATCGGGCAAGTTCGCGTACTAACGAGCAGATTGAGCTGCTTGAGGCATTGTTAGATCAGCAAAAAAGACAGAACGCTTTGTTACGTCGCCTTTGCGAAGCTAACGAACCCGAGAAAGCAGCAGAGCCTACTGCACTGCCCATTAAGGATGAAGACGATGACATCATCCGCCTGGTAGCTGAGCGGTAAAAAGGTATGGCAGGATGAGGAACGGCTGTTGTTGTTCTCAGTTGCTTCATCCTGTCGTCAGCGCGTCAGATTATTTTCTTCTGTCCCCGTCGTGTAATTGGCGGCCGGGCAGTCATCTATTCTCAGTATTTTCAGATGCTCCGACTAATTAATATCTTATCCCCAGTCTGATATAAATATAATCTTCCATACGTAAAAAATATGATTATGTCATTTTTGTGATAACGATCGTTTTATTAACAGCGAAACGTTTCTCTTACTTTTTTTGTGCCTTGTCATCATTCTTTCATTATTTTGGTGCAAAACCAGAAGGCGGATCTCATTTTTACGCTTGTGACATTTTATGCATTACTAAGCATAAAAAATGATATCTGGCAGAACCCGTAACAGATAACCTGGAACAACTGAAGCTATTGAGCTATGGTAGAAATATCCCGGCTATGGCGCAAGTCAGGCGGGGATAGGGGAGAGAGGCGAGAATATAATTCTACTCGATCTGGCGCATAACTGTGCAGTTGCTGTTTGATGGACGACGGGATTTGTGCGACCGATCGAGACACGTTTAAAAATGGCTTGCCATTATTAACGTTGTATGTGATAACACGTTTTGGGTTAAACGAGGTACAGTTCTGTTTATGTGTGGCATTTTCAGTAAAGAAGTCCTGAGTAAACACGTTGACGTTGAATACCGCTTCTCTGCCGAACCTTATATTAGTGCCTCAAGCAGTAATGTCTCAGTTTTATCTATGTTATGCCCGCGGGCGAAGAAAATACTCTAAGGAATTTTGCAAATGGCAAAGATTAAAGGTCAAGTTAAGTGGTTCAACGAGTCTAAAGGTTTTGGTTTCATTACTCCGGCTGATGGCAGCAAAGACGTGTTCGTACACTTCTCCGCTATCCAGGGTAACGGCTTCAAAACTCTGGCTGAAGGCCAGAACGTTGAGTTCGAAATTCAGGACGGCCAGAAAGGTCCGGCTGCTGTTAACGTAACAGCTATCTGATCGACACCACTGATTTGAAGCGCTTTTGCGCATCCATCTCAGATATAAAGCCTCGCTTATGCGGGGCTTTTTAATTCAAATTACGTCAAAATATTACTGAATGCCCATCCATTAGCGCTTTGTTGCAAAGGCGTGATGTTCGTAGCATAGTTTTCCCCGCTTTCTTGCGGCATTTCCCGTTAAATCAGACACCTGAAAAACTATCTTGTTGGAGATCGGGTGAAAAAGAAAAACGACGGCGATGCACGCAATTTTACTCCCGTACGTTTTGCCCTGCTTTGCGTGGCAATATTATTGAGCCTTGGATTGCTGCTGGGGCGGGTTGCGTGGTTGCAAATTGTCACGCCGACGAATCTGGTAAAACAGGAAGACATGCGTTCCTTACGCGAGGTGTCCATCGCTTCGCCACGCGGAATGATAACCGACAGAGAAGGGCGACCGCTGGCGGTAAGCGTTCCGGTTAACGCCGTCTGGGCCGATCCGAAGACGATTATCAGCAAGGGTGGCGTTGGCTATAACGAACGTTGGCAGGCGTTAGCCAAGACGCTGCATATTTCGCTCAGCACGCTGGCTGAACGCGTTAACAGCAATCCAGCCGGGCGGTTTATCTATCTGGCGCGCCAGATCTCTCCTCAGCAGGCAGAATGGGTCGACAAACTGGATCTGCCGGGAATCAACCTGCGTGAAGAGTCCCGCCGCTTTTATCCTGCCGGACATGTTGCGGCCAATCTGATTGGTTTCACCAACATTGACGGTCAGGGGATTGAAGGGCTGGAGAAAAGCTTCAATAGCCAGTTGATGGGCAAACCTGGCTCCCGCCTGGTACGGAAAGACAAATTTGGCCATGTCATCGAAAATATTACGGAAGTGATGCCGGTGCCGGCGCATGAATTACAGCTCAGCATTGATGAGCGCTTGCAGACGGTTACTGAAGACGCGCTGGACAATGCCGTGACATGGAATAAAGCGGAATCAGGGGCCGCAGTGCTGGTCAACATTGCCACCGGCGAAATACTCTCCATGGCAAGCTTTCCCGATTTCAATCCCAATAACCGTGATGGCGCGGTGCTGGATGATTTTCGTAATCGTGCAATTAGCGATACCTTTGAACCCGGTTCAACCGTAAAACCACTGGTGATTATGACCGCTCTGCAGCAGGGGATAGTACAGCCTGACAGCGTGATTGATACTCATCCTTTTATTGTTGATGGGCATCGCATCCGCGACGTCGGATTTTACCCGGAGCTATCGCTGACCGGGATCTTGCAGAAATCGAGCGATACCGGCGTGTCACACCTTTCGCTGGCGATGCCGGTACAGAAATTACTGAATACCTATAAAAGCTTTGGCTTTGGCGATCCAACCGGACTGGGTTTAACCGGGGAAAGTCGCGGATTAATGCCTCAACGCCGCTACTGGAGCGATCTGGACCGGGCAACCTTCGCATTTGGCTATGGATTAATGGTGACGCCGCTCCAGCTGGTGCATGTCTATGCCACCATCGGCAGTTTTGGTATCTATCGACCCCTTTCTATTACACGTATCGATCCGCCGGTAATCGGTACGCGAGTGATGCCGGAGGCGCTGGTTCACCAGGTTGAACATATGATGGAAAGCGTCGCGCTACCCGGCGGCGGGGGAACCAAGGCCGCGGTCAGAGATTATCGCGTCGCGGTTAAGACTGGAACGGCAAAGAAAATTGGCGATGACGGCAAATATGTCGATAAATATGTGGCCTATACGGCGGGCGTTGCGCCAGCAAGCGACCCAAAGTTCGCGCTGGTTGTGGTTATAAATAACCCGCAAAACGGTGCTTATTATGGGGGGGCAGTCTCCGCGCCGGTATTCAGCCAGATAATGGGCGATGTCCTGCGTCTGGAAAACGTAAAGCCGGACGGTATGCCTCCCGGCTCCGATCATCTTCTGGTAATGCACGGCAGCAACGTATCCTCGCCGTCGCTGTAAGTTATTTTCCCAGGGCGCAATTCGCGTTACACTTGCGCCCTTAAGTCACCTGCCGGAGTTGTCATGTCGTTTTCCTGTCCTCTTTGCCACCAGCCTCTTACTCAAGCGAATAACAGTTTTGTCTGCCCTGGGCGGCACCAGTTTGACGTGGCGAAAGAAGGGTATGTCAACTTACTGCCGGTTCAGCACAAACGCTCGCGCGATCCGGGTGATAGCGCGGAGATGATGCAGGCGCGCCGGGTATTTCTCGATGCCGGACACTATCAGCCGCTGCGCGATGCAATTGTGGATGCGCTCACCCAGAGGTTGAGTTCAGAAGATGCGGCGATCCTGGATATTGGCTGTGGGGAAGGGTATTACACCCATGCGTTTGCCGATGCGCTGACGGGCTGTACAACCTTTGGTCTTGACGTTTCTAAAGTGGCGATTAAGGCCGCAGCCCGACGTTATCCGCAGGTGACCTTTTGCGTTGCCTCCAGCCATCGCCTGCCGTTTGCCGACGAGTCAATGGATGCCATCATCCGGATCTATGCGCCCTGTAAAGCGCCGGAGCTGGCTCGCGTGGTCAAACTGGGTGGCTGGGTTATTACCGCCACGCCGGGTCCGCGTCATTTAATGGAGCTGAAAGGGCTGATTTATGATGAGGTGCGTTTGCATGCGCCACACACTGAGCAACTGGACGGTTTTGTTCTGCAAGAGAGTCTTGCGCTGGGGTATCAGATGCAGCTCAAAGGTAGCGAGGCCGTTGCGTTACTGCAAATGACGCCGTTCGCCTGGCGGGCAAAGCCGGAAGTGTGGGAAACGTTAGCCGGAAAAACGACGTTTGACTGCCAGACAGACTTTAGTATTCATATCTGGCAGCGCCTGAATTAACCGTGGAAGTGTGCCCAGAGGATCTGGGCGCCAATACCTATCAGTACCACCCCGCCCAAAATTTCAGCTCGCTTGCCCAGCATCGGGCCAATGAAACGACCGATCATCATGCCGAGCGTAGACATAATCAACGTAGCGCAGCCGATGGCCAGCGCTGTGGCAATAATGTTGACCTGCAGGAAAGCCAGACCCACCCCGACGGCCATTGCGTCGAGACTGGTTGCAATGGCGGTGGTGACCAGCAGCCAGAAGCCATGGCGGCGCTGTGGCTCTTCATCTTCATCCCCGTCGTCGCGAAAGCCTTCTATTATCATTCGTCCGCCTAAAAAGATCAGCAGAATGAAGGCGATCCAATGGTTCCACTCCAGTACAAATTTGCTGGCGAGCATACCCATGCCCCAGCCAATGAGCGGCGTAAGCGTTTCAACGGCGCCGAAAATAAGGCCGGTGCGCAGTGCTTCAGAAAATTTGGGTTTATGCAGGGTGGCACCTTTGCCAATTGATGCAGCGAAAGCATCCATCGACATGCCGAAAGCAAGAAGAACAGTAGCGGTGAGATTCATAACAGCGTCCTGACCGGGGTATCCATAACACACATCACTGCCCCCAGTAACCATGCATACAGGCTGGAATCACTGTAAATACAGCGCCATTCAGGTATGCATTGCAGTTGATGTGCCTATGGTCTCGCCTGACTGAACCTGTAAGATCAGTCCGTACGCGCCACGTTTTTCAACGAGTATGTTGACACGTACATTTCCGGAGTCTGGAAATCGGCTACTCCCCAACGACGGGCGCAACCTTAACATATTTTGAGAATATAAAACAAGAAACGCAGAAATAATATCTGGTATCTAATTGAAAACGATTTTCATTTAGATTTATTTATAAATAAAACGTTAGAATAAATAACATTATGAGCAGTGGGATATAGCCTTAGCTATGTTTATTTTTGAATGGATATATAAAAAACATAGTTCAGGCTATATTTGTAACTTACTGATTTGAAATTAAAAGTTTATATATGTTTTCGAGATCGTCTATATTACGTACGCGAATCAGTAATCTTCGATGTTCTAATTGCATCACCAGGACACCGTCTTCAGATAAATTCATCTCTTTAATCCGGTTATATTCAATCCAGACATTGGCGAAAAAAAAGCCTTTCTGTTTGAAGATGATTTTTGGCGTACGGATCCAGAACAGATACAGTCCCATCAATACCAGTGCACATAATAACCATGTGGTAAATTGCGCGCCGTGGCTGGTGATGTTGTTGTAGATAAGAATAGCAATCAAGCCAAGGAAGATAACGCTGTCGACTCTGCTACGAGGAAGCAGGGCGACAGACAGCAGAGTAGGGCCATTACGGCGGGGCATGATGAACTGATCGTAAATGGCATACGCCAGCAGCGAAAAGATAAAAAGAACCAGCACCAGGTCCGTGATAGTCATGAATCCTCAACCCTCTAAATAGAAAAACCGGGGGCAAGCCCCCGGCGGTGTACAACAGTCTTACAGGCCGAGCAGTCCGACAGCGTAGCCCGCGATACCGATGACGAAGAAGCCAACGATGATCCACAGCGGGTTCACTTTTTTACGCAGCAGCCACATACAGGCGAAAGTCAACAGCAGAGGAACCAGACCCGGCATCAGCTGGTCAAGGATAGTCTGCACAGTGGTGACACGAGTCTGACCATCCTGACCGGTGATGGTGGAAACCACCAGCGGGATGTTTACGTGCGTCCACTTGTTAACCAATGCCCCCATGACAAACAGGCCGAGGATTGACGCCCCCTCAGTCAGTTTCTGCAGGAAGCCGCCGCCCATATCTTTAACGATATCGATACCTTTACGGTAGCCGTATGCCACACCGTAGTAACGGGTTGCCAGACGAACCAGGTTAAACAGGATGAAGAACAGCAGTGGTCCAAGCAGACTGCCGCTCATCGCGATACCTGCGCCGAGTGCGGCGAATACCGGACGTACGGTACCCCAGAAGATCGGGTCGCCCACGCCTGCAAGCGGTCCCATCAGACCAACTTTGATACCGTTGATGGCACCATCGTCAATCTCTGCGCCGTTTGCACGCTGCTCTTCCATCGCCAGCGTAACGCCCAATACGGGGGCCGCTACGTACGGATGGGTATTAAAGAATTCCAGGTGACGCTTAATAGCCTGCTTACGAGCGTCGTTGTTTTCCGGGTACAAGCGGCGGATAGCCGGCACCATGGAGAAACAGAAACCCAGCGCCTGCATACGTTCGAAGTTCCAGGAACCCTGAAACAGGTTAGAACGAAGGAACACGCCACGAATGTCACTCGGAGTGAGTTTTTTCTCGGTGGTAGTTTTAGTCATATCAACCATTTCGCTCACCTGCTAGTCCAGTTCGTTATCGAGATCGTTATTGCCAGCCGCAGCAGCAGGTGCACCGGCTACGCGGTTATATTTCGGGCTCAGCTGAATGTAGAGGATAGCCATTACTGCGCCAATCACACCCAGAGCAACCAGGTTGAAGTTAGTAAATGCCGCGGTGACGAAGCCGAGGTAGAAGAATGGCATCAGGTAGCCTGCGCGCATCATGTTGATGACCATCGCATAACCAACCACTACGATCATACCCCCTGCGATGTTCAGACCGCCGGTCACAACTTCCGGAATGGCATTAAGCATGCTCTGAACTTCACTGGTACCAACAGAAATCGCCACGATTACCGCTGGGATAGCGATACGCATAGCCTGCAGGAACAGGGAGGATACGTGCAGCCAGGAGATCGCCGTCAGGTTACCGTTTTCTGCCGCCTTATCCGCTGCGTGCTGGAATGCTACGGTGATAGTACGAACGATGATGGTCAGTACCTGGCCTGCTGCTGCCAGTGGGATAGCCAGCGCGATACCTGCACCAATGCTTTGGTGACCCGCGATAACCAGAACGGTAGAGATAATTGAGGCCAGTGCGGCATCAGGTGCAACCGCAGCACCGATGTTCATCCAGCCCAGGGCGATCATTTCCAGGGTACCACCGATGATGATACCGGTTTTCATATCACCGAGAACGGCACCAATCAGCGTACAGGCCACCAACGGACGGTGGAACTGAAATTCATCGAGTACCGACTCCATACCCGCGATACATGCGACGATGAACACCAGCACAATCTGAAGAGTGGTAATCTCCATTGTACTTCTCCTATTGCTATACAGACTTAAGTGTGAAAACTAAGTAAATGCCAGGGCGTTATTTCACCTTGGCAATCAAATCCATCATTTTCAGTTTCTGATCGGTAGAAACCTTACGAGCCTCGAGCTCAATACCGCGTTCGTTGAGTTTCTTGAAGGCTTCGATGTCTTTTTCATCGACAGAAATTGCGTTGTTTACCTGCGTTTTACCCTGACGGAAAGCCATACCGCCAATGTTTACAGAGGTAATTTTCACACCACCTTCAACGATACGTTCTACGTCGGTCGGGTTGGTAAACAACAGCATCACACGCTCACCTGCATATTTCGGGTTGTTGTAGACGCGGATCATTTTCGCGACATCAACCACATGCGCCGTCACACCCGGAGGTGCAACCTGGGTCAGCAGCGTTTTACGCACGGTATCGGCGGCAACTTCATCACTGACGACGATAATGCGTGTTACGTTGGTTTCTTTGGTCCAGCGAGTTGCCACCTGACCATGGATTAAGCGGTCATCAATACGCGCCAGGCCGATCTGCATATAATCGTTCGGACCCATCGGTTTGGCGGGAACTGCTGCTTTTGGCGCCGCGACTGGGGCTGGAGCGGCTTTCTCCACCGGTTTTGCTTTCAGCGCTTTCACGCCTTCGCTACCGGTTTCAACGGCCAGTGCTACTAATTCATCGAAGCTGGGGTTGTCATCACGCGCCATGAAGGTTTCAACCAGCATGGGAATGTTCACACCGGCGATGACTTCGTAATGCTCTTTATCGACGACAATGCGGCTCGCAGCGTTAAACGGGCTGCCTCCCCATGTGTCAACGAGAAACAGCACGCCTTTACTGGTATCGAGTTTTGCCAACTGAGCGTTGTACTTTTCAATCAGCGTTTCGGCATTTTCGCCTGGAACGAAATCGATCCAGCCGACGTTTTCCTGCTCGCCTAACAGCATTTCTGCTGTCTTAAGTAACTGCTCTGCAGCCCAACCATGTGTGCCTATTACAATAGCAATGGTCACTTGCTACCTCCTTTATTATCGTTAACACATCAACGTGAAGATGTATTTGAATCGTCGTCCGCAATCGAATCGATTCAGATAAGGGTTACAAAGAAAAACCTATGATTTTCGTGAATTATTTTAGATATCGAAAAAAATATTTTATGTGATGAAGATCCGTAATTTAACTTCCGATGAAAAGAAATTTCGAAGGGTAAAATATCTCCGAAACAACTTATTGCAAAGGAAGGTAAATCTTTGCTAAAAAACAGTTGTCTCTGTTATGTTTAGCATCGGTTTAATTACTCAGGAGTATAGGGCAGTAGCTCACCATATGGATCGTCACCGACGTCATTTCACTATCAGGCCGTATCAAGCCTGTCAGATTGGCACTTTTTGCCACAAATTTTCTCTGCATATCGCTTCAACGCCTGAGATCCTCAGCGCGCAGTTTGGTCATTCCTTAAGCAGGAGCTTGTCATGGAATTATTAATGGACCCGCAGATTTGGGTGGGTTTGCTCACGCTTGTCGTTCTCGAAATTGTTCTGGGTATTGATAACCTGGTCTTCATTGCGATCCTGGCTGATAAGCTGCCGCCAAAACAGCGAGATAAAGCGCGTTTAATCGGTTTGTCACTGGCACTGGTTATGCGCCTGGGCTTGTTGTCCGTGATTTCGTGGATGGTGACGCTAACTAAGCCGCTATTTACGGTAATGGACTACTCGTTCTCGGGGCGCGATCTGATCATGCTGCTGGGGGGGATTTTCCTCTTGTTCAAGGCCACGACAGAGCTGCATGAGCGGCTGGAAAACCGTGAACATGATACCGGCCAGGCAAAAGGGTATGCGAGTTTTTGGGTTGTTGTGACGCAGATTGTCATCCTCGACGCGGTGTTCTCGCTGGATGCCGTTATTACGGCGGTCGGTATGGTCAACCATCTGCCGGTGATGATGGCGGCGGTCGTGATTGCTATGGCCGTGATGCTGCTGGCTTCTAAGCCGCTGACACGATTTGTGAACCAACATCCGACGGTGGTGGTGCTGTGTCTGAGCTTCCTGTTAATGATCGGTCTGAGTCTGGTTGCCGAAGGGTTCGGCTTCCATATTCCGAAAGGCTATCTGTATGCGGCGATTGGCTTCTCAATCATCATTGAGTTGTTTAACCAGATTGCCCGTCGGAACTTTATTCGCCACCAGTCGACGCTGCCGCTGCGTGCGCGCACTGCCGATGCAATCCTGCGTCTGATGGGGGGTAAAAGTCAGGCCAGCGCGCAGATGGAATCCGACAACCCGGTGCCGGTTCCCGTCCCGGAAGGCGCATTTGTGGAAGAAGAACGCTATATGATCAACGGCGTCCTGTCTCTGGCGTCGCGTTCATTACGTGGCATTATGACGCCTCGTGGCGAAATTAGCTGGGTTGATGCAGACCTGAGCGTGGAGGAAATTCGCGAGCAATTGCTCTCGTCACCACACAGCCTGTTCCCGGTGTGTCGTGGCGAACTGGATGAAATCATCGGTATTGTGCGTGCTAAAGAGCTGCTGGTCGCGCTGGAAGACGGTGTGGATGTGGCGGCCATTGCCTCTGCGTCTCCGGCTATTATTGTCCCGGAAACGCTGGATCCTATCAATCTGTTAGGTGTTCTGCGACGCGCCCGCGGCAGCTTTGTTATCGTCACTAACGAGTTTGGTGTAGTCCAGGGTCTGGTCACGCCGTTGGACGTATTAGAAGCTATTGCCGGTGAATTCCCGGATGCCGATGAAACGCCTGAAATTATTGCTGATGCAGGCGGTTGGTTGGTGAAAGGTGGTACCGATCTGCATGCGTTGCAACAGGCGCTGGACGTGGATACGTTAGTGAATGAAGATGAAGACATCGCCACGGTGGCAGGTTTAGTCATTGCCGCTAACGGCCATATTCCACGCGTAGGTGATGTTATCGATGTTGCACCGTTGAGCATTACGATTGTCGAAGCCAATGACTATCGTGTGGATTTAGTTCGCATTGTTAAAGAACAACCCGCTCACGACGAAGACGAGTAAGCGGGGTTAGCGAAACGGCATAACGTGCATACTGTGTCGCCCGTTATGCCGGGCGGGCGGCGGCGTGCTGCCCGCCAGCCATTTGGGAAAATCGCGCAGCGGCATCGGCTTTGCATACAAAAAGCCTTGCAATAAATGTACGCCGTGTCGGCGCAAATGCTGTGCCTGCGCCTGTGTTTCAACGCCTTCCGCCACCAGTTCGATATTCAGTTTTTTCCCCAAAGCGATAATGATGTCTGTGACGGTTGAGTTCACGGCGTCTGTCCCGATTGCCGAGGTAAATGATTTATCAATCTTCAGCACATCCGGGCGAAGCTTTTCCAGCCAGGAGAGCGAGCTGTTGCCGGTGCCGAAATCGTCAATTGCCAGCTTTACGCCAAGCCGATTTAACTCGCGCACGACCCGATAATCCACATCCAGTAACGCATCGCGCTCGGTGAGTTCGATAACCAACTGCTGAATAGGGTGCTGGCTGAACCAGTACTGGTTGAGATCTTTTAGCAGCGTACCGTTACGAAAATGGCTGGCGGCAACATTAATCCCAATATGAAACTGGCTGCTCATCGGGAATACGTGCCGTTGCTGAATGGTTTCTGCGATGACATGACGGGTAAGCGGCACAATCAGGTTGTGCTCCTCTGCGATGGGAATAAACACTTCGGGAGAGATCCAACCCTGGCGCGGGTTATTCCAGCGTAAAAGGATTTCCACTCCCATACATTGCTGGGTTTGCGCATTAAGTAGCGGCTGGCAAAACAGCTCGAATTCCCGTGCAGCAAGGGCCAGATTTATCTCCCAGGAGAAGCTCATTCTGCTGGCGGTCGCCAACCATGCCAGGTAGCCCACTAAAAAACTTAGGATCACCGCCAGCGGCAGTTGTGTTGGCAAATGTTTTATAGCCAGTTCGCTGGCCCCCGGACCGGTGACGCTGATAGTAAAGGGGAAATGTTGCGATGAGAGCTGGTAGCGTTTTTCATTATCCAGTTCAGGTAGCGTATCGACAACACCTTGTCCATATAGCAAATGGCGATTACCGACGGTTAAGCTGGCATGGGTAATTTGCGGTGGCTGGGGTTCAAGCAACATGGACGATAATAAATCAATGTTAACGATTTCCAGCACGCCATCTGAGCCATCGGCAGATGCTGGATACCATTGCGTCAGAATCGGACTGCCCTTAATCAACGAATGGTCGGTAGACAGCAGCAATTGCGGCTCCCGACTGGGTAATTCAGGCTCCAGTTGGCGAATAGGCACATTGCGATAGCCAAAAATGCTGGAACAATAAAGGACCCCGCTCTGAATCAGGCTGATAGAACGTACCGTTTGCAGTCTGGCTGCATGCTTACTCAGAGGTAAACGCGCGACTGAGCAGGGAAGCCCAATCAGCGGTAGCAGTACATCGCGTCCGGTCTGTAGGGGCAAAAGCACGTCATCCAACTCTTCAACGGCGTGGTTGGCAAAGGTAACGGTATTGCGATGATTTAAATTACGCTCCGAAATAAATCGGACAGTTAATGTGAGAATGAGCGTCAGTAGTGCACATAATGTGCAGACGATTAAGCGATTCCGGCGATAGTTCTTGATGATCCTTTGCGCTGTTTGCATGCGGGCCGCCCGATAAGCCGTTGGTCACAGTAGCCAACAGCAACAGAGCAAGTGTAGTGGGGAAAATTACGCCAGACGAGGGAGTGGGGGCAAATTCGCCCATCCGTCGCAGATGGGCGAAAAATAAGTATTAGTCACATTGAACTTTGATTGCCAGGCCACCGCGTGACGTTTCACGGTATTTGGCGTTCATGTCTTTACCTGTTTCGTACATGGTCTCAATGACTTTATCCAGCGAGACGCGCGGAGCGCTGGTACGGCGCATTGCCATACGCGCAGCGTTGATCGCCTTCACTGACGCAATGGCATTACGTTCGATGCACGGAACCTGTACCTGTCCCGCCACCGGATCGCAGGTTAAGCCGAGGTTATGTTCCATGCCGATTTCAGCAGCAACACACACCTGCTCAGGGCTCGCGCCTAACAGTTCAGCCAGACCCGCGGCAGCCATGGAGCAGGCTACGCCCACTTCACCCTGACAACCCACTTCTGCACCAGAGATAGACGCGTTCATTTTATACAACGCGCCAATCGCGCCGGCCGCCAGGAAATAACGGGTATAGATATCCGGGCTTACGGACTCGATGAAATGATCGTAATAGGCCAGTACCGCAGGCACGATACCGCAGGCACCGTTGGTTGGCGCAGTAACTACGCGACCACCCGCGGCGTTTTCTTCGTTAACTGCCAGCGCGAACATGTTCACCCAGTCGATCACGTTCATCGGATCGTTGGACAGCTTATCGCTGGAAACCAGCATACGACGCAGGGCTGAAGCACGACGAGGAACGCGCAGCGGACCCGGCAGCACGCCTTCGGTGTTCATACCACGATCGATACAAGCCTGCATGGTTTGCCAGACGTTACCAAAGTACTCTTCAATCTCTTTTTTACTGTGCAGAGCAAGTTCGTTCTGCATCGCCATGCCAGAGAGAGACAGGCCGGTGCTGTTGCAGTATTCCAGCATTTCGGTGGCGGATTTGAACGGATAAGGCACACTGACCTCGCCCGCGGCATCCTGACCAAAATGTTCTTCATCAACGATGAATCCACCGCCGATGGAGTAGTAGGTTTTGCTGTAAATGACGGTTTCGCCACTGTACGCGTGGATCTGCATTCCGTTTTCATGCAGCGGCAGGTTGCCGTTGTGAAAACGCATTCCGTCATTCTGCGGGAAATCCACTTCGTGCTGGCCCTGCGCAAGCAGCAGGCGTCCACGCGTTTCTACGTCGCGGATAAATCCGGGGATGCTGTCAATATCTACGGTAGCAGGCTCATTGCCCGCCAGACCCATAATAATGGCGATATCGGTATGGTGACCTTTACCCGTGAGCGACAGTGAACCATACACGTCGACGGCGACACGAGTAACGCTGTCCAGTAATCCTTTTTCGACCAGGTCATCGACGAACTGTTTACCCGCCTTCATAGGCCCTACGGTATGGGAAGATGAGGGACCAATCCCCACCTTAAACATGTCGAATAGACTAATCACGATAATACTCCTACAGGGCGACTGGGGTTTCCAGTAACGATGTTATAACTGCGCATAGTGTAAGAGGGAACGCGGCGATCGGCTTAACTATTCACATGAATTAAACTAATAGATAACCGCGGTTTTACTAATGTTGTGACCTGAGTTTCAAGTTGTCTATGGTGTGCGTAAAGATAAGTATAGTCAGGGCTTGACGCCAATTTGCAGCGCCAGCTCACGAATTATTCCGGCGGTCATTCCCCAGACGAAATATTGCTCATACCAGGAAAGCCATACACGATGTGAATCGCCGCGACGGTAGATATCCAGCGGATGATAACGACCTAAATGCAGGGCTTGTGCCAGCGGCATTTCGAACACGGCGGAAACTTCATCAACACTTGCGCGATACGGCAAATTTGGCGGGATAATGCCTACCACCGGCGTGACCTGGAAACCGGTCACGCTGTCGACCGGCGGCAGAACGCCAATCACCTCCACGCAGGATGGTGGGATCGCCACTTCTTCCTGCGCTTCGCGAAGGGCGGCGGCAATTAACGAGGCATCGCTGCTATCCACCGCGCCGCCGGGAAAGGCGACCTGTCCGGCGTGCTTGCGCAGATGAACGGAACGCTGAGTTAACAGTAACCCCGGCTGTGCACGACGCACGACGGGGATCAGTACGGCGGCCTGACGCTGGTTTAACGCAGTATGATTAACCTGCGGGCGCAGGAGTTGAAAGCGCGATAAAAAATCATCAAGCGTCAGGCTGCTGTATTCCACGTGTCAGTTCTCCAGTTGGTGCAAAATACGATTCACTTTATCAAACGTTTCCTGATACTCCGCATCTTCCTGGCTGTCCGCCACAATGCCACCGCCAGCGGAACAATAAATGCGTCCGTTGGTGGCTGTCAGCGTGCGAATGGTGATGCTGGTATCCATATTGCCGCAAAAGCTCAGATAGCCAATGCTACCGCACCAGGCGTTGCGTCTTTGCGGTTCCAGTTCGTCAATAATTTCCATTGCCCGCACTTTTGGCGCACCGGTAATAGAGCCGCCGGGGAAGGCGGCGCGCAGCAGGTCAGTGGCGTGCAATGACTCTGGCAGACGCGCGGTAATGGTGCTGACCAAATGATGAACGGCAGGGAACGGTTCGACAACGAACAGTTCCGGAACCTGTACCGAACCGGGTTCGGCAACGCGGCCGATATCATTACGCATTAAATCGACGATCATCAGGTTTTCCGCCTGATCCTTTGGCGAGTTCGCCAAAGATTGAGCCTGCTGACGATCGGCATCGGCATCTTCAAGTCTGGGCAGCGTGCCTTTAATCGGGCGCGTCTGGATGTGCTGGTTTTCCAGCAGAATAAAACGCTCAGGTGAAAGGCTGAGAATCGCCCCTTCCTCAAGACGTATAAACGCACTGAACGGGGCGCGGTTCGCATGGTTGAGACGTACAAACGCCAACCACTCATCGCCTTGATAATGCGCCTGAAAGCGCTGGGCAAGATTGACCTGATAGCAATCGCCGCTGTGCAGATAACGCTGCACCTGACGGAACTTTTCACCATACTGCGCACGGGTCATGTTGGACTGCCACGAGGATGTTAACGAAAACGGTTCGCGCACGGGTATCTGTTGATTTTCCAGCCAACGGCGTCGTGCCTGTACATCGGAGTGGCTAAGTAGCGACACCCTTTGCAACTGATGATCGACAATCAGCGCCCAATCGTAAATGCCAACCGCCATGTCCGGTAGCGTGATATCCTGTTCGGCTTCCGTTGGCAGAGATTCAAAACGACGGCCTAAGTCATAACCGAACAGACCCAATGCGCCTCCCTGGAAGGGAAAATCGGGATTATAATCGGGCTGAATAGTCAGCGATGTCAGCGCCGAACGTAAAACCGTCATCGGATCATCAACCGTTTGCATAGTGCCGTGATGGTCATGCACAACGGTCTCTTCTGCATGTGTGACCAGCGTTGTAATGGGGTCGGCGACCAGAATATCAAAGCGATTATGCGGATGGTCGGCATGGCCTGAATGCAAAAGCATTGCCCAGGGCTGGTGGCTTAATGTGGCAAAATAGTGCTCAGCGGCGTCCAGACGCCAGGGGAGTGTGATTACAGCGGGAGATAACGTCTTCATCAGTCCTGACTCGTTGCTACTTCACTGGCTATGTGCCGGGTAGCATGAAATAATTAGCGCTAATAATTTAGCAGGAGTTCACCATGATTGCAGGTTTACCTTCACTCACGCACGATCAGCAGCAACAGGCGGTTGAACGCATTCATGAACTGATATCCCAGGGGATGAGCAGTGGCGAGGCGATTACGAAAGTGGCTGCTGAATTACGCGCCAGCCATACCGGCGAGCGGATCGTGGCGCGTTTTGAAGATGAAGACGAATAACGCCGCTTATACCGCAGCGATAATCTTAATTTCAACTTTGTATTTCGGGTTCATTAACCCGGCCTGAACGGTACAACGTACCGGCGCGTGACCAGCAACAACCCATGCGTCCCAGGCTTTGTTCATGGCGGCAAAATCATTTTTGTCCGCCAGGAACAGGGTGGCATCAAGAATACGTGACTTGCTGCTGCCCTGTTTTTCCAGCACCGCATCAATTTGCGCCAGCGTATTTGCCGTTTGCTCAAAGGCGTCGGCATCCAGATTTTCCGGTACGCCGGTGTAATACAACGTGTTGTTGTGGATAACCACGTCGGACCAACGCGCTTCGGCATCAATGCGCACAATCGTCATAAATCATTCCTCATTTACGTTTTTTCATAATGGCTTCGGGTTGCGCCAAGACTGCCATAATGTTGTGTCCACGTCACCTCTTCAACTGGCGAAAGAGCCGCTGGCCTGACATAATCCCTGTTCAAATGAACAGGGGGCAGTGTGACGGACGATTTTGCAGCAGACGGTCAGTTGGCTAAAGCGATACCCGGTTTTAAACCGCGTGAACCACAGCGGCAGATGGCCTTCGCCGTCAGCCATGCTATCGAAAAATCACAGCCGCTTGTTGTCGAAGCCGGAACAGGAACAGGTAAAACCTACGCTTATCTTGCCCCCGCGCTGCGTGCCGGAAAGAAAGTGATCGTCTCCACGGGCTCGAAGGCGTTGCAGGATCAGCTATACAGCCGCGATTTACCCACCGTTGCGAAGGCTCTGGAATTCACGGGTAAACTGGCGCTGCTGAAAGGGCGTTCAAACTATCTGTGTCTTGAGCGTCTCGAACAACAGGCGCTGGCGGGCGGTGACCTGCCGGTACAGACTTTAAGTGACGTCATTCTGCTACGCTCCTGGTCAAATCAAACCCTTGATGGAGACATCAGCACCTGCGTCAGCGTGGCGGAAGACTCTCAGGCCTGGCCGCTGGTGACGAGCACAAACGATAATTGCCTTGGGAGCGACTGCCCGCTGTACAAAGAGTGCTTTGTCGTTAAAGCGCGCAAGAAGGCGATGGATGCGGATGTCGTCGTGGTAAACCACCATCTGTTTCTCGCTGATATGGTGGTAAAAGAGAGTGGGTTTGGCGAGCTGATCCCGGAAGCTGAAGTGATGATCTTCGATGAAGCGCATCAGTTACCGGATATCGCCAGCCAATACTTTGGTCAATCGCTCTCCAGTCGCCAACTGCTGGATCTGGCGAAAGACATCACCATTGCCTATCGCACCGAGCTGAAAGACACTCAGCAGCTTCAAAAATGCGCTGACCGACTGGCGCAAAGCGCGCAGGACTTCCGCCTGCAGTTGGGTGAGCCGGGCTATCGAGGAAACTTGCGGGAACTGCTGGCCGACCCGCGCGTGCAGCGCGCGTTTTTGTTGCTCGATGACACGCTGGAGCTGTGTTACGACGTGGCGAAACTGTCTCTCGGACGTTCCGCCTTGCTGGATGCCGCGTTTGAACGTGCCACGCTTTACCGTACTCGTCTGAAGCGCCTGAAAGAGATCAACCAGCCAGGTTTCAGCTACTGGTATGAATGCACCTCGCGCCATTTCACCCTTGCGCTGACGCCGCTCACGGTGGCGGATAAATTCAAAGAAGTGATGGAACAGAAGCCGGGCTGCTGGATTTTTACCTCCGCGACGCTGTCGGTAAACGATGATCTTCATCATTTCACCGCGCGGCTGGGTATTGAAGATGCCGAGTCGATGCTGCTGCCAAGTCCATTTGATTACACCCGCCAGGCGCTGCTGTGCGTGCCGCGTAATCTCCCGCAAACCAACCAACCGGGAGCGGCGCGTCAGCTGGCATCCATGCTGCGTCCTATTATCGAAGCGAACAACGGGCGCTGCTTTATGCTGTGTACCTCGCATGCGATGATGCGCGATCTGGCGGAACAATTCCGCGCCACCATGACCCTTCCCGTGCTGCTGCAGGGCGAAACCAGTAAAGGGCAACTGTTACAGCAGTTTGTCAGCGCAGGTAATGCGTTACTGGTTGCCACCAGCAGCTTCTGGGAAGGGGTGGACGTGCGTGGCGATACGTTGTCGCTGGTGATTATTGATAAACTGCCGTTCACCTCGCCCGACGATCCGCTGTTAAAAGCGCGGATGGAGGACTGCCGTTTGCGCGGCGGCGATCCGTTTGAAGACGTTCAGTTGCCGGATGCGGTAATCACCCTGAAACAGGGCGTGGGGCGTCTGATTCGTGACGCTGACGACCGCGGGGTGCTGGTGATTTGCGACAACCGTCTGGTGATGCGACCTTACGGTGCTACTTTCCTGGCAAGCCTTCCGCCTGCGCCGCGGACGCGTGATATTGCTCGCGCTGTTCGTTTTCTTGCCATACCAACGACTGAGTAATTTGTTACGGAGTGTGGTAAGATGCGCGCCAAATTTATTGACCTGATCACAAACACCCATGCGAATTCTGGCTATCGATACCGCCACAGAGGCGTGCTCTGTTGCCCTGTGGAATGACGGTACTACCAAGGCTCATTTCGAGCTTTGCCCACGAGAACACACCCAACGAATTTTACCAATGGTCGAGGAAATCCTGGCCGCTGGCGATCTCACGTTAACCGATATCGACGCTCTGGCGTTTGGTCGCGGTCCTGGCAGTTTCACCGGTGTACGTATTGGGATTGGCATTGCTCAGGGGCTGGCGTTAGGCGCGAATTTACCGATGATCGGCATTTCCACCCTGGCAACAATGGCGCAGGGAGCCTGGCGTAAGTCGGGCGCGACCCGCGTACTGGCCGCGATCGACGCGCGAATGGGCGAAGTCTATTGGGCCGAATACCTGCGTGATGAGAACGGCAACTGGCACGGTGAAGAAACCGAAGCGGTGCTAACCCCCGAGCAGGTGCATGCGCGTTTACTGCAACTGTCTGGCGAGTGGGTAACGGTCGGAACGGGCTGGCCTGCCTGGCCTGAGCTCGGTAAAGACAGCGGTCTGACGCTGAGCGATGGCGACGTTTTGCTTCCGGCGGCTGAAGATATGCTGCCTGTTGCCACGCAAATGCTGGCTGCCGGTAAGACCGTGGCGGTTGAACATGCGGAACCGGTTTATTTACGTAACACCGTGGCATGGAAGAAACTTCCCGGTAAAGAATGAATCTTAGTAGTACATCCCTGGTCAATTCGCACAGCCGTCAGTGCGCAGCATGGTGAATTGGTCGGGGCAGAAGCTAAGAAAAGGGAGTCGCAATATGGCGGTGCAAAAGCAGTTATTGAAAGGTGTGTTGGCGGGCGCATTCGCGTTAATGCTTAGCGGTTGTGTCACCATCCCGGACGCGATTAAAGGTTCGAGCCCTACGCCGCAGCAGGATCTGGTGCGGGTGATGAATGCCCCGCAGCTGTATGTCGGACAGGAAGCGCGTTTCGGCGGTAAAGTGGTGGATATTCAGAACCAGCAGGGGAAATCCCGTCTGGAAATTGCCACTGTTCCTCTTGATAGCGGGGCGCGACCGGTGCTGGGCGAAGCCTCCCGCGGGCGAATTTATGCTGATGTAAATGGTTTCCTCGACCCGGTGGACTTCCGCGGTCAACTGGTTACCGTCGTCGGTCCGATTAGCGGTACTGTGGATGGAAAAATCGGTAATACACCGTATAAATTCATGCTGATGCAGGTAACTGGCTATAAACGCTGGCATATTACTCAGCAAATTGTTATGCCGCCTCAGCCGATCGACCCCTGGTTCTACGGTGCGCGTGGCTGGCCTTACGGTGGCTACGGCGGATGGGGATGGTACAATCCCGGCCCGGCACAGGTTCAGACCATAGTAACTGAGTAACTCTTTGTTTTATGAGTAAAAGAAACAGCGGCTCGTCCGCTGTTTCTGCATTAACGTGGATATAAGAAAAATAAATAGTGACGTGCTTCGCAACCTTGTCGTTGTGTAATAAACAAACTGGTACGCTGAGTTAATATTATGTTAACAGTTTGTTTATTGCCTGGGGTTGTGATGACGACGAATACGCATTTTAGAGGTGATGTATTGAAAAAGGTTTGGCTTAACCGTTATCCCGCTGGTGTTCCTGCGGAGATCAATCCTGACCGTTATCAATCCCTGGTGGAACTCTTTGAACACTCAGTAAGACGGTATGCCGATCAGCCCGCGTTTGTAAACATGGGGGAGGTGATGACCTTCCGCAAGCTTGAAGAGCGTAGCCGGGCATTTGCGGCCTATTTGCAACAGGGACTCGGGCTGAAGAAGGGCGATCGCGTCGCATTGATGATGCCGAACCTGCTGCAATATCCGGTCGCACTGTTTGGGATTTTACGTGCCGGCATGATCGTCGTGAACGTGAACCCGCTGTACACGCCTCGCGAGCTGGAACATCAGCTCAACGACAGCGGCGCGTCGGCGATTGTCATCGTGTCTAACTTTGCCCACACGCTGGAAAAAGTCGTCGACAAAACGTCGGTGCAACACGTGATCCTGACGCGTATGGGCGATCAGCTGTCGACCGCCAAAGGGACCTTGGTTAACTTTGTCGTCAAGTATATCAAGCGTCTGGTACCGAAATATCACCTGCCGGATGCCATCTCTTTTCGTAGCGCGCTGCAAAACGGTTATCGCATGCAGTATGTGAAACCCGAAGTAGTGTCGGAAGATCTGGCGTTCCTGCAATATACCGGGGGGACTACCGGTGTGGCGAAGGGCGCGATGCTTACGCACCGTAACATGCTGGCTAACCTTGAGCAGGTTAACGCCACTTATGGCCCGTTGCTGCATCCGGGTAAAGAACTGGTGGTGACGGCCCTACCGCTGTATCACATTTTTGCACTGACGATGAACTGCCTGCTGTTTATTGAGCTGGGCGGTCAAAACCTGCTGATTACCAACCCGCGTGATATTCCGGGACTGGTAAAAGAGCTGGCGAAGTATCCGTTCACCGCCATGACCGGCGTCAACACGCTGTTTAACGCGCTGCTGAATAACAAAGAGTTCCAACAACTGGACTTCTCGTCACTACACCTTTCGGCTGGCGGCGGGATGCCGGTTCAACAGGCGGTAGCTGAACGTTGGGTAAAGCTGACCGGTCAGTATCTGCTGGAAGGCTATGGCCTGACGGAGTGTGCCCCTCTGGTGAGCGTCAACCCTCATGATATCGACTACCACAGCGGCAGTATCGGGTTACCGGTTCCTTCCACCGAGGTCAAACTGGTGGATGACGACGATAACGAAGTGCCGCCGGGAGAACCGGGCGAACTGTGCGTGAAAGGTCCGCAAGTGATGCTGGGCTACTGGCAGCGACCAGACGCCACCGACGAAATCGTTAAAGACGGCTGGCTGCACACCGGCGATATTGCGGTGATGGATGATGAAGGCTTCCTGCGTATTGTCGATCGTAAGAAAGATATGATCCTGGTGTCCGGCTTCAACGTCTATCCAAATGAAATTGAAGACGTGGTTATGCAACATCCTGGCGTACAGGAAGTGGCTGCGGTCGGCGTTCCGTCGGGCAGCAGCGGTGAAGCGGTGAAAATTTTCGTGGTGAAGAAAGATGCCTCGTTAACTGATGAGGTGCTTATCACTTTCTGCCGTCGTCACCTGACGGGCTATAAAGTACCGAAGCTGGTGGAGTTTCGCGACGAGTTGCCGAAATCTAACGTCGGTAAAATTTTGCGACGAGAATTACGTGACGAAGCGCGCGCCAAAGTGGACAATAAAGGCTGAGCGTTAAGTCAGCCAGCAGAAAACGCCGGGTAAACCGGCGTTTTTTTTGGCGCAAACCTAAGAGAGCACGATTTGAATTATCAAATGATCACCACGGACGACGCGTTAGCCACGCTGTGCGAAGCCGTCCGTGAATTTCCGGCGATAGCCCTGGATACCGAATTTGTTCGCACACGTACCTATTATCCGCAGTTGGGGCTGATCCAACTCTTTGATGGCAAACACGTTGCTCTGATTGATCCACTAGGGATCACCGACTGGTCGCCCCTGCGCGATATTCTGCGTGATACCGCCATCACCAAATTCCTGCATGCGGGAAGTGAAGACCTGGAAGTGTTTCTCAACGCTTTTGGCGAACTTCCGCAGCCGTTAATTGACACACAAATCCTGGCCGCGTTTTGCGGTCGTCCGCTGTCGTGGGGCTTCGCCTCGATGGTGGAAGAGTTTACGGGGGTGGCGCTCGACAAAAGTGAATCGCGTACCGACTGGCTGGCCAGACCGCTGACCGAGCGTCAGTGCGAATACGCGGCGGCTGACGTCTGGTATCTGTTACCGATCACCACAAAACTGATGGCTGAAACCGAAGCCAGCGGCTGGCTGCCAGCCGCGCTGGACGAATGCCGCTTAATGCAGCAGCGTCGCCAGGAGATTCTGGCGCCGGAAGACGCCTGGCGTGACATCACCAACGCATGGCAACTGCGCACCCGTCAGCTAGCCTGCCTGCAACTGCTTGCCGACTGGCGACTGCGTAAAGCACGCGAGCGCGATCTGGCGGTAAACTTCGTGGTGCGTGAAGAGCACCTGTGGGCGGTGGCGCGTTATATGCCGGGCAGCCTGGGTGAACTGGATAGCCTGGGTCTTTCCGGGAGCGAAATTCGTTTCCACGGTAAAACGCTGATCGCCCTGGTGGAAAAGGCCCAGGCTTTACCGGAAGAGTCGCTGCCGCAGCCGCTGCTGAATTTGATGGATATGCCAGGGTATCGCAAGGCGTTCAAAGCCATCAAAGCGCTGGTTGCCGAGGTGAGTGCGGAACATAATCTCAGCGTCGAACTGCTTGCTTCGCGTCGCCAGATCAACCAGTTGCTCAACTGGCACTGGAAATTAAAGCCGCAGCAATCCCTGCCTGAGCTGGTTTCCGGCTGGCGTGGCGAATTGATGTCCGATCGCCTCAACGCGCTGCTGCAGGAATACCCGCAGTAAGTCACCAGGCTCGCCGGGTCGCGCGTTTGCTGACCCGGCCTGCGCAACGCTACAGATCGAGCACCAGGCGCTTACCTTTGGCGCGCGAGCAGCAGATGAGCATGCTTTGCTGGCTGGCTTTTTCGTCGTCGCTGAAATACTGATCGCGGTGATCCGCTTCCCCTTCCAGAATCGTCGTTTCGCAGGTGCCGCAAACACCTTCCCGGCACAGGCACTCAACCCGGGCGGCTTTGTTATTTTCGATAACCTGCAAAATGGTCATCTCTTCCGGGACCACAAACTCGCGCCCGGAACGCGCCAGCACCAGAGTGAAGGCGTCGCCGCCTTTCTCTTCCACGGCAAATTGTTCGAAATGTAGCGTATTGCTGTCCAGCCCAAGGCGGGAAGCCGCTTCTCTGACAGCATCGTTGAGCACCGCAGGGCCACAGGTATAGATATGCGTGCCGGGTTCAACATCTGCCAGCAGACGGGCTAAATCGAGGCGGGTGCCTGCGTTCGACAGGTGCAGATGAATGCGATCGGCGCTGGGGTGTTGCATGAGTTCGTCATGAAACGCGCAGGTCTCCTGGCTGGGAGAGCAATAGTGCAGTTGCCATTGCATCTGAGATTGTTCCAGCTCCGGGAGTTGCGATAAAAACGGTGTGATGCCGATACCTCCGGCAATCAACAGATGTTTTTGTGCCTGAGGGGCGAGGGCGAAGAGATTGTTTGGTGTGGAGATCGTGAGTGTGTCGCCGGGCTTCACGTTTTGATGCAGATATCGTGAGCCGCCTTTGGACGCTTCCTCCAGGCGTACGGCGATTTTATAGGCGCGCGTATCGCGTGGTGAACTCATCAGCGAGTACGCATTGCTGTACAGGTTCTCGCCATCGCGCATCTGCACGATAACATGGCTGCCACCCTGAAACGCAGGCAGCGACTCGCCTGAGGTCGCCGTTAAGGTGAAGCATTTTACCTGCGCGGTAATCGTCTCAATCCGGCTGACCCGGACTTCTTGCATTTGATAATCAGACATTGCGGCCTCCCTAAAAAATCTGTCCGACGCGGCTCAGCGACGCGCCGGAACCTGTCGTAAAAGCCCCGGGTTATTCCTGAAAAACCTGGGCGACCAGATTATGGAAATGGGCAATGCCATGCTCGGAGATGCCGCTGCCGCTGGTGTCCGCCATAATGCGTCCCTGGCCGCGATACCCGCGCGATTTCAGCCCTTTTTGTACGCTTTCAACCAGACGTAAATCTTCAGGACGAAAGACGTTGCGATACCATTCGATCAGTTGTTTCTGCTCTTCGGTCAGCTCTTCGTTGGTGAAATAGATGTCATAGTTTTGCAGCGTGGTTTCCGCATCTACCGGGAATTCGTAGATAACGGTCATCATACCTTTGATTGGCGTCACGTTGAGCATGGTGCACGGCCACAGCCAGAAACCGTGGAAAGCGGCATCAACCCCTTCTTCGAACTTAAATGACTGCTCTGAAGGTTTGGCGAAACCGTATTGCAGCGTCCAGTTACCGTGCATGGTATGCCAGTAACGGTCAACCTGGACCGAGTCGGAAAAACCTGGATGGGCCGGACCGCAGTGGTAGCACTCCAGATAGTTATCGACAATATTCTTCCAGTTGGCTGGGGTACGAGTCGTAAAGCGCGCAGCAAGTTTCAGGTCATGCACGTCTGGGCAGGCTTCGATAACTTTGTCCGCAAGACCAGGGAGTTGTTCTTCCACGCTGCCCGCATTCGGATCCATGTTTATAAACACGAATCCGGCATATTCTTCCAGGCGTACCGGTGTAAGGTGCGCTTTTTCGCTGTCGAAGTTGGCGACGTTTTCGCAGTTACGCGCATGCGCCAGATTACCGTCAAGTTTGAATGCCCATGCGTGGTAAGGGCAGGTAATCACATTTTTCGCTTTCCCCTCGCCGCTCAACAGCTGATGACCGCGATGCGGGCAGACGTTGTAGAATGCCCGCAGCACGTTATCGCGCCCACGTACCAGCACGATATTCTCGCCAATCACTTCTCGGGTAACATAATCATTGGGTTTCGCCAGTTCGCTACTGTGGGCGACGCAAATCCAGCTTTTAGCGAACACCTTTTCTTGTTCGTGTTCGAAAGCCTGATGGTCGGTATAAAACCGGGCCGGGATAGTCCAGGCATCCTGCGGGTTGGCACAGAAATTTTGCGGCAGAATAAACTCAGGGCTCAGATTGCTCATTGGAATACCTTTAATTTGTGAGTAAGAGGATTTTTGTACTGGCGCTTAATTGTCGCCTTTGAGTAGTGTCCCGGCCGGTGGCGCGACCGGGACGTCAACTGGCGCTTCGGGAATATGACTTTCAATTTGATGCGCAGGAACGTGGGCATAGTCCTGCCGTACCCAGCGCAGAAAACCGCCAACCTTCACCAACAGGATGGCGAGGAATGGAAGAGCGGTCAGAACCACCGTGGTCTTCATGGTTTCCAGGGACGCGCCGGTGAACAAAATCGATAATGGGATCAGGGTGATAACCACGCACCAGAACAGACGAAGACTGCGCTGCGGATCTTCCCCTTCCTGCAGGTTGCGCGTGCTGGTGGCCGCCATGGTGTAGGCCACAGCATCCATGTGTGAGGCGAGGAATATAATCATGATCGCCAGATACGCCACCAGAAACAGTTTCCCGGCAGGCAACGACATCAACACTTGCTGTACGGCCGTCTCACCGCCCAGCGTCGCCATAACCTGCGGTACGTCGATCACGCCGTTCACAAACTGGTGAATGGAGTAGCTTTCCATCACGCCAAAGAAGAACCAGCAACCAACAGTGCTACCGAGGATTAATGCCCAGATAACCTCTTTGATTTTGCGACCACGGGATACGCGAGTGACAAACATTGCCACGCCCGGCGTGTAGGAGATCCACCACAGCCAGTAGAACACCGTCCAGTTACGGGTGAACTCACCGTTGCCAAGCGGGTCGGTGAAGAGGCTCATTTGCAAAAAATTTTGTGTCGTCAGGCCGATGGCGTTGATGATGTTGTTGGTGATGAACTCGGTCGGGCCGACGATCAGCACCAGCAGCGGCAGTAAAAACGCCCCCCAGCCGACCATTTTGCTCAGACGTTGCAAACCGTTATTGATGCCAATCCAGGAGCTCAGGCAGAAAATGCCGCCAGAGAACAGGATCACAAACGCCTGCACCGTGAAGTTATCCGGTAACCCCGTCAGGGCAGACAAACCGCGGGTAAAGGTGGCAGCGGTGACGACCAGAGAGATAGTTAACGCGCCAACTGTCGCGATCAGGAACATCAGGTCAACCAGGCGACCCCAGACACCCTGCGGATGTACGCCGGTAATAGCGGCGATAATCCCGGACAGGCTCAGTCCTTTGTTTTTACGCACATGGAAGTGGTAGGCCATGGTTAATGAAGCCAACGTGTAGGTCGCCCATGCGCTGATCCCCCAATGGAAAAAGGAATAGGGCAGGCTGTATTCCAGCGCTTTTTGCGAGTGCGGCGCGATATTCAGACCCGGGGTCTGGTAATAATAGGCCCACTCAGCAACGCCCCAGTAGAGCGTGGAGGAGCCTAATCCGGCGCATATAAACATAAACAGCCAGGAGAGCGTGCTGTATTCCGCTTTACCTTCTCCCAGACGGATATTGCCGTATTTGCTGGTAGCCAGCCAGACGACCAGACCCATAGCCATCAGAACGAGGATCTGCACGGCGGAACCCAGCATCCGGGTAACGCCGTTAAAAAGGGTATTTGCGACTTGTGCAGACTGCTGAGGGAAGAGACTAAGTGTGGCGGCGATGAAAAGAATAGCCACCAGGCTGATGGCTATCAGCGGCATGTCTTTTTTCTTGACGTTGCTCAACATGGGATCTCCTGGGCACAGTTGCCCGCGTATGGCATTAGCCTGTCGTTGTTATCATGCTGTAGGGGTAGAATGAGTTACTTTGTATTTAACAATTTTATTATTTGTTCTTTACATGGATTAAACAATTGCCCGATGCGTGAAGCAATAAAACACGGAACGGAAATAATAAAAGGTGAATTAGCGCAGGTTATTGGCTCCACAAAACGCATAAAAAAGCCGCGTCAGTGACGCGGCTCATATTTCGTGGTTTGACCTCTAACGTAGTGCCTGACAGATGGCTTCTCCCACCTGTTGCGTGGTGGCGCTGCCTTTCATATCCGGCGTTTTCGGGCCGCTGGCAATAACGTGCTCAATTGCCGCCAGAATACCGTCGTGGGCAGCCTTATAGTTGGCATCACCGTTGCCAAGGAAGTCCAGCATCATGGCGCCAGCCCAGATAGTGGCAATCGGGTTGGCGATGTTTTTTCCGTAAATATCGGGGGCCGAACCATGTACTGGCTCGAACAGGGACGGGAAGGTGCGTTCCGGGTTTAAGTTGGCAGAAGGTGCGATGCCAATCGTCCCGGTACAGGCCGGACCCAGATCGGAGAGGATGTCGCCGAACAGGTTGGAAGCAACCACAACGTCAAAGCGCTCCGGCTGCATCACAAAGCGGGCGCACAGTATATCGATATGCTGTTTATCCCAACGGATCTCAGGATAGTTAGCCGCCATTGCTTCAACACGCTCGTCCCAGTAAGGCATGCTGATGGCCAGACCATTGGATTTGGTCGCCGAGGTCAGGGTTTTGCGCGGGCGGTTTTGCGCCAGCTCGAAGGCGTAACGCAATATACGATCTACGCCGCGACGGGTGAAGACCGACTCCTGGATAACCACCTCGTGTTCCGTCCCTTCACTCACGCGTCCGCCGAGAGAAGAGTATTCTCCCTCGGTGTTCTCGCGTACGACGTAGAAATCAATGTCGCCTGGCTGCTTGCCCGCCAGTGGGCAAGGGACTCCCGGAAACAGGCGTACCGGACGCAGGTTGACGTACTGGTCGAATTCGCGGCGAAACTTAAGCAGCGAGCCCCATAAAGAGATGTGGTCCGGTACGGTGTCCGGCCAGCCAACGGCGCCAAAATAGATAGCATCAAAGGATTGCAACTGCTCATGCCAGTCATCCGGCATCATTTTGCCGTGATGGGTGTAGTACTCGCAGCTGGCCCATTCCATTTGCTCAAAGCTGAGCGACAACCCCCAACGCTCGGCGGCTGCCTGTAACACATGAATGCCTTCAGGCAGCACTTCTTTACCAATGCCATCTCCGGGGATAGCGGCAATACGACAGGTTTTCTTCATAGCAGCTCTCACTTGTACGCCATCAAAATTGACTTTCCCCTTATCCTATAATTGACTGATTAATAGTTAATCCCCCTAACTGGTGAAACATAAAACACAGATCATGAATAATCTGCCGCTGCTAAATGATTTACGCGTCTTTATGCTGGTTGCCCGTCGGGCAGGATTTGCCGCCGTTGCCGAGGAACTGGGTGTATCACCGGCTTTTATCAGTAAGCGAGTAGCCCTGCTGGAGCAGACGCTGAACGTGGTGCTGCTGCACCGGACAACGCGGCGTGTAACCATCACGGAAGAGGGGGAGCGGATCTACGAATGGGCGCAGCGGATCCTGCAGGATGTCGATCAGATGATGGACGAGTTGTCGGATGCCAGGCAGATCCCGCAGGGGATGCTACGCATTATTAGTAGCTTTGGCTTTGGCCGTCGGGTGGTGGCTCCGGCGCTGTCTGCGCTGGCAAAAGCGTACCCGCAGCTAGAACTGAGGTTCGATGTTGAAGACCGCCTGGTGGATATGGTGAATGAGGGCGTCGATCTTGATATTCGTATCGGGGATGATATCGCGCCGAACCTGATTGCCCGTAAGCTGGCGACTAACTACCGTATTCTGTGCGCCTCGCCGGAATTTGTGGCGCAGCACGGGACGCCGAAGCAACTCAACGATCTCTCCACTTTTCCTTGTCTGGTTATCAAAGAGCGCGACCATCCATTTGGCATCTGGCAAATGCGTAATAAAGAGGGCGCTCACTCAATTAAAGTTACGGGGCCTCTGTCGTCTAATCATGGCGAAGTGGTACATCAGTGGTGTCTTGATGGGCAGGGAATTGCCCTGCGTTCGTGGTGGGACGTTTGCGACAACATTGCCGGTGGACATCTGGTACACGTATTACCCGAGTATTATCAACCAGCAAATATATGGGCGGTTTATGTTTCTCGGCTGGCGACGTCGGCAAAAATCCGTATTACGGTTGAGTATTTGCGCCGCTATTTTGCCGAAAACTATCCAAAGTTTACTTTGGAATAAATCCGCAACAGCCTGGCAAGAAACTGAAAATAAAAAAGGCAGAATAATCTGCCTTTTTTGCAACTATAACTCACTGAGCAAAGCCGTTATTTAGACTCTTCAGCTTCAGGTAATGTCACGTTAAGTTCGAGGATAGAAATATCGCCGTCTTTTTGTTCAAGCTGTACGGTGACCATTTCGGGATCAATTTGTACATACTTGCAGATAACCTCGAGAATATCTTTCCTCAGTTGCGGTAAATAATGTGGCTCGGCGTCACTACGACGACGTTCCGCAACAATAATCTGCAGTCGCTCTTTAGCGATGTTCGCTGTGCTCTTTTTCCGCGAGAGAAAAAAATCCAGTAATGCCATAACTTATCCTCCGAACAGGCGTTTGAGGAAACCTTTCTTCTCTTCTTCAATGAAGCGGAAAGGACGTTCTTCTCCCAACAGACGGTCTACGGTATCAGCATAGGCTTTACCGGCATCAGCATTGATGTCGAGAATAACCGGCTCACCCTGGTTAGACGCGCGCAGGACTGACTGATCTTCAGGAATCACGCCAACCAGCTTGATTCGCAGAATTTCCAGTACGTCTTCCATGCTCAGCATGTCACCTTTATTTACGCGGCCAGGGTTGTAGCGCGTCAGCAACAAATGCTCTTTAATCGGATCTTCACCGTTTTCCGCACGACGAGATTTCGACGCCAGAATACCCAGAATACGGTCAGAGTCACGTACAGAGGAAACTTCCGGGTTAGTGGTGATAATCGCTTCATCGGCAAAATACAGGGCCATCAGCGCGCCGGTTTCAATACCCGCTGGGGAGTCGCAGACGATGAAATCGAATTCCATCGTTTTCAGGTCGTCCAGAACTTTCGCGACGCCTTCACGCGTCAGCGCGTCTTTATCGCGAGTCTGTGAGGCCGGAAGAATAAAGAGATTTTCGGTACGCTTATCTTTGATTAACGCCTGATTTAACGACGCATCGCCCTGAATAACGTTGACGAAGTCGTAAACGACGCGGCGTTCACAACCCATAATCAGATCGAGGTTACGCAGGCCGATATCAAAATCAATAACGACAGTTTTCTTTCCCTTCTGGGCCAAACCTGTAGCGATGGCCGCGCTGGAGGTGGTTTTGCCAACGCCCCCTTTACCCGAAGTAACAACAATAATGCGTGCCATAGAAATTCCTTGTTAAAAAGGGATCAATTCAACGGTTGAACTGTCAAAGCGTTCTCTGCTAATTGCAGACGGGCCGCTTTGCCATAAAATTCTGCTGGGATTTTATCACTCAGCCAATAAACACCTGCGATAGACACCAGTTCTGCCGTCAGATGGGTACAAAAAATTTGCGCTTCACGATCGCCGCTTGCACCTGCCAGCGCACGGCCTCTCATCATTCCATAAACATGAATATTGCCATCAGCGATAAGCTCTGCGCCCGCACTGACGTGGCTTGTAACAATCAGATCACATTGTGGAGCATAAATGCGCTGACCGGAACGAACCGGCACATTTATTAATCGTGTTTTTGTGATGGGAGTAACGTTTTGCGGCAAAGCGACGGGAGCCGGGACCTCAACAGGCGCAGGACGAATAGCTTTTTCTTTACCTTCAGTCAGTAAAGGAAGACCCATTTCGTCGATTTCTGCCTTTAGTCTGGCGTCTTTGCATCCGCTAACGCCAATAATGCGCAATCCGGTAGACGCGACAACTTTCTGCAGCGCTGACCAGTTTACCGGGCTTTCAAGACCACTCACGTTAACCACCACGGGAGCATGTTTTAAAAAAGCCGGTGCCTGCGCGATTTTGTCTTCCAACGCCTGACGAATAACCTCGGGTTCTGCTTCATGTAAATGAACCACTGATAAGGTGAAGCTACTGCCTTTAAGCTCGATTGGCGTGTTTGACATCCTGGCCTTACTCAATTTGCTATTTATCATCCCCAGCGCGGGGTGATATTCCGAAGACTATAAGGCATGTTATAGTCAGTATTATATTGAGGCAAGCCACCATTCCGTGAATTCAGAGTAAAAGATATGTTTTGTGTGATCTACCGAAGCAGCAAACGTGACCAGACCTATTTATATGTCGAAAAAAAAGACGATTTCTCGCGCGTTCCTGAAGAACTGATGAGAGGATTTGGTCAGCCGACGCTGGCAATGATGTTACCGCTTGATGGGCGAAAAAAATTAGTTAATGCCGATCTTGAAAAAGTAAAACAGGCCCTGACCGAGCAGGGCTATTATTTACAAATACCCCCGCCGCCAGAAGATTTACTTAAACAGCATCTGGCAGCGGCAAAACAAAATACACCAGACGCTAAACGTTAAACTGCATCCGGCAGCAGCACGTTCCATCGATGCAGTACCTGAAATCTATGACTACGTTAGGGGAAAGTAATGTATCAACATCACAACTGGCATGGTGCTCTGCTGGATTATCCGGTGAGTAAGGTGGTTTGCGTAGGGAGTAACTATGCTAACCATATTAAAGAGATGGGCGGAACCACCCCGGAAGAACCGGTTCTGTTTATTAAACCGGAAACCGCGCTGTGCGATTTGCGCCAGCCGCTGGTGATCCCATCTGATATGGGGTCTGTCCACCATGAAGTTGAGCTGGCTGTGCTGATTGGCGCGACCCTGCGGCAAGCGACAGAAGATCATGTGCGCAAAGCCATCGCCGGTTATGGTGTCGCGCTGGATCTGACCCTGCGCGATATTCAGGGCAAAATGAAGAAAGCGGGGCAGCCATGGGAAAAAGCGAAGGGTTTTGATAATTCTTGCCCGCTGTCTGGATTTATTCCGGTGGCGGAATTTAATGGCGATCCGCAGGATACGATGCTTGGATTAACGGTCAACGGTGAAACTCGCCAGCACGGCTCCACGGCGGACATGATCCATCACATCGTTCCCTTGATTGCTTATATGAGCCGTTTCTTTACCCTCAAAGCGGGCGATGTGGTGCTAACGGGAACGCCAGCAGGCGTGGGACCTTTAAGCAGCGGCGACGAACTGGCCATCAGTTTTCACGGTCAAACGCTAACAACCCGCGTGCTGTAATCTCTGCTTGCCGCCTTTTCGGGCGGCAAAACTTGCATCAGCGTGCCAGACTGGTTATAAGGTGCAGCTTTATTGCAATAGCGGAAACCCTGATGAGCGACATACCTTTCTGGCAAAGTAAAACCCTTGATGAAATGACCGATGCCGAGTGGGAGTCATTATGTGACGGGTGCGGTCAATGCTGCCTGCATAAGCTGATGGATGAAGACACTGACGAAATCTACTTTACCAACGTCGCCTGTCGTCAGCTCAACATTAAAACCTGCCAGTGTCGTAATTACGAACGTCGATTCGAGTACGAGCCTGACTGCATCAAACTGACGCGTGATAATCTGCCGACTTTTGAATGGTTGCCGATGACCTGCGCCTATCGTCTGCTCGCAGAAGGAAAAGGGCTGCCGGAGTGGCACCCGTTGCTGACAGGATCAAAAGCGGCGATGCACGGTGAACGTATCTCAGTTCGTCATATTGCGGTGAAAGAATCGGAAGTGCGTGACTGGCAGGATCATATCCTGAACAAACCTTCATGGGCGGACTGAGCCGCCCATCGATTAGCAGGCGTTAAGGGTTAAGACTTTTTCGCCTGATACATCTCATCGGAGTGGTTGTCATCTTCCACCCAGAAGTTAATGTTGAATTGCGCATCGTCGCTTAATTCAACGCGATGCCAGTACTGCGGTGGGCTGGTCGCGAACTGACCGGCATTAATCACCACTTTCACTTCAGGTTCTTTTGCGTCTTCATTGGCAAAGCCATAATACGTTACCGTACCTTCCATCACGCAGAGCTGTCCAAACACGCCTGCTGCGGTGTTATGGTGAGAAAGAAGTGCTGCCGGGACGTTGTCTTTGGTAAAGAAGGGAGTAGAGCGTTTTACTTTCCAGTTTGCCGGGATGCGTAAATGGGACATCAGACATCTCCTTGGTGTGGCATCTATAAGATGTATTTAATATACATCTTATAGATGCCAGCAGGCAATGAATTTAAGGCAAAAAAAACGCTCCCGAAGGAGCGTCTCTGTTAGCGACCGAAGAGGTCACGTTTTTTCGGTTTAAACGGCTGTGCTAGGACTACCAGCACGGCGACCACCAGGTAAGCGGCGAAGATCCCCAACAGCCACTGTGGCATTTCCAGGGTTAAAAAAGACCACTGGCGTTCAGCACAGTCACCGGATGCTAAAAACACCTGCGGCAGCCATTTGTCCAGCGGCAGCCAGCTCGGGAAGCGTGCGGCAAAATCACAGGTCATAAACGGTGATGGGTGCAACTGAATCATGGTGTGCTCATACGCTAACTGCAGTCCGCGCCAGGCACTGTAAATCCAGATAATCATCGCCACATAGCGCAGCGGCGTTTTTGGTGCGATAGCCCCCACCAGCCCCGCGCCCATCACGCCAAATAATGCGCTACGTTCGTAAATACACAACACGCAAGGTTTTAGCAGCATGACGTGCTGGAACCACAGCGCGACAAGCTCCAGCGCAAAGGCGGTTAACGCCAACAATAACCATGCACCACGACCTCGGGAGCACTGGTTTAAAAATCGCAACATAATAATTTCCCTGCAACATGCGTAGAGAGCGCAGTTTAAACCAATTCAATTTATGCGCCACTAGCAGGAATTGAAAATTTGAGTAATCGGATAATTATCATGCAAAAAGTCAAACCGGGCAGTGATTTGCCCGGTAAATTGTTATGAAAGTGTAGCTAACCAGCCCGCCTGGGTCATCCACTCAGTCACCGGTACAAGCGTGAACTCGACGCAAAGCAGACCAACCAGCGTCAGGACGAGAGTATAAGGCAGAGCCATCCACACCATGCGACCATAAGAGAGTCGAATCAATGGTGCCAGCGCAGAGGTCAGCAGGAACAGGAATGCCGCCTGGCCGTTTGGCGTAGCAACGGAAGGCAGGTTAGTCCCGGTATTGATCGCCACCGCTAACAGCTCAAATTGGTTAAGGCTGATGGTCCCATGTTCCAACGCGGCTTTGGCTTCGTTAATGTAGATGGTGCCGACAAACACGTTATCAGAGATAGAAGACAGCAGGCCGTTAAAGAGATAGAACAGCGTCAGTTGAGCATGTTCAGAAGACTGCAAAACAAACTGAATAATCGGTGAAAAGAGCTGTTGATCGATAATCACCGCAACGATAGAGAAGAACACGGTTAGCAGGGCGGTGAAAGGCAGCGACTCGGTAAACGCTTTACCAATCGCGTGTTCGTCAGTAACGCCGGTCAACGACGTGGCCAGGATAATGACGGACAGACCGATTAATCCGACTTCCGCCAGATGCAGGGCCAGGGCAACCACCAGCCAGATACCGATAATCGCCTGGATAATCAGTTTGATTTTTTCCTGACGAGTACGCTGCTGACGGCTTTGATCGTCAAACTGTTGCAGGACATCGCGGACGGTCTCCGGCAGCGTTTCGCCATAGCCAAACCAGCGCAATTTCTCAACCAGCATGCAGGTTAACAGGCCGCAAATCAGCACCGGGACGGTGACCGGCGACATGCGTAGGAAAAAGTCACCAAAATGCCAGCCAGCCGCTTTGGCGATAATCAGGTTTTGCGGTTCGCCGACCATAGTCATTACGCCGCCTAACGCTGTACCGACACCCGCATGCATCATCAGGCTGCGCAGAAAACCACGGAACTGCTCCAGTACGATCTTATTGTGCTGATCGATATGGCTATCATCGAGCATATTGTTGTCTTCCGTGCGGGAAGAGGCGAAGCGATGGTAGATACCATAAAAACCAACCGCTACGCTGATTACCACGGCAACGACGGTCAGCGCATCCAGGAATGCAGAAAGGAAGGCGGCGGCAACGCAAAATGCCAGCGACAGCAGCATCTTGGAGCGAATCGTAAGCAGTAGGCGGGTGAAAATAAACAGCAGCAACTGCTTCATAAAGTAGATGCCAGCCACCATAAACATCAGCAGCAACAGCACCTCAAGGTTAGCGGCAACCTCTTCACGCACATGTGTGGCGCTGGTCATGCCGATGATGACCGCCTCGATGGCTAGCAGCCCGCCTGGTAGCAGCGGGTAACATTTTAACGCCATCGCCAGCGTAAAAATGAACTCGGCCACCAACAGCCAGCCCGCAATAAAGGGATTGATGAAAAATATAACCGGGTTAACGACTAAGAATACGAGTAGTGCAAGTTTGTACCAGTCAGGTGATTGACCTAAAAAATTGCGCCACATAGCGCGACCCCATGATAGCTCCATGGTGATTTCCCTACCTTTAAAAATGAAATCATGTTTTTATGTTTGACCGCAAAGCTTAGCGGGAGGAGGGAGTACAGGCAAGCTATTCACGCGACGGACAAGGCTGGCTGTGCTTCAGCGTAATCTGGAAAATGAAGCCTTGATCCACTTTTTCTTCATTGCGTCAGCTATCAGCCATGTAGCCCGTCTGGTATGATAACTGTAACTATGTTTTGCTGTGTAATGGAATTATCACTATGGTCATTAAGGCGCAAAGCCCGGCTGGGTTCGCGGAAGAGTACATCATTGAAAGTATCTGGAATAACCGCTTCCCACCTGGCACTATTTTGCCTGCTGAACGTGAACTCTCTGAACTGATTGGAGTGACACGTACCACGTTACGCGAGGTATTACAGCGTCTGGCGCGGGACGGCTGGTTGACCATTCAACACGGCAAGCCGACGAAGGTGAATAACTTCTGGGAAACCTCCGGGCTAAATATCCTTGAAACGCTGGCGCGTCTCGATCACGAGAGCGTGCCGCAGCTTATTGATAATCTGCTGTCCGTGCGTACCAACATCTCGACGATCTTTGTTCGTACCGCGTTTCGCCAGCATCCTGATAAAGCGCAGGAGGTTCTGGCAACGGCAAATCAGGTGGCCGACCATGCTGATGCGTTCGCCGATCTGGACTATAACATTTTCCGCGGTCTGGCATTTGCCTCTGGCAATCCGATTTACGGTTTGATCCTCAATGGAATGAAGGGATTATATACCCGCATTGGCCGCCATTATTTCGCCAATCCGGAAGCCCGCGCACTGGCGCTGAGCTTTTACCGTAAGCTGTCAGAACTTTGTGATCAGGGTGCTCATGAGCAGGTATATGAAACGGTGCGTCGCTATGGTCACGACAGCGGCGAAATTTGGCATCGTATGCAGAAAAACCTGCCGGGCGATTTAGCTATTCAGGGGCGCTAATCGCAGCTTATCCGGCCTACGAAATGCATTGTAGGCTGGATAAGACGTTTTCGCGTCGCCATCCGGCAATAAGATTTACAGACCGTTCATCCTCGGCGGGCAACGCTCCAGCAGTTCCACACTGCCGTCTTCATTCTGCTGCTCCAGCATCACGTCAAAACCCCAGAGCCGGTGCACATGCTTGAGCACCTCTTTGCGTCCTTTATCCAGCGGAGCGCGGTTATGAGGAATATAGCGCAAGGTGAGCGAGCGGTCGCCGCGCAGATCGACATTCCAGATTTGAATATTCGGCTCAAGGTTGCTCAGGTTATATTGCGACGACAGCCTGTTGCGGATCTCACGATATCCTTCCTCGTTGTGAATCGCGGAAATCTCCAGATAATTATGACGATCGTCATCCAGCACGGTGAACAGGCGGAAATCACGCATAACCTTCGGTGACAGAAACTGGCTGATGAAGCTCTCATCTTTGAAATCGCGCATCGCGAAATGCAGGGTTTCCAGCCAGTCAGAACCCGCTATATCCGGGAACCAGTATTTGTCCTCTTCGGTAGGCGACTGACAAATTCGTTTAATATCCTGGAACATGGCAAAACCCAGAGCATAGGGATTTATCCCGCTATACCACGGGCTGTTGTACGGCGGCTGGAATACCACGTTGGTATGGCTATGTAAAAACTCCAGCATAAACCGTTCGGTGACTTTACCTTCGTCATAAAGGTGATTAAGGATGGTGTAATGCCAGAAAGTGGCCCACCCTTCGTTCATCACCTGGGTCTGTTTCTGCGGATAAAAATACTGGCTGACCTTGCGCACAATGCGCAGCACTTCGCGTTGCCAGGATTCCAGCAGCGGGGCGTTCTTCTCCATGAAGTACAGCAGGTTCTCCTGCGGTTCAGAAGGATAACGTCGGGCTTCTGCAACGGTTTTCTCTTCCTCTTTCTTCGGCAGCGTACGCCACAACATATTTACCTGGCTTTGCAGATACTCTTCACGGCTTTTCTGTCGGGCTTTCTCTTCCTGTAGGGAGATTTTTTGCGGGCGTTTGTAACGATCCACGCCGTAGTTCATCAGCGCGTGACAGGAGTCGAGGAGCTTTTCGACTTCATCCACGCCGTAACGCTCTTCACACTGGGTAATATAGTTTCGCGCGAAGATCAGGTAATCAACGATGGAGCTGGCATCCGTCCAGCTACGGAATAAATAGTTGTTTTTAAAGAAGGAGTTATGTCCGTAGCAGGCATGCGCCATCACCAACGCCTGCATGGTGATGGTGTTCTCCTCCATCAAATACGCGATACACGGATTGGAGTTGATAACAATCTCATAGGCCAGCCCCTGCTGACCATGCTTATACAAACGCTCGGTTTCAATAAATTTTTTACCAAACGACCAGTGCGGATAGTTGATTGGCATCCCGACGCTGGAGTAAGCGTCCATCATTTGTTCGGAGGTGATCACCTCGATTTGGTGCGGGTAGGTATCCAGTCTGTAGAGTTTCGCCACGCGGTCTATTTCCGCCAGATAGACATCCAGCAGATCAAACGTCCAGTCGGGTCCATCGCTTAACCGTGTGCTGTCCTTGTTCATGGAATCAATCGTAGCCATTCGCGCACCCTCATTGTTGGCGGCACTCTCTGTCTGGAGTACCTCATTTCAAGCATAGATCATGGTGTTAAAAAACGTGCTGCGGCTGAATTTTTTTCTTTGCGATTTCTTGTTAGCGAGGCGTCGAAAAACGGTATGGCCGCAAAATTTTATGCTGGATAAAAATAACGCACAGCAGGAGATACCAAAGCAGGGAGTTCCCCGCCATCACCGCCATATGTGAGATAAGTCACCATAAAAAAGCCATATGTTGAATAATATTTTCAACTGAGTTATCAAGATGTAATTAGATGATTGTTCTTTTACTGTTAACGGAGTGGCTATGCGAGTTGTCATACTGGGAAGTGGTGTCGTTGGCGTGACCAGCGCCTGGTACTTAAGTCAGGCTGGACACGATGTCACCGTCATTGATCGTGAGCCCGGTCCGGCACTGGAAACCAGTGCGGCGAACGCGGGGCAAATCTCTCCAGGTTATGCAGCACCCTGGGCGGCGCCAGGCGTACCGCTTAAAGCAATTAAATGGATGTTTCAGCGCCATGCGCCGCTGGCCGTTCGCCTCGACGGGACGCAGTTCCAGTTGAAATGGATGTGGCAGATGCTACGCAACTGCGACACCAGCCATTACATGGAAAACAAGGGCCGGATGGTGCGACTGGCGGAATACAGCCGTGATTGCCTGAAAGCGCTACGCGCCTCTACCGGTATCGAGTACGAAGGACGCCAGGGCGGAACGTTGCAACTGTTCCGTACCGCTCAACAGTATGAGAACGCGACCCGCGACATCGCCGTCCTCGAAGACGCCGGCGTGCCGTATCAGCTCCTGGAAGCAAGCCGTCTGGCGGAAGTTGAACCGGCGCTGGCGGAAGTGGCACACAAGCTGACCGGCGGTCTGCGTTTACCGAATGACGAAACGGGTGACTGCCAGCTGTTTACCCAGCGTCTGGCGCTGATGGCGGAGCAGGCGGGTGTGAAATTTCGCTTTAATACTCCGGTCGATAAGCTGCTGAGCGATGGTGAGCAGATTTATGGCGTTCAGTGTGGCGAGGAGATAATCAAAGCCGATGCCTATGTGATGGCATTCGGCTCGTACTCTACGGCGATGCTGAAGGGGATCGTTGATATTCCGGTCTATCCGCTCAAAGGCTATTCATTGACCATTCCGGTGGCGCAAGATGACGGCGCGCCGGTTTCAACGATCCTTGATGAAACCTACAAAATCGCCATTACCCGCTTTGATAATCGTATTCGCGTTGGCGGCATGGCGGAGATTGTCGGCTTCAATACGGAATTGCTGCAACCCCGTCGTGAGACGCTGGAGATGGTCGTCCGCGATCTTTTTCCGCGCGGTGGGCATGTGGAGCAGGCAACCTTCTGGACCGGGCTGCGTCCGATGACGCCGGACGGTACGCCAGTGATCGGGCGAACGCGCTTTAAGAATCTACTGCTTAATACCGGCCACGGCACGCTGGGCTGGACCATGGCCTGCGGTTCGGGTCAGTTGCTGAGCGACATTCTGTCTGGCCGCACACCAGCCATTCCTTACGACGATCTGAGCGTGGCGCGTTACAGCCCGGGGTTTACCCCATCTCGTCCACGGCATTTACATGGCGCACATAACTGATAAGGACGTGAGATGACTCGCCCGATACTGGCCAGCATTGACCTGCAGGCGTTGAAACAAAACCTGACCATTACCCGCCAGGCCGCGCCGGACGCCCGCGTCTGGTCGGTGGTGAAAGCCAATGCCTACGGACACGGCATTGAACGTGTCTGGAATGCGCTGGGTACAACCGACGGTTTTGCCATGCTCAATCTTGAAGAAGCGATAACCCTGCGTGAGCGCGGGTGGAAAGGCCCGATACTCATGCTGGAGGGATTTTTCCACGCTGAAGACCTGATGGTGTATGACAAATATCGTCTGACCACCTGTGTACACAGTAACTGGCAATTAAAAGCGCTGCAGAATGCGCGCCTCAACGCGCCGCTGGATGTTTACCTGAAGGTGAACAGCGGCATGAACCGACTGGGTTTCTTACCGGAAAGAGTATCAACGGTCTGGCAACAGCTGCGGGCAATGCCCAACGTCGGTGAAATGACGCTGATGTCCCACTTTGCAGATGCGGAGCACCCGGAAGGTATTCAGGAAGCTATGGCGCGGATTGCACAGGCGACAGAAGGGCTGGAGTGCAGACGGTCGCTGTCCAATTCGGCCGCCACACTGTGGCACCCTGAAGCACATTATGACTGGGTGCGCCCGGGCATTATTTTGTATGGCGCATCACCTTCGGGACAGTGGCGGGACATCGCCAATACCGGCCTGAAACCGGTCATGACCCTGAGCAGCGAGATAATCGGCATACAGACGCTGAAAGCTGGAGATCGGGTGGGCTACGGGGGACGCTATACCGCCAGCGGCGAGCAGCGCATTGGCATTGTGGCGACCGGGTATGCAGACGGTTACCCGCGCCATGCGCCAAGCGGAACGCCGGTGTTGGTGGACGGCGTACGCACGACAACGGTGGGGACGGTCTCAATGGATATGCTGGCGGTAGATCTGACACCGTGTCCGCAAGCGGGGATCGGGACGCCGGTAGAGCTGTGGGGCAAAGAGATTAAAATTGACGATGTGGCCAGCGCCGCGGGTACGGTGGGCTACGAGTTGATGTGTTCTCTGGCGCTGCGCGTGCCGGTTGTGACGGTGTAACGTATCTGAAGCCGGATGTCGACGCTGATGCGTTTCATCCGGCTACACCGTTTATGCGACGCAGAAAGCAGACCGGGCAAGGCGCTGCCGCCGCCCGGCAAAAAGCATCAACGCGCCTCATCCTCATCTTCAGCAACGCGAACACCGACCTTCAGCACCGCATTATCTTCTTTCTCAGCAACCGTCCAGATCATGCCAGCAAATTCAACCTGGTCACCGACGACCGGCGCGGCGCCAAGCAGATGCTGGACAATTTCACCCAGCGTTTGCTGTTTATCACGATACTCTGTGCCATCTTCCAGGCCATAAATCAGTGCCACATCGGCGTATTTTGCGCTGGCCTCGAGAATAAAATCACCGAAGAAGCGCTGGTCTAACGACACCGGCGGCGACTGGCTGAACAGCTTGCCGAGAGCAGGGAGATCGCGCTCGCGGCCAATGACGCACAGAACATCGCCTTCACGCAGCCGTGTACTGCCGGATGGGTGAAACAGCACGTTGTCACGAAACAGGGCGGCAATTCGCGTCTCTTCCGGCATATGCAGGTCGCGCAGTGCGGCTCCTACACACCACTTATCCGCGCTGAGCTGATAAACAAACTGCTCCCAGGGGTTTTCCGGATGAATATCCAGACCAATGCGCGAAACGGGCCAGCCGACGGGAGGAACCACCACTTTGGCTTTTTTGGCGGCCCAGGAAAGCGACGTTCCCTGAAACAGCAGCGAGATCAGAACCACGAAGAACGCGACGTTAAAGAACAGGCGCGCATTCTCCAGACCCGCCATCATTGGGAACACGGCGAGGATGATGGGGACTGCACCGCGCAGGCCCACCCAACTGATGAAAATGCGCTCGCGCAGATTGAAGCCACGAAACGGCAACAGTCCGGCGAAGACCGAAAGCGGACGGGCAATGAATATCATCCATGCAGACAAAATCAGCGCAGGGATCGCGATAGGCAGCAGGTCGGACGGCGTAACCAGCAGTCCCAGCACCAGGAACATGGCGATTTGCGCCAGCCAGGCCAGACCGTCGAAGTTTTGCAGAATGCCAAATCGGTTGCGGATGGGGCGATTACCCAGCAGGAAACCACACAGATAGACCGCCAGAATACCGCTGCCTTCCAGTGCAGTGGTCAGGGCAAAAATCAGGATCCCACCGCTTAAGGCCAGTAGCGGATAAAGCCCTGCAGGCAGTGAAATGCGGTTAATCATTTGCTGAAGCAGGTAGCCCCCACCGAGGCCTAGTATGATTCCTAAGCCGAACTGCTGGATAATATGCACCGCAAACATCCAGCTTAAACCGGTCTCGTGATTTTGAATCATGGCGATAAGCGTGATGGTTAAAAACACCGCCATCGGGTCATTACTCCCGGATTCAATTTCCAGCGTAGAGCCAACACGTTCGTTAAGCCCCTTGCCGCCGAGCAGGGAAAAAACCGCCGCGGCATCGGTTGAACCGACAATCGCGCCAATCAGGAGTCCTTCGATAAGATCCAGATGAAACAGCCACGCGGCCATCATGCCGGTGAGTCCGGAGGTAATCAGCACCCCGACGGTCGCCAGCGACAGCGCCGGGCCTAACGCGACACGAAATGAGCTGGCCTGGGTGCGCATCCCGCCGTCGAGCAGGATAACCGCCAGCGCCAGGTTACTCACCATATAGGCGAAAGGGTAGTTATCGAAAGGAATACCGCCCACGCCGTCGACTCCCGCTAACATACCGATAGCGAGAAATATCACCAGAATAGGGATACCAAGACGTGATGAGAATGAACTGAGTAAGATACTGCAGGTGACGAGTACGGAACCCAAAATAAAAAGGCTAATTATTGCTGCGGCATCCAACGTTCGGTTACTCCTGAATTACGCTGTTTCGTATTTATAAACCCTAACATAATAACGACAGAAACAGCGTTTTACTTAGCCCTGTTAACCGCTTTTTTACGATTTAAGTACCGGATGCCCACTTAAGGTGAGCTGAGCGCCGTTTTTATCATTTTTCAATACCGCTCTGGCCCCCAACGGCAAGGTGACGGTGCGTTGTTCATGACCAAAATCGAGGCCGTCGATCACCGGAACCGATAACCTGGCGCGTAGAAAATCACAAACTGAGTCAAGACTGTAACCCGCGTCGTAATCATTAGGTGCGCTGCCGCTAAAACTGCCGAGGATAATGGCGTTTTGTCGGGCCAGTATTCCTGCGTGATACAGTTGCAGCAGCATGCGTTCAATGCGAAAAGGATGCTCGTTAATGTCTTCCAGCACCAAAATGCCGTTTTCGATAGCGGGCATCCACGGCGTGCCCATCAGAGAAATGAGCATCGCCAGATTTCCGCCCCATAGCGTACCTTCGGTCGCACATGCCGGACCGTGACCTTGCCACTCGAGGGTAAATTGGGCATTGCGAACAGCCTGCCAGAAATGGTGCTCGGTAAATGCGTTCATCTCCTCGGCACCAAAGTTAGCCGCCAGCATCGGGCCGCTGAAGCTAATCACATTCCCCTGTGCCAGCAGACCACACTGGATTGCGGTAAAATCGCTGTGTCCGCACAGCAGTAGCGGGTTGTGTTGCTGACGGTTCGCCAGCGCCTGCCAGTCAATATCTGCCAGTAAACGGCTCGCGCCATAGCCGCCGCGTACTGCCATCACAATGGTATCGGGCGTGTTCAGATTTACGAGCGCGTTCACATCAGCAAGCCGTTCTGCTTCGGTACCCGCAAAACGCTGGCAGCGGCGCGCAATGACCGCTGAATTGTCGACCTGATGACCGGCCTCAGTAAGACGCGCCAGCCCGCGTAAGGCAGCCTGCTGGTTGATACAGTAGCCCGACGGGGCAATTAAGTGAAACCGGGACATGGCATTTCCTTGCTACAACTAAAACCAAATGTATATCATGCCGCGTAGGTATGTCGTTGTCACCTCAGCGACAGGTTCCGGCTATAAGGATAGATGACGTGAAATTGAGATGGTTTGCTTTTTTGGTTGTATTACTTGCGGGCTGTAGTTCAAAACAGGATTACAAAAATCCGCCGTGGAATGCTGAAGTTCCGGTTAAACGCGCAATGCAATGGATGCCGATCAGCGAAAAAGCCGGTGCGGCCTGGGGTGTCAGTCCACAATTGATTACCGCTATCATCGCCATTGAATCAGGTGGAAACCCGAATGCGGTCAGTAAGTCTAATGCGATTGGCCTGATGCAGTTAAAAGCCTCTACGTCAGGGCGTGATGTTTATCGTCGCATGGGGTGGAGTGGCGAGCCGTCGACCAGCGAGCTGAAAAATCCTGAGCGCAATATCTCGATGGGGGCCGCATACCTGAGCATTCTTGAGACCGGGCCGCTGGCCGGGATCGAAGATCCGCAGGTGATGCAATATGCGCTGGTGGTATCGTACGCCAACGGTGCGGGCGCGCTGCTGCGAACGTTCTCCTCCGACAGGAAAAAAGCCATTAATAAGATAAACGATCTCAGCCCGGATGAATTTATTGAACATGTTGCTGATAATCATCCGGCGCCGCAGGCTCCGCGCTATATCTGGAAGCTTCAACAAGCGCTGGATGTGATGTAATTCAGGTGATGCTAATCGCGCACCTTATTCGACTTTTCCCGGGCCTCGCGCTCGAGGGAAAAAATAATCCGCTGTAGGTTACGCTCCACCGCCGGGCCGACGTTAAGAAAACGAAAGCTCAGGCGGGGAGTGGTAATTGTTTCGTTTTTCCCGTCGATAACTTTGCGTTCGCTAATGGAAATTAGCTGGGCGTCCACCTGATACACTCCCCATTGCTCCATGTTCAGTTCAACCTGTGAAAAGCGCATGCCTTCTACCAGTCCCTCTGGTTTTGCCGTTTCTAACAGCCCGCCCATACCGCCAAGAGACAAATCGAATAAGCGAAAACACAGCGTGCTGTTATCCGGCATTTTTACCGTGCAGCGATAGGGGGGATGCAGCGGAGCACCGATACGGAAATATTCCCGACGCTGGACGAACCACAGAGATGGCGGCAATGATGAGATAAATGCGGGTAGCCGCTGGTATTCGCCTTTTTTCAGCTGTGGCAGGGTGAACTCCACTTTAGCTCCCTGCGTTTCGGCGATAATCGTTATCTGACTGGCCCGCTGCACGGCCTGGTTTTCATATTCCTGACTACCAAAATCCACGATCAGTTCGTCCGGGCTGACCGCCAGTATTTTGCTGATGAACTGGCCACCAGACCAGGAGATACGCAGCGGAACCTGCTGCGAATTTAAGTCCCGGAGTACGCCTAACACCGCTAACGGATTTTGCTTCAGGAACTGCTCATTGTAGTTACTCACACCTAATGACTCCTGGATGCCTGGTTTATCGTTGGATTATCGGCATCAATCAACGGAACTTAATACAAATGGATGAAATTTTTTACCAAACCCAATGAATTAAGTCTGAGGGAAAAAGCACGTAGCGATGGCTTGCCTATACTTAACGTGCTGGCGCAAGAATGTCTTGCGCGTGCGTTCACTGGAAAGAGGGCCTGGAAATGGGAATTATTACCTGGATTATTTTTGGTCTGATTGCGGGGGTTATCGCCAAACTGATTATGCCGGGGCGCGATGGCGGTGGATTTATCCTGACCTGCATTCTCGGTATTATCGGTGCAGTGGTCGGTGGATGGCTGGCTACGATGTTCGGTATCGGCGGCGATATCAGCGGGTTTAATCTCCACAGCTTCCTGGTGGCCGTGGTCGGCGCGATTGTTGTGCTGGGTGTCTTTCGGCTTGTGCGACGAGATTAATCGAACGGCCCCTGACGGGGTAATGCTTGTCAGTTAATGATGAGTGGTCGTAGCGACAACGTAGAGTGGCACATTCGGAGGTAACGAATCTGTTGCCTCCGGCATATTGCTACGTTCACCTTATGTTTGTCACTTCTCTGAGGCAATACGACCTGTGAACGTGTTAAGGGTACTATCACCGTACCCTTGCGAATCAATTTCTCACGGATGAAAACCCGGAATACCCCATAAGGGCTAGATGGCGTAGAGACAACAGGAATGGCGAAATATAAGCCAGAAAAAATCCGCGACGCAGCGCGGATTCGGGGAGTAAAACGCTTCAGGTAACGGCATTAAGATGTCGGCTGAGCCAGTTTTTTAGGCTCGACTGGCGTGGTACTTGCCGGGGCCGGGCGCGAAGCGGGCACGCTGTCACAGGGCTTTTCTTTGGCGCAGATCAGGTCGAGCATTTTTAGCGTTACGCCGTTGGTCCAGCCAAAACCATCCTGCAACGGATATTCGCCGCCGCCTCCGCCAGTGCCTGTGCTGCTCACGTCATACTTTTCAACCAGCTTTTTCTCACGATCGTAGGTGTGCTGCACGTTGGTGAGGAATCGCCAGGTCACGTCCATGGCGACGTTATCCTGACCGTAATTCTGTAATCCCGATGCGGCGACCCACTGGAGCGGGGCCCAGCCGTTGGGAGCATCCCACTGCTGGCCGCTTTTCACCGACGTGGTGGCCAGGCCGCCGGGTTGCAGCAAATGCGCCTGGGTTGCCGCGGCCACTTTACTGGCGCGATCTTTTGCCGCTGCATTGACATACAACGGGAACAAGGCGGCGGCCGTGAGTTGGTTACGTACTTTGTGGCTCTTCAGATCGTAATCGGCATACCAGCCTTCTTTGTCGTTCCACAGGTGCTTTTCGATCCCTTTTTGTCGGGCATTAGCGAAGCCTTCATATTGTGCAGCTTTGGCATTATCCCCGGCGGCCTTGCTGGCGAGGGCGATCATCTTTTCCATTTTGTACATCAACGCATTGAGATCGACCGGAACGATGCTGGTGGTGCGTAGGGTGCCTAGTTGATTGGGGTTATCCATCCAGCGGGAACTAAAGTCCCAACCCGACGCGGCGGCAGAACGCAGGTCGCGGTAGATTTCTGTGGCCGGTCGGTTCGGATTGCTTTTCGCTGTGGCGATATCCTCCACCCAGGACTCTGGCCGCGGCGTATCGCGGTCATCCCAGTAGCGGTTCAAAACGGTGCCGTCATCCAGTTTAACCACGCGCTTATTCTGCTGACCGGGCTGGAGCGTTTCGACGCCTTCCATCCAGTAGGTGTATTCTTTGAGCATCTGCGGGAGGTATTTTTTCAGCGCGTCATCCCCGTCATGCTGCGCCAGCAGTTCCACCATAAAGGCAAAGAATGGCGGTTGAGAACGGCTCAGATAGTAGGTGCGGTTGCCGTTAGGAATGTGTCCCCAGGAATCAATCTCGTAAGCAAAGTTTGCCACCATGTCGGAGACCTTATCCCAGTGATTGCTCTCGGCAAGCCCCAGCATGGTGAAATAGCTGTCCCAATAATATATTTCGCGAAAACGCCCGCCAGGCACGACATACGGCTCCGGAAGCGGCAGCAGAGAGTCCCATTTTTCAGCGTCGGTTGTCGAACGGGTGAGTACCGGCCACAGTCCATCAATATGCTCGCGCAGCGATTGCCCGGCTGGGGGGACGTATTTCTCGCCAGCTTTCGGCAAGGTGAAATTCACTTCCACAAAATGACGTAAGTCGAATCCGGACTGATTTTTCTGCATCCGGTAATCGGCAAGGATCATTAATGGATCGCTGTTAGGAACGGCGTCAGCAAAGGTTTTCTGGTCAGGAAACAGTTTGGCCGTTTGTACATCATTAAACAGAGGGCCAAGCAAAATATCAGGCGGCTGAGGCGTAGCGGTTGGTGCGTCCTCGGCGTTGACGGCAAAAGAGGAAAGGGCAAAAAAGGTGCTTGCGAGCGTCAGTTTTATTGCAACAGAGAGCAGGCCTGGATGGCGAGTTGCAGGCGTTATCATCGGTTAATCTCCTTAGGGTGTGCCGAAGCAGCGGCATTTACCATGAGAAAACCTTAGTTCAGGATCGACCGTTGCGCGTGATCGATGCCCCATTTTGCGAATAAACAGACATTTCCCGACGCGAATCGAAAAGATGCACACCCTTTGTCGGGAAAGGGCGTGCAACCGACATCAGCCCGCGCGGGTTATCCGCTGGGCCACGCTGTCAAGGGTCAGGGTATCACCCATCGTGATACTCTCGATGGCCTCGCCTTGCTGACATAACCAACATAACCCCATTGCATGGGCGATAATCGCCGGGTGGGACGCTTCGCTCCCGTCTCGCAGGCAGATGCCTTTGATGGTCTTCGGATCGAGTTGCAGCACCGTAGATGGATAGATGACCTCCGCGACCAAAATAGTGGGGCGGATGAACGCGGGAATTTGTGCAGTCTCTCCCGTCAAATACTGCAGTGAACGAGACAACAAATCTTCAATATCGATGTATCGCGCCTGCAGGTAAGGATCGTCGAGCTGTAAATACTGCTGGCTGAGATCGCTCAGCACCTGATGCCAGGCCCAGGCCGCGCTGCACTGCGTTTCACGCATTAGATCACAGGCCATATCGAACAGATCCGGATCGTCCAACAGCGTGTGGTGACCGGAGAAAATAGCGGCGATATCTGCGGAATATCTCTCTTCTGCAAGCGCGGTTAGCCCGCTTAAGTCGTTCAGCGTGCTTTGGATAGCGACCCGTAACCGTTGCTGCTCAATCTGGAGTGAGGCTATAGGCTGTTGGCTTACCTGCGGTGAGAACGGTGTGTAACAGAATGCCGTCCCCGTGACCTGTGAGGGAACCTTCGTCACCACGGTATCAGCATGCGCGGGCTCGAGCGATTCACCAAAATTCTCAGCTGCCAGCTGTTTGAATGCGGCCAGCGCATCCTCTGCCTGTTCGCCCTTGGCAATCAGGCGCAGCGTGTCGTTACAGCGTACCTGCAGCAGGGCAATCTGATTCAGGCTATCAGGGACGACGCACTTGCCATTTTTCTCCAGCCACATATCGGCGTTAAAGCCAGACAGCGCGGAAACCAGCCGTGAAGCCGGACGCACATGAATGCCGTTTGGGTTTTTCACCACAATGGCCACTGAATGAGCATCTGCATCGGGCGCGAATTCGGCGGATGTCGGCTTTGCTGCAGATGGCGAAGGTAAACCCAGTTGCTCACATTTGGCGTCGAGGGCGTTCATGGCATCACAGATGACCCGCTCAATGTCAGCACCTGCGGCAGCGCTAACCGTTGCGGCGAGCGTACCTTCGACCAGCGGCGCGGCGCACAAATGTACTTTGGCGGCAATGGCCGGATCGAGCAGTTCCAGCGCGGTTTCCGCACTCAGTAGCGCACTACCGATATCCATCATCACCAGCACGTGATCCGTATCGGCCACGGACTCAATGGCTTCCATCACCTTGATAGGATCGGTGCCAATCGGATTCTCAGGATCGTCAATGCCTGCGGCAATAGCGATTTTGCATCCATCACCCATTAACATCTGCCGGGCTAGCGCGCCGACGCCTTCGCCCAACTGGGCGCTGTGAGAAACAATAACCAGGTTTACCATCGCTTTATCCTTACTCTCTAGACGCCTGAGCCAGCATTTGCATCATAAACATTACGGACGTTGCGCCGGGATCCTGATGCCCAATGCTGCGTTCACCGAGATAGCTGGCGCGGCCTTTGCGGGCCTGCATGGTGATGGTGCTTTGCGCTGCTGCTTCCGCTTGTTGGCTTGCCGCTTCCAGCGCCGCCTGTACGCTCAGCTTTTGCTCGCAGGATTGGCGTAAAGATTCCACTACCGGCAGCCAGACATCGCACATGGTTTTGTCGCCAGGTTCAGCTTTACCGCGGCTAATCACACCTTCCGCGCCATCACGAATCATTTGATACAACTCCTCAAGCGTCAGGCTTTGATGAGCCTGGGTCACCTGGGCGGCACGGATAAAAAAGGTACCAAACAGTGGACCGCTGGCCCCCCCGACGCTTGAGAGCAGCACCATGCCGGTGTTTTTCAAAATAAAACCAATGTCTTTATCGGCGATGGACGGCAGCTTTTCGACGACTTTGCTAAAGCCGCGGTGCATGTTCAGACCGTGGTCGGCATCACCAATTTCCCGATCAAGACCGGTGAGAAAATCACTTTCGGTGGTGAAGATCTCACCGCAGCGATAGAGCCAGTTAACAATTTGTGTTCTGTTGAGGGACATCATGTATCTCCTTATTTACCCCAGTTGAGAGCAGGGGTGTGAACCGGTGCATCCCATAAGTTCAGCGTGTCGTCATCCACCTGTAACAGGGTGATTGAGAAGCCGGTCATATCCAGAGAGGTACAGTAAGAACCGATCAGGTTGCGCTCAATGACGATGCCGGCGTCCTGGCAACGGCTTTCGAGGCGGTTATACACGCCGTAGAGTTCTGACAGCGGCGTCGCACCGAGATTATTGACCAGCGCAATGACGCGATCGCCGCTTTGCAACGCGCGCTTGCTTTCTTTGCCTTCCTGCCACGCGCCCTGAACGTTGTCCCAGTGGCGGAGCGTACGGCTGTAGTTGCCGTTTTCCAGCAGGGTATCGAACATTTCATCAACGGTCTGATCGAGGGAAGTGAAGGTGCGGCGGTCAATGCCCGGTTCCCCGTGGATACCCACGCCAAACTCCATTTCGTTATCCTGCAACGTGAACGACGGTTGTCCGGCGGCCGGAACGGTACAGGCGCCAATGGCTATCCCAATGGAGTGGCCCTGGTTATTCAGTTTACGACCCAGCGCTGCACAAACTTCCAGTGAGTCACCGCGTTCAGCGGCAGCGCCGACCAGTTTTTCGATCAATACGGTATTCGCCACACCACGACGACCGGCGGTATACAGACTGTCCTTCACCGCCACGTCGTCATCCACTACCATGGTGGTGACTTTGACGCCGCTTTCATGCAACAGCTCGGTGGCGGTTTCGAAATTAAGAATATCGCCGGTGTAATTTTTGATGATCAGCAGTACGCCTTCGCCGCCATCAATTTGCATGGCGCATTCGAACATTTTATCCGGCGTGGGTGAGGTAAAAATTTCACCCGGGCAGGCACCAGAGAGCATGCCCTGACCAATGTAACCGCAGTGCATAGGCTCGTGTCCGCTGCCACCGCCTGAAAGCAGCGCCACTTTGCCCATTACCGGCGCATCTGCGCGGGTGACATATACCGGATCCTGATGCAGTGCCAGGGAAGGATACGCTTTCGCCAGTCCGGCGAGTTGTTCAGTCAGTACGTCTTCAACACGGTTAATCAATTTTTTCATTATTTATGCTCCGCAGACAGTCCTGGATGGCTGCCAGATTCGGGCAGGCATCTGATGTAGGGTATCGGGTTATACAACGCCACGGCGACTGCTCGCTGCCGATAAGGTAATTTTGCACACGGGTTGGCAAAAGAAAATTGCTGCAATGGGCGTTTCAATACGAAACGTAGCAACATAATAATGTTCCGTATTGGAACGTCATGGTGCATAAAACAGCGAAAATGAGAGGTTGGGCCGTATTTGGCCGGGAAGCTGATTAACGGGTGTTTATGGAAAACAAACCACCTGCAGAGCAGGTGGTTTGTAGGCAAGGTCGATTTCGGCGTTAGCCCGGATAAATTCCGCGATCTTTACGTGCCAGCAGAATGCGTTCGCAGGCAACAATGTAGGCTGCCGTACGCAGTGAGCAGGATTTCTCTGCCGCTTTTTCCCACACGTGTACCATCGCATCGGTCATGATTTTGTCCATGCGATTGTTAATCTCTTCTTCGCTCCAGAAGAAGCTAGCCATGTCCTGAACCCATTCGAAGTAGCTGACGGTTACGCCGCCGGCGTTACAAACAACGTCTGGGACAACCACGATACCGCGGCTTGCCAGAACGTCGTCGGCATCCGGATAGGTTGGGCCGTTAGCGCCTTCGAGTACCAGTTTACAGGTCAGCGTTTCCGCGCGGTGACGGGTGATCTGGCCTTCGAGCGCGGCCGGGATCAGAATATCCATCTCCAGGCTCCAGAAGGCTTCGCTGGCAATGGTTTCAGCGCCCGGGAAACCGGCAATCTGTTTGTGCTCCAGCTGCCAGGCAGACAACGCGGCCATGTCGATACCCGTTGAGTTAAACAGCGTTGCGGTGTGATCCTGAATCGCGACCACGCGTGCTCCTGCTGCCGCGAACAGGCGGGCGGCTTCGCTGCCGACGTTACCAAAACCTTGCACCGCTACGCGAGCGCCTTCAACGTCGATGTTGGTACGACGCGCCACTTCCAGACCGCTGACGAAAACACCACGACCGGTGGCTTTATCACGACCTAACGAGCCGCCGAGGTGAATAGGTTTACCGGTGACCACGCTGGTCACGGTGGTGCCGTGGTTCATGGAGTAGGTATCCATCATCCAGGCCATTACCTTTCCGTTAGTCCCCACATCCGGCGCAGGAATGTCTTTCTGCGGCCCGATGATAATGCCGATTTCGCTGGTATAACGGCGGGTTAAACGCTCCAGTTCACCTTCGGAAAGCGAGAACGGATCGACGCGCACGCCACCTTTCGCACCGCCGTACGGCAGGTTCAACGCTGCGCATTTGATGGTCATCCATGCGGACAGGGCCATCACTTCATTAAGATCAACATCAGGATGATAACGCACACCGCCTTTGCCCGGCCCGCGGGAGAGGTTATGTTGCACGCGATACCCTTCAAAATGACGGATAGTACCGTCATCCATCTGCACCGGGATATCGACAATCAGCGCGCGTTTTGGGTGGCGCAGGGTATCCACCCAATGGGAAAGTTCGCCCAGGTAAGGGGCCACACGCTCGATTTGTTGCAGGTAGGTATTCCAGGCAGATGTGCTGCTATCTGAAGCGTAAGATAACTTATCCATGATAAACCTTAGTTATAAAAGTAATATGTTCTTAATTTGGCCGTGGTATACAGTGAATCACACCATATGAACCTAAATTTAACATTTATTTCATAGAATGGCCTGTCCGGCTAACACGGTTTATCGGCATGAAGCGTGTGGGTTTTAGCTGAGAAGTGAATAGTTATTCTTTGATTGTGCAGATATTTGGGTTATTTTGCTGACTGGGTAATTTAATATGCATGATTTATAAAAATCGCAATTTGTCAGATTTATGACGCACCTCTAAAAGTAAATAATATGATAATAAAATGTATTTGCTTTATTGCGATTAAGCTGGGGTCAGTAGGTCACGGCGATGGTAACGGTATCAGCATAGTTGTCAGGCGTGTAGTTCGCGCTGGGAACGGTGGCGTAAACCGGGTAGGTGGTGGTGGTTCCCGTACCGTTGCCCGCGACGGTATTGAGCGATGAATTGCCCCAAACCGTACCGGACGGCCCCGGCGTCGAGCTAAGCTGGTAGGGGACCTTGTCCGTATTTGACCCCGTGCCGGCCATCACGCCGCTGCCTGCCGTATTGCCGTTAGAGGGCTGAAGTCCGATGGTGTAAGGCGTGTTATTGGAACATGCTACGCCCACGGTATTTGAAGCCGTTAGGTTACGCCCGGTCGCCCCGGCGGGCGCAAAGCTAATATTGGTTGCAGAGGTGATATTGCACTGTTTGCTGACCGTCGCCGATACGGTGAAGGGAAGCCTGGCGGCAACGGTATCGCCACAGGTGGTCGGCGGGAAAAGCAATCCAGGATTGAGGGTGACAAGGGCTGTCGCCGCCGTATAGCTATCCTGATAGCTTCCGGGGACCGCTGAGGTTTGTGGCGTGACAATCTGTGCTGATACCGTGAGTGAGCCCGTCACTGGCGTCAGATTCAGCAGGTTAAGCTGTACCATTGGAAAAGTTGTTCCCGACTGATACTGACTCCCCCAGACTTTGGTGTGCCCGGCATCCTGGTAAAGCTGGTATGCCAGCGTTCTGGCAGGTGTTCCGTTTAATGACATATTTCGAGGTGTCACCTGGCCACTGACGGCTGAGGCGCCAATATTAAAACAGAGGTTGATCCCTGCCAGCACGTCGCCAAGCTCTTTGGTGCAGGTGTAGTTGAACGTCATTGATGACGTTGCGCCTGTCGCAGACAGCGGATTGACTGAGCCCAAATTTATGGGTTGCACATTGCTCACCGAACAGGTTACGGCATGGCTAATCGCCGGACAAAAGAGTACGGCTGCGATGAGTAACAGATGCCTTAACCTCATGAGCGCACTCCTGTTAGTGTGGCCGGCAAACCAGTGGACCTATTTGCACAATCCCCTTTGCGGAAGTGGGATAGTCAAATTGCACGCGACAACTGCCGGTGTCTGTCTCAACGCGCAGCGCGTTGTGCTGTTCCAGCATTTCGAACCAGGTCATCCCATCAAAACCAACGACAGACGATTGTCCTGCTCCGCTGATGGCGTATGCCATGCTGCCTTCGGGAATGGGTTTACCCTGATTGTCGACGAGGATGACCTGCGCAGCGCGTACCGGGGTAATGCCAAAGCTAACCAATGTACCGGAACGATCGGCAGGCGTTGCATTCGCCTCAACGCGCGCGATCCGCATATTGGCGGGGAGATCCATTGGGTCAATACTGATCAGGTTTTTTTGATAACTGTTCAGCGGCGTGACCAGCAATAGCCCCTGGTCGTCGCTGCGACCAATCAGGTTATTTTGTAATTTAATCGGGACGTCAGGAACGCCGTCAGTTGATACGACGGCAAAGCCATTGTTGATTTCACGTGCTGCAAACAGGCCGCCTCCCATGGTAACAAGCGATCCGGTGGCGCCTGCGTAGCCGTAGTGGTTATCCGGTAAACGGCTGAATCCCGCGTACGCTTTACCATAACGCCCCAGATATCCCACTTCTCCCTGACCGCTTTGCCGGGAAGCCTGCTGACTGGCGGCCAGATTCCAGCCCCAGCCGCCGTCGGCAGGAGGCGTCAGGCTGGCGTTGAGCTGGTAGCCGGTTTCATCATTGGTGCGTTGTAGGGTGCTGCTGGCACTGAGATTGTTATCAGTGGTCATTGTCACCATCAGATAGAGACTGCGATCGCGGTTATCGTCGATGTTTTGGTTGAATCCGGCATTCAGTGAAATGTTGTCGGTAATCGATTTGAACCAGCTGGCGTTGGCGTAGCGCACCGCATTTTCGTGCGGATAACGAAACTGCAGGTAACTCAGGCTGACATTACCGGCAGCTTCCAGCGAATAGCCAATGACCGTATTGCTGTTAAGCGTCGGTGGCGGCTCGCCATAATGGGTGGCGACATCGCGATAATCGCCGGAAGTGGCTGTCGTACTGGTACTGAAATTAAACCGTTCGCCGGACCAACGATAACCAAAACTGTACAGAAAACCGTTCTTTCCTGCGTCGGTACTTGCGGCAACTGAGGTCGAAAACGTGCCGCTGCGGGTGCCTGGGATCCAGTCGTTACTGAAGCCTGCGTTAATCAGTCCATCGCTGGTTTCAGCGTGAGTCCCGGCAGTGAACGTATTGCTAAACCCACGACGCCATGTACCGCTCAGTACCGGTGCGCTGGCATAATCAAAAGAGGAGTAACCATAGTTTTCGCGTACCGTACCCAGTTCTGCAGACCAGGCAGTTAATCCTTCCCGCAGGAGTTGCTGATCGTTGTAGAACGAGAAATTTTGTACGCTCGTTCTGCCCAGCGCATCCGTCATCATCACCTGACCCGTTCCCGCGCCGCTGATGTTCGGCATTGTGTTGATCTGAAAGCTACCCGCGGGGACTTCTCCGTTGTAGTACCTGACGCCGTCGACGTACAGCTCAACGTTTGACGGCAACGTCGCGGAGCCAAGATATGCAGGGAGCGGGGTGGTTGGCATATAGGGCCGCAAACCAAAATCGGTTCCTATCTGAATGCCGCCGATACGCGTCGGTCGGGACCAGATAAGTGAACTGGTCAGGGTATCGCCAACGGTTACCGCCAGCATCGTTTCGGGAAATGACGTACGCCAGCTGGTATCGAGTCGCTCAACGCTGTTATCCGCATTTTCCTCGGTGGAATACTGCGTCAACTGGGTGGTGCTGAGCACGCCTGCAGCATTGAAAGCGCGGAGTTCGCTGAAGGTATTTATTGCGCTTTCATCCCCCTGTTGGGTATAGATATCGTAATTGAGCAGCGCTCCGCGTGATGTTGTCGCCGTCGGCGCGGTCTCCACGGGGGAGTTAAGCTGCATGGTCGCAAGATCGAGTGAACTGAGTGGCGCAGTAAGCGAAAGCGTTTGCAACTGAACGTTATAGTCAATGGTTAGCTCGGGGATATCGTTCAGGCAGACGGCGTGAGTGGCGTCAGGCGCAAAGTGAAAGCCCATTTTTCGCAGGGTATCTGCCCCTGCATAGAGCTTTCCATTATCGTAACCCAAATGCACCAGCCCAACGGGATTCCCATTTAAGGTGACGTCGAGATACAAATTGACCCCCACGAGCTGCGCTGCGCCATTAATAACACCATCTTCGCTCTGGTTATTATTCAGCGTTTGTGCGCAAACCATTCCCGATATTAATACTCCATTGAGAAAGCAATATTTCACCAGAAGCCAGGATCTGTTACAGATCTTGTACTGTTTTTTGGCCATTGATTGTGACTTCAACTTTCCCGCCATCATGAGTATTACTGGCCGACGGAGAGACTATCCAGCGCATCGTTGAGCCGGGTAAAACGTAGCCTAACAGTCCGGGCGTAATAACTTTTTTAGCACCGTCAGGGCTTATAAATGTTGCAGCAGATAATTGTGCATGCCCATTTCCCTGGTTACTCACTTCAATAAATTTTTTGCCATCAAGCTGTTGTAATTTCCATTGCAATTTAGCCTGCGTTTGCGCCGCTGATGTTGGTTGAATGAAAACGGGGACGGAATAATGCAGCACAAACTGAAGCTTATTTTTTTCTACTTTTGCAGGCGGTAACTCATCTATCGATAACCGATAAGCGTCTTCAGCATGTGCCGAAGGTGGGCCGGTCCGAATAACGCGAATCAACTGACGTTCTCCAGGGGCTAATGCCAGCATCGGCGGGCTAATGACCAGCCCCTGAGAGGGGGAAAGTTTGTCGCCGTAAGCGCTCTGGCTCCAGCGAAAAACCCGAACCTGGGCATTGAGCACATTTTCACCCGCATTACTAAGCCAGATGCCATCGGCATTTTGCGTCGCGAGCAAAGTTAACGTGACCGGGGCGATTTGCAGCCCGCTGGCGGCGGCAGGGTTGAGGCTCGCAACCATCCCTAACAGGCATGCGCAGGCACACTGCTGAACAGGCAGTTTTACTCTCATGTGGCTTCCTGAAGTTAGTAGTTAACGTTAACCGTTACCGTGTCGGCATAGTCGTCAGGAGTGAAGTTGGCGCTCGGTGCGGTGGCATAAACAGTAAACGTTTGCACCAGCCCGGTCCCCGTCGCCGCTACGCCGTTTCCAGGCGCGGTGTCGGTGGCGGTGTTCCCCCACACCGGACCTGTTGCTGATGTTCGATTTAGCTGGTAGGGCACTTTATCGGTATTAGTGGCAGCGTTAGCCACGGAGGACATGGCGCCTGAGCCCGTCGTCGTCCCCCCATTGGCGGCCGACGGCGCCAGGCCGATAAAATAGGGCGTGGTTTTTGAGCAATTAATCGAAATCGTGTTGCTTGCATTGGTATTTGTTGCCGTGGTATTCACCGGTCCAAGCGTGATATTTGAAGCCGAACCGGCAGTCACGGTACAGGCCTTTTGAATCGTCATCAGTACCTGAAATGTTCCGTTAACGGTTGCTGCATTTGCCACGGGAATAATGGAAAAGGCGCAGCAACAAAGAATTAAGCGTTTGTCTAAGACTAGAGCCATATCCTTTACCTTTTTCAAATAACCACATTTATTACTTTAGAAAAATAATAATGTGGTACAAGAAGACATGGTTTAACCCTAGAATAAGTATTAGGCGTGCGCCAGTTGATCTAATGAATTTTACTTAGGAAAAAGGTGATGTCGTTTGCAAAAAAATAATACCCACGGGTGAGTATATTGTTTTGTTTTTATGCTACTGCGGGTATTAAGTCAGGCGGGTAGGGAACACAGATTCATTGGATGGCATTCAAAATAACCACCCAAAAAATGAGAATTAGTAAGATTTATCTTACTCAGCTCATTACTGCGATACATGTTGGTTACGGGCTGTGAAAAATGACTTTATAACCTTGTTCGTTCCAGTGTTGTAGAAGTTCATTTTGTCTGCGGGTTGGCGTAATACCAGTCCAGACAAAAAGCGTTTGCCCGGGGAAGAGTTCAGGTCTTGGCGATTCAATGGGTTCAGCAAGCACGGCAATATGCCAGCCCGATTGCGATAAACGCCAGGCTTCGAGCCATAAACGGGTTCGGTCTTCAACATCCCAAGCCATCAGGATGGCATCTTTCCCTGATTTGCGGCGCGTTTCAGACAGCAGGGTTGCTACATATTCAATCAATGCGCCATCAAGCATACTGTTCATGATGCGGGATGTATTATGGTCAAGTATCAACCGCTGACGCACGGGAAGATAAACGCGATCAATCAACGCATCTACGGGGTAGGCGCGACCGAGTGCGATAATTTTGGCTCGCAGCTTCGGGGGATACGCCATACGAAGAATGCCCATCATCTCTTCTTGCAATTGATTCCAGTCGTCGTCAGTTTCACGGGTACTGGTTTCCAGCAATGCTTTCACTTTGCCAACGGGTGTGCCACTGCTAATCCAACGTTTTATTTCTTCAATACGTTGAATATCCTCTTCATCAAAGAGTCGGTGGCCACCTTCGCTGCGTTGAGGTTTGAGTAAACCGTAACGTCGTTGCCATGCCCGAAGGGTGACAGGATTTATCCCGCAACGTTCTGCGACATCCCCAATGCTGTAATAAGCCATAATTCCCCCAGACACTCCTGATTCTCCGTCACCGATATGCGGTTCCTGCTACTTTGTACAACATGCATCAAATTGTACAAAACATACATAGGATTCTAGCAAAATTAAGATTTACTTTACTATCACGTAGAGAGTAAATGCTGAATTTTTATGTTCAGCATAAAAGAGGTGGCGGGATTATTTTGTAATAACAATACGTTAATTATTATAACGCTGAGAAATCATTTTTTCTCTGGCCACGCGACAGACGGAGTACCATTCAGGCAGGCTCTTGCAAACAGGTTGCCCTGGAAGATCTCAATACCCGCGGATTCAAGCCACATCCACTCTTCAGGTTTTTCGACGCCGACCGCAGAAATCATAATCTCCAGTGAAGCGCAGCATTTGATTATGGCCTGAATGATGGCCTGCCGTGGTCCACTTTTATGCACATCAGTGATGAGTTCGCGGCTTATCTTAATTCGGTCCGGTTGAAAGCGAGACAAAAGCTGAAGCCCGGCAAAACCTGCCCCGAAATGATCTATCGCCACACATATACCCGCTGCCTTGAGTGACTTCACGGCCTGCGCGAACGTATCAAAACGCGAAATAACTTCACTTTCGGTAAACTCTACAATGATTTGTTCAGGCACCAGTCCATGCGCCGCGATTTCGTTTATAAGAAAGCTGACTGCATCGGGTCTGTTTACCAGGGTCATGGGTAACAGATTAACCGACAGCATTTTGTGATTAAGTCCCAGTGCGCTTGCCATTGCAAATGCAGTCTTTTTGCTCTGCAGATCAGCGGTATACACATCTTCAGGTTTGAATTTGTCAAAATACGTAGCGGGCGTTTCACCGTCTTTACCGCGAATAAGGGCTTCCAGCGCAATGACGCGCTGCGACATAGGATCGATAATTGGTTGAAAAGCAAAGCTGAAATCTGTATCTGACGGAAGTGTGCTTTCATCCAGGATGGTACAGGTATTGTCGGTTATAAAACTCCAGTAATCAGGCGCAGGTATTTCAAAATAGCTCGATTTTTCCGTGGCGAGGACAAATGTGCGGAAAAACTGTAATGCTCTGTCATCATACGTGAGCTGAAATTTGGACGTACCCTTATTGAGTACAGCTTGCAGGACGTCATTCCGTTCATGTTTTTGTAAATCAAATAACTCCATCCCTACTTTTCCGAATCTTCTCGCAGGCGCGTAATCACACATCAGTTCAACGATATTGTGGTGCCGGGGGTCGTTACAAATACAACGATAGATCTCTTTTACCTGCTCCTCTGGGCCTTCAAGCAGTTGGAAAAAGTGATGGCCGTTAAAGAGTAAGATCCCCGTAACATCTGATCGCCTGTTTTTGATATTTGCGGCTGTCACCATATCCTCAAGCGCTTTGAGAGGGGCGTCTTCACGTAGATGGCTACGGTAAATAATGGTCGTGAGCATGGACAGTCCGGGATCAAGGAAGGAGAAGAGGTCTGGTCAGTATCAGACAAACCAGGTTACGCCCTGATTTTAATACATAATTCTAACTTTGTCTTTACAAGTAATCGGGCTAATACAGATCAATTATCATTGATAATACAAAGTGATTTGTACAAAGAAATTGGATTTCATGTAGATCTGAACCTTCATAACTACATGATTTAATTAATTTAGCATTTTTTGCTAAAAATTAGCGTGCTATGTTGTACACATTTTCGGTACAGCTTTGCTACTGTTATAAAACTTAATATTCACCAGCATTTTGTTACAGGAGCACTCCATGCAGCAGCATACCGTTCGCACTGATTCTGCAAGCGCGATTTCTCGTTACTTTGCTAAAGCGCATCTGCCAACCCAACAGGAAACGTTGGGCGAAATCGTGACTGAGATACTAAAAGATGGGCGCAATCTCAGTCGCAAATCACTGTGTACCAAACTTCTGCACCGTCTTGAAAATGCATCAGGTGAGAATGAACAGAAACATTACAATGCGTTAATCGGCCTGCTTTTCGAATAAAATAAAGCCCTACTATGATAATGGGTAAGTAGTGAAGGAGTTATGAAGAAACCTGACAGTGAACGCTTGAAACATGAAATTACAGGTTTGGCTGTGCTAGAAATTTTGCGAATGCATACAGACGTTTCGTTAGCTGCACTGATTAAGCAATTGCGGCTTATGCATGCCAGTGAAATGGATGGTACACGTAAACAATTAATTGACAGCGTTATCAATGATTTCACAAATGTTAATCCGGGGAAGATAAGCAGAAAACCGGAAAAAACGAGAGATGAGAGTGCTTTCAGTGCCAGCAAAAACCCTAAATTACATTAAAGATAATTCTCCAGACTATACAAGCGAGGTTACCATGCTTCATGAAATTAATGTCCACAGTGTAATGACGGATAAAGCTTTATCAAGTTACTTCCATAATGCAGGTGAACTATTAGCAGATGAGTCAGTGGTATTGGGGCAGGCGGTAACAAATGTAATTCTGGCAGGTGATAATGTTAATAATAAAAACATCATTTTAAGCCTGATTAGTTCGCTGGAGTCAACAACTGACGTTGTCAAGGCAGACATTATCAGAAAAACCCTGGAAATAGTGTTACGTTATACGGCTGATGACGTCTAATGAGGTAGCACATTAATATAAATACACAGCACAATTATTGTATGATGTAAGTTCTGTCGCTTCGCTTTTTGGATTAAGACTATACATAGCATCCCCTTATTTTTATGACTGCATATTATGGAGTTGATATGGCTAATTCAATTCCGGAAGATTTTATTTTCCGCTGCGCTTTGTATAAGGATATAGAGCGTAATGTCATGTTAAAACAGGGTTGTATCAGTAATGATGTTCTTATTCAGGCATTCAGCACGCAGTTGAAGAATGAGAAGAATGTGATACTGACCGATCTCTATTCACAGATTCTGGCACATCTTCAACTCGATAAAACTTCGCAGCCCGGTGAGGTCAATGGTGATTTTTCGTTGAGGTCATAATGATGAACATCGTGCAGGAACATGCTGGAAACGCAGTTTTATGGATTGATGATATCTATATCAGGCAAGGGTTAAAGAATATCCTTGCAGATATCGTTTTTGAAGATGACAAGGCGCGACTTGTTTTCTTCACCGCTAATCACTTTGACGCGGTAAAAAAGCAAAATTACGATCTGAGTACGTATCGTCTGGTGCTGCTGATTGATGGTCATCTGTATCAGTATCTCAATGATATCTCACTTTACAGACTTCCAGTAGATAGCGATGTTGCCTCAATCAAGCAATTTATTATTGATATTACTCGTGCTGGTGGTAAGCACGAGCATCAATCGGAACTCAATATCTCCTTGACTGCGCGAGATAAATATATTTTAACGCAGCTAGGGGAGGGGCGAACTGTTTTTGAGATATCTGCCATGTTAAATCTACACTTAAAAACCATTTACCAGGCCAGGCAGAATCTGATCAAGAAACTTGGTTGCTCAGGGCTGATTGATTTTCAGGGAATACTGCAAGCGCAAATATTCCGGAACTGGCTGAAGCATGCCTGATCATCGATACGCTAAACTTACCTTCAGCGATTTGTGTACGTTTAAATCAATCGCTCGGGTTATCTCATCGATGATGTCTTCTGTTCTGAAAATAAATTAACGCGCATTATAAGAGGGCGATGATACAGCCTTGTCGGGATGCTTATGATTTATTTATAGATTTCAGCAACCCCGTGCGGTTCAGCTCGTTAATAATGCACTCAGGTTCTTCACACAGAGGCATATTGTCTATATCTAAAACGCCATCATTTTTTTGTGGATCATCAGCCTGCAGGTCTGCAAACAGTGGAGTAAGATCCGGCGGTGCTTCGCCTCGTTCGGCCACCAGCTCAAACGTTTTATTTTTTGCCGCCTCGTTATTCAGGGCACTGACCAGAACCTGGGCGATTTGCTGCCTTGATATCACACAATCTTCTGGTGTTCCTGCATGGCGACGATCCCCCTGAAGCAAAACGATTCTGTGTTCATCATCATTGTTGTAATCAAACCAGCCGGGTCTGACGATGGTATACGGGTGACCACTCGCTCTGACCAGACGTTCGGCACGTCTTTTCCAGTCATGAACCTCAGTGCGTTGATTCCAGGTGCTGAGTCGTTCAGTCACGCCAATCGTGGTCATTAAACCGATGCGTACAGGTGTATCCCTGAAGAGTCGTAAAATGTTACGCACACCGCCGTAATCTATCGCTCTGGCGCCAATACGCCCCTGGCCATCGGAACCGAGCGTGAAGATGATGGCATCAATATCTTTCGGCAAATCGGTAAGTGTTTCAGGCATTGAAACATCGCCGTAAAAAACATCCGTTCCACGCGGAAGTAATTTTACTTTCCGTTTATTTCTGACCAGCGCCACGGGCTGATGACCCATTTCGATAGCGGTATTCACGACATGAAGACCAATACTTCCGGTCGCGCCTGCAATGAGTATTTTCATGATAAACCTTATGATAATTCAGACTTATTTTCTCTACAGCCAGAATATCAATTATCATTATTGTCAGTAATAGGGCTAAAATGATTGTGTCTATGAACACCCTTCATGAGTGCGCGATGAAGGGAATGCCACCATAAGGAAATTGCCGATGCTTAAAGAAAACTTCAACGAACTGCAAATCTTTCTGGTGGTGGCAAGGGAGCGAAGTTTTACCAAAGCAGCGGGCAAACTGGGTGTATCTCAGTCTGCACTCAGCCATGCGATGAAGGCGCTGGAGGAAAGGCTCAATATCCGCCTTCTGACCCGTACGACCCGAAGCGTTGCCCCTACGGAAGCCGGTGAGAGAATTATTGCCTGCCTTGAACCGCGTATTGCCGATCTTGAACAGGAGCTGGAATCGCTGGTTCAACTGAACGGCACTGCCTCCGGCAATATCCGCTTATCTGCTGGGGAGCATGCCGCGCGAAGTCTGGTATGGCCAAAGTTAAAACCTTTCCTCAAAGAATATCCGGAAATTAATCTCGAACTGGTGGTTGATAACGGCTTTGTCGATATTGTTGAGGGCCGTTTTGATGCCGGGATCCGCCTGGGCGAAAGCGTGGATAAGGATATGGTTGCTGTAAGAATTGGCCCGGACATGCGCATGGCCGTGGTGGGAGCACCGTCTTACTTCGCGGCAAACCCTGCACCTGAAACGCCGCACGAGCTACAAAATCATCGGTGCATCAATATGCGCCTGCCGACTGCCGGTGGGCTTTATCACTGGGAGTTTGAGAAGGAAGGGAAACCGTTACGGGTCAGAGTGGAAGGGCAGGTAACGTTTAATCAGCAGGCAGAAAGGATTGATGCTGCTTTATCCGGTTTTGGCATTGCCTGTATGCCTGAAGACAGGGTGCAGGATTATATAAAGTCAGGGGAGCTTATTCAGGTTCTGCAGGACTGGTGCCCATCTTTTCCCGGCTATTATCTCTACTACCCGAGCCGTAAGCAGCACCCGCCCGCATTTGCGCTGATGATCGATGCACTTCGCTACGCCCAATAACGGGTCCGTAGACCCGTTCGGATATTAACGGCCTACGCGGGCCTGGTGCTCAGGAGAGTAACGTTCACCGACGATGTTAATCGTTTCCAGCGCCTGGGTTATCTGCTGCGTATCCTTCGGCGAAAGAATGATGTCGGCACCCCCCAGGTTTTCCTCCAGCCGGTGCAGTTTGGTGGTACCAGGGATAGGAACAATCCACGGCTTTTGTGCCAGCAGCCATGCCAGCGCGATTTGCGCAGACGTCACGCCTTTCTCTGCCGCCAGTTCACCCAGCAAGGTGACCAGCTTTTCATTGGCTTCAATCGCCTGCTCGGCGAAACGCGGCACTTGGCTTCTGTAATCATCCTTGCCAAAAGTGGTTCCTGGCTTAATCGATCCCGTCAGGAAGCCTTTGCCTAATGGGCTGAAGGGAACGAAACCAATACCCAGTTCCTCCAGTAACGGCAGGATTTCCTGCTCAGGTTCGCGCCACCACAGAGAGTATTCGCTTTGCAGCGCAGTGACCGGTTGTACGGCATGTGCACGACGAATGGTTTGTGCGCCCGCTTCGGACAGACCGAAATGTTTGACTTTGCCTTCCGCTATCAGGTCTTTCACCGTTCCCGCGACATCTTCAATGGGGACATCCGGGTCGACACGGTGTTGATACAGCAGATCAATGACATCAGTCTTAAGGCGGCGTAATGATCCTTCCACAGCTTCACGGATATGCTCCGGACGGCTGTTTAAAATCTGCTGCTTGTTGTCCGCGCCGAAGGTAAAACCAAACTTGGTGGCAATAACCACACGGTCACGAAACGGTTTTAAGGCTTCGCCTACAACCTCTTCATTAAGAAAGGGGCCATACACTTCAGCGGTATCGAAGAAGGTGACGCCACGTTCAACCGCAGCGCGAATGAGCTCGATAGCCTGACGGGTATCGGTCGCCGGACCGTAGCCATGGCTTAAGCCCATGCAGCCGAGCCCAAGCGCGGATACTTCGAGTCGGGATTTACCCAGATAACGTTTTTGCATTGAATGAATACCTCTTTTATCGCGACTTAAACATCAAGTTTGCGGCCGGTCAGCCATTCCACCATCGCCGGATCGCGGTGAGAGAAGAAGGCGCTGGTTGCAGTGTCGAGCGTGGCAATCAGCAGCATATCTTCAGAACTAAGTTCAAAATCGAGAATGTTAATGTTCTCTGCCATGCGTTCTTTGCGCACCGATTTCGCCAGTGAAATGATGCCTCGCTGGAAGATCCAACGCAGAACAACCTGGCCCACGCTTTTGCCGTACTTCTGACCAATTGCCGTTAACACGGGATGCTGGAACAGACCATTTTTCCCTTCAGCAAACGGAGCCCAGGCTTCCGGCTGAATGCCACGGCTTTGATTCCAAGGAACGGCATGCAGCTGCTGGTTGAAGGGGTTAACTTCAATCTGGTTTACCGCAGGGGCAACGTTGTTGAAGGCGATAAGGTCGGCCAGTCTGTCAGGATGGAAGTTGCTGACGCCAATGGCGCGAATTTTTCCTGCCTGTTGCAATTCTTCCATGGCACGCCATGCCCCATGAACATCACCGTAAGGCTGGTGAATCAGATACAGATCAACATAATCAAGTTGCAGACGATTCAGGGAGCGTTCGAACTGGGCTTTAGCGCCTTCGTAATGAGTATCCTGCAGCCACAACTTGGTCGTAACAAAGAGTTCGTTACGGTCGATACCGCTTTGTTTCAGAGCGTTCCCGACCTGGGTTTCATTCTGGTAAGACGCGGCGGTATCGATCAGGCGGTATCCCGTATCGATGGCATCAATCACGGCTCTTTCGCATTCAGCGGCATCAGACATTTGAAACACACCAAAGCCCAGCAGGGGCATTTCAATACCGTTGTTCAGTTTTACAGTTTGCATGACGTTATCCTTTGGCTGTTGTCGAGGAAAAGCATAACGCAAAGTTATTTATTCGATTAGATGGGGTAATTAGCTAGGGTTTATTAGATGTGTTCATTAATTTTGAGGAGGGCTGATGGTCAACTTTTTGTCAGAAGCGGCTGTTGCTAACTCCCTACGATAATAATCGTTGGGGTTCTTCTCAAGCACAGAGCGTTGAACTTTTTTGTTAATGCCTGAGCGATAGTGCTTTTCCCACTTCCTGGCAGGAAGCTGAGGATGATTAGCATAGTTTGGCTGTGAAATGATGAAATCCAAAAGTACACCCTGACTTGGGGGAATTTGCGGCTCTGTTACTACAAGTGATATGACAAGTGTCGAAAAGTGTTACTGCCAGCGTTACTCGTGGCGATCTCTGGGTCTGCCCGCTTAGCCGTTCCATGCCAAAATCGGATGTAGTTGGTATTGTTAATAAGTTAACAAGTTATTAATTCATCAAAAAATATACATTACCGTAACAAGGAATATATTTTTAACTGCTCAACACTCCCCTATAAATATTAAACACATGCTTGTTTGCATCTACCTTTGGTTGAAAGTCATGTTGTCGTATGTTTATTTAACTCGTTACAGCTGGAGTTAGGAATATTGATTAGAAGAAAATACTGGAGGTGATAGCAAAACGGTTAATAATTGTTCTGTGAAAAGTATAAATCAGTGATAAAAATCACAAAACAATCTTAAATTCGGCTAATTGTCCTGTAATCTATATTATCTCCACTAAATGAATCGCACAAAACCTGAGCGTTTTTAAAAAATATGACAAAGAATTGTAAACTGCCTCTATCCGAGACTATAGCTCTTGGGGGGATGACGCTGGCTCTTTTTCTTGGTGCTGGCAATATTATATTCCCGCCGCTGGTCGGCATGCAGGCGGGCGCAAACGCCTTTAATGCAGGCTTTGGCTTTATCATCACAGCGGTTCTGTTCCCGGCACTGGCGATTATTTCCCTTGCCATTAATGGCGGTGATATCGCGGAATTAACGAAACCCTTAGGCAAATGGCCGAGCCTGATTTTTATTGGCATTTGCTTTTTAACGCTGGGGGTTTTATTTGGTACGCCACGCACCGCGACGATTAGCTACGAAGTCATCACCGATGGCGCAGCTAGTTCCCTGATGCAGAAGATTATATTTTCCGCCGCGTTCTTTGGCCTTGCTGGCGCGACGCTGGCTAAGCCGGGGAAAATGCTGGAAATCGTCGGTTTCTTCCTTTCGCCCATTAAAATTAGTGCCCTGATTTTTATCGGCATATGTGCCTGGTTACATCCGATTGGTGAGCTCACGACCGCCACAACCGCATATCAAACTCGCGCGTTCGATACAGGGTTCGTCAACGGTTATCAGACCCTGGATGTGATCAGTGCGTTGTGCTTCGGCGCCATTATCACCCACACGCTTAAACAGCGCGGGATCCACCATCCGCGGGGTATCTTCACCCATTCCATCGCCGCAGCCTTTATCGCCGCTGCAGGTCTGGCCGTGATTTATATCTGCTATCTGTCGATGGGGTCCCACAGCCCGGTGCGGGGCGCAACGAACGGTATGCAGGTGATGAGCGCCTATGTCGAGACTGTTTTTGGCGTTTATGGCCGGGTGTTGTTGGCGGCGATCATTACCCTCGCCTGTCTGGTCACGGCCATTGGTCTGACGACCGGAACAGCGCGCTATTTCAACCAGACGACCGGTGCGTCTTATGGGCTACTGGTGACGCTCTCCCTGATGGTGTCAGCAGCACTTGCCGTGCTGGGACTGAATTCCCTCACCGCAATGGCGGTTCCCGTGCTGTGCGCCATTTACCCGGCTGCGCTGGTCGTGGTCGCGCTGGGCATCGTTAGAAAATGGACAGACGTGCCGACGAATCTGTATCAGTTGCTTTTCTATAGCGCCCTGGCAGTGGGAATAATGAGCTTGTTTGTAAAATCCTGAATGAACACTGCGAGTTCGGAAGTTGTCTTTTCATTTTTGCGCAAAACAGACCGTCACGCCCCCATTTTATTTTTTTGATATAACTGATGATTGTATTGAGCCCTCAATAATGAAGGCTCAATATTATCTCTTTCTATTGCAGGTCTTTCTCCTCCAGGAATTTACTCACCATATCAGCAATCTGCACGTTATTCAGATCCGAGAACGGGAAGTGGGTATTCCCTTTGATTCCTTCCTCAGGCAGATGTGTCACAGTGACATCCCCGCCATGCTTGTTCACCACGTCACGCCACTCGCGAGCCATTGCCAGACGCACGCGCCAGCTGTCCTGCGCGGGCATGGCGACAGGTTTATCCGGGATGTTATCGCCGTAAATAATCAGAATCGGAATTTTAGTCAGTGCCATAAACTGCTCCATCGGCACCGGTTCACCCTTCAGCGTGTCGAACGCGCTTGGCATTGGGGCAGGGAGCTCTTTCTCCGGGAAGACAAAGCTGCTACCAGGCTCGAAGGCGACAATCGCTTTGACCTTGTCGTTTTTCATCGCCGTGTACCAGCCTGGTCCGCCACCCTGAGAGTGGGTGAAAAGGATAGCCGGGCCGGATTTATCCACGACGGCGGACATCGCATCAGAGATAACATTGATATCAAACGGCCCGGTATTCGGGGTCATCTGACGGAAATACTGATTTAGCGCTTCTTTATCGTGAGAAAACTGAACGCCCTGAAAATACTCCGGCCACACGCCAACGCGGAACTGGTTAAACCACATCTGTTCATCCGGTTTAGGCGTAACCGTACCTTCTACCGTCGTGCGCCCGGCGCTGCCCCGGCGGGGCTGATCGACAAGATAAGTTGAGAATCCACGACGCAGGAATATGTTCTGGAACCCTTCGCGACCATCCGGCGTGGTTTCCCAGGTGCGGGAGAACTGACCTGCGCCGTGCAGCATGACGATAGGGTATTTATGCGGATTTTCCGGAATTTGGTAGAACACAGACGCATGATCGCCATGCCAGGTTTGACCCGCAGAGTCCAGCGGCGTTTTCGCGTCAAATTTCCCTGGTGCGGTGATGATAGTGCCACCAGCAGAAAAGCTTCCCTGTTCCTGAATGACCAGCGGCTCGGCGTATACCGACTGAGCCACCATGCCACCCGCCATCGCGCAGATGGCCAGCGTTTTTAAGACAGTTTTCAAGATTACATCCTCTGTTATGTTTGCCGTTCAATCATATCTGAGTTGTCAGCGTGAATTATTTAGCACCTTTGATTGCCCTTATTTGGCAGACTCATGAATGCGGAGGATTAGCACCGTATCGTCTCAAACCAACGCCTAACTGTTTGCTAACGCCTGTTGCAGCGCCTGTTCCGCCCGCGTAGCCGCATCTTCTTCGCCATGTTCACGCAGAACTTGTGCCAGTTGGCGCAGTTGCGCAGACGTCAGGCCGACTCGCATGCTGGCTCGCGTATGCGATAACAGCTGAGCTTCAACGCCCGGCGTGGCGGCTAATGCGCCAACCGTTGCCAGCTCGCGGCTTTGCCAGTCGAGGTTATCGCGGGTGAAAATGTCGCCGAACAGATGCGTTTGTAGGAATTGATTAATGACCGGGGCAAAATCGAACAGAGGTCCCTGGACGGGAGCACCGGAGATTTTAGTCTGGTTTGCGGTACCGACACGGCGAAGCTCATCTCCGACAGGGATGGCGGCGACCGGCTCTTTACCTTCAACGTCTTCAACGCCTCGTTGTTTACGTGCTTCGACGACTTTCATCAGTTCATTCAGCGCGTTCAGGCTACGGGGAAATCCCGTATAGGCATAAAGCTGGACGAGAATCTCTTTGGTCTCGTTTATCGTGAGTCCTGCATCAAGCCCCTGATTCAGTGCCGCATTCAGCTTATCCATCTGACTGCTGGCCATTGATGCCGCAATCAACGGGATGGCTTGCTGGCGAGCTGACAGCGTATCTGAAACCGTTTGTTCGTGGTTCATTTCTGAGGTTCCTTTATTGACGGGCGCAGCATGTGCCGTGAGACCCAAACCAAAGGTCAGCAGTACCGCTGCCGTTAATGCCTTAATGGGCGTGGTATTGTTCATCTGTCACTTTCTCCATCCAGTTAACGCTTTTGCCATCCACAATCCCGGTTATCGCCAGGTGCGTCATTGCGCTGCCGGGGGCTGCCCCGTGCCAGTGTTTGACGCCCGCTGGGCAAGAGACAACGTCGCCAGCGCGGATGACCTGCACCGGCTGGCCTTCTTGTTGGGTAAGCCCAACTCCCGAGGTCACAATCAGCCGCTGGCCTGCCGGATGCGTATGCCAGGCGGAACGAGCACCTGGCTCAAAGGTGACATAAGCCCCGGAAACGCTAATTTCGTTATCTGGTTTGAAGAGAGGATCAACCCGGACGCGACCGGTAAAGTTCTCTGCTGGCCCGTACACCGCATTCTGGCTTCCGGCGGTGGCGATATGGACAGCGGGATTTTGCTCCGCCGCCCAGGATGAAAACGTAAAGAGGGGCAGTAACAGCCCGAGGTAACGTAAATGTCTGATCATGCAAAGCGTCCTTATCTACAATGATGGAGAGGGTCTGCAATGATTCTAATCAGGGGGAGATGTCGTCAGACTGACGCCAGCCTGACAATTCTGTCAGTTAACCCTTATTATGGTGACGCTGCTTTGTCTTTTCTAAAAATAAGGCCCCAAAGCGAAAACCGTGTCATTAATGAAAATAAAACAATAATGGCCAGGTAGCGTAGATAAAAAAGTAGGGCAGATTCATCGTAATCGAAAAAGGAAAAATCGACCTTTATCAACAAATAATCGAGATAGTCCTGGTTCAGTAATTCGTACAATCCCAGTAGAGCGATTAGCGAAAAAACTCCCGGCATCATGACATTTGCAAAGAATGAATTGCTGGAGATGTTCAGGACCCGGCAGAAAAAGGTCGCCAGCATTTTCCAGTGCAACCCGATATGCAGCGCCAGAATGAGCATTCCCCAGTGGACCGACGTCATGTGTACTTTCCTGACCCAGCTCGCCGGGTTGTGGAACGCCTGGTCCAGAAGGATATGTCGGGACAGCATCATGCCCGAGACAATCGCGGTCAGAATGACAACGAATGTCACTGCATTAATGATTCTGTTAACTACCAGCATGGTTAACGGAATATTGGGCGACAGTGACCACAAGCGATGCCGGTTAAGATATAAATGCAGCATGATGAGCAGCGTAAAAATAATACCCGCCCATTCATGCACGATTTCACCGTGAAGGTGAAATCCCATCAATACCAACAGAAGTAACGTCATCAGCGCATCCTGCATGACCTGGAAAATATAAATTTTCTTCATGTCGAGGGATTAACGCTGTGGCTGGACTTGTTTTACCCATTGCTCAACCTGCGCGGGTACGTCAGGAGCTGAAATATCGTTGCGCGAGATCGCGAGCGCACGAGTGACTAATTTGGCCTGTGGCTGCATGCGAGCAATTTCTCGCAGGGAGTCGGCTAACCTGCTGCCACCATGGGTGGTAAAGGGAACGACCGTTTTGCCTGCAAAGTCATTTTGCTCAAAGAGGCTGTATATCACCATTGGCATGGTATACCACCAGATGGGGTAGCCGACGTAAATGGTGTCGTAATCGCTCAGGTCAGGGAGCGGCGTTTTTAGCGAGGGTCTGGCTTTCGTTTGCTGTTCCTTTTCGGCAACGCGCAAAAGTGCATCATGCTGGCGAGGGTAGGGAATGGCGGTTTCAATGCGAAACAGGTCGCCGTGAGTCTGCTTCTGAATCAGTTGCGCAATAAACTGCGTGCTGCCGGTCTCCGGCGTATTTTTTTGTAATACGCTGGCCCCGGAAAAACCATCCACGGCACCAGGTTTCATCTCCTCTGGCTGTGAAAAGTAGATAATCAGCGTGCGGGCGTGTGCGGATAAATCCTCTGATGCGAACGCGGGCTGCCCCAGAAGCCCCATGACCATCATCGCCAGAAACCCGCTAAATACCTTTTTCATTCTCACTGTTTCATTCCTTCAATCAGCCGTGGTGAGTATCAGCAGTGATTCTGGCGCAGATAGCCTGACATCAGACTGACGACTCTCTGACAATTTTGTCAGAAGTCTTTGCGCGCGGAGATCCCGATTTTGTCTCTGAAATCAGTCTCCCGGTTCGGATAGCGTCAGGCTGTTTAGCAAACGTCAGGCCAAAGGTATTGATACCGTTCTCGCTACGGGCAAAGACATCTCCCCGGTGCATAATGGCGACGGCACGGACAATCGACAGGCCCAGCCCATGATGGGTATCACTCCTGGCTCGGGAGGTGTCAACACGATAGAACCGTTCGAAAAGCCGGTGCAAGTGCTCTGGCGCTATCGGATCGCCAGGGTTAGAAACGTCTACACAAGCTTGATTGCCTTTTTCGCTTAAGCGCACCGTAACCGTGCTATTGGAGGGGGAATGCCTGGCGCTATTTTCCAGCAAATTAGCCAGTGAACGGTGAAACAGCCGCCTGTCGATATGCGCCGTGACGTCGCCCTCAACCTCCAGCGAAAGCTGTTTTTCAGCAAAAGAGGGTTCAACATATTCCGCTGTTTTCAGGGTTTCTTCGCGCAGGGACACCTGCGTAAGCTGGGAAGCATGTTCACCTGCGTGCGCATGAGACAGGAACAGCATGTCGTTAACTATCGACGTCATGCGTTCAAGTTCCTCCAGGTTTGAACCCAATAACTCTTCCAGTTCATCTTGTGAACGTCGGCGTGATAGCCCGAGTTGCGTCTGACCGATCAGGTTAGTCAGCGGGGTACGAAGTTCATGCGCAACATCGGCATTAAAGCTCTCGAGCTGTCGCCAGGCGATTTCCTGACGCTCTAACACGCCGTTAAATGATGATGCCAGTTGCTGCAGTTCTTCGGGCAACGCGCAGGTATTCAGGCGCTGGCCATGGTCACCTGGTGCAAGGTGTTGTGCCTGCTGACTGAGCATGCCCACCGGACGCAGGCCAATCCGTGAAACAACGTATCCCAGTAAGGCGACAATCAGTACGCCCAGCGCGGCAATAATCAGCAGCGTTCGTGTGAACGCATCAAGTGTGCCCATATACGGCGTGGAGTCGATGGCAACCACATAGCGCAGCTCAGGCCTTTCACCGTTGGCGGGGATGGTTTTCACTAACAGGAACAGTGAGCATGCACCTTCCGATGCGCCGGGCACTTTATTAAATCCCTCCTGCAAAGAAGACCACTGAACGCCCACCGGTGGTATTCCCCCCATGCTAAAGCGCGGGTTATCGCTCACTATCCAGTAGCGAACGCGCTCACCTTCAGAATTGGTTAGCAGAGTAAATTTATTAGCCAACGTCGACCAGCCGTCAGCCGAGGTTCGTGCGGTGATCCACGGGCTCATTAATGATTCCCGGAACAGCAGCTCGTTGTGCATCTGCTTTTGCAAAGAGTCATGTAAGGAGCTTCTGAGCAGGATACCGATAATAGACACAATCAGCAGCGCGGATAAGGCAAACATCAGCGCCAGGTGAACGGAGATGGAACGTTTAGGCATGCTGAGCCTCTTCATTTATTCCGACCGGACTTCGAGGACATACCCCATGCCACGAACGGTATGTAACAGTTTGACGTCGAATGGGGCATCCACTTTGGCTCGCAGACGTTTAATGGCGACTTCAACCACATTGGCATCGCTGTCAAAATTCATGTCCCATATCTGCTCAGCAATCATCATTTTTGACAGGATCTCCCCCTGATGCCGGGCGAGAAGACTTAACAGGGAAAACTCTTTTGCGGTCAACTCCAGTCGCGTTCCGGCGCGAAATACGCGGCGGGCCAGCAGGTCGAGATGCAGATCGTGAATTTGCAGCTGGGTGATGTCTGCGCCATCCGTAGCGCGGCGACGCACCAGTGCCTGAATACGCGCCACCAGTTCAATCAGTGAAAAGGGCTTAGGGAGATAATCATCAGCGCCAAGCCGAAGCCCTTTGACGCGCTCGTCGACCGAACCGCGGGCCGAGAGCATTAGTACCGGCGTCTGTTTGACGGCTCGCACCCCCTCAAGTACCCGGTAGCCATCCATCCCCGGCAGCATCACATCAAGGATTATCGCGTCGTAGTCAAGCTCCAGCGCGTAATGAAGACCTTCAGCGCCATCTGCAGAGACATCTACCGTAAATCCGGATTCACTCAACGCACGGTTGAGATAGGTTGACGTTTTTTCTTCATCTTCGACTAGCAACAGGCGCATAACGGGATTTCCTCTTAACTGTTCAATCGGGCTTATTCTGCCTCTTGATTGCCAACATAAAGCTGACGCTTACCTGACAGCATTGTCAGAAACATGAAGCCATCTCTGCCTGCTTGCTGACAAAAATGTTATTTACCTGTCACGATGCTGACAGGCCTCTCTCTCTAACCTGAGTCTGCACATTTAAATCCGCAAGCCTGAAACTCATCGGGAGAGACCATGAAATTCAATCTGTTAACTGCAATACTGCTCACGGCAATAACCGGAGCCACCTCAGTCAATGCGGCTGATTACAAAAAAAATCCATTCACCCTGGCCTATGACGGTGCCATCACTGAGAACGTCAAAGGCAAGGTCAACATTCATCCGGTGAAGTACGATCTGCATGGCATTCAGATAGCTGCGAATGTCTATACCCCTGTTAACTACGATCCCGCCAAAAAATACCCTGCCGTAGTGGTTGCACATCCGAATGGCGGCGTAAAAGAGCAGGTCGCAGGCTTGTATGCCCAGCGTCTCGCCGAGCAGGGCTACATCACGATTACTGCCGACGCGGCTTATCAGGGCGCGAGCGGTGGGATGCCTCGCAGCGTGGATAAACCCGCTAATCGCATCGAGGATATCCACGGCATGGCTGACTACATCAGCCAGTATCCGGGAGTGGATACTTCCCGCCTCGGTCTGCTGGGTATTTGCGGAGGTGGCGGTTATTCACTTGTTGCGGCCGAAACGGATCAACGGTTTAAATCGATCGCAACCATCAGCATGTTTAATTCAGGCCTGGTGCGGCGCAACGGTTTTCAGGACTCACAGCTGGATACTATTCAGCAGCGTCTTCAGCAGGCTTCTGACGCACGTGCTCAGGAAACTTCCGGAGGTGAAGTCCTGTACTCCGGTGATGCCAATCTGACTGATGAACAGATCGCTAAGTTACCTTTTGCCTTATATCGACAGGGCTATGAGTACTACTGGAAAACTCACGCGCACCCGAACTCTACGTTTAAATACACGACAAGTAGCCTGTTGGATTTGATGAGTTTTGACGTTACGGACCATATCAATCTCATCAATAAACCGCTGCTGATGATTGCTGGTACAAAAGCCGACACGCTCTATATGACGGAAGATGCGTTTGCGAAAGCCACCGGTACAAAAGACAAAGAACTCTTCTTGATCGATGGCGCTACCCATATCGAGACGTATTGGGTTCCTGAGTACGTCGACAAGGCTTTGCAAAAGCTGGACGTCTTCTTCGATAAGAGTATTTAACCCCCTATCAGACGATACCTTTGGCCAGCCACTCAGGCTGGTCATATCAGGACATAATGAGTGTGTCCGCATGTGACCAAGACTAACGAAGTCGGGAGGAAAGATAATTACGCACATTAAATAGCCGCTATGAATGAAATTCATAAAACGGCAGGGACATCTGAGGATTATTATTTGCCTGTAAGGTTTTACTTCGTGGTACAGGCCAACTTTAGGTTTAGCATTACGGCATTGAGTGCCTCCTTATCCAGCATGGCTTCGGCTTGCAGCTTCTTGAGGCGGGCGTTCTCCTCTTCAGGCGACTTGTTCGTCGGAAAAAACTTTAAAATAATACTTAACGCGTTAAGTGCTAATACCCGACGCCTTTCAGGTTACTTGCAGGACGGTCACAGCGGGAAAATGCAAACACGGTTGTGCTATTAGTCCGATACCCACCTTTTAACTTGCTAAGAAAAGCTATAATCTGATGTCGTCAACGCAAACAATAAGCTCAATGAGAGAATATACAGGAACTGAACTGGAATAATCACACTTTCAGGAATACAAAGGAGCACCAGGATGATATATCTGAATTTTGACAGAGCTTATCTCTGATAAGCCAAATTAATAGTCACGCTCAGATGCTCAAACTTGCATTTTTGTGGTTTATGTAAATATAAGGGAAAATATATGAAATTCAACAATGTAAGACTGTTAGTCAAAGATTACCGCAAATGTTTCAATTTCTACACCCAGAAGCTTGGTTTGGAAGCTGTCTGGGATATTGAAGATTGCTATGCCAGCTTCAAAGTCGCCGAAGGTATAGAAGGCCTTGCTATCTTTACTTCTGATCTGATGGCCCCAATTATTGGAAATGCTGACAGAGAAAAAACGATAATATATCGCGAAAAATCAATGGTTTGTTTCGAGGTTGATAATGTAGATGAAAGCTTTGAGGCCTATTCGTTAAAAGGGATTAAATTCATTAACGAGCCAATGGATATGCCAGAATGGGGTGTGAGAGTGGTTCATCTGTACGATCCGGAGGAAAACTTGATTGAGTTATTTACGCCGCTTGGAGGCTAACAGGGGTGTCATTACTTGAGGCATAACACCCGACTGTTGATACACGTTTATCCGGACCAACACTAAACTCGTTGGGGACTGCAGACGTTTTGGCTATCGCCATATATGACACCTCTGTATGGCTGAGGTCAGCATGCCTGCAACTGCTCCGTCATGCGCCCCCTAACTTCTCGTTCGTGCTTCCTATTTCAAGCAGATTCCCCTCTGGATCGGAAATATAAAAATTTCGGATGCCAAAAGAAAGCGTCATTGGTCTACCTGCAGAAAGTTGCAATTTCGACTTTAACTCTTTACTTGCAAATAATGGTTATTATCACCTGGTAATATAACTGAGCTAATTCACTTATTACTTAACCACCTTTAGCTAAATTCGCAAAATCCCTTTTATTTCTACTGTAGTGGTTTATTGAATTTAGCCACCTGAACAGAGGTGATATGCTCATCTCAGAACAATACAGGTGTCCCAACGAAAAAAAGAAATTTCAGCGCAGAGTTTAAACGCGAATCCGCTCAACTGGTCCTTGGCCAGAACTACACCGTTGCAGCTGCGGGATGAACGACAGTGTAAAATGCCAAATGCCTCCCCTATAACCCCGGAACAGGTACGTATAACAATGGTAACGCCCTGTTTGCGTGGATGCGCTTCGGCTTTTAGAGACAGCGAGGCATTATCACCTTTTCTCATGCGGTTTCCGGAATACGTCATCCAGGAAAACGAACGGATGCTCCCCTGCTTTTTCTGTGTTAATTCGGTATATTCATATTCAGAATCGTTAAACGCACCTCTAACCGCTGGTACCTAAATATGGATATTGACCATTTTAAGACGTTCCACCAGGTTGTTATCAGCGGCAGTTTTACTAAGGCCGCACAGGCACTCTTTTTATCTCAGCCCGCCATCAGCATGCAGATCCAGGCACTGGAAAGCTATCTGAAGGTGTCATTATTCGATCGTTCCCGTCGGCAAATTAGTTTAACCAAAGAAGGCGAAGTCCTGTTTGAATACACACAGCGTATTTTTCATCTTTTTGATGAAGTACAGAGCGTGTTTCAGGACATCAGTAAACTACAGGTAGGCCGTCTGACCATCGGGGCGACGGGCGTGATGGGCACTTACTATCTCACGCGTTTTATTCAGCGTTTCCACGAACGCTTTCCGGGAATTGAACTGGAAATTCTGACCGGTAACTCGCACCACATTGCGGAACTGGTCGCCAGCGGCGAGGTTGAGATCGGTTTTGCCGGACGTTCCGTAATTCGCTCTCCGTTACAACAGGTATTTCTGCATCGGGAAAACTACAAAGTAGTGGTGGGCAAGAACTCCCCCCTGGCGGCATCCGCCAAGGGGGATATGAGTCCGGATGAATTGCTACAATCACCTTTCATTATGCGTGAGAAAGGAACGCGGATAAGAGCCAAAATAAATTCGTGGTTTAAACGTCACTCAGCGAACACCGCTCCGCAAAACTGTGTGACGCTCTCTAATCTGGAGGCGACTAAACGGCTTATCGGCAGCGGTTATGGCGTAACCGTGATTCCTCATCTGGCGATATCCGATGAGCTGAACAGCGGTGAGCTGGTTGAACTTCATGTCAAAGGTTTTAATCTCGCGGTAGATTACTACCTTGTTTACCAGGGGGAGCACTCACTGTCCCGCGCCGCCCTCGGCTTTATTTCACTGCTTTATGATGATACTCCAGATAATGAGTGGGGGAGTTTTCCTGAGCTGCTGGAAAATATATTCCATAATCATCGCTAAGTGGCATTGTTCATTATCCTTGATAAAACAAGGACTCATACGCTTATGTTTGAAAAAAAACAGCCTATAAGCCGAACACATTGTTTACGCCCCTATCAAATTTAACTCTCTAAAATTAATGAGAAAATAATAAATGTGATCGACATCAATCTATAAACTGAGCTTATAGGTCTGATACTGATTTACAATTTTTAATCCTGCCAGAAGCCTGCCTAATATGGAGTCAATTAAGAGAGATAGTGAATAACTATCGACAGATGTTCCGACAATGAGAGGCTTAAGATGGCTAAAGAAATTGAAAGGAAATTCCTGGTGTGCTCAGAGCAGTGGCGCGCACTTGCAGAGGGAACAGTTTATCGTCAGGGATATCTCAGCAGTATAAAAGAGAGAACTGTTCGTATCCGGACGATAAACGATAAGGCGTTCCTGACCATCAAGGGAGTTACCGTTTCTGCAACGCGAACTGAATATGAATACGAAATTCCGTATGCCGATTGCTGTGCCATGCTGGATGAGCTGGCAGAGCGTCCCATTATCGAAAAGAAACGCTACAAAATCCCGGTGGGTGATGTGGTGTGGGAAATCGACGAATTTATGGGGGTCAACGCCGGACTGATCGTCGCAGAAGTGGAATTGAAAAGTGAAGAGCAGCAGTTCGATAAACCCGAGTGGATTGGTGAAGAGGTGAGCGGCGATCCGCGCTACTTCAACTCCAATCTGGTCGCCCATCCTTTTACCGAATGGGATAAATAGCGGCATTCACCATTCTTAATGGAACAGGAGAATCACAATGGCTACGCATATGGATAAGAATACCGCCACGTCGTCGAGCGACGCTGAAAAAATCATTCCCCGCGCGGAGTTCCGCGTATTCGGCCACGGCATTATCGAACGGGTAAAAGAAAAAATGTGGGATGCCAAAGCCACATTATTTAAGGCTCGTAAGATGCCGGAAGAGACCTACTTTCTGTCGCTACATACCGATACGGTTAACGTTAAAGTCCGCGACGGTCTGCTGGATATCAAAACGAAAACCGGTGAAACCCCGGAAGGCTATGAGATCTTCCAGCCGCGCGGCAAGTTTCAATTCCCGGTGCAGCGTGAGGAGTTAGCCACCATTTTGCAGCACCTCCATGTCAACATGGCGCTGGATAAAGAGAGCTATACCCTAGAAGAATTTACCAATATGGCGCGGGCCAGTAGCGATTTAGTACCGGTTAAGGTAGAGAAAATGCGCTACGGTTTTTCCGTTAACGGCATCATCAGCGAATACGCGCAGGTATGGTTTAACGGTGCGATGGTCGAAACCGCCTGTTGCGAAAGTGAAGATTATGCCGGAATTAAGGCAGTGGTTGCGGCGCTGGGGCTCGACGAACTGCCTAACACGAATTATCTGAAAGCCGCCAGACAGGTTGTTGGCATGTGAAATTCACGCCTCCATGGGTAGCTTGCTGCCCATGGAGGCGCATAAGGAGACATGGCCATGTCAGACAAAGGCGCTAAGAAAGTTTTCGATCCGCTGGATATGAGCAATTATTCTCTGGAGAAATTCAAGGAGATTAAAGCCGGTATCTGGATGGAGCGGATCAAATTCATCGGTATGCCGCTGGCTATCCTGCTGTTCCTGTTCTTTCATTTACAGTGGGTCGGGCCTATCGAAATGTTCGATACCCAAACCAAAGTTCCTCCGGCCAACTGTTACAGCGCAACGGGAATTTTTCTTGCCTCGCTGGTGCTGTGGTTGACGGAGGCGATTCCGAACTATCTCACCTCGCTTATCGTGGTCGTCACGGTGATCCTGACCGGCACAATGAAGATGCGTCCTGCGTTTGCCATGCTGGGTGAGCCAGTAATGATCCTGAACATTGCCAGCTTCATCATGGCCAGCGCTCTGGTGGTGACAGGGTTGGCGAAGCGTATGTCGCTCTGGCTGTTGGTACGCATGGGGAATAATATCTCGTTGCTGTTCTGGTGCTTTATATTACTCAACCTGATTCTCGGGGCGTTCATCAGTGCGACCTCAGCGAAAACGGCGCTGTTGTTACCGCTGTTTATGGTTATCGCCGCCATCTACGGTGCGACCGGCGGGGAAAAACGCAATAACGTCGGGCGCAACATGGTGCTGCTGAACCTGCTGGCGAATAACGTGTCGGCCAGCGCCTTTATCACCGGTTCCGCAGCTAACCTGCTGGCGGTCGCGATGATGGAGCAGGCGGGATTCAAAGTCTATTACGGCGACTGGTTCATTGCCCTGTGTCCACTGGCGCTGATTCAGTGTGCCATTGCCTGGTACACCGGAACTCGCTGGATTTTCCCCATTAAGAAAGAAGATGCTAAGCCGAAAATTGAAGGCGGCATGGATCGCCTGAAAGGGGAATTGGCGCAGCTCGGTAAGATTAGCGCGGGTGAAGTTCGCGCGGCGCTGACCTTTATTATCGTCCTGTTGCTGTGGGCAACCGACCGGGTGCACGGTATGCGTGCCGAAGTTATCGCCGTGGCGGGTGCCTGCGTTGTTCTGATGCCTTCGGTGTGCAAACTTCCGGCGCTGGGCGTGATGAAGTGGAACGACGCGGACATTCCCTGGCATATGCTGATGTTCAGCTTTGGTGCTTACGTCCTTGGCGGAATGGTCGATCAGACAGATATCGTCGGCCTCTATATTCACAGCCTGTTTGATAAATGGCAGATCGACCCTTCAGGTGGCGGCAAACTGTTGGTCTTTGCCGTACTGAGCGGCGTGTTCGCCATCACCACGCTGGTGAGCGAAAGTAAAACGGCACGTACCATCATTATGTTCCCGATCATTATCAGTATCGCTAAAAAGTTCGGCTGGGACGTGGTGGGATTCTGTCTGCCGATGGCATTCCTGATTAACCAGGTTTACGTGCTCTACTTTAACTCTAAACCCGCAAACATCAGTTACCTGCTTGATCACTACTCGACCGGTGAGTCTTTCAAATATGGTATTATCCAGATGGCTATTATTTGGGTGTTACTGATTTTATGGACTCAATATGTCATGCCGCTGATGGGGTTCAATAGCGCCCTCTGGTAGCATTGATGTGAAGGCGGTAATTCAAATTACCGCCTGATTTGCAGGAGGCAAAGATGCCAGGCGATACGATAAAAGCATCAGGAAAACGCTGTATCGAAATTAAGCAGCGGATTTTTTTCCCGCAGAAAGTCGGCACCAAACCTCTACGAAGCGAAAACTACCATATTGAAACCTGGCTATTCTTTCCTTCCAGTTTGCAGATCAATCGTTGGACATTTCCGCCGCAGGCCTTTCAGCAAAACCTGAAGAACTATATTCGCCTGCGTCCTCCCACCCTGTCGCTGCGTAAATTGTCCGTCAGCGTGCCGAAGACGCTAGGGACAATTGAACGGTTAATTACCGAACAGAGCAAAGATACCTCTGCGCAGGGTTTTGAATACCGACTCAAAATGTTTTGCCTGACCTTCAAACGGGCGCTTCACGTAGAGGTACGTTATATCGGCAAGTTGAGTGAAGACAAACAGGAGCAGGCGCTGCTGAGCTTCGCCGCCACCTCAGAGGATATTCTCAATAACTATCGTCGGATGCGGATAAAAATGTCAAAGGTGGCTGAGGTCAATGCGTTACGCATCATTGACTATGGTGACGAATTCCTCTCACTGATGCTGACGCACTATGGGCGTAAATTGCTCAATGATCTTTCGCCTTCACCGGGATACGATACTCTGCGTATTTTCTGGCGCGAGCAGATGCTGTATCGCAAAGCCAATCATCCGGGGACTTTCCCGTCACCTAATTCGGATAACGAACTGGTGATTTATCACGTTAATACCCTGAAAAAATATATCAGCAGTCCAATGTATCTGGATATCCGGCGTAAAAAAGGCGAGACCTTTCTGGCGCATACCATTGCCGGAATCGCCGCGGCAATTGCGATGATTTTCGCGACGGCGGTGGCGTTTATTTGGCAGGGGAAATACGGAGCGCTGAGCTTTCAACTATTTCTCGCAATGGTGATTGGCTATATCTTTAAAGACAGAATGAAAGAGGGATTTCGGGCGCGATTGTTTTCGACATTTCGCCGTTGGTTACCTGACCGACAGCAGATAATTTATAAAAACCTGCGCTCTCCGGTCGGTAAGTGCAACGAATCTTTCGTCTTTGTGGGGGAGCGTCAGCTACCCGATGACGTCAGGACGATGCGCCGTAAGGTGCACATTCTGGATATTCAAAACTATTATCTGAGCGAAGACATTTTGCACTACTCCAAACACGTTCATCTGCGCGGCGGGGACCAGATGTTTTCCGCCGTGAATCGTTCTGTGATGGATATTACGCGCCTGGATATCACCCCTTTTTTGAAATACACCGATGAGTTGCTGAATGAATTACCGACTCTGGATGATGAGCAGGTGCTGTACGGGGAAAAGGTCTATCACATCAACCTTATTCATCGGGTGACGGATGGCAAAGAGAGTTTTCTGGAGCGGGCACGCATCATTATTAACAGCGCGGGTATCAAGCGCATTGAACCAGTTTTTACTGCCGGGGAATCAGAAAGCGAAGAGGGCTGACGACAGAGATAAAATGCCTGATGGCGCAGCGCTATCAGGCCTGCGGGTTCCACATCTGTAGGCCTGATAAGGTGTTTACGCCGACATCCGGCAATAAAAGCTGAGCAACCGTTCAGCCTGTTTTACGCACAGGGCGATAGTGGGTGGATTCGTCAAGAAAACGGCGGATGTGGATTTCTTTTTCCAGCCGCTGTTGAAGCTGACGTTCGAGCGCTTCAGGAGAGTGCAGATCGGCCAGCCGCTCGTTGATTCTGCTCACGGCTTCGCTGCGCAGCTGTATATGTTCCTGGATATTCTTCTGTGCCCGTGCTGTCCGGGTATCGCCGAAGAGCATAAAGGTCATTAATTCACGCTGCTGCTCAGAGTTAAGGGCGTTCAGATATTTGGTGCACAATGTTTGGTAGGTGATGATGCGACGATCGAGTTCGTCAACCCAGGCGGTCAGCTCGTCACGCTGCACGGGTGAAAGCTCAGCCATTTCCTGCTGACCGAAAAGTGTTGTTCTCAGCGCCTGAAGCCCGGCGAGATACTGCTGCTCCAGAGGAATCACCCGCTGAGCAAAGCATTCATCCAGGGAGGTTTTAGTTTCCTGCGCGATATTCTGATAAACAGGTTGACTCATTTTTTCCTCCCGCACGCGTGGTGCTATTAGATAAGACCAGAATTGCAGCCAGGATGAGTACGATCCCGCGTCTTAATTTAAGCTAACATAATAAATTATAAACAAAAAATCTATTCTGCTTATCTGAATGATAACCTGCTCTGATAGTTCACCTTAGTTTCTTTGCGTCAAAAATAGATTGACCGCCAGGCCTTGTAGGCTGCTACACACACCGTTTTCCACGTTGCCGCTGTGTCTGGTCCTTCTTTTTCGATTAGTTTTCCACGTCCGACGATAAAGCATTTGCTTGTTCATAATCGATTCTGTCGATCGTGCCGATCGGTATTATTCATTATTCCTGTCAGCTATTGGCGTTTACCCCGATGTTTCTCTGGCTGAAGCCAGAAGTCAGCGTCAGGAGGCTAAAAGGACATTCGCGGCTGGCAACGATCCTTCACTTGCACGAAAAAGAGTGTGTTTTCGAACCTGCATGTTGGAGAACCCGGCAGTGGGGCACTCTACTCGCGGGACAGCAACAGACGACATAGCTGCAATCGATATGCGCTCGTTAACATTCAAGGATGTTGACATTAAGCGGTGGGATTACGGGGTAAAAGAAGGGGCGCGCCAGCCCAGTTCCAGCGATATTTTTTTAGCGCACTCTTTGACGTGAGGGACGAGTTCTTGCATGCGTGCGTCCGGCATATAGATGACCGTGCTGGCGACGGAGATGGCCGCGACCACATGGTTTCCGGCATCGTAAACCGGAGCCGCCACGCAGCGAATCGTCGGCTCATTTTCTTCAAGATCGAACGCGAAGCCTGCGTCGGCGTAGCCGCGCATCCGGGCGAGGAAGTCCGGGAGATGACATAATTCGCCATGGGCTAAAAAAAGCTGACGCCATTCGGATTCATCCGCGTCGAGTAACAGCGCTTTGCCAATGCCGGTCAGCACCAGCGGCATGCGATGCCCGATACGCGAGCGCATTTCCAGTCCCTGCTGGCCTGGAATTTTATCGATATACAGGACTTCCGCGCCTTCCCGTTGCCCCAGATGAACCGTGTCGCGGGTAAAATCCGCCAGCTGTTGCAGGAAGGGGCGCGCCAGAGGATAAAGCGGCGTATTTTCCAGTGAACGGGTGCCCAGCTCAATTAAGCGTGGGCCGAGCGCATAGCCATCGTGGTGAGTGAAGCGAAGAAAACGCTGTTGTACCAGCGCGCTGAGCAGCCGATGGGTTGTGCTTTTACTGGTTCCGGTAAACTCGCCGACGCTGCGTAAATCCCGACATCCTGACGCGACGGCATCAATAACAGCAAGACCGCGCAGTAGGGTTTGTACTCCCGTAATTTCGGTAGGTTGAGCATCCATAATTCACCCTGATACAGTGGTCATATTCATGTTTAAGATCAGTACGATAACAATAACCGATTCTGTGCGATAAAAATGTAACCGCGCCGTGATTTCGCCACCGCGGGCAGAAATTCCGTGTAACAGTGACGGATTTTCTGCCCGTTTCTGCTCATTCAGGAGAGCAACTGATTTTTACGTGCGCGTCTTGCGGCTATGGCCTTGCGTACCATTGGGCCAAACAGAGTCAGCATCGCCAATAGCAGGAGCGTGGCGGTGATGGGACGGGTATAAATGAAATCAAAACTCCCGTTGGACAGCGACATCGCGCGACGGAAGTTACTTTCCGCCATAGGCCCCATGATGAGTGCCAGCACGACAGGAGATGCCGGGAAACCGCCTTTTTGCATGAAATAGCCGATCACGCCCGCGACCAGCATAATGCCGACGTCAAACATGCTGTTGTTCAGAGCATAGGTGCCGACGATACACAGTGCGAGGATCAGCGGAGTCAGGACGCTCTTGGGAATGTTGATCATTTTGGCGATGAAACGAACGGAAACCAGGCCAAGAATAAGCAGCATCAGATAGCAAAACAGCATTCCGACAAACAGCATATACACCGTGTCGCTGTGTTCGGTAAATAGTCGAGGCCCGGGCTGCATTCCCTGTAGCGTCAGCGCGCCCAGCATTACCGCCGTCGTGGCGTCACCAGGAATCCCCAGCGTCAGCATAGGTAACAGCGCGCCGCCCGTGCAGCCATTAGCGCCTGCTTCACAGGCCGAAACCGCTTTGAGTTCACCCTTGCCAAACTGATCTTCCGGCCTGGCAAAGCGCTTCGCTTCATTGTAAGAAACGAAAGCGGCAATATCCGCCCCCGCGCCGGGAATCATGCCAATAAACACCCCCAGACCGGAGGAGCGCAGCAGTGTGACAATAAGACGTTTGAACGTAGACCACGGCGGAATGATTCGACCAATAGCGTACTGCACCGTCTTGCTCACTACCTCGTCTTTTTCCAGCGACTTAAGCACTTCTGCAGTGGCGAACAGGCCAATCATCACCGGGATAAAAGGCACATTCATCAGCTCGACAAAACCGCCGGTGAAACGCGGAAATCCGCCCATCGGATCGAGGCCAATGGTCGCGACCAGCAAACCACCAACGCCAGCGATCAGCCCCTTAATCAGCGATTCACCGGAAATACTGGCAATAATACTTAAGCCGAAAACGGCCAGCGCAAACGTCTCTGCGGCGCTGAATTTTAGCGCCACCTCGGCCAGAATCGGCGAGAGGAACATCAGCACGATTATGCTGAGGGTGCCGCCGAAAAAAGAGGAGAAAGTCGCCGTGCCCAGCGCCACACCGGCCTGACCTTTTTTCGTCAGTTCATAGCCGTCAATCGCCGTTGCCGCGGCGGCTGGCGTGCCGGGGATCCGGAGCAGAATGGCAATAATCGAACCACCATAAACGCCACCAAAAAAGACGCCGGAGATAATCAGTAAGCCAGAAATCGGATCCATGCCGTAGGTAAAAGGCAGCATTACGGCAACGCTCATGGTGACAGTCAGGCCCGGTAACGCGCCCACCAGGATGCCAAGCCAGACGCCAATCATTGAAAATAAAATGGCTTCCGGGTGGGCCAGCAAGCTATTTACGCCGCCGAGAATAAGATCAAATTGGGACATAATTACTCCAGAGTCAGCGATTCCAGGAGGCTGCTTTCCGGCAGCGGAACGTTAAGCGCCAGCGAAAAGAGGATATACAGCGTAATGGAGAGCACGATGGCCAGCAGCCCATTAACCCACCAGCGTTGGATACCGGAGATTTTCATAATCAGCATCATAAAAAGTACCGTTGCGACCAGGTAGCCAAAAAGCTGCATGGCGTAGAGGTATGCCACGCAGGTGACGACGGTACAAAACGGCCCCGTCCAGCGTCCAAACCCCTGAGTGGGGCGAGTGGGTAGAACCATCAGCCGGCGTAGCGTGGTACCAGAAAACTGACCAGCAATTAAGATCAACGAGAGAATAATCAGCAACCAGCTATAAACCGAAGGAAATGCGCCCGCCCCGATATCCGTAGAAATGGACGTTGCAGGAAAGCTTTTGGCAATCGCCAGCACCACTACGGCGATCAGACACAGCAGCAGAGCGACCAAAATGTAGCATTGTCGTTCTGCCGTAGACGCTGGCGGCGGCGTTGTCGGAGTTAACGGATTTTCAACCATAAACGACTCCCATGAGGACTATCCGGCCAGAGGAGGCTGGCCGGACGTCACCGTTATTTTTGACCGAGGCCCAGTTTTTCGATGGTGACGGAGAAATCGCGCTGCTGCTCTTCAAGCAATGCCTGGAATTCAGCACGATCGAGCCAGACATAGTTGAGGCGCATTTTGGCTAACGCTTCCTTGAAAGAGGGTTCATCGGCAGTGGCGGCGATAGCGGTGGTCAGAAAATCGATCACGTTTTGCGGGGTTTTGCTGGAGATAACCAGCCCACGCCATGCGCCGATCGACAGATCGATGTTTTTTTCCTGAAGCGTGGGGACGTCAGGCATGTTGGCGTCACGTTGAGTGCTCATTACGGCCAGTGTTTTCAGCTTGCCATCCTCAACCTGGTTGAGGACCTCCGCAGTGCTCACCGTAACGGCTTCAATGTGCCCGCCTAAAAGCGCGGTGACGGCTGGCGTCGCGCCATCGAAAGGAACGTGGTTGAAGGTCACGCCGGTTTTATCTTCCAGCGACGCGGCTGCCAGATGCCAGATTGCGCCCGTTCCTGAGTTGCCTACCCTGACCTGGCCCGGATTCTCTTTCGCCCAGGCGAGGAACTCTTCCAGCGTATTCCATGGTGCGTCGATTTTAACGGTCACGGCGCTGGGTTCCATATTGAACAGACCCAGTGGAGTAAAGTCCTCCGTTTTAAACTTCACCATTCCCAGAGAGGGCAGGATAGTCAGTTCGGCGGTGCCCATCGCCAGCTTGTAGCCGTTAGGGCGCGATGCAGCAAGCTCGCTAAAACCAATTGCGCCGCCTCCGCCAGGCTTATTAATGACGCCAACGCCGACCGGAAAGTGCGGTTTAGAGGCTTCAGCAAATGCGCGCGCCACCAGATCGGTGCCGCCGCCAGCGGCGAAGGGGACGATCAGCTCTATCTGGCGCGTAGGATAATCTGCCGCCTGAGTCGGGCTTGCCAGCAGTAATGAACTGGCGGCTAACAGCGAGGTTAATAATCCAGAGGTAAATTTTTGAATTTTCATAGTCAACTCCGTTTGGTTCTTTTTATGTATTAAGGGGCGAGGACGTTCTCCAGGCGGTCACGAAGTCAGCGGCGCGACTGGCCACTTGCTCTGCTGTCATACCTGGTTGGTAAAGCGCGCCGCCAAGGCCGAATCCACTGGCTCCGGCAGCGCGATAGTCGGATATTGCCTGCGGTGTGATTCCACCAACGGGCAGCAGCGGGATCGCCGCGGGGATCACGGCGCGCCACGCTTTCACCACGACGGGAGGGATCGCCTCAGCGGGAAACTGTTTCACCGCATCCGCTCCCTTCGCCAGCGCGCTGAAAGCCTCGCCTGGCGTCGCCGCCCCGGGGAGGCTTATCAATCCCGCGCGCTTTGTCTCTTCAATTAATACCGGATCGGTATGGGGAGAGATAATCAGCTGGCCGCCGCTTTGCGCCACGTCATGCAGCTGAGTCACGGTCATCACCGTTCCAGCGCCCACCCAACAGTCCGAAGGTAAAATACGACGCAGACGTGAAATACTCAGCAAGGGTTCAGGCGAATTAAGCGGGACTTCGATGATGCGGAATCCCTGTTCATACAGGGCGGCTCCGACGGCTTCAACCTGTTCGGGCGGTATACCGCGCAGAATGGCAATCAGACCGGTTTGACGTAGCGTGGTGATAAAATCCATAGTCAGTTCCTGGTGTTGGTCGAGAAAAAGGTCAACGGGAAATCAGGCCACAAGACTGGCGTAACGCGCTACATGCCACATTCCCTGTTCCGCCGCTCCGGGAGCGATATACACCGGATTGCGGCATTCAAAAATCGCCATGGCGCGCTGGTAGCGCTGACACAACGGCTGCGAACCAATTAAGGTGATGTCGGTATCGGCGGAGATCCCATCCAGCGCGATGGCAAGCTCATTGCCCAGCAGGAGACCCGAGAGATAGTCCGGCTGTTGTTGCGGCGATAGCTGCTGACAAAGGAGCCGGGTGCGTACCGAAAAGAGAGAGCCGAGCAAATTGCCTGGCTGCTGGCGGGCGACGCGGATGCCTTCAGCAAAAGCCTGCCAGTCAGGAGCTTCAGGGGGCTGCATCGTCAGCCCCAGTATCGAATGGTGGCGCAGCACATCGTAAAGTTCCCCCGACATAAACGTACGCAGGCGGTCAATTTTCTCCTGCGTGACGCTCACCCATTTTGAATGTGTACCGGGCAGGGCAATCAGCGATTCTCTGCCGCTGGCCTGAACATCACGCAGGCGTTCATCACCCGCGATTGCGCCGAACACCTGGGTTTCTTCTCCACGCATCACTTCCGGCAAAAGGTTCGTTTGCTGAACGCCTGGAATGATATAGAAGCAGCGCTGGTCATCGACATCGACGCGGGTTAACTGCTCCGCCAACTGACGAGCATCGCAGGGCGCAGGCAAATAGGGCGCGGGCTGCCAGCCCTGGGCGCTGCCAATCATGCCGCTGGCAATAACCGGACAGGCGGGATCGGCTGCCAGCCAGTCTGCGCAGGCCAGGTCGAAGGCCAGACGAAAGCTCATCAGCCGATTGGGCGCGTCGGGTAATTTCATGATGCCGTGGGGAAGTTCCCGCCGTGCAGTCACGGTACCGTTTGCGGCTAAGCGGTAGGCGCGTAGCGCGCTGGTTCCCCAATCCAGGGCGATCAATGCAGTCATATCAGGATCCTTTTGCATGCGTAGAGACGAAGGGATAAATCAGAGAGGTTCGATGTGCCACCCAGCCCAGCTCTGCGGAAATGTCCTCAGCGTAACGTTTTACGATGCCGCTGAGCTCCTGCATGCGTTCATCCGGCATGTAGGGGGCGATGCTGGCGACGGAAATAGCGGCGACAACATGATTTCCGGCATCCCGAATCGGTGCCGCCACGCAGCGGATGGCGAGCTCGTTCTCTTCCAGATCCAGGGTGTAACCGCGCTCAGCGTAATGGTGCATGCTGCGAATAAAGGAACCGGCGTCCGCGCCGGGATTATGCAGTCGATAAAAGTGCTGCCATTCCGCCATCGTCGCGCCGAGCATCAGCGCTTTGCCAATGCCAGTCGAAAACAGCGGCATACGGTGCCCAACGCGCGAGCGCATCTCCAGCCCGCGGGTACCGGGAATTTTATCGATATACAACACGTCGCCTTGCTCGCGAATACCGAGATGAACGGTGTCCTGAGTGAGCTGAGCCAGCGCTTCGAGCAGCGGGCGGGCGGCGATGCGTAGCGGATAACCGGCAAGCGATGCGCCGCCCAGCTCAATCAGTCTTGGCCCGAGAAAATAGCCCCGGCTAGAAATTTGTCGCAAATATCGTTGAGCGACCAGGGCGCTGATCAGACGATGCGTTGTACTGCGCGGTGCGGAAATGTGCTGACTGATTGCGCGTAAATCATGATGTCCTGCGGCAACCGCTTCGATGGCAGCCAGTCCGCGCAGTAACGTTTGTACACCGTTCACAGTCGAAGGAGAGGAGGTCATGATAATTTCCGCCTAGTCGCTTATTTGATGGCGGTATATTTCCATAGTCAATTAACTGGAAATATGAATTCGCTCACACAATACCACATTATAAACTCGTGTTTCATATATAGGGATTATTAGGGTGAATAAAGCGATAGTAATCACAATTGAGGTTCAGGGTGAAATATATATTTTGGACTGTCGGTGATGCGTATTGAGTAGCTTCTCGTTCAGGCGAATGGCTGATTATTAATGGGCATCGCGCGCCGCATTAACTTCATCGTGAATTCACACCATAAGGGAAAAATTATGTCAGGATTTAATTTCGTTAATCCGGTTAATTTCTATTTTGGCCAGGGGAAACTGGCACAGGCGGGAACAATTACCGCGCAATACGGCAAAAAGGCGCTGATCATTGCTTCAGATAGTGCGAAGCCCACGGGGCAGTTGGCGGCGTTGGTTGATGTATTGACGCAGGCGGGCGTGACGTCCGTCTGTTTTGATCGTTTCATGCAGAACCCGCTTTCAACCCTTGTCGATGAAGGGGCTGCGTTCGCCCGTGAACAGCAATGCGATGTGATTGTCGGCATTGGCGGGGGAAGCGCGATGGATATGGCAAAAGGCATTGCCTTTATGGCCTGTAATAGCGGAGGAATTTGGGACTATGTATTTGGACAAACTCCGGCTGATTCGGCGCTACCGGTAGTGTTAATTCCGACTACCGCAGGCACGGGCAGCGAAGCGAATAAAACGGCGGTATTTACGAATCCACAAACCAATGACAAAAAAGGGCTGGTGAATCCGCTGATTTATCCGAAGGCGGCAATTATTGATCCTTTATTAATGCTGACGTTACCCCGGCGCGTTATTGCCGGTCCGGGAGCAGATGTCCTGTTTCATTCGTTGGAGTCATTTATTTCGAAAAATGCCCATCCGATGAGCGAAATGCTTTCATTACAGGCGCTTGAGCTGATTGGCAAATATTTACCGCAGGTTTATGACGATGCCACCAATATTGAGGCGTGGGAAAAAGTCACTTTTGCCAGTTCGCTGGCGGGTATGGCGATTGATTGTGCCGGGACGACATTGCCCCATGCGTTGCAGCACCCGATGGGCGGGTTGCTTGATGTCGTACATGCCGAAGGCATTGCCGCCATTTACATGGCCTTTATGGAATTCACCTGGCAAAGCGCGCCGCAAAAATTCGCCGCTATCGCCAAAGCGCTTGGCGTGAATACCCTCAATATGACCGAAGAAGAAGCGGCGAGAAGCAGTATTGATGCGGTGCGTTCGCTGCTGGGCTACGTCAATATGCTGCCGTCGCTCAGCTCTCTGGGCGTTAAAGAGGAACATTTCGACTGGTTTATTGGCAATGCCACTACCACGATGCGTGTCGTGCTTGCGAATAATCCCCGCGTGCCTGACGCCGATGAGATTCGCGCCATTTATCAGCAAAGCCTCTAAACCCACGCCACCGCCTCAGGAGCAAGCTTATGATTATTATCATTGACAGCGGTTCAACCCAGACCCGGCTCTATTTGTTACGCGAAGAGGAGATCGTTGCTGAACATCTCCTCGCTGTTGGCGTTAACTCCGGGAAGGCCCGTTCTCAGGGGGATTTCAGAGACGCCATTGCCGCAGGGATAAATGAACTGCTGCGCGCTAACCAATTGACGACTGGTGATGTGCGTTTTGCGATTGCCTCGGGAATGATCACCTCTAACCTCGGGCTGCTGGAGATACCGCATATCACCGCTCCGGTGAGCCTTGAGCAGCTTGTCTCCCGGGTGGTGAAGGTTAAAGATCCCGCAATACTGCCTCTGGATTTGGAGATCCGTTTTGTCCCTGGTATCAAAAATGCGCAGGCGGATCGTAGCTGGTCCAGCCTGCGGGATATCGACCTGATGCGCGGGGAAGAGACTCAGGCCGTGGGGCTGATGACGTCGATTTACAGGAACCTGCCGCTGACGATGATCGAACTGGGTTCAACAACCAAACTTATCCACATTGACGCGCAGGGAAGAATCGCCGGCAGTATTACCAGTCTAAGCGGGCAGGTTTATGCGGCGGTGAAAAAAGAGACGTTTATTGGCGCCAGTATGCTGGAAGAAGAGGATGACGATTTTTTCTCGGCGGACATCCTGCAATATGCCTGTGATAGCGTGCATCATGCGGGCCTTCTGCGTACGCTGCTGTTTACGCGTTTTATCGAGTTCTCGTTGCCGTGCACCGCAGTCGAAAGAACATTTTTTTGTCAGGCGGCGCTGGCGGCGGATGACATGAAACTTTTTGATGAGGCCGAGCGTTTAGGCTTTTCTCTGCAAGGCGACATTGTGCTGACAGGCAAGCGGCAGCGCTGCGAAATGTATCGTTCTTTATGGCGCAGCCGATATGGACTTGAGAACCCGGTCCATTTTATCTGTGATAAAGACGAGATCGCCCAACTGGCGATCAAAGGGGCAGGGTATATTGCTCGTCAGATGACGTAACGCACCAGATAACAAAGCCTTGCAGGCTACGCGGGGCTTTGTGGTTTTTCACTGTTTCGCATACAGCACATAAGGACCGGATGTGTAAGAGATAACAATGATTTTATTGGGCAATTTCCTCAGGCCTGCAGGCACATCCAGGTCATCCTCAGGCCGCAGGCCATTCAGGCGCTTCGCGAAGTATGTCGCGGCCTTCTGGAGGATGGTCAGTTCATCAGCCTGCTCAGCGAGTTGAAGTCATTGAGACGATAGAGTTTTTCTTTCGCCTTGGCAGTGCGTATCAGTGAACCTAACGGGGCCTTGTTTGTTTATTATACCGTTATCGAACCCACTAAAAATGAAGATGGCAGAATGTTGTGCTCATTCATGTACTCATTTTTGACAGCGTTGTTACGAGATGAATTGAGACATTGTGAAATGAAAAATCCACGCAATTGCGTGGATTTTATGGGGTTTTGTGATTTACATGAGATTCAATGAAACCTCATGAGACGACAAATTTTATTTAGACTTATAAAGGTAATACCTACTACAACAAGCCTTAGTTACATTTATCGTCGGCTTCGTACGACCAAGTTTGAAATCACTACTGAATCGATGATGGAACAGGAGATGTTAACAACCGCTTTTGTGGTCAGCTACGCACGTTTGTTCGCCAAAAGCAATGGCACTTGCGTTCTCCAGCGGAATGATCTCCCTGTCCACCTACGGGCTGTTCATGATGAGCTGTATAAAATTCGCAACGAACGTTATGCTCATAACTGAGGTCATAACCCCCTACAGCGGCCTCGTCGGCTTACTGGTTTTAGCGCTATTACCTTCTATAACCTCTCTTTTGCGGTAGATAACTATTGCAGGGATCGTTTGGATGAGCAACATGCGTATAATATGGCTTGCCATCACAAAACTCGCATTCGCGTTAAGCGCCAGTGCCGCAAAGGACATTGATTCCACGCTCCCGGGAACCCAGGAGAGCATCAATACATAAAATGGATAATCCAGAAGATGCGCCGCTGTAAATGCCATCATGACCGTCACACCCAGTCCAATAGCAATGAGCTGTATTGAAGACCAAAGATGACGCAAAAATGCAGTCAACGTAAACGCAATAAAATGATGCCCCAGTAATATGCCCATCAGGATCATACTGAACTGATTGAAAATATCGGGAAAAAACACAGTCTGAGATGACAAAGGGTGCAGGAGTGCTGCACAAAGCAACGACGTGATCATAAAGGGCGCAGGAAAGTGGAAGCGTTCAAGGCATTTGCCCAACACATAGCCCGCAAAGACAATACCCAATAGCCAGAGCACATTAGTCGTTGCAAACAATACAGGCGGCATGGCCATATGGGTTTGCGCACCGCCGGTAATATATCCGGCAAATAAGGTCAATGTGATGAGCCGTAGCGAGTGCGAAATGATAATTTTTTGCGGCGGCGTTTTAACATGGGACGCTAGCGCTAATACCGCTGCCATTGCCCCCGGAACGGCGCCCAATAACGCCTCTTCCTTACTCCAGCGTAATCGGTGAATACACCACAAGTAGCATGCGGTGAATTGCAGGGATAAGCATACTAATAACAACACCAGTAAAAATGCGATATTTCCTTGCGCCCCAAAAGAAAAATCGCGAAATAAAAGACCAATTGACGTACCAAGAGAGAGTTGAATCACCGTCAGGCTGCCCGGCAGTACTGGCACAGAAAGACCGGTACGTTTTAACACCAGCACGGTAATAAGGGGGCCAAACATCATACCTAACGGAACGTTGCAATAGGTAAAACCCAACCCAGCCAGGATACAAAGAGCAAAACCTAACAATAATTTCATACACCTTTCTCCTGGCTACCGGGAGTGTTAAATACTCAGTGAACGGTTTCGTTAACCCAAAGGGTATTTTCAGCAACCCATTGGGTCAATGCATCAAGACGTTCGTGTATTTCCCGGCTGGACTCCGCTTGAACAATAGCACTCACGATCTCGCCATTTGTTAATTTCATCGCGTCATATTGGCGGCCGACGACACCTGTTGCCCGATATTTAACCACAAAAGGCAGTGGACATTTTTCCGCAATAGAGAGGAGCGTGCCCTGTGCAGGCGGCACATTTAATTGGCCAACCCGTAAAACGGGTTGTCTTTGCGATAAATCCTGCGGATAGATTTCGCATAAACTGGCTTTAAGCCAGGTCATTCGAGGATCAAGACCAAAAGCGGCCCCTAATTCTTCATTGACAAAGCAGCCACCTAATCGGCAAGCAAGCTCGCCAAAAATAATGTTGTTATCTTTATCAACAAAAACTTCAAGGTGAAGCAATGCGTTTTCTTCCGTTGGAAAAACCTCTTCAGCAAGATATTTGGTGTAGGCAATCAGTTTACGATGCAGCGGCGTGTCATCTTCCATAACCAGACCTAATGTTTTCCCGGATAGAAAATCCAGGCAGGAGACGGTTGCACGAGATGCAGAAACAAATATCGCCTTTCCTTTTAAATACAACGCATTAATTTGATAAGCTTCGCCTTCGATAAATTTTTCAATGAGCAGATTGTGATACTCTGGCGGCTTAACCTGCGCCAGATATTTATAAAGCTGGCCTTCATTTTTAAGAACCACCACGCCCTGTGATCCACGCCCATCATTAGGTTTGATGACGCAGGGATATCCCTGTTCGGCAATGAATCGCGCCATCGCAGTCGCACTGTCGACGCGTGCCATAGCAGGAACCGGTAACTGATGAGACTGAACAAGCGATTTCATCATAAATTTATCACGGAAGAACATGGCCTTTTTTTCACGGTCGTGTGTCAAACCCAGACGATCGCTGATTCGCGCGGCCCTCAGAACATCGATTTCGGCGAGGTAAAAGATACCCGTTGCTTTATTGTCCTGGGCGTAGTGGTAAATATCCATTTCCACGAAGGGATTATCATTAAAGTTTTCATAAAAAAGGAAAGAAAAACCTGCCCCCATATGATCAAGAATATTATCGATCTGGCTTGCGCACGTTGCAATCAGAACCGGGGCCACTGATTGCAATGACTGCCACTCTTCACGTGAGTGCTGAAAAATAATTTTTGGTGGACACAGCAAGATATTCATTGTTTTTCTCATTCAATATCAAATGTAATGACAAATACATCCCGATAACCTTTTCCTGGCAACAAAGGAACCACTGCCGCGGTATAATGCTGATAATTCACATCATTGAATATTACTGCATCGCCCGCATGCAGTTTGAACGTAGAGGCATCATTGCCCCCATCATGATTAGGAATAAGCGTGGTTTCTCCACCAGTCACATTCTCAATTTCGCTGCAATAGATTGCAATGTACTTAAAACCATCTTTATGAATACCCTCTGGAGCGGGATATCCAGGCCTTCGGTCATCTGTCGTTATTCTTATTTGATGAATGCCAATATTGTAAGTCGTGTCTGGAAGCAATGGCAAAAGCTTACGAAACACCAGATTCATCACTTCTTCAGCAACGTCTTGTTTTATTTCTGGGTATTTTCTTGCAATACCGCCAGCGTAATTGTTCAGTTTTTCCGCTTGAAAAAACTCACCCACTGCGCACAGATCAAAATACTTTTCACGTCCGGCCCTGGCCTGCATGTAACTTCTGAACCGAAAAATACCATCTTCAGCCTTAAGCCATGGATCGGGTAGTAATTCATCAAAACTATTTTTGACTTTCGCTGAAGTCTTCCCCAGTCGAATATGATGATAGGCGTGCATAGATAACGTCCTTAATACGGTAGTTTGAGCAGTCTACTTATAAGATATAAAATGCATATCCAACAATAAATAATATTGCAGACTCTTTTATACTGATAATCTATGGGCAAAAGTAAGGAGGCAGGCTCCTTACTTTTTAAATCACTCTACTTGCTTTTTTTACGTAACTCCGTCACTGGCACGCCACCAATTCCCCAGTTATCAGTCTCCACTTCATCAATGACCACGATGGTTGTGCTGGGGTTTTTATTCAGGACATCAACCAATAGTTGTGTCACTCCCTCCATTAATTTTTTCTTTTGCTGATCGGTAGCACCTTCATTAGTAATTTTAATATTTACGTAGGGCATATGAACTCCTTTTATTAGATAATTTTTGACATTGCACCAAGATAAACAAGTGCAAAGAGATTAAACGATAGAACATAACCGTAGTGCATTTTAAAACTGGTGTTACTGGGTGATACATTCAGACTGTTTGCGGCGAAAATAGCATTGATCGATACGGGAGAAATAAGCTGAGTTGCAATAAATAAGCAAATCCATATCTGATAATCAACCATCCCCCCCGTAAGATAATCAGAAAATATCGACCATGCGATACTAAAGATAATCAGTGGATGGATACCTAATAAACCAAAAAGCGGTACGATGAACAAAATAATCGCGTAGATCTGCAACGTTGTCAGCCCGCCAACATAAGCAGTGATACCCTCAGGTACATGGGAAAAAAGCAGCCAACAAACTGAGGTCAACACACTACAGCTTAAAAGCAACAATACCTCACCGGATATATTCTGTGCTGATTCAGTTAATTGCTCAGCCCAGGGTTTATCCTTTTTAATCAAATGATCGACAACAAAGAGCACGACTGCTGTAAAGGCAATACTTTGCAGTGAATTAAGATTCAGTACCGTTAATGAAAAAATGAATACTCCCCAGAACAGACCTACACATAGCAGGATATACCGCATCCCATCAGGGCTGGGTGTCACCGTCTCGTTTTCAGCGATTACCGTCACTTTTGCGCTTTGGTTGAACAAGATACTGAATAAAAAGAGAGGGATACCCACCAGCATCGCCTTAAGATGCGGTACGTCAGGCATTGCCGCCCAAACGGCAGCAGCGCCGATGGTGGTTGGCATCAGTACCATCGTAATGCATACGGTGCGCGTAATAATCTTTGCCAGGTTGAATCTTGGCCCAATAACTGACTTGAGGCCATCGAGCAGCAATGATATTGCCCCCAGACTCATTGGCCATGTTAAGAACGCCGTCAATAACGTAACCCCAAAAGTCATGTTCGATGTTTTTCTACGCGAAAAATATCCTCCCAGAACAGCTGTAAAATTAAGAGAGGCCATGACTTGTCGTAATAAGGCAATACCAACAAGCAGTAAAATCACATCAAAATATCGCGAAAAAATTGCAGGGAGCGCAATGCCTTTCAGGTTGTTTGTAGCAAGAAGAAACATCATCGAGCAGAGAAAAATAATCACACCACTTCTGGCGGATGATTTTTTTGACCAGAAAGCAAATGTCGATGCGAAGTAGAGCACGGCGGTAACTCCCGCAATTGCCGACATCGCCGCATGTTTATCCGTCAACGCACAAGCGAACAGAAATACCAGCAATGATGTTATCGCTAACGCAGGTTGCAATGATTGCCACGCCTTGCCACGGGCCTGGATTTGCTCAGTCTGCATTTATCGCTACCTCTGGCTGAGCCTGCCGCACCATCATTTGATGATACATATCTGCGACACAACGGCCTGCATCAACCAGGAATCTTGAATTAACCAGCGGACGTGGCAGGACGTAGGTGTAAAAATTCGCGCCTTCCGCAGGATTGCCCAGCACCCAAAAAGCCGTCTGCGCTTCCCCCATGCGATTAATAGGATGCTGGCATTGATCGATATCCAGCCCACCCGGGTGATACCCCTCATTCATAAATGGACGAACAATACCATTGGCTGTCATATTTCTGATTAACGGTGAAGCGTCATGTAGTGGCGAAAAACTGGCAATTTTCGCCTTGATTAAAACATCAGCCTGAATCTCAGTACTCTCTTCTTTAAAAGGTGAGTGAACTTCGAATTTTCCTTCGCAGTCGTTCAATACTAACCTTGAATCTTTACCACCGGCCAGACTCACCACATTCGCTTCCATTAATGCTAATAGTTGTTCATTTCTTAACTTCGGCGGGCCAACGGCAATGCGGTTAAAAATAGGATTAAAATGCTCAAGGAAATACTGATGTGACCGCGATTCAAGCCCTGAATTATCAATCGCTTCTCGTAAAATATCCCTGACATCACGAATAATGTCTGTCGCCGCTTTGATCGGGCCATGGACATTGCCCTCCTCAGACTCCTGGAGATCTTTACGCAGGAAATACATAAACCATTGAGTATAATCCTTTAAACTCAGATGTTCCTGCGATTGATGTGGATAAAGCACACTGTCAATTACCGCGATGTCTTCAGCGCTCGGTTCATAAGAGCCAGCATCTAACCACTGCCCATTTAGGGTTGAACGATAGGCATAACACATTTCTTTATGCAGTAAGGGGAAAACTTGTTCAAGAAAATCGATTTTTGAAGATCCTTTATCAAACACATTTTTCAACCGCAATTCTCTGATAGCCATTGCCGTTAAGAAGCGTGGGGAGTACTGCCCAGAAACGCCTTTTTGATTCGCGCCGCGACTGCTAAAAGGTAGAGCCTTACGTGAATAGATAAAAATACCCGGTTCTTTTCCGGAAGGATGATAGCGAAGCTCACCATCTTCCCGGCTAAATTTTCCACCCCTGCCGATAGTGAGTTGCGAAATGACATCATAGGCAGTCAGACCAATACCCTGAACAATCACATTTGATTCCGCTGTTATTTTATTCAAATTATTTATTGGATAAGGAGTCGAATAGTAGTCCAGGCGTTCATTTTTCTTATAATTATTGGCAATAAATCGTTCAACAAGATGATCGTCAAACGTTTTGGCGTTGTCGCTGTGACCAGTGGTTAAATAGACGTAATCGGCCACCACACGCTGACTGTCTTCCAAGACAATAATAGACTTCGCATCGTCCTGAATCAGAATGTTGTTGGCCTGCTGATTTATCTGTGTAACCGAGATATTGTCAGGCAAACTTTTGATAATTTCGTGATAAAACCAATTTAAGTATTCACCTAATAATCGACGAGGTAAATAATCGTTGGCGTCAATTGGTTTGCCAGCCACGTCTTTTAAATAACGGCCATCAACATTTTTATAGCCCTGCTCATTAGCCCACTGATGAAAACATGGCCCTGAACGGAAAGATCCGGCATTTTTTACCGTCGCATCACCAAATAATGTTATCTGGCAAGCAACGGTGTTAACCAATAAATGGTCGGGCTGCGATAAACTGTGCGCACCTACACCCATCGCATTTTTATCAACGATAACAATATTAATATGTTCATTCTGTTTACGTTGTGCATGCTGAGCACAAATCCTTTCCAGAATACTAAGCCCCCGAGGCCCCATTCCTATAATAGCAACGGTTGTCTTTCTCATTCTTTGCTCCAACTTTGAGAGTATTTAACTTTGCTGTGTTGAACATAGCTAATCCCTGCTGCGATAAATAACGCACAAGCGCCAGATAATATTGAAATAGTCATCCCGTTTTTATTGTTCTGAAACGCACTCACGATTAATGGCCCGGCAATTTGCCCAATGCCATATGTTAACGTCACCAGACCCAGAAGATTAATTTTCTGTGGTGCAGAAATCTTTTTCGCGAGTGGCATAACGAGAGAACTGGTTCCCATGAAAGTTGCACCAAAGCCAATACAACTCAAGGTCAATAAAAGCGGGGAATGGATAAACGAGGCCATCACAACGCAGCTCGCCTGCACAATTAAGTTAACACTCAGGCAGGACAATATGCTCCACTTGCGTGCAGCCCATAACCAACCATAGCATCCTGGGATAACGGCAAGGCCAACAATAGACCAGATATGGTTGGCCAGAAATTCATTACCCACTCCCCGGGCCATTAAAGGGAGATAAGTAGCTACAATGATATAACCGAAGCCTGCCAGTCCATATAACAATGCTAAATTCCACCACTGGATGTTCGGCTCGGATGACGAAGCTTTTTTCTGAGGAGGTAGAACGTGTTTATTTGCAGGCAGCAAGATAATCAGCGCGATGAAGAGTACAGCTGAAATGATTGACGCGCCGATCCATAGTAGCTTTGCATTTAATGCATATGCGATACCGGCTATAACATATTCATTGCCTATAAAAATACCCACCCCGACGCCGGCAAACAAAGAAGCAATGACAAACGGATTATGGGTATGCTGTAGCATAAGCATCGACCCGAATATCATCATGCCTGCGCTGGCAACACCGGCGATAAATCGAATAACAATTACTATATCAGGGTGCGTGACTACTGCCATCGCAAAAATAAGCAGGCCGGTGACTAATGCAGCACAAATTAACATCGTTTTGATATTCTTCAGGCCACCAAAAATACCAAACGAGAACAGGAGGCTGCCAACCAGGTATCCGGCGTAATTCGCGCTTGCGATTAACGATAATTGCGAAAAATTAAAAATGCCTTCATGCAACATGACCGGCAGCATCGGAGTATATAAAAACCGACCAATTCCCATCCCCAGCGTTAAAACAATCATACCGAAGACAGCCGTGCTCAACTGGCGATGGCCAATAACATTGTGATCAAGATCCATTTTTCAGGCTCAATATGTCAATCAGATTTGATTGTTATGTTACATAAAGAAATGATAATAAAAAGTTAATAAAAATGACGAAAACCTTCACTTTGAGTGACAGACACGATGAACAGTACCTCATTAAATTTGTTTAAAACCGTCGCGGAAACCGGCTCTATCACCGCAGCAGCCCGTAATCTGCACTGCGTTTCTTCAAACGTCACGACGCGGCTCAAGCAACTGGAGTCCAGCCTGGATGTTTCGTTGTTTGTTCGCGAGAAGAATCGTCTTCACATCACCCCTGAAGGTGAACTGCTTCTGCGTTACGCTAACAAAATCCTCGCGCTTTTAGACGAAGCCGAGTTGTCTATGCAGGGAACGAAAGTGGCTGGCCCTCTGCGCATTGGCGCAATGGAAACCACTGCCGCCGTCCGACTTCCTGCTTTGCTGGCAAACTTCCACCGTGAAATGCCCTCCGTAGAATTAAACTTAAAAACGTCACCGACAGATGTGTTAGTTCGTCAGATCCAGAATAGTGAACTTGAAATTGCCTTCGTCGCTGACCACAAGGCGTTGCACGTAGACAATTCAAGGCTACAAACGCAGGTGCTGTGTCAGGAAACCCTGGTTCTGGTTACGGCCGCAGAGCATGGTGATGTCGTGACGGGAGCCGATCTGGAGGTGACAAGGCCGCTCGTCTTTGTGAAAGGATGTAATTATCGTTCCCGGCTTGGGCAATGGTTACGGCTACAAAATGTCGATTATGACGACCCGCTGGAGTTTGGTTCTTTTCAGGCAATACTTGGTTGCGTAAGTGCCGGAATGGGCATTGCATTATTGCCTGAGAGCGTCGTCAAACAGTATGAAACGAGCTTCCCCATACGGTGCCACTCTATTACTCCTCACATTGGTAATGTCAATACTATGATGATATGGCTTAAAAATCGTGAGGTTAGCCGGGTATTGAATTGCTTTGTTTCCTTTGTTTCATCCCACTGAGGTATTCCACAACCATATTGTGCCGTTAGGGCTTTTGGGCTGGTAAATACTCTATATGGATCTATTATCGATGCAGGCTTTCAGTTTCAGGATTGACTAATGCAATTTAATAGAGTTGCTGAAGATTTCTTTCCTGGGATTGGTCAAGAAATTTGACCACTGTTTTGTAGTAAGAACGGCATCTGCTCTCTGATTCGTTCGTTGCCAGTCTGCCATTGGCACAGGGCTGCTGTTGCAGCCCTGACAACCTTAGACTTCAATCGATTCAGAGATCTCTAACGCATCATCGACTTCAATGCCCAGATAACGGACTGTGCTTTCCAGTTTCCTATGGCCCAACAGAAGTTGGATCACCCGAAGATTCTTGGTTTTCTTGTAGATCAGGTAAGGTTTTGTTCTTCTCATGGAGTGTGTGCTGTAAAGCGAAGCTTCGAGACCAAGCTTTTCTACCCACCCATGAAAAATTCGGCTGTATTGCCGGGTTGATATGTGCCGGTTAGTTCCGATCCGAGACCGAAACAAGAAGTCTTTACTGTGCAAATTGCCAAGCTTTATCAATGCAGCAACAGCTTCTCTTGTCCCTTTGGTTATCTCAAATTGCACAGGGCTACCGGTTTTCTGTTGCAGCACCGTAGCTCTGCTTGAAACCGAGCTACCATATGCAACATCAGATACTTTGAGGTTCACCAGATCACAGCCTCGTAGCTTACTGTCTAAGGCCATGTTGAACAGAGCTAAATCACGCGTTTTACCTTCCAGTTCAAGCCGGATTAGGATCCCCCAGATATGAGATATCTGAAGTGGTCTTTTTTGGCCTATGATACGGTCTTTGTTCCACGGTGACATGTTCATACTCAAATCTCCTGCAATGTTGGAGATTTGAGTATGGTTGTCCCTTATGAGCGAGGAGCAGATGTTGAGGGCTATAAGAAGACTACTTAATGTTAGTTGGCTTCAACACAAGCGTGCCGTAGTGTGCTTCGCGGTGACAGTTCGGACAGAGTGCAATAGCATTTTCAACAGAGTCCTCTCCACCGTTAGCAAGCCACTCCACATGATGCACTTCGAGATACGGTCTACCATCTTCCCGCTTGAATGGTGCGTCACGTAGGCAGCTTTGACACTTACCTCCAGCCAAGGCTAATACCTCTGCTACAACGAGGGGATTACGCTTGAAGGTATAGCTCTTTATAATGACCCTTTCTGGCGTGGTGTTGGCTGTAGCCAGCTTCTCTCTACGTTGTTCTGAGGTAAGTTGAGACGCTGTTTCTATGGCCTTTTCAAACTCACTTTTAACCGGACGTGTTAGCCATTTGCCGTCTGAAGCTTCATAGATTTCAAACACACCATGAAGTGCGGAATCATAGACCTCGAAAACGTTTCCGCGCTTGAAAAGTCGATCATATTCATGGTGGCGATGGGTGGCATCATCTGTTCGTCTGGCAGTCCTGTTAAAACTCCAGTGACTACGATTGCAGTTAACTGCGTTAACTATCAGATTCAAATAAGTATTGTCTTTGTAATGTGGAAATCTTTTCTTTAAAATTGCATCGACCTGAGCAGCCGTAGCCTTTCCAGCAAACTCGTTTTCCACTATCTCAGCGGTTGTTGTGCGGATTGGTTTATCACCATAAACATACTTACGAGCCATTTCTCTATTCCTTGAAAAGTTCTGGAAGGTGTTGCTGAAGCATAGGCGCGGTGAACATCTTTGACCTGCTCCCAGCAAACTAACATAGCATGATGTAAGCAAGTTCCGCTTCTGGCATAAAGTGGACCCTGAGGAATGAGTTCTATCCTCGTGGTTCACTAAGTGCAGCAAGTTCTACTCGAATCCTGCTACCCATTTGTCCAACATATCCGCCCACTCCTGCATCATCACTTTACGCTCATCAAGATAAGTCGCATGGCTGTATGTGCGACGAACATTGTTGGTGTCAGCATGAGCAAGTTGGGACTCAATAGCATCAGGTCGATAGCCCATCTCGTTTAAGCGGGTACTTCCTGTGGTTCTGGTTGCATGTGGGCTATAAGTACCGCTCCAGCCGAGGCTTTTAAGTAGTTGGCGCAGCGAGTGCGATGTCATTGGACCTAACGGATTATCCCTGCCCGGAAAAAGGTGCTGTCGATGTCCGGTTAATCCTTGTAGCGTTCTAAGAGTTTTGACAGCTTGAGAGGGCAGGGGAATAACGTGTTCTCTGCGGGCTTTCATCCGTGCTGCTGGAATAGTCCACAGGGCGTTATCAAGATCGAATTCTGTCCATTCAGCTTCGGTGGCTTCTGCAGGACGCGCTAATGTCCACCACATAAGCCACATGCAGTAGTTAACCTGGTACGAGCCACGACTATTGTCAAAACAGTTTAATAACTTTCCGATTCGCTGAGGATTCAGTGCTTGTTTGTGCTGTGTCTTATTGGTCGGAAGGGCCTTGCGCACAGGCCAGACAGGATCACTATCAGCTCTAAGTGTCGCTACTGCCAACTCGAAAACTGATGAAATGGTGCGGCGGGCTTCAGCGGCAACGGTCGGAGCGCCGCGCTTAGCCGTTTTCTGAAGAATTTTAAGAATGTGGTGCGGGGTGATTTCCCTGATAGGAAGTTTGCCGATGGCGGGGAAAACCACACGTTCAAGCATATCAAGTCGCCGCGTTTTGGTAATTTCGGCCCGGTCTTTCATCTGCAACCACTCTTTGGCGATCAGCTCAAAGGTGTTAGATGCGTCATTGACCTTACGGATCTTATCTAACTGATGAGCCTGTGTCGGGCTAATTCCATTTGCGACTTGCTTACGCGCTTGCTCGCATTTCTCGCGAGCTTCGGCAAGTTTGACCGTCGGGTACTCACCCAGCGCAAACATGCTGGATTTACCGTTGAGTTTAAACCGATAGCGCCATGCCTTTTTGCCGTTGGGTTTTACTTCGAGGTAGAGACCATTGAAGTCATTGAGTCGATAGAGTTTTTCTTTCGGCTTAGCAGTGCGGCATTGCGTATCAGTGAGCATAGCGAGTCCTTGTCTATTTCTTAGACCGCTATTGCACTCACCTAAAATGAAGATGAAAACTGATTGTATTCATGTCTGTACTCATTTTTGACTACGCTGTTATGAGATGAGTTGAGACATTATGAAAAGAAAAATCCACGCAAGTGCGTGGATTTTATAGGGTTTTTCGGTCTTCATGCGATTCACTGAGATCGCATGAGACAACAGAAGCGAATTAGACGTTGAACAGGAAGTTCATCACATCGCCATCTTTAACGATGTAATCTTTACCTTCTGCACGCATCTTACCGGCTTCTTTCGCGCCTTGTTCACCTTTATAGGTGATGAAATCTTCAAACGCGATGGTTTGTGCGCGGATAAAGCCTTTCTCGAAGTCAGTATGAATTTTACCCGCCGCCTGCGGAGCCGTTGCGCCAACAGGAATGGTCCATGCACGAACTTCTTTCACGCCAGCGGTGAAGTAGGTCTGCAGGTTCAGCAGTTCGTAACCAGCGCGGATTACGCGGTTCAGACCTGGCTCTTCCAGACCCATTTCAGCCATGAATTCTTCACGGTCAGCATCATCGAGTTCTGCGATGTCAGCTTCAACGGCAGCGCAAACTGCAACCACCACGGAGCCTTCAGCTGCGGCGATTTCACGCACTTTATCGAGGTATGGGTTGTTTTCAAAACCGTCTTCGTTGACGTTGGCGATATACATGGTTGGCTTCAGCGTCAGGAAGCTCAGGTATTTGATAGCCGCTTTGTCTTCATCAGTCAGCGTTTTCAACGCACGCAGCATGCCAGCGTTTTCCAGTTGTGGCAGGCATTTTTCCAGTGCAGCCAGTTCCGCTTTAGCGTCTTTATCGCCGCCTTTAGCCTTCTTCTGTACGCGATGGATAGCGCGCTCACAGGTATCCAGGTCAGACAGCGCCAGTTCGGTATTGATAACCTCAATGTCGTCAGCCGGATCCACTTTGTTATTAACGTGGATGATGTTGTCGTTTTCAAAGCAGCGAACCACGTGGCCGATAGCTTCGGTTTCACGGATGTTCGTCAGGAACTGGTTACCCAGACCTTCGCCTTTGGACGCGCCTTTTACCAGACCGGCAATATCGACGAATTCCATCGTTGTTGGCAGGATACGCTGCGGTTTGACGATTTCGGCCAACTGATCCAGACGCGGATCGGGCATCGGGACAACACCTGTGTTCGGCTCGATAGTACAGAACGGGAAGTTTGCCGCTTCAATACCCGCTTTTGTGAGCGCGTTGAACAGGGTGGATTTGCCTACGTTTGGCAAACCGACGATACCGCATTTGAATCCCATGTTTAAATCACCTTAATCTTTTGATATTCAACCTGTTATGGAAAACAGATTGTAGAAAAGTAAATAACTCTGCCTATTATACACAGCACGCGAGAAAAATGCCGCACATCGCTGCTTATTGCGCTTTAAAGGTGTGTAACCGGCTCGTTGCCTTGGTCAGGCCATCTTTGAATAAAATCTCGGTACAACGTGCCGCTTCGTCAATTGCTTCATCAATTAACTTCTGTTCTGAAACAGGCGGTTTGCCTAAAACAAATCCGACAACTTTGTTTTTATCACCCGGATGACCAATTCCCACGCGTAAACGATGAAAGTTGGGGTTATTGCCCAACTTGCTGATGATGTCTTTCAGTCCATTATGTCCGCCATGACCGCCACCGAGCTTAAATTTTGCCACGCCAGGCGGCAGGTCTAATTCGTCGTGTGCGACCAAAATTTCATCGGGGTTGATACGATAAAAACTGGCCATCGCACCCACTGCCTTGCCGCTGAGATTCATAAATGTGGTCGGTACCAGCAAACGGACATCTTCCCCTTCGAGCGTTACTCTGGAGGTGTAGCCGAAGAATTTCGGCTCATCACGCAGTGGCGCGCGTAATCTCTCTGCCAGTAAATCGACATACCATGCGCCTGCGTTGTGTCGCGTTGCCGCATACTCTGCGCCGGGGTTTGCCAGGCCGACAATCAATTTAATCGTCACGTGTTTTGTCCTGAGTGTTTCCATAAACGACGTGTAGTTTACTGTCTGACGCTGCTCTTGACAAAAAACTGCGTACTAATCGCCAAAAGCTGAATAATTGCACAAATGGACTATTAGAAATTGAGTGTGTTCAGTAGCTTATTTGTAAAGTTTTGTTGCGCGAGTGTTTGTAATTGTGATCGCTCCCGCACTTGCGAACGGCAGTGTTGTCTATACTTTACACATAAGGATTAGGGGTATTCCCTGTAGCAACCCAAAGTTCCGGAGGTGACACATGAAACGCAAAAACGCTTCGTTACTCGGTAACGTGCTCATGGCTTTAGGGTTGGTGGTGATGGTGGGGGGTGTTGGTTACTCTATTTTAAACCAATTGCCGCAATTTAATCTGCCACAGTTTTTCGCACATGGTGCTGTGCTCAGTATTTTTGTAGGTGGTGTTCTGTGGTTGGCGGGAGCCAGAGTGGGCGGGCACGAGCAAATCAGTGACCGTTACTGGTGGGTACGCCATTATGACAAACGCTGTCGTCGCGGTGATACCACTCATCGTCATAACTAAATCGTTTCCCGGCAGAGAGGGCTGCGGTTTGAATACAAAGTCCTGGTTGAAAAACCAGGACTCTGCTTGTTCATTATCCTTGCATAGGACGCACTTTTATATTCGCTACGGAATATAAGAAACGTTATTCGAATAACCGATAATGTAACGTTTTAACCGCGCTATCCGCGTCTTCAGCGGGCAACAGGAAACACAGGTTGTCATTTGACGCGCCGTGGCAAATCATTCGCACCGTATGCTCTTCAAGCCAGGCAAAAACGTCTTTGCAAACCCCCGCCGCCTGAGTCAGCCGATTCCCCACCAAAGTCACTAATGCCAGTCCGGTTTCCACTTCCACACGACAGTGGGAGGACAATGCGGTAAACAATGCGCTGGTCAGTATATGATCTTCACCTGAGGTAGCGTGAGTTGCGTCCAGCGCCAGCGCAATACTGTTCTCTGAGGTTGTAACCAAATCCACCGTGACCGCGTGGCGAGCTAAAATGGCGAAGGACTGCGCCAGGAAAGAACCGGACGGTTGTGTCTCCAGACTATGTAATCGCAACAGCGTCTGTTTACGGCGCACGGCAAGCGCACGATAGCGAGGTGGGTTGTCGGTGGTGTTATGCACCAGCGTACCACCGGCAGCCGTATCCTTACTTGAGCCAACAAAGACCGGAATGCTTTTGCGCATTGCCGGAAGCAGCGTAGCCGGGTGGAGGACCTTCGCACCGAAGGCCGCCATATCGCTGGCCTCGGAAAATGAGATGTGGTCAATCCGTTTGGCCCGCGGCGCAATGCGCGGATCGGTGGTGTAGATCCCTGCGACATCGGTCCAGATGTCCACGCGTGCGGCGTGAAGCGCCTCACCGAGAAGCGTCGCCGTGTAATCACTACCACCGCGTCCCAGCGTAGTGGTATGCCCTGCGGCATCCCGGCCGATAAACCCCTGGGTCACCATAATCGCTTGCTCAAGACGAGGGCGCAGGTGAGTCTCCACCAGGTGGTGCAGGGTACTGAGTTCGGGTTCGGCGCAGCCGAAACTCGAGTTGGTACGCATCACGCTGCGGGCGTCAAACCACCCGGCCTCGGCATGCCGTTCACGTAAGACTTCAGTAAACAGTAAAGAGGACATCAGCTCGCCGTGACTGACCAATTCATCGCTTAGCGCATCAGACGGTGAAACGGTCGCCGTTTGTGCAAGATGGCGGATGTTGTTGAGAAGATTATCGATTTCCGTGCTGATAACGGACGGCTGCTTCAGGCGGGAAATAATGTTGTATTGGATGGCGCGTAGGGTCTCAAGCTTATCTAATTGTTGATGCGTTTCCAGACCTTCAGAAAGCTCGACCAGTAAGTTTGTAACGCCTGCTGAAGCAGACAGTACGACTAAACGGACATCTTGATCAGCAAGGACAATGCTGGCGCTTCGGTTCATCGCATCAATATCAGCGACGCTGGTGCCGCCAAATTTGGCAACGACGGATGGTGGATAAATGCGAGTCATAACAATCTCATATCAGGGCGCCATAAAAGTATGGCTAGAAAATTTTCATTCTCGGCATAAGGGGAAACGGTGTTCGCCTTACGAAATGTCCGCCCGCGAACATTTCTGCTGACAACCCAGGGAATACCTGTTGTCGAAAACGCGTGTCGCCTGTACGCGTTACCGGGTGCTGCGCATTAATTTTATTTACATAGCCTGCAAATAAGCGCGCCATACTAAGTGATTTATATTTAGGGATCGACTTTTTTATTCGATTTATAGACAAATAAGTGAAAAATCATGTCGTAACAAGAAAACGCGTACATTATTAATGGTAAAAACGTGTAAAAAAATAATAAAAACATGAAAATTACATGGTTTTTATAACATCGTATGCGTTGCAATTGGCTACGGTAATTGTTAATTAAATAGATATATTTCTTTAGGATTTCGTAATGAAGGGTGGCTGTTACACTTTGAATTATAAAGAAAAAACACCCGCTAAATGTGTTGAAAAATAAATGATTGAGTCCAGGGCTAAAACAACATATATTAGCCGCGCTTTTTTACAGGTAACCCTTATAACCATTTATTCAATCAGGCGTTAATCTACACCTGGTTGTAGGAGTGATATGATGACGGATAAAGTCCGTATTGATACTTTAAGTGCTAATTCATTACCACAGAGCAATGATACCTTTTTAGCAAGACAGGCTGAGTTTGAATCTAATGTCCGCAGCTATCCACGTAAACTGCCATTAGCAATTGCTAAAGCGCAGGGCGTCTGGATTACTGACGTAGAAAATAATCAATATCTTGATTGCCTGGCAGGTGCCGGAACCCTGGCGCTTGGTCATAATCATCCTGAAGTGCTGCAGAGCATTCAAAGTGTCATCACAAGCGGCTTACCGTTACATACGCTTGACCTTACCACACCGTTAAAAGATGAATTCTCATCGTATTTACTTTCTTTATTACCGGGCCAGGGCAAAGAGTATTGCCTGCAGTTCACCGGGCCGTCCGGTGCCGATGCCGTTGAAGCGGCGCTGAAGCTGGCGAAGAAAGTTACCGGCCGTTCCAGCATCATCAGCTTCTCCGGTGGCTACCACGGGATGACCCACGGCGCGCTGTCCGTGACCGGCAACCTGTCGCCGAAAGAAGCCGTCAGCAACATGATGGCGGAAGTGCAGTTTATGCCGTATCCGCATCAGTACCGTTGCCCGCTGGGTATCGGCGGCGACGCTGGCGTCAAAGCATTGACCTACTACTTCGAAAACCTGATCAACGACGTTGAGAGCGGCGTGCGTAAACCGGCTGCCGTGATCCTCGAAGCGGTGCAGGGCGAGGGCGGGGTAAACCCGGCACCGATCGAGTGGCTGCAGCGTATTCGTAAAGTGACCCAGGAACACGGCATTCTGCTGATTATCGATGAAGTTCAGGCTGGCTTCGCGCGCACGGGTAAACTGTTCGCCTTCGAACACGCAGGTATTGAGCCGGATATCATCGTGATGTCCAAAGCGGTTGGTGGCGGTCTGCCACTGGCGGTACTGGGCATTAAAAAGCAGTTCGATGCGTGGGCCCCGGGCCACCACACTGGCACCTTCCGCGGCAACCAACTGGCGATGGCGACCGGTCTGACAACGCTGAAAATCCTCAAAGACGACAAGATTGCCGATAAAGTTGCTGCGCAGGGCGAGTGGCTGAAAGGCAAACTGACTGACCTGCAGAAACGTTACCCGGTTATCGGCCAGGTACGTGGTCTGGGCCTGATGATTGGTCTGGAAATCGTTAAGCCGAACGAAGCGCAGGATCACATGGGCTGCTACCCGGCCGATGGCGAGCTTTCCGCGCTGCTGCAGAAAAAATGTTTCGAAAACGGCCTGATTCTTGAGCGTGGCGGCCGTAACGGTTGCGTACTGCGTCTGCTGCCGTCTCTGTTGATCACCAACGCAGAGCTGGAGATTTTCCTCGATAAATTCGAAAATGCCCTGCTGGGCGCTGGCGTGAAGCCGGTTTAAACGGAGTTGGATCGAATGTCAGACGTAAATCCGATTCTGTCCGGCTCGGCACAAAGCATTGCTGCCTACCAGGACGCTATCGAGCAGAGTACGCAAGCGGTCGTTGAATGGTTGAAGCAACCTGAGATGTATCAGGGCAAAACCGTTGAGCAACTGCGCGAACGTATCAACCTGAATTTTACGTCTCAGGGCCTGGGCAACCAGGCCGCTATTGAGCGTGCGGTTGAATACTTTCTGAAAGACAGCTTGTTGGTTCACCATGCGCAGTGCGTGGCGCACCTGCACTGCCCGAGCCTGGTGATTAGCCAGGCGGCAGAAGTGCTGATCAACGCCACCAACCAGAGTATGGACTCCTGGGATCAGAGCCCGTCGGCGACCATCATTGAGATCAAACTGATCGAATGGTTGCGTGAGCAGGTGGGCTATGCGGCAGGCGACGCGGGCGTGTTCACCAGCGGCGGCACCCAGAGCAACCTGATGGGCCTGATGCTGGCGCGCGACGCCTTCTTTGCCCGCCAGGGGCATTCCATTCAGCAGAATGGTCTGACCGGCGACCTGAGTAAAATTAAAGTATTTTGCTCTGAAAGCGCGCACTTCTCCGTACAGAAGAACATGGCGCTGATGGGGCTGGGTTACCGTTCCGTCACCCAGGTGAAGACCGATGCGTTCTCACGCATGGATCTGGCTGACCTGAAAGACAAGCTGGCCCAGGCGAAAGCCAACGGCGAACAGGTGATGGCGATTGTCGCCACTGCTGGTACTACCGATGCGGGTGCAATCGACCCGTTAGCGGACATTGCGGCGCTGGCGGCAGAACACCAGATCTGGATGCATGTGGATGCAGCATGGGGCGGGGCGTTATTGCTTTCTGAGCAGTATCGTCACTTCCTGAACGGCCTTGAACTGGCGGATTCCCTGACGCTGGACTTCCACAAACAGTTCTTCCAGACCATCAGCTGCGGCGCGTTCCTGCTGAAAGACGCGCGTCATTACGAGCTGATGCGTTACCAGGCGGCGTACCTGAACTCTGATTTTGATGAAGAGGCGGGCGTACCGAATCTGGTGTCGAAATCGCTGCAGACCACGCGCCGTTTTGACGCGCTGAAGCTGTGGATGGGTCTCGAAGCGCTGGGCAAAAAGCAGTATGCCGAAATCATTGATAACGGCGTAACGCTGGCGCGTGATGTGGCTGCGTTTGTGAAAACTCAGCCGCATCTGGAACTGGTGATGGAGCCGCAGCTGGCAAGCGTGCTGTTCCGTTTCCGTCCGCACAGTGAGGACATGGCGTTCGTTGCGCTGTTGAACCAGCGTATTGGCGACGTTCTGCTGGCTTCTGGTAGCGCCAATGTGGGCGTGACCGAAGCAGATGGCGTAACCTGCCTGAAGCTGACGCTGCTGAACCCAACGGTGTGTCTGGAGGATGTCAAAGTCCTGCTGGCAAGCGTGAAAGCGACAGCTGAGCGACTGCTGAACGCGTAAGCAATAAGCTGATTATAAAAATGGCTCCCACACACGGGAGCCATTTTTTTGCCTGTCATTTGTAGTCCGGCGGCGCTTCGCCTGGCTGGGCTACACGTCAGCTGATATCTGCCAGTGCGGCGTCTTTATTCGGGAAGAACGTCAGGCGTCCGGCAATCGGCTGAATGCCCGCGCGCGCCATGGTACGTAACGGCTGGAATTCCAGATTACTGATCCGCAGTTCACACCCTTCCGGGAGGCGTTTTACAAAACGCTGGAAAGCGTCCAGACCACCGGCATCCAGTACCGGGACCGCGTCCCACTTCAAGACCACAATACGTTTACCTGCAATACGCGATTCGAGATCGGTAAATAATCCCTCCGCAGCGGCAAAGAAAAGTGGGCCAATAACGCGCAGCACCAACACATCGTCAGGTACGTCTACGTTGACCGGCGCCAGACGCGTCATGCGCGCGATACGACGCATAAACAGCAGGGAGGCGAGAACGATACCGACGCTGATGGCGATCACCATGTCGAATAGCACCGTCAGCGACATACACATAAGCATGACAATGATGTCGTCTTTTGGCGCATGACGCAGCAGATCCACCACTTTATGCGCTTCACTCATGTTCCATGCCACCATCAGCAGCAGGGCGGCCATGGCGGAAAGCGGTAACCAGGAAAGCAGCGGCGCAAGCACCAGCAGGGCGAGGATCACCAGAATCGCGTGGATGACCGCTGAAATTGGTGAGGTCGCCCCGGCGCGGACGTTTGCCGCAGAACGGGCAATTGCCGCCGTGGCGGTGATACCACCGAAGAACGGTGCCACGATGTTGCCCAGGCCCTGGCCAATCAGCTCACTGTTGGCTTTATGCTTGGTGCCAGTCATCCCATCAAGTACGACGGCGCACAGTAGAGACTCAATCGCCCCGAGCATCGCCATGGAGAAGGCGGCCGGTAACAGCGCCTGTAACGAGCTCCAGCTTAGGGTAAAGTTTGACTCCGGCATGTCCCACGGTAATACCAGTTGCGGCAGCAACTGCGGGATGCCGTTACCCTGCGAGCCATCAGCCAGAATGTAGTGGAACTGAGAACCGATGGTGGCGACATGGCCACCGGTCAGGTTCACAATCCCCATTACCGCACAGCCTGCCAGCAGCGCAGGAAGGTGGCCCGGCAGTCGGATCCCCAGACGCGGCCAGAAAATCAGGATCCCCAGCGTCACCACGCCAATTGCGGCATCGCCAACGTTGAGGGTTGGCAGGGCCATAAACAGCGCGCCGACCTTTTGCAGGTAGTGCTCCGGGACATGGGCCATTTGCAGACCGAGAAAATCTTTAATCTGCATGGTACCGATGGTGATACCAATACCCGATGTAAAACCTAACGTAACGGATACCGGGATATATTCGATCAGGCGACCAAAACGGGCGAGGCCGAAAAGGATCAGGAATATCCCGGACATTAGCGTTGCGACCAGCAGGCCTGCCAGCCCAAACTGTTGCGACACCGGATACAGAATCACCACGAAGGCGGCAGTTGGGCCAGATACGCTAAAACGTGAACCCCCGGTAAGGGCGATAACAATCCCAGCCACGGCTGAGGTATACAAGCCGTACTGCGGCGCAACGCCACTGCCTATTGCCAGGGCCATCGCCAGCGGAATGGCAATGATCCCAACGGTTATCCCGGCGATCAGGTCGCGGGTAAAGCGAGAAGCGGTATATTTTTCTTTCCAACAAGCGTCGATGAGGGCGCGGAAAGGCATCACATGTGAGGAAAATAATCTGTTCACAATAATGTTTCATCCATGAGCGCATCATCTGTCAACTAAATGGCAGGTGAAGGAGGCATAAGTCATACAAATAGATGTTACAGATAAAAAAACCCGCCGCAGCGGGTTTTTGAGCCGGGCTCGATTAATGCTCGAACATAGCAGAGATGGATTCTTCGTTGCTGATACGACGAATCGCTTCGGCCAGCATACCCGACAGGGTCAATGTACGCACGTTTGGCAGTGCTTTGATTTCGTCAGTCAGTGGAATAGTGTCACAGACAACGACTTCATCAATCACTGAATTGCGCAGGTTGTTTGCCGCATTACCTGAGAAGATCGGGTGGGTAGCGTAAGCAAATACGCGTTTTGCACCACGTTCTTTCAGTGCTTCTGCTGCTTTACACAGCGTACCGCCGGTATCGATCATATCATCAACCAGCACGCAGTCACGACCTGCAACGTCACCAATAATGTGCATCACCTGAGAAACGTTCGCGCGCGGGCGTCGTTTGTCGATGATAGCCATGTCGGTATCGTTCAGCAGTTTAGCGATAGCGCGGGCACGCACGACGCCACCGATGTCCGGAGAAACCACAATCGGGTTGTCCAGATTCAGCTGCAGCATGTCTTCTAACAGGATCGGGCTACCGAATACGTTATCAACCGGTACGTCAAAGAAGCCCTGGATCTGTTCAGCATGCAGGTCAACGGTGAGGACGCGGTCAACGCCAACGCTGGACAGAAAATCAGCGACGACTTTAGCAGTAATCGGTACACGAGCGGAACGTACGCGACGATCCTGACGTGCATAGCCGAAGTAAGGAATAACGGCGGTGATACGGCCTGCGGAAGCACGGCGCAGCGCATCAACCATAACGACCAATTCCATCAGGTTGTCGTTAGTAGGGGCACAAGTGGACTGGATGATGAAAATATCACCACCGCGTACATTTTCATTAATTTGTACGCTGACTTCGCCGTCGCTAAAGCGACCTACAGCGGCGTCGCCGAGTGAAGTGTACAGGCGGTTGGCAATACGTTGTGCTAGTTCCGGGGTGGCGTTACCAGCAAAAAGCTTCATATCAGGCACGAGAAGAACCTCAGGCATGCGTCCATTGGTGGAAAGAATCTGCCGAAAACTGTGCGGGCCAGGCAGTATCCTCTCCATGCGGTGTATTAAAGAGCGCGATGCAACGTCTGGAACAGGGTGACGTTGTCACCGCAACTCAGCTTGCCCGGCTTACTCGTCATCTTTCACGTTTCATGTGTGCTGGCATATTTCGCCATCTTCCTGAAACCCGAATGATTTAGAGTAACGCTCTGTGCAATGGGGAGAGGTTGACACCTTTCGCCACAAAGCCTTTGAGCCATTCCGGGGCTTGCTCAAGCACCTGGCGAGCACGAGACTCAGTGTCAAATTCAGCAAAGACACAAGCCCCTGTACCAGTCAGGCGCGACGGCGCGTATTCTAACAGCCAGGAAAGCGCCGCATCAACCTCGCGAAAACGTTTTCTTGCGATAACCTCGCAATCATTGCTGAATTCACATTTTAGTAACGTTTTTATTGACCTTTTTGGCGTGTTGCGCGGGAGGTCGGGATCTTTAAAAATCACCGGCGTCGGAATACTGACTCCCGGGTGGGCGACCAGATACCATTTTTCCTCTGGCTCGACCGGGGTCAGAATTTCACCTACGCCTTCGGCAAAGGCCGCATGGCCGCGCACGAATACGGGAACGTCCGCCCCCAGCGTTAAGCCGAGTCCTGCCAGTTCATCAACCGAAAGTCCGCACTGCCAAAGGTGATTCAGCGCCACCAGGACGGTAGCTGCATTAGACGAACCTCCGCCAAGACCGCCGCCCATCGGCAGGCGTTTTTCGATACTGATGTCGGCGCCGCTCCCTTTGGGAAGGCGATCGCTTTCAGACGCCGCCTTCATCAGCAAGCGCGCCGCACGGACAATGAGATTGTCTTCATGTGCAACGCCTTCCACCGGCGTTAACAGGCGGATTTCGCCGTCGCCACGCAGCGCAATACCTATCGTGTCGCCATAATCAAGAAACTGGAATAGCGTTTGCAAAGTGTGATAACCGTCCGCACGCTGCCCGGTGATGTATAAAAACAGATTCAGTTTTGCCGGAGAGGGCCAGTGGGTCATCATTTCACAATCCAGTTATCCATTTTCAGCTTAATACGCTGATCGCCGTCGGACAGTTCCATGTTTGCCGGCATCGCGGGCTTAATTTTGCTGTCGTAGGCGCTATAGACCACTTTCCAATTTTTACCGTCTTTGCTGTAGTTCACTTCACTCAGACGATACTGGTCGTCGAGTTTGTAATCGCTGGCGTCTCCCGGCAGGCCAAGGATCCACTGGCGCAGGCTGTTCAATGGAATAGGCATGCCGGTCAGCTTACCAATCATCTCTTCGGCGTCGTCAGCGGTGTAGTGCTTGCCTTTGTTATCGACAAGTTCGACGTTGCCCGGCTGGGCATTGAGTTCCAGTTCAGTGCTGCCCAGGGGATTGGTCAGCAGGAGACGGTAGCGATCCTGTCCGGTTTGTTGCCAGAAAAAGCGGGCATAGACTTTCTGTTGATCGGAAATATACGCAAACGCACCGCGCGTCTGATATTGGTTCAGGGCGCGTACTTCCTGCTGGTGCTGGCGCCACTGTGGAGAGTCAGGGCTTTTGCCGGGACCTTTCGGCGCGTTGAGCGTACAGGCGGTAAGAGCCAGGGCCGCCAACGGCAGCAGGCGAATCAGGCGAAAATCAGGCAGGGTCATAATGATGACAAATCCTTGAGATACGTTGCAGTTATAACTCTTAATGCTAGCGCCGCCATCATACATCGTCTACGTTCAAGTTATCTTAAATCGCTCAAATTTGTGCACTAAGCTATTACTCCAAAAGGGGGCAGTCTCTTTTATTGACCGCACGCATCCTGTATGATGCACCCAGTCTAACCTTATCAACGCTGGTACTATTCCCGCACACATGACCCTTTTAGCGCTTGGTATTAACCATAAAACGGCACCTGTATCGCTGCGAGAACGCGTAACGTTTTCGCCGGATACGCTCGATCAGGCGCTGGACAGCCTGCTTGCGCAGCCAATGGTGCAGGGCGGGGTGGTGCTGTCGACGTGTAACCGTACGGAACTGTATCTCAGCGTTGAAGAGCAGGATAACCTGCAAGAAGCGCTGGTTCGCTGGCTGTGCGATTACCATAATCTTAATGAAGAAGACTTGCGCAATAGCCTGTACTGGCACCAGGACAACGACGCCGTCAGTCATTTGATGCGTGTTGCCAGCGGTCTGGATTCGCTGGTGCTTGGTGAACCGCAGATTCTGGGGCAGGTGAAAAAAGCTTTTGCGGATTCGCAAAAAGGTCACCTGAACGCCAGTGCGCTGGAACGCATGTTCCAGAAATCATTCTCTGTCGCTAAACGTGTACGTACAGAAACAGACATCGGTGCCAGCGCCGTGTCCGTGGCTTTTGCCGCCTGTACGCTGGCGCGGCAAATATTTGAATCGCTCTCCACGGTGACCGTGCTGTTAGTGGGCGCAGGCGAAACCATTGAGCTGGTGGCGCGACACCTGCGTGAGCATCAAGTGAAGAAGATGATCATCGCCAACCGTACCCGCGAGCGGGCGCAAGTGCTGGCGGATGAAGTCGGCGCCGAAGTGATTTCGCTGAGTGATATCGACGCGCGTTTACAGGATGCCGATATTATTATCAGTTCTACCGCCAGCCCGCTGCCGATTATCGGCAAAGGAATGGTGGAGCGCGCGCTTAAAAATCGCCGTAATCAACCTATGCTGCTGGTGGATATCGCCGTACCGCGCGATGTCGAGCCGGAAGTGGGTAAGTTGTCCAACGCCTATCTGTACAGCGTTGACGACCTGCAAAGCATCATTTCGCATAACCTGGCCCAGCGCAAAGCGGCGGCCGTGGAAGCCGAAACCATTGTGGCGCAGGAAACCAGCGAATTTATGGCCTGGCTACGCGCTCAGGGCGCAAGTGAAACTATCCGCGAGTATCGCAGTCAGTCAGAACAGATCCGTGATGAACTGACTGCCAAAGCGTTGGCCGCTCTTCAACAGGGTGGTGATGCGCAAGCCATTATGCAGGATCTGGCCTGGAAACTGACCAACCGCTTGATCCATGCACCAACCAAATCACTTCAACAGGCCGCCCGTGACGGGGATAGTGAACGCCTGAATATTCTGCGCGACAGCCTCGGGCTGGAGTAGCAGCACACCAATCTTATTTTTTACAGGGTGCATTTACGCCTATGAAGCCTTCTATCGTTGCCAAACTGGAAGCCCTGCATGAACGCCATGAAGAAGTTCAGGCGCTGCTCGGGGATGCGGGTACTATCGCAGACCAGGAACGCTTTCGTGCACTGTCGCGCGAATATGCGCAATTAAGCGATGTATCTCGCTGTTTTACGGACTGGCAACAGGTTCAGGAAGATATCGAGACGGCTCAGATGATGCTCGACGATCCTGAAATGCGTGAAATGGCGCAGGATGAACTGCGTGAAGCAAAAGATAAATGCGAGCAGCTGGAGCAACATCTGCAGGTTCTGCTGTTGCCTAAAGATCCTGATGACGAACGTAACGCCTTCCTCGAAGTGCGTGCGGGAACCGGTGGTGATGAGGCCGCGCTGTTTGCCGGCGATCTGTTCCGCATGTACAGCCGTTACGCTGAATCGCGTCGCTGGCGGGTAGAGATCATGAGCGCCAGCGAAGGCGAACATGGCGGGTTTAAAGAAGTCATTGCTAAAATTAGCGGCGAAGGCGTGTACGGTCGACTGAAATTTGAGTCCGGTGGGCATCGCGTGCAGCGCGTACCTGCGACGGAGTCACAGGGCCGTATTCACACTTCTGCCTGTACGGTCGCGGTCATGCCGGAACTACCAGATGCCGAACTGCCGGACATCAACCCGGCCGATCTGCGTATTGATACCTTCCGCTCATCAGGCGCAGGGGGTCAGCACGTTAACACCACCGACTCCGCAATCCGTATTACCCACTTGCCGACTGGTATCGTAGTGGAATGCCAGGACGAACGTTCGCAGCATAAAAACAAAGCGAAAGCGATGTCGGTGCTGGGGGCGCGAATTCGTGCCGCCGAAGTGGCAAGACGTCAACAGGCAGAAGCCTCTGAGCGTCGCAATCTGTTGGGCAGTGGCGATCGCAGCGATCGCAACCGTACCTATAACTTCCCGCAGGGTCGCGTGACCGATCACCGCATTAACCTGACGCTCTACCGTCTGGATGAAGCGATGGAAGGCAAACTGGATATGCTCATTGAGCCAATTGTCCAGGAATACCAGGCCGACCAACTGGCGGCGTTGTCCGAGCAGGATTAATGGATTATCAGCACTGGCTGCGTGAAGCGATAAGCCAATTACAGGCAAGTGAAAGCCCACGCCGTGACGCCGAGATTTTGCTCGAGTTTGTTACCGGTAAGGGACGCACCTTTATTTTGGCTTTCGGTGAAACGGTATTAACCGAGGCGCAGCGTCAACAGCTCGACACATTACTGGAGCGCCGTCAGCGGGGTGAGCCGGTGGCGCATTTAACCGGCGTGCGGGAGTTCTGGTCGTTGCCGCTGTTTGTGTCTCCGGCTACGCTTATCCCTCGTCCGGATACTGAATGTCTGGTGGAACAGGCGCTGGCTCGCCTGCCGGCCTCAGCGTGCCGCATTCTCGATTTGGGAACCGGCACGGGCGCCATTGCGCTGGCGCTGGCAACCGAGCGTCCGGATTGCGCAGTAACGGCGGTTGACCGCATGCCGGATGCCGTTGCGCTGGCCACTCGCAACAAACAGCATCTGGGCATCGACAATGTTTGCGTGCTGCAAAGCAACTGGTTCAGCGCTTTGCAGGGACAGCAGTTTGACATGATTGTCAGCAATCCGCCGTATATCGACGAACAGGATCCGCACCTGGCGCAAGGCGATGTACGCTTTGAACCTCTGTCGGCACTGGTGGCGGGCGATCGGGGACTGGCGGATATTGTGCATATCATTGACCAGTCTCAGCGCGTGTTAACGCCCGGCGGCTATCTGTTGCTGGAACATGGCTGGCAGCAGGGGCAGGCCGTCCGGGACGTCTTTACTCGTGCGGGTTACCAGGCGGTTGCAACCTGCCGTGATTATGGCGGCAACGAGCGAATTACGCTTGGACGCATCCCATCATGAGTACCTTCAGTGTGTTACTCAACATTCATCTCATCAGTATTGCGCTTTCCGTTGGCTTGCTGACGTTGCGTTTTTGGTGGCGTTACACCGACTCGCGTCTTGCCTGCGCACGCTGGACGCGCATTGTGCCACCGGTTGTGGATACCGTTTTATTACTCAGCGGCGTGGCGTTAATGGTTAAAGCGCACATCCTGCCATTCACTGAGCACGGGACATGGCTGACTGAAAAGCTGTTTGGGGTTATCATTTACATCGTTTTGGGTTTTATTGCGCTCGATTATCGTCGGGCGCGCAGTCAGCAGGCGCGATTAGTCGCATTTCCGCTGGCGCTGGTGGTGCTGTACATCATCATTAAACTCGCCACCACAAAAATACCGTTACTGGGGTAAGCATGAGGTCGTTAGCTGATTTCGAATTTAATAAAGCGCCATTGTGTGATGGGATGATCCTGGCGTCGGAGTCTATCCGTCTGGATTTTCCAACACAAACTGTCTACGACGAACTGGAACGTCTGGTCAGTCTGGCGCAAGAAGAAATTAGCCAGCTCCTGTCTCAGGATGAGCAACTGGAAAAACTGCTGGCACTTTTTTACGGCGAATGGGGATTTACGGATACCCACGGCGTCTATCGTCTTTCTGATGCACTCTGGCTTGACCAGGTACTGAAAAATCGGCAGGGCAGCGCCGTGTCTCTGGGGGCGATCTTATTGTGGATTGCCAACAGACTGGAGCTGCCGCTGGTACCGGTGATTTTCCCGACGCAACTGATCCTTCGTATTGAGTCGCTCGATGGTGAAATGTGGCTAATCAATCCATTCAATGGCGAAACGTTAAATGAGCACACGCTGGAAGTGTGGTTGAAGGGGAACATCAGCCCGGTCGCGGAGCTGTTTAACGAAGACCTGGATGAAGCGGATAACGCGGAAGTGATCCGCAAACTGCTCGACACGCTGAAATCATCACTGATGGAAGAGCGGCAAATGGAGCTGGCGCTGCGTGCCAGTGAAGCCCTATTGCAGTTTAATCCTGAAGATCCGTATGAAATTCGCGATCGTGGTTTAATATACGCGCAGCTCGAGTGCGAACATGTTGCGCTGACAGATTTAAGTTATTTCGTTGAACAGTGTCCGGAAGACCCGATCAGCGAAATGATTCGTGCGCAAATTAATACTATTTCGCACAAACAAATTGTATTGCATTGATTAATCACACTTTACCTACCGTTTAAGGCGATCCTATGAAACAAAAAGTGGTTAGCATTGGCGACATCAACGTGGCAAATGACCTGCCGTTCGTGCTGTTTGGCGGAATGAACGTGCTGGAATCCCGCGATCTGGCGATGCGCATTTGTGAGCACTACGTAACCGTTACTCAAAAGCTGGGTATCCCTTACGTGTTTAAAGCCTCCTTTGATAAAGCCAACCGTTCTTCCATCCACTCTTACCGTGGACCGGGCCTTGAAGAAGGGATGAAAATCTTCCAGGAACTGAAACAGACTTTTGGCGTAAAAGTGATCACCGACGTTCACGAAGCCAGCCAGGCACAGCCTGTTGCTGATGTGGTGGATGTGATTCAGCTTCCGGCATTCCTTGCTCGTCAGACCGATCTGGTGGAAGCAATGGCGAAAACCGGTGCCGTAATCAACGTGAAGAAACCGCAGTTCATCAGCCCGGCTCAGATGGGCAACATCGTGGATAAATTCCATGAAGGCGGCAACGATAAGGTTATTCTGTGCGACCGTGGTGCGAACTTTGGTTATGACAACCTGGTTGTGGACATGCTGGGCTTCAGCGTGATGAAGAAAGTCTCCGGCAACTCACCGGTGATTTTTGACGTTACCCATGCGCTGCAGTGCCGCGATCCGTTTGGCGCAGCAAGCGGCGGTCGTCGTGCGCAGGTTACCGAACTGGCGCGTGCCGGTATGGCGGTTGGTCTGGCAGGTCTGTTTATTGAAGCGCATCCGGATCCAGCCAATGCGAAATGCGATGGTCCATCCGCGCTGCCGCTGGCGAAGCTGGAACAGTTCCTGACGCAGATTAAAGCGATTGATGACCTGGTGAAAAGCTTCGACGAGCTGGATACCGAGAACTAAGAGAGTGTGACAGGCCGGAATTTCCCTCCGGCCTGCTGTTTGAAAAGGGTATAAAGGTCGCCGTCAGGCACCAGACGCGCCATCGATTGTGTTATATCGGCAGAAAAGAAAACGGCCCTGAAGAGGACCGTGCGGTACGTCTAAAATAATAATCAGGCAAATATTGTCATCAGATAGGCGATAAACAGTGCCAGATGCGCTGCACCGTTAAGCACATTGGTGCGTCCGGTGGAGAAAGAGATCTGACACAGAACCAGTGATGAAACCATCACAATCATCTCTGGCGCACCCAGCGCAAACATCAAATCATTCCCGGTTGCCCATGCAATCAGCGTCACCACCGGTACGGTCAGCGAAATTGTGGCTAACACCGAACCGAAGAATAAATTCATTGCCCGCTGTACCTGATTGCTCAGAACCGCTTTCAGTGCGCCCAGTCCTTCAGGCGAGAGGATCAGTAACGCGACCAGGAAACCCGTAAATGCGACTGGCGCATTCAGTTCAGTCAGCAAGGTCTCAAGCGGGCTGGCGTTCATCTTGGTCACGGCGATAACAGCGATCAGATGAATGATAAGCCAGGCGGCGTGCCACAGATTGCTGTGCGCTGACGGCTTACCGTGATGCGGGTCGTCGTCGTCACCCTCGTCTTCATGCTCGTAAATGAACAGACTTTGGTGCGTTTTAGTTTGAATCAGCAAAAATACGCCGTACATCGCCGCAGAAATTAACGCCACCAACAGCGCCTGTGCGGTAGTGAAATTTGCCCCCGGCAACGCCATCGGGAATACCAGTACAATAATGGCCAGTGGGAACAGGGCGATTAAATACTGCTTAATACCAAATAGGTTCATATACTGAGTGGCAAATTTACGGCCACCTAATAGTAATGAAAAACCGACCAGCCCCCCGGTTACGATCATAATGATTGAATACAGCGTATCGCGCATGAGCGTAGGTGCGGCATCGCCGGTTGCCATTAATGCGGATATTAAGCTGACTTCAAGAATAACAACGGACAAACTGAGGATCAGCGACCCATAGGGTTCGCCAAGTCGATGCGCTAATACGTCCGCATGACGGACAACGCTGAATGCGCTGCTTAATATACCAATAAGGGCCAGCGCATTAATACCGATGACCACTGGTAGTGACTGACTGCTCCCCCAGAAGAACAGTACTACCAGCGCCAAAATCGGGAAGACGAGAGAGGTCTCCTTGTGGCGGGTTTTTACCGCCTCATGTGCTTGTGTCATTGCATTAATTCTCCATCTCTGCAGGTATTTATAATTATAAAAAGTATTAAAGAATGTAAAAAATAACAGAAAACGTGGTTTTGTAGGTGACATTTTACGAAATTTTACTACATCACCTGTTTTCCCTCTCAAAGCGGCCAAAAACCAATTTCTTGTTTATAGACTGTTTAATTAACAGAAGGTTAGGTAAAGAAAATTTCTAAAAATGTCCATTATTGGCGTCTCGCCGCATTGTTAACCACACTTAAGGTTTAGCCTAAAAAGAGGAGTTCACAATGCCTTATAAATCTAAAAGCGATCTGCCTGACAGCGTGCGGCACGTTCTGCCAGCCCATGCTCAGGACATTTATAAAGAAGCTTTCAACAGCGCCTGGGAACAGTATAAAGACAAATCTGACCGACGTGACGATGCCACCCGAGAAGAGACGGCACATAAGGTCGCGTGGGCCGCGGTTAAAAATGATTACCAAAAAGGTGATGATGGTAAATGGCATAAAAAGACGTAACAGTATCAATTATAATGCCTTTATAAACTCGCTTGCATCAGGCGTTAGCGAATCGTGCTACGCCGCGCGGTTACTGGCTTGCAAGCGAGCGGTGAATTGCCTATTGTCCAGCTATTGGTTTCAAAATGAGCAGTAAAAAAGCCCGGAAGGCGTCAAAAAAGTTGTCGCAGGGAAGCAGCAGTGGCGGAGGTGTAAGGTGTTAACGCGTGATTTTTTATTGAATGCCGACTGTAAGACGGCATTTGGTGCTATTGAAGAATCACTACTCTGGTCAGCGGAACAACGTGCAGCCTCACTGGCCGCCACGCTCGCTTGTCGACCAGATGATGGACCGGTGTGGATCTTCGGTTATGGATCGTTGATGTGGAACCCGGCCTTAGAGTTTGAAGAGTCCTGTACCGGCACATTAGTCGGCTGGCACCGTGCATTTTGTCTGCGCCTGACGGCGGGGCGAGGAACGGCGTGTCAGCCGGGACGCATGCTGGCCCTGAAAGAGGGCGGACGTACCACCGGTGTGGCCTACCGCTTGCCGGACGCGACGCTGGAACAAGAGCTTTCTCTGTTGTGGAAGCGAGAAATGATCACCGGATGCTATCTGCCGACCTGGTGCCAGCTGGCGCTTGATGACGGCCGTACGGTGAACGCGCTGGTGTTTATTATGGATCCGCGCCATCCGTTGTTTGAGTCAGACACGCGCGCGCAGGTGATCGCGCCGCTTATTGCCGCGGCCAGCGGACCTTTAGGCACTAATGCCCAGTATCTGTTCTCGCTGGAACAAGAGCTGGTCAAGCTGGGGATGCAGGATGATTGCCTTAATGATCTGGTGATCACGGTCAAACGATTGTTGGGAGAGAACCTGCCGGAAGGCGTTATGCGGCCAGGGTTTGCCTGAACCCGGCGTGGAATTGTATGCCCGAAAGCCAGGCGCTTTTCGGGCATGTCACGCTTAGGCTGCAATATAACTTATCGAATGCTCAAGCGACTGACTGTGGCTGTCGATCAGCACGTTCCAGACGCCGGTATAGGGCACGGTCAACCATGCGTTATCACGATCCTGCACGCTTAAGATGTCGGACTGCGTGTCTTTGACGTGATTTTTTTCGCTCATCAGGTGGATGTGACAGCGCTCGGAACAGCGCACAACCACCGTATCGCCACCAAATAACTTTAAACTTGCCTTCACTAATGCCATTTTTCCCCCCGTTCTTGAAAACAACGTACTTTCTCTCGAAAGTGCTGCGTGATGTTGTTCACATTTCACTCATTGCATAACACCAAAGGGGGAGCAACAGGATGCTGATTTTGATCAAAAAATGGCATAACGATTAAACAAAAGTGACAAAACACTTAAAAAGGGTTGAACGGGCGTGCTAACGTTCAACGAACCGCGCCCATCAAATATTAAATCCGGAAATTATCGACACTTTCAGTGCGCTTGCCTGAAAACGGTATATCAGAAGGTCAACACTTTATCTGCAGCCAGCGTCCATTGAGCCAGTTCTACCAGCGTGCCGACGGCCACTCCGTCAATTAACGGCAGCGCCGTGATCCCACGACCATCGGTGCAGGTTTTGCACAGTTTTACCGGAACATTTTGCGCAGTCAGGATCTCCAGCATTTGCTGAATATTGTAGCCTTCCGCGGGTTGCTGACCACGTAATCCTGCGGTTACGGCATCAGACATTAAAAACAGACGCAGGTCGAGAGCGGCTTCCTGTTCGCGCAGGGCGATAGCCAGACGTAGGCTGTTAAATAACGATTCGCTTCCATAAGCCGCTCCGTTCGCGACGATCACTATCTTTTGCATTTTTACTCCTGTTACTGCATGTGAGCGTAAATAACCGACACGTATGTTACACCTATTTCTCAATGCCAGGATAATGCCGAAAAAAGGGGGAGGGGCTGAAAATCAACGCTGAAAACGTTATGGTTTAAGATAAGTATGCCACTGTGGCTAATTGATGTAAGAAACCACTAACGATTTGAGCCGTATTATCTGTTCTTCTCTTGCTATATTCGCACTCTTGCCGCTGGCAGGCGGTACTGCTAACGCGCAGTCGTCCTTTGTGCACCAGGCTGAAAACCCTTTCGATAACAATAGTGATGGCTTGCCCGATCTTGGTATGGCCCCGGAGTCGCGGGCAGGCGAAAAGCATTTTGCCGAAATGGTCAAAGCGTTTGGTGAAGCCAGCATGACTGATAACGGGCTTGATACCGGTGAACAGGCGAAGCAGTTCGCGTTTGGCCAGGTGCGAGATACGGTCAGCGAACAGGTGAATCAGCAACTGGAATCCTGGCTTTCTCCCTGGGGAAACGCCAGCATCGGGTTGCAAGTTGATAACGAAGGCAGTTTTACCGGGAGTCGGGGAAGCTGGTTTGTGCCGTGGCAGGACAATCAACGTTATCTTACCTGGAGCCAGCTAGGAGTGACGCAACAGGACGACGGCTTAGTCAGTAATGCGGGGATTGGGCAACGTTGGGTACGCGACGGTTGGTTACTGGGTTACAACACCTTTTATGACAACTTACTGGATGAAAATCTGCCCCGGGGAGGCCTCGGCGCAGAGGCGTGGGGCGAATATTTGCGCTTATCCGCTAACTATTATCAACCGTTGTCTTCCTGGCAGGATCGTTTTGCAACCCAGCAACAACGGATGGCCCGCGGCTACGATCTGACCGCGCAAATGCGGATGCCGTTCTATCAACACCTCAATACCAGCGTCAGCGTGGAACAGTATTTTGGCGACCGGGTGGATCTATTTCATTCGGGAACCGGGTATCACAATCCGGTGGCGGTGAACCTCGGGCTGAGCTATACACCGGTGCCGCTAATCACGGTGACAGCGCAGCATAAGCAGGGGGAAAGCGGCATTAGCCAGAATAACCTCGGCTTAACCCTTAGTTACCGTTTTGGCGTGCCGTTAAAAAAACAGTTGATGGTCAGTGAGGTGGCGAACAGCCGTTCACTGCGCGGCAGTCGTTATGACGATCCGCAGCGTAACAATTTGCCGACGCTGGAGTATCGCCAGCGTAAAACGCTGTCGGTATTTTTGGCCACGCCGCCCTGGGATCTCAAACCGGGAGAGACGGTGGCGCTGAAGCTGCAGGTGCGTAGTTTGCATGGGATCCGCCACCTGACGTGGCAGGGCGATACTCAGGCGTTGAGCTTAACGGCTGGCAGCAATAACCGAAGCGCGCAGGGCTGGACGATTATTATGCCGAAGTGGGACAGCAGAGAAGGTGCGACGAACCGCTGGCGGTTGTCTGTGGTGGTAGAAGATGAGCAGGGCCAGCGTGTCTCTTCCAATGAGATCACGCTATCACTGACCGAACCGTTTACTACCGTTTCGGAAAATGATCCTCGTTAACAATGACGCATGCGCGCGTTATCAGAAAATACGTTCCTGGTGCACCCATACCGCGGCTTCAACACGTGATTTGAGCTTCATTTTCTTCAGCATATGCTTCACGTGAACTTTTACCGTGCTTTCGGTGATGTCCAGGCGGCGGGCGATCATCTTGTTAGGCAGACCCTGGGCGATGAGCTTAAGAATATCGCGTTCGCGCGGCGTCAGTTGGGTAACATCACGGTCGGACGTTGCGCGATTGGCGCGTAGGCTGGCGGCCAGAACCGGCGTTAAGGCTTCGCTCAGCACCATTTCACCGGCAGCCGCTTGCTGCAATGCTTTCAGCAAATCTTCCGGCTCCATATCTTTCAGCAGATAACCGTCGGCGCCGCGCTTCAGTGCAGTAACCACGTCTTCTTCATGGTTGGATACGCTAAACACGACGATACGGCCTGACAGTGATTTCTCACGCAGCTTGTCGAGTGTTTCCAGACCGTTCATGCCAGGCATGTTGAGATCAAGAAGGATCAGATCGGGATCAAGGGATTCTGCCAGCTCGATACCCTGCTCACCATTGCTGGCTTCGCCGACAACGGTGATATCGGGCGCCATGCTGACAAGCTGTTTTACACCGGTTCGCAGCATCGGATGATCGTCGATCAACAGGATGGTTGCCGGTTCCAGATTACTCATGGGTATCTCCTTGGACTTCTGTGAAGTTTGTTTCGGGAATAAAAGTGACAGCAACTTCAGTACCGCCTGTCTCGCGACGGCGTACACGGCAATCGCCGCGCAAGCTTTGCGCACGGTCGCGCATGATTATCATGCCGTAGTGGTTACTGCGTTCGGCGTTTTCCGGTACGCCGCAGCCGTTATCTTGCACTGTTAGTTTGACCTGCTTACCATTTTGCACCACCGTTACGACCACTTCATCGGCCTGAGAGTGTTTGAGGGCGTTGCTCAGGGCTTCGCGCGCAATTTGTAGCAGGTGAATCGCCTGATGCGAAGGGACCAGACGCGGTGGCAACTGATAATCCAGCTTAACCGTAAAACCAAAACGCGCGCTGTATTCCTGACAGCTGGCTTCCAGCGCCGGTCTCAATCCAGGTTCCGTCAGCTGTAAACGGAATGTCGTTAACAGCTCGCGCAGTTGCGCCCAGGAGGCGTTCAACTCGTTACGAATCTGACTGAGCAGCTCGCGGCAGTTATCTGAAAGCGCATCGCCCTGCATCTGCAAACAGCTCACCTGCATCTTCATACAGGAGAGCGATTGTGCAATAGAATCATGAAGTTCGCGCGCAATGGTGGCACGCTCTTCCATCACGATCAACTGCTGCTGACGCTCCTGATGCCTGTCGAGTGCAAGCGTTGCGGTCAGTTGCTCAACCAGAGTATCAACCAGTTGCTGCTGATCGTGGCTGAGATGGCGTCCGTACGGCAAAGTCGCGAGCAGGATACCATACTGGGTATGGGCGTCGGTTAGCCGCCATTTCAGTGTGATACCGCCGTCAATGGCGGGTAGCGTACCGCGCGGACACAAATGGCAGCCTTTCTCATCACAGCTGAGATTGGACTGGCAGGTAAATTCCTGATGATTATCTTCATCTTCCAGGTCATAGACCCGCAGTTCAATATCATGCAGCAGGGTCAAATTTTGCAGGCCGTTCAGTACCGGAGAGAGGCGTTCGCACAACGGCACCTGAGAGTGCAGGCGGCGGTTGGCTTGCCACAGGAAAGAGAGGATCTGATTTTTGTGCTCCAGACCCGCCGTTTTCTCCTGTACCCGCTGTTCCAGCACCGCGTAACTTTCGGCCAGTTCTTCCGACATATTATTCAGCGCCGAGCCCAGCGCTGCCATCTCATTACGTCCACTGATATGTGCGCGTTGGGTAAAATCACGTTGACTGACGGCTCGCGCCATCGCCAGCAGTTGTTTCCACGGCTGTAACAGGCGCACGCGTAGCCAGATAATGGTGAAGACCAGCAGCAATGCCATAAATACGGCCATCAGGCGATGCAGCAAGACGACGCGTTCAATGCGTAATTCGGTGGTATGGTCAAAGGCGGTGACCAGCTTATCCAGTCCGCCCACAAAGCGCCTGACATCCTGCGCTACCGCATCAGGCGTTTGCGCATGCGCAAGCCCCGGTGCCAGTTTGGTGTGCCAGTAATCCTGTAAGGCTTTTAACTGCGCCTGTTGTCCGTCACGCTGCGCGGCACGCGTCAATTCCGGGCTAAACGCCGTTTGCTCCATTTCATCCAGTAGTGGTTGATCGTTGGCGTCCAGCGGTATGGCTGCCAGCAGGCGATAGCTTTGCATGCGCAGCGATCCCGCTTTGTTGATTGCATGCGCGCTACCCTGAACGCCCTGAACCAGCCAGCCAGAGACTGCCATACCCGCCACGCCGATGGCAGTAGACAATAAAACAATCAGCGCCACCTGGTTGACCAGCGTAAGCGGGGAAAGACAACGTTTAAACATGGTGACTTGTTCCTTCGGGTTTTCGTAAAACCGAAAACCTTATTGAATGACGATTCTGCTGCAGGCAGTGGCGTTATTCTCGGCGATACACTGGAGTATACCCATACCTCAAACGGGCTACCCCTTAATTGCCGCCAGAGGGAGAGATCCTAAACGAGGGGGAGTAGGGGACGACAGAAGCGTGAAAAACCACATCTTTTTTACCGAAGTTATGTACTCATTTAGGATGATGATAAATTTCAGGCATCAATAATGACACCTTTTCCTTTGATTTATATCAACTTACCTCCAGCTGTAAACCCTAATGTGGCAGGCATCGAAACAAGTATCAGAGGTGTCTATGAGTCACTCATCTGCCCCGGAAAGGGCATCTGGAGCTGTAATTACTGAATGGCGGCCGGAAGATCCCGCCTTCTGGCAGCAGCGTGGTCATCGAATCGCCAGCCGTAACCTGTGGATTTCCGTCCCTTGCTTGCTGCTGGCGTTTTGCGTGTGGATGTTATTTAGCGCCGTGGCGGTGAACTTACCGAAAGTCGGATTTGATTTCACCACTGAACAACTGTTCATGCTGACGGCATTACCTTCGGTGTCCGGTGCGCTGTTGCGTGTACCGTACTCCTTTATGGTCCCCCTGTTTGGTGGACGTCGCTGGACGGCGTTCAGCACCGGTATCCTGATCATTCCTTGCGTATGGCTAGGTTTTGCGGTGCAGGATACCTCCACGCCATTTAGTACCTTTATCATTATCTCGCTGTTGTGCGGTTTTGCCGGTGCGAACTTTGCCTCCAGCATGGCAAACATCAGCTTCTTCTTTCCAAAACAGAAACAAGGCGGCGCGCTGGGTCTGAACGGTGGTTTGGGTAACATGGGCGTCAGCGTGATGCAGTTGGTCGCTCCGCTGGTGGTTTCACTGTCAATCTTTGCCGCATTTGGCAGCCAGGGTGTTGAACAACCGGATGGTACGCAGCTGTATCTGGCAAACGCCGCATGGATTTGGGTACCGTTCCTGGCTGTATTAACGCTGGCTGCATGGTTTGGTATGAATGAACTGGCAACCTCAAAAGCTTCGCTGAAAGAGCAACTGCCGGTGCTGAAACGCGGGCACCTGTGGATTATGAGCCTGCTGTATCTGGCAACCTTCGGTTCATTTATCGGTTTCTCTGCCGGTTTCGCGATGCTGTCAAAAACGCAGTTTCCTGAGGTACAGATCCTGCATTACGCCTTCTTTGGACCGTTGATTGGCGCCCTGGCACGTTCAGCAGGCGGCGCAATCTCTGACCGACTGGGGGGGACCCGCGTAACGCTGGTGAACTTCGTGCTGATGGCTATTTTCAGTGCCTTACTGTTCCTGACGCTGCCATCAAACGGTGTCGGTGGCAACTTTATCGCCTTCTTTGCGGTGTTCCTGGCGCTGTTCCTGACGGCTGGTCTGGGGAGTGGTTCAACCTTCCAGATGATCTCTGTTATCTTTCGCAAGCTGACGATGGACAGAGTGAAAGCTGAAGGCGGTTCAGAAGAGAAAGCGATGCGCGAGGCGGCGACCGACACCGCGGCAGCGCTGGGCTTTATCTCAGCTATTGGTGCGATCGGCGGCTTCTTTATCCCGAAAGCATTCGGTACGTCCCTGGCATTAACTGGCTCTCCGGTCGATGCGATGAAAGTATTCCTGATCTTCTATGTCGCCTGTGTGGTTATCACCTGGGCGGTGTACGGACGTCATTCTAAAAAGTAAAAAAGTAGTAACTGTTGATTATCCATTGCGCGGTGTTAGACCGCGCTTTTTTTTGCCCGCTATTAGTTACAACATACTTTTATATTGTGATGCGACAACAGCCTGTTAGAACGGTGCTCGCAATATGCTAAACAGGGGGGATACCCCTTAATACCCACTTATAAAGAATTTAACATTTGTATGATAAGTGAGTTTAAAAAACTCAATGAAATTCAATATGTTGATTGATTTATCGATATCCCACTAAGGGGGTATGTGAAAATCGACCCTCAATTTTCATCCCTGCCTGCCTTGATCGTTATCAATTCTCACGCCCTTTCAGAGCGTTACCTTCGCTCTCAATCAAGCAATGTCGATTTATCAGAGAGCCGTCAGGCTCCTACAGGAGAAAACCGATGAGTAAATTCCTGGACCGGTTTCGCTACTTCAAGCAGAAGGGCGAAACCTTTGCCGATGGGCACGGCCAGCTTCTCAATACCAACAGGGACTGGGAGGATGGATACCGCCAGCGTTGGCAGCATGACAAAATCGTGCGTTCAACCCACGGTGTAAACTGCACTGGCTCATGCAGCTGGAAAATCTATGTGAAAAATGGTCTGGTGACCTGGGAAACCCAGCAAACTGACTACCCACGCACTCGTCCAGATATGCCCAACCACGAGCCTCGCGGCTGCCCGCGTGGTGCAAGCTATTCATGGTATCTCTACAGCGCTAACCGTCTGAAATACCCGCTGATGCGCAAACGTCTGATGAAGATGTGGCGTGAAGCAAAAAGACTGCACAGCGATCCGGTAGATGCATGGGCATCCATTATCGAAGACGCCGACAAAGCAAAAAGCTTCAAACAAGCGCGTGGTCGTGGTGGATTCGTTCGTTCTTCCTGGCAGGAAGTGAATGAGCTGATTGCCGCATCTAACGTTTACACCATCAAAACCTATGGTCCTGACCGCGTCGCAGGCTTCTCGCCGATCCCAGCGATGTCGATGGTTTCTTATGCGTCCGGCGCACGTTATATGTCGCTGATTGGCGGGACCTGCCTGAGCTTCTATGACTGGTACTGTGACCTGCCGCCAGCTTCCCCGCAGACCTGGGGCGAGCAGACCGACGTACCGGAATCTGCCGACTGGTATAACTCCAGCTACATTCTGGCATGGGGCTCTAACGTACCGCAGACCCGTACTCCGGATGCGCACTTCTTTACTGAAGTTCGTTACAAAGGCACCAAAACAGTAGCAATTACCCCGGACTACGCAGAAATCGCCAAACTGTGCGACCTGTGGCTGGCTCCGAAGCAGGGAACCGATGCGGCGATGGCAATGGCGATGGGTCATGTCATGCTGCGCGAGTTCCACCTCGATAACCCGAGCCAATATTTCACCGACTACGTTCGTCGTTATACCGACATGCCAATGCTGGTGATGCTCGAAGAGCGCGACGGCTACTATGCTGCTGGTCGTATGCTGCGTGCTGCGGATCTGGTTGACTCTCTGGGCCAGGAAAATAACCCGGAATGGAAAACTGTCGCTATCAACAGCAACGGCGAAATGGTTGCGCCAAACGGTTCAATTGGTTTCCGTTGGGGCGAAAAAGGCAAATGGAACCTTGAGCAGCGCGACGGCACGTCCGGTGATGAAACTGAACTGCAGCTCAGCCTGCTGGGTAGCCAGGATGATATCGCTGAAGTGGGCTTCCCATACTTTGGTGGCGAAGGCACCGAGCACTTCAGTAAAGTCGAACTGGAAAACATTCTGCTGCATAAATTGCCCGTTAAACGCCTGCAACTGGCCGATGGATCTAAGGCGCTGGTGACCACCGTTTACGATCTGACGATGGCCAACTACGGCCTGGAACGTGGTCTGAACGATGAAAACTGCGCGACCAGTTACGATGACGTGAAAGCGTACACGCCAGCGTGGGCAGAAAAAATTACAGGCGTATCACGTTCTCAGATTGTACGCATCGCCCGTGAATTTGCGGATAACGCAGATAAAACGCACGGTCGTTCGATGATTATCGTCGGTGCCGGTTTGAACCACTGGTACCACCTCGATATGAACTATCGTGGCCTGATCAATATGCTGGTGTTCTGTGGCTGTATCGGCCAGAGCGGCGGCGGCTGGGCCCACTACGTAGGGCAGGAAAAACTGCGTCCGCAAACCGGCTGGCAGCCGCTGGCGTTTGCTCTTGACTGGCAGCGTCCGCCTCGTCATATGAACAGCACCTCCTACTTCTATAACCACTCCAGCCAATGGCGCTATGAGACGGTGACTGCGCAGGAACTGCTGTCCCCGATGGCAGACAAATCCCGCTATAGCGGTCATTTGATTGACTTTAACGTTCGCGCTGAACGTATGGGCTGGTTACCGTCTGCGCCGCAGTTAGGGACTAACCCGCTGTATATCGCGAAAGAAGCGCAGAAAGCAGGTATGACGCCGGTGGACTACACCGTTAAATCCCTGAAAGAAGGTTCTATTCGCTTTGCGGCAGAGCAGCCGGAAAACGGTAAAAACCATCCGCGTAACCTGTTTATCTGGCGTTCAAACCTGCTCGGTTCTTCCGGTAAAGGCCACGAGTATATGCTCAAGTATCTGCTGGGTACTGAACATGGTATTCAGGGCAAAGATCTCGGCCAGCAGAGCGGCGTGAAGCCAGAAGAAGTGGAATGGCAGGATAACGGACTGGACGGCAAACTGGATCTGGTCGTTACGCTGGACTTCCGCCTGTCGAGTACCTGTCTGTATTCCGATATCGTGCTGCCGACCGCTACCTGGTATGAAAAAGATGACATGAATACCTCGGATATGCATCCGTTTATTCATCCTCTGTCTGCGGCCGTTGACCCGGCCTGGGAATCGAAGAGCGACTGGGAAATCTATAAAGCCATCGCCAAGAAATTCTCTGAAGTTTGTGTGGGCCACCTCGGTAAAGAAACCGACGTCGTTACGCTGCCGATTCAGCACGACTCCGCCGCTGAACTGGCGCAGCCGCTGGACGTGAAGGACTGGAAAAAAGGGGAATGCGACCTGATTCCAGGTGTTACGGCACCGCACATCATGACCGTTGAGCGTGATTATCCGGCAACGTACGAGCGTTTCACCTCCATCGGTCCGCTGATGGAAAAAATCGGTAACGGCGGTAAAGGGATTGCCTGGAACACCCAGAGCGAAATGGATCTGCTGCGTAAGCTCAACTACACCAAGGCTGACGGTCCGGCGAAAGGCCAACCGATGCTGGATACCGCAATTGATGCTGCTGAGATGATCCTGACGCTGGCTCCGGAAACTAACGGTCAGGTTGCCGTTAAAGCCTGGGCGGCGCTGAGTGAATTTACCGGTCGTGACCATACGCATCTGGCGCTGAATAAAGAAGACGAAAAAATTCGTTTCCGCGACATCCAGGCGCAGCCGCGCAAAATTATCTCCAGTCCGACCTGGTCAGGTCTGGAAGATGAACATGTGTCTTATAACGCCGGTTATACCAACGTTCATGAGCTGATCCCATGGCGTACGCTGTCTGGTCGCCAGCAGTTGTATCAGGATCACCAGTGGATGCGTGACTTCGGTGAGAGCCTGCTGGTGTATCGTCCGCCAATCGACACCCGTTCGGTGAAAGCGGTGATCGGCGAGAAGTCTAACGGTAACCCGGAAAAAGCGCTCAACTTCCTGACGCCGCACCAGAAATGGGGGATCCACTCCACCTACAGCGACAACCTGCTGATGCTGACGCTGTCTCGCGGTGGTCCGATTGTGTGGATGAGTGAAGTTGATGCGAAGGATCTGGGTATCGAAGATAACGACTGGATCGAAGTCTTCAACAGCAACGGTGCGCTGACGGCGCGTGCAGTTGTCAGCCAGCGTGTGCCGGCCGGGATGACCATGATGTACCACGCGCAGGAACGTATCGTTAACCTGCCGGGTTCTGAAATCACCCAGCAGCGCGGCGGGATCCACAACTCGGTAACCCGTATTACGCCGAAACCAACTCACATGATCGGTGGTTATGCGCAGCTGGCATACGGCTTTAACTACTACGGTACCGTCGGTTCAAACCGAGATGAGTTCGTAGTTGTACGTAAGATGAAGAACATTAACTGGTTGGATGGCGAAGGCAATGACCAGGTACAGGAGAGCGTAAAATGAAAATTCGTTCACAAGTCGGCATGGTGCTGAATCTCGATAAGTGCATCGGCTGCCACACCTGTTCAGTGACCTGTAAAAACGTCTGGACCAGCCGTGAAGGTATGGAGTACGCCTGGTTCAACAACGTCGAAAGTAAGCCTGGCGTTGGCTTCCCGAACGACTGGGAAAACCAGGAAAAATGGAAGGGCGGTTGGATCCGTAAAATCAACGGCAAACTGCAACCGCGCATGGGTAACAAAGCACTGCTGCTGGGTAAAATCTTTGCTAACCCGCATCTGCCGGGTATGGATGATTACTATGAGCCGTTTGATTTTGACTACCAAACGTTGCACAACGCCCCAGCAGACAGTAAGGCGCAGCCGATTGCCCGTCCGCGCTCGCTGATCACCGGTCAGCGGATGGATAAAATCACCAGCGGTCCGAACTGGGAAGAAATTCTGGGGGGCGAGTTCGAAAAACGCGCCAAAGACCAGAACTTCGAAAACATGCAGAAGGCGATGTACGGTCAGTTCGAAAATACCTTCATGATGTATCTGCCGCGTTTGTGTGAGCATTGCCTTAACCCGGCGTGCGTGGCGACCTGCCCAAGCGGCGCTATCTACAAGCGTGAAGAAGATGGCATCGTGCTGATCGACCAGGACAAATGCCGCGGCTGGCGTATGTGTATCACTGGCTGCCCGTATAAGAAGATCTACTTCAACTGGAAGAGCGGGAAATCTGAGAAGTGCATTTTCTGCTACCCGCGTATCGAAGCCGGTCAGCCGACCGTTTGTTCCGAAACCTGCGTAGGCCGTATTCGTTACCTCGGCGTACTGCTGTATGACGCAGATGCGATCGAAAGTGCGGCAAGCACGGAGCACGAGAAAGATCTGTACCAGCGTCAACTGGACGTGTTCCTCGATCCGAACGATCCGGCTGTTATTGAACAAGCGCTGAAAGATGGTATTCCGCTGAGCGTCATTGATGCCGCACAGCAGTCGCCGGTTTACAAAATGGCGATGGACTGGAAGCTGGCGCTGCCGCTGCATCCGGAATACCGCACGCTACCGATGGTCTGGTATGTGCCGCCTTTGTCACCGATCCAGTCTGCCGCCGATGCGGGTGAGCTGGGCAGCAACGGTATTCTGCCGGACGTTGACAGTCTGCGTATCCCGGTTCAGTACCTGGCGAACCTGCTGACCGCAGGCGACACTCAGCCGGTACTGTTAGCGCTGAAACGTATGCTGGCGATGCGTCACTACAAACGTGCGGAAACCGTTGACGGTAAAGTTGATACCCGTGCGCTGGAAGAGGTGGGCTTAAGCGAAGCGCAGGCACAGGAAATGTATCGTTATCTGGCGATTGCTAACTACGAAGATCGTTTCGTGGTACCGAGCAGCCATCGTGAACTGGCACGTGACGCGTTCCCGGAGAAAAGCGGTTGTGGCTTTACCTTCGGTGACGGTTGCCATGGTTCTGATACTAAATTCAATCTGTTCAACAGCCGCCGCATCGACGCTGTCGATGTGACCAGCAAAACGGAGCCGCACCAATGATTGAACTTGTCATTGTTTCGCGTCTGCTCGAGTACCCGGATGCTGCCTTGTGGCAGCATCAGCAGGAACTTTTCGATGCACTCGCGTCATCTGAGAACCTGGATAAAGAGGATGCCCAGACTCTGGGCATTTTCCTGCGCGATCTCACCGCGCAGGACATGCTGGATGTGCAGGCAAGCTATAGCGAACTGTTTGACCGTGGCCGCGCCACCTCGTTGTTGCTGTTTGAACATGTACACGGCGAGTCCCGCGATCGTGGTCAGGCTATGGTTGACCTGATGGCGCAGTATGAACAGCACGGTCTGCAGCTCGACAGCCGCGAACTTCCCGATCATCTGCCGCTGTATCTGGAATACCTTGCGCAGTTGCCGAAAAGCGAAGCATTAGGGGGGTTACAGGATATCGCGCCGATTCTGGCGCTGCTCAGCGCTCGTTTGCAACAGCGTGAAAGCCGTTATGCGGTGCTGTTCGATCTGCTGTTAAAACTGGCGAATACCGTTATCGACAGCGATAAAGTGGCTGAAAAAATTGCAGATGAAGCGCGTGACGATACCCCACAAGCGCTGGATGCGGTCTGGGAAGAAGAGCAGGTGAAATTCTTCGCCGATCAGGGGTGTGGTGAGTCGGAAATTTCCGCTCACCAGCGTCGTTTTGCCGGGGCCGTTGCGCCGCAGTATCTGAATATCACCACCGGAGGACAGCAATAATGCACTTCCTGAATACGTTCTTCTTTGACATCTATCCGTACATCGCGGGTTCTGTCTTTCTGATTGGCAGTTGGCTGCGTTATGACTATGGGCAGTATACCTGGCGCGCGGCTTCCAGTCAGATGCTGGATCGCAAAGGGATGAACCTGGCGTCAAACCTGTTCCACATCGGGATCCTGGGGATTTTTGCCGGGCACTTCCTTGGCATGCTGACACCACACTGGATGTATGAAGCGTGGCTGCCGCTTGAAGTGAAACAAAAGATGGCGATGTTCGCGGGTGGTGCCAGTGGTGTGATGTGTTTGATTGGCGGCGTCCTGCTGCTGAAACGCCGCCTGTTCAGCCCACGTGTGCGGGCGACCACTACCGGAGCGGACATTCTGATCCTCTCCCTGCTGGTGATCCAGTGTGCGCTGGGCCTGCTGACCATTCCGTTCTCCGCCCAGCATATGGACGGCAGCGAGATGATGAAGCTGGTGAACTGGGCGCAGACAGTGGTGACCTTCCAGGGGGGGGCGTCTCAATATCTGGATGGCGTCGCGTTCATTTTCCGTATGCACCTGGTGCTGGGTATGACGCTGTTCCTGTTGTTCCCGTTCTCGCGTCTGGTGCACATCTGGAGCGTTCCGGTCGAATATCTGACGCGCAAATACCAGATTGTTCGTGCGCGTCATTAATCGGTTATCTGTGTAAGACAAAACCCCGCTCCGGCGGGGTTTTTTTACGACTAATTGCCGGATAAGCATTGTGCATCAGGCAAATTGCCGACCCGAATTGAGGCTTGATCGAGGGCAAGGTATGGGGCATTACAGATGGATTGGATGCTGGTGCGTTATGAAGTGATGGTGGTGGGGGAAGGATTACTCAGCGCGGTGCGCTTCGCCCTTCGGGTCGTTGCCTGCGGCAACGCTTTCTCGCTAACGCTCGAATCGAACCTTAGTCGAAGCTTCTCATCCTTCCCGCTTGGGCAGAATATGAGACATTACAGATGGATTGGATGCTGGTGCTTTATGAGGTGATGGTGGTGGGGGAAGGATTACTCAGCGCGGTGCGCTTCGCCCTTCGGGTCGTTGCCTGCGGCAACGCTTTCTCGCTAACGCTCGAATCGAACCTGAGTCGAAGCTTCTCATCCTTCCCGCTGGGGCAGAATATGAGACATTACAGATGGATTTGATACAGGTGCTTTATGAAGTGATGGTGGTGGGGGAAGGATTCGAACCTTCGAAGTCGATGACGGCAGATTTACAGTCTGCTCCCTTTGGCCGCTCGGGAACCCCACCAGGGGTATACTAATTTTATGAATCTATCGAAATGAATGGTGGTGGGGGAAGGATTCGAACCTTCGAAGTCGATGACGGCAGATTTACAGTCTGCTCCCTTTGGCCGCTCGGGAACCCCACCACGGGGTAATGCTAGTTACTGGCCTGCTTCCGTTGGAAGCGGGGCGCATCATATCAAATGATGCGCCCCTGTAAAGTATTCCGTTGATAAAAAAGAACTGGTTGCCTGATTTTTACACGTAAAGATGTAAAGGTAACCAATTCAATTATCAATCGATTACAGAATAATCGTTCGGTTACCGTAAACAAAGACGCGTTGAGCCAGAACCTGATACAGCGCGCGGCTTAATACATTTTTCTCAACGTCGCGACCCGCACGCATCATGTCTTCCGCGGTGTAGGTGTGATCCACATGAATTACGTCCTGCATAATGATTGGGCCTTCATCGAGGTTATCATTCACGTAGTGGGCTGTTGCACCGATGATCTTCACACCGCGCTCATAAGCCTGATGGTAAGGGCGAGCGCCAATAAACGCTGGCAGGAATGAATGGTGAATATTGATAATCTTATTCGGGAAGCGTGAAACAAATGTTGGTGTCAGAACGCGCATGTATTTTGCCAGCACGACATAGTCAGGTTGGTGCGCGTCGATAGCGTCGGCCATTTTCAGATCATGTTCGTCACGCGTTAAACCTTCGTGGCTGACCAGCTCAAACGGGATATCAAACCGTTCAACCAAAGGTCGCAGCGTCTCGTGGTTGCCGATCACAGCGGCGATTTCAACATCCAGCCCGCCATAATTGGCCTTCATTAACAGATCACCCAAACAATGTGCTTCCTTGGTGACCAAAATGACGATACGGCGGCGTCCTGCTGGTGTTAATTCACGAATGGAGCCATCTGGTAGGGCACTATCCAGATCGGCAAGCAGCGTGACGTCGTTAAAAATACCCTCCAGTTCGGTACGCATAAAAAAGCGCCCGGTACGGTGGTCCACGAACTCATTGTTCTGCACGATGTTCAGTTCATGCTTGTAACAGATATTCGTAATGCGCGCGATCAGACCTTTTTGGTCCGGGCAAATAGTACGCAGCACTTTTCGTTGTAATGAATGCATTTGCAGCGGTGATCCTGTTGAGAATGTTTGCAAAATTGATACTGTCGGGCGTTGATTAGCCGCAGCACTTTTTAAATTTTTTACCGGAGCCACAAGGGCAGGTATCGTTTCGTCCAATTTGAGGGCGTGTACCGTCTATATAGTACCACTGACCGTTTTCTTTTAAAAAACGAGAGCGCTCGATAATTGCACCTGTTTTACCTTGTTCAGAAAATCGCGCAACAAAGCTGACATAGCCGATATTTTCTGTGTCTGTCGTTTGTTGTTCAAAAACGGTCAGCCCGAGCCATTCGGTGTGGCTAAAACCTGCGATAATGTCGTCGCGAAACGCGGCTGCATGACAGTCCGGATGCCAGGTCTTGATAAGGTAATCTGCGTCTTTCATCACAAAAGCACAGTAACGAGAACGCATGAGGTGTGACGGCGTAGGTGCTACTTGCGCGCCGGACACATAACGGTAGCAACATAGGCTATACTCGACAGCGCTACCACAGGGACAAAGCTGAGACACAAAGTACTCCCTGGAATAAAAAAACGGCGTAAAAACGCCAGGGTAGCACTATGTTAACTGAGCGGTAGCGATGTTGCTACGTCTGCAAGCCAGGGGAAGTTTGTACGTACAATGAGAAAAATAAAAATTGGGCTGGCGCTAGGTTCCGGCGCGGCGCGAGGTTGGTCGCATATTGGCGTTATTAAAGCCCTAAAGCATATGGGCATTGATGTTGATATTGTGGCAGGGTGCTCCATTGGTTCGCTGGTTGGTGCAGCCTACGCATGCAATAAGTTACCTGCTCTCGAACAATGGGTTTGTTCTTTCAGCTATTGGGATGTCTTACGTCTGATGGATCTCTCGTGGCGCAGGGGCGGTTTACTGCGTGGTGAACGGGTATTCAATCAGTACCGTAATGTCATGCCGGTAGAAGCATTTGAGCAATGCACTCGCCGTTTTGCAACTGTGGCTACTAATCTGAGTACGGGTCGGGAGCTCTGGTTCACGGAAGGTGATTTGCACCTGGCTGTTCGGGCCTCCTGCAGTATTCCTGGTCTGATGTCCCCTGTAGCGCATAATGGTTACTGGCTGGTCGATGGCGCGGTGGTGAATCCCGTTCCTGTATCCTTAACTCGCGCGCTGGGCGCTGATATCGTTATTGCCGTCGATCTGCAACACGATGCGCATCTTATGCAGCAAGATTTACTCTCCTTCAACGTCAGCAGTGATGCCGAAACGGGTGATGATGTTGACGCGCTTTCATGGCGTGCCCGACTGAAAGAGCGCTTGAGCAACATAACGGCCAGGCGTGCGGTAACCGCGCCGACGGCGATGGAGATCATGACGACTTCTATTCAGGTTCTGGAAAACCGTCTGAAACGTAACCGCATGGCCGGTGACCCGCCAGATATCCTGATCCAGCCGTTTTGTCCGCAAATATCCACGCTGGATTTTCACCGCGCCAGCGCAGCAATTGCTGCTGGACAACTGGCGGTCGAGAAGAAAATGGATGAGCTTCTACCCCTGGTGAAAACCAACATCTAACGCATTTTTTATCAACACTTAAGCAAATTCTGACAGGCGTGAGTAGCAATAGCATGCCACTATTTACTAAAGCCAGTCAGGGGGGAGAATATGACGCAGCCATTGGTCGGAAAACAGATTCTTATCGTTGAGGATGAGCCGGTATTTCGCTCACTCATGGACTCATGGTTTTCCTCTTTGGGAGCGACAACGGCGGTAGCTGGCGATGGACTTGAAGCACTTGAATTACTCGGGCACTTTAACCCCGACCTGATTATCTGCGACCTGGCTATGCCACGAATGAACGGCCTTAAGCTAGTAGAGTATCTGCGTAATCGTGGCGATCAGACCCCAATCCTGGTGATATCAGCGACGGAAAACATGTCTGATATAGCCAAAGCACTGCGATTGGGTGTGGATGATGTGCTGCTAAAGCCGGTAAAAGACCTGAACCGCCTGCGCGAAACCGTCTTTGCGTGTCTGTATCCGAATATGTTTAATTCACGCGTGGAAGAAGAAGAGCGGCTGTTTCGCGACTGGGATGCGATGGTCGGGGATCCCGCCGCTGCAGCGAAGCTGTTACAAGAATTACAGCCTCCTGTGTCGCAAGTTATTTCACGATGTCGGATCAACTATCGTCAATTGGTAGCCGCCGATCAGCCGGGGCTGGTACTGGATATTGCACCGCTATCGGACCATGACCTTGCGTTTTATTGTCTGGATGTGACGCGGGCAGGGGATAATGGCGTTCTGGCAGCATTGTTACTGCGGGCGCTATTTAACGGTTTGCTGCAGGAACAGCTCGCGCATCAAAATCAACGATTGCCGGAGCTAGGTGCGTTATTGAAACAGGTTAACCATTTATTGCGCCAGGCTAATTTGCCCGGACAATTCCCTTTGCTGGTGGGTTATTACCACAGCGGATTAAAAAACCTGATTCTGGTATCAGCAGGGCTGAATGCGACATTAAATACAGGTTCCCACAATGTACAAATCAGCAATGGCGTTCCGTTGGGAACCTTAGGGAATGCGTATCTTAATCAACTGAGCCAACGTTGCGAATCCTGGCAATGCCAAATTTGGGGGGCCGGTGGTCGGCTGCGCCTGATGTTGTCTGCAGAATGAACAACCGAGTGGAGTGAGAATGAAATTGGCTCCCCCCCTCATGCTGTGAGTGCTACTATCAGCGCCAGATTTATTCGTATTTATCTTAATTATACCGACGCGCGTCCTTTTCAGACCAGAAGCTTGTCGCGGTACTGATATACTTGGATGCGATACAGATTGATGAACACGTTCAATACATGAACAGTCCAGGAGAGTTTTAAATGGCTGCCCTTAATTCAAAAGTCAAAAAGGCCGTTATCCCGGTTGCGGGATTAGGAACCAGGATGTTACCGGCTACGAAAGCAATCCCGAAAGAGATGCTACCGTTGGTTGATAAGCCATTAATTCAGTACGTCGTAAACGAATGTATTGCTGCGGGCATCACTGAAATTGTACTTGTAACTCACTCGTCTAAAAATTCGATTGAAAACCACTTCGATACCAGCTTTGAACTTGAAGCTATGCTGGAAAAACGTGTAAAACGCCAGCTTCTGGAAGAAGTGCAATCTATTTGTCCGCCACATGTCACTATTATGCAGGTGCGTCAGGGACTGGCCAAAGGTCTGGGCCACGCGGTATTGTGCGCGCACCCGGTGGTTGGCGATGAGCCCGTTGCGGTTATCTTGCCGGACGTCATTCTTGACGAATACGAATCTGATTTATCACGCGACAACCTTGCCGAAATGATTCATCGTTTCGATGAAACAGGCAGCAGCCAGATTATGGTTGAGCCGGTAGAAGATGTTACCGCTTATGGTGTTGTTGATTGTAAAGGCGTTGAATTAGCGCCGGGCGAAAGCGTACCGATGGTTGGCGTTGTTGAAAAGCCGAAAGCGAATGTGGCGCCATCTAATCTGGCCGTCGTGGGGCGTTACGTCCTTAGCGCGGATATCTGGCCTCTGCTGGCAAAAACGCCTCCGGGAGCCGGTGACGAAATTCAGCTGACTGATGCTATCGATATGCTGATTGAAAAAGAAACGGTTGAAGCTTATCACATGAAGGGCAAAAGCCATGACTGTGGTAATAAGCTGGGCTATATGCAGGCGTTCGTTGAATATGGTATTCGCCATAATACTCTCGGCGCTGAATTTAAAGCCTGGCTGGAAGATGAGATGGGTATTAAGAAGTAACCTGCTGGTATTATCAGGTCTGAACGGTGCTGTTAATCCAGCACCGTTTTTTTATACCTGAACTGGGTAGGGACTGTGCGAAGTACAGGTAAAAAAAATCCCGCCAGTGGCGGGATTTTAAGCAAACTATTTCTGAATTATTCCTTGATTAAGAAATCGTCCAGTTGTTTACCTTGTTCTTCCATCGCTTTTTTGATCACTGCTGGTGTACGACCCTGACCAGTCCAGGTTTTAGTTTCACCGTTTTCGTCAACATAGCTATATTTAGCCGGACGTGCAGCGCGTTTAGCTTTGGTGCCAGATTTAACAGCAGCCATGCTATTCAGCAGTTCGTTCGGGTCAATGCCGTCAGCGATCAGCATTTCACGATATTGTTGCAGTTTACGAGTACGTTCTTCAACTTCAGCAGCTGCAGCGCTTTCTTCTTCACGGCGCTCGCTAACAACAACTTCTAATTTTTCCAGCATTTCTTCAAGCGTTTCCAGAGTACATTCTCTTGCCTGCGCACGAAGAGTACGGATGTTGTTCAGAATTTTAAGTGCTTCGCTCATTGTAGTAATCTCAAACTTATATTGGGGGTGGTTTGTTGAGCTAATAATAGAGCGATAAATTCAGTTGTGCAATAGCCAGGAATGTAAGGAATTCAAAATTGCGCTTTATTTAGTATCAGAATTAATTCATCTGTCTTAAATTCACCGCGACGTTGGGCATAAAAAAGGCTTATTGGTGAGGGGGCTTCTCAGCGGCTGAGAGTAAAAATTCAAGATTTAGGTCACATTTTATGGTGTACAAATAGTATCTCTTTGCAGTGATTTCAACCTTTTGTATTAGTTTTGCTTACATGAATTCGCTAATACATGGCGACAGTGGGTAGATTCAATAACAATAAGGGAAGGGTTTCTTTATTGCCGTAAGAAGATAAGAGGTATGGATAAATTTCATGAGCACTATTTGTGAAAGAGTGTGTATATACCCGTCCAGTTTCAGGCTGCCTGGGCTATGACTGGAGTGTACTAGCGCTCCCATGTCACTTAAAGGATCGGTTATTTAGGCGACACTGAGCGAGTCTGAACGCCTATTTATACGCCTATGCAGGCAACGCTACACCGACACGTTCGTGAAATATGCTACAATCCTGCCCATATTTATTTCCCCGGGTGAGGGCCTACGGTCAATGGCACAGCTATATTTTTACTATTCTGCAATGAATGCCGGTAAGTCGACTGCATTGCTGCAATCTTCGTACAATTATCAGGAACGTGGGATGCGTGCCGTGGTATATACAGCGGAAATTGATGACCGCTTTGGTGCCGGAAAAGTAAGTTCACGTATAGGTCTGTCGTCACCTGCAAAATTGTTTAACCAAAATTCATCATTGTTCGAAGAGATTCGGGCTGAGAATGAGCAGCAAAGAATTCACTGTGTACTGGTTGATGAGTCGCAGTTTCTGACTCGACAGCAGGTTTATGAATTATCTGAAGTTGTCGATCAGCTGGATATTCCCGTGTTGTGCTACGGCTTGCGTACCGATTTTCGTGGTGAGTTATTTGGCGGCAGCGAATACCTGTTGGCGTGGTCAGATAAACTGGTTGAATTAAAAACCATTTGTTTCTGTGGGCGTAAGGCCAGCATGGTGTTGCGTCTTGATCAGGCAGGACGACCTTATAACGAGGGCGAACAGGTGGTGATTGGCGGGAACGAACGCTATGTATCGGTATGCCGTAAGCATTATAAGCAAGCACAGTCTGAGGGCTCTCTGACGGCGATACAAGAACGACACAACCACGACTAACTCTACGCGCTTCTGGGCGCTTATTAGCACAGGGTAGGCTGCGACATTCGCTAATGTTCGCTACCCTGTCAGACACTCTCCTGACGCTATTCTCGCATCCTCCTAAGCATCCTTTTACAGGTCCATCCTTTACACGTCGCTGAATTGGTCATGTATCGATTCTGATAACGAAAGATGTAAAAAAAAACGGCCCCAATTTGGGACCGTTTATGGTGAAACTAAAACTTATCTGGATGAATTAAGCGGATTTCTTCGCTTTTTTCTCAGCTTTCGGCGCTGCTACTGCTTCAGTCTTAACGGCGGTTTGATCTTCGCTGTATTCACGACCGTAGTAGGTATCCATCAGGATCTGTTTCAGTTCAGAAATCAGCGGGTAACGCGGGTTAGCACCAGTACACTGGTCATCAAACGCATCTTCAGACAGTTTGTCCACGTGTGCCAGGAAGTCAGCTTCCTGAACGCCAGCTTCACGGATAGACTTAGGAATACCCAGTTCAGCTTTGATTTCGTCAAGCCAGCCCAGCAGTTTCTGGATTTTTGCAGCAGTACGGTCGCCCGGTGCGCTCAGACCCAGATGGTCTGCGATTTCAGCGTAGCGACGACGAGCCTGCGGACGGTCGTACTGGCTGAATGCAGTCTGTTTAGTCGGGTTGTCGTTCGCGTTATAACGAATAACGTTGCTGATCAGCAGGGCGTTCGCCAGACCGTGAGGAATGTGGAACTGAGAACCCAGCTTGTGCGCCATTGAGTGACATACACCCAGGAAGGCGTTAGCAAATGCAATACCGGCGATGGTTGCTGCACTGTGTACACGCTCACGCGCTACCGGGTTCTTAGAACCTTCGTGGTAGGACGCTGGCAGGTTTTCTTTCAGCAGTTTCAGCGCTTGCAGAGCCTGACCGTCGGAGAACTCAGAAGCCAGCACGGATACGTAAGCTTCCAGGGCGTGAGTAACGGCATCCAGACCACCGAACGCACACAGGGACTTAGGCATATCCATCACCAGGTTGGCGTCAACAATCGCCATATCCGGAGTCAGCGCATAGTCTGCCAGCGGGTATTTCTGACCAGTTGCATCGTCAGTAACAACCGCAAACGGAGTAACTTCAGAACCGGTACCGGAAGTGGTGGTGACGGCAACCATCTTCGCTTTTACGCCCATTTTCGGGAACTTGTAGATACGTTTACGGATGTCCATAAAGCGCAGTGCCAGTTCTTCGAAGTGGGTTTCTGGGTGTTCGTACATAACCCACATGATTTTCGCGGCGTCCATCGGGGAACCGCCACCCAGCGCGATGATCACGTCTGGTTTAAAGGAGTTAGCCAGCTCAGCACCTTTGCGTACAACGGTCAGAGTTGGGTCAGCTTCAACTTCAAAGAACACTTCGGTTTCAACGCCAGCAGCTTTCAGCACGGAGGTGATCTGGTCAGCATAGCCATTGTTAAACAGGAAGCGGTCGGTCACGATCAGCGCACGTTTGTGACCATCGGTAATCACTTCATCCAGTGCGATTGGCAGAGAGCCACGACGGAAGTAGATAGATTTCGGAAGTTTGTGCCACAACATGTTTTCAGCTCGCTTAGCAACGGTTTTCTTGTTGATCAGGTGCTTAGGACCAACGTTTTCAGAGATGGAGTTACCACCCCAGGAACCACAACCCAGAGTCAGGGAAGGCGCGAGTTTAAAGTTGTACAGGTCACCGATACCACCCTGAGAAGCTGGGGTGTTAATCAGGATACGTGCGGTTTTCATCATCTGACCGAAGTAAGCAACACGTTCTGGCTGGTTGTCCTGGTCGGTGTACAGGCAAGAGGTATGACCGATACCACCCATCGCAACCAGTTTTTCAGCTTTAATAACGGCGTCTTCGAAGTCTTTCGCACGGTACATTGCCAGCGTAGGAGACAATTTTTCGTGAGCGAACGGTTCGCTTTCGTCAACAACTGTCACTTCACCGATCAGAATCTTAGTGGTTTCTGGTACGGAGAAGCCTGCCAGTTCAGCAATTTTGTATGCCGGCTGACCAACGATAGCCGCGTTCAGCGCGCCATTTTTCAGGATGACGTCCTGAACGGCTTTCAGCTCTTTGCCTTGCAGCATGTAGCCACCGTGAGTCGCGAAACGCTCACGTACTGCGTCGTATACAGAGTCAACAACGACAACGGACTGTTCAGAAGCACAAATTACGCCGTTATCGAAGGTTTTAGACATCAGAACAGATGCAACAGCACGTTTGATATCAGCGGTTTCATCGATAACCACAGGGGTGTTACCTGCGCCTACACCGATTGCCGGTTTACCGGAGCTGTATGCTGCTTTAACCATGCCTGGACCACCGGTCGCAAGGATCAGGTTGATGTCCGGGTGGTGCATCAGCGCGTTTGACAGTTCTACGGAAGGCTGATCGATCCAGCCGATCAGATCTTTCGGTGCGCCAGCAGCAATTGCTGCCTGCAGAACGATATCAGCAGCTTTGTTAGTGGCATCTTTAGCACGCGGATGCGGAGAGAAGATGATGGCGTTACGCGTCTTCAGGCTGATCAGTGATTTGAAGATTGCAGTAGAAGTCGGGTTAGTGGTTGGAACGATACCGCAGATGATACCAATCGGTTCAGCGATGGTAATGGTACCGAAAGTGTGGTCTTCAGCCAGCACACCACAGGTTTTTTCGTCTTTATATGCGTTATAAATGTATTCGGAAGCAAAGTGGTTTTTAATCACTTTATCTTCGACGATGCCCATGCCAGATTCGGCAACGGCCATTTTCGCGAGAGGGATTCGAGCGTCTGCGGCAGCCAGAGCGGCGGCACGGAAGATTTTGTCAACCTGTTCTTGAGTGAAACTGGCATATTCACGCTGGGCTTTTTTTACGCGCTCTACAAGTGCGTTAAGTTCAGCGACATTAGTAACAGCCATAATGCTCTCCTGATAATGTTAAACTTTTTTAGTAAATCATCTGCTCGATACGAGAGTATAGACAGATCGACGAAAATTTGTGTAACGTTTTGAAAATCAAACGGTTAATTAACGTCCACTTTACCTTGATTTACTAAAAGAGCTTATACGCTAGCGCCACTTAATTCTAACGCGCTACCTCCAGGTGGCGTAAGCAAGATTACTCACTTCTGAGTAGTAATTGCGTGATCTGGATCAAGATTTCGCAAAGCTGACACCTTTCAGCAGGCCCTTTTAGCGTTTATCGGTAAGTGTTAATGAATTGATGGGGTGAATGCTATTAACATTAGCATATTTAATACATATTAATAACACCAAGTATTGGAAGTGTATTTACGTAGATATACACAGATAGAAGGTGAAGTATGCTGACAAAAGGCGTATCTTCAGCGCGGATTTTATCAATTTTTATGACTCATTTTATCCGGCTAACGCTTCGGAGCTAACCGTGATCCAAACGCTATTTGATTTTCCTGTCTATTTTAAATTTTTCATTGGGTTATTCGCATTGGTTAACCCGGTCGGGATCATCCCAGTCTTTATCAGTATGACCAGCTATCAAACGGCTGCTGCGCGAAATAAAACCAACCTTACGGCAAACCTGTCGGTTGCCATCATCCTGTGGACCTCGCTGTTCCTTGGTGACGGTATTCTGCAGCTCTTCGGTATCTCGATAGATTCGTTCAGGATTGCCGGCGGCATTCTGGTGGTGACTATCGCAATGTCGATGATTAGCGGAAAACTGGGCGAAGATAAGCAAAACAAACAGGAAAAATCAGAAACAGCAATCCGCGAAAGTATCGGCGTAGTGCCGCTGGCATTGCCGTTAATGGCGGGGCCGGGGGCGATAAGCTCAACTATTGTTTGGGGTACGCGCTATCACAGTGCGATTAACCTGTTTGGTTTTTTTGTGGCGATTGCGTTGTTTGCCCTGTGCTGTTGGGGACTGTTCCGCATGGCACCGTGGCTGGTACGGCTGCTGGGCCAAACCGGTATCAACGTCATTACGCGTATTATGGGGTTGTTGTTAATGGCCTTAGGGATTGAATTCATTGTGACTGGAATAAAGTCCATTTTCCCCGGTTTGCTTGCCTGATATTCCTCTTCGGCATCAACGGAGTCTCTTTCGGCTCCGTTTCCTTTCGTTATTAGTAAAACTTCTCACTAAAGTTGAAAATCAGCTTAGAAATATAAAAAACTCTGATGGCTATTCATTAATTTATTCATTGATTTTATGGATATAACCCTCAGTAGGCCACCAGAGGGATCCCGATGTCACTGTTATTTTATTAACATCATACTCTGGGGCTTGCTGAAGGATTATCGAAATGTTATTAGTTATTTCAGCGTTTTTTTTAGATGAATGTGCTAATTAATAACCAATTGTTAAATTTATGTGTATTTTGGCGTGGTGTTGACTCAGGTCCGGGGGTTTAACACTGCGCGGGATGCAATATAATGATTTTTATCGTTTTATTGTCACAGTCTTTCATTCGTAAGACTTTTTTAGTGAGATTTATTTCCAATAAAAGAGAATTGGTTAACAAATTTGTAAAATGTATTGGCGGTTAAGAAACGCATTTGATACTTTCCGGCCAGGTATTATGCAGAAGAATTCACGTTGATGAGAATCATTTTCAATTAGTTTCTCTCAACAGGGTAATAACGTGTTTCCGGCAGGGGAGGCACGTAGATAATCGACGCAAGGCGGTCATACGAATCGCCAGAAATAAATAAAGTCGGTGATAGCAAGCAGTAAAACAAGAAACTACCTGACGGCAGAAAATCTCCGGTGCCGTACAGGGATCCTGACAGGATTAACAGTCTGGTTAAAAAACCAGCCATAATAATGAGGGAGTACAAACACAATGACTAACATCACTAAAAAAAGTTTAGTAGCTGCGGGGATCCTAACTGCGCTAATCGCTGGGAATGTTGCTACGGCGGCAGTTGTGCCAGCAGGTGTGCAGCTTGCTGAAAAGCAGACTCTCGTGCGTAATAACGGTTCGGAAGTTCAGTCACTCGATCCACATAAAATCGAAGGTGTACCTGAATCCAATATCAACCGTGACCTGTTTGAAGGTTTATTAATCAGCGATGTCGATGGCAAACCATCGCCTGGCGTAGCTGAAAAGTGGGAAAATAAAGACTTTAAGGTGTGGACATTCCATCTGCGTAAAGACGCTAAATGGTCTGACGGCACGCCTGTTACCGCGCAAGATTTCGTGTATAGCTGGCAACGCCTGGCTAATCCAAATACCGCGTCACCGTACGCCAGTTATTTACAGTACGGTCACATTGTCAATATTGACGATATTATCGCCGGCAAAAAGCCGATCACCGATCTCGGTGTCAAAGCTCTCGACGATCATACATTTGAAGTCACCCTGAGCGAGCCTGTTCCTTATTTCTACAAATTGCTTGTGCACTCATCCGTTTCTCCGGTTCCTAAAGCAGCGGTTGAAAAATACGGTGAGAAATGGACCCAGCCCGCTAACATCGTTACCAACGGCGCCTATAAGCTGAAAGACTGGGTGGTCAACGAGCGCATTGTACTTGAGCGTAACACCAACTACTGGGACAACGCCAAAACGGTTATTAACCAGGTTACCTACCTGCCAATTTCTTCTGAAGTGACTGACGTTAACCGCTATCGCAGCGGCGAAATCGACATGACCTATAACAACATGCCGATCGAGTTATTCCAGAAACTGAAAAAAGAGATCCCGAACGAAGTTCACGTTGACCCGTATCTGTGCACCTATTATTACGAAATCAACAACCAGAAAGCACCGTTCAACGATGTTCGTGTTCGTACCGCCCTGAAACTGGCGTTGGATCGTGACATTATCGTTAACAAAGTTAAAAACCAGGGGGACCTGCCGGCGTATAGCTTTACCCCTCCTTACACCGATGGCGCGAAACTGGTTGAACCTGAGTGGTTCAAATGGTCTCAGGAAAAACGTAATGAAGAAGCGAAAAAACTGCTGGCTGAAGCCGGGTATACCGCTGAAAAACCGTTGACCTTTGACCTGCTGTATAACACCTCAGATCTGCATAAAAAGCTGGCCATCGCTGCGGCATCTATCTGGAAGAAAAATCTGGGCGCCAACGTGAAGCTGGAAAACCAGGAATGGAAAACATTCCTCGATACGCGCCATCAGGGTAACTATGATGTTTCGCGTGCAGGCTGGTGTGCGGATTACAACGAACCAACATCCTTCCTGAATATGGTGCTGTCTGACAGCTCCAACAACACCGTCCACTATAAGAGCCCGGCGTTTGATAAGCTGATTGCGGATACGCTGAAAGTGACTGATGAAGCGCAGCGCAGCGAACTGTATTCGAAAGCTGAACAGCAGCTGGATAAAGATTCTGCGATTGTACCGGTTTATTACTATGTTAACGCCCGCCTGGTAAAACCATGGGTTGGCGGATACTCCGGTAAAGACCCGATGGATAATATCCACGTTAAAGACTTGTATATTATCAAGCATTAATGGCAAGACGTGGGGCAATCATTTTGCCCCACAGTGTCTTTTTTCTTCGAACTATTAACACCGCTTTACCTGAACGTCGGGGTAGAAGAGGTGTAAAGGCACACGCCAGAAGGTACGGGCAATGTTAAAATTTATATTACGTCGCTGTCTGGAAGCGATTCCGACGCTGTTTATACTTATTACGATTTCATTCTTTATGATGCGCCTTGCGCCGGGAAGCCCATTCACCGGGGAACGCGCGTTACCGCCAGAGGTACTGGCTAATATCGAAGCGAAATATCATCTTAACGATCCTATCTCGACGCAGTACTTCAGCTACCTCAAGCAGCTGGCACATGGCGATTTTGGGCCATCTTTTAAATATAAAGACTATACGGTAAACGACCTCGTGGCCTCGAGCTTTCCGGTTTCTGCGAAGCTGGGAGCTGCGGCCTTTATTCTGGCGGTCCTCGTTGGCGTTAGCGCTGGGGTAATAGCCGCACTGAAACAAAATACGCGCTGGGACTACACGGTGATGGGGGTGGCAATGACCGGGGTGGTTATCCCCAGTTTCGTGGTCGCTCCCTTATTGGTCATGATATTTGCCATAACCTTGAAATGGCTGCCCGGAGGCGGCTGGAATGGCGGGGCGTTGAAATTTATGATCCTGCCGATGGTGGCCTTGTCACTGGCTTATATCGCCAGTATCGCCCGTATTACCCGCGGTTCGATGATTGAAGTGCTGCACTCTAACTTTATTCGTACCGCGCGCGCTAAAGGGTTGCCGATGCGGCGGATTATTTTCCGCCATGCGTTAAAACCTGCGCTGTTGCCTGTGCTGTCCTATATGGGACCAGCATTTGTCGGCATTATTACCGGTTCGATGGTTATTGAAACCATCTATGGTTTGCCGGGCATTGGCCAGCTGTTCGTCAATGGCGCGTTAAACCGCGACTATTCGCTGGTCCTGAGCCTCACCATACTGGTAGGCACGCTGACCATCGTGTTTAACGCGATTGTCGACGTGCTGTATGCCGTTATCGACCCGAAAATTCGTTACTGATACTGGAGCTCGCTATGATGTTAAGTAAGAAAAACAGCGAAGCGCTGGAGAATTTCAGTGAAAAGCTGGAGGTCGAGGGCCGCAGTCTGTGGCAGGACGCGCGTCGACGCTTTATGCATAACCGCGCGGCGGTAGCAAGCCTGGTCGTGCTGGTGATTATTGCGCTGTTTGTGACGCTGGCGCCGATGCTGTCGCAGTTTACCTACTTCGATACCGACTGGGGTATGATGTCCAGCGCGCCGGATACAGAATCTGGACACTATTTCGGCACCGACTCGTCAGGTCGAGACCTGCTGGTTCGTGTGGCGATTGGCGGTCGCATCTCGTTGATGGTCGGCATTGCCGCGGCGTTGGTCGCGGTAGTTGTCGGCACGCTATACGGTTCTCTGTCGGGCTACCTCGGCGGTAAAATCGACTCGGTGATGATGCGTCTGCTGGAAATCCTCAACTCCTTCCCGTTCATGTTCTTCGTGATTCTGCTGGTCACCTTCTTTGGGCAAAATATCCTGCTGATTTTTGTCGCTATTGGGATGGTATCCTGGCTGGATATGGCGCGTATCGTGCGTGGGCAAACGCTGAGTCTTAAGCGCAAAGAGTTTATTGAAGCAGCGCAAGTGGGTGGGGTATCTACCGTGCGCATCGTTATCCGTCATATTGTGCCGAACGTGCTGGGCGTGGTGGTGGTGTACGCTTCGTTGCTGGTGCCCAGCATGATCCTGTTTGAATCCTTCCTGAGCTTTTTGGGATTAGGGACGCAGGAGCCGTTAAGTAGCTGGGGGGCGTTGCTGAGTGATGGTGCCAACTCGATGGAAGTCTCACCATGGCTGCTGCTGTTCCCGGCAGGATTCCTGGTGGTCACTTTGTTCTGTTTTAACTTTATTGGCGATGGCCTGCGTGATGCCCTCGACCCGAAAGACCGTTAAGGAGTGCAGCCATGAGCGTAATTGAAACCTCAACCGCGCCGCTCGCGCAACAACAGGCTAACGCACTGCTGAACGTTAAAGATCTGCGCGTGACGTTTGCCACCCCCGACGGCGATGTGACTGCGGTAAACGATTTAAACTTTTCTCTGCGAGCTGGAGAAACGCTGGGTATTGTTGGGGAATCCGGTTCAGGTAAATCGCAAACGGCCTTTGCCCTGATGGGCCTGCTGGCGGCAAATGGCCGTATCGGAGGATCTGCAACTTTCAACGGACGTGAAATTCTGAATTTACCGGAACGTGAGTTGAACAAACTGCGCGCCGAGCAAATCTCGATGATTTTCCAGGACCCGATGACCTCTCTCAATCCGTACATGCGAGTCGGCGAGCAGTTGATGGAAGTTCTCATGCTGCATAAAGGCATGAGCAAAGCGGAAGCCTTTGAAGAATCGGTCAGAATGCTGGATGCGGTGAAAATGCCGGAAGCGCGTAAGCGTATGAAAATGTATCCGCATGAATTCTCCGGCGGGATGCGTCAGCGCGTGATGATCGCCATGGCGCTGTTGTGCAGGCCTAAATTACTGATAGCCGATGAGCCGACTACCGCGCTCGATGTTACGGTACAGGCGCAAATCATGACCCTGCTGAATGAACTGAAAAGCGAATTCAACACTGCGATTATCATGATCACCCATGATCTGGGAGTAGTTGCCGGTATTTGCGATAAAGTTTTGGTGATGTACGCCGGACGCACCATGGAATATGGCAGCGCGCGGGATGTCTTTTATAAGCCCGTGCATCCGTATTCGATTGGTTTGCTGAATGCCGTACCTCGTCTGGATGCCGAAGGGGAAGAGATGCTGACTATCCCGGGCAACCCGCCGAACCTGTTGCGTCTACCAAAAGGCTGTCCATTCCAGCCGCGTTGCCCGCATGCGATGGAAATCTGTAGCAGTGCTCCGCCACTGGAAGAGTTTAGTCCGGGCCGCCTGCGCGCCTGCTTTAAACCGGTGGAGGAACTGGTATGAATGCGGTCACCGAACAACGAAAAGTGCTCCTTGAAATTGCCGATCTTAAAGTCCATTTCGACATTAAAGACGGCAAGCAGTGGTTCTGGCAGCCGTCTAAAACCCTGAAAGCGGTTGATGGCGTGACTCTGCGACTGTATGAAGGTGAAACCCTGGGCGTGGTCGGCGAATCAGGCTGTGGAAAATCGACTTTTGCCCGTGCGATTATTGGCCTGGTGAAAGCCACCGATGGAAAAGTCGCCTGGCTGGGTAAAGATTTACTGGGCATGAAACCCGATGAGTGGCGGGAAGTGCGTAGCGATATTCAGATGATTTTCCAGGATCCGCTGGCATCACTGAATCCGCGCATGACCATCGGTGAAATCATTGCCGAACCGCTGCGGACTTATCATCCGAACCTGTCTGGTCAGGAAGTCCGCGACCGTGTGAAGGCGATGATGATGAAGGTGGGGTTGCTGCCAAATCTGATTAACCGCTACCCGCATGAATTTTCAGGCGGTCAGTGTCAGCGTATTGGTATTGCCCGTGCGCTGATCCTCGAGCCGAAGCTGATTATTTGCGATGAACCGGTTTCGGCGCTGGACGTATCCATTCAGGCCCAGGTGGTGAACCTGTTACAACAGCTCCAGCGTGAAATGGGATTATCGTTAATCTTTATTGCTCACGACCTGGCGGTGGTGAAACATATCTCCGATCGCGTGCTGGTCATGTATCTCGGACACGCGGTGGAATTAGGGACTTATGATGAGGTGTACCATAATCCGCTGCACCCTTATACCAAAGCGTTGATGTCTGCAGTGCCGATTCCCGACCCGGATCAGGAAAGGAACAAGGTTATCCAGTTGCTGGAAGGCGAATTGCCGTCGCCGATTAATCCTCCTTCCGGCTGCGTGTTCCGTACGCGCTGCCCGATTGCCGGACCGGAATGCGCAAAAACCCGCCCGGTTCTCGAAGGAAGTTTCCGCCACGCAGTTTCCTGCCTGAAAGTAGACCCGCTATAATCCTGAGGGCTGACAAAGGTCAGCCCTTCTTTTTGGTGAGGTATATGTGTCAGGTTTAGTCTCTTCTGTCCGCCGCGCGCTCTATCGCAAATTATTCGATTTAAACACCCGTTCAGGGCGTCGCTTTGAAGGTATGTGCGCGCTGTTCGCCTTGCTCAGCGTTATTGTTATCTTCATTGAGTCCGGCGTCGGGACGCAATACCATTTAACCTTTGAGGAATGGCGCATTTTTGTCTGGCTGGAGATCTTTATTACTCTGGTCTTTACCCTCGAATATTTTCTTCGCTTATGCAGTTGGGCCAATCCCGCTAAATATGTGTTTAGCTTCTGGGGGATTATCGATCTGGCCACCATTCTACCGCTGTACGTGATGTGGCTATGGCCTGAAATCAGTTTGAGCTATGTCTTCGCCTGGCGAGCGATGCGTGTCCTGCGCGTCTTGCGTATTCTCAAGCTGCTGCGTTTTATGCCTTCTCTGCGAGTGTTCTGGAATGCGTTAAAAAGCGCCCGTCATCAACTGATGTTGTTCTATTCCTTTATTGCCATTCTGATGGTTGTTTTCGGCGCGATGATGTATCTGATAGAAGGGCCCAAATATGGCTTTACTACGCTGAATGCGTCTGTGTATTGGGCAATTGTTACGGTCACCACTGTCGGCTACGGTGACATTACACCGCACACGCCGTTGGGACGCATGGTGGCGTCAGTGCTTATCCTGATTGGATACTCTGTGATTGCGATACCGACCGGATTGATAACCACACACATGAGCAGTGCGTTCCAACAGCGAGGATATCAGCGTAGATGCCCGCAGTGTCAGCAGGCGCAGCATGAACATAGTGCGCAGTTTTGTAACCGCTGCGGAAGTAAACTGCCGGGATAAAAATGAAAAAAGCTGCGAGAGCAGCTTTTTTGTTTGTTACTCGCGCCAGAGAATATGGCAGAGTTTGTGATCTTTTTCGCGACATAATAAAACGCGCGCAAAAATATCGTTAATCTCGCCGTCTTCTGTATCTGCCAGACCAATCACTACTTCGGCAAAGAAGTCAGGGTTCAGGTCAAAATCAACATGCTCCTGCCAGTCTTCTGCCGGGTCGAATAACTCGGCACCACCGCGCTCTTCAAACTGTAAATTGAACAGAATGATGTCGGCTGGATCCAGGTTGTCCGCAGCCAGTTCGAGAAAAATATCGTAAGCCTGCTCAAGCGTTTCGTCTTCAGTCAGGCGATTGTTCAAATCCATATCCATAATGACTACCTGTTTACTGTCTGATGGGCACGTTTTACAGCAACGGACTAAAGAAGTAAAACAGTCGCTCAGCGATCCGCTGCCAGAGTGGTCGTTTTACCCACAAACGGGCATCAAGCAGACGAGAACGCGAAATATAATCATCCTGTACTGCCGCGAGATCGCCACCGAATCCGGCATCATCAATGACCAGCGTGATTTCAAAATTGAGCCACAGACTGCGCATATCCAGGTTAACGGTACCGACCAGGCTCAGCTCGCCATCGACCAGTACGCTCTTGGTGTGCAGTAAGCCACCTTCGAACTGATAGATTTTAACGCCAGCCGCCAGCAACTCAGTGAAAAAGGCCCGGCTTGCCCAGCCAACCAGCAGGGAATCATTCTTGCGTGGAAGAATAATACTGACGTCGACCCCGCGCTGCGCCGCTGTACAGATCGCGTGCAGCAGATCGTCGCTGGGAACGAAGTAGGGCGTGGTCATAATTAAATATTCACGCGCCGAATAAGCTGCGGTTAACAGCGCCTGATGAATCAAATCTTCAGGGAAACCAGGTCCCGAAGCGATTGTGTGAATGGTGTGGCCGCTGGCCTGCTCAAACGGCATGATATTGACGTCTGGCGGCGGGGGCAGAATGCGCTTGCCGGTCTCAATTTCCCAGTCGCAGGAATAGACAATGCCCATAGCGGTGGCTACCGGGCCTTCCATTCTCGCCATCAAATCCACCCATTGCCCGACGCCGGCATCTTGTTTGAAGAAACGGGGATCGACCATGTTCATGCTGCCGGTATAAGCAATATAGTTATCGATCATGATCATTTTGCGGTGCTGACGCAGGTCCATACGGCGTAAAAATACACGCATCAGGTTTACTTTCAGCGCTTCAACAACCTCGATACCCGCGTTACGCATCATCGCCGCCCATGGGCTGCGAAAGAACGCCACGCTACCCGCGGAGTCCAGCATCAGGCGACAGTGAATTCCACGCCTTGCGGCAGCCATTAATGACTCAGCGACCTGATCGGCCATACCGCCCGGTTGCCAGATGTAGAACACCATCTCGATGTTGTGACGCGCCAGTTGAATATCACGGATCAATGCCTGCATCACGTCCTCTGAACTGGTGAGCAACTGCAATTGATTCCCTTTAACGCCAGCGATTCCCTGACGACGCTCGCACAGCTTAAATAAGGATGACGCGACGCTGCTGTTTTCCTGCGCAAAAATATGCTTACAGGCTTTAAGATCGTTCAGCCACTTGGCCGTTGACGGCCACATTGCCCGGGCGCGTTCGGCGCGACGTTTACCCAGGTGGAGCTCACCGAAGGAAAGATAAGCAATGATCCCTACCAATGGCAGAATATAGATGATCAAAAGCCAGGCCATTGCGGAGGGCACTGCGCGTCGTTTCATTAGAATGCGTAATGTTACGCCAGCAATGAGTACCCAGTAACCCAGAATGACCAGCCAACTCACCACGGTGTAGAAGGTTGTCATAAATTTAAAAATCCTTTTGAAAGCGTATTGTTAAGAGTTTACGCATCAGGATTAATCTGGCAAATAAAAACACGGGAAAACCACTGGTCTGCATTCGGTGTGGCGTTATAATGGCCGCTCAGTGACTGAAAGAGTAGTAAACATGAAGCGTAGTAGAACGGAAGTGGGACGCTGGCGGATGCTGCGTCAGGCTAGCCGCCGTAAAGCACGTTGGCTTGAAGGACAATCGCGCCGTAATATGCGTATCCATACCATCAGAAAGTGTATTCTCAACCATCAACGTAACTCGTTGCTGTTTGCGATCCACAACATCTGATCTCAAAAGGGCACCGCTGGCGGTGCCCAATGTCTGCTTTTCGTTTTGTTTTTAAAATACTTTTTTGTACGGTTTTACTGAAACCTGCGCATAAACACCTGCCGCCACGTAGGGATCGGCTTCCGCCCACGCCTGCGCGGCTTCTAAAGATTCAAATTCTGCGATCACCGTTGAGCCGGTAAAGCCTGCGGCGCCCGGGTCGTTACTGTCAACCGCTGGCATGGGACCCGCCGTGAGCAAACGGCCTTCGTCATGAAGGAGTTGCAGACGAGCCAGATGAGCAGGGCGTACGGAAAGACGTTTTTCGAGAGAGTCTGCGATATCTTGAGCGTAAATAACGTACAGCACGGGTAGAGCTCCTTGAACGGTAAAAGGTCATATTTACGTTATTGGAAAGGCCTGGTAACTGCAACGGAAAGATAACTAATATGTTAAGGCCATACTTTGAAAATGGTTTTTTATCATAAAATCGCGTTTTAAATGCCAGTTAGCTTCACGGTCTTATTGAATATGATTGCTATTTGCATTTAAAATCAGGGCCTGGTTTTTTTACTGAAACGATTATGACTTCAATGACCCTTGATTTACCTCGTCGCTTTCCCTGGCCTACGTTACTTTCTGTCGGCATTCATGGTGCTGTAGTGGCAGGTTTGCTGTATACCTCGGTACATCAGGTTATTGAACTGCCTGCGCCAGCGCAGCCGATCTCCGTTACGATGGTTGCGCCTGCCGATCTTGAACCGCCTCAGGCCGTTCAGCCGCCGCCGGAACCTGTCGTCGAGCCTGAACCGGAGCCAGAACCGATCCCCGAACCGCCAAAAGAAGCGCCGGTAGTGATTGAGAAACCGAAGCCCAAGCCTAAACCGAAGCCAAAACCGGTGAAAAAGGTGGAAGAGCAGCCGAAGCGTGATCTTAAACCAGCAGAGCCTCGTCCGGCATCCCCGTTTGAAAATACGGCGCCTGCGCGTCCAACAACCAGTACCGCTCCGGCAACCACTAAACCGGCGGTGAGCGTACCATCGGGTCCGCGAGCCTTAAGTCGTAATCAGCCTCACTATCCGGCACGTGCACAGGCATTACGCATTGAAGGCCGTGTGAAGGTCAAATTTGACGTGACCTCGGATGGCCGGGTTGAAAATGTGGAAGTTCTGTCCGCACAGCCTGCGAATATGTTTGAGCGTGAAGTGAAAAATGCGATGCGCAGATGGCGTTATGAAGCCGGTAAGCCAGGTTCCGGGCTGGTGGTGAATATTGTTTTCCGCCTGAACGGCACAACACAGATCGAGTAAGCATCAGGCCGGATTTGGCGTTACGCCGCCAAATCCGGCAGAATGGTTGCCGGATGGCGATGCTTGGGCGTGCTATCAGGCCAGGGAGGGAATCGGCCGCGGTTTACCGTCTTTATCAACGGCAACGTAGATAAACAGGGCTTCGGTAGCTTTATAGCGCTGGCCGATAGGTTCTGAAGCGACTTTCTTCACCCAGACTTCAATATTAATGCTGATCGAGGTCGTCCCGCGTTTCACGCAGCGTGCGTAGCAACAAACCACATCGCCCACGGCAACCGGGCGCAAAAAGCTCATTCCTTCAACCCGCACCGTGACCACGCGACCATGTGCGATCTCTTTGGCCTGAATAGCGCCACCTATATCCATTTGTGACATCAGCCAGCCGCCAAAAATATCACCGTTTGCGTTGGTATCGGCAGGCATAGCCAGAGTGCGTAAAACCAGTTCGCCCTGGGGAGTGTTATTCGTTGTTGTCATTGTAGAACCGACTATAGAGAAAGATTACAGGCGCGATGCTACTAGAATTTACGCGCTGAGAACAGAGGGGATGCGGCCTGCGGGGTGGAAGTAAGCCAGGTTGATGGCAACAAGGAACGCGAAGGGATAAAAATTCGCCAGATCCGGAGATCTGGCGAGCATTTGTTACGATTTATCTTCCTGCGGAAGGTGGCGGTAAATATAGACTCCGCTCAGTAACGTAAATAGTAAAGTCAAGGCGGTCAGGCCGAACACTTTAAAGTTGACCCAAATATTCTGCGGTAGCCAAAACGCGATATAGATATTCGCCAGACCGCACAGGATAAAGAAGACGGCCCAGGCGAAGTTAAGTTTTGTCCAAACCGGCTGTGGCAAGCTCAGCTCTTTACCTAACATGCGCTGAATCAGCGGCTTTTTCATCACCCATTGGCTAACCAGCAGCGCACCGGCAAACAGCCCGTAAATCACCGTTACTTTCCACTTAATGAATTCATCATTGTGGAAGAAGATGGTCAGGCCACCGAACACGGCTACCAGAACAAAAGTGATCAATGCCATCTTCTCGACCTTGCGATAGCGGACCCAGCTGTAAATCAAAACCACAGCCGTCGCAACAATCAGCGCCGAGGTCGCCGCGTAGATGTCATAGAGCTTATAAAAAGCAAAAAAGACAACCAGCGGTAAAAAATCAAGAAACTGCTTCATTCTTCGATTCCGTCATCAAAAGCACCGGGTACAAGCCCGGAATGCGTTCAGGGTTTATTGGCGAATTAGCATGTACAGGCGGAACAAATAGATCAGCAATACGGCGGAGATCATATTGCTCAGCGTATTCGCCAATACCGCGCCTACATTTGGCGTAAGTACCGCAAAACTTGGCGCAAAAAGCAACAACAACGTTTTTGCCAACAGCCAACCGATCACTGCTGGTGCAACCAGGCGCATATTCGACCACGCCAGACGCATACTGTTGCGCATCGCGGCAAAGACACCCATTTTGTCCTGTACTAACATCACCGGTGCAAGTGCCAGCAGGATAGCCAGCAGAATACCGGGTACCACCACCAGCATAATACCGATTTGCACCAGCAGAGTAGTCAGAAAAATCAGAATAAACAGCTTCGGCAAAACCGGCGCGCTGGCACCGATGGCGCGTAACGCGCTGACCCGATGACCGGCTGAAATCAGCTGAATCATCAGGATAATACCTCCGGCGAGGATGGCATTACCAATCAGACCGGAAAACGTCGACGCCGCGGAAGCGCGTAGCAAAATTTGCTGTTGCTCCGGGGTCATGTTTTGCACCAGATCGAACAATCCCACGCTGCTGGTTAACTGATCGCCTTCACTGAGTTGCGCAATTTGTGCGTCGGTGGGAGAAAAGGCATGCCCTAACACCACTGTGATAAACGCGCACAACAACGATACCAGCAAGATGGTAATGAATTGATTACGGAAAAAGTTTCCCGTGTCACGGTAAACGGATTTCGCCGTGATAGACATGCACTCTCCTTGAGTTTCGCAGGTGTTCATTTGTGGGCAATTGTACCCTGGATAACTCTACAGTGGCAGCATCGCGCGGTGTATGGAAAAGCATATCTTTGTAAAGCCCCGGTAATTTTTGACTATGACATCAGCGTCATGCAAGAACGTTGGTTGTTCTCTGCGCATCACGAACAAATAACCATCGCTATTCTGCAACGGAGGTCAGGTACTTGCGTGGCGAAAATATATCAAAATTGATCTGAATTAGGTTAACCAGGATTTTGAATGCAAGTTCTAACTTAATCTGGATCAATAAATGTTAAATTATCAAAGTCAATGTGATCCAGGTTAGATCACTTATTACTCCAATGTGGGTATATTCGTTCCGCTTTTATAACCATAACGATGGAGCGGACATGAAAAAATTAACAGTTGCAGCAGTGGCTTTAACAACTCTTCTCTCTGGTAACGTATTTGCGCATGAGGCCGGAGAATTCTTTATTCGTGCAGGTTCTGCCACCGTCAGACCGACGGAAGGCGCGGGTGGTACGCTGGGAAGCCTGGGTGGCTTTGATGTCAGCAATAACACGCAGTTGGGTCTGACATTTACCTACATGGCAACCGACAATATCGGTGTTGAATTACTGGCAGCCACGCCGTTCCGCCATAAAATTGGCACTGCCACAACAGGTGATATTGCGACCGTTCACCATTTACCACCGACCTTAATGGCACAGTGGTATTTCGGCGATTCCAGCAGCAAACTGCGTCCTTACGTTGGTGTCGGTGTGAACTACACCACCTTCTTTGACGAAGGCTTTAACAATAACGGCAAAGAAACCGGTTTATCTGACCTGAGCCTGAAAGACTCCTGGGGTGCAGCAGGGCAAGTGGGTATGGACTATCTGATTAACCGCGACTGGCTGATTAACATGTCGGTCTGGTACATGGATATCGATACTACAGCGAAGTACAAATCTAATGGTGCTGTTCTGCCGCAAGCCCGTTATAGCGACAGCGTCCGCCTCGATCCGTGGGTGTTTATGTTCTCCGCGGGTTATCGCTTCTAAGTCCGTGATTAACATACTGAAAAGCTGATCGTTCCACGGTCAGCTTTTTTATTACCAGTTTATTTCTTCCTGCCTTTCTCCCCGTCGATGTAATGCTACTCTTTAAGCAAACTGGCTTTGAGGGCATTGACGATGATGTTGACTCGCCACCTGCTACAACAAAAAATCACACTTTTGGAACCATTCACCGGAGATGAAACGGCAGAGTTCGCCGTGAGTGCCGCGCGTGACTTATTGAATTTTATGGATAAAATTGAAGTACTGGAGAAACGCATTGCGACTCCGGTTAAACTACCTTATTGCAGCGCCAGTCCTGTTTGTGAGATCGAAGCGGGCTACGCTGCAGGCGTGAGCGATTGTCGTGAGGCCATTCGTCGGGCGGGGTATCCGATTGAGGGTGATGATTAGTTTGCATTTATGTTAACAAAAATGTGCTTTTATTGTATAAGTCTGTAACTTTAGCGCACACAACGGCGGGCTTCTAAGGCATCAGCTTAGGGACGGTTAACATTCTCAATCAACATACAGCGCAGTTATGCAACGACAGAAACGGGTAACCGGTTTGGCAATATGTTAACTATCAGGGTGAACTCGTGAAGATTGTGCAGGACAAGCTCAGAAACAGGCAGGCACTGCTGGTATCAGGGCTCATTACGTTGATATTTACGTCGTTGTTTCTGTTTATAATTTATGAGCAGCGGATGGCTGCAGTCAGTGACGGTGTTAACCGCATGCAAGCGCGCATGATGGACATTTTTAACGATAATGAGCTGATCGCCGATGCGATTGGTGAGCGCTATCACCATATTAAATCGGGTGAGCAATGTGGCGATATTTCACAATTTGTTCCCCGCAATGAGATTGAATGGGGAATTAACGCCGACCCAAAGCGTCTGCATTCGTTAACGGGGACAATTATTGCCCAGCAAGCCAGCCACAACGCGCTGTGTATGTATACGGCGGCGGAGTTTATTCGCGGTATGGTTAATGAGCTAAATCCGGGCAGCTTCGATGCACATCGTTATATTATCGCCAAAAATTCAGATTATTTTTACTGGTTTATGGCTTCCGATTCGCGCAACTTCAGTTTCTCAAATTCTGAAATGGCGCGGGATCTCACCAACTTTTTCTATCCGCCGGTCGATTTCTATACCCGACTGTTGCAAAAAAACGTCAAAAACAAAGCCCTTAGTTCAACGAACTTCTATACCGATAAAATTACCGGTGAAAAAGCTTACAGCGTGGTGAGCTATATCTACGATCTGTCTGGCAAAGAGATATCAGACCAAATCGTGGCCTATCTGGTTTATGACCATTCAAAGCCCGAATTGCAGGAAGCGTTGGCTCAAGCATTTGACTACCAGCTCCCACCAGAGCTGAATGTGGAATTGGTAAATTTGACCAACAATGAAAGTCTCTGTTTATCCGGTAAATGTACAGGTCAATCCCGTTTTTTAGTGCGCAATTTTTCGGAGAAATATGCGCTGCACTATTCGCTTTCATTAGGCCGTTTTATGACGCGCGATACCCATGCCGGGATCGTGATCCTGCTGGCGCCGTTCTTTTTCATCATGATTAGTTTCTCGCTAAAATCATGGCTAAACGAAAGCGACCTGAAGGTTTATATAGACACCCTGACCGGTTGCTTTAATCGCCGAATACTCGACATCATCAAGCGCCGAGATTTATCACACTGTTCGGTGGTGCTACTGGACTGCAATAAGTTCAAGTCCGTCAATGATACCTGGGGTCACGCGGCAGGCGATCGTGCGCTGCAAATTATCGCCAACAGGATGTTATCAAACACCCGCACCAGTCACGATATTGTGATTCGTACCGGCGGGGATGAATTTATGATCCTGCTGTTTCGCTCGCAGGCAACTGATGCCATCGCAATCGCTCAACGTATCAGCGGGCAGGTGACCAGCCATGTGTTTGTAGTGGACGGTCATACCGTGCCATTGTCAGTATCGTGGGGGATTGCAGAGGTGAACGGTGAACTGGATGTGGCTATTCAGAATGCAGATAGCGCCATGTATAAAATGAAGCACACGAAAGAAGCGTAAAACCGCCAGAAGTCTCTGGCGGTTGATTTAGCTTACTGCCGTGTGGCGGCTTTCATCGCGCTGACAAAAGCTTTCAGCTCAGCCAGCATCTGTTCCGGTGCCGCAACATTTTTCTCAATGATTTTCACAATTGCCGAGCCGGAAATAGCGCCAGCAGCGCCAGCGTCAATCGCGCCGGTTACCTGTTCAGGCGCAGAGATACCAAACCCCTGTAAAGAAGGTGGAGCATCATATGCTTTCAACTTTTCGACCAGGTGATGCAGCGGTAACGCCGCTCGATTTTCTGCACCGGTCACGCCCGCACGCGAAAGCAAATAGGTATAGCCGCGGCCATGAGAGGCTATCTGGCGCAGCAGTTCTTCATCAGCGTTCGGTGGGCAGATAAAAATTGGCGCAATGTTGTGGCGGAGCGCCGCAGCTCTGAATGGCGCGGACTCCTCAACGGGAACATCGGCTACTAACACGGAATCCACGCCCACTTTTTCACACTGGGCGTAAAACTCGTCAATGCCCTTGCTAAACACCAGGTTGGCATACATCAGCAAGCCAATGGGAATCGTAGGGTGCTTCTGGCGAATCAGCGCCAGCATTTCAAAGCATTGCGACGGTGTGACGCCGGCGGCAAACGCACGCAGGGTGGCTTCCTGAATGGTTGGACCGTCAGCCAGCGGATCGGAGAACGGAATACCGAGCTCAAGGGCATCGGCACCGGCTTCAATCAGCGTATCAATGATTTTCAGTGACTGCTCAACAGACGGATCGCCCAGGGTTACGAAGGGGACAAAAGCGCCTTCTTTGCGGTCCTTCAGCTGTGCAAACAGGTTTTCGTAACGTTCCATCAGATTTCCCCTCGCGCTTTCAGAATATCGTGTACGGTGAAAATGTCTTTGTCGCCGCGACCGGAGAGATTAACCACCAGTAACTGCTCTTTTTCCGGGTTTTCACGCATCATTTTCAATGCGTGTGCCAGGGCATGGGAGGACTCCAGCGCCGGAATAATCCCCTCGTGCAGACACAGCGTTTTGAAGGCCTCAAGCGCTTCGTCGTCGGTGATCGAAACATAATCGGCGCGACCAATGCTGTTCAGATACGCATGCTGCGGCCCGACAGACGGGAAATCCAGCCCCGCGGAAATAGAGTAAGACTCTTCAATCTGTCCTTCTTCGGTCTGCATCATCGGGGACTTCATGCCGAAGTAAATCCCGACACGACCATGCTTCAACGGTGCGCCATGTTCCCCTGATTCAATCCCATGGCCGCCAGGCTCGACGCCAATCAGACCGACGCTGGTTTCATTAATAAAGTCCGCGAACATACCGATGGCGTTAGAACCGCCGCCCACGCAGGCGATAACCGCGTCTGGCAGGCGACCTTCTTTTTCAAGGATCTGCGCTTTAGTTTCCTCGCCGATCATGCGCTGAAATTCACGAACAATGGTCGGGAAAGGATGTGGACCCGCCGCCGTACCGAGCATATAGTGCGCGGTATCGTAGCTGCCAGACCAGTCGCGCAGCGCTTCGTTACAGGCATCTTTCAGGGTTGCAGAACCGCTGTGAACCGGGATAACTTCAGCCCCCATCAGACGCATACGGAAAACGTTTGGCGACTGGCGTTCAACGTCTTTTGCACCCATATAAATACGGCATTTCAGCCCCAGCAGTGCGCTGGCGAGAGCTGATGCAACACCGTGCTGGCCCGCGCCGGTTTCGGCGATGATCTCCGTTTTCCCCATACGCTTCGCCAACAACGCCTGGCCCAACACCTGGTTGGTTTTGTGCGCGCCGCCGTGCAGCAAATCTTCACGTTTGAGATACAGCGTAGTGTTGGTGCCTTGAGTAATGTTCTGGCATTTGGTCAGGGCAGTTGGACGACCAGCATAGTTTTTCAGCAGGTCTGTAAACTGCGCCTGAAATTCAGGATCCTTTTGCGCGCTGACAAAAGCTTCTTCCAGTTGGCGCAGGGCAGGCATCAGAATCTGTGGCACATACATACCGCCAAATTCACCAAAATACGGATTGAGTAATGTTGTCATGTCCTTTTCCTTAATATGCGCGCAGCGTCTGAAAGACCGAAGCCAAAAGACGTGCATCCTTGATGCCCGGCTGTGACTCTACGCCAGAATTGAAATCGAGACCGGCACAGCCGGTTTTTGCCGCGTCAACGCAGTTATCAGCGCCGAGTCCGCCAGCCAGTAAAACGTTATCCAGCGATTGTCCGCCTAAAAGTGACCAGTCGAAGCGTTGACCGCTGCCGCCCTGACCATTGTCGAATACGTATTTATCGACGTGCTGATAATCACGAGCTGGCAACGTTTCGCTGACGCTTAACGCCTTCCAGATTTGCACCTGTTCGGGTAGCGCGTCGCGCAGGGCGTCAACATAGGTCTGGTCTTCGCTACCATGCAATTGCACGGCTGTTAACCCCAGAGCCGCCGCTGTTTCGCGCACGTCGGTGATCTCTGCGTTGCGGAACACCCCGACATATTGCAGCGGTGCGCCGGTCATGACCTCGCGTGCGCGTTCAACGCTGACTGCGCGTGGCGATGTGGACACAAAAATCAACCCGCCGTAAATGGCACCCGCTTCGTATGCCGCGTTTGCATCCTGAGCCCGGGTTAAACCGCAGACTTTATTTTCGCCGAGCAGAACGCGACGCACGGCAGCATGCAGATCATCATGCGACATCAACGCAGAGCCAATCAGAAAACCGTTGGCGAAGTGGCTGAGTTCTCGCACTTGACCATAGGTATTGATACCGGACTCGCTGATGACGGTTACGCCATGACCCAGTCGCGGCGCAAGTTGGCGGGTGCGATTCAGATCAATCGACAGGTCGCGTAAATCACGGTTGTTGATACCGACGACTTTGGCGCCCAGTGCGATAGCTCGCTCCAGCTCTTCATCATTACTGACTTCGGTCAGTACGCCCATTTTCAAACTGTGGGCGACGGCGGCGAGTTGACGATATTGCTCATCATCAAGCACCGACAGCATCAGCAGACAGGCGTCCGCCTGATAGAAGCGCGCCAGGTAAATCTGGTAAGGATCGATAATAAAGTCCTTACACAGAATCGGTTGCGGTGCGATGCGGCTGACGATGGGCAGGAAATCAAAGCTCCCCTGGAAATATTTCTCATCGGTCAGTACGGAAATCGCGGAAGCATATTGTTTATATACGCCCGCAATCTGTGCCGGGTCGAAGTCATCACGGATCACGCCTTTTGACGGAGACGCTTTTTTGCACTCCAGAATAAAGGCGGTGCGTGCACCTTGCAGCGCATCGTAGAAATCACGAGAGCTGGGTTGAACATCATTCTGAAAGCTGGCCAGCGGTTGTTGCTGTTTGCGGGCTTCTACCCAAATCGCCTTGTCTGCGACAATTTTCGCTAAAACGGTTTGCATCATTTACCCTCTTGCTGCCAGTGCAGTGACACGGTCATAGGCCGCGCCGCTGCGTAGTACATTAATCACGGTTTGCGCATTGGCTTTTAAATCTTCTTCACCGTGCAGGCGCATTAACATGGCGACATTCGCGGCAACAGCAGCTTCATGAGCGGCTTCACCTTTACCTTGTAACAAGCGACTAAGAATGTCACGGTTTTCTTCCGGCGTGCCGCCAGCCAGCTGTTCCTGGTGGTAAGGCGTCAGGCCAAAGTCTTCCGCCGTCAGTTGATAGCTCTTGATTTCGCCATCATGCAACTCTGCCACAATGGTCGGTGCATGCAGGGAAACTTCATCCATGCCTCCGCTGTGCACCACGGCTGCCCGCTGATACCCCAACACGCGCAGCGTTTCGGCAATCGGCAGCACCAGTTCCGGACTGTAAACGCCGATCAGCGCCAGCGGCGGATGTGCCGGGTTAATCAACGGGCCGAGGACGTTAAACAGCGTACGGGTTTTCAACTGTTGGCGTACCGGCATAGCATGGCGAAAACCGGTGTGGTATTTCGGCGCAAACAAGAAACACACACCGAGGTCGTCAAGTGCCTGACGGGATTTATCGGCGTTCATATCCAGATTGATGCCAAAAGCCGCTAACAGATCCGAAGAGCCCGACTTGCTGGAGACGCTGCGGTTGCCGTGTTTGGCGACTTTCAGTCCGCAAGCGGCCGCCACAAAGGCGCTGGCGGTGGAAATATTGATACTGTTGCTGCCGTCACCACCGGTACCGACAATATCGGCAAACAGATAATCAGGTCGCGGGAACGGGGCGGCGTTTTCCAGCAACGCGGTTGCCGCACCGGCAATTTCATTCGGGTGCTCGCCGCGAATTTTCATGCTCACCAGCGCCGCAGCCAGTTGTTCCGGCTTCAGTTCACCGCGTACCACGGCGGAGAACAGCTGGTGGCTTTCCTGCTGAGACAGCGTCTGGGCCTGATACAGTTTCTCCAGAATAGGTTGCAGGGTATTGGTCTGTTCGAGTTTCTGTTGCGCCCAGGCCAGCGTTTGCTCCAGCAGACGTGCGCCCTGGGTGGTCAGAATGGATTCTGGATGGAACTGGAAGCCACATACGCGATCGATATCGTGACGTACCGCCATCACCATGCCGTTAAAGTGGGCGTTGATGGTCAATCCGGCCGGAACGTTGCTGCCAACCAGCGAGTGATAGCGCGCCACCGGCAGCGGATTTGCCAGACCGGCGAACATTGCCTGACCGTCGTGTTCAATGCTGGACGCTTTGCCGTGCAGGATTTCCCCCGCCTGTCCCACGTATCCACCATAGGCCTCGACAATGGCCTGATGCCCCAGACAAATGCCGATGATTGGCAGCTTGCCGCGCAGGCGGGTTAACAGCTCCGGCATGCAGCCCGCTTCGCTTGGCGCACCTGGACCTGGGGAGAGCATCAGCACCGGATTTTTCATGGTCGCTAAGCGGTCTATTAATGTCTGGGCCGGAATATGGTTGCGGTAAATCACCACGTTATGACCGTTAGTACGCAGCTGATCTGCCAGGTTATAGGTAAAAGAGTCGATATTATCGAGCAGCAGAATGTCAGCCATTAGAAGGTCTCCTGTGCGTGGTGTGCGGTGGCAATAGCACGCAGAACCGCACGCGCTTTATTACGGGTTTCATCGGCTTCTGACTGCCCAACGGAATCCAGAACAATTCCGGCGCCAGCCTGTACGGTGGCAATACCGTCTTCCACGAGGGCGGAACGAATCACAATACAGGTATCCAGATCGCCATGGGCCGTGAAGTAACCTACTGCACCGCCATAGCTGCCGCGACGACGGCCTTCGGCCTCGGCGATAAGCTGCATGGCGCGAACTTTCGGCGCTCCGCTTAGCGTACCCATGTTCATACAGGCGCGGTAAGCATGCAGCACATCCAGATCGCTACGCAGCTCGCCGACTACGCGGGAAACCAGGTGCATAACGAAGGAATAACGATCCACTTTGGTGAGGTCAGCAACGTAGCGGCTGCCGGGCGTGCAGATGCGCGCCAGGTCGTTACGCGCCAGGTCTACCAGCATCAGGTGCTCGGAAAGCTCTTTATGATCGGTACGCATCTCCAGCTCAATACGGCTGTCGAGATCGCGGTCCAGTGAACCGTCCGCACGACGACCGCGTGGGCGGGTCCCGGCAATCGGATAGATTTCAATCTGTCGGCTGGTGGCATCGTATTTCAGCGAGCTTTCCGGAGAGGCGCCGAACAGTGTGAAATCGTTGTCCTGCATAAAAAACATGTACGGGCTGGGGTTACTTTTCTTCAGCACATAGTAGGCCGCCAGCGGTGACGGGCAGGGCAGCGAGAAACGACGGGATGGAACCACCTGGAAAATTTCGCCAGCGCGAATGGCTTTTTGCATACCACGAACCACGGCGGCAAACTCTTCATCGCTCTGATTGCATTCGCAGCGCATGTGCGGGACTTCAGTGACGGGCAGCGGCGGCGCAGGTTCGGTAAGCTGCTGGCTCAGTTGCGCCAGACGGGCATTAAGACGCTGTTTTTCTGCATCGCTGGGGGTAAAAATGCTGGCCTGAATGCGGGTGCTTTTCTTCTGATGGTCGATGACCATGAGCGTTTCTGCCAGATAGAAGCAGTAGTCAGGGCAACGGTTGCCCGCTTCAAGCTGAGGTAAATCTTCAAAACCGGCAACCAGGTCGTAGGAAAACAGACCGCCGAAGAACATCGCTTCACGTTCTTGCGCAGGAACATTAACCAGCTCCTGCAATAAACGGAAGGCATCAAATACGGAAAGGGAACATAAGCGGGCGTCTTCATCCAGCAGCGGGCTAACGGCAGGGAATCGCAGATGGCGACCATTCGGCTGTTGTTTGTTCTCAACGCCCGCTGGCAGGGCAGCATCCAGCAGCGGCAGCAGCGATGCGCCGTTAGCGGATAATGCCTGAATGGTGACAGTGTCACCGATGGCGGTAATGCGTAATGCACTGTCGACCAGCAGCAAGCTCTTCAGATCGTCTTTGCTGTCGATATCGGCAGATTCCAGCAGCAGCGTTGCCGGACGTGCGCCACACACCTGATGAAACAGCGCCGTCGGATTTTCACGGTAGGCGGCATCGCAGGCAAGCAGCTCGAGTGTCGGTTTTTGTGTTTGCATCGTTATTCTCATTAATTTTGTTCAAAAAAAAGCCCGCTCATTTGGCGGGCCGGGTATCTGGTTGCATATTGCAGACGTAAGACACTGCCCGAAATCAGGAAGTGCGCCACCAACCGTGCAGAACAAATGTTGCTTTCATCTCAGATACCTTCTTCATGCGAACTTGCGTACTAGTTAACTAGTTCAATGGAATAAAGTCAACACCTGATTTCAGTATATTTGTCTAAACCGCTATGATGAGCGTGTTAAGACATTTAGTGAAACGGGAGCCGCATTGAGCGACACGAATTACGCAGTGATTTATGACCTGCACAGTCATACTACAGCCTCCGATGGGCGATTAACGCCAGAAGCCTTAGTACACCGTGCGGTAGAGATGCGAGTCGGTACACTGGCTATCACCGATCATGACACCACGGCGGGTATTGCGGCGGCAAGAGAAGAAATTTCACGTGCGGGTTTAGCGTTAAATTTGATCCCTGGCGTCGAGATATCAACGGTCTGGGAAAACCATGAGATCCATATCGTGGGTTTGAACATTGATATCGCCCATCCAATGATGTGCGAATTTCTGGCGCAGCAAACGGAACGTCGTCAGCAGCGCGCGCGCCTGATTGCTGAACGACTCGACAAAGCGCATATTCCCGGCGCGTGGGAAGGGGCATTACGCCTGGCTGATGGCGGGGCGATCACTCGGGGGCATTTTGCGCGTTTCCTGGTGGAGTGCGGAAAAGCCACAACCATGGCGGATGTCTTTAAAAAATATCTTGCTCGTGGGAAAACCGGTTACGTTCCGCCACAGTGGTGTACAATAGAACAAGCTATTGATGTCATTCATCATTCTGGCGGTAAGGCAGTTCTGGCTCATCCTGGGCGGTACGATCTTAGCGCTAAGTGGCTGAAAAGACTGGTTGCGCATTTTGCTGAACATCACGGCGACGCGATGGAAGTGGCACAGTGCCAGCAGTCTCCCAATGAACGCACCCATCTGGCGACGCTTGCGCGTCAGCATCAACTGTGGGCATCGCAAGGGTCTGATTTTCATCTACCCTGCCCATGGATTGAGCTGGGTCGTAAACTCTGGTTGCCCGCAGGCGTAGAAGGCGTCTGGCAACTTTGGGAACAGCCCGAGACCACAGAGAGGAAAGTATGAGCCAGTTTTTTTATATTCATCCCGAAAACCCACAGCAGCGCCTGATCAATCAGGCCGTTGAAATCGTGCGTAAAGGAGGGGTGATCGTCTATCCAACTGATTCCGGCTATGCGTTGGGTTGCAAAATTGAAGATAAAGGCGCAATGGAGCGCATTTGTCGTATCCGTCACCTGCCGGACGGGCACAACTTTACGCTGATGTGTCGTGACCTGTCCGAACTGTCGACCTATTCGTTTGTCGACAACGTGGCCTTCCGTTTAATTAAAAACAACACGCCGGGCAACTACACGTTCATCCTGAAGGGGACGAAAGAAGTACCACGTCGACTGTTGCAGGAAAAACGTAAGACCATTGGTTTGCGTGTACCCTCGAATCCGATTGCGCTGGCGTTGCTGGAAGCGCTGGGCGAGCCTATGCTCTCTACATCACTGATGCTGCCGGGCAGCGAATTTACCGAGTCAGATCCGGAAGAAATCAAAGATCGTCTGGAGAAAGTGGTGGATTTGATTATCCACGGTGGATATCTCGGCCAGCAGCCAACCACGGTTATCGATTTAACCGATGATTCCCCGGTGGTATTGCGCGAAGGCGTCGGCGACGTTAAACCTTTCTTATAATGGCGCGAACCGCTATACTACGCGGCCTTAAAATGGCGCTGACTGGCGCCGTTGATTCTCCTGTTCGACGCCTGTGAAGGCGACATCTAAAGGAAGCTCTATGAGCGAAAAGTTACAAAAAGTGCTGGCGCGTGCTGGCCACGGTTCTCGCCGTGAAATTGAATCCATAATTGCCGCGGGTCGCGTGAGCGTTGATGGCAAAATTGCCACGCTCGGCGATCGCGTTGAAGTTACGCCGGGTCTGAAAATCCGTATCGACGGTCATCTGATTTCGGTGAAAGAATCTGCGGAGCAAATCTGCCGTGTTCTGGCTTATTACAAGCCAGAAGGTGAACTGTGTACCCGTAACGATCCGGAAGGTCGTCCGACCGTGTTTGATCGTCTGCCAAAACTGCGCGATGCGCGCTGGATTGCCGTGGGACGTCTGGACGTGAATACCTGTGGTTTACTGCTGTTTACCACCGATGGCGAACTGGCGAACCGTCTGATGCACCCAAGCCGCGAAGTTGAACGTGAATATGCGGTGCGTGTGTTTGGTCAGGTTGATGACGCGAAACTGCGCGATCTGAGTCGTGGCGTGCAGCTGGAAGATGGTCCGGCCGCATTTAAAACGATCAAGTTCAGCGGCGGTGAAGGGATCAACCAGTGGTATAACGTCACGTTGACCGAAGGGCGTAACCGTGAAGTCCGTCGCCTGTGGGAAGCCGTGGGCGTGCAGGTAAGTCGTCTTATCCGTGTACGTTACGGTGATATCCCACTGCCGAAGGGCCTGCCGCGTGGCGGCTGGACGGAACTTGACCTCGCGCAGACCAACTATTTGCGTGAACTGGTGGAACTGAAGCCGGAAACTACCTCTAAAGTTGCCGTCGAGAAAGATCGTCGCCGTATGAAGGCAAACCAGATCCGCCGTGCGGTGAAGCGCCACTCTCAGGTTGGCGGCAGCCGTCGTCCGGGCGGTCGCAGCAACAACGGTTAATCATGAGTAGGCCTGATAAGCAGCGCGCCATCAGGCGTTAGCGTGGAGCCGGATGCGGCGTAAGCGCCTTATCCGGCCTACTGTCAGTAATCGATCCCCATCTGGGCTTTTACGCCCGCTTCAAAGGCGTGCTTAACCGGCCGCAGTTCGCTGACCGTATCCGCTAACTCCAGAATATCGCGATGACATCCACGACCGGTGATAATGACCGTTTGATGGGCAGGGCGCGCGTTTAGGGCATTGATGACCTCGTCGAGCGGCAGATAGTCGTATGCAACCATGTAGGTCAGCTCGTCCAGTATCACCATATCCAGCTCAGCGTCGGCCAGCATCCGCTTGCCGTGTTCCCACACTGCCATGCAGGCTGCGGTGTCGGACTCGCGGTTCTGCGTTTCCCAGGTAAATCCTGTCGCCATGACCTGAAACTCAACGCCGTGGGGTTCGAGTAAGTTACGTTCACCGTTTGGCCACATCCCCTTAATAAATTGCACTACGCCGACTTTTTTACCGTGGCCTACTGCGCGCGTGGCGGTACCGAACGCGGCGGTGGTTTTACCCTTACCATTTCCGGTGAACACAATAATAATCCCGCGCTCGTCTATGGCGGCGGCAACACGGGCGTCAACCCGGTCTTTTACGCGCTGCTGGCGCTGCTGATAGCGTTCTTCACTCATTGGGCGATTCCTGGTTTACGGCCCGGCTGGGCATCGAAAGTCATACCGGTTTTACGGCGGCTGTCATCGCCCATCAGCCACAGGTAGAGCGGCATAATATCGGCGGGGGTTTTCAATTTTTGCGGATCTTCCGTCGGGAACGCGCTGGCTCGCATGCCGGTACGCGTTCCACCAGGATTGATACAGTTTACGCGCAGGTGGCGGTTCTGATATTCATCAGCCAGAACCTGCATCATTCCTTCGGTAGCAAATTTGGAGGTGGCGTATGCCCCCCAGTTGGCGCGCCCCTGGCGACCGACGCTGGAGGAGGTAAAGACCAGCGATCCGGCATCGGATTTGAGCAACAACGGCAGCAATGCCTGAGTCAGCATAAAGGTGGCGTTCACGTTTACCTGCATCACGTCCTGCCATACCTGCGGGTTTTGCTCGCTCATCGGGCAAATGTCACCGAGCAATCCGGCATTATGCAATACGCCATCCAGACGCGGGAAATGCGCGGCAATGCGCTGTGCGAGCTGGTGGCATTCGTCAGACGTACAGGTGAGCAGATCCAGCGTGAACCAGTGTGGTTGCGTACCTTTTTCTTCGGCGATGGAGCGGGCAACCTGACGCAACTTTTCTTCGTTACGCCCTAACAGAATCACGGTCGCGCCGTAACGCGCGTAGGTCTGTGCGGCTTCACGCCCGATACCATCGCTGGCACCGGTGACCAGAATAATGCGGTCCTGTAGAAGATCTTGTTTCGGTTGATAATGCACGGCTACTCCTCGGCGACGTCCTGGTCATCTCGTTCGCGATAACTTTTGGGCTTTATGCCTTAAACCCTGTTCTTTTTCAATCAGCCAAAGGCAATAACACCGCAAAATGAACGCGTTGTCATGCTTTTTACTGAATGGATGAAGCAAGACGGGTTAACAAGGCTGTTGTACACTGAGCGAAAGTAGCGTTGTTTAACCAAGGTGGGTCACGTGGAATTGTTGTCTGAATATGGGTTGTTTTTGGCAAAAATTGTCACTGTCGTGGTGGCTATTGCGGTGGTAGTTATGCTGATCGTAAACGCGACACAACGCAAACGTCAGCGTGGGGAATTGCGGGTTATTAATCTCAGCGATCAATATAAAGAGATGAAAGAAGACCTGTCGCTGGCCTTATTGGATGGGCATCAGCAAAAATTCTGGCATAAGGCGCAGAAAAAGAAACACAAGCTTGAGGCGAAGGCCGCTAAGGCAAAAGCGAAACTGGGAGACAGTACGTCATCTGATAAACCACGGGTATGGGTACTTGATTTTAAAGGCAGTATGGATGCCCATGAGGTCAGCGCATTACGCGAAGAGGTGACGGCAGTGCTGGCGGTCGTTAAACCCCAGGATCAGGTCGTGGTTCGTCTGGAAAGTCCGGGCGGCGTAGTACACGGCTATGGCCTGGCCGCGTCCCAGTTACAACGTCTGCGCGATAAGCAGATCCCGCTGACCGTTACGGTAGATAAAGTCGCTGCGAGCGGCGGATATATGATGGCTTGCGTGGCGGATAAAATTGTCTCGGCGCCGTTTGCTATTGTCGGCTCTATTGGCGTTGTGGCACAGATCCCGAACTTTCACCGCTTCCTGAAAGGGAAAGATATTGATATCGAACTGCACACCGCCGGACAGTACAAGCGTACGCTGACCTTACTTGGTGAAAACACGGAAGAAGGGCGGCAGAAATTCCGCGAAGACCTGAACGAAACCCATCATCTGTTTAAAGATTTTGTACAGCGCATGCGTCCGGCTCTGGACATTGAGCAGGTTGCCACGGGTGAACACTGGTTTGGTCAACAGGCGCTGGCCAACGGGCTGGTGGATGAGATCAATACCAGTGATGAGGTGATCCTCGGACTGATGGACGGTCGTGACGTATTGAACGTACGTTATCTGCAGCGTAAAAAACTGATGGACCGTTTTACCGGCAGTGCCGCCGAGAGCGCCGATCGTTTACTGATGCGTTGGTGGCAGCGGGGGCAAAAACCGCTGATGTAAAATTGTAATTGCCGGATGAGGCGCAGCCGTCATCCGGCAAATCATTTCTCGTGTTAATCGATCAAGTGATACTTTTCAGAAAGTACGTGCGCCAGATGTTTAAACATATTAAACACCGCCGTACTTTTTGGCGTCGGTAGCCCTTGCTCGTCTAAAAAGTAATCTCCGCTGAAAACCAGCACGCCATTTCGCTGCGTTACGCCGGTGGCGACAATCCCCGCCAGCGTGTCCTCATGCTCACGAATGATTTTGTTGGCTTCAATCAGCAGTGTTTCGCGATCGATGGGTTGAGTGTCTTTATGCATTATTTACTCCTTAAACAAGGACATTAGTCTACGCCGAGCCCGGCTTATGGGCAAATATTCCCTGACTTAAATGAAGGTCTTACGACAGTGTTGCAAGTGGCGAGATTTGTTTTTGCATGCTAATAAAGTTGCGTAACGCATTTTATCAGGTACAGTGTGACGCTTTCGTCAATCTGGCAACAGATTTGCTTGACATTCGACCAATACTCCGTCGTGCTATAGCGTTTGTGAGCGAAAAAGCCTGTTAACTCAGTTACATGAGAGTTACATTACAAGCGCGAATCAGTTTAAGGGTTGATATCCGCCGACGCAGAGACCATATCGATGTCTCGTCGCCAGTGGAAGGTGAATCAACGTGCGACGCATTCTGGAAGAATCAAATTAGGTAAAGGTGAATATGGGTAAAGCTCTTGTCATCGTTGAGTCCCCGGCAAAAGCCAAAACGATCAACAAGTATCTGGGTAATGACTACGTGGTGAAATCCAGCGTCGGTCATATCCGTGATTTGCCGACCAGTGGCTCAGCAACTAAAAAGAGCGCCGACTCAACCTCCACCAAAACGGCTAAAAAGCCCAAAAAGGATGAACGTGGCGCTCTCGTCAATCGTATGGGTGTTGACCCGTGGCACAACTGGGATGCGCGCTATGAAGTGCTGCCCGGTAAAGAAAAAGTTGTTTCTGAACTGAAGCAACTGGCTGAAAAAGCCGACCACATCTATCTCGCAACCGACCTTGACCGCGAAGGGGAAGCCATTGCGTGGCACCTGCGGGAAGTGATCGGTGGCGACGACACCCGCTACAGTCGCGTGGTGTTTAACGAAATTACCAAAAACGCTATTCGTCAGGCGTTTGAAAAACCGGGCGAACTGAACATCGACCGCGTCAATGCGCAACAGGCGCGCCGCTTTATGGACCGTGTTGTGGGCTATATGGTGTCGCCGCTGCTGTGGAAAAAAATTGCGCGAGGCCTGTCAGCAGGCCGCGTACAGTCGGTTGCCGTGCGTCTGGTGGTTGAGCGTGAACGCGAAATCAAAGCATTCGTTCCTGAAGAGTTCTGGGAAATTGATGCTAACACGACCACGCCAGGCGGTGACGCGTTACCGCTTGAGGTGACGCATCAGAATGATAAACCGTTCCGTCCGGTCAACCGGGAACAAACGCTTGCCGCCGTTAGCCTGTTGGAAAAAGCGCGCTACAGCGTTCTGGAACGCGAAGATAAGCCGACCAGCAGCAAGCCGGGTGCGCCGTTCATCACCTCCACGCTACAGCAGGCCGCCAGCACGCGTCTGGGCTTCGGCGTGAAGAAAACCATGATGATGGCGCAGCGCTTGTATGAAGCGGGCTACATCACTTATATGCGTACTGACTCAACCAACCTGAGCCAGGATGCGGTGAACATGGTTCGCGATTACATCAGCGATAATTTCGGCAAAAAGTATCTGCCGGAGAGCGCGAACCAGTACGCCAGCAAAGAGAACTCGCAGGAAGCGCACGAAGCTATCCGTCCTTCCGATGTCGCCGTTCAGGCGGAATCGCTGAAAGATATGGAAGCCGATGCGCAAAAACTGTATCAGCTGATCTGGCGTCAGTTTGTTGCCTGTCAGATGACGCCTGCTAAATATGATTCCACCACGCTGACGGTGGGTGCGGGTGATTTCCGTCTGAAGGCGCGTGGTCGTATTCTGCGCTTCGATGGCTGGACGAAAGTGATGCCTGCGCTGCGTAAGGGCGATGAAGACCGCATTTTACCAGCGGTGGATAAAGGCGATACGTTGACGCTCATCGAACTGACACCTGCGCAACACTTTACCAAACCGCCTGCGCGCTTCAGTGAAGCTTCGCTGGTTAAAGAGCTTGAAAAACGTGGTATTGGTCGTCCATCCACGTATGCGTCGATCATTTCTACGATTCAGGATCGCGGTTATGTTCGCGTTGAGAACCGTCGCTTCTACGCTGAAAAAATGGGTGAAATCGTCACCGATCGTCTGGAAGAAAACTTCCGCGAACTGATGAACTACGACTTTACCGCGCAGATGGAAGACAGTCTCGACCAGGTGGCAAATCACGAAGCCGAATGGAAGGGCGTACTCGACAACTTCTTCACTGATTTTACTCAGCAACTGGATAAAGCCGAGAAAGATCCTGAAGAGGGCGGTATGCGTCCGAACCAGATGGTGCTGACCAGCATTGATTGCCCAACCTGCGGACGCAAGATGGGTATTCGTACCGCCAGCACCGGCGTTTTCCTGGGTTGTTCTGGCTATGCGCTTTCCCCGAAAGAGCGTTGCAAAACCACCATTAACCTGGTGCCGGAAAATGAAGTGCTGAACGTGCTGGAAGGCGACGATGCGGAAACCAACGCTTTGCGCGCCAAACGTCGCTGCCAGAAGTGCGGCACGGCGATGGACAGCTACCTTATCGATCCTAAGCGCAAGCTGCATGTATGCGGTAATAACCCTACCTGTGATGGCTATGAGATCGAAGAAGGCGAATTCCGCATCAAGGGTTATGACGGTCCTATCGTTGAGTGCGAGAAATGTGGCTCTGAAATGCACCTGAAAATGGGACGTTTCGGCAAGTACATGGCGTGTACCAACGACGAGTGCAAAAATACCCGTAAGATCCTGCGTAACGGTGAAGTTGCTCCACCGAAAGAGGATCCGGTTCCGTTGCCAGAACTGCCGTGTGAAAAATCTGATGCGTATTTCGTGTTACGTGATGGTGCTGCAGGTATCTTCCTGGCGGCAAATACGTTCCCGAAATCACGTGAGACACGTGCGCCGCTGGTTGAAGAGTTGTACCGCTTCCGCGATCGTCTGCCGGAAAAACTGCGCTATCTGGCAGATGCGCCGCAGACTGACCCGGACGGCAACAAGTCCATGGTTCGTTTCAGCCGTAAAACCAAGCAGCAATACGTTGCTGCGGAGAAAGACGGTAAGGCGACCGGCTGGTCCGCGTTCTTCGTTGACGGTAAATGGGTAGAAGGGAAGAAATAACAGCATTCCGGCTGAATTTCTCCTCAAAGGGTCGCGTAAGCGGCCCTTTTTGTTTCTGGCGTATTATTTTTTGTCATCCCTATACAGCTCACATAGAAATGATATAGTGGTTATAGTTAACACACTTTTTATTATTAAATCGTATTAGCAGCGCCAACGAGCCTGCTCTGAAACGATGATTTGATGGCGCAAATCGGGATGGCTTAACATGAAATTACAGCAGCTTCGCTACATTGTTGAGGTGGTGAACCACAACCTTAATGTCTCCTCAACGGCGGAAGGGCTTTATACCTCGCAGCCAGGTATCAGTAAGCAAGTTCGTATGCTGGAAGATGAACTTGGCATCCAGATTTTTGCCCGTAGCGGTAAGCACCTGACCCAGGTTACGCCAGCGGGGCAGGAAGTCATTCGAATCGCGCGAGAAGTTTTGTCGAAGGTGGACGCCATTAAGTCCGTTGCTGGCGAACATACCTGGCCGGACAAAGGCTCACTGTATATCGCCACCACGCACACTCAGGCGCGTTACGCTTTGCCGAACGTCATTAAAGGCTTTATTGAGCGTTATCCTCGCGTCTCATTGCATATGCACCAGGGGTCGCCGACGCAAATCGCCGAAGCCGTCTCGAAAGGGAATGCAGATTTTGCTATCGCGACCGAAGCCCTGCACCTGTATGACGATCTGGTGATGCTGCCTTGCTACCACTGGAACCGTTCGATTGTCGTTACGCCGGACCATCCGTTGGCGGGCAAATCCGCCGTATCCATTGAAGAACTGGCGCAGTACCCGCTGGTGACCTACACGTTCGGATTTACCGGACGTTCGGAACTGGACACCGCGTTCAACCGTGCGGGTCTGGAGCCGCGTATAGTTTTTACCGCGACCGATGCCGATGTCATTAAGACCTATGTACGCCTGGGCCTCGGCGTGGGGGTAATTGCCAGTATGGCGGTTGATCCTGTCTCCGACCCTGACCTGGTGCGCGTTGATGCCCATGATATCTTCAGCCATAGCACCACCAAGATTGGTTTTCGTCGCAGCACTTTTTTACGCAGTTACATGTATGATTTTATTCAACGTTTCGCGCCGCATCTGACGCGTGATGTGGTGGATACGGCGGTGGCGCTACGTTCCAACGACGATATTGAAGCCATGTTTAAAGATATTAAATTGCCCGAGAAATAATAACGGCTGTTACCTCGTCGGTATCCTCAAACATAAAGCGATACCGACGGCAGAGTCTGAATCTATTCAATATTTTTCCTCTATATATTAACCATATATTGTTTATGGTAAACACTTGCTAAAGTAGTTTCAAATTAGTAAGGTCGCCAAAAATCCCTCTCAAATATTTATAACCGATCAAATAATTAATTTATTTATCAGGTCGAGTATGAAAATTAACTGGCTTTTTTTGACCTTTTTTATTAGGATTCCTCCTATCTGATGATTAATTGTACCGATTGTTTGGTGCTTAAATGATAAGTGATTTCGATAGTATGAGGTTAGCGATGCCTTCAGGAAACCAGCCAGCACGCCGGGATCCCGTCATGAAACGTAAAGCCTGGTTCGCTGTGTTTCTTGGCTCTGCCGTGTTCTGGATTATTGTCGCGCTCGTGGCCTGGAATGTGTGGGGGTAGGTCATGTCCACACTGGAACAACGCTCCACCGTGATGCCATCTCCGGATGACCATGAACAAGAGAGTCAACGCAGCGCAGAGAATAAGCCGAATATTCCAGCGACCTGGAAACTCTCTCCTGAACAACGGGCGTTTATCGATCTGTTTGCGGATGATGATGAACAGAAACAATAATTGATACGAATTTTATAATTATTATTAGTTCGTTGTCTTGTACTGCAAATATTTTATTCCGGGCAATCGTGATGACCCGTGCTTATCACCGTATTAACCTTGACCGCTTAAACCTTTCTCCTCGCCAGATACTTCAGTTCCCCCTTTGTAGCTCTTCACTTTTATCAATTTGAGTTGTTATCAAAGCGTTACATTTTGTTTGTGTTATCTTTAATACTAACCCTGAGGAAAACCAGGGGATCCAACCCTGTCATTAAGGAGGAGCTATGTCGTCGACCCTACGAGAAGCCAGTAAGGACACATTGCAGGTTAAAGATAAAACCTACCGTTACTACAGTCTGCCGCTGGCCGCTAAATCACTGGGTGATATCACCCGTTTACCGAAATCGCTAAAAGTTTTGCTGGAAAACCTGCTTCGCTGGCAGGACGGTAATTCCGTTACCGAAGATGATATTCATGCGCTTGCGCATTGGCTGAAGACCGCCCATGCCGATCGAGAAATTGCCTATCGACCTGCTCGTGTTCTGATGCAGGATTTTACCGGCGTACCGGCGGTGGTCGATCTCGCCGCCATGCGCGAAGCGGTAAAACGTCTGGGTGGGGATACGGCAAAAGTGAATCCGCTTTCGCCAGTGGATCTTGTCATTGACCACTCGGTAACGGTGGATCGTTTCGGTGATGATGATGCTTTCGAAGAAAACGTGCGCCTGGAAATGGAACGTAACCATGAACGTTATGTGTTCCTGAAATGGGGACAGCAGGCATTTAGTCGCTTCAGCGTTGTACCGCCGGGTACGGGGATTTGCCACCAGGTTAACCTTGAATATCTTGGCAAAGCTGTCTGGAGCGAGTTACAGGACGGTGAGTGGGTGGCTTATCCCGATACACTGGTCGGTACCGATTCCCATACCACGATGATTAATGGTCTCGGTGTGCTGGGCTGGGGCGTTGGAGGCATTGAAGCTGAAGCGGCAATGCTGGGTCAACCGGTCTCAATGCTGATCCCGGATGTTGTGGGCTTTAAACTGGTGGGTAAACTGCGGGAAGGTATCACTGCCACCGACCTGGTTCTGACCGTCACCCAGATGCTGCGTAAGCACGGTGTCGTCGGTAAATTCGTTGAATTCTACGGTGATGGGCTGGACACCTTACCTCTGGCCGATCGAGCAACCATTGCGAACATGGCACCGGAATACGGTGCAACCTGCGGTTTCTTCCCGATCGATGACATTACCCTTGAGTATATGCGTCTGAGCGGGCGCAGTGAGGAACAGGTTGAGTTGGTCAATGCCTATGCCAAAGCGCAGGGAATGTGGCGTAACCCAGGGGATGAACCTGTGTTTACCAGTTCGTTGGAGCTGGATATGGGCAGCGTGGAGGCAAGCCTTGCTGGACCGAAGCGTCCGCAGGATCGGGTGGCGCTGGCTGATGTGCCGAAAGCCTTTTCGGCGAGTAATGAACTCGAGGTGAATAGCTCGCTGAAAGACCGTCAGCCAGTGGACTATACCATGAGCGGTCAGCAGTATAAGCTGCCGGACGGCGCGGTGGTGATAGCCGCTATCACCTCTTGTACGAACACCTCAAACCCAAGCGTATTGATGGCGGCGGGGCTGCTGGCGAAAAAAGCCGTAACGCTTGGTTTGAAACGCCAGCCATGGGTGAAAGCCTCGTTGGCGCCAGGATCGAAGGTGGTTTCCGATTATCTGGCAAAGGCTGGGTTCACTCCGTACCTTGATGAGCTGGGATTTAATCTTGTGGGTTATGGCTGTACCACCTGTATTGGCAACTCTGGCCCCTTACCCGATCCTATCGAAACAGCCATCAAAAAAGGCGATCTTACAGTTGGGGCAGTGCTTTCTGGAAACCGTAACTTTGAAGGTCGTATCCATCCGCTCGTGAAGACCAACTGGCTGGCGTCTCCGCCGCTGGTGGTGGCCTACGCGCTGGCGGGGAATATGAACATCAACCTGACGAAAGATCCGTTAGGCCATGACAGAAAAGGCGATCCTGTTTATCTGAAAGATATTTGGCCGACAGCCAAGGAAATTGCCCGCGCCGTTGAGCAGGTCTCTACCGCCATGTTCCATAAAGAGTATGCTGAAGTCTTTGAAGGCACGCCAGAATGGAAAGCAATCCAGGTTGATCGCGCTGATACCTATGGCTGGCAGTCTGACTCGACCTATATCCGTTTGTCACCGTTCTTCGATGGTATGCAGGCTACGCCGGATCCGGTTCAGGACATTCACGGTGCGCGTATTCTGGCGATGCTCGGAGATTCTGTTACCACCGACCATATTTCTCCTGCCGGCAGTATTAAGCCAGACAGCCCGGCGGGGCGTTATCTGCAAAGCCATGGCGTTGAGCGTAAAGATTTTAACTCTTACGGTTCACGACGCGGGAATCATGAAGTGATGATGCGTGGTACCTTTGCCAATATTCGTATTCGCAATGAGATGGTACCTGGCGTGGAAGGTGGCATGACGCGTCATTTGCCGGGAACCGAAGTGGTGGCTATTTATGATGCGGCCATGCAATACCAGCAGGAGAACGTGCCTCTGGCGGTGATTGCCGGGAAAGAATATGGATCCGGATCCAGCCGCGACTGGGCGGCGAAAGGCCCACGTTTGCTGGGGGTACGCGTGGTTATCGCAGAGTCTTTTGAGCGAATTCACCGTTCTAACCTGATTGGCATGGGCATTTTACCGCTGGAATTCCCGCAGGGCGTCACGCGTAAAACGCTGGGATTATCCGGTGAGGAGGCGATCGATATTACGGACCTACAAAATATTAAACCGGGGGCGACAGTTCCGGTGAGTATGGTCCGCGCAGATGGGCGTAAAGAGGTGATTCTATGCCGCTGTCGCATTGATACCGCGACGGAGCTAACGTATTACCAAAACGACGGCATTCTGCACTACGTGATTCGTAATATGTTGAATTAAAATTAAAAAAAGCCTGCGAGAGCAGGCTTTTTGATAGGCGGTGACAACGATTATTTGCCCAGCAAATGTCCCATCTTGGCGGCTTTGGTGTCCAGATAATGTTCATTTTTTGGATTACGGCCCACGATCAGCGGCACGCGTTCAACAATATTGATTCCCGCTTCGGTCAGGATTTCTACTTTCTTCGGGTTATTGGTCAGCAAACGTACCGCATCCACGCCCAGCAGCTTGAACATATCGGCACACAGCGTGAAATCGCGCTCGTCTGCCGCAAATCCCAACTGATGATTCGCTTCAACGGTATCATAACCCTGGTCCTGCAACGCGTAAGCGCGGATTTTGTTGAGCAGGCCAATGTTGCGTCCTTCCTGACGGTGATAAAGCAGAATACCACGCCCTTCTTCAGCAATGTGGGTGAGGGCCGCTTCAAGCTGGAAACCGCAATCGCAACGCAGGCTAAACAGCGCATCGCCAGTCAGACATTCGGAGTGGACGCGTGCCAGGACAGGTGTTTGGCCTGTGATATCGCCAAAAACCAGTGCGACATGATCGTGTCCGGTTGCCAGTTCTTCAAATCCCACCATCAGGAAATCACCCCAGGGGGTTGGCAGTTTGGCTTCTGCCACACGTTTAAGCTGCATGTAATTCTCCAGATTATGCTGGCACTCGTCGTGCCTTCGCCTGTCGGCTTCTGTTCTGTATTACACTATTTTGCCATAAGGCAACGACGTTCACCTAATCGCGACCACGGATTCGCTTTTGGAATGGCACAAAATTGTCAATTTTCCCGGCGTGCGAATTTTTCAGTTATGATTGTGATACTTATCGACGAAAGGAGAGGCAATGCTGTCTATTGCAAAGCGCACCGCAGTGGGTACCGGACTGCTACTTATCATGCCGGTTGCCGTATGGGTATCAGGCTGGAGCTGGCAGCCGGGGCACAATGTCTGGTGGTTAAAGTCCTTGTACTGGGTAACGGAAACGGTGACGCAGCCGTGGGGAATTATCACTCACGTTGCGCTTTGTGCATGGTTTCTGTGGTGCTTGCGTTTTCGACTTAAAGCCGCGGTAATGCTGTTTGCTATTCTGGCAGCGGCGATTTTAGTGGGACAGGGCGTGAAGTCCTGGGTAAAAGACAGGGTGCAAGAACCGCGACCTTTTGTCGTGTGGCTGGAAAAAACGCACCATATTCCGGTTGATGAGTTCTACACTTTAAAACGTAAAGATCGTGGGCATTTAGTCAAAGAACAATTGGCCGAACAGCAGGATATTCCAACGTTTTTACGCAAGCACTGGCAAAAAGAAACGGGGTTTGCCTTTCCGTCCGGACATACGATGTTTGCCGCCAGTTGGGCTTTACTGGGCGTAGGGCTGTTATGGCCGCGCAGACGTACGCTGACGATTGTGTTTTTGCTGATCTGGGCGACCGGCGTGATGGGCAGCCGCTTGCTGTTAGGCATGCACTGGCCCCGTGATTTGGTGGTGGCAACGCTGATTTCGTGGCTGCTGGTGACGCTGGCAACCTGGCTTGCACAGCGGGTATGCGGACCATTAACCCCACCAGTGCAGGAGGAAAAAGAAATCGCGCAGCGAGAACAAGAAAGCTAGCGATGATTGATTTTTCAAATTTTGCCCTCAAATCAGAAAGTGGAAAGCGCTTTTCCGTTTCGCACTCGTTGTGAAAATGGTAATTTAAAGGGCTCAACGCGGTAAGTTGGACACGATTTATTCGCTCAAACCACATAACGGGAAGTAATGTGAAATATTTACTCATTTTCTTACTGGTGTTGGCGATTTTTGTTATTTCGGTGACATTGGGTGCGCAAAACGATCAACAGGTTACGTTTAATTACCTGCTGGCTCAGGGTGAGTATCGGATCTCTACGCTGCTTGCTGTATTGTTTGCCGCAGGGTTTGCGATTGGTTGGCTAATTTGTGGCCTTTTCTGGCTGAAGGTTCGTGTGTCTCTTGCGCGCGCCGAACGTAAAATCAAACGACTGGAAAACCAGCTTGCGCCTGCGACCGACGTTGCGGTATCTGCCGATTCGTCGGTTGTGAAGGAATAATTATTTATGTTGGAGTTGTTGTTTCTGCTTTTACCTGTAGCCGCTGCCTATGGGTGGTATATGGGTCGCAGAAGTGCGCAACAAACCAAGCAGGATGAAGCTAACCGTCTTTCTCGTGACTATGTCGCCGGGGTTAACTTCCTCCTGAGCAACCAACAAGATAAAGCGGTGGATCTGTTCCTTGATATGCTAAAAGAGGACACAGGCACCGTTGAGGCTCATCTCACCCTCGGAAACCTGTTCCGCTCTCGCGGTGAAGTCGATCGCGCAATCCGCATCCATCAAACGTTAATGGAAAGTGCCTCGCTGACCTACGAGCAGCGTTTGCTGGCCGTGCAACAGCTGGGGCGCGACTACATGGCCGCGGGACTGTACGACCGCGCGGAAGACATGTTCAATCAGCTTACCGATGAAACTGATTTTCGGGTTGGCGCATTACAGCAACTGTTGCAAATTTATCAGGCCACCAGCGAATGGCAAAAAGCCATTGATGTCGCAGAGCGTCTGGTAAAACTCGGCAAAGACAAACAGCGTAATGAGATAGCCCACTTCTACTGCGAACTGGCCTTACAGCAAATGGGTAGCGACGATATGGATCGCGCCATGACACTGTTGAAAAAAGGCGCCGCGGCAGACAAAAACAGTGCACGGGTATCCATCATGATGGGTCGCGTGTACATGGAAAAAGGTGATTACGCGAAGGCGGTTGAAAGCCTGCAACGGGTCATTTCCCAGGACAAAGAGCTGGTCAGCGAAACGCTGGAAATGCTGCAAAGCTGCTACCAGCATCTGGGGAAAAACGATGAGTGGGCGGAGTTTTTACGTCGGGCCGTTGAGGAAAATACTGGTGCCGCCGCCGAACTGATGCTGGCTGATATTCTTGAGGCGCGTGAGGGAGCTGATACCGCTCAGGTCTATATCACTCGTCAGCTGCAACGTCATCCTACGATGCGCGTGTTCCACAAGCTGATGGATTATCATCTCCACGAAGCAGAAGAAGGGCGTGCTAAAGAGAGCCTGATGGTTCTGCGCGATATGGTCGGAGAGCAGGTACGCAGTAAACCGCGTTACAGCTGCCAGAAGTGCGGTTTTACGGCGTATACGCTGTACTGGCACTGTCCATCCTGCCGTTCATGGTCAACCATTAAGCCCATTCGCGGACTTGATGGGCTGTAATTTTTAAAAAAACCTCATTTTAGTTACAACATACTGTTGGTGTGTAATAGATCCACCCTCAACCTCTGCTGCCGGTTCGCCTAGCAGAAATGTAATCGCGCCTGTTAATTTTCTATTACCGCAGGTAGAATGCACGCCGTTTACCCATTTCGCGCCGCCGTGGGCGCCCATCCTCAAGAAGGTCTGGTCATGACGTTTACTGCTTCATCTTCTTCTCGTGCTGTTACCGATTCTCCTGTCGTTGTCGCTCTCGATTATTCTAATCGTGATAAAGCATTAGCTTTTGTCGACAGAATTGATCCTCGTGATTGCCGTTTGAAAGTGGGCAAAGAGATGTTCACGCTTTTTGGACCTCAGTTGGTTCGCGATCTACAACAGCGTGGTTTTGACATCTTTCTTGATTTGAAATTTCATGATATTCCCAATACCACCGCACATGCAGTTGCCGCTGCTGCCGAACTTGGTGTCTGGATGGTTAACGTTCACGCTTCTGGCGGGGCGCGTATGATGACTGCAGCCCGTGAAGCCTTAGTGCCTTTTGGCCAGGACGCGCCGCTACTGATTGCCGTGACGGTTCTGACCAGTATGGAAGCCAGCGACCTCGCCGATCTCGGCGTGACGTTGTCACCTGCAGATTATGCTGAAAGACTGGCGCGCTTAACCCAGAATTGTGGTCTGGACGGTGTCGTATGCTCAGCTCAGGAAGCGGTGCGATTCAAGCAGGCGTTGGGCCAGGCATTTAAGCTGGTGACGCCGGGGATTCGTCCAGAAGGCAGCGAGGCGGGCGATCAGCGTCGTATTATGACACCGGAACAGGCGCAATTAGCAGGTGTGGATTACATGGTGATTGGTCGTCCGGTCACCCAGTCGGCCGATCCCGCGCAGACGCTGAAGATGATCAATGCTTCCCTGAAACGAGGTGCGTAAATGAACGACTCAAACTCTCGTCTGGTCTACTCTACCGACTCCGGGCGTATTGATAAACCGAAAACAGCGCCTGAGCGTCCAAAAGGCGATGGCATTGTTCGTATCCAGCGCCAGACCAGTGGTCGCAAAGGGAAGGGCGTGTGCCTGATTACCGGTATTGATCAAGACGATGCCGAACTGACCAAATTAGCCGCAGAACTGAAGAAAAAGTGTGGTTGCGGTGGAGCAGTGAAAGATGGCGTGATTGAAATTCAGGGGGATAAACGCGACCTGATTAAATCGCTGCTGGAAGCTAAAGGAATGAAAGTTAAACTGGCTGGCGGTTAATAAAAAAGCCACGGAAAATTTCCGTGGCTTTTTAATAATACAGACCTGAAAAAGTAAACGTATTATTATATCGAGCCGTTTAACCGTAGATTATTTACCCACCTGGTGGCCGATAATACCACCTACTGCAGCACCACCCAGCGTACCCAGCGTGCTGCCGTCAGTCAGGACTGCACCACCTATTGCACCTGCACCAGCACCGATTGCGGTGTTACGATCTCGTTTGGACCAGTTAGAGCAGGCACTCAGCGACATTGCCAGAGTAATCGCCAGAATGGCAGCGGTCATTTTTTTGCTCGTTACTAACATAATACTTTCTCCTGAATTATTGATTCACGGAATCCAGTGTTCTTTAAGGATAGCGTCAAATTAAGACTATCGAAGATATTTCCGTGAAACCGTTTAGCGAAGTCATTACAAACACTATCCTGAAGTTGGAGGTTCGTTCCTGTTATATCGCTAACATTAATTTTACGACTTTATCCTGTTAACGACAGGTAAAAAGTCTTAATTGGATTGTCAGATAACTCTCAGAGAGCAGATGATTTGTCTGCTGACAAACCATCTACTGAAGATTTTATGCGTGGGCATCAATGATATTGACGATTAATCCTGAATGTTCGAGCTGCATTTGTACGCTGGCGCTGAGTCTGGAGTCCGTTACTACGCGGCTGAATCGCTCTAATGGACCCAGCGTGTAAGGGTGAATGGCGTCGAATTTTGAGCTGTCGGTCAACACAATAACTTCTGCGCCTTTTTCCAGCACCGCGTTAACCACGTCAGAACGCATCATATCGCGTCCGGTAAAACCGGTATCAGCCTGCCAGCCGTCAATGCCGATAAAGGCCTTACTGAAGTGTACCTGCTGGATAAACTGGCGAGTTAAGGGGCCGACCATGCTCTCACTTTTTTTCTGGTAAATTCCACCGAGAAGTATCACTTCACAGGGCGTTTCTTTGAGCAGATGAGCAATGTAGCTGCTCACGGTGATGATGGTGACATCTTTTTGCTCTGCCAGCGTTCTGGCCAGAAGTGCATTGCTGCTGCCATTCTCAATGAATACGGATTCGCCTGGACTGACCAGAGATGCAGCGAATTCAGCCAGTTCACGTTTCAGAGTGAAATTGGTCATCATGCGCGTTTCAACATCATCGCTGTTCAATGAAACAGCAAAACCGTGGGCTCGGCGTAAGTAACTCTGTTTTTCCAGCGTGTTCAGATCCTGTCGAATCGTCACTTCGGAGACACCGGTGACTTTTGCCAGATCGGCGACGCTCATCTGACCTTTATCGGTCACCATCTGCAAAATAGATTGTTGTCGGGAATTCATAGTATTAATTTTATTGCGATATCGTATCGGAAATTAAACGGAAACTGCATTATCTGCAGTTTGCTGATAGCAGCGACATCAAAAGATCACTGTCATCAGATCTCCCATGGCGCCTTCTGCTTTTTCGCCAAAGATTCGGCATCTTCTTTGACCGTGTTTAACAGTTCAGCTTTCAAAATTTCAAGATTGTGGATGGCTGAGTGGTAATCACCTGCAACGAGGATATCCAGCACGGTATCAATACGTTCGGCCAGACGCTGAGCGTCGATATCAGACATGGTCGTCATCCTAATGGCAATAGAGTTTGAATTTCATGATGCAGAATTTCATGGCAAAAGAGAAGGGAAAAATAGTATTAACCTGAACGATTGAAGAATATTATATATTCTGTGATTACATGCGGATAGCGTCGTCATGTAATGTCCATTTATGGCTATTTATCACCTTCATTCTCTCTGCATTAGCGCATTTTTTTACTCAGATAGCGGCGATACCAACGTTCAAATGCGGCGGCTGGCATTGGTTTGGCGAATAAAAACCCCTGACGTTCATTGACGCCATTTTTGGTCAGAAACGCATCCTCTTTCGCGCTTTCCACGCCTTCGGCGATGACCTGCAGGTTGAGTGCCTGTGCTACCGCAACTATGGCCCGTACCAGCGATTGTGAAATGGATTGTTTGTGGATCTCTCTGACAAAGGTCTGATCCAGTTTAATGGCATCTAGCGGGAAGCGGGCCAGTTGAGACAGCGACGAATAACCGGTACCAAAATCATCCAAATGGATTTGCGCTCCTAACTGGCTAAACTGCTGAATGACTGACAACGCCAGTTGCTCATTTTCTATCAAACTGCTTTCCGTTAATTCAACATCGATGGGGCAATACTCAAAGTTGAGCTCGTGAAGTACCTGCTTAAGTGCGGTAAAAAGCGTCTGGTCGGCGAGCTGGCGGGCAGAAACGTTTACCGCCACGCGCAGGTTTATTCCCTTGTCGCGCCATTTCGCGACCTGGCGCACAACGTCGAGAATAACCCAACGCCCCAGCGGGACGATGAGCCCCGATTCTTCGGCGTAGGATATAAACTCCAGCGGTGGAATGAGGCCGCGTTCCGGAGATTGCCAGCGAACCAGCGCCTCCAGGCTGCGCACTTCACCGCGCCAGGTTATCTTTGGCTGATAATGGATAACCAGTTGATCGTTATCCAGTGCCTTACGCAGATTAGTATCCAGCCACAGATATTCAAATACCCGCTGATTCATTTCCGGAGAAAAAACACAAAACTGCCCACGGCCGCCTTCTTTCGCGGTGTACATGGCTGTATCCGCGTTACGAATGACGCTCTCGCAGTCCTGACCATGCTGAGGTGCGAGGGATATACCAATAGAGCATCCGGTATAGACTTCAATCAGACCGATGCGGAAGGGCTGGCGCAGGCGTGTCAGAATGCGCGATGCGGTGGCTTCCAGTGTACCCTGGGATGTTTCGGTGGCAAGAACAATGAATTCATCGCCGCCAAACCGCGCCAGGATCTGGTTGTCTTCGAGGCAACTGAGGATTGCCAGCGACACGCTTTGTAGTAGCTGATCGCCAAACATATGCCCGTAGGCATCGTTTACCTTTTTGAAGTTATCCAGATCGAGGTACGCAATACCGACCTGCGTATCGCCCGCGTTCTCAATCGCATTACTGATCAGTTCATGAATTGCGTTGCGGTTTGGTAATCCAGTGATGGAGTCGGTATTCGCCAACACTCGCAGTCGTTCCTGCGCGCGGCGTTCTTCAGTGATATCGGTCCCGGAACAGATCAGAAAAATTTCGTTCTTGCCGCTACCGTTATGCACAAATTTATTGCGAAACAGAAACAGACGCTGGCCTTTGCAGGTCTTGACCCAGCGTTCAACCTCATACGAGTTACCTTCGCGAAAAAAGACCTCAATATTGCGCCGTGAAGCCGCTGCTTCACGGCGGCTCATAAATAATGTGAATACACTTTGACCAATGACTTCACGTTCTTTGAGGCCGGTGTACTCTTCGCACAGGCGATTAAACCGCTGAATGTTGCCCATGCGGTCAAGAATGACAATAACGGAATTGGCTTCGGAAACGACTTGTTCGGCAAAAGAGAGGCCGTGGGCCAGATCGCGGGCGACGGAGGGGGTGTCATCCCAGGCTGATGCGCTACCGGCCCATTCGCGCTTATTGATTTTTCGACCGACCAGATGCACGGGAATGTCGTCATCTTCAATGGGCAACGTCATTAGCAGACTTGACGTGATCACCGTCATCTCGCGAATGCGATCGGCTTGTTCAGGTAATAATTCGATGGTCTGATCAGCTTCTGACGCTTCGTCGATAGAGAAATGCAAGATGTTGCAATCCTCTGACAAACGCCAGTAGGGGTTATGAGTGCCCACATAGCTATACAACGTAACCAGCTCCCGGACGTCTTTCATCATGTGTACTATCCCGTTTAAAGCGCATAGAGCCTCAAAAGTATGGGTAGCCATGATTCATTCGGGGTGATTATGGCTGAACGTATTGTTTTTTTTATATATTTATGTTTAATCCAGAATCCGTAAAAAGCAAAGCCAGCGGAACTGAAAAAAGTAAAAAAATAAAATTGACCGAATGAAAGAAGTGTAGTGCGGTGGTGGGAATTTGGGCGGGAAAAAGAAACGACCTTTCACAAAATGAGAAAGGTCGCTGGATTGATACGTGTTACGCGGCTGGACGCGCGATAACGCTGCGGGTTTCCATGCGAACTTCGGCGATGGTTACGTCAATCACATCCGTGACTTTGTAAACCACTTCACCTTTAATTTGCACCGTGCCGCTTTCCTGGCTGCATACCAGCTCGTCCCGAACGGCGTGCAGGAATGGGGCAGGAATAAATGCGACTGCACCATTATCAACTAAACGTACGCGCATACCGCCGCGGCTGACGTCAATTATCTCGGCCGCAAAGCGGGTATCGGTCCCGGCTTTGTCACTCAGGAAACGGGCGTATAACCAGTCGCCCACATCACGTTCAGCCATCCGGTTCAGGCGACGACGTTCCGCCATTTGCACCGTGGTATCATCCCCAGGGCGGGAAATGGTTTCACCTTTGATGACGGCCTTAAGCAGGCGGTGGTTAATCATATCGCCATATTTACGAATAGGAGAGGTCCAGGTGGCATAAGCCTCCAGACCCAGCCCAAAGTGCGGCCCTGGCTCGATACTGATTTCAGCGTAAGACTGGAAACGGCGAATTCGGCTGTCGAGGAAACCAGAAGGCTGCGCATCCAGCTCGCGGCGCAGTTTGCAGAAACCTTCCAGCGTCAGGACTTCCTCGGCATCAACGTGCATACCATGGGTTTTTAGCAGCGCGGCCAGAGCGTCGGCGTTGGCCGGGTCGAATCCCATATGGACGTTATAAATACCGAAGCCGAGCTTGTCGCGAAGCACGCGGGCGGCGCAAATGTTTGCCGCAATCATGGATTCTTCCACGATACGGTTTGCGATGCGGCGCGGCTCAGCGACGATGTCCAGGACTTCACCTTTTTCACCAAGAACAAAACGGTAATCCGGGCGATCTTTAAATACCAGAGCATGGTTATGACGCCATTCACCGCGGCTCAGGCAAATACGGTGTAGCAGACGGATTTGTTCAGCAATCGCGTCATTTGCAGGCTGCCAGTCGCCGGCGCCTTCCAGCCAGTCGGAGACGTTGTCGTAGACCAGCTTCGCTTTCGACTCAATCGTCGCTGCGAAGAAGGTGATGTTGTCTTCAATCGTGCCATCCGCGGCGATGGTCATACGACAAGCCAGAACCGGACGCACTTCGTTCGCGCGTAAAGAGCACAGATCGTCAGACAGTTCGCGTGGTAGCATCGGGATATTGAACCCCGGCAGATAGTTAGTAAACGCGCGAATTTTTGCCGTTTTATCCAGCTTGCTGCCTTCTGCAATCCAGGCCGTAGGGTCGGCAATGGCGACAGTTAATTGCAGTTTGCCGTCGGCCAGCTCTTCAGCATACAGCGCATCGTCCATATCTTCGGTGCTGGCGCTGTCGATGGTGACAAAGTTGAGGGCGGTTAAGTCCTGACGAACCAGACCTTCATCCAGCATCTCAGTTGCCACACCGTCCGGCGCTTCTTTTTCGAGATTATGGCGTGCCAGCGTGACCCACCACGGGACAAAGTGGTCATCAGCAAAAGTGATAAATTGGGTTAACTCGGCATAGAAGGTGCGATCGCCTTTCAGCGGGTGGCGGCGCATTTCAGCGACGGCCCAGTCACCTTCTTTAAAGTCGTGCTCAACGCCGCGGGCGGCACGGCAAGGGATCGCTTCTTTCAGTAGCGGATGATCCGGCACAATGGACAGACGATCATTTTTGCCCTGAACTTTACCCACGAAGCGCGTCAGGAAGGGTTCGATCAGTTCTTCCGGCTCGGCAGATTCACGATCTTTTTCTGTATGGATAACCGCAACAATGCGGTCGCCATGCATCACTTTTTTCATCTGCGGCGGTGGAATGAAATAGCTTTTTTGTGCATCGACTTCCAGGAAGCCAAAGCCTTTTTCCGTGGCTTTTACCACCCCTTCAGCACGTGGCGTCTGGGAATGCAGTTGCTGTTTAAGCTGCGCTAGCAGCGGGTTGTCCTGAAGCATAATTGTCTATTTTCGTGGCTAAAAGAGCGGCTGACAGTTTTACGCGATTCTCTCAGTTGCGGCAAGTGCTCTTTCAGTAAGTGGATCGGTTAATAAGTCTCGCCCAGCGCGATTTTCAAGCGATTCAACCATCCGCACAATCCGCTCCAGGCCAGCAGGTTAATCGCTTGTTCAGAAGAGATGCCCTGATCGAACAAAGGGGTTAACAGCGCGGCGCTAAAACGGTCGGGCGCTCGGGTTAGCCATTGTACCGCCTGCAGGGTGACGCGCTCAACCGGATGTCGCTGTTCCCAACGCTGTAATTCACGTTCCTCCTGGCGAAGCAGGGCGATAACGTTGGCTAATTCATTGGCTGTATGTGCCTGTTCATTAAAGCAGGCCACGCTGCCGTTAATCCGTGACGTCATTAGCGCCGCCAGTGAAAATGCCCGCACCGGTACAGCGCTACGCCGGGTACTGGAAATCAGTGTCGTGAATAAATCCAAAATGACCGGTGAATGGATCAGTAATGGCACCAACGCTTGCAGTTCATCGGGAAAATGTCTGGCCATCGTCTCGTCCTGAGAATGATATTTTTCGATTGGGAATGGCGCAGCGTGCCAGGTAGCGTTTGTTGCATTAAATGGCGAAGCGTGAGCGAATTGCTGTATATCCAGCCCCGGTATTCGGCGTACCGGATGTCCAAACCAGGCCTGAAACAGGGCCACGGTCCGGGCCTGAAAACCGACGAAGCCGATGATTTGATTCATCAAAATACTATCGCTGGTGGTCAGCCCGACCGCATCCAGATGCTGGCGATCGCGTGCGCCTATCACGTCAGGAGAGCTGGCAAGTTGGCGAGCATATTGGGTGATTTGCGCCAGCCGATGGTTACTTTCCCGTGACGAGTCAGGACCAGGAAGCGGTGTTAACCGCGCGGCATAGTGATTGCACAATCGCTGGACGCCATACACCTGAGCGACGGTTAGCGCCGTACTCATCCGCTCATAGGCGCTGAATGTGTGCATCTGATTCAGGTTTACGTGAACCGGGAAGAGAACCTGGGCAAGTTTACGGGCAGGGGTTAACCAGGATTGAAAAGGCAAAAGGGCGTCATCAGGTATCGCCAGATCCAGTAAAAAGCTGTCGTCGACATGAGCAGCTTCCGGCACCAGCGGCAGAATATCTTGTGGATGCTTGCTGGATTGCGTCTCATGATACCAGTGGCTTTTGCCTTCAATTCGGCGTTGTTCCATGGGCGGTCCTTGGTCTAAAAAGTGGCGACCCGGACACGTCGTCTACTACTACGCCGGATCGTTTGCGCTGCAATATCCTGACGTAAGCAGAAGAGGGGATGAAAGATTGTTCCGTGATAATAAATATCAGAAAAGCATATATGGCGGCAGGCAGAGGAGAGTCATGGGCGGGGCAAGACCGCCCATAGAAGACTTACGATTATTTCAGTTCCAGTTCGTTCATTGCCGCGATACTGAAGCCACCATCGACGTGAACGACTTCACCAGAGATGCCGGCAGCAAGATCGGAGCACAAAAATGCTGCGGAGTTACCCACATCTTCAATGGTTACAGTGCGGCGAATCGGCGTAACCGCTTCACAATGCGCCAGCATTTTACGGAAATCTTTAATGCCGGAAGCGGCGAGTGTACGGATTGGACCGGCGGAAATAGCGTTCACACGCACGCCTTCAGGACCCATCGCATTAGCCATATAGCGGACGTTCGCTTCCAGTGAGGCTTTTGCCAGGCCCATCACGTTGTAGTTAGGGATGGCGCGCTCTGCGCCCAGATAGGATAGCGTCAGCAGCGCTGAGCCTGGGTTCAGCATGGAACGGCAGGCTTTTGCCATCGCCACAAAGCTGTAAGCGCTGATGTCATGAGCAATTTTGAAGCCTTCGCGGGTGACTGCATTCACATAGTCGCCATCCAGTTGGTCTGCGGGCGCGAAACCAATGGAGTGCACGAAACCGTCGAATTTCGGCCAGGCTTTGCCCAGTTCGGTAAACAGTGCATCAATGCTGGCGTCTTCCGCCACATCACACTGTAGTACGATGCTGGAACCCAGTTGAGCTGCAAATTCTTCGACGCGGCCTTTTAGTTTGTCATTCTGGTAGGTGAACGCCAGTTCAGCCCCTTCGCGATGCATGGCCTGAGCGATACCCCAGGCGATGGACAGTTTGCTGGCAAGACCCGTTACCAGAATGCGCTTACCGGAAAGAAAACCCATAGCTTTAATCCTTATGGTCATTGCTTATTTTTAGCAATCAATGAGTTATGATCACAATTTGAAGGTGTTTCGAAATGGGGCAGCAATTATATCCCACTCTTTGTGCCTTGTAGAATAGTTATCATCCCTTACTGATAATCACTTTTCATTACACATGAGGGTTATAACACTTTCCCTGGTTAAGTCTCATTCATTCTGCGAAGCGCGGGGGATGGAGAAAATACAAGGCTTTAAAGGCATCTCAATGGTATTATTAACTGCTAGCTTATGTTTTAAAACATAGCAATGTAGGAACTTTCTTAAAACAAAAAATATGACCGTATTCAGTTCGTTATGATATATTGTTTTTATCGATCAATATTGACACATTGATCGTTATTATTGATTGATTGTGATTAAAAGTGCATTATCAGGAAGTTATGATCAATTGGAGTGGTCTTATGCACTATCATTTCATCGCGGAACCGATGAGAGACACAACTGATACGTTACTGGGTGTTGAGATGAGCGTCCGGTTTGCTTCAGATACGGTTTCGCCGATACATCCAGAGTTCATCATTTCAGCGTGGAATAGCGAACAAAAACGTAATTTCATGCTCGAGCAAATTCGATTAATTGCCGAAAAGCGTAATTGGTTTGAGAGCCACAACCTTTTCTGTACTCTGAACCTCATTGATGAAATGGCGCTGCTGGCAATTGGCGACCCGAGCGTTAAATCGGCGCTACATGCCATGCCTTTTGTCGCCCTGGAACTTTCAGAGCGTTTTCTGACGAATACCGTATGTCTGAATAATCTGCTGATTAATTCACTTTGCGACGGTCCAAACGCATTATGGCTGGGCGATCTGGGCTCCGGCAGCATTGGGGCCAGTCCGCTGGTTTGCGGTCGTTTTGATGTTGTGAAGTTGGATCGTGGTTTTTTCCTGGATCAGGCTGAAAAACCGATGTTCCCGGTGCTAATTAAAAACATCCGCGAATATTGCGACCGCATTGCGGTGGAGGGCGTGGAAACCAAACAGCTTATCGACGAAGTAGGCGCGGCTGGTGTTTGGGTGATGCAGGGATCCCTTTTCCCTTCGGTCGCGTTTAGCGAGGTTGATACACTGCTCTTACCAAATGTTTGTCACTGATTGCAAAATTGCCCTCCGGTTGAGGAGGGCTGCATCTGCTAGCGATCTTTACGCCACGCGTCAGCGGTTAGCGCTTCGCCGAAATGTCCGGCAATCAGGCGACGGGTCAGCTCATGCAACGGCGAGGCCAGAACATCTGCTGTACTGCCGCGTTCAACCACTTCACCCTGGTGCATGACTAATACCTGATCGCTGATGTGCTTCATCATGCCGATGTGCTGAGTCACATAGATATATGAAATCCCCTGTTTTTCCTGTAATTCCAGCATCAGATTGATGAGCTGCGAACGCATCGACATGTCCAGAGAGGCCAGGGCTTCGTCGGCGATAATGACTTTGGGTCGCAAAATGAGCGCTCGGGCAAGGCCCAGACGCTGTTTTTGTCCCGGAGCCAGCATATGCGGGTAATAACTCACATGGTCAGGCAACAGACCGACCATGCGCATGGTCTCGATGATCTGTTTGCGACGCTGTTCAGGCTCGAGGTCGGTGTTCAGACGTAGCGGAAAATCGAGGATCTGCGAAATACGTTGCCGTGGGTTAAGCGACGTTGACGGATCCTGGAAAATCATACGGATACGCTGACTACGGAATGAATAATCACCATATTTTAACGGGTGATCGTCAATCAGCAGCTCACCGCTGGTGGGCTCAATCATACCGGCCAGCATCTTCGCCAGCGTAGATTTACCGGAACCATTTTCACCTATGACGGCGAGCGTCTGACGCTCGCGCAGGGTAAAGCTCAGGGGCTTAACGGCCTCAACGGTCTGACGGCGGAATAATCCCGTCCGGTAGCGAAAGGTTTTGCTCAGATTACGAACTTCGAGCAGGGTTTCTACCATCTCACTCTCTCTCCATGTTCAGCGGGAAATGACAGGCGTAGAGATGATTCTTTGCTCCGGTCAGTCTTGGGGTTTCGATACATTCGCGCTGAGCATAAGGGCAGCGCGGCCCCAGACGACAGCCGATAGGTAATTGTTCCAGCAATGGAATGGCTCCTGGCATGGTATTCAGGCGGCTTTTGTGCGGCATTGCGCTACCAAAATCAGGAATGGCGCGAATCAACGCTTGGGTATAAGGATGATGCGGAATAGTCACCAACTCTTTACTGGGCGCAGTTTCCACCGTTTGCCCACAGTACATCACGTTAATTTTGTCAGCCCACTGGCTGAGCATTTGCAGGTCATGGCTGATCAACAAAATGGTGGTATTGCTGTTTTGGTTCAGCCGGGTCAGCAGGCGGAAAATTTGCGCCTGAGTGGTTGGCTCCATCGCGTTCGTTGGTTCGTCGGCAATCAGTAAACGCGGCTGATTAGCCAGGGCGATTGCGATCATCACCTTCTGGCATTCGCCGTCGGTCAGTTCATACGGGAAGCTGCGCATCGCATCTTTATGATCTTTTATCCCGACGCGGTGCAGGAGTTCAATCGCGCGGCGTTTACGCCAGCCGATGCGCTGCCACCAGCGGCCTTTATAAGTCCATGCCGGAATATTTTGCATCAGTTGTCGTCCAATGCGCTCAGACGGATCGAGACACGATTGCGGTTCCTGAAAGATCATGGAAACGTTATGGCCGACCAGCTTGCGTCGTTCACGCGCTGAAAGGCGCAACAGATCGATATCATCAAAGCGCATGCGGTCTGCGGTTACGCGCCAGTTATCTTTAGCGACGCCGCAAATGGCCTTGGCGATCAGGCTCTTGCCCGATCCAGACTCGCCAACCAGTCCACGGATTTCACCTTCATTGAGGGTCATGCTGACGCGGTCAACCGCTTTCACCCAGTCGTCGCCGGTTCTGAATTCAATGGTCAGGTTGCGGATATCCAGTAATGGCATTATTCCACCCCCGCAATAATTGCCCGGCGCACGCCATCACCCAGCAGGTTAACCAGCAGCACGCTTATCATAATCGCCGCACCTGGCAGCATAACCGTCCAGGGTGCGACATAAATCAGCTCCAGCGCGTCGCCAAGCATGGCTCCCCATTCTGGTGACGGCAACTGTGCGCCAAGGTCGAGAAAACCCAGCGCGGCGATGTCCAGAATCGCCATCGACAGCGCACGGGTGATTTCAGTGATAAGTCCGGCGGTAATATTGGGCAGAACGGCGAACCACAGGATATTGAGCGTGGTTGCACCGTCCAGGCGAGCGGCGATAACGTACTCTTTTTCCAGCTCGTCATGCACCATGCTGTAGACGGAGCGTACCATGCGCGGCAGCAGCGCCAGCCAGACGGCAAACATCGCGTGTGTCAGATGCGGTCCGGCAAAGGCCACCACAATAATCGCCAGCAGCAGCGAAGGGATCGAGAGCAGGGTGTCCAGAATGTGGTTCAGCACCGCGGAGCGCAAACCGTGCGTCGCGCCGGCAACCACGCCCAGGAACAGGCCACATAGTGTGGCGGCGAGGGTGACGACAAACGCGCCGCCAACGGTTGGGGCCGCGCCGCTGAGCAGGCGACTTAGCACGTCACGCCCGAGATCGTCAGTTCCGAGGAAAAATGAGACTTCGCCATAGCGCGACCATGACGGCGGTAAAAGCTGATAGCCGAGAAATTGCTGGTCGATGCCATAAGGGGCAAACCAACCACCAAAAATACACAGAATCGCCAATCCTGCGCAGCCATACAGGCCGATCATCGCAGTCGCATCGCCGTAAAAATTGCGCCATGCGGTGCGCAGCGTACCAGGCGGGCGCTTTTCGCTGTAGACGCTATCGTAAGGCATACCATTCCTTATGTTTCAGAGGGTTAGCCATAGCACCCAAAATATCAGAGATGACGTTAACGATGATAACCAGTGAGCCAATCACCATGACGCCCGCCGAAATTGCCGCGTAATCCTGCTGGCGAATTGCGTTAATCAGCCAACGGCCAAGACCTGGCCAGCTAAAGACCATCTCGGTGATCATCGCCAGCGTCAGCATGGTGGAGAACTGTAAGCCCAGACGCGGGATCACCGGCGGAAGGGCGTTGTGCAGAACGTGACGGCGCAGAATGGTTAAGCGTGACAGACCGCGCGTGGCGGCCGCTTTAACATAGTTTTGATCAAAGACCTCAATGGTGCTGATTCGCATCAGGCGAATAACTTCCGTGGTAGGGGCGACGGAAAGCGTCAACACCGGAAGCACCATGTGACGGATTGCGCTGACCAGCATTTCATCGCGCCAGGGCGAGTCGGAGATCCACGCATCAATAATGGCAAATCCGGTAACGGGCTTCACTTCATAGAGAAGATCAAAGCGTCCCGAAACGGGAAGCCAGCCGAGAGTCAGTGAGAAGAGCAACGTCAGCAACAGCGCCAGCCAAAAAACCGGAATGGAAAAGCCCATCAACGCTAAGGCGCTGATGCAGCGGTCCTGCCATTTGTTCCGCGTGATCCCTGCCAGCATACCAACGGGGATCCCAACCATCAGCGCAAAACCAAAGGCCAGAATGCACAGTTCCATCGTCGCCGGGAACACCTCCTTCAACTGTTCTGAAATCAACTGGCCGTTAATACTGGATACACCAAAATCCCAGTGAATGAGGCCATTGAACCAGAATACCCAGGCGTTCCACAGCGATGCACCCTGTAACGGCGCATGAGGCGTGAAGTAGCTCAGGCTGAATCCAATAAAGGTCAGGAAGAAGAGGGTGACCAGCAGCAATAAAAAACGACGCAGGGTGAAGATAATCATGGCTTTTTCACCTCATCTTTCTTTTCCCTGGAAACCCCGGCAAAAGATGCATTGCCGAACGGACTCAGCACCAGTCCTTTGATATCGTAACGATAAGCCTGTAGACGCAGTGAAGAGGCCAGCGGCAGGATCGGTAACTCTTTCGCGAGAATATTTTGCGCTTCGTCATAGGCATCAATTCGCGATGAGAGTTGCTGCGAAGAGAGGGCTTTGCGCAGAACGCTGTCAAATTCCGGATTACACCAGTGGGCGAAGTTAGTCTGCGAGTTGATGGCGGCGCAGCTTAGCAACGGTCGGAAAAAACTGTCAGGATCGTTACTGTCCGTTGCCCAACCGGATAACGTTAGATCATGGTTCATATCCATTAATCGCGCCTCCTGAAAACGACCTTCTACCGGAATGATTTTAACTTTCACACCCACCTGAGCCATGTCAGCCTGAATCAGCTCGGCGGTTTTCAGTGGACTGGGGTTCCAGGCCTGAGAACTGGTGGGTACCCAAAGCTGTAATGTCAGGTTCTCCAGCCCCAGTGCTTTTAACTGCTCGCGCGATTTTGCCGGATTGTACTCTGTAATTTTAGCTTCGTTGTCATAAGCCCACGAGGCGCGAGGCAAAATAGATGCTGCGGTTTCCGCCGTCCCGTAGTAGATGGACTGCATCAGCCGTTGGTTATTAATGGCCAGCGCCAGCGCATGCCGCACGGCGGGATTATCCATCGGTGGTTTATTGGTGTTGAATGCCAGATAGGCGATGTTCATCCCCGGGCGCAGGGTCAGACGCAGGCGCGGGTCATCACGCAAAATGCTGAGCTGACTGGCGGCAGGCCAGGCCAGAACATCACACTCACCGGTCAGGAGTTTCGATAGACGTCCGGTGCCGCCAGAGCCGAGGTCCACAACCACCTGCGGCATCAGAGGAGTACCACGCCAGAATTTTTCATGGCGCTGCAGTCGAACATATTGCCCTGCGCGATTCTCCGAAAGCTGGTACGGTCCGGTGCCGACGGGTTGTCTGTCGAGCAACTCCTGACGATCCTGTTTTGCCAATTTAGCCGCATATTCTGCTGACATCACGGAGGCATAATGCGTGGCGAGGTGCCACATGAAGGAGGCGTCGGGCTGAGTTAAGCGGAACTCAACGGTGTTGTTGTCCAGCTTGCGTACGCTTTGGACGTTATCGGCGAACTGAAGGCTGTCGAAGTAGGGGAAACTGCTACCGTTTACATTGTGCCACGGATGCTGGCGATCAAAGATACGCTCGAAGGTAAACACCACGTCGTCTGCATTCAGTTTGCGGGTGGGGGTGAACCAGGCCGTCTTCTGAAACTGGACGTCACGACGCAGATGGAAGCGGTAGGTGGCGCCGTTATCCAGCACCTCCCAGCTTTCAGCCAGCTCAGGCACCAGTCGATAGGTGTACGGATCGACATCGAGCAGTCGGTCATACAGCTGGGCTGCCAGGGTGTCGACGATAAGACCGCTGCTCGCTTTTTGCGGGTTGAACGTATTGACCTGCCCGCTAACGCAATAGACAAAGCCGCTGTCACGAATATCAGCATGCGAAGCCTGTTCAGGCGCGGCAGCAGCCTGACCACTCAGAAATCCAGCCATCACGATCAGAGATGATAAAACCAGGCGCATAATTTTAAAGGATTATAAATAAAGAGGCTATCTTACTAATATTTAATGACATTTGCCATTACCGTTTGTGTTTGGGAGTAACAGGCTCGATAAGCGCGAGTTCAACACCGCGACATGGTCAAAATTCATACCTGCTATCCACTTTGAATCTACTCTGTTAACTATCTTAGCATTTTCATGGCCCATCTGACTTGCTATAAACGCGGTGCAGGATGTGGACAGTTGGCGTAATTTGTTACGGTTTCCTCGCTGTGACAAAATGCATAAGCGATTACAATGCGTTAGTGTACGAATCAAAGGGAATATTTAATAAATGAGCAACTTAGCGGATTACGTCAATGCTATAAAAATAGGCAAAAATGTTATTTGTATTGAGGATGTCAGTAAACGGGATGACATGGCTGAAGTTGAGATTATAAATAATACATGGCTTCATGATTCGGGAGTGGTTATTCGTTGTTCTCGCGAAAATGAATTGGTTATATATTCATCTAGTTCCTGTCCAGAATGCAGCATTAGATGGCATGTCGTTGATGCGGCAGGTCAGGATATTCGTCCACTGGAGAAAACATTTCACAATGCTTGCCAGGAGTCGTACTGGTTAAAAGTAAATCGTCAAACGCATCTCCCGGTGTAAACGCTGAGCTAACCAATCACAGCGATGCCAAGCCGCTCCATGAGCAACGATGCCTGGTAGTTGTCTAACTTAACGCCTTGTAAATCAACACCCCGAATATCTAAGTCACCTAACTCCGAATTGGTCAGATCGCAATGTGTGAAGTTTGCTGCTCGCCAGTCGAAAGTCGAAAACTCGCCGCCGGAGAGATCTGAACCACTGAACGTCGCACCCAGTACCTGAGTCCCCATCCAGCGGTTTTCCCATAGCTCACACTTTTCCAACACGACTTTCGAAAAATTGGCGTAGCTTAGATTGGTATTAGTGATATATGCGCTGCAAAACCAGGTGCGCGTGGTGATCATATTCATAAAGCTTGCACCGCGGAAATCTGCGCCTTGTGCGCGGCAGTGGCGAATTTCAATGCCCAATGCGCTGACGTTGCGGAAATCTGCCATTGATAAATCACAGCTTTTGAAAATGGTATCTTTCAGCATTGCGCGACTAAAATTGCATCCTTTCTGACTTTCGCGATCATAGAACTGGCAGCCGATAAATTCAGTGCCGCTCAGGTCGGCACCTGAAAAATCGCAGTTAAAAAATGTACTATTTTCAACTTTCTCACCGGTGAAGCGATTTCTGTCAATTTTTTCGCCAACTAATGCCAGAGTCATATCTATGCCTGTGTTTTTATACAGTAATGACGCCATGGTAAACCTTATGACGTTATGCGTCAAACCCGCCAGTATGACACCTGCAAATGCGTATTAGATCTGGTGTTTCTTAAGCAAAGCGCGTAGCTGATGGTAAGTCAGACCCAGTAATTCAGCGGCTTTTTTCTGATTAAATTTCGCCTGCTGCAAGCTGGTTTGTAGAAAGTCTTTCTCTTGTTGCTGCTGGAATTCACGCAGATCCAGCGGTAATGCTACAGATGTCTGCTTTGGTTGTGCTGCCTGTGGCTGCGCAACGTGGCGGCGGAAGGGGTCAATGATGATCTCATCCAGCGGGTAATCGCTGGTACCGTGCCGGTAAACGGAGCGCTCCACGACGTTTTTCAGTTCACGAATATTACCCGGCCAACGGTAATGGAGGAGGGTTTCTCTGGCCTCGGCGCTAAATCCCGGAAAAAGTGGTAACCCGATCTCGCGGCACATCTGAATGGCAAAGTGTTCGGCCATTAACATGATGTCGCTTTGACGCTCGCGTAGTGGGGGAAGTTGCACCACGTCAAAGGCCAGACGATCCAGCAGGTCTGCGCGGAAAGTGCCTTCGCTGACCATACGTGGCAGGTCGGCATTGGTCGCGCAGACCAGTCGCACGTTAACCTGCAAGGGCTGGCTGCCGCCGACGCGTTCCAGCTCGCCATACTCAATTACGCGCAGCAGTTTTTCCTGTACCAACATTGGCGCGGTCGCCAGTTCATCAAGAAACAGCGTGCCGCCGTCGGCGCGTTCGAAACGTCCTGGATGGCGTTTTTGCGCACCGGTAAACGCACCGGCTTCGTGACCAAACAGTTCGGAATCAAGTAAGTTCTCGTTGAGGGCCGCGCAGTTAAGCGAAATAAATGGGCCCTGCCAACGGCTGGAGAGGTAGTGCAGGCGGTTGGCAATAAGCTCTTTCCCCGTACCTCGCTCACCGATAACCAGTACAGGTTTATCCAGCGGCGCCAGATGAGAAACCTGTTCCAGCACTTCAATAAAGCTGTTCGCTTCGCCCAGAATATTGTCTTTGTATCCTGCCATGATGAAATTCACCACTTGTTAGTGTTATTCACCAATTTACCCTAATTCTCCCGTCAGGTAAAATTGGATATTTACATTAAAATCAATTAGTTAAAAAGTTGGCACGCCAAGTGCATTACGAAAACAGCAGGGCATAGCCCGATATCAGAACAGTAAGTGAGGATTACATTATGGGTATTTTTTCTCGTTTTGCCGACATCGTGAACGCCAACATTAATGCGTTGCTGGAAAAGGCTGAAGATCCGCAGAAGCTAGTGCGGTTAATGATCCAGGAAATGGAAGATACGCTGGTTGAGGTGCGCTCAAACTCCGCACGCGCTCTGGCAGAAAAGAAACAATTATCTCGCCGTATAGAACTGGCCAGCGCACAACAGGCAGAGTGGCAAGAAAAAGCCGAGCTGGCGCTGCGTAAAGAGAAAGAAGATTTGGCGCGTTCTGCTTTAATCGAAAAACAGAAACTGACTGATCTGATTGCTTCTCTGGAGCATGAGGTGACGCTGGTTGACGATACGCTGGCGCGAATGAAAAAAGAGATCGGTGAGCTGGAAAATAAACTCAGTGAAACCCGTGCTCGTCAGCAGGCATTGATGCTGCGCCATCAGGCTGCGAGCTCTTCGCGTGATGTTCGTCGTCAACTGGACAGCGGTAAGCTGGATGAAGCGATGGCACGCTTTGAATCTTTCGAGCGTCGTATCGATCAGATGGAAGCTGAGGCCGAAAGCCATAACTTCGGTAAACAGCAGTCTCTGGATCAGCAATTTGCTGACCTGAAAGCAGATGATGAAATCAGCGAGCAGCTGGCGCAACTTAAAGCCAAAATGCAGCAAGATAAGCAATAATAACATCTGGCGGCGCCCGAACGCGCCGCCGCTCATCACCTGTAAGGAGTACTCATGAGCGCGCTATTTCTGGCTATCCCATTAACCATCTTTGTGTTGTTCGTTTTACCGATTTGGCTCTGGCTGCATTACAGCAACCGTTCCAGTCGTGGCGAACTGGCGCAAAGTGAACAGCAACGTCTGGTAGAACTCAACGATGACGCACAGCGGATGCGCGAGCGCATTCAGGCGCTGGAAGACATCCTTGATGCTGAACATCCAAACTGGAGGGACCGCTAATGGGAGGCGTTAATCTGAACAAAAAACTGTGGCGTATTCCGCAGCAGGGCATGGTGAAGGGAGTTTGCGCAGGTATAGCGCATTATCTCGATGTGCCTGTGAAGCTGGTGCGGATCCTGGTGGTGTTGTCCGTCTTTTTTGGTCTGGCCTTTTTCACCTTCGTCGCTTACATCGTGCTGACGTTTGTGTTGGACCCGATGCCGGACAATGTGGTTTCTGGTGAGCAGCAGCCATCAAGCGGCGAGCTGTTGGATGCCGTCGATCGCGAGCTGGCGGCAAGTGAAAAGCGTTTGCGTGAAATGGAGCGTTATGTCACCTCTGATACCTTTTCATTGCGCAGCCGTTTCCGCCAATTGTGAGGATAGAAATGAACAATCGCTGGCAACGTGCCGGACAAAGGGTTAAGCCGGGCTTTAAAATAGCAGGTAAGCTGGTGCTTTTAACTGCGCTTCGTTACGGCCCGGCGGGGGTAGCAGGGTGGGCGGTGAAGTCCGTCGCCCGACGCCCGCTTAAAATGCTGCTGGCGTTGGTCCTGGAGCCGGTTTTGAGTCGGGCAGCGGCAAAATTATCGAAACGCTATTCAGGTAATCAACGCTGATATCCGAATCAGCAAAAGCAAGCAACAATTAATCAACATTCCCTCTGTTAATTTGCGGCAGCTCACAAATACGATTTTTTGGCTGCCAAAATTCTTTTATTATCCCCCTCCTGGCCACCTCAGCCGATTGACAGCTTATTTCCCGCAGAGTAGTCTCTTTATTCATGGGACCGCTACCACGAGAATTGAAGGTGAACCAAAAAATCCAAAAATGCCTGGCAGAAGTTTATGGTGATACGTTTACTTCATGCCACTATGAAGCGCTGATTGCACGTTTAGAGAAATCACAGGGATTAATTAAAAAAATCCGTAAAGCGCATTGGGACGAGGGCGATGTGGTTCTTATTACCTACGCCGATCAATTCCACGGGGCAGGCAAAAAACCACTGCCGATGTTTAATCAGTTTTATAATGAATGGCTTAAGTCGACATTTTCTCATGTGCATATTTTGCCGTTTTATCCGTGGTCATCGGATGATGGTTTTTCCGTAATTAATTACCATCAGGTTGCCGAAGAAACCGGTGACTGGAATGATATTAAGCAATTGGGTAAATCCAGTCGACTGATGTTTGATTTTGTTTGTAACCATATGTCAGCGAAAAGCGAATGGTTTAATAACTATTTGCAACAGCTTGACGGTTATGAAGATTTCTTTATTGCGATGGATCCTGATACGGACCTGAGCAACGTAACGCGTCCACGCGCATTACCGTTACTGACGCCTTTTACGCTGAAAGATAACACCGTACGCTATTTATGGACGACGTTCAGCGACGACCAGATCGATCTCAACTATGCCAACCCGATAGTGTTACTGGCGATGGTCGATGTGCTATTGAGTTATCTTGAGCAGGGCGCTGATTATGTCCGCCTGGATGCGGTTGGCTTTATGTGGAAAGAGCCAGGAACGACCTGTATTCACCTGGAAAAAACGCATCAGCTTATCAAACTATTTCGCGCTATTGCTGACTGCGCGGCGCCTGGTACGGCGATTATTACTGAAACAAACGTTCCGCATAAGGATAATGTGTCCTACTACGGAAATGGCCGTGATGAAGCGCATATGGTGTACCAGTTCTCGTTACCGCCGCTGGTGCTGCATGCGGTACAACGCCAGGATACCTCAACCTTGTGCCAGTGGGCGCAATCACTGGAACTGCCGTCCAGTGAGACCACCTGGTTTAATTTCCTCGCATCGCATGACGGTATTGGTCTCAACCCATTACGTGGTTTGTTACCTGAAGACGAGATTGTGCGCCTGGTGACGGAATTACAACAGGAAGGCGCGCTGGTTAACTGGAAAAATAACCCTGATGGTAGTCGCAGTCCGTATGAAATTAACGTGACATATATGGACGCACTGACGCCAGGCAATTGTAGTGATGCCGAACGTTTTTCCCGCTTTATTCTCGCACATGCCATTTTGCTGAGTTTTCCGGGTGTACCTGCGGTTTACATTCAAAGCATTCTTGGGTCACGCAATGATTATAAAGGTGTCGAGGCGCTAGGTTATAACCGTGCGATCAACCGCAAAAAATATCAAATAAGCCAAATCGAAACGGAGCTGGCAGATGAAACCAGTTTGCGCCACGCTATTTATCATGAATTATCCCGATTAATTGTAATACGTCGTAGTAATAAAGCATTTCACCCTGATAGTGATTTTCAGATTAGCAGTGTTACACCGGCTGTAATGCAAATTAAACGTACGGCGGAAACAGGCGAAAAAATTACCGGATTATTTAATGTCAGCGGTCATACGCAAACCATTAGTATTGATGTTGAAAATGGATTTGATTTGATTAGCGGTAAAACTATTTCAGGTAAAGAATTAACGTTGAACGCCTGGCAGGTCATGTGGGTTAAGTAATAAAAAGGAACATTTCATGCTTAAAACTAAAATTGTGCTGATTTCAGCACTGGTTTCCTGCGCCCTGGTTTCCGGGTGTAAGGATGATAAAACGTCCTCTGTTGCGATTGAATTTATGCACTCTTCTGTTGAACAGGAGCGGCAGGCGGTTATTGCAAAACTGATTGAGCGTTTTGAAAAAGAGAACCCGGGGATCAGTGTCAAACAGGTTCCTGTAGAAGAAGATGCGTACAACACCAAGGTCATTACCCTGGCGCGGAGTGGTTCTCTGCCTGAAGTCATTGAAACCAGCCATGACTACGCGAAAGTTATGGATAAAGAATCACTTATCGATCGTAAAGCCGTAGCGCAGGTCATCAACGCCGTAGGTGAAGGTACTTTTTATGATGGCGTGCTGCGTATTGTGCGCACTGAAGACGGTACCGCCTGGACCGGGGTTCCGGTTAGCGCCTGGATTGGCGGGATCTGGTATCGCAAAGATGTGCTGGCAAAAGCTGGGCTGGAAGAGCCAAAAGACTGGCAACAACTGCTGAGCGTGGCGCAGAAGCTAAACAATCCTGGTAGTAAGAAATATGGTATTGCGCTGCCCACGGCGGAAAGCGTTTTGACCGAACAGTCATTTTCCCAGTTCGCGCTCTCAAACCAGGCCAACGTTTTTGATGCGCAAGGAAAGATAACGCTCAACACACCTGAAATGGCGCAGGCGCTGCAGTATTACCGCCAATTGGCAATGAACACCATGCCGGGCTCAAACGACATCATGGAAGTCAAAGACGCGTTCATGAACGGCACGGCACCGATGGCGATTTATTCCACCTATATTCTCCCTGCAGTGATTAAAGAGGGCGATCCTAAAAATGTGGGCTTTATGGTGCCGACGGAAAAAAACTCTGCTGTTTACGGCATGCTGACGTCGTTAACCATTACCGCGGGTCAAAAGTCTGAAGAGACAGAAGCGGCAGAGAAATTTGTCACCTTCATGGAGCAGGCTGACAACATCGCGGACTGGGTCATGATGTCGCCAGGGGCGGCGCTGCCGGTCAACAAAGCGGTGGTGAATACCCCGACGTGGAAAGATAACACGGTCATCAAAGCGCTGGGTGAATTACCCGATCAACTGATTGCCGAACTGCCGAATATCCAGGTGTTTGGTGCCGTCGGCGATAAGAACTTCACCCGCATGGGCGACGTCACAGGCTCCGGTGTTGTGAGCTCAATGGTGCACAACGTGACGGTAGGCAAAGCCGACCTCGTCACCACGATTGAAGCGAGCCAGAAAAAACTGGATGACCTCGTTGAACAGCGCTAATGGGGAAATGGAAAGCCGTGATGAATAAGTTCTTTTCAGGTCGATCTGATATGCCATTCGCCATGCTGCTGTTGGCGCCCAGCTTGCTGTTGCTGGGCGGTTTAGTGGCGTGGCCGATGATATCAAATATCGAAATCAGCTTTATGCGACTGCCGCTGAATCCGCAAATTGAGTCTACGTTTGTCGGGCTGAGCAACTATATCCGTATCTTATCCGATCCCGGATTCTGGCATTCGCTGTGGATGACGGTCTGGTATACCGCGCTGGTTGTGGCAGGAAGCACGGTACTGGGGCTGGGCGTGGCGATGTTTTTTAACCGTGAGTTTCGTCTGCGGAAAACGGCGCGCTCACTGGTCATCCTCTCTTACGTGACGCCATCAATTTCGCTGGTGTTTGCCTGGAAATACATGTTCAACAACGGCTACGGCATTGTGAACTACCTCGGCGTGGATCTGTTGCATCTCTACGATCAGGCGCCGCTGTGGTTCGACAATCCCGGCAGCAGCTTCGCGCTGGTCGTGCTGTTCGCCATCTGGCGCTACTTTCCGTATGCCTTTATCTCGTTTCTGGCGATTTTACAGACGATTGATAAATCGTTGTATGAGGCGGCAGAAATGGACGGCGCGAACGCCTGGCAACGGTTTCGTATCGTCACGCTGCCAGCGATTATGCCGGTGCTGGCAACCGTGGTCACGCTGCGCACGATCTGGATGTTTTACATGTTCGCCGATGTTTATCTGCTGACCACTAAAGTCGATATTCTCGGGGTCTATCTCTATAAAACAGCGTTTGCATTTAACGACTTAGGCAAAGCGGCCGCTATTTCTGTCGTCCTCTTCGTCATTATTTTCGCTGTTATCCTGCTGACCAGAAAACGGGTGAACCTCAATGGCAACAAATAAGCGCACACTTGGCCGCATCGGCTTTTACTGTGGATTAATTGTCTTCCTGGGCATCACGCTATTCCCATTTTTTGTGATGCTGATGACCTCATTTAAAAGCGCCAAAGAGGCGATCTCGCTACATCCGACGCTGTTACCGCAGCAATGGACGCTGGAACATTACATCGACATCTTCAACCCGATGATTTTCCCGTTTGTTGACTACTTCCGTAATAGCCTGGTGGTATCGGTCACTTCTTCGGTGGTGGCGGTGTTTCTCGGCGTGCTCGGAGCGTATGCGCTTTCCCGCCTGCGTTTTAAAGGGCGAATGACCATCAATGCCAGCTTTTACACGGTGTACATGTTTTCGGGGATCCTGCTGGTGGTGCCGCTATTCAAAATCATTACGGCACTTGGCATCTATGACACCGAAATGGCGTTGATTATCACCATGGTCACCCAGACGCTGCCGACCGCGGTGTTCATGCTGAAAAGCTACTTCGACACCATTCCGGATGAAATAGAAGAAGCCGCGATGATGGATGGATTGAACCGTCTGCAGATCATCTTTCGCATTACCGTGCCGTTGGCGATGTCCGGTCTGGTTTCGGTCTTTGTGTACTGCTTTATGGTGGCGTGGAATGACTATCTGTTTGCCTCGATTTTCCTCTCCAGCGCCAGCAATTTTACCTTACCGGTCGGTCTGAACGCGCTGTTCAGTACGCCTGACTATATCTGGGGACGCATGATGGCGGCATCGTTAGTCACCGCATTGCCGGTTGTCATTATGTATGCGCTTTCCGAACGTTTTATTAAAAGTGGTTTGACCGCAGGCGGCGTGAAAGGCTAAGCGGCCAGTTTAATTAAGGAGTTGTAAATGAAGAAGTTAGTTGCCACAGAACCGCGTGTTGCGGCGCTGGTGGAATATGAAGACAGAGCTGTATCCGCCAATGAAGTGAAAGTTCGCGTTCGCTTTGGTGCGCCAAAACATGGCACGGAAGTGGTCGATTTTCGCGCTGCCAGTCCGTTTATTGACGAAGATTTCAACGGCGAATGGCAAATGTTCATGCCGCGTCCGGAAGGGGCGCCGCGCGGGATTGAATTCGGCAAGTTCCAGCTTGGCAACATGGTGGTGGGCGATGTTATTGAGTGTGGCAGCGATGTGACCGAATACGCCGTTGGCGATTCAGTTTGCGGCTACGGCCCACTGGCAGAAACGGTTTTCTTTAATGCGGTAAACAACTACAAACTGCGCAAAATGCCGGAAGGTAGTTCGTGGAAAAATGCCGTGTGCTATGACCCGGCACAGTTCGCCATGAGTGGCGTGCGCGACGCCAATGTGCGCGTCGGCGACTTTGTTGTCATCGTCGGCTTAGGGGCGATTGGCCAGATTGCCGTCCAACTGGCTAAGAAAGCGGGAGCCTCGGTGGTCATTGGCGTGGATCCGATTGCTCATCGTTGCGATATCGCGCGTCGTCATGGCGCGGATTTCTGTCTGAATCCTATTGGCACCGATGTCGGCATGGAAATTAAGAAGCTGACCGGCAAGCAGGGCGCGGATGTGATTATCGAAACCAGTGGCTATGCGGATGCGTTGCAATCGGCGTTACGCGGTCTGGCCTATGGTGGAACCATCTCCTATGTTGCTTTCGCGAAACCTTTTGCTGAAGGCTTCAACCTGGGGCGTGAAGCGCACTTCAACAACGCCAAAATTGTCTTCTCTCGTGCCTGCAGTGAGCCAAATCCGGATTATCCGCGCTGGAGCCGCAAGCGTATTGAGGAGACCTGTTGGGAACTGTTGATGAACGGTTACCTGAACTGTGAAGAACTTATTGACCCGGTAGTGACGTTTGCCAGCAGCCCGGAAAGCTATATGCAGTATGTCGATCGCCATCCGGAAAAGAGCATCAAAATGGGCGTGACGTTTTAATTAAGGAATGCAGAAGATGAAAATTGGAACACAGAACCAGGCTTTTTTTCCGGAAGATATTCTCGAGAAATTCCGTTACATCAAAGAGATGGGGTTTGACGGTTTTGAAATTGACGGCAAGCTGCTGGTTAACAACCTGGCAGAAGTGAAAGCAGCAATCAAAGAAACAGGCCTGCCCGTCACCACCGCCTGTGGAGGATATGACGGTTGGATCGGTGATTTTATCGAAGAGCGTCGTTTGAATGGCTTACAGCAGATTACCCGCATTCTCGAAGCGCTGGCCGAAGTCGGTGGGCAGGGCATTATTGTACCCGCTGCATGGGGCATGTTTACCTTCCGCTTACCGCCGATGACCTCTCCGCGCAGCCTGGCGGGTGATCGTAAAGCAGTAAGTGATTCATTGATTTATCTCGATAAAGTTGCCGAGCGTACGGGGACGGTGGTGTATCTGGAGCCGCTTAATCGCTATCAGGATCATATGATCAACACCCTGGCGGATGCCCGTCGCTATATCGTGGAAAACAACCTGAAGCATGTGCAAATCATTGGTGATTTTTACCATATGAATATCGAAGAAGACGATATGGCTCAGGCGCTGCATGACAATCGCGATCTGCTGGGACACGTCCATATTGCGGATAACCACCGTTATCAGCCGGGGAGCGGTACGCTGGATTTCACTGCGCTGTTTGATCAGTTGCGTGAAGATAATTATCAGGGTTACGTCGTGTACGAAGGGCGTGTACGGGCAGAGAACCTGCCGGAAGCGTACCGTCAGTCACTGGCCTGGCTGCGTACCTGCTAAGAGGATTTCTGTGAAAAGTGCACTGACAAGCTCTCCGCTACGCATCGCCATTATCGGCGCCGGGCAGGTGGCGGATAAAGTTCATGCTTCGTACTACTGCACCCGCAACGATCTGGAACTGGTGGCTGTCTGTGACAGCCGCCTGTCACAGGCGCAGGCGTTGGCAGAGAAATACGGCAATCCGCAGGTTTGGGACGATCCTCAGACGATGCTACGCGAGGCTAAGCCAGATATCGTCAGCATCTGTTCACCCAATCGTTTTCATTATGAACACACCATGTTGGCGCTGAACGCCGGATGCCATGTGATGTGTGAGAAACCTCCGGCGATGACGCCAGCCGAGGCGCTGGAAATGTGTAACACGGCGCGTCGAAGGGGGAAAGTTCTGGCTTATGATTTTCATCATCGTTTCGCACTGGATACGCAGCTGCTTCGTGAGCAGGTGATGGCCGGCGTGCTGGGTGAAATCTATGTCACCAATGTCCGCGCTTTGCGCCGCTGCGGCGTGCCCGGCTGGGGGGTATTTACCAACAAAGAACTGCAGGGCGGCGGGCCGCTGATTGATCTCGGCATCCATATGCTTGATGCCGCCATGTATGTGCTGGGGTTTCCGGCAGTAAAGCGCGTTAACGCACACAGTTATCAACGCATTGGCACGCGTAAAAACAGCGGCCAGTTTGGGAAATGGGATCCCGAGACGTATACCGTGGAGGATTCTCTGTTCGGGACGATTGAATTTCATAACGGCGGTATCCTGCGACTGGAAACCTCTTTTGCGCTGAATATCCCGGAACAATCGATTATGAACGTTAATTTCTGCGGCGATCTGGCAGGGGCGACGTTATTCCCGGCCCAGGTTTATACCGATCGTGAGGGTACGCTTGACGTACTGCTTCAGCGCGAAATGGCCGATGACAATCGTCATTATCGCAGCATGGAAGCTTTTGTGAATCATGTCCAGGGCGAGCCTGTCACTATTGCTGACGCAGAGCAAGGCGCCGTTATTCAACAACTGGTTGCCGCACTGTATCAATCGGCTGAAACAGGGACCTACGTAGACTTATGACGAGGCCAGTAATGCTAACTGAACCGGCTTTTTGCCCACACAACCTGAATAAATATGCGTCACTCATGACGACCGGTAACGGTTATATGGGGATTCGCGCCAGCCACGAGGAAGCCTACACCTTACAAACTCGCGGCATGTACCTTGCAGGACTGTATCACCGGGCAGGGAAAGGCGAGATTAATGAACTGGTTAATCTGCCTGATGTGGTGGGGGTGGAGATTTCACTCAATGGTGAGATTTTCTCGCTCACCAGCGGCGTTATCGAAAGCTGGCAACGTGAACTGGATTTTTCCAGTGGGGAATTACGCCGTACGCTTACCTGGCGTGCGTCTGGCGGGGCGCGTTTTGCCATTGAGAGCCGGCGATTTGTCTCGGCACAAAAACTGCCGCTGTTTGCTATGGAAGTTGTCGTCACGCCACTGGATGGCGATGCCAGCATTGGTATCTCGACCGGAATTGACGCCACGATGACCAATCATGGTCGTCAGCATTTGGATGAAACGCAGGTCCGGGTCTTTGGCCAGCATCTTATGCAAGGGATTTACACCACCCAGGACAACCGCAATGATATTGCTATCACCACGTATTGCGATGTAGACGGTGCAGCGCAGCGCTGCTTCACCGCGAAAGAACGTCGGCTGTTACAACACAACAGCGTGCAGGCGAAAGCCGGACAGCGCGTCACGCTGACAAAAATTAGCTGGGTAGACTGGGCGAGCGAACGCAGCCTGTCGCTTGAGACCTGGGGACGCCAGTCGCTGCGCAACCTGGAAGTATGCGCGCAGCAAGGCTATGACGTTCTGCTTGCTGAGTCGGCTGCTAACTGGCATGCCTGGTGGCAAAATCGTCGCGTTCAGGTCACCAGCACTGATGCCAGCGATCAGCGAGCGCTGGACTATGCGCTCTATCATCTGCGTGTGATGACTCCTGACCACGATGAGCGCAGCAGTATTGCGGCCAAAGGTTTGACGGGGGAAGGGTATAAAGGCCACATATTCTGGGATACCGAGGTCTTTCTGTTACCGTTTCATCTCTTTACCGAGCCGAAAACCGCGAGAAGTTTGTTGCGTTACCGCTGGCATAATTTGTCGGGGGCGCGTGAGAAAGCCCGCCGTAACGGTTGGCAGGGAGCGCTTTTCCCTTGGGAAAGCGCTCGCAGCGGTGATGAGGAAACGCCTGAATTTGCGGCGATCAACATCCGTACCGGACTGCGTCAGAAAGTGGCCTCCGCGCAGGCTGAACATCACCTCGTGGCGGATATTGCCTGGGCGGTAATCAATTACTGGCATGCCTCAGGGGATCTAAACTTCATGTCCCGTGAGGGAATGACGCTGCTGCTGGAAACGGCGAAGTTCTGGATCAGCAGGGCGGTCATGGTTAATGATCGTTTAGAGATCCACGATGTGATTGGCCCGGATGAATACACTGAGCATGTGAACAACAACGCGTTCACCAACTACATGGCCTGGTACAACGTGGAACAGGCGCTGGGTTTTGCCCGTCGGTTGGGCTGCGGTGATGAGACGTTTATTCACCGCGCAGAGTATTTTTTACAGCATCTCTGGCGACCGGAAGTTCAGCCCGATGGCGTGCTACCTCAGGATGATACCTTCCTGAGCAAACCAGCTATCGATCTGTCACAGTACAAAGCCAAAGCGGGCAAGCAGACGATTTTGCTCGATTACTCCCGTGCAGAAGTCAATGAGATGCAAATTCTCAAACAGGCCGATGTGGTGATGCTGACCTACATGCTACCGGAGCAATTTTGCCCGCAAACCTGTCTGGCAAACCTGCGCTTTTACGAGCCGCGCACAATTCATGACTCCTCGTTGAGTAAAGCGATCCACGGGATTGTGGCAGCGCGTTGCGGTGATCCGGCTCAGGGCTATCGGTTCTGGCGTGAAGGATCGCTTATCGATCTCGGGGAGGACCCACATAGCTGCGATGACGGCATTCATGCTGCGGCAACGGGCGCCATCTGGCTGGGTGCAATCCAGGGTTTTGCCGGCGTGAATATTCGCCACGGGGAGTTACACCTTGCACCTGCCTTACCGACTCATTGGCAAACGCTGTGTTTCCCGCTGCGCTGGCAGGGCATCGATATGCAGGTAATCATTAATGCGGCTGAAATCCGTATTAACAGCACTGAACAGATTGTCCTTTGGGTCAATGGTGAAAAGGTCTCCGTGCAGGGGGAAACCGTAATCCGCAATGACGCCATTATTTCGCCCGCTTATGGGACCGCTACCACAAAAAGGGGCGATGAATGATACTCAAACCACAGGCCATCATTTTTGATTTGGATGGCGTGATTACCGATACCGCGCATCTGCATTTTCTGGCCTGGCGGCAGGTAGCCGATGAAATAGGGATTGTGATCGACGAAGTATTTAATGACAGCCTGAAAGGGATTAGTCGCGGCGAATCACTACAGCGTATTTTGCACCATGGTGGGAAGGCGGGGGCGTTTTCTCCCGAGGCCTGCGCACAATTGGCCGAGAGAAAAAACAGACTGTATGTCCATTCTTTGCGCCAGCTGACGGTTAACTCGGTATTACCGGGAATACGTGAGCTGTTGATGACGTTGCGGGAAGAACGGATTCCGGTGGGGTTGGCCTCTGTGTCGCGCAATGCCCCGGCTATTTTACAGGCGCTTAATCTTAGCTCTTGCTTTGATTTTTGTGCGGATGCGGCATTGATCACCCGCTCGAAACCGGATCCGGAAATTTTCCTGGCAGCCTGCGCGGGTCTTGCCGTTGACCCGCAACAATGTATTGGCATAGAAGATGCACAAGCGGGAATTGATGCAATCAACGCCTGCGGCATGCTTTCTGTCGGCATCGGTAAAGGGCTGAATGGGGCAGACTTGCTGCTTCCGGCAACCGAATTTCTGACGTGGCCGTGCTTATCGGCTTTCTGGCAACACGACAAGTAAAGGATTCAACATGGCACAGCTTTCGTTGCAACACATTCAAAAAATTTACGACAACCAGGTACACGTCGTTAAAGACTTCAATCTGGAAATTGAAGATAAAGAGTTTATTGTTTTTGTTGGACCTTCCGGCTGCGGGAAGTCAACTACGTTGCGCATGATCGCCGGTCTGGAGGAGATCAGCGGCGGCGATCTGTTGATTGACGGTAAACGGATGAACGATGTGCCGGCGAAATCACGCAACATTGCGATGGTTTTTCAGAACTACGCGTTGTACCCACACATGACCGTCTATGACAACATGGCGTTTGGTCTGAAAATGCAGAAAATAGCGCCTGCTGTGATTGAGGAGCGCGTCAACTGGGCGGCGCAGATCCTTGGTCTGCGCGATTATCTGCAGCGTAAACCCGGCGCGTTATCCGGTGGTCAGCGTCAGCGTGTGGCGCTGGGGCGTGCGATTGTACGCGAAGCGGGGGTCTTCCTGATGGATGAACCCTTATCGAATCTCGATGCCAAACTTCGCGTTCAGATGCGGGCTGAAATTAGCAAACTGCATCAGAAACTCAATACCACCATGATCTATGTTACCCACGACCAAACCGAAGCCATGACTATGGCGACGCGTATTGTGATTATGAAAGATGGCATCGTTCAGCAGGTTGGTGCGCCGAAAACGGTTTATAACCACCCGGCTAATATGTTTGTCGCCGGATTTATTGGCTCACCGGCCATGAACTTTATTCGTGGCGCGATTGATGGTGATAAGTTTGTTACTGAAACACTGAAATTAACGATTCCACAAAATAAATTAGCACAATTAAAAGCGCAGGGTTATGAACATCAGGCGGTCACTCTGGGAATTCGTCCTGAAGATATACACCCGCAGCTTAATAACGAAAATAGTATATCGGCAAAAATTAGCGTTGCAGAATTAACCGGCGCTGAATTTATGCTTTATACCATTGTTGGGGGGCATGAGTTGGTGGTCCGTGCTGGGGCAGTGAATGATTATCATGCAGGAGAAAATATCACTATTCATTTTGATATGGCGAAATGCCATTTCTTTGATGCTGAAACTGAAGTGGCTATTCAATAAAATTCCGGGGGGATAAATCCCCCCAAGCCTTGGGGCATTTTTGCGAGTATTTTAACAAGGAATAATAATGAAAACCCTACTGTCCGCTACTGCGCTGATTATGAGCGCAGGAATGGCCTGCGCGCAGGCTGCTGAAAATAATGACTGGCACTTTAATATTGGTGCTATGTACGAAATAGAAAACGTTGAAGGTCAGGGCGAAGATATGGATGGACTGGCTGAGCCGTCCGTCTATTTCAACGCCTCTAATGGGCCATGGAAAATATCGCTGGCCTATTATCAGGAAGGACCGGTTGATTACAGCGAAGGTAAGCGTGGTACCTGGTTTGATCGTCCGGAACTGGAAATTCGCTATCAATTTCTGGAAAGTGAGGATGTTAATTTCGGTTTGACCGGTGGCTTCCGTAATTACGGTTATCACTATGTCAATGAACCAGGAAACGACACCGCTAATATGCAGCGTTGGAAAGTTCAGCCGGACTGGGATGTTAAACTGACCGACGACCTGCGCTTTAGCGGTTGGCTGTCGATGTATCAATTCGTTAATGATTTGAATACTACTGGCTACTCCGATAGTCGTGTCGAAAGCGAGACCGGTCTGAATTACAGGTTTAACGAAACGGTGGGCTTAACGGTCAACTATTACCTTGAGCGCGGCTTTAATCTGGCTGATTCGCGCAATAATGGTGAGTTCTCAACCCAGGAAATTCGTGCATATTTACCGTTGTCTTTAGGCAATACCACCCTGACGCCGTATACCCGTCTGGGGCTTGATCGCTGGTCAAACTGGGACTGGCGAGATGATCCGGAACGTGAAGGCCATAATTTCAATCGTCTCGGTTTACTGTATGCATATGATTTCCAGAATGGTTTATCAATGTCACTGGAGTATGCCTATGAGTGGGAAGATCACGACGAAGGCGAAAGCGACAGATTCCATTATGCTGGTATAGGCGTGAACTACGCATTCTAAAATATACTGGGGCATGTATGCCCCAGTTTTTACACTAGTGAGTCGGCCAGCGATATTTGTGTGCTCACCGTGATATTTTGTAATCCTTTCTCACCCGCAATCAGGTTAAATAATAAATTACAGCTTTGTTCACCCAACTGCTGGGTAGGCACATCAATTCCCCCAGGAACGGGCGTGAGCATAAAAGACAACAGCTCATTACTGTAGCCCACAACGGCAAGTTGTTGCGGGATGGTTATATTTTTCTCAGCCGCCACGCGATATAAGCTCATTAATTTCAAGCTGTCGGTGGCAAATACGGCATCGGGTAACGGCTGCTGACTCAGTAATTTTCGTGAAGCAAGCAGGGCTGTTTCATGGGTATAGCCCCCGTCAACAATCCATTCATCGCGCATTTTAATATTATGCGCCTGAAGGCTGGCTTTATATCCGTTAACGCGATCGATAGAAACATGAACATCAAGCGGCGCGTGCAAACAGGCTATATTACGGTGCCCACTCTCAATCAGCGCATCAGTTAGCGTAATGCTGTCGCGATAATTATCTGTGTCTACAGAATAGACATTGGCGTAGTCGCCTTCAACCTTTCCAATAACCACGACCGGTACGTTGTATTTATCCAGCCTCGCAAAAAAAGATTCATCGGCGGGAGAGCTCAGCATAATGATACCTTTGATCAATTTCTGCTTAATTTTGCTCTCACATTTTTGTAAATCATCTTCAGTGCTTCGCGACGTCTGTAATATGACATCAAAACCGACCTCTTCAGCCTTGGCAGTAATAGCATGCAGCACTTCAGAGAAAAACGGATTACCGGCGGTTGTTTTTGCTGAACGGGTAGATATCACCATTATTGCATCAAACCCGGAAGAGGTGAGTGCGCGAGCAAGTTTATTGGGCTGGTACTGTAACTCATCAATAGCACGCAGCACTTTTTCAAGCGCTTCCGGCGAGATATTGGTTTGCTTATTAAGCACGCGCGATACCGTGGATTTTGATACGCCAGCGGCTCGTGCAATATCATAAATGGTAGGAGACATAGATCCCAAGCTCCGTCCGAGAGTCAATGGCGAACATATTATGGAGTTAATTGGCGAATGACAACAATATCGGAATGCGGGCAGAAAAATCAAAAAACTAACCGCAGTATGCGCAACCAGAGGAAGTCTCGTCCACGGGTGCAGAGGGTGATAATGCGATCGCAATATTTTCTTAAGAACTGGCGTATAGTGTGTTGGTTAAATCCAACCATCAGTCAGGAAGATATTATGTTGAAAAAAGGCGTATTAGCGTTGGCACTGGTCATCGGCATGCCGGTTTTTGCAGCCGAGCACTGGATTGATGTTCGCGTTCCTGAACAGTATCAACAGCAGCATATTCAGGGAGCGGTCAACATTCCATTAAAAGAGATGAAGGCGCGTATCGCTGCTGAAGTTCCTGATAAGACCGACACCGTGAAGCTTTACTGCAACTCCGGGCGTCAATCGGGGCAGGCGAAGGATATGTTGACGGAAATGGGCTACACGCAGGTGACCAACGAAGGTGGCATCAATCAGATAGCGCTTCCTAAAGTAGAGAATCAATAAACCGCCCGCATTCCTTCTGCTCCAGGCGGTAAGAATAATGCCGCCTGTTACAGCTCAGGTAGTTGATAAGTAAGAATTGACCCCTATCTTTACTTCCTGTTTGTTATAATTTCTTCGGTTCCTTCAGCAAAACGGGATGGCGATGAAGCGACTTAAAAATGAACTCAATTCGCTGGTTAATCGCGGCGTAGACCGGCATTTGCGCCTGGCTGTCACCGGACTTAGCCGTAGCGGTAAGACGGCGTTTATCACCGCGATGGTAAACCAGTTACTCAATATTCATGCCGGTGCGCGTCTGCCGTTGCTCAGTTGCGTGCGCGAAGAGCGTCTGCTCGGCGTTAAACGGGTTCCACAACGCGATTTTGGTATTCCGCGCTTTACCTATGATGAGGGACTGGCGCAGCTGTATGGCTCTCCGCCGACCTGGCCGACACCTACGCGCGGTGTGAGTGAAATACGCCTCGCGCTGCGCTACAAATCCAATGATTCATTACTACGCCACTTTAAAGACACCTCCACGCTGTACCTGGAAATCGTCGATTATCCGGGGGAGTGGCTGCTCGATTTACCGATGCTGGCCCAGGATTATCTCAGCTGGTCGCGGCAAATGACCGGATTATTACAGGGACAGCGGGGCGAATGGTCAGCAAGATGGCGGCAGTTATGCCAGGGGTTGGATCCGCTGGCGCCTGCTGATGAAAACCGTCTGGCGGAAATCGCTGCCGCCTGGACGGAGTATCTGCACCAGTGCAAGCAGCAGGGACTGCATTTTATTCAGCCGGGCCGTTTTGTTCTGCCTGGAGATATGGCGGGCGCGCCTGCGCTGCAGTTCTTCCCGTGGCCGGACGTTGATGCCTGGGGGGAATCGAAGCTGGCGCAGGCAGACAAACACACCAATGCGGGCATGCTGCGCGACAGGTTTAATTATTACTGTGAAAAAGTCGTGAAGGGATTTTATAAGAATCACTTCCTGCGCTTTGACCGTCAGATTGTGCTGGTCGATTGTCTGCAACCGCTCAACAGCGGGCCACAGGCGTTTAACGACATGCGTCTGGCACTCACCCAACTGATGCAAAGTTTCCATTATGGACAGCGCACGCTGTTTCGTCGGCTGTTTTCCCCGGTGATCGACAAACTGCTGTTTGCCGCCACCAAAGCCGACCATGTCACGGTCGATCAGCACGCCAATATGGTGTCGTTATTGCAGCAGTTGATCCAGGACGCCTGGCAAAACGCTGCGTTCGAAGGTATCAGCATGGATTGTCTGGGACTGGCATCAGTACAGGCAACCACCAGCGGCCTGATCGATGTGAAGGGCGAAAAGATCCCGGCGCTGCGTGGTCATCGTCTGAGCGATGGTGAACCGCTAACCGTTTATCCGGGGGAAGTGCCCGCGCGTTTACCTGGACAAGCATTCTGGGACAGTCAGGGCTTTCAGTTTGAGGCGTTTCGCCCGCAGGTTATGGATGTCGATAAACCCTTACCGCATATTCGTCTTGATGCCGCGATGGAGTTTTTAATAGGAGATAAATTGCGATGAGCGAGCCGTTAAAACCGCGTATCGATTTCTCAGGTCCGCTGGACGTGGAACAAAACGCGGCGTTTAAAACGCAGCAGATGTTCAACGAAACAGAGGCGCAGACTTTTTCTCCGGCGACAGTGGATGAACCTCTGCAAGACGAAGGTCAGGCTGAGGCCGTCATTGATGCGGCCCTACGCCCCAAACGCAGTTTGTGGCGCAAAATGGTGATGGGTGGGTTGGCGCTGTTTGGCGCGAGCGTTGTCGCTCAGGGCGTACAATGGACCATGAATGCCTGGCAGACTCAGGACTGGGTCGCGCTGGGAGGATGTGCCGCTGGCGCATTGATTATCGGCGCAGGTGTCGGATCGGTTGCGACCGAGTGGCGTCGGCTATGGCGTTTGCGCCAGCGTGCGCACGAGCGTGATGAAGCGCGAGATCTGCTCCACAGCCATGGAACCGGAAAAGGTCGTGCATTTTGTGAAAAGCTGGCGCAGCAGGCGGGTATCGATCAGTCCCATCCGGCGCTACAGCGCTGGTATGCCTCAATTCATGAAACGCAGAACGATCGCGAAGTCGTCAGCCTGTATGCCCATCTTGTGCAGCCGGTGCTGGACGCGCAGGCCCGACGTGAGATTAGCCGTTCAGCGGCGGAGTCCACGCTGATGATTGCCGTCAGTCCGCTGGCATTGGTGGATATGGCGTTTATTGCCTGGCGAAACCTGCGGCTGATTAATCGCATCGCATCGCTGTATGGCATTGAACTCGGTTATTACAGCCGCCTGCGTTTGTTCCGCCTGGTGCTGCTAAATATCGCTTTTGCCGGGGCCAGTGAGCTGGTGCGGGAAGTGGGAATGGACTGGATGTCGCAGGATTTAGCCGCTCGCTTATCGACGCGTGCCGCGCAGGGTATTGGCGCGGGGTTATTAACGGCGCGTCTGGGTATTAAAGCCATGGAACTTTGCCGACCGCTACCGTGGATCGATGACGATAAGCCACGACTGGGCGATTTTCGCCGTCAACTGATTGGTCAGGTGAAAGAAACCTTACAAAAGAACAAATCTCCGCGCGAAAGTTAGCTAAAAATTGGGCGCCAGTCGTTTAACTTTACGTCCCGGCGCCTGATTTTCCAGCAAGCTGTCAATATTTGTTGACAGAGTTCTTCCTGCAAACCCAATACTGTCTTATCATTTAATACATAATCCCTTGTCCAGGTGAAGGTTCCTATGCGTTTGGAAGTCTTTTGTGAAGACCGACTTGGTTTGACCCGCGAATTGCTCGATTTACTGGTGCTGAGAAGCATTGATTTACGCGGTATCGAGATTGACCCCATCGGGCGGATTTACCTCAATTTTGCGGAACTGGAGTTCACCAACTTCAGTAGCCTGATGGCTGAAATCCGCCGTATTTCAGGGGTCACGGATGTGCGTACCGTGCCCTGGATGCCTTCCGAACGAGAACATCTTGCGCTGAGCGCGCTGCTTGAGGCGTTACCAGAACCGGTCCTTTCTCTGGATATGAAAAGCAAAATCGAGATGGCGAACCCTGCGAGCTGCCAGCTTTTCGCGCACACTCAGGATCGGATGCGCAATCATACCGCCGCCCAGTTAATCAATGGGTTTAACTTCCAGCGCTGGCTCGAAAGCAATCCGCAGGATTCTCATAGCGAGCATGTCGTAATTAACGGACAGAACTTCCTGATGGAGATTACGCCTGTCCATTTGCAGGGTGAAAATCAGGAGCAGATGCTGACTGGTGCTGTTGTCATGCTGCGATCCACCATCCGAATGGGGCGTCAGCTGCAAAATATGACTACGCAGGATCTGAGCGCGTTTAGCCAGATTATTGCCGTCAGCGCCAAAATGAAACACGTAGTGGAACAGGCGCGTAAGCTGGCGACACTGAGTGCGCCGCTGCTGATTACTGGTAATACCGGCACCGGCAAAGATCTCTTTGCCCATGCCTGCCACCTGGCAAGCCCGCGTGCGTCGAAGCCGTATCTGGCGCTGAACTGCGCGTCAATTCCTGAAGATGCGGTCGAAAGTGAGTTGTTTGGCCATGCCCCGGAAGGCAAAAAAGGCTTCTTTGAGCAGGCGAATGGCGGCTCGGTTCTGTTAGATGAAATTGGCGAAATGTCGCCGCGTATGCAGACCAAATTGCTGCGTTTTCTCAATGACGGCACGTTCCGCCGCGTGGGAGAAGATCACGAAGTTCATGTTGATGTCCGCGTGATTTGCGCGACGCAAAAAAACCTTGTGGAAATGGTGCAGAAAGGGCTTTTCCGTGAAGATCTCTATTATCGTCTGAATGTACTGACGCTAAATCTGCCGCCGCTACGCGATTGCCCGCAGGATATTATGCCGCTTACCGAACTGTTTGTGGCGCGCTTCGCCGACGAGCAGGGCGTGCCGCGTCCGAAGCTGTCTGCCGATCTCAGCACGGTGTTAACCCGCTACGGTTGGCCGGGCAACGTGCGTCAGCTTAAAAATGCCATCTACCGGGCGCTGACCCAGCTTGAAGGCTATGAGCTGCGGCCGCAGGATATTTTACTGCCGGATTACGATGCGGCAACGGTTGCGGTCGGAGAAGAGGTGATGGAAGGATCGCTGGATGAAATTACCAGCCGCTTTGAACGCTCTGTGCTGACGCAGCTTTATATGAATTATCCCAGCACGCGCAAACTGGCCAAGCGTCTCGGCGTTTCGCACACCGCGATTGCCAACAAATTACGTGAATACGGCCTGAGCCAGCAGAAAAAAAGCGAAGAGTAACGCGGTAAATGAAAATGCCTCCTGGCCGGAGTAATGCTTGTCAGTTAAGCATTATGGAGAACATGTGATTTCGGCTCAGGGTTCCGTTCACCTCAGTGGTATCACTTTTCTGAAGCGCAGATATCTGTGAACGTGCAAGGGAGGCTCACCGCCGCCTCCCTTGCAACCCAGGCTCCCGGCGGGAAAATCGTCGCTGTGCGATTCATTCGTCTTATGCCGTCTGCCTGTCGGGTCGGGGCCGGGCCTGCGTCCCTGCAGGCCGCCCCCTCTGCCCGCATCCCTGCGGGCAGACCCGGTCAGCCGTCAACGCCTCATCGATTTTCAGCCGGACCGGGGTCATCGCTGCTGCGCACTGACTTCCAGTTAAATCTGTTTTGCTGTTCAGATATATTCCAATAAAAGTGCAGGAGGTCAGGTGTGGGCTGGTCCGGCTGAAAATTGCCGACGTGTTTCCGTAAGGCCGGGAGAACCCGCAGGGATGCGGGTTCAGGGCGCGTTTTGCAGGGATGCTACCTCGCGCCCGGCCCGGTAGCCTGGAGGAATAAACGGAGGGAACCGCGGAGCGGCAATTTTCCAGCCGGGAGCCGGGATTGTTAAGGGTACGGCGATAGTACCCTTAACACGTTCACAGGTTGTATTGCCTCAGAGAAGTGACAAACATAAGGTGAACGTAGCAATACGCCGGAGGCAACAGATTCATTACCTCCGTATGTGCAAGACGTGGCTTAAGCTTTCAGTACGTCCAGCGCAGCAGTGTAGTCTGGCTCGTTGGTGATTTCATTGACCAGTTGGCTGAAAACGACGTTGTCATTTTCATCAATAACGACCACGGCACGTGCGGCCAGACCTTTCAGTGGGCCTTCAGCGATTTCTACGCCGTAGTTTTTCAGAAATTCTGCGTTGCGCAGGGTGGACAGCGTGATAACGTTGCTCAGACCTTCCGCGCCGCAAAAACGTGAATGGGCGAATGGCAGGTCGGCCGAAATGCACAGTACGACGGTATTGTCGATTTCTGTCGCCAGTTGGTTAAACTTACGTACCGATGCCGCACAAACGCCGGTATCGATGCTTGGGAAAATATTCAGCACTTTGCGCTTGCCTGCGAACTGGCCCAGCGTAACGTCAGACAGGTCTTTAGCCACAAGGGTAAAAGCCTGAGCTTTGCTTCCAGCCTGAGGAATTGAGCCGGCAACTGTAACCGGGTTGCCCTGGAAATGAACGGTTTGTGACATGGTTATCTTCCTGTTTACATATAGTTAACGTCGAGGCTAGTTTATGCCATCAGCAGTTAACACGGCAAACGCTATTTGCGGATATCCGCTTCAGGGACTGCATTAAGGAAAGCAAATGAGAACAGTTAAGGTGTATGAGGAAGCCTGGCCGCTGCACACTCCCTTTGTTATTGCCCGTGGGAGCAGAACCGAAGCGCATGTGGTAGTGGTTGAAGTGGCAGAAAACGGCGTCACGGGTATCGGCGAGTGCACACCGTATCCGCGCTATGGTGAAAGCGATGCCTCAGTGCTGGCGCAAATTATGAGCATTGCCCCACAACTGGAAAATGGACTGACGCGTGAAGAGCTGCAAAAGCTGCTGCCAGCGGGAGCCGCGCGTAATGCTGTGGACTGCGCGTTGTGGGATCTGAGTGCGCGTCAACAGCAATTGTCACTGGCAGAGTTGGTGGGAAGTGAGCTGGCGGAAGTGGTGACGACGGCGCAAACCGTGGTGATTGGCACGCCGGAACAAATGGCGGTGAGTGCGGCTGCACTGTGGGAAAATGGCGCGAAACTGCTAAAAGTTAAACTGGATGCGCGCTTGATTAGCGAGCGGATGGTTGCTATTCGTGCCGCAGTCCCTGATGCAACGATTATTGTCGACGCCAATGAATCCTGGCGGGCAGAAGGTCTGGCGGCGCGCTGCCAGCTGCTGGCTGATTTAGGGGTGGCGATGCTGGAGCAGCCGCTGCCAGCGCAGGACGATGCCGCATTGGAAAATTTTGTGCATCCGCTGCCGATCTGCGCAGATGAAAGCTGCCACACCCGCAGCAGCCTGAAAGCGCTGCACGGGCGCTATGAAATGGTCAATATCAAACTGGATAAAACAGGCGGCCTGACGGAGGCGCTGGCGCTGGCAACCGAAGCCCGCGAGCAGGGATTTACGCTAATGCTGGGCTGCATGTTGTGTACTTCCCGGGCGATTGGCGCGGCGTTACCCCTTACGCCGCAGGTTAAATTTGCCGATCTTGATGGCCCGACCTGGCTTGCCAGCGACGCGGAGCCGGCCCTGCATTTTACGACCGGACAACTTCATCTCTAGGGTGCCAGCGCAGGAGATTGGACATGGCCAGCAGGTATTTCTCGCTCGCTTCATCTGAAGAGATGGGCGGAAATTCGGCGGTTATACAGTGTAAGTTCAGGTCTGCGCACCAGCTTCCAAATGAGCCGGGCGTTTCATAACCTACGCTGGTGACGAGGGGTAATTCAAACGACTGCGCCAGCCACGCGCCTAATTCGCTGCGTCTGGGATCTTCAATACAGGCCAGCGGATCGTGAAAAGAGACCACCCACGCAGGATGAATTCGGTGAATAAGCTGGCACAGCGCCTGGGTTTCTGGTTCTGAGCCCGGATTTTCGCCGGTCAACAACACCACATCGCGTTCTTCTGCGCTGCTGTTCCAGCGATACACCGTTTCACCCGCTTTCCAGTTGGCAGCGGGAAAGTTACGGTTTAGATCCACTCCGTTCGCATTTGCGCGCAGCCCGAGCTGGCAACCGTCAGGGTTAACCGCCAGCACCACATGGTGACGACGTAAGGAAGGATTAAGCGTACGCAATGCGCAGGAAAGGGTGACAACCGATGCGTTTTCGTCGCCGTGCGTTCCTGCCAGTATCAGACCGCTTTCACGATCGGCCGCCATTGCGGGAAACCAGATTAGCGGCGCGCCTAATAATGAACGTCCGTAATGTTCGGTTCCAGGTGGGAATGCGCCGCGCTCGGCACGGGGTCGGGTAACGGTCATAGTCATCTCTGAATGCGTGGATTGTTACTCGCAGTGTTGTGCAAAATGTATGGATAATCAAATCGTTTTCACACACTTATCTTTTCAGATGTAATATTATTTCATTGTCGAAAGTTAATTGCATTTCCTGCTGGCGATACAAATAATTACACATTCACTTAGTAGCCGGAATTGAGGGTATTTTATGCAGCATTCTGTTTCAGTAACCTGTTGTGCGCTATTGGTAAGCAGCATTTCATTATCCTGGGCTGCTGATGTTCCCAGCGGAACGGTACTGGCAGAAAAGCAAGAACTGGTGCGTCATATCAAAGACGAACCGGCGTCATTGGATCCGGCAAAGGCCGTCGGGCTTCCTGAAATTCAGGTTATTCGTGATTTATTTGAAGGGCTGGTCAACCAGAATGAGAAGGGCGAGATTGTGCCCGGTGTTGCCACTCAGTGGAAAAGCAACGATAACCGTATCTGGACGTTTACGCTGCGCGATAATGCGCAATGGGCAGATGGTACGCCGGTAACGGCACAGGATTTTGTCTATAGCTGGCAGCGTCTGGTTGACCCGAAAACGCTGTCGCCGTTTGCCTGGTTTGCTGCGCTGGCGGGTATTAACAACGCACAGGCGATCATCGATGGAAAAGCCTCGCCAGATAAGCTCGGCGTTAGCGCGATCGATGCGCGTACATTGAAGGTCCAACTGGATAAACCGCTGCCATGGTTTGCCAATCTGACGGCGAGTTTTGCTTTCTATCCGGTACAAAAAGCTAACGTTGAGAGCGGTAAAGATTGGACCAAACCGGGCAATCTAATTGGTAACGGCGCCTATGTGCTCAAAGATCGTGTGGTGAACGAAAAACTGGACGTTGTGCCGAACACGCATTATTGGGACAACGCCAAAACGGTGCTGCAAAAAGTCACCTTCCTGCCTATTAACCAGGAATCGGCAGCGACCAAGCGCTATCTTGCTGGTGATATCGATATTACCGAGTCTTTCCCGAAAAACATGTATCAGAAACTGTTGAAGGACATCCCGGGCCAGGTTTATACCCCGCCGCAGCTTGGCACTTACTACTATGCCTTTAATACCCAGAAGGGACCGACTGCCGACTCACGCGTGCGCCTGGCGCTCAGCATGACTATCGATCGTCGCCTGATGGCGGAGAAAGTTCTGGGTACCGGCGAAAAGCCCGCATGGCATTTTACGCCGGATGTAACGGCAGGGTTTGTGCCGGAACCTTCACCGTTTGAGCAAATGAGTCAGGAAGAGCTGAACGCGCAGGCGAAAACGCTGCTGCGTGCGGCGGGCTATGGTCCACAGAAACCACTTAAACTGACGCTGCTGTATAACACCTCTGAAAATCATCAGAAGATTGCTATTGCTGTCGCGTCTATGTGGAAGAAAAATCTCGGCGTTGACGTGAAACTGCAAAACCAGGAGTGGAAAACTTATATCGATAGCCGCAATACCGGCAATTTTGATGTGATCCGCGCCTCGTGGGTGGGCGATTACAATGAACCATCTACGTTCCTGTCGCTATTAACATCAACCCATACGGGCAATATCTCCCGCTTTAATAATCCGGCGTACGATAAAGTGTTGACCCAGGCAACCCTGGAGAATACGCAGAAAGCGCGCAATGCTGATTATAACGCCGCGGAGAACATTCTGATGGAACAGGCTCCCATTGCGCCGATTTATCAGTACACCAACGGGCGTTTAATTAAACCGTGGCTGAAAGGGTATCCGATTACTAACCCTGAAGATGTGGCTTATAGCCGCACAATGTATATTGTGAAGCACTGATATAGCTGGCCTGTTCGGGACGTTGCATTGGCGATTTCCCGAACAGGCAAGGCTGTGGGGAAGGTGAGTCATGAAAGCAATGGAAAAGGTATCACCCAATAGAATGGGTTACACTGTATAAATACGAATGTCGTGCGCCTGAAACGCCGTGGCATACTCTTTGCTGATATTTTCCTCGACGACAATTACATCGATATTGCTGCTTTCGGTAACAACATAACGGGCGACGGCCGGGATCTTTTCAGCCGTCAGCGCGACAATAGTTTCATTACACTGTTTGATCACCGCTTTTTTGAACTCACAATCCGCGTAATCAAATCCGGTTAAGCCGGATTCAGGCGACATCGCGCAGCCGCCAATAAATCCCTGATCGAATAAAATGCCCTGCACCTGCGAGATAGCGGTGGCACCCACGCACCCTCCAGAAGATCGTTGCACCGCGCCGCCCAGCATAATGACGTCAAACAGTGGTTTTTTTAGTAAAACGGCGGCAATCTCCGGGGAATTTGTTACCACGGTTAACGCCAGCTCGGCGGGTAGGGCTTCAGCCATCGCCAGATTAGTACTGCCCGTGTCGATAAAAATGCAGCTTCCGGATTTGACCATCCGGGCGCATCTCTGCGCGATGTTGCTCTTTTTCGCCACATTAATACTCTTGCGCACGGTGATGTCTTCGGATTCAGGGAGTGCAATGACTGCGCCGCCATAGACTTTTTTACACACGCCATCTTTACTCAGTTCATGCAGATCGCGACGGATTGTATGTTCCGAAACGCCTAACCTACTGGCGAGTTCGGAACAGATGACTCTGCCGTTTTCCTGCAAGATCTGATAGATAAGCGCCTGGCGCTGTTCAGGGAATGCTGCGTAATCGAGCATCAATACTCCAGTGAAATAAACATCGAGCAATAACAAGCATAATTGTGCATTATGGTTCACGATGTCAACATCCCTTTAGGGAACCTATTGTTTGGATACAACAAGAAGAGGTTAGCTATGAAGGTTGCGCATGTGGCGTTATGGACACGGGATCTTGAGCAACAAGCTCAATTCTGGGTCACGTTTTTTGACGCAAAGATCAACGAAAAATACTGCAGTAAAACCAATCCTGGATTTGAATCCTATTTTGTCAAAATTGGTGAGGATATCGCGATTGAGTTAATGACTAAGCCTGGACTGACAAAACATGCTCCCGACAATAACACCTCAGGCTGGGTGCATCTCGCCATTTCAGTTGGCGGCAGTGAAAACGTTGATGCCATGGCGATGCGTGCAAAAGAACAGGGGATATTAGTTTCTGGCCCGCGCACCACCGGTGATGGCTATTACGAAGCGGTGATACGCGATCCTGACGGCAACTTGATTGAAATTGTGGCCTAAGGCTTCACGCCATCTCCAGTAGAAATGTTGTACCTGTTACCGACTATTGATGAGCATGATTCATAAGGTTGTCCTTCTTTTCACCTCTAATCACCCGCCTGTCGAGTCTCTATAATTTTTATAGTTTTCAGCATCGGTGGCGCGTGCTGCCACCGTTTTGGAGAGTCGAAATGCAAAATCAACGGAATACCGTCTCCAGCGCCGGCGCGGAGATTATGAGTCAACAATTTGATGGTAACAGCGTCTTTCCTCGCGGAGAGAAAAATGAAGCGTATGCGAAATATTTCACTGGCGACAGCTATCTGACTATGCTCTCCATGGAAGGCGTGGTCATTGGTAACGTAGCATTTGAGCCGGGCTGTCGTAACTTCTGGCATATCCATCATCAAGGGGGACAAATCTTGCTGGTGACCGGCGGCAGAGGCTGGTATCAGGCGTGGAATCAACCGGCGCGCGAACTGAAAACTGGTGATGTCGTACACATCCCGGCGGGAATGAAACACTGGCACGGTGCCGCGCGTGATAGCTGGTTTGCCCATATCGCTGTGGAAATCCCGGCAGCTGGCGCATCGAACGAGTGGCTTGAACCGGTAAGCGACACTGAGTACAACCTGCTCCCCTGAGCTGTGCGGGGCACGCGTTCTGCAGGTAAAGAATCCGATGCCCGAAGTGAATCACTTTGAGCTGATTATTGATACAGTCCCGTATCTACATGACCTGAATCCGTATATTCCAACGCTGGCGCTGGTACTGCTTTGTCATTGATATTGCCTCATTGAAATAAGTGCAGAAAAAAGACGCGGATTTCCGCGCCTTTTCTTTTGTTAGTGTGTCGATGGCGATACTTCAGGATTATCCATATACAGCGTCTGGCTGGGGAACGCAAAGTCGGCGTCGTGTGCCTTGACTATCGAAATAATCTTTAAATAAACGTCCTGCTGTACCGCAAGCCATTCCTGCCACACGGTGGTTTTCGTGAAGCAATACACCATGATATTCAGCGATGAATCGGCGAATTCATTAAAATAAACCAGCAGGGTTTGTTTCTGGTCTATTCCCGGATGGTTTTGCAGCATTTCTCTGACCGACTCGACAACGGCACTGACTTTATCAGCATCTTCATATCGTAACCCGATCACCGTTTTGATGCGGCGATTCGTCATCCTTCCTGGGTTTTCTACGCTGATAGAGGAGAAAATCGAGTTCGGGACATATAACGGACGATGATCGAAGGTGTTTATTTTGGTCATTCGCCAGCCGATTTCCGTAACTGTACCTTCAATATTGCGGTCCGGGGAGCGGATCCAGTCGCCGATGCTAAAAGGTCTGTCGAAGTAGAGCATAATCCCTGAGAAAAAGTTGCTCAGAATGTCTTTGCCTGCCATACCTACAGCGATACCGCCGATGCCGCCGAAGGTTAACAGGCCGGATAAGCTCATACCGAAATGTTCGCCATACAGCAAAATGATGGCAACCACGATGGTAATTTTGATGATGCGCGACAGGATCCTCGCGCTGGTGATATCTCTGCCTTTATTAATCTGCGTCTTTTCAAACTGATTAATTACCAGAAAAAGTTTGATGGTAAGGATCAGCGCAATCAACGAGGTGCAGATAAAGTCGACCACGCTGGAGGAGATAAATTTCAGGCTGTAATTTTCGATAACGTTATTAGCAATACTGCCTAACGTCCCGATGATAATGGCATAGACAAGAAATTGCGCGGCATGAAATATGAATCCTTTGCAGCGACGCTCTCCACGATGATACCAGACGCTCATCAGAACCAGCGCGGCACAGCAGCTGAGAATTACCGTCAAATTAAACGCATTATTTATAAACAGTTCAGCGATCATGATTCTTTCAACAGCTCCGTGGTAGTGAAATATCTTCTGATATCCTAATCCTCGAATATTTTACTCAGTTCTGGCGGTCAGATCATTAATCCATAGGGGAGATATATAATGCAATTAGCGCTATTTTCGGCGAAATAGCGCTGGTATCCACCCTGAAAGCGGTTTATGTAGCAGACAGTCAGTTGATGTCATGGTATTGTTAGCGCAAAGTAACAAGGTTTTCATCTGCAAAAGGACAGTACTATGATCATGGCTAAGCTGAAGACAGCGAAGGGACGGAAGTTTCTGTTGTGCCTGCTTGGGGTGTTTATTATCGCAGCGTCGGTCGTGACGCGAGCGACGATCGGTGGTGTGATTGAACAGTATGACATTCCGCTATCCGACTGGACCGCTTCAATGTACGCCATTCAATCGGCAATGATTTGTGTCTACAGCATGGTGTTTACGATTCTGTTGGCTATCCCGCTGGGAATCTATTTCCTCGGCGGCGAGGAGCAACACTAAGCGTTTGTTATGCCGGATGAGATCGCCATCCGGCATTGAGTTGTGTGGTTAATCGTCTTCTTCGTCATCCAGTTCAACTGGCGTCTGATATTCATCCGGCTTGATGACCAGCAGGTCGCAGCGTAGGTGATCGATAACCTGTTCAGCGGTGTTACCAAGGAACGCGGCAGAAATACCGGTACGACCGACGGTACCCAGTACCACAATACCTGCCTGCAAGTGCTCGGCTAAATCAGGAATGACCTCTTCAGGTAATCCTTTTTCAACGTGCGTCACTTTCTCATCGATACTGAATTTCTGGCGCAACGCCTTCATGGCCAGCAGATGCTGTCCACGGATCGCGTCGTTATAAACGCTGGGGTCAAACTCAGGTAGTTCAATTGCGATATTGATTGGCGTAACAGGGTAGGCGCCAACCAGATGCACTTCAGTATGGTTAACCTGTTCTGCCAGTTGCAGCGTCTCTTTGACCAGTTTTTCATTGAGCGCGTTGTGATAAGGCTCTTCACTGGCGAGGTTCACCGCAACCAGCGCTTTACCCTCTTCAGGCCATGGCTGGTCTTTAACCATCCATACCGGGCTTGGACATTTGCGCAATAAATGCCAGTCGGTAGGCGTGAAAATTACGGCTTCGAGGCGGTCGTGTTGGTGTGCCATTTTGAGGACCAGGTCATGCTGAGCACTAATGACTTCCTGGATGATGGCTTCAAAGGGACGGTTGTGCCATACCACTTTAATTTCAAGAGGGATCCCTGCTTCGATGTAGTATTTTGCTTGTTCACGGATCCATGCTGTTCGCTGGCTGATGACCCCCTGACGCATTGCCGTACGCTCATCGGGCGACAGCAGGGTAGTCATCTCGTAGGAAAAGTCATAGATTGGCAAAAAGGCTTTAATTTTGCCACCAATCCGTTGATGCAAATAAACAGCTCGCCGTAATGCTGGTTGATCGTCCTGGTTTGGATCGATGACGACCAGCATATTTTTATACATAGCCATACAGGGTCTCCTTACAACTGTCATCGCAGTTTGTAATTAAAAGAGTAACCCAATAATGTGGATTGAAACAGGGGAGAACCTCCTGCCAGATCAATAAATCGGGAAAATTTAGCGATTTGACAGAAGGATAACAGAAATGCTTGCGGAAAGATTACGCAACATTACGCGTGTGGCCAGCAAGAACTGCCAGCGCGTCGCTATTCTCAATAGTTATGTATTTGCCTTTCACTGCCAGCATGCCGCTTTTCTGGAAACGACCCAACAGGCGGCTGATGGTTTCAACCGTCAGACCCAGGTAGTTACCGATGTCGCCGCGGGTCATGGTCAGACGGAACTCACGAGGCGAGAATCCGCGCTGGGCAAAGCGGCGAGACAAGTTGTAGATAAAGGCCGCCAGGCGCTCTTCTGCATTTTTCTTCGACAACAGCAGGATCATATCCTGGTCGCCTTTGATTTCGCCACTCATCAGACGCATCATCTGCTGACGCAGATTCGGCATTTTTCCGGACAGGTCATCAAGGGTTTCGAAAGGAATTTCGCAAACCATTGAGGTTTCCAGCGCCTGGGCAAAGCTCGGGTGATGTCCGCTGCCAATCGCGTCAAAACCGACCAGATCACCCGCCAGATGGAAGCCGGTAATTTGCTCATCGCCTTGTTCGGTAATGGTATAGCTTTTAATCGTTCCGGAGCGGATAGCGTAGAGTGATTTAAGTTCATCACCTGCTTTAAAGAGCGTTTGCCCCTTTTGGATAGGCTTTTTGCGCTCGATGATGTTATCGAGCTGGTCAAGCTCATGCTCGTTAAGTGTGAACGGGATGCAAAGCTGGCTGATGCTGCAATCCTGGCAATGGATAGCACAACCGCCAGACTGAATGCGCCGTATAATTCGCTTTTCCGGGATCATAGGTCTGCTCAAGCCGTAATTGATATTTGTCAATTTTAACATCTTTTTGGTGAGCACGTAAGCCTGAGCTACTCCCAATAGAGAATAATTCAGGTATAACCGGAATGAATGTTTGTATCTCCTTGATTAACCGCATTAAATTTGTGGTCACATTATGCGAAAGTGTGACGAATAAGGCATTAATTGCCTGGAATCTAGAGTAGCAAATAGCCTTCGTGACGCAATAACCACTCTTTTCGCTGTACCCCGCCAGCATATCCAGTCATGGTGCCGTTACGCCCAATGACGCGATGGCAGGGGACCACAATGCTTACCGGGTTGGCGCCATTGGCCGCACCGACGGCTCTTGCAGCACCGGCGCGCCCTAACTGTTCGGCCAGTTGACCATAGTGCATGACCTGCCCACACGGGATAGTGCGTAATGCTTGCCAGACTTCACGCTGGAAAGGCGTGCCAGCCGTTGCCGTTTCCAGCGTGTCAATAATGCTGAGATTCCCGGCAAAATACTCCGACAGTTTATCGCTTAATCCGCCTGGGTTTTTAGCTGTAATACGCTGATAACCTTCTGTGCGGTAATGAATATCCAGCAATTGTTCCATGCGATCGCGGTGCTGATCCCATTCCACCGCGCGCAGGCGAAATTGCTCATCACAAATAACCCACAGCGGGCCCAGCGGCGTGTCGATGGTATCTTCCAGTAAGTTCAGCATCCGTTTCTCTCATTACAGCGTTCAGGCGAGGTTACACATTATCACGCCAGCGACAGTCGCAGCTATACCCCTAAAAACGGATATCTGTATGTCGTGAGTAGATCTTTTCAGCGGAGCGAGCCGGGTGAATTATTGGAAATAATCGTAAACCGTTGTCGGTATAATAGTGCGCGGTTATGATAATGCTCGTCGTAATTCGCTGGAGGAAGAAACATGAATCTTGATGATGCTTCGCTGTTTCTGGATGCTATGGGGGATGTCCAACCGCTGAAGGGCTGCGCCAATGTACACTGGCAGCCAACGCGTAATATCCGCACTCCGGCGCGTATCGATACGCTTCAACTGGATAACTTTCTCACGACGGGGTTTCTCGATATTATCCCGTTGAACGAGCCGCTGGAGTTTCGTCGCGAAGGTTTACAGCACGGCGTGACTGACAAACTGCGAACCGGAAAATATCCGCAGCAGGCGAGCCTTAATCTCATCCGCCAGCCCGTAGAAACATGCCGCCAGATGCTATTCAGTTTTATTCTACAGGCACAGCAAGATGGATTACGTAACGTGCTGGTGATACACGGTAAGGGGCGTGACGATAACGCTCATGCCAATATTGTTCGCAGCTATGTGGCGCGCTGGCTGACAGAATTTGATGACGTCCAGGCCTACTGCGCCGCTTTGCCGCATCACGGCGGCAGCGGAGCATGCTATGTGGCATTACGTAAAACCGCGCAGGCAAAACAGGAAAACTGGGAGCGTCACGCTAAGCGCAGCCGCTGAGCAACGTATTTATCAGGCGGCCAATACTCTGTTCCTGCCTTCGTGCTTGGCTTTGTACAACGCGTCGTCCACGCGTTTGAATAATTCATCAATACTTTCGTTCGTTTCGTGCCGCGCAACGCCAATGCTGACGGTAAAGCGGGGAAGACCAGGGAGAGTAACCTTGGCTACCGTCGCGCGGATCACTTCTGCAAGATTGAGGGCGACATCCAGCGAGGTTCGCGGTAGCAGCAGCACAAATTCTTCACCACCCCAGCGAAAAATAAGATCGTCTTTTCGTGCACAGGATTCCAGTGTGCGGGCCAGAGCGCAAAGCACTTCATCGCCTTTTAAATGACCGAAGAGATCGTTAATGCTTTTAAAACGATCGGTGTCGATCAACAACAGACTGTAGTCCTGCGTCAATGATACCGCATGCGTCTGCTCCGGCTCGGTTACCTGATAAAAATGTCGGCGATTAAGTAATCCCGTTAAAGGGTCACGCAGAGCGGCATGCTCAAGCTCCTGTTCCAGCCGTTTTTGTTCGGTAATGTCATGAATAATGCACAACATGAGTTTATTACCGTAAATTTCAATCGGTCCGGCGTAGGTTTGCACATGACGTGAGGTGCCGTCTGCCAGTTTATGGACAAAGTGCAAAGGCTTATGGCCACCGGGCAGATGGGCGATTTCATGCATTACCGGCAATATATGGCGGCCCAGCATGTTGATCTCCCAGGTATGTTTCTGGCACATCACATCAAGGTTGTAACCATAAAAATTCAGGGCACTGAGGTTTGCATCAACGATCAGGCCATCGCGGGACGGATCAATCAGTAACATTGGCGCGGAGTTTGTCTGGAAAAAACGCGCATAAAAGCCCTGTTTTTTTCGTTGATAAGTTGCTGAACGGCTGGCTTTCAGACCTTGCGCAGTAGGCGTTTCAATGCCTTCGAAAAGGATAACATCCCCCACGCCCGGCAGAGATTTAATGGACAGGCGGCTGGCCAACGCGATTTCCTCACCATCGCGGTAAACCGTGAGGATCTCAACAACGTGATGATGATTGCTCAAGTCACTGAGATACATTGTTAAATCATTTTGAGAATGCGTTGAGAATATGCCTTTGCGCAGTGGGGAAAAACAGAGATCCTGCATTAACTCACGTGCAACGATATTAGCGAACACCAGTTCTTCGGTTTGTGGCGAAACAATCCACACCGGAAAGGTTAACAAATCCAGTGAATGCAGCTCGGTTGTGCTCATCGATAATCCCGTTATCTTTATCTGCTGTGTTGCCCGTTTAATGGCGAATATTTTAGATATTACAGTCTCACAAAGTTATTGATTGTCGGTGAGACAAGGGTTGTACGACTGGCTTTTGTTTGATGCTGTTTTCTGATTGGATCAGTTCATGAATCTTATGCGCTGGCAGCGGTTTTGCAAACAGGAAACCTTGCAGCATGCTACACCCCATCTGGGTAAGAAGTATTTCCTGCTCCTGAGTTTCTATTCCTTCAGCCACCACGCGCATATTCATGGAGTGAGCTATGTCAATAATGGTAGACACAATTTTTGTATTTTTACTGTTCTCGCTAATATCTTTGACAAATATCCTGTCGATTTTTAATTCCCGTGCCGGGAGTGACTTCAACATCAATATATTTGAATAACCAGTGCCGAAATCATCAATAGAAACGGTGATCCCCAAAGCCGAAAAAGCATTCAGGATTTCAATACTGCGTTTTAAATTTTTAAGTGCAGTGCTCTCCGTGAGCTCCAGCGTGAGACAGGCAGGTGAAAGTTGGTATTGCGCCAGGGCGTTGCAAACAACATCAATAATATCATGCTGTTCAAACTGGGCAGGGGAGAGGTTAACGGCGAGCGTCCATTCTGTATTCCCTTGTAATGTCCACTGATGCAACTGCAAACATGCCTGTTGGATAACCCATTTGCCGACGGGAATAATCAGGCCCGTTTCTTCCAGCGCAGGCAGAAATTCAGCCGGTAGCAGCATGCCGCGCTCCGGATGATGCCAGCGTAATAACGCTTCAAAACCAGTCAGGGAATGATCTCCGGCGGTATATTTAGGCTGATACCATAGCTCAAACTGGTTGCGTTCAAGCGCTTGTGAAAGTTCCTGTAGAAATGTCGGCGGCGTATCAGCGATAGCTTCCATCTGGGGACTATAAATAGCCCAGCCGTTTCTACCCGCCTGTTTGACATGATACATCGCCATATCGGCCTTCACTTTTAGCTCATGCAGTGTCGAGCCATGTTCGGGATAAATACTGCTCCCCGCACTTAACGAAACCCGAATCGTATGACCGAATAAGGTAAAGGGGTCACCGATCGCATCTGAAATTCGCGCAAGCAAGGCGGAGATAGCCTGCGGGTTGCAGTCTGGAACCAGCAAGATAAATTCATCTCCCCCCAGTCTTGCCAGCGTCATTGAATCATCAAGGCAACTGTAGATACGCTGTGTACTGGCAATCAGCAGTTGATCGCCGATGTGATGCCCCCAGGTATCGTTAACGACTTTAAAACGATCGAGGTCGATAAATACCAACGCGAAATGCTGTTGATGCAATTTGGAATGCCGCAGGCAGGCCTGTAAGCGGGTATCTATTTGCGTTCGATTAGCAAGTCCGGTCAGCGCGTCGAAGTGGACCTGATGTTCAAGCTGGCAGTTCAACTGATGCAGTTTGTCAGCCAGTCGGGAAGTGCGCAGTTGTGAATCCACCATCGAGACGACCAGCATGATACCCAAAATAATTAGCGTGACGGCGCAGACCCAGACAGAGAGTTCCAGCGTACTGAGCCCATCGTGCGCAGTGTGTCCAAAATGGGTGAACGTTGCCGCTCCCATACCGGTGTAATGCATAGAAGCAATTGCCAGCGCCATAATAAGGGCTGCAATAAGTCGGTTAATCAGCACGCGACGGGTGTTTTGGCGTAAATGGAAGGCCAGCCATAAACCTACGCCAGACGCAACGACGGCAATAATTACAGAGAGCAAAATCAGCGAGCGATCCCATGAGATGGCCACATGTTCGATAATGGCATACATGCCAACATAGTGCATCGTGACAACGCCGGCACTCAATATGCTGGTGGCAATGACCAGTCGTTTTGTTGATAGCGTATTACCGGAAATAGCGATATTGATGGCGAGAGTTGCAGAAATGAGCGCAATAAAGAACGAAAACGCGGTGAGTGATAGGTGATAATTGATCGGCATAGTCATTTTCATGGCCAGCATACCGATAAAATGCATCGACCAGATGCCCATACCCAGCGTAGCGCCGCCAGATAGCCGCCAGAAGGTAGATTCACGTTTGCTGGAGATTGCTACCTTACCCGCGCTGTCGAGGGCAATAAAGGAGGCAATAAATGCGACAACAAAGGAAATCCCAATCAATACAGGGTCCCACGACACGTGCAACATCTTACTACCTATCGAAAAAAAGCCGTGATGATAAATCTAGCAGGTTTTGTCCAGTTAACCTGATAAAACCAGGAATGTTCTTGTGTTTTTGCAATGAGTATTAGAGCGAAGGGCAAGATATTGAAAATGACAAGCCATTACTTATATAAGTATTCATAAAAATTATGTTTCTGTGTGTTTTATGCTCGTCACGTGCTCGCCATCACAATAATCTGATGGTGGGGAACATTACCGCCATTGTCGGGATAAAATGCTGACCTATTATAAATAGACAGTGTAATTTATTGACTTAAGTTAAAGGTCTGTCGGCTCTCATTGAAAGTTCAGCTTTCGTCACAGAGCAATGGAAATCTGTATTGCAGATGCTATAAAAATAACATCCACGTTATTTCTTGGTGCACAGGGTTAAAATGTTAAATGATATTAGCGTCAGAACCTTTATTATTTTATTTCTGCTCATTACAGCGGTTGCGCTCAATGTTGTTGAAATGATTTTTTCGGCTACCCCAGAAATTATTATTGGCACTAATGCGGTAAGCATTATTTCTATATTATGTTTGTGGTGGTACATGACGAAATATCTGGTCATGCCGATTAATACGGTTAAAAGAAGCATTGAAGAAGTAACATCCGGGAATCTGGCAATCAGTATTCCCGAATTTGGGAATAACTGTGCGGGTAGACTAATTCCTGGCATCAATAGCTTATCAAGTAATATTTCAGCACTCGTTAATGAGATCAGAACATCCTCGCAAACGGCGATGACGCTTTCTGAACAGCTGGCGGAACGCAGCGCCGAGCTTTCAGTGAAAACAGAACAGCAATCCGGAGCATTAATGCAGACGGCTGCCAACATGGATGAGATAGCGGTTAATACGCGGAATAATGCTGATAACACGCAAATAGCCAGCGCCCAGGCAACAATTGCCACGCAATGCGCCCGTCAGGGTGGCGAATTAATGGTGCAGGTTGCGACAAATATGCGTTCAATCACCGAATGCGCACAGCAAATGACAGAAATTATTACGCTGATAGATGGTATTGCATTCCAGACCAATATTCTGGCATTGAATGCTGCTGTGGAAGCTGCAAGGGCCGGTGAACATGGCAAAGGTTTTTCTGTGGTGGCCGGTGAGGTAAGAATGCTTGCACACCGCAGTGCAGATGCAGCTAAGAATATTAAGCAACTGATTGCTCAAACCCATCAAAATGTTCAGCAAGGCGCGGCTATTGTGCGTGAAGCTGAGAAAAACATGCATGATATTGTCGGGGGAGCCGGGCAATTAAACCAACTGATGGGCGAGATATTAACCACTACGCAGGAGCAGGAGAAAGGAATTATCAGAATTACCCATGCTCTGGCCGAACTGGAGAACGTCACCCAAAGTAATGCCATTATGGTTGATGAGCTTTCTGACTCATCAGGTATCCTGAAAAATCAGGTGATTGACCTTCAATCGCGAACGCATAAATTTCGCTTAAGTCATGCGCTTGAATCAGAGAGACGCCAGCGGGCCTGAGAGGGGCATCTCGTAACCAGCGCCGCATTCGTCGGCGCTTTTCTTATTATCAGATACTTTTTATGAATCATTTCAGCACAATGGGACAATGAGATATTGCTTAACATATTCTGACAGCTAGACTAACGAAAAAAGCTGAATGTTTGTGGAGGCGCTGTGGAAGCCATTAAGGGAACGGATGTTAATGTGCCGGATGCCGTGTTTGCCTGGCTGTTGGATGGCCGTGGTGGGGTGAAACCACTGGAAGATAACGATGTTATCGACAGTCAACATCCCTGCTGGCTGCATCTTAATTATACCCATCCTGAAAGCGCGCAATGGCTGGCGACAACGCCTTTACTTCCCAATAACGTGCGTGATGCGCTGGCGGGTGAAAGCACGCGCCCACGCGTAAGCCGAGTAGGGGAAGGTACGTTGATTACGCTGCGCTGTATTAACGGCAGCACCGACGAGCGACCTGACCAACTGGTTGCGATGCGCTTATATATGGATGAACGTCTGATTGTCTCAACGCGTCAGCGTAAAGTCTTGGCGCTGGATGATGTGGTCAGCGATCTCCAGGAAGGCACGGGAGCGGCTGATTGTGGTAGTTGGCTGGTGGATGTTTGCGATGCACTAACCGATCATGCCAGTGAGTTTATCGAACAATTGCACGATAAGATTATCGATCTGGAAGATAACCTGCTTGATCAGCAGATTCCGCCGCGTGGTTTCCTGGCATTGCTGCGTAAGCAGTTAATTGTGATGCGCCGCTATATGGCGCCTCAACGCGATGTCTATTCCCGGCTGGCGAGCGAACGTTTTTCCTGGATGACCGACGACCATCGGCGGCGGATGCAGGATATCGCTGACAGGCTAGGGAGAGGGCTGGATGAAATAGATGCCTGTATTGCCAGGACCGGTATTATGGCGGATGAAATTGCGCAGGTTATGCAGGAGTCTCTGGCTCGCCGAACGTATACAATGTCATTGATGGCAATGGTTTTTCTTCCCAGCACATTTTTAACCGGGCTGTTTGGCGTTAACCTCGGCGGTATCCCTGGCGGTGGCTGGCAGTTTGGCTTCTCACTTTTTTGTATTCTGTTAGTGGTCCTGATTGGTGGTGTTACTTTATGGTTGCATCGTAGTAAATGGTTGTAACAACAACGTTTTTTAGTGACTTTTGCGCATGAAAACGTCCTGGTTTTTGAGCGAAGTCAATAAACCATCTACCTATTCGGGGCAATATCTCTCTCGCAGGTGAATGCAACGTCAAGCGATGGGCGTTGCGCTCCATATTGTCTTACTTCCTTTTTTGAATTACTGCATAGCACAATTGATTCGTACGACGCCGACTTAGATTAGTCGGCTTTTTTTTGCCTGCAGGAAATCAGCGTCTACCCTAAAAGAGCCAACCTGAATAACTGGAGGGGTATATGAACTGTCTGATTGCAACGCCACACACTGATTCGCTACCGACCGACCCGGTTCCCATTCCCGATCCCATACCTCGTCCGCAGCCAATGCCGGATCCGCCACCGGATGAAGAGCCGATTAAATTGTCGCATCGCGGGCGCAGATCTGCGAGGATACGCGCCTGCTGATTGTGAGTTTTTACCGCGAGATTAAATTGTGACCGCTTTTTCAACCCTGAATGTTTTACCTGCTGCCCAACTCGAGAATCTTAACGAGCTGGGTTATCTTGAAATGACGCCTGTTCAGGCTGCTGCGTTACCGGCAATTCTGGCGGGGAAAGATGTTCGCGTGCAGGCTAAAACCGGCAGTGGCAAAACGGCGGCTTTTGGTCTTGGATTATTACAGCATGTTGATGTCGCGCTGTTTCAGACGCAGTCCCTGGTGCTGTGCCCAACGCGCGAGCTTGCTGACCAGGTGGCGGGTGAGCTGCGTCGCTTAGCGCGCTTTCTGCCTAACACCAAGATCTTAACGTTGTGCGGTGGGCAGCCCTTTGGCGCACAACGTGACTCCCTGCAGCATGCGCCACATATTATTGTCGCCACACCGGGGCGTTTACTCGACCATCTGCAAAAAGGCACTGTTTCTCTGGATGCCCTGAATACGCTGGTGATGGATGAAGCCGATCGCATGCTGGATATGGGCTTTAGCGATGCGATTGATGATGTCATTCGCTTTGCGCCAGCTTCGCGTCAGACCTTACTGTTTTCTGCGACCTGGCCGGAAGCCATTGCCGCCATTAGTGGCCGGGTGCAACAAAATCCATTAACAATCGAAATTGATACCGTTGACGCGCTGCCGGCGATTGAGCAGCAGTTTTTCGAAACTTCCAGCCACGGCAAAATTGCGCTGCTGCAAAAATTGCTCAGTCAGCATCAACCTGCATCATGCGTAGTTTTTTGTAATACCAAAAAAGATTGTCAGGCCGTGTGTGACGCGCTGAATGCGGCGGGGCAAAGCGCTCTCTCACTGCATGGCGATCTTGAGCAGCGCGATCGCGATCAGACGCTGGTACGTTTTGCCAACGGTAGCGTGCGCATTCTGGTTGCTACCGATGTGGCCGCGCGTGGTCTGGATATTAAATCACTTGAGCTGGTGGTTAACTTCGAACTGGCGTGGGATCCGGAAGTCCACGTCCATCGTATCGGACGTACCGCGCGTGCCGGCAACAGTGGTCTGGCGATTAGCTTCTGTGCACCGGAAGAAGCGCAGCGGGCCAATATTCTTTCTGAAATGCTGCAACTGAAGCTGAACTGGCTGCCAGCTCCCGCTAACGGCCCAATCCTGCCGCTGGAAGCTGAGATGGCGACGTTATGCATTGATGGCGGTAAAAAGGCTAAAATGCGTCCCGGCGATGTTCTCGGCGCGCTGACCGGTGATATTGGTCTGGAAGGCGCCGATATCGGCAAAATTGCCGTTCATCCGGCGCATGTCTATGTCGCGGTTCGCCAGACTGTAGCGCATAAGGCATGGAAGCAATTGCAAAACGGTAAGATAAAAGGCAAGACTTGCCGGGTTCGGTTATTGAAATAACCACTCGTCGGAGCGCCTGATGGCGCTCCGCTTATCCGGTACTATCGACTTACTTCACTTCCACGACTTTCAGGCGCAGCTCATCCAGTTGAGCATCATCTTCTTCTGGCTGCCAGCCCGCAGGCTGCAGCGGGATCTCTTCACGATCGAACGCTAAATCACCGCCGTCCACAACCTCTGAACCGTGCCTGATACCTTTGAAATCGAACAGATTGATATCGCTCAGATGTGAAGGTACAACGTTCTGTATTGCGCTGAACATGGTTTCAATACGCCCTGGATAGCGTTTGTCCCAGTCGCGCAGCATATCGGCAATGACCTGGCGCTGCAGGTTAGGCTGTGAGCCGCACAGATTACATGGAATAATCGGGAAACCTTTCGCTTCGGAGAAACGCTCGATATCTTTCTCACGGCAGTAAGCCAGCGGACGGATAACGATATGTTTACCGTCATCGCTCATCAGCTTCGGCGGCATACCTTTCATCTTCCCGCCGTAGAACATGTTTAAGAACAGCGTTTGCAGGATGTCGTCGCGATGGTGACCGAGCGCAATCTTGGTGGCGCCTAACTCAGTTGCCGTGCGGTACAGAATGCCGCGACGCAGGCGAGAGCAGAGCGAGCAGGTCGTTTTACCTTCAGGGATTTTATCTTTGACGATCCCGTAGGTATTTTCTTCGACAATCTTATACTCCACGCCCAGTTGTTCCAGATATTCCGGCAGAATATGCTCCGGGAAGCCAGGTTGTTTCTGATCGAGGTTAACCGCAACTAAGGAAAAACTGATCGGGGCGCTTTGCTGCAAATTACGCAGGATCTCCAGCATGGTATAGCTGTCTTTCCCCCCGGAAAGGCACACCATAATGCGATCGCCGTCTTCGATCATATTGAAGTCGGCAATCGCTTCGCCCACGTTACGGCGCAGACGTTTTTGCAATTTGTTCAGGTTGTATTGTTCTTTCTTGCTAATATCTTGATTTTGCGACATTTAATAGAGGCTCAATTCATAGTGTGGCATCAGAAGAGTATGCATCACGCCGGATAGTCCGGCAAAAGAAGTCTGATATAAAAACTGTGGCGTGTATGGTACGGATAAGCGGGAAAAATGTCAGCACATTTAGGACAGGAATCGTGGGGTATAAGAGGTAGAAACAAAAAGCCCGCAGCGATGTGCGGGCCAGACAGCTTAGCGGACTACCAGTACCGAACACTCCGCATGACGCACCACGGCTGCGGCGTTAGACCCCAGCAGGTAGGTGGTGATGTCAGGTCGATGTGAGGCAATAATGACCATATCAGCCGGTAATTTTTTGGCCATCTCCAGAATCTTATCTTTTGGCGCACCTTCTGTGACATGAACGTGCACTCTGTCCGTTGGGATATTGAACTTCTTGATAATCTCTTCCAGTTGAGATTTTGCTTCGGCTTTCAGATCTTCCATGGCCGGTAACTCTGCCGAGTAGGCCAATCCCAGGGAAGCATAATAGGGCAGTGACGGAATTACGGTCAAAAAATGAACCTGTGCATCGTCAATTTTTGCCTCTGCTTCAACATGGGCTATAACACGTTGAGTTAATTCTGAGTCTGAAATATCGATGGGTACAAGAATCGTTCTGTTCATAAAACCTCCTGTTTAAGTATCCACCCAAAGCTTACCGCGTAATGGCACTTTATGTACAATGACAAAGATCACATTTTGGCATCACTTTATTTTTATTTCAGGAAACTTTCCTTTTATTACTCCATCGTAAAATCGACCTTTAGAAACGACGCTCAGGAAATCACGAAAAATACGAGCAGGGACATGCTGATATTGCAGAGTAGACAACTGGTGAAAGCGAATTTCTAGCGTGCGGGAGGATTCGTCATAGCCGACGGATGCAATACGGGATGATTTTACAGGATGATGATTCATTGCAGGTATCCTCTACTACAGGTCTTAATGCAAGATATCATCTATCAAAGATGTATTTTAGCGCAACAGATATAATGTTTTGATCTGGATAAAACAGAATTGTTAGAACATAAAGAGAGCCCGCTGTTGCCAGCGGGCTGACGGATTAGAACTGGTAAACCATACCCAGTGCTACTACGTCATCAGTAGAGATGTCGTTTTGGCTGTAGAAGTTTTTATCTTCATCCAGCAGGTTGATTTTGTAATCAACATAGGTGGAGAAGTTTTTGTTGAAGTAGTAAGTAGCGCCTACGGATGCATATTTCACCAGATCCTGGTCGCCATCAGATCCGTTTACACCCAGATCCTTACCTTTAGACATCAGGAAAGACACTTCCGGACGCAGACCGAAGTCGAACTGGTATTGCGCAGTCACTTCAAAGTTCTGAGTTTTGTTGGCAATCGTATTATCACTACCGTTTGAGCCACCATAAGGGGTCATGTTGCGGGTTTCGGAGTACATGGTTGCCAGGTAGATGTTGTTCGCGTCGTATTTCAGACCGACTGTCCATGCGTCAGCTTTATCACCGCCCGCGGTAGAATCGTTAACCTGCTCGTTAGTACGGTCAGAAGAGGTGTATGCTGCACCGAAGCTTACACCCATCCCCAAATCGTAGGTCGAGGAGATACCGAAGCCGTCACCGTTGGAGTTCTTCATGTTACGATCGTCGCCACCGTTATTGGTGCCTTCCTGCTCTGGTGACTGATTTTCGTTCGCGCCCTGATACTGCAACGCCACGTTCAGACCGTCAACCAGACCAAAGAAGTCGGTATTACGGTAGGTTGCCACGCCGTTCGCACGACCGGTCATGAAGTTGTCTGCTTTGGTGTAAGAGTCGCCACCGAATTCCGGCAGCATATCGGTCCAGCCTTCAACGTCGTACATTACGCCGTAGTTACGGCCGTAGTCGAATGAGCCGTAGTCGCCGACTTTAATACCTGCGAATGCCAGACGAGTCCAGGAGTCGCCTTTATCACCTTCGGTGCCGTTAGCCTGAACCTGATATTCCCACTGGCCGTAACCGGTGATCATATCGTTAACCTGAGTTTCGCCTTTGAAGCCCATACGCATATAAGTCTGATCGCCATCACTGTTAGCGTCATCAGAGAAATAATGCAGGCCGTCTACTTTGCCATAGAGATCTAATTTGTTGCCGTCTTTATTATAAACTTCAGCCGCGTGAGCAGCGCCTGCAGCCAGCAGGGCAGGAATTACGAGAGCCAGTACTTTTCTGTTCATTGAAATAATCCTTTAGTTTTTTTATTAACCTGTGACTACCCATGTAGGGAGTAAAAGCATGCTAAAGGAGAAGTTCCGTAAAGGGATAAATATGAATTGTTACGCCTTAAGTAAAACCTTAAAGAAATAATTCTACGGAAATGATGATAATTGTGGTGAATGTATGGATGGTAAATATATAAAATAAAAATTATACAAGTGAAGTGTGTTGGGCTATTCTGCGCGTGTTATATGCCTTTATTGTCACGTTTTATTTTTCGTTGACGTATTGATAGCTATTATTAATTAGCCAGCGAATAAATTGACAAGCCCGAACAACTGTTCGGGCTTTTTTTTTGGGTTCCAGGTTAATACTGAGATAAACGCATTACTCGGTACCGCTCTTTTCCGCTTTTCCAGCCAACTGCGCAAGGAAGTCGTAGCGTTTTTGCAGATCGGCTGCGGCGTCTTTCCAGAGCTGTTCTGCGACTTCTGGCTGTTGGGCATTCAGGCGGCGGAAGCGCTGCTCGTTAAGCAATGTTTCGGCCAGGGCGTCTGACGGTGGGCGAGAGTCCAGCGCCAGCGGCAGCTTACCTTCATCTGCTCGACGTGGATCAAAGCGGTACAGCGGCCAGAACCCGGTTGCCGTGAGCTGACGCATCTGATCATGGCTTAGTGCGAGATCGTAACCATGCTCTTCACATGGGCTATAGGCGATAATCAGCGACGGACCTGGATAGGCCTCCGCTTCCTGGATAGCTTTCACCGTCTGGTTCAACTGCGCGCCCAGAGAGATTTGTGCAACATATACGTGCCCGTACATCATCATACTGACGCCAAGATCTTTGCGAGCTTTGCGCTTGCCATGCTCACCAAATTTAGTGACGGCCCCGAGCGGTGTAGCTTTCGACGCTTGTCCGCCTGTATTCGAGTAACACTGGGTATCCAGTACCAGAATATTGACGTTCTCGGTCAGGCTCAGGACGTGATCCAGTCCCCCAAAACCAATATCGTAAGCCCAGCCATCACCGCCAATCAGCCAGATAGATTTCTCGACCAGCGCATCGGCATCGGTTAACAACTGCTGTGCGCCGTCGACATCTTTCAGGTGCTGGCGCAGTGCTGCAACTTGCTCACGGCGCACCTCTGGCGTAGCTTCAGCGTGCAGGGCGTCATTCAGTTCAGCCGGAATGTTATCGGCAAACTGTTCCACTAAACGCATGACGCGTACACGGTGCTGATCCACCGTCAGGCGGAAGCCCAGCCCAAACTCGGCGTTATCCTCAAACAGGGAGTTTGCCCACGCAGGCCCGCGACCATTGGCGTCGGTGGTATAAGGCGTTGAGGGCAGGTTACCGCCATAAATTGATGAACAGCCGGTCGCATTGGCGATCAGCATACGGTCGCCGTACAACTGCGTAAGCAATTTGATATACGGCGTTTCACCACAGCCAGAGCAGGCCCCAGAGTACTCAAACAGCGGCGTTATCAACTGCGAGGTACGAATATCAATGCGTTCCAGTTTAGTGCGATCGATTTCCGGCAGATTGAGGAAGTAGTCATAGTTAACTTTTTCTTCTTCCACGTGCTCAAGGCGCGACATCATATTGATGGCCTTGATCTCCGGGTTCTGGCGATCTTTCGCCGGGCATACTTCAACGCACAGATTACACCCGGTGCAATCCTCTGGCGCAACCTGCAGGACATATTTCTGACCGCGCATATCGCGTGATTTCACATCCAGAGAATGCAGGCTGGCAGGGGCATTTTCCATCGCTTCTGGTGAAACCACTTTGGCGCGGATAGCCGAGTGCGGGCAAGCGGCTACGCAGTGGTTACACTGGGTACACAGCTCTTCTTTCCAGATGGGGATCTCTTCGGCGATATTGCGTTTTTCCCAACGCGTGGTGCCCATCGGCCAGGTGCCGTCTGGCGGCAGCGCTGAAACGGGGAGGGCATCGCCCAGACCGGCGAGCATTGCCGCGGTGACGGTTTTCACGAAATCAGGTGCGGCATCAGAAACCACCGGTGGGCGATTAGCGCTATGTGAGTCAACCGGCTGAAGTGCCACTTCGGCGACGGATTCACGTGCCAGGGCCAGCGCCTGCCAGTTACGTTCAACCAGATCCTGCCCTTTACTGCTATAGCTTTTCGCAATCGCACCCTGCAATTCAGCCAGAGCGCTGTCGCCTGGTAAGATTTGCGTCAGATGGAAGAACGCCATCTGCATAACGGTGTTAATACGTGCAGCCAGACCGCACTCGCGGGCGATTTTGGCCGCATTAATCACGTAGAAACGCGCTTTCTTCTGATTCAGAACAGCCTGAACTTCCTGCGGCAGACGTGTCCAGACTTCATCCACACTGTACGGGGTATTAAGCAGGAATATACCGCCAGGTTTCAGGCGCTCGGCCATCTGATACTTATCGATAAATTGCAACTGGTGACAACCAACAAAATCGGCTTGCGACACCAGATACGCTGAGCGAATAGGTTGTTCACTAACGCGCAGGTGAGAAACCGTCAGACCGCCTGCTTTTTTCGAGTCATAGACGAAATAACCCTGCGCATACCACGGCGTAGAGTTACCGATAATCTTGATGTTGTTTTTGGTGGCCGACACGCTACCGTCACTGCCCAGCCCGTAAAACAGTGCCTCGAGCTTCGCGGTACCGGGCAGGGTGTTTTCCGGTAACGGTAGCGACAAGTTGGTGACATCATCATAGATACCGACCGTAAAGCGAGATTTCGGCTTCGCGCTACTCAGCTCATTAAAGACCGCCATGACGCAGTCCGGGCCAAACTCTTTGGAAGAAAGGCCATAACGCCCGCCAATCACGCGCGGTAGCGTTTCTCGTTCGCCGCAGTTAAAGGCTTCCGCCAGCGCGGTCATTACATCCAGATACAACGGTTCAGCTTGCGCGCCGGGCTCTTTAGTGCGATCCAGGACGGCGATGCTCCGTACCGTTTCCGGCAGGGCGCGCAGTAAATGTCTGGCAGAGAATGGGCGGAACAGGCGCACTTTCAGAACGCCAACTTTCTCGCCGCGTGCCAGCAGCTCTTCGACGACTTCTTCACTGGTTCCAATCGCCGAGCCCATCAAAATAATGACGCGTTCTGCCTGCGGGTGACCATAGTATTCAAATGGCTGGTACTGACGGCCCGTCGCAGCAGCGAAATCGTTCATCGCCTGTTCTACGTGATCGTAAACCGCGTTGTACCACGGGTTTGTTGCTTCGCGTGACTGGAAGTAAGTGTCCGGGTTCGCAGACGTACCGCGAATAACCGGATGCTCCGGGTTGAGCGCGCGCGCGCGATGAGCATCGATTTCCGCCTGCGGCATCAGCCCGAGGATTGTGTCATCGGCCAGCGGCACTATTTTATTAATTTCATGCGATGTGCGAAAACCATCAAAGAAATGAATAAACGGGACCCGGCTTTTCAGGGTGGTCATTTGCGAAATTAGCGCAAAGTCCTGAGCTTCCTGAACGCTGCTGGCGCACAGCATTGCGCATCCCGTCTGGCGCACCGCCATCACGTCGGAATGATCGCCAAAGATGGATAATGCGTGAGTGGCAATCGTACGCGCCGCAACGTGCAGCACAAACGGAGTCAACTGACCGGCCAGTTTGTACAGCGTCGGGATCATCAGCAACAGGCCCTGCGATGAAGTAAACGACGTAGAGAGCGCACCGGTCTGCAACGCGCCGTGAACGGTCGCTATCGCACCGCCTTCCGACTGCATTTCTACGACACGAGGGGTATCCCCCCACACGTTTTTAAGCCCGTTCCCGGCCCAGGCATCCGCCTGTTCCGCCATCGTCGAACTGGGCGTAATCGGGTAGATGGCGATAACCTCGCTGGTACGAAATGCGACCGAAGCAACCGCACCATTACCGTCAATTGTGATCATACTGACACCCTTACATTGCGCAAAAAAAGGGACACGCGTAACAGCGGCGAATCCTGTAGTTATCCTTTTAGTTTAGCAAAAGCGCTAAAGACAGATTTTCGCTTTTGTGTCCCTCGAATAAACAGAATGAATGGTTTGATCAAAGGAACAGCCAAAAAATTGCCAGAAAATGTAAACAGTGCGCATAAATGCGCATATTGCCTCTCGACGGCGGTGTTTCCGCTGCCTATTATTTATGGCTGTGTCGTTTGGTTAATATTCAGAGGGGAGTAAGATGCGCGCAGCGTTTTGGGTAGGGTGTGCCGCGTTATTATTATCGGCTTGTAGTAGTGAACCTGTTCAGCAGGCAACCGCCGCGCATGTCGCACCGGGGATGAAGGCCGCAATGTCCAGTTCTGGAGAAGCTAATTGCGCCATGATTGGTGGTTCGCTCTCCGTTGCCCGTCAGCTTGATGGTTCAGCTATCGGAATGTGTGCGTTACCCAACGGCAAACGCTGTAGTGAGCAGTCGCTTGCCGCCGGAAGCTGTGGCAACTATTAAGCCACCGCGTTTCCTACATTAAATCCGCGAGTTTATACGTCAGCGTTTGTTCTGCTGTCGCCAGTGTTAACTGGTCAGCAGTCAGATCGACCTGTGCGCCTTGCTTAAACATGTCGCTGACGATCCCGTCGAGCGCGTTAAGCTGTGGATCGGCGCACATCATGCGGGTCATCGCCATATCTTTAACCTTCAACTCGCCGTCGGACAGTTTGCCCTGACCGTGGAATTGATTACACATCTTTCCCGATACCGTCATGTTTTCGCCAAAACTCAATTCGGGTGGGTTATTAGCGACGGTGACGGCTTTACCATTCACGCTCTGCAAAACGAAGCGGTGATGCTGCAACTGTTCGCGATTGACGGAAACTTTTCCATTGCTCACACAGCCAGCCATCAGCATGCTGAGCGCAATCAACGTGACAACTTTTTTCATTCAATTTCTCTACGTTTGTGACGGGAATACATTCAATATAATAATGATACTGAAGATTTTAGCATCGGTGATTATCTGAAAATGCCCCCCTGAATCCAGGGGAGCACAGGGATTAGAAGAGGGCGTTTGGACAGGTTTCGCCTTTGGAGATCTGTGCCAGATTCTGCAGCGTGGTCTCAGAAATGCTGGTCAATGCTTCGGCCGTCAGGAACGCCTGGTGACCGGTGAACAGCACGTTATGACAGGCCGACAGGCGGCGGAACACATCATCCTGAATCACGTCATTGGATTTATCTTCAAAGAACAGGTCGCGTTCGTTTTCATACACGTCCATACCCAGAGAACCAATTTTCTGGTTTTTCAGCGCATCGATAGCGGCTTGTGAATCGATCAATGCCCCGCGGCTGGTGTTAATAACCATCACGCCATTTTTCATTTGCTCAAAGGCTTCGTGATTGAGCAGGTGATAATTCTCCGGCGTTAACGGACAGTGCAGGGAGATGACATCGGACTCCGCGAACAGCGTTTTAAGATCGACATATTCAACGCCTAACTCTAGTGCGGCAGCGCTTGGGTAGGGATCAAACGCCAGCAGGCGCATCCCAAAACCTTTCAGGATCCGCAGTGCCGCAATCCCAATCTTACCGGTACCGATCACCCCAGCCGTTTTGCCATACATGGTAAAGCCGGTCAGCCCCTCAAGAGAGAAGTTGGCATCACGAGTACGCTGATAGGCGCGGTGAATACGGCGATTCAACGTCATCATCATGCCAATCGCATGTTCAGCGACGGCTTCGGGTGAATAGGCTGGCACACGGACGACCTGCAGGCCGAGCTCTTTTGCCGCGTCGAGATCGACGTTATTGAAGCCGGCGCAACGCAGCGCAATATATTTCACGCCATGCTTTTTCAGCTCTTCCAGAACCGGGCGGCTGCCATCGTCGTTAACGAAAATACAGACGGCTTCACAGCCATGGGCTGTTTTGGCTGTTTTCTCCGTCAGTAGAAAGTCAAAGAATTCAAGTTCAAAACCAAAAGCCTCGTTAACCTGCTGCAGATACTTCTTGTCGTACTGTTTTGTACTATAGATGGCGAGTTTCATAAGACTTTCTCCAGTGATTTTGACGTCACATTAATCCAATTCAAATTATTTTACAAAATCTAAAAAGTTATTGATAGCCATAGGCGTAATGAATAATTTCAGCGCATCTGTTGTTAGTGTGGGCAGGTTACTCAATTTCAACAACTGGATATTTTTCCGTCCAACTCAATACCCGTAATCGATGCAGGTAAAAAGCCAGCCGAATCACATCCAGACAGCTACGCTTATACAGGTAGCAAATATCGGGAGGGGTCATGTTAACTCACTCTGAAGCAAAGCGATGGGCCACCTTAATGCTTAAGGCGGCATTATGTGATGGTATGAAACCTGAGGAGATTTCCCGGCAGGTACATCTGGTCTGCGATCATCATGGTAGGGAGTGCCTCGAAGAGCTCATTGAGGAAATTCTGATAGAAGCTGGTCGTTTAGGACCTAAACATAGCGATGGAGAACTGAGGCCTCATTGAGTCTGAGTTCTTTATATTCCCGACGGCACGTGTAACAGCGTGCCATATAAAACAATGCGCTATCTTGTTGAATTAATTATTATTTTATTGATTCCCGTTGATTAATAAATAGTGCATATACTTCATGGGAATTTATTCTTAATGTGGGCATATCCTGTTAAACATGCCACAATACTGGCCTAAACCGGCTTAAATTTTCGCTAAATCAGGATATTAACTACCCATGAAGGGTAAATATAAAGCCGCTCTGGCACTTCTCTTATTATTGATTCTCGTGCCGCTGACGTTGGTCATGACGCTTGGCCTGTGGGTTCCTACGCTGGTGGGCGTCTGGTTACCTGTTGGCACGCGCATCGCGCTGGATGAGAGCCCACGGCTGACACGTCATGGGCTGCATATCCCGGAACTCCGCTATCTGGTCGATGATTGCCCGCTAGCGCGCATTACTCAGGCCGATCTTTCTCATCCCAGCCGCTGGTTGCTCAATGTCGGGACAATTGAGCTGGATTCCGCTTGCCTGGCTAAATTACCGCAGACAGAAGCGTCTCCGGCAGCGCCCAAAACGCTGGCTGAATGGCAATCGATGCTGCCCAATACCTGGATTAACATCGACAAAGTTATTCTCTCCCCCTGGCAGGAGTGGCAGGGAAAACTGTCTCTCTCGCTAACGCCATCGACCCAGCAACTGCGCTACCAGGGTGAAAAAGTGAAATTCCAGGGGCGTCTGCACGGGCAAAATCTCACGGTAAATGAGCTGGATATAGCCGCGTTTGAAGGGCAACCGCCGGTAAAACTGGTCGGTGAATTTACCATGCCGCTGGTTCCTGATGGACTACCGGTGAGCGGTCATGCGGTTGCTACTCTGAGCTTGCCGCAGGAGCCCTCACTGGTGGACGCCGAACTGGAGTGGCAAGAAAACAGCGGACAACTGATCGTTATGGCGCGGGACAATGCCGATCCGTTGCTCGATCTTCCGTGGGAAATAACCCGTCAGCAATTAACCATCAGCGACGGTCGCTGGAACTGGCCTTATCAGGGATTTCCGCTCAGCGGGCGGTTGGGCATGAAAGTTGAAAACTGGCAGGCCGGGCTGGAAAATGCGGTGGTGAGCGGGCGTCTGAACATACTGACCCAAGGCGATGCAGGTAAAGGAAACGCCGTATTAACGCTGGGGCCGGGTAAGCTGGGTGTGGATAGTAGCGATATGCCGTTACAGTTGATAGGCGAGGCGAAACAGGGTGACCTGATCTTCTACGCCAAATTACCCGCCAGACTCACCGGAAGCCTGAACGACCCGCAGCTGGCTTTCGAGCCAGGAGCGCTGCTGCGTTCGCGTGGACGGGTGATTGACTCGCTGGATATTGACGAAATTCGCTGGCCGCTGGCGGGCGTAAAAGTAACACAGCGCGGCGTAGATGGTCGTCTGCAGGCTATATTACGCGCGCATGAAAACCAGATGGGCGGTTTTGAATTGCATCTGGATGGTCTGGCAAATGATTTTCTCCCTGACGCGGGTCGCTGGCAGTGGCGGTACTGGGGCAAAGGCAGCTTTACGCCAATGCATGCGCGTTGGGACGTGGCGGGTAAGGGCGAATGGCATGACAACACCCTGAAGCTTTTTGATCTCTCCACCGGATTTGACCACCTGCAATACGGCACCATGAAGGTAGAAACCCCACGCCTGGTGATGGACGAGCCGATCGTCTGGGTACGGGATGCCAACAAACCGACTTTTAGCGGCGCGCTGTCGCTGGACGCAGGGAACACCACCTTTACCGGGGGGAGCGTGTTACCGCCGTCAACCCTGAAGTTCAGCGTGGAAGGCACCGACCCGACGATTTTCCAGTTTAAAGGCCAGCTTCACGCGGGCGCGATAGGTCCAGTACAGGTAAATGGCCGTTGGGACGGGATCCGCCTGCGCGGACAGGCCTGGTGGCCAAAACAATCGCTCACCGTATTCCAACCGCTCATCCCACCAGACTGGAAAATGAAGCTACGTGAAGGTGAACTGTATGCGCAGGTTGCGTTTTCGGCTGCCCCGGAACAGGGCTTTGAAGCGGGCGGCCATGGGGTATTAAAAGGCGGTAGCGCCTGGATGCCCGATAACCAAATTAATGGTGTCGATTTTGTGTTGCCTTTCCGGTTTAGTGAAGGCGCATGGCAATTGGGTACGCGTGGACCTATTTCACTGCGTATTGCGGAAGTGGTGAATCAGGTGACGGTGAAAAATATCGCCGCCGATCTACAGGGGGCGTATCCCTGGAGTGAAGACAATCCGTTACTGTTAAGCGATGTCAGCGCCGAACTGCTGGGGGGCAAAGTCATCATGCAACAACTGCGGATGCCGCAGCACGATCCGGCATTATTACGGGTGCAAAATATCTCTTCCAGCGAGCTTATCAGCGCGGTTAATCCCAAGCAATTCGCCATGTCTGGCCCGGTCAGCGGTGCGTTGCCGTTATGGCTGGATAACGAAAAGTGGATCATTAAAGACGGCTGGCTGACCAACCCGGGACCTATGACGCTGCGTATTGATAAAGACACGGCGGATGCCGTCGTCAAAGATAATATGGCAGCTGGTGCGGCCATTAACTGGCTGCGTTATATGGAAATAAGCCATTCCTGGACGAAAATAAATTTGGATAATCTCGGTGTCTTAACCATGCAGGCAACCGTAACTGGCAATAGCCGGGTGGATGGCAAAGTGGGGACGGTTAATTTGAATTACACCCATGAGGAAAACGTCTTTACGCTATGGCGTAGTTTGCGTTTTGGCGACAATTTACAGGCATGGCTTGAACAAAATGCAGCGCTGCCGGAATCCCATTGCCCGGAAGGCAAGGAATGTGAGGAACAACAATGAAAACGATAGCTGCCATGCTGGGTCTGCTGGCTTCATCTCTACTGATCGGGTGCACACCCAGAATCGAAGTGGCTGCGCCTAAAGAGCCGATCACTATTAATATGAACGTCAAAATCGAGCATGAGATCCATATCAAAGTCGATAAAGACGTTGAGAGCTTATTAAAATCGCGCAGCGATTTGTTCTGAGGTCACGATGAAAAAACAGCTTGCAGTGATCCTGGTGGCATTGAGTTTATTCAGTGGCAATGGGTGGGCATTGACCTTGAATGAAGCCAGATCCCAGGGGCGGGTGGGCGAAACGCTTAATGGTTATCTGGTGGCATTGCAAACCGACGCCGAAACGCAGGCGCTGGTGAGTGAGATTAATAAAGCACGCAGCGCCAGCTATCAGCAACTGGCTGAGAGCAATAACATTCCTCCAGATGAAGTGGCGAAAATGGCCGGACAAAAGCTGGTCGCTCGGGCTAAACCAGGGGAGTACGTCCAGGGCATCAATGGTAAGTGGTTGAGAAAATAATAAATCTTCTCTGCACACAACCAAAGAGGCACGACGCTGACTTATTCATCGACATCGCAATAGTTGCCACACGGCATCAAACTGAGGCTGATATAGTTCAACACCGGTCGCGTTGCGGAGTTAAATCATGTGGCTTTTCAAGTGGTATGTCTGGAATCGTTGGATATTCAAGCTGTTAAGCCGGGATGTTGCCGAGCCAGAACAATTTTTGCTGCATTGCTGGGAAGAGAATCTGGCGAAGTGCAGAGATTATGCAACCATCTGGCGTGATATTAACCGCATTCACGGCAAACAGGTGCAGGTAAAGAAGTAAATGCTGGAGAAACCCTCCCACCGTATGGTGAGAGGGTGAATTATCAGGCAGCGACGACGCTGTCGATAGCGGCTTTCGCATCGGACTGCGCTTTGGACGCCACTTCCGGGCCGTACGCAATGCCTTCAGCAAAGACGACGTTCACGTCGGTGATGCCGATAAAGCCCAGGAATACGTTCAGATACGGCGTGATCAGGTCGGTCGGCGTATCTTTATGGATACCACCACGGCTGGTCAACACGACTGCGCGTTTACCCGTCACCAGACCTTCCGGACCTTTCTCGGTATAACGGAAAGTCACACCTGCACGGGCAATCAGATCGAAATAGTTTTTCAGCTGGGTTGGGATGTTGAAGTTATACATCGGCGCGGCGATAACAATCACATCATGCGCTTTCAGCTCAGCAATCAGCTCATCGGACAACGCCAGCGCTTCCTGCTGACGCGGTGTCAGCGGTGCATCGCTCGGGCGCAGCGCACCCACCAGTTCGCCATCCAGTACCGGAACAGGATTTGCAGCCAGGTCACGGACGGTGATTTCATCAGCGGAGTGCTTTTCACGCCACTGTTCAACAAAATAATCAGACAACTGACCAGACTGAGAGTACCCTGCCAGAATACTGGATTTAAGAACTAATACCTTGCTCATGGGTGTTTCCTTTTATGTGTTTGAAGGGGGAGTGCCCCGTTACTTGTTGACACTTTATTCACAATCCTGTCGCAGTGATAGCGCAATATATCGAATCCTATGTTCGAAATTATTGAACAACACATGAAAAGCGCTGATGTGGTACTCTATACCTATCATCTAAAAGAGATTTAACCCGGCAGAGCACTGCCTTTTAACGCTATGACAGAACAACAAAAATTAACCTTCAACATGTTGCAGCAACAGCTGGATTCACTGATGCTGCGTGACAGACAGCGTTTTGCCCGCCGCCTGCAGGGCGTGAAGAAGGTTAAAAATCCTGATGCACAACAGGCCATTTACCAGGAGATGGCAAAAGAGATTGATCACGCTGCAGGTAAAGTTGTGCTGCGTGAAGCCGCGCGTCCGGTCATCAGTTACCCGGAAAACCTGCCCGTCAGTCAGAAAAAACAGGATATTCTGGAAGCGATCCGCGATAACCAGGTGGTGATTGTCGCCGGGGAAACGGGATCAGGGAAAACCACCCAGTTACCCAAAATCTGTATGGAGCTCGGGCGCGGGGTAAAAGGGCTGATCGGCCATACCCAGCCGCGTCGTCTGGCGGCGCGTACCGTGGCGAACCGTATTGCAGAAGAGCTGCAAACCGAGCCGGGCGGTTGTATCGGTTATAAAGTCCGTTTTAGCGATCATGTCAGCGACAACACCATGGTTAAGCTGATGACGGACGGTATCCTGCTGGCGGAAATCCAGCAGGATCGGCTGCTGATGCAGTACGACACCATCATCATCGATGAAGCGCATGAGCGCAGCCTGAATATCGATTTTCTGCTCGGTTATCTGAAAGAGCTCCTGCCGCGCCGTCCGGATCTAAAAATTATCATCACTTCGGCGACCATCGATCCGGAGCGTTTTTCAAAGCATTTCAATAATGCACCGATTATCGAAGTCTCTGGTCGAACCTATCCGGTGGAAGTTCGCTATCGTCCAATTGTTGAAGACGCAGATGACACCGAGCGTGACCAATTGCAGGCAATTTTTGATGCCGTAGATGAGTTAGGCCGTGAAAGTCAGGGCGACATTTTGATCTTCATGAGCGGCGAGCGCGAAATCCGCGATACCGCCGATGCGCTGAATAAGCTGGATTTGCGCCATACCGAAGTGCTCCCGCTTTATGCGCGTCTTTCCAACAGCGAGCAGAATCGTGTGTTCCAGTCGCACAGCGGTCGCCGTATCGTGCTGGCGACCAACGTGGCGGAAACCTCGCTGACCGTTCCGGGGATCAAGTATGTGATTGATCCGGGTACTGCGCGTATCAGCCGTTACAGTTACCGCACCAAAGTTCAGCGCTTGCCGATTGAACCGGTGTCGCAGGCCTCTGCCAACCAGCGTAAAGGCCGTTGCGGTCGTGTTTCGGAGGGGATCTGTATTCGTCTGTATTCCGAAGACGATTTCCTGTCGCGCCCGGAGTTTACCGACCCGGAGATCCTGCGTACCAACCTGGCGTCCGTTATTTTGCAGATGACCGCCTTGGGGCTGGGCGATATCGCGGCGTTTCCGTTTGTTGAGGCGCCGGATAAACGTAACATTCAGGACGGTGTACGCCTGCTCGAAGAACTGGGGGCAATAACCACCGACGAACAGGCAACCGCTTACAAACTGACGCCATTGGGCCGCCAGCTCTCGCAATTGCCGGTGGATCCACGCCTGGCGCGCATGGTGCTGGAAGCGCAAAAACATGGCTGCGTACGTGAGGCGATGATTATCACCTCGGCGCTGTCTATTCAGGATCCGCGCGAGCGCCCGATGGACAAGCAGCAGGCCTCCGACGAGAAGCATCGCCGTTTCCACGACAAAGAGTCTGATTTCCTTGCATTTGTGAATCTGTGGAACTATCTCGGCGAGCAGCAGAAAGCGCTGTCGTCAAACCAGTTCCGTCGTCAGTGCAAACTTGATTTTCTGAACTACCTGCGCGTGCGTGAATGGCAGGATATCTACACGCAACTGCGCCAGGTGGTGAAAGAGTTGGGGATTCCTGTTAACAGCGAACCCGCTGAATACAGAGAGATCCACGTCGCGTTGCTGACCGGTTTACTGTCACATATCGGGATGAAAGATGCCGATAAACAGGAATTTACCGGGGCGCGTAACGCTCGCTTCTCGATCTTCCCGGGCTCTGGTCTATTTAAAAAACCGCCGAAGTGGACAATGGTAGCGGAGTTGGTGGAAACCAGCCGCCTGTGGGGACGTATTGCTGCACGTATCGATCCTGAATGGGTCGAACCGGTTGCCCAGCATCTGATCAAACGTTCATACAGTGAACCGCACTGGGAACGTGCGCAGGGCGCAGTGATGGCAACAGAAAAGGTTACCGTCTACGGTTTACCGATTGTTGCAGCCCGTAAGGTGAACTACAGCCAGATCGATCCCGCGTTGTCGCGTGAACTGTTCATCCGCCATGCGCTGGTGGAAGGCGACTGGCAAACGCGCCATGCGTTTTTCCGTGACAATTTGAAGTTACGCGCTGAGGTGGAAGAGTTAGAGCACAAATCGCGCCGTCGCGACATTCTGGTTGATGATGAGACGCTATTTGAGTTTTACGACCAACGCATCAGCCATGATGTAGTCTCCGCGCGTCACTTTGACAGCTGGTGGAAAAAGATCAGCCGTGAAACGCCGGATCTGCTCAACTTTGAAAAGAGCATGCTCATCAAAGAGGGCGCGGAAAAAATCAGTAAGCTGGATTACCCGAACTTCTGGCATCAGGGCAATCTCAAACTACGGTTAAGTTACCAGTTCGAACCCGGGGCCGATGCGGACGGTGTGACCGTACATATTCCGCTCCCGCTGCTCAATCAGATCGAAGAGAGCGGTTTCGAATGGCAAATTCCGGGGCTGCGCCGTGAACTGGTGATCGCCCTGATTAAGTCTCTGCCGAAACCGGTACGACGCAACTTTGTGCCCGCGCCGAACTATGCGGAAGCGTTTTTAGGTCGCGTCACGCCGCTGGAACTGCCGCTGCTGGACTCGCTGGAGCGTGAACTGCGCCGCATGACCGGCGTGACCGTTGACCGTGAAGACTGGCATTGGGATCAGGTGCCCGATCACCTAAAAATCACCTTCCGGGTAGTGGATGATAAGAACAAAAAGCTGCAGGAAGGACGTTCGCTGCAGGATCTGAAAGACGCACTGAAGGGTAAAGTGCAGGAAACATTGTCTGCGGTGGCGGATGACGGTATCGAACAGAGCGGGTTGCACATCTGGAGCTTCGGTCAGCTTCCGGAGAGTTACGAGCAAAAACGCGGTAACTATAAGGTAAAAGCCTGGCCAGCGCTGGTGGATGAGCGTGACAGCGTTGCCATCAAACTGTTTGATAACCCGCTGGAGCAACAGCAGGCGATGTGGTGCGGTTTACGCCGCCTGTTGTTACTGAATATTCCTTCACCAATCAAATATTTGCATGAAAAACTGCCCAACAAAGCCAAGCTGGGGCTGTATTTTAACCCGTATGGTAAAGTGCTGGATTTGATTGACGACTGTATATCCTGTGGTGTGGATCAACTGATCGACGCCAACGGTGGGCCGGTGTGGACCGAAGAAGGCTTTGCGGCGCTGCATGAGAAAGTGCGGGCTGAATTGAATGATACGGTGGTGGATATTGCTAAGCAGGTCGAACAAATTCTGACCGCAGTGTTTAATATCAACAAACGTCTGAAAGGGCGCGTGGATATGACCATGGCGCTGGGGCTTGCGGATATCAAATCGCAGATGGGCGGGCTGGTGTACCGTGGATTTGTTACCGGCAATGGTTTCAAGCGTCTGGGCGATACGCTGCGTTATTTGCAGGCTATCGAAAAGCGTCTGGAAAAACTGGCTATCGACCCGCATCGTGACCGTGCGCAGATGCTGAAAGTGGATAGCGTGCAGCAGGCCTGGCAGCAGTGGTTCAATAAACTGCCTCCCGCGCGCCGTGAAGATGACGATGTCAAAGAGATCCGCTGGATGATAGAAGAGCTGCGCGTCAGCTATTTTGCCCAGCAGCTTGGTACGCCGTATCCGATTTCCGATAAACGTATTTTGCAGGCGATGGAGCAGATTTCGGGATAAATCGGTACCAGACAGCATACCGGGTAAGGTGACGTCACCGCCCGGTATGCAACCCGATAAAGTATTAAGATCAGGAGTCATGAGTATGAGCCAGTTTCCGACACTTTCCGCAACCACGCTTGCGGCGATCAATACCGTTGGGCGATGGTTGGCGCAGAATGATTTTACGGGGAATATCACCGTTCAATCAGATTGCGTGATTCTGGCAGGGAACGCGGTTATTCCGACCATCGACGCCGCCTGCCGGATCGCGAAAGAGCAACAGGTTCCCTTGTTGATTAGCGGTGGCATCGGTCACTCCACACGATTTCTGTATGACGCGATTGCAGAGCATCCTCGTTACAGCATCATTCGTACCACCGGGCGCGCGGAAGCGGCGATCCTTGCCGATATCGCACATCAGTTCTGGCAAATCCCAGGTGAGAAGATTTGGGTGGAAGACCAGTCAACAAACTGCGGTGAGAATGCCCGTTTTAGCTGTGCATTATTGAATCAGGCGACGGAAAGTATTCATACCGTCATTGTGGTACAGGATCCCACTATGCAACGTCGCACGATGGCAACCTTTCAGCGCGTAACCCGCGATGAGCCGCATGCGCCGCGCTGGTTGAGTTTCCCTGGATTCATCCCTGAGCTGGCCCCGCAGCAAGACGGCGTGGATTTTTTGCCAGCAGCAGAAGGTTTGTGGTCAGTGGATCGCTATCTGTCTCTCATTACCGGTGAGCTTCCTCGCCTGCGTGATGATGCCACCGGTTATGGGCCGTGCGGCCGCGATTTTATCGCCCATGTTGATATTCCTCAGAACGTTGAGCAAGCCTGGCAGCAGTTGCAAAATGACATCGTGCTGACTGACTTACTGGAGAGCCGCTCTCTGTAATTCCTGTTGCCCGTTTGTCGGCGTTTTGCGGCAAACGGGCAAAAATCACACCTGTTTTTTCCCTTCATCATCACTTTGCCAGACGCTTTTATGAAGCTGCTCACAGAACAGCCACTCCAGCCATAATACGACCTGCATGATTGATATTAATTAACAATAGTTTTACTTGTTAAAAACAAATTAATCACAGGAGAGCCGCATGTCAGTACCCGTACAACATCCTATGTATATCGATGGGCAGTTTGTGACCTGGCACGATGATGCCTGGATTGATGTCGTCAATCCAGCCACGGAAGAGGTGATCTCGCGTATTCCCGATGGACGTGCCGAGGATGCGTGTAAAGCGATCGATGCTGCACAGCGCGCTCAGCCGCAATGGGAAGCGCTGCCCGCCATTGAACGGGCGAACTGGTTACGCAAAATTTCTGCGGGTATCCGTCAGCGAGCCAGTGAAATCAGCGCGCTGATTGTGGCGGAGGGTGGAAAAATACAGCAACTGGCTGAGGTCGAAGTCTCGTTTACCGCCGACTATATCGATTATATGGCGGAGTGGGCGCGTCGCTATGAAGGCGAGATCCTGCAAAGCGATCGTCCGGGCGAGAATATTCTGCTGTTTAAGCGCGCTTTGGGCGTGACTACGGGCATTCTGCCGTGGAACTTTCCATTTTTCCTGATTGCCCGCAAACTGGCTCCCGCACTGTTGACGGGTAATACCATTGTCATTAAGCCGAGTGAATTTACACCGAATAACGCCATCGCCTTTGCCAAAATTGTTGATGATATTGGCTTGCCGCGCGGCGTATTTAATCTGGTACTGGGACGTGGTGAAACGGTCGGTCAGGCGCTGGCCGCAAACCCGAAGGTGGCCATGGTGAGCATGACCGGTAGCGTCGGGGCGGGTGAGAAAATTATGGCTGCGGCGGCTAAAAATATCACCAAAGTTTGTCTGGAGTTGGGCGGCAAGGCCCCGGCTATCGTGATGGATGATGCCGATCTTGAACTGGCCGTAAAGGCAATTGTTGACTCGCGGGTGATCAACACCGGACAGGTATGCAACTGTGCCGAGCGCGTGTACGTTCAGAAAGGTATTTATGACCAATTCGTCAATCGTCTGGGAGAGGCGATGAAAGCCGTGCAGTTTGGCAATCCGGCTGAGCGCAATGATATTGCAATGGGGCCACTGATTAACGCCGCTGCGCTGGAGCGTGTAGAGCAGAAAGTTGCACGAGCGGTGCAGGAAGGCGCCAGAGTGGTGCTGGGCGGTAAGGCCGTTTCCGGCAAAGGGTATTACTATCCACCGACGTTACTGTTAGACGTGCGCCAGGAGATGGCGATTATGCACGAGGAGACGTTTGGTCCGGTGCTGCCGGTGGTAGCGTTTGATACGCTGGAACAGGCGCTGACGATGGCCAATGACAGCGATTACGGTCTGACCTCATCGATCTATACGCAGAATCTGAATACGGCGATGAAGGCGATCAAAGGGCTGAAGTTTGGCGAAACCTATATTAATCGTGAAAACTTCGAGGCGATGCAAGGCTTTCATGCTGGCTGGCGCAAGTCCGGGATTGGCGGGGCTGACGGTAAACACGGGCTGAACGAATATCTGCAAACGCAGGTGGTGTATCTGCAGTCCTAAGTTTTCGCCGGGTGAGCCTGTACGCCACCCGGCGCAATTCTCACACTTTGCTGGCGATCCAGTTCATCATCAATTCCGGCCAGATGGCCAGCGGCAATCCCTGCGCATCGCGAATACCAAATCCGTGCTTACCGCGTTCAAACAGATGCATTTCGACCGAAACCCCTGGCCTACGTAGCGCATTAAAGAAGACCAGGCTGTTTTCCACCTTCACCGCCGGATCGTCAATGGCGTGTAGCAAGAACGTCGGCGGCGTTGTGTTATCCACTCGCTCTTCAAGAGAATAGCGCTGCAGGTCTTCCTTTTCGGGCGTCGCGCCAACCAGCTCAAGGCGAGAGCCTGGGTGACCGATATCTTCGCGCAGGGTGATCACCGGGTACACCAGCGCCATAAAAGCAGGGCGCGCAGATTGTTCGTCTATGCTATCAATCGGCGTATAAACCGATTCGTCAAACCGGGTTCCCAGACTGGCGGCCACGTGTCCCCCGGAGGAGAAGCCCAACACGCCGATACGGTCAGGGTTGATTTTCCATTCATGCGCGTTGGCGCGAATGTAGCGCATGGCGCGTTGGGCATCGGCCAGCGGCGCATTTGCGCCTTCCTCGTGACCATCGCCCGGCATGCGGTAGGTCATCACAAACAGGGTATAACCGTGAGCGTTAAAGAACGGTGCCAGTGCGCTGCCTTCTTTATCCATCACCACGCGACGATAAGAGCCGCCAGGGGTAACAAGGATCCCTGTGCCGTTAGGTTTTGCAGGGGCGTAAACGGTAATTTCTGGTGCACGAATGCCGGTTACCGCACGATCATAAGCAGACGTTTCGGTATGCCGGGGTTCAGGCGTGAATACCGCATCGCTGTTTTTTGCTCCGGGGGCTTCACCCTGCGGCCAGCATGAGAAGGTGGCCGCGTGGGCAACGGCTTGCTCCATCATGTTTTCTAACGCTTCACGACTCAGTGCTTCCATTACTATGCTCCCTCAGTGGCAAAGGTTAGCTATAACATAGTTAATGAATTGAAAACGGGGAGAGACTCACGACGTATTGAATTCGCGGGAAATGAAAGACGGTGGAGGCGAATCTCCGCCGGAAGGCGAGAGCCTGATAAATTTATCCCGCGTACGAATAAGCCGGGTGAGCAAAAGTTAATGAATTTTTAACAAAAGCCCGTTATGGTGACGCATTATTGTTTTTATTCAGGAAGTGTTATGGGGAATAAGTATTCTGGCCTGCAAATTGGCATTCACTGGCTGGTCTTTTTGTTGGTCATTGTGGCCTACAGCGCTATGGAGTTTCGCGGATTTTTCCCGCGCAGCTATCGTCCCTTATTTAACATGGTGCACGTATCCTGTGGCATCACTATTTTAACGCTGATGGTGGCGCGTCTGCTGGTCAGGCTAAAATATCCGGCACCGCCGATTGTGCCAAAACCGAAGCCGATGATGACCGGAATGGCGCATCTGGGGCATCTGGTTATCTATCTGCTGTTTATTGTTCTGCCGATTATTGGACTGGTGATGATGTACAACCGGGGTAACCCGTGGATTGCATTCGGCATCGTTATGCCGCATGCGGCAGAGGCCAATTTTGATGTAGTGGATATGCTGAAGTCCTGGCACGTGACGCTGGCAAATCTGGGCTATTTTGTTATTGCTCTGCATGCCGCTGCGGCCCTGATGCACCACTATTTCTGGAAGGACAATACGCTGCTGCGCATGATGCCGCGAAAACGCTCCTGATGTAATGCCCCGCAAATGCGGGGTATTTTTTTAGCCGATTATTTTTCCAGACATCATAAAAACTTACCGACAAGATGGTTAAACAACGTCCAGTTCATCACACTCGCTACTTGATTGCTGCTCTTATTAAAACTACTGTATATAAATACAGTAAATGAGAGGCAGATTATTATGTTGTTTTTCCAGCCTGCGGAACGCCGCGAAATTAAACACTTTCCGTTATTTAGCGATCTTGTGCCCTGCGGTTTTCCATCTCCTGCACAGGACTACGTTGAGAAACGTATCGACCTCAATGACCTGCTGGTACGGCATCCCAGCGCAACCTATTTTGTTAAATCATCTGGCGACTCTATGAGGGGAGCAGGGATCGGCGAGGGCGATTTACTGATTGTCGACAGCGCCAGAAAACCTGCCCATGGAGACATCGTTATTGCCGCCGTTGAGGGCGAATTCACCGTTAAACGCCTGCAATTACATCCGGTTGTGATGCTGAAACCAGAGAACAGCGCCTACGCGCCGATCATGATTAGCAGCGAGGACACGCTGGATATATTTGGCGTGGTGACATTTATCATTAAAGCAGCGGGCTGATGATGTTTGCACTGGTGGATGTTAACGCGTTTTATGCCAGCTGTGAGTCGGCATTCCGGCCTGATCTGAAAGGGAAGCCCGTTGTCGTTCTTTCAAACAACGATGGCTGCGTTATTGCCAGCAGCGTAGAGGCAAAGGCGCTTGGCGTTAATATGGGCGCTCCGTACTTCAAACAGAAAGATCTGTTCAGGCGCTATGGCGTGTTCTGTTTTAGTTCGAACTACGAACTGTATGCGGATATGAGCAGCAGGGTGATGTCGATTCTGGAGGAGTTATCGCCACGCGTGGAGATATACAGTATTGATGAAGCCTTTTGTGATTTAACGGGCGTGCGAAACTGCAGGGATCTTACGGATTTTGGTCAGGAAATCAGAGCAACCATTTTGCAGAAAACACGTCTCACGGTTGGGGTCGGCATTGCTCAGACCAAAACCCTGGCCAAACTGGCGAACCATGCGGCCAAAAAGTGGCAGGAACAGACGGGCGGAGTCGTGGATCTCTCAAATATTGAACGCCAGCGTAAGCTGATGGCAGCACTCCCGGTTGATGAAGTCTGGGGCATCGGACGCCGCATCGGCAAAAAACTGGACGTCATGGGCATTAAAACGGTTCTCGACCTGGCGGATACCGATATTCGCTTCATTCGTAAACATTTCAGCGTCGTGCTTGAGCGAACCGTCCGGGAATTGCGTGGTGAACCTTGTCTGGCGCTGGAAGAGTTTGCGCCGGATAAGCAGGAAATTATCTGCTCAAGATCGTTTGGTGAAAAACTCACGGATTACAACGCCATGAGAGAGGCCATTTGCACCTATGCTTCACGTGCTGCGGAAAAGCTGCGCAGAGAACACCAGTACTGCCGGTTTATCTCTACGTTTATCAAAACCAGTCCGTTTGCCCTGAATGAACCTTATTACGGTAACAGCGCATCGATAAAACTGCTGACGCCAACTCAGGATAGCCGGGACATTATTACAGCAGCCACGCGCAGCCTGGACGCCGTTTGGCGAGAGGGGCTACGTTATCAAAAAGCGGGCGTTATGCTGGGGGATTTTTTTAGCTCTGGCGTTGCACAGCTGAATCTTTTTGATAATAACGCCCCGCGGCGTAACAGCGATAAATTGATGGACCTACTGGATACTCTTAATGCTGAACAGGGGAAAGGAACGCTCTACTTTGCCGGGCAAGGGATACAGCAGCCGTGGGCGATGAAGCGAGACATGCTTTCACCACGTTATACAACGAGATACAGTGATTTGCTGCGGGTAAATTGATAGCCAAACAAGGCTTCCGCCCACCTTATTTATACCGGATCAATTATCCTTTCAATGACAGGACGTTGTAAATTGCCAACGATTCCATAACCTTGGATACCTTTCCAGCGCGGCTAAATTAGCGCTCCTTTAATACTTCGATAAGAGACAAAGTTGATATTCAAAAAGTTGGATTGTTGTGAACTCAGGAGTAGGATTATTTCTATCTGATAGAACCAGTTATCGAACTGGCTTATACGAGTTGTTTGTTTTTCACTTACGAAAAGGTGGTGCTGGTAATGAGTACATTCATCATTCGTTTATTAATTTTTTCTCTCTTATGCGGTTCTTTCTCAATACGTGCTGAAGAGCAGAACGGTATGAAACTTGAGCGGGTTGTGATAGTGAGTCGTCATGGAGTAAGAGCACCTACGAAGTTCACTCCAATAATGAAAGATGTCACACCCGATCAATGGCCACAATGGGATGTGCCGTTAGGATGGCTAACGCCTCGTGGGGGAGAACTTGTTTCTGAATTAGGTCAGTATCAACGTTTATGGTTCACGAGAAAAGGTCTGTTGAATAATCAAACGTGCCCATCTCCAGGGCAGGTTGCTGTTATTGCAGACACGGATCAACGCACCCGTAAAACGGGGGAGGCGTTTCTGGCTGGGTTAGCACCAAAATGTCAAATTCAAGTGCATTATCAGAAGGATGAAGAAAAAACTGATCCTCTTTTTAATCCGGTAAAAATGGGGAAATGTTCGTTTAACACATTGAAGGTTAAAAACGCTATTCTGGAACGGGCCGGAGGAAATATTGAACTGTATACCCAACGCTATCAATCTTCGTTTCGGACCCTGGAAAATGTTTTAAATTTCTCACAATCGGAGACATGTAAGACTACAGAGAAGTCTACGAAATGCACATTACCAGAGGCTTTACCGTCTGAACTTAAGGTAACTCCTGACAATGTATCATTACCTGGTGCCTGGAGTCTTTCTTCCACGCTGACTGAGATATTTCTGTTGCAAGAGGCCCAGGGAATGCCACAGGTAGCCTGGGGGCGTATTACGGGGGAAAAAGAATGGAGAGATTTGTTAAGTCTGCATAACGCTCAGTTTGATCTTTTGCAAAGAACTCCAGAAGTTGCCCGTAGTAGAGCCACACCATTACTCGATATGATAGACACTGCATTATTGACAAATGGTACGACAGAAAACAGGTATGGTATAAAATTACCCGTATCTCTGTTGTTTATTGCTGGTCATGATACCAATCTTGCAAATTTAAGCGGGGCTTTAGATCTTAACTGGTCGCTGCCCGGTCAACCCGATAATACCCCTCCTGGTGGGGAGCTTGTATTCGAAAAGTGGAAAAGAACCAGTGATAATACGGATTGGGTTCAGGTTTCATTTGTTTATCAGACGCTGAGAGATATGAGGGATATACAACCGTTGTCGTTAGAAAAACCTGCCGGCAAAGTTGATTTAAAATTAATTGCATGTGAAGAGAAAAATAGTCAGGGAATGTGTTCGTTAAAAAGTTTTTCCAGACTCATTAAGGAAATTCGCGTGCCAGAGTGTGCAGTTACGGAATAAGTAACTAATTATTATATATATAGCGTATTAAAAAATAGAAACCCCCGGTTTGTAGTCGGGGGTATTCGTATTGATCATAATTACATGAGTCTTTCAATTGCCTGTTCTTTGCGAGTGACAATCCAGTTACGCTGCTCCAGAAAAAATCCGGACTGTTCAGCGATGCAGAATACATCGACAAAGCGCTCGGTGTTGCGGCTCTAAAACCGCTTAACACGGTGATATGCCCACATATGTCTAAATGTGCTGTTTGTGCAACTCATTAAAGAATAACAAGTTATTTATTTTACAATTAGTTAAAAAGATTGATAGTATACCCCCCTATAGTATTTGGAGGGCGTATGCCGCATTCACCCGAAGATAAAAAACGCATTCTCACCCGTGTACGCCGTATTCGCGGTCAGGTTGATGCGCTTGAGCGCGCGCTGGAGTCCGGCGAGCCGTGTTTGGCTATCCTGCAACAAATTGCCGCCGTGCGCGGCGCATCCAATGGCCTGATGGGCGAAATGGTTGAGATCCACCTGAAAGACGAACTGGTCAGCGGGGAAACAACCCCAGACCAGCGTGCCGTGCGCATGGCTGAAATCGGCCATCTTCTGCGTGCTTATCTAAAATAACACCATCACCTCGCAATAATGGGAAGAGACAAATGAAATCACGTGCAGCAGTTGCATTCGGCCCTGGCCAACCGTTAAAAATTGTCGAAATCGATGTCGCACCGCCAAAGAAAGGTGAAGTGCTGGTTAAAATTACCCACACCGGCGTGTGCCATACTGATGCTTTTACGCTCTCAGGCGACGATCCGGAAGGGGTTTTCCCGGCGGTGCTCGGCCATGAAGGTGGCGGCATTGTGGTTGAAGTGGGTGAAGGCGTTACCAGCCTGAAACCGGGCGATCATGTGATCCCGCTATACACCGCAGAATGTGGCGAGTGTAAGTTCTGTAAATCGGGTAAAACTAACCTGTGTCAGGCCGTACGTGCGACCCAGGGCAAAGGTCTGATGCCGGATGGCACAACCCGTTTCTCGTATAACGGCGAGCCGATTTATCACTATATGGGCACCAGCACCTTCAGCGAATACACCGTTTGCGCGGAGATCTCTCTGGCGAAGGTTAACCCGCAGGCTCCGCTGGACAAAGTGTGTCTGCTGGGGTGTGGCGTGACCACCGGTATCGGAGCGGTCCATAACACCGCAAAAGTGAAAGAAGGTGATACCGTCGCCGTATTTGGTCTGGGCGGCATTGGCCTGGCGGTGATTCAGGGCGCGGCGCAGGCGAAAGCCGGGCGTATTCTGGCCGTTGATACCAATCCGGAAAAATTTACGCTGGCAGGTGAAATGGGCGCGACCGATTTCATCAATCCGAAGGATTACGACAAACCGATTCAGGATGTGATTGTCGAGCTTACCGATGGCGGCGTGGACTTTAGTTTCGAATGTATCGGTAACGTTAACGTGATGCGCGCGGCGCTGGAATGCTGCCATAAAGGATGGGGCGAAAGCATCATTATTGGCGTGGCAGGAGCCGGACAAGAGATCAAAACGCGTCCGTTCCAGTTGGTTACCGGGCGTGTCTGGCGCGGTTCCGCATTTGGCGGCGTGAAGGGTCGTACTCAGCTTCCTGGTATGGTTGAAGATGCGATGAGCGGGAAAATTCAGTTGGATCCGTTTATTACCCACCGTTTACCGCTGGAGCAGATTAACGACGCGTTCGATTTAATGCATCAGGGTAAATCCATCCGTACCGTTATCCACTTTGGCGATAACTGATTCATTGGCCAGCGGATTTCACCGCTGGCACTTTCCTGAATTTTTTAGAATTATGTTGTGAAAGTGTGACGAATCCGGCGCTTTTCACGGTAAGTAAACTTCCCGGATTGCCGATGACTATCTAACGGGCGTGTTTTCACGCATAAACCCTACAAGAGAGTCGACGGTCATGGACAACACTACATCGATGCAAGCCCAGCATAAACTGGGCTTTCTGCATCAAATCCGGCTGGTTCCGCTGTTTTCCTCCATTCTCGGTGGCATCCTTCTGCTGTTCGCCTTAAGTTCCGGGCTGGCAAGCTATTTTCTTATGCAGGCCGATCGCGATCAGCGCGACGTGACCGATGAGATTCAGGTCAGGATGGGGTTATCTAACAGCTCTAACCACTTGCGTACCGCGCGTATCAACATGATCCACGCCGGCGCGGCGAGCCGTATTGCCGAAATGGATGACATGAAGGCCAATATCGCCGAGGCAGAAAAACGGATTAAGCAATCGCAGGACGGTTTCAATGCTTATATGTCACGCGCGGTAAAAACGTCTGCCGATGAAGCGTTAGACGCTGAACTGAGCGCCAGCTTCAAAGCCTATACCGACGGCTTACAGCCGATGCTGAAGTACGCTAAAAACGGCATGTTTGAAGCGATCATCAACCATGAAAATGAACAGGCCAGACCGCTGGACTCTGCGTACAACAAGGTGCTGTTAAAGGCGATCGACATTCGTACCACCAGGGCGCATCAGTTAAGCGAGCAGGCGCATCAGCGTACACAGCTTGGTATGGCTTTTATGCTGGGCGCATTTGTTCTTGCGCTGGCGCTGACCGTGATGACGTTCATTGTTCTGCGCCGTACCGTCATTCATCCTCTGTTGCGTGCCGCCCAGCGTATTGAGCAAATTTCAGCGGGGGATCTCACCATGCCGGAGGAACCGACCGGGCGCAGCGAAATTGGTCGCCTGAGCCGCCATCTGCAAACAATGCAACGTTCGCTGGGGACAACGGTAGGCACGGTGCGTCAGGGCGCGGAAGAGATTTATCGCGGTACCAGTGAGATTTCGGCGGGGAACACCGATCTGTCTTCACGTACTGAACAACAGGCTGCGGCGATTGAACAAACGGCGGCCAGCATGGAAGAGTTGACGGCGACGGTGAAGCAAAACGCCGACAACGCGCATCATGCGAGCAAGCTGGCAGAAGATGCCTCCGGTAAGGCCAGTCGGGGCGGTCAGATGGTTTCTGGCGTGGTCAAAACCATGGGCAATATCTCAACGAGTTCAAAGAAAATCTCCGAAATCACAGCCGTTATTAACAGCATTGCTTTCCAGACCAATATTCTGGCGCTGAACGCAGCGGTTGAAGCGGCGCGGGCTGGAGAGCAGGGCCGTGGATTTGCCGTGGTTGCCAGTGAGGTGCGCACGCTGGCAAGCCGCAGCGCTCAGGCGGCAAAAGAGATTGAAGGGTTGATCAGCGAATCAGTCCGACTGATTGATCAGGGATCCGGAGAAGTGGTCGCCGCGGGCAATACGATGACGGATATTGTCGATGCGGTAAAACGCGTCACCGACATTATGCTGGAAATTGCAGCGGCTTCTGATGAGCAGAGCCGGGGTATCGTCCAGGTGAGTCAGGCAATTTCAGAAATGGATAAGGTAACGCAGCAAAATGCCTCGCTGGTTGAAGAAGCCTCTGCCGCAGCGGCATCGCTGGAAGAGCAGGCGGCGCGCTTAACGGAAGCTGTTGGCACATTCCGTTTAACAGGGACAAGTGCTATTAAACGCGCGCCTGTGACGACAAAGCCTGACCATTCACGCCCGCAGGCGGCAACTGCCAGTGGCGATAACTGGGAAACGTTTTAACAATAAAATCAATTAAGGGACCTGATGGTCCCTTAATTTTTGGCATCAAAACGGCACGGTTTTGCGTATTGCGGCGATCAGGATCTGTGCGGCCTGAGAGAGCTGCACATCGACACGGGTAAGAATGCCGATGGGTTCACCCGCACCGTGGGTGGGTATCGGCAACGACACCAGCGTCGCCTGGCGTAAATCTTCTCTAACTGCGCCTGAAGGGACAAACCACACATAGTCGTAATCGACCGTCAGTTGGCGGGAGAGCGATGCTGACAGCGTTTCAATACAGCCCGGCGGCATTTTGCAGCCCTGACTTTGCAACAACGCCTCTGCGTGCTGGCGAGGGGCGGTTCCTTTTGGTGAAACCACCACCGGCCACTCCATCACCCGACTCAGCGTGATGGTTTCCTGCAACAACGGGTGGTTAGGGCGCACGACCAGTTTGAGCGATTCCAGAAATAACAGCTCGTAGTTCAGACCAACCATCAATTCCGGATCGGCCATACGGCCAATGCCGAGATCAATTTCCCCTGACTTTAAACCCGCCAGGATCATGGGATTACTCATGGTGGCAACCTGCAGCGTGGTCTCCATTTGCTGCTTATGGAACGGGCCAATGACCGCCGGCAGAATGCCCAGGGCCGCGGTGGGTAAGGCGCCAATCCGTACGACATCCGTCTGTGACTCTTCGCGCTGGTTTAAGGCTTGTCCGGCGGTGTTGAGCGCATCCAGCACTCTGACTGCGTGGGTAAGAAACTGTTCTCCGGGCAGCGTTAATTGCGCGCCAAGGCGGCCACGCTCAAAGAGCCGGGTACCGGTCAGTTGCTCCAGTTCATTCAGCGTTTTGGAGAGGGCTGGTTGGCTCAGGTTAAGGGTCTCAGCCGCGCGGCCCAACGTTCCCTGCTGTGCAACGGCGACAAAAGTATGAAGGTGGCGCAAGCGAATGCGCTGATTGAACAGAACATTTTTTTCCATAAGCGATGTTAAAAACAGAGTCGTATCGGTGACAAGTGAAGTTGTTCGATTTTGATAACTTGATAGCAAAATATTATTAACATTTATCCTATTTTACTTACAACTGATTTATTTTGCTTATGTTTTGTACAGCGCCACCGGGTGGTGGGATCATGGAAAGAATCCGTCCAGTCGATATACTTTCGTTATTGTTTGCTTTTGAACCATTCTCTTCACAAGGCACTGATTAATGATAGATGTAATAGGGCACCTTAACCCCGATAGCGATGCCATTTGTACCGCCGCCATGACGGCGCGTTGGCTTACTTTACGTGGCCAGCAGGCGACGGCATGGCGTCTGGGCGAACCTAACCGCGAAACGCAATTTATCTTTGAGCATGCGGGGCTGACGATGCCTGAACGGCTGACGTTTGAACTGACCGATCGTGATGTGTGGCTGGTCGATTTCACCGAGCCTGCCCAGGGGCCGGCATCGCTGGCAGAAAGTAACGTCGTGGGAATTATCGATCATCACCGACTCGGTGGATTAGTCACTCGTCTGCCACCTGAAGTATGGGTGAAGCCAGTCGGCAGTAGCGCGACGCTGTTATGGCAACTGATGTCGGAAGAGGAGCGCAGCCAGTTGTCTGCCGCTGAGGCCGTTTTATTGCTGGGTGCCGCATTGAGTGACACTGTCACGCTTCGTTCGCCAACGACCACCTCTGACGATCGCCTGGCGGTGGAGGCCCTGGCCCAAAAAACCGGTGTGGATCTCGAGGCGTTTAGTCGCGACCTGCTGTCTGCTAAAACAAGCGTGGAAGGCATGAGCGCCCGCGAGCTTCTGCAGAAAGACATTAAAACCTTCAACATTCATGGACATTCGGTTTGTGTGGCGCAGCTTGAACTGTATGCGCTGCAACAGGTGGATGCGGTGCTGGACGATCTCCGTCTGGAAATGGCACGCTATGCTGAGGAAAAGAATGCCGCGCTGGTTGTACTGATGCTCACCGATATCAAGCTGGGCGACACCAGCCTGTGGTTTGCCGGTTCAGCGCTGTCAGACATCCCACAGCCCTGTAAGGTGGAGGGGATGCTCAGCCGTAAAAAACAGATGTTGCCCTGGCTGGAAAGTCATTTAAAACCACGCCAGTAGGTTCTGTTCACCGTCTGTAGGGGGGGGAAATTTACGCGGGGTCACACTTTGTAAATTCTTCCCACCGGAGTCAGCGGCGTTTTCTACACTCCAGGTAATATTCACTGGAGGCATGACATTATGGCGAACACCATCACGGCAGATGAGATTCGGGAACAATTTTCGCAGGCAATGTCAGCAATGTACCAGCAGGAAGTCCCGCAATATGGCACGTTGCTGGAACTTGTCGCTGATGTGAATCTGGCGGTACTGGAAAATAATCCTACGCTGCATGAAAAACTGGCGAATGCAGATGAGCTGGCCCGGCTAAACGTTGAGCGCCACGGCGCCATTCGGGTGGGCACTGCGCAGGAGCTTTCTACGCTACGCCGGATGTTTGCCATTATGGGCATGTATCCGGTGAGTTATTACGATCTCTCCCAGGCCGGTGTTCCCGTGCATTCCACCGCGTTTCGTCCCATTGACGATGCGTCGCTTTCGCGCAACCCGTTTCGGGTATTCACCTCGTTATTGCGGCTCGAATTAATCGAAAACGCCGCGTTACGGCAAAAAGCCGCGGAGATCCTCGCGAAACGCGATATTTTCACCCGTCGTTGTCACGAACTGCTGAATGAGTTTGATGTGCAGGGCAGTTTTACGCCTGAGCAGGCGCAGGAGTTTGTGCAAGAAGCGCTGGAAACTTTCCGCTGGCATCAGCATGCCACGGTCGATGAGGCGACCTATCACGCATTGCACAATGAGCACCGGCTGATTGCTGATGTGGTGTGTTTCCCTGGGTGTCATATTAACCATCTGACGCCGCGTACGCTGGATATCGACCGGGTTCAGTCGATGATGCCGGAGTGCGGCATTGAACCCAAAATACTGATTGAAGGGCCACCGCGCCGCGAGGTGCCCATTTTATTGCGTCAGACCAGTTTTAAAGCGCTGGAAGAGCCGGTGTTATTTGCCGGTGAAATGCGTGGCACTCACACGGCGCGTTTTGGTGAAATCGAACAGCGCGGCGTGGCCCTGACGCCGAAAGGCAGAGCGTTGTACGACGAATTGCTGAATAAAGCGGGAACGGGAAAAGACAACCTGACGCATCAGCTGCATTTGCAGGAGGTGTTCAAAGCATTCCCGGACAGCGAATTTCTGCTGCGCCAGCAGGGGCTTGCCTGGTTCCGCTACCGGCTGACGCCGTCGGGCGAGGCGCATCGACAGGCGATTCGCCCGGATGACGACCCGCAACCGCTCATTGAGCGGGGCTGGCTGGTTGCTCAGCCCATTACCTACGAAGATTTTTTACCGGTGAGCGCCGCGGGGATTTTCCAGTCTAATTTGGGGAATGAAACTCAGGCCCGTAGCCACGGTAATTCCAGCCGCGACGCGTTTGAACAGGCGCTGGGTTGTGCGGTTTATGATGAGTTTGCGTTGTATCAGGAGGCGCAAGATCGCAGTAAACGGCGGTGTGGTTTACTTTAATTGAATTTACATGGGATTCGGTCTGTTCCCATCGACATAAAATATTTTCGATTTTGTACAGATAATCGGCGACCAACAATTGGATTATTAATGAATTTTGTCTAGAGTGAGCGGTCAGAAATGTGCACTCTCTTGCCGCTGATTATGGCCGGCGCGGGACCATTTACACGACCAGAAGGACTCACTTTCAGGCATGAATCGCAGACGATTTATTAAAGGTTCAATGGCAATGGCCGCCGTGTGCGGAACCAGTGGTATTGCATCACTCTTTTCCAGCGCCGCCTTTGCGGCAGAGTCTGACATTGCAGACGGAAAAACCGTACGTTTTGATTTTTCCGTTCTGCAATCGATGGCCCATGACTTAGCACAGAAGCCCTGGGGCGGCGCACCGCGCGCGTTACCTGACACGCTGGCCAAACTGACGCCTCAGGCCTACAACAGCATTCAATATGACCCAGAGCAGTCTCTGTGGAACAATGTTGAAAATCGTCAGCTTGATGCGCAGTTCTTCCATGTGGGAATGGGCTTTCGTCGCCGTGTACGCATGTTCTCGGTTGATGGCAGCACGCATATGGCGCGCGAAATCCACTTCCGTCCGGAACTGTTTAAATACAATGATGCGGGTGTGGATACCAAACAGCTGGAAGGGCAGACTGACCTCGGGTTCGCCGGGTTCCGCGTGTTTAAAGCGCCAGAATTAGCCCGTCGCGATATCGTTTCTTTCCTGGGCGCCAGCTATTTCCGCGCCGTGGATGACACCTATCAGTACGGTTTATCGGCCCGCGGTCTGGCGGTAGATACCTACACCGACAGCAAAGAAGAGTTTCCTGATTTCACCTCTTTCTGGTTCGAAACGGTCAAACCGGGCGCAACCTCCTTTACCGTGTATGCGCTTCTCGACAGCCCCAGCGTAACCGGTGCATTTAAGTTCGTGATCCACTGCGAGAAAACGCAGGTGATCATGGATGTACAAAACCACATCTATGCGCGCAAAGACATCAAGCAGCTCGGTATTGCACCGATGACCAGCATGTTTAGCTGCGGCAACAACGAACGTCGGATGTGTGACACCATTCACCCGCAAATTCATGATTCCGACCGTCTGGCGATGTGGCGGGGCAATGGCGAGTGGATCTGCCGCCCGCTGAATAACCCGCAAAAACTGCAGTTCAACGCCTATACCGATAACAACCCGAAAGGGTTTGGCTTGCTGCAGCTCGATCGCGACTTCTCCCATTACCAGGATATCATGGGCTGGTACAACAAGCGTCCGAGCCTGTGGGTCGAACCGCGTAACCAGTGGGGCAAGGGGACTATCGGCCTGATGGAGATCCCGACGACCGGCGAAACGCTGGATAACGTCGTCTGCTTCTGGCAGCCTGAAAGGTCGATCAAAGCGGGCGATGATCTGGAATTCAAATATCGCCTGTACTGGAGTGCTCAGCCGCCGGTGCGTTCACCGCTGGCTCGCGTGATGGCGACCCGAACAGGCATGGGCGGCTTCCCGGAAGGATGGGCGCCGGGCGAGCACTACCCGGAAAAATGGGCGCGACGTTTTGCTGTTGATTTCGTTGGTGGCGATCTAAAAGCCGCCGCGCCGAAGGGTATTGAACCGGTGATTACGCTCTCCAGCGGTGAAGCGAAACAGATTGAGATCCTTTACGTGGAACCTATCGACGGTTATCGGATTCAGTTTGACTGGTATCCGACCTCTGACTCAACCGATCCGGTAGATATGCGTATGTTCCTGCGTTGTCAGGGCGACGCCATCAGTGAAACCTGGCTGTATCAGTACTTCCCGCCAGCGCCGGATAAACGTCAGTACGTTGACGACCGCGAGATGCGTTAATCACTCCCTTTACGGCTCTCCGAATGGGGAGCCGTATCCGTAATCCTCTTCACAACCATTCTGTACACTATTTACTCGATCCCGTTCGCATTTTTCTGTAAGTCAAGTGGGTACTCTGGAGGTGTGTATTTCTTATACACGTTCTTTTCCACTAACAGGGAGAAAGTATGTTTCCAGAATACAGAGACCTTATTTCCCGACTGAAATCCGAGAACCCTCGCTTTCTGTCCTTATTCGAAAAACACAACAGCCTTGATCATGAGATCTCCAGACTGGAAGGTTCGGATGGTCGGGGGTATAGTTTGGACATTGTTCGCCTTAAGAAACAGAAACTCCACCTGAAGGAAGATCTGCTCAAAATATTGCAAAAAGAGAGTGTCAGTGAGAGCTAAGTAAAACGGCGCTTGCTGTGTAAAAGGGCTTCCAAAAGGGAGCCCTTCCTGTTTTTATTTGATGAGCAGGGTGGCCTGCTTAACCATCATAATGGAATGAAAATGTCAGAAGTGATTACCATCAATGACACGCTGGAACTGCGTGCCGTAGAAGAGCAACACGTCACGCCTCTGCATCAGTTGGTGCTTAAAAATAAACGCTGGCTCCAGCAGTCGCTTAACTGGCCGCAGTTTGTTGCCTCTGAGGAGGACACCCGCAAGAATGTGCAGGGCAATATGATGTTGCACCAGCGCGGTTACGCCAAAATGTTCCTGATTTTTGCGCAAGAAAATGTGGTCGGGGTTATCTCGTTTAACCAGATAGAACCGCTAAACAAAGCGGCTTATATCGGCTACTGGCTGGATGAGGAGCATCAGGGTAAAGGCATCATGTCCCAGGCGCTACAGGCCTTAATTCATCATTATGCGCAGCGTCAGGAGATTCGCCGCTTCGTGATTAAATGTCGCGTAGAAAACGTTGAGAGCAACCAGGTGGCGCTACGTAATGGCTTCCAACTGGAAGGATGTATGCAACAGGCGGAATTCCTTAATGGTGATTACTGTGATGTGAATCTCTACGCCCGTATCATTGATGGCTCTTCAGAATAAACCTGCGATAGGCGTGCGCGTAATGCGCTGTTCACCGTTAATCACTTTCGGTCCGCGTAGGTGAATGGCATCGCCATCAAACGCCTGGATATGCGCCTGACCGGCTATCTCAATGTGATGCTCGATCAGCACTTCGCCCAGCACGCAGACGTGGCCTTCAATCAGGATGTGGTCGTCTAACTGGAGCGGTCCACCGCGTAATTGCGCATGACCGCCGACCAGCACGTGGTGTTTCAGCACGCAGTTACCTTCAACTACCGCGTGCTCCGCCACCTGCGAACTGTAGCGTAGGGTAGGTATGGCATCTTCTTCGCTCCCGGCGATGACGCGCGCATATCCATAGACTTTGGCGCAATCGCAAATCCAGACATTGTTCTCTTCATTACCTTCCACCTGTGCGAAATCAAAAACTTCCGCCCGATGTTCAATAAAGGCATAGTTGATTTTCGCATCGCCATAGATCTGCGCCTGATGCACCACTCGTGAGTGGCTGACAAAAGCCCGATCATAAATTTGCAGGAGCTGGTCGCTTTCACGGGTTAGCCCCCTGGCGGCGATGATTTCAGAGTCACGCACCACGCGCGCATCACCAAAGAGAAGGCACTCGCCGCGAACCACAGAATCCTGAATAGTGACGTTGTCACGTATTTGCGCATTATGACTGATTTCAGCCCGGTCAATCCACACGTCATCGCTAATTTGCGCGCCATCTCTGACCACGCTTGCCTGAGTAATGCGGGCGTTTCCTGTAATCGTCGCGCCGGAAAATGCGAGCGCGTTTTCATCGTAAATCCAGCAATCACCGCTTTGTGAGAGCACGCTTTCATTGTCAATCCAGCCACCGGGCGTGCCGGCCTGGACATCATTAAAATCAGTGAGCGCAATGATTTGGCGTAGTAATACGCTTTTTTTATTGCCATTATCCTGGTAACTAAAGGATCGAGACTCATCGCTGAGACGATATTTGGTCATAGCTCATTTCCATGTTGCGCACCTTAGTTAAACGTAGCAAAGTTTTCCGCACTGGCTAAATCAGCGGAAATTCCATAAAATGTATTTCAAATATACTTTAAAAAATAAACAAAATGAGTAAGAACAAGCAGAGTGAGCGGGTCCTCAATCTTCCGGCCGGTTATTTTGGCATGGTACTGGGCATCATTGGGATGGGGTTTGCGTGGCGTTATGCCAGTCAGGTGTGGCCAGTGAGTCACTTGATTGGCGACGGTTTAGTGATCCTCGCAATGGTCATTTGGGGGCTGCTGACGCTGGCCTTTCTTAGCCGTTTACTGCGTTTTCCGCATAGCGTATTGGCGGAAATTCGTCACCCGGTGATGAGCAGCTTTGTCAGTCTGTTTCCGGCCACAACGATGCTGGTCGCGATTGGTTTTGTCCCGTGGTATCGAGCGCTGGCGATTGGGTTGTTCAGCATTGGCGTGGTGATACAGCTGGCCTACGCCGCCTGGCAAACGGCAGGGTTGTGGCGTGGATCGCATCCAGAGGAAGCCACCACGCCGGGTCTGTATCTGCCGACCGTCGCCAATAACTTTATCAGTGCAATGGCCTGTGGCGCACTGGGTTTCAACGACGCAGGATTGGTGTTTTTAGGCGCCGGGGTTTTTTCCTGGCTCAGCCTGGAGCCGGTGATTCTGCAACGTTTACGTAGCTGCGGCGAGTTGCCTGCGGTGTTACGTACTTCACTTGGCATTCAACTGGCGCCTGCGCTGGTCGCCTGCAGCGCCTGGCTTAGCGTCAACGGCGGCGAGGGCGATACGTTAGCCAAAATGTTGTTCGGCTATGGTCTGCTGCAACTTTTGTTCATGCTACGGCTCATGCCGTGGTATTTGTCACAGCCATTTAATGCGTCTTTCTGGAGCTTCTCGTTTGGCGTGTCGGCTCTGGCAACAACAGGGCTGCATCTGGGCCACGGTAGCGAGTCAGGATTTTTTCATACGCTGGCGATCCCACTGTTTATTTTTACCAATTTTATCATTGCATTATTACTGGTACGTACGTTTGCATTGCTGATGCAGGGGAAACTGCTCATCCGCACGGAGCGTGCTGCATTACTGAAATCTGAGGATAAATAATGACCCTTTGCGACGAAAACTACTTTACTGAGAAATACGATTTAACTCGTACGCATTCCGATGTTGTTGAAGCGGCAAAAATTGTTAAGCCAGGTAAAACGTTAGACCTGGGCTGCGGTAACGGTCGTAACAGCCTGTACCTTGCGGCAAACGGTTATGACGTGACAGCATTAGATAAAAATCCCATGAGCATCGCTAACCTTGAGCGTATCAAAGCGGCGGAAGGGCTGACCAATCTGCACGCGAACGTCGCGGATCTCAACGCATTACGCATTGACGGCGAATATGATTTTATTCTTTCTACCGTTGTGCTGATGTTCCTTGAAGCCAAAACTATCCCTGGCCTTATTGAAAATATGCAGCGTTGCACTAAACCGGGCGGATATAACTTAATCGTCGCGGCGATGGATACCGATGATTTTCCGTGTACCGTGGGTTTCCCGTTCGCGTTTAAAACCGGAGAATTGCGCAATTATTACAGCGGATGGGATCTGCTGAAATATAACGAAGACGTGGGTGAACTTCATCGTACGGATGAAAACGGTAATCGAATTAAACTGCGCTTTGCCACAATGCTGGCACGCAAAACTGCCTGAACCTCCCGCCTGGGTTAACTCTTTCTGCGCTCAGCATTTTTTGTGCCGGGCGTAGAGAGAAAATTGTGCGGTGTTTACCATTTTTAGTACATCCAAAATGAAACGGTTTTGCTATCCTTTTTAAGCATCATTGCGAAAACTAAAGGGATCGTTTCATGCGTACTCAAACTTTATTTAAAGTTGCAGTGCTTACTGGCTTGTTGGCATTATCCGGCTGTGCGTCAAAAGTGACTGCGCCGGATAAATATTCTGGGTTTTTAAAAAATTACTCTGATTTGAAGGAAACACAATCAGCATCGGGACAAACCGTACTCCGTTGGGTTGATCCGAGCTACAACGAATCCAAATATGACAACATTGTATATAACCCGGTAACGTATTATCCGGTTCCTAAACCTACCACGCAGGTAGGGCAGCAGGTTCTTGATCAACTGCTGACCTACACCAATACCCAGTTGAAATCCGCCATCAGCAAGCGTAAGCCCCTGGTTACTACCCCTGGGCCACGTAGCCTGATTTTCCGCGGAGCGATTACCGGTGTTGCAACGAGCAAAGAAGGACTGCAGTTCTATGAAGTGATCCCGGTTGCGCTACTCGTTGCGGGAACACAAATGGCAACGGGTCACCGTACCATGGATACCAACCTCTATTTCGAGGGTGAGTTGATTGATGCTGCGACCAATAAACCGGTAATTAAAGTTGTACGTAAGGGTGAAGGTAAAGATCTGAGCAACGAAAATACGCCGATGACATTCGAAACGTTGAAGAAAGTTGTTGATGACATGGCGACGGATGCCACCATGTTTGACGTGAACAAAAAACCACAATAATAATCAACGCACCATCTCAGGATGGTGCGTTTTTTTTATGCCACCCGGCGTCGATAGAATAGTTTACCCATCAGCACTTCTGGTCGGGCAAACATCACCATATTCCCCAGTAAAATCAATACTAATCCGGCAATAGCGTTAACCTGCCAGACGTATCCTTCATACAATGTTGACAGCGTTAGCGCAACCAGTGGGAAAAGCAGGGTGCTGTATGCCGCCCTACTGGGACCAATGCGACCTACCAGTGTGAAATAAGCGCCGAAAGCAATCACTGAGCCAAAAATAGCCAGATATAACAGTGCGCTGAGATAGCTGAATGTCCACTGTGGCGTAAAATTGTCCCCGCGCATCAGCGCAATGGCAGCGATCAACAGCGTGCCGTACAGCATGGCCCAACTGTTGGTCGTTAACACTTCCAGCCCTTTTTTCTGGTGACGCATGCTGATCATATTCCCCAATGAGAAGCCGAAGGTTCCAAGGGCGCTTAAGCCGATACCCAGCAGCAAGGAATGATTGAATCCGCTGTTGAGCAAATCCTGCCAGAAAAGAGTCACAATGCCCGTCAGTCCAAGACCGGCTGCGATATAGAAACGCAGCGGTGGTCTTTGCCCAAAAAAGATGAAGCTATTGACCGCATTGAACAGGACGGCCATTGAGAAAATCACCGACTCCAGGCCGGTATTAATCCAGGCCGCAGCCGTATAAAAACACCAGAAGTTGAAGCAAAAAACGCATCCACCCTGTAACAGACAAAACAGATGATCGCGACCAGACAGTTTGCGTAATTTACCGCTAACCAGCAGGATCACTATCATCAGCGAACTGGCAACGGCGAAGCGCCAAAAGATAGAAACCGGCGCAGAAACCGGGCCCTGCTGCAAATAAATCGCAATCCATGTCGTTCCCCAAATTACCACCACCAGGCAGTACAACAGTGCGTTCATACAACTCTCTCTTTTTTGGATTCAGGTTCACACTGTGTCATGTCTGGCGGCAGGAGGCTTTCATCGGTTTGCGGCGGACTTGCAAAATCTTGCGCTTTTTTAGCGTAAAAGCGAAAAGGAAGCTGTTAACAATATGTGGCTGTTATAGACTGAAAGCCTGCTAACTTATTTTGAATGTGATGGTATGCCTCAGCCCTACGATGCCTTTGAAAACTTACGCAAACATAATGCCGTGCTGCATGAATCGGTTGCGTTACATTCAGGGATCCAACTGGCGGCCTGGTCAAACAAGCGCGATACCATCACCCAGTATTGCGATCACCATACGCTCAGTTTATATATCGCGGATGGCTACGAGAGTTACCACAAAACGGCGGGGGGCTGGAAGAATGGCGGCGGACCGGACCGTTTTTGCCTGATGCCGAAAGAGAGCGAGTCAAGTTGGGATATCCGCGACGATCTTTCCTTTGTTCATCTCTATTGTACCGACGAACATCTGCGCGAAGTGGGGGAAAAAGTCTGGGATAAAAGCCCCTATAGCTTCACGCTGGACGAGCACACGTTTGGCAGTGACCCGGGGATCACGGCGGTTTACCGTCAGTTTCTGCTTGATAACGACTGGCAGCAACCGGCCAATCACCTCACGCTCAGCGCGGCATCTTCGCTACTGTTAACGCATCTGATCCAGCATTACAGCAACGTTCAATGGCGACTGCCCACCGTCACCGGGGGACTCGCGCCCGTCACCTTGCGTAACGTGCTGGCCTATATTGACGCGCATCTGGCGTACCCAATCACCCTGAACGATCTGGCTAGCGAGGCGGCGCTTAGCGAATTCCATTTTGCCAGAATGTTTCGCCAGTCGATGAATATGGCACCGCATCAGTACGTGATGCAACGTCGTATGGCGCTGGCGCAGCATCTGGTCTGTTACACTTCACGCAGTTTGTCAGATATTGCGATGACCTGCGGATTCAGTTCGGCAAGCCATTTTAGTAACCGGTTTAAACAGGTAACCGGTAAAACGGCAACGCAGCTACGTGCGGCGAAATAACGTCAACACGGCGTAGCAGATACCGCCGACGACCAGCCCCCAGAATGCAGATCCAACCCCCAATAACGTCAGGCCGCTGGCCGTGACCAAAAACGTAACGATGGCTGCGTCGCGTTCCGCTTCATTATGCAACGCCTGATACAAACTACCGCTAATTGTCCCGAGCAAGGCCAGACCGGCCAGCATCTGGATCCAGCTTACGGGTAGTGCCGCCATTAGTCCTGTGACTGAACCGCCAAACACCCCTGCCAGAAGATAGAAGACGCCAGCCGCGGCGGCGGCGAGCCAGCGTCGTTTGGCATCAGGATGCGCTTCGGGACTTTGGCAAATTGCGGCGGTTATGGCGGCAATGCAGATGGAGTAGACACCAAACGGCGAAAACAGCAGCGCCAGCAGGCCGGTAAAGATAATGAGCGGTGAAACGGGTAATGAATAGCCCGACGCATTCATAGTGGCAATACCTGGGGCATTTTGCGAAGCCATGGTAACCAGAAACAGCGGCAGCGCAATGCTGATACTGTGGGCAAATGAAAAGTGTGGGGCAATAAACGCAGGCATGACCGGCGATAAATTCACTCCGCTTGTGACAATGTCACCTTTTATTAGCGCGATAGCGATACCCGCCAGCATCGCGGCGATCGTCGCGTACCGTGGGGCTGTGACTTTAAATACCAGCCATGCCACCAGCATACTACCGCACAAAATAAGCTCACTGTTGAGGCTATTAAAGGCCTGCAGACCAAAGCGCAGTAGGATCCCGGCCAGCATGGCTGATGCCAGTGAGTGGGGGATTATTTTCATCAGACGGGCAAACAATCCGGTTATGCCGCACAGCACAATCAACGCGTTAGCTACGATAAAAACGCCGATAGCATCCTGAATCGATACCCCGTGCAGACCCGTAACCAGCAGCGCGGCGCCAGGTGTTGACCAGGCCGTGAGCACAGGAGCGCGATACCATAACGTCAGCGCCAGCGTACTGACGCCCATTGCAATCCCCAGCGCGGTCATCCAGCCCGCGATTTGATCGGTGGTCGCACCTGCGGCCAGGGCCGCTTGCCAGATAATGGCAGCCGAGCTGGCGTAACCGACCAGGACAGCCACAAAACCCGATAATACGGTGGGTAGTGGGATGGAAAATGCGCGCATAGTCACTCCGTGTGCGTTATAACGGTCAATCAATGTAGCACTGTGCGTTATAGCGTACAAGTGCTAAGCTGTAGCCTTGAGAAAGGAGAGTCAGGAAGGCGAAAAATGGAAAACTTAACCCACTATCTGGCCACAACGCTCCGCACGCTACGTCACCAGCGGGAATGGAGCCTGTCACGTTTGGCGGAGGAAACCGGCGTGTCAAAAGCCATGTTGGGGCAGATTGAGCGCAACGAATCCAGCCCAACGGTGGCGACATTGTGGAAAATTGCTACCGGACTGAACGTGCCATTCTCGACGTTTATTTCACCGCCAGAGTCAGACGGCGCGCCAACATTCGATCCCCAGCAGCAGGCGATGGTCGTCACGCCATTGTTTCCGTGGGACCCACAGCTGTGCTTCGATCATTTTTCGATACAGCTGGCACCCGGCGCACTCAGTGAATCGACTCCGCATGAAACCGGCGTTATAGAGCACGTGGTGGTGATAAATGGGCTGCTGGATATGAGTATTGAGGGGCAGTGGCGCACCATGAAATCCGGCGAGGGGGTGCGTTTTGCGGGAGACGGGGCGCATAGCTACCGTAACAGTAGCGAACAAACGGTTCACTTTCATTCCCTGATCCATTACCCGCGCGGTTAATCGGGAAAACTATTCCGAAAAGCCGCGCTTGTGACTACAATAGCCGCCATTTTTACCACTTGTGGATGGTAACAACTGTATGCGCCAGCAGCCTCATCACCTTGAATTGTTAAGCCCGGCCCGGGATACCGCCATTGCACGTGAAGCCATTTTGCACGGCGCTGACGCCGTTTACATTGGCGGACCGGGTTTTGGCGCGCGTCATAACGCCAGTAACAGCCTGAAAGATATCGCTGAACTGGTGCCGTTTGCGCATCGTTACGGGGCGAAAATCTTTGTGACGCTGAATACAATCTTGCATGATGATGAGCTGGAGCCCGCACAGCGATTAATTACCGATCTGTATCAGACCGGCGTTGACGCTCTGATTGTGCAGGATATGGGGATTCTGGAGCTGGATATTCCTCCCATTGAGCTGCATGCCAGCACCCAATGTGATATTCGCAGCGTCGAGAAGGCGAAGTTTCTTTCTGACGTCGGATTCACCCAAATTGTCCTCGCACGCGAACTGAGCCTTGAGCAGATAAACGCCATTCATCAGGCTACGGATGCGACTATTGAATTTTTCATTCACGGTGCGCTGTGCGTCGCCTATTCAGGCCAGTGTTATATTTCACATGCGCAAACCGGACGTAGCGCCAACCGCGGCGACTGTTCTCAGGCTTGTCGTCTGCCGTATACCCTGAAAGACGATCAGGGGCGCGTGGTGTCCTACGAAAAACATCTGCTGTCGATGAAAGATAACGATCAGACCGCTAACCTCGGCGCGTTGATTGACGCAGGCGTGCGATCCTTCAAAATTGAAGGGCGCTATAAAGACATGAGCTATGTGAAGAATATTACCGCGCATTATCGTCAGATGCTGGACGCCATAATTGAAGAGCGCGGCGATCTTGCCCGTTCTTCAGCCGGGCGTACCGAACATTTCTTTACTCCATCCACGGAAAAGACCTTCCATCGCGGCAGCACCGATTATTTTGTGAATGCCCGTAAGGGGGATATCGGCGCATTCGACTCACCAAAGTTCATCGGTCTGCCGGTTGGCGAAGTCCTGAAGGTGGCAAAAGATCATCTCGATGTTGAGGTAACAGAACCGCTGGCCAACGGGGATGGTCTGAACGTGTTAATCAAGCGTGAGGTCGTCGGATTTCGCGCCAACACCGTTGAAAAAACGGGGCACAATCGTTATCGGGTGTGGCCGAATGAAATGCCCGCCGACCTGCACAAAGTGCGCGCCAACCATCCGCTGAACCGCAATCTCGATCATAACTGGCAGCAGGCGTTGACCAAAACCTCCAGCGAACGCCGCGTCGCGGTCGATATTGAGCTGGGCGGCTGGCAGGAACAGTTGATCCTGACGCTCACCAGTGAGGAGGGGGTGAGTATCACCCATACGCTGGACGGCCAGTTTGAGGAAGCGAACAATGCAGAAAAAGCGTTGAGCAACCTACAGGATGGTCTGGCAAAACTGGGACAAACGCTGTATTACGCCCGTAATATTCAGGTGAATCTGCCGGGAGCATTGTTCGTGCCTAACGGCCAACTGAATCAGCTGCGACGTGAAGCGGTCGACATGCTGGATGCCGCTCGTTTGCAAAACTATCAGCGCGGTCGCCGTAAACCGGTTGCCCAGCCGGCGCCGGTTTACCCGCAAACGCATCTGAGCTTTCTGGCTAACGTCTACAACCATAAAGCGCGAGAGTTTTATCACCGTTATGGCGTGCAGTTGATTGATGCCGCCTATGAGGCGCATGAAGAAAAGGGCGATGTGCCGGTGATGATCACCAAACATTGCCTGCGTTTTGCGTTTAACCTGTGTCCGAAACAGGCGAAAGGAAATATCAAAAGCTGGAAAGCCACGCCGATGCAGTTGGTTAACGGCGATGAGGTCCTGACGCTGAAATTTGATTGCCGACCGTGCGAAATGCACGTGATCGGCAAGATGAAACATCACATTCTGAAGATGCCGTTGCCGGGCAGCGTGGTGGCTTCCGTCAGCCCTGAAGAACTGCTGAAAACGTTGCCAAAGCGTAAAAGCTAACGGTTAGCTCTGATGTGTATCGGGTTTGCGTGATTTTTGCCAGTAATGGTGTTCGCGAAGATCGGCGGCGGATTCTTCCGCCGTCATTCGTAGTTCATCGCTGTCGGCTGTGTGTCGTAATAAGTGATCGGCATCCTGCACCTGAAGATATTCATGTCCCTGATTAGTAGCGAGAAGCTGACCGGAAAAAAGCGCGCTGGCCAGCAATAACACCGTTAACCCTTTCTTAAACATCATGCACCCTCTGGTACGTTAGCTGCGGAATTGACGATAATTTCGCCAGGTGACTATTCAATATTTTAATCGGGTTAATGACAATCTCTGTTTTGTCATTTCGATGTTTTTTACATTTTTGTTTAGATAACGTTGGGATTTGTCACAACCGGGCAGTGCAGCGCTGCCCGGTTGTTATCAGGGAGAGAATCAGGATTTAAACCCGGCGGCCGTCATCAGGAGACGAAAGAACATACCAACGGCGGCCAGGGCCAGCACGCTGCCGCCCCAGAGGATCACCAGCCACATCAGGCGTTTCCAGATTGTTTGTTGCATCAATGATACCCCTCACCATGTTGAACTTTGCCGCGGAAAACGTAGTAGCTCCAGAAGGTGTACACCAGGATTATCGGGATAATCAGCAGCGCGCCAACCAACATAAAGCCCTGACTCTGCGCCGGAGCTGCCGCCTGCCACAGCGTAATGGACGGTGGAATGATGTGGGGCCAGATACTGATCCCCAGCCCGCTGAACCCGAGAAAAATCAGCCCCAGCGTCAATACAAAAGGCAGCGTATGGCTGTTTTGCTGACCCAACGAGCGCCACAGCCAGAGGCTAATCAGCGCAACCAGGAGCGGAACCGGCATCAGGAACCACAGATTAGGCAGGCTAAACCAACGCTCGGCAATGGCGCTGTGCGCCAGCGGCGTCCACAGACTGATAATGGCAATGACAACCAGCATCGCCAGCAGCAGTTTTCTTGCCACGCAGCGCATTTTATCCTGCAACGGATTTTCGCTTTTCATCACCAGCCATGTTGCCCCCAACAGGGCGTAGGCTACAACCAGGCCCACGCCGCAGAACAGGGTAAAGGGGGTCAGCCAGTCGAAAGGACCGCCGCTGTAGCTGCGTCCGGTGACGGAAAATCCATTGAGTACGGCACCGACCACAATACCCTGAGTGAATGTCGCGAGGATTGAACCGCCGAGAAAAGCTTTATCCCAGAATGGTCGATGCGCCGGCGTGGCTTTGAAGCGAAACTCAAACGCGACGCCGCGAAATATCAGGCCGATGAGCATCAGGGTCAACGGGATCGTCAGCGCATCGACAATCACCGCATAGGCCAGGGGAAAAGCGCCGAATAATCCGGCGCCGCCCAACACCAGCCAGGTTTCATTACCGTCCCATACCGGGGCGACGCTGTTGACCATCACATCGCGGTCATCCGCATCCGAAATCGCAGGGAATAAAATACCGATCCCGAGATCAAAACCGTCCATCACGATATACATCAGCGTGGCGAACACGATAATTACAAACCAGATAACTGATAAATCGATACCCATTAGCGGTGTGCCTCCGGTTGAGAATCGAGAACGACAGCAGAAAGCGGCCGCGCCGGCGTGCCTGTTGGTGGAATGGTCGGTTCATCTTCCTGTGGTCCTTTGCGGATCAGGCGGATCATGTAGCTGTAACCCACGCCAAACACCGAGCTATACACCACAAAGAAAGACAGTAGGCTGATGCTCATATGTAAATCACCATGTGCGGAAACCGCATCCGCCGTACGTTGCAAACCGTAAACCACCCACGGCTGACGGCCAACTTCGGTGGTCACCCAGCCAGCAAGGATGGCAATCAGACCGGAGGGCCCCATCCACAATGCAAAGCGCAGGAAAGGACGTGAGGTGTATAGCCGCTGCTTATAACGCAACCACAGGGCAAACGCGCCCAGCAGGATCATCAGCATGCCTAACCCTGCCATAATGCGAAACGACCAGAACACGATGGTGGAATTGGGCCTGTCTTCCTTTGGAAATTCTTTTAACGCCGGGACCTGTTTATCCAGACTATGAGTCAGGATCAGGCTGCCCAGCGCCGGGATTTCCAGCCCATAGCGGGTGCGCTCCTGCTCCATATCCGGCCAGCCGAACAACAGCAGCGGGGTCGGTTCACCGGGCGGATTTTCCCAGTGTCCTTCAATCGCCGCAATTTTTGCAGGCTGGTGCTTCAGCGTATTCAACCCGTGCATATCGCCAATTAAGGCCTGCAGCGGAGCGACGATTAACGTCATCCACAGCGCCATTGAAAACATAGCGCGAATTGCTGGCGTGCTATTACCGCGCAATAAATGCCATGCGGCTGATGCCGCGACAAACAGCGCGCTGCTCAGGAAGGCGGCAACGGACATATGCAGCAAACGATAAGGGAATGACGGATTGAAAATCACGGCGAACCAGTCGACGGGAACGACTTGCCCGTTAACAATTTCATAGCCCTGTGGCGTTTGCATCCAGCTGTTGGAGGCGAGGATCCAGAAGGTAGAAATAATAGTACCCAGCGCAACCATACAGGTCGCGAAGAAGTGAAGCCCTGGGCCAACCCGATTCCAGCCAAACAGCATTACCCCGAGGAAGCCTGCTTCGAGGAAGAAGGCGGTTAATACTTCATAGGTCAGCAGCGGCCCGGTGATGCTACCGGCGAACTCAGAAAAACCACTCCAGTTCGTGCCGAACTGATAAGCCATCACCAGCCCGGAAACCACGCCCATACCAAAGTTTACGGCGAATATTTTCGACCAGAAATGGTATAGCGAGCGCCAGGTCGGATTTTTCGTTTTTAACCATAACCCTTCGAGCACCGCCAGATAACTGGCGAGGCCAATGGTAATCGCCGGAAAGATGATGTGAAAGGATACCGTAAACGCGAACTGGATCCTCGCCAGGTGAAACGCGTCAAGACCGAACATGCTTAGCTCCGCAGGCAAAATTGATTTAGCGCAATTCTAAGGCTGCGAAGCAATGGAAGGCAGAAACAGAACAGTTCTTTTTAACCATAACAGTTGTCGTGCTGTTATAGGTTAGCCTGGCTGATATGAAATCTGGAACCTGGATTCCTGTTATTGAATCGCGTCCTCCCCACGCGAGTGATTTTACGCTATCACTAGCGAGGTAATGAAAAGGTAATCATAAATGTTTACTTTGTGCGTATAATAGACGACAGGGAGGCGCAGTGAAGCAAAGTGAGTTCAGACGCTGGCTTGAATCTCAGGGAGTGGCTGTTACAAACGGCTCAAATCATCTGAAGTTGAGGTATCAGGGAAGGCGTAGCGTTATGCCCAGGCATCCTGGTGATGAAATAAAAGAAGCCTTGCGAAAATCGATCCTGAAGCAGCTTGGCTTACAGTCATCATCAATATGAGGTTAATTATATGAGAGATTTTGAAAAAATCATGCGTTATCCCGTTAATCTAATCCCCGCCGTGGAAGGTGGATTCGTGGTTTCTTTCCCGGATATTCCTGAAGCATTAACTCAGGGCGAAACCCGTCATGGGGCTTTGCAGGCTGCGCAGTCTGCATTGGTGACCGCTTTTGAATTCTATTTCGACGATAACGAACCGATTCCTTTACCTTCGGCGGTTGGCGCTGAAGGTGACTATGTGGAAATCCCCCTGAGCATTGCGTCGAAGGTTCTTTTGTTAAATGCCTTTCTTGAATCAAAAATCACCCAGCAGGAGCTGGCAAACAGGATTGGCAGGCCTAAGCAGGAAATTACCCGTTTGTTCGATTTAAAGCACGCGACAAAAATTGATGCTGTGCAAATAGCTGCACGCGCCTTAGGCAAGGAGCTGTCAGTAACAATGTTGTAAAACTGTTAACTATAACAGTTATAAAAAATGCCCTGATTATGTAAACTGATATATACAGTGCGTGTCACCGACACCGATTATCAGGACGAAAAATGAAAAAATACCAGCGACTGGCTGAGCAAATTCGCGATCAAATCGCGTCTGGCGTATGGCAGCCCGGCGATCGCTTGCCATCCTTGCGCGAGCAGGTGGTCAGCAGCGGCATGAGTTTTATGACCGTCGGACATGCATATCAGTTGCTGGAAAGTCAGGGCCGGATTATCGCCCGGCCGCAGTCGGGTTACTATGTTGCCGCGCGCCCTGAACGTGAGCTGGCAGCGCCGCAGGCGCAGGTGATGCGCGATGAAGCGGTGGATATCAACACCTATATTTTTGATATGCTGCAGGCCAGCCGGGATGCGTCAGTGATGCCATTTGCCTCTGCATTCCCCGATCCGCGTCTGTTTCCCCTCCAGCAGTTGAACCGCTCGCTGGCGCAGGTCAGTAAAACCGCGACCGCCATGAGCGTGATAGAAAACCTGCCGCCGGGAAATGATGAGCTGCGCCATGCCATTGCCCGCCGCTATGCTCAACAGGGGATGACCATTTCACCTGATGAAATTGTCATCACTACCGGTGCGCTGGATGCCCTCAACCTGAGCCTGCAGGCGGTTACCGAACCGGGAGACTGGGTAATTGTCGAAAACCCCTGTTTCTACGGGGCGTTGCAGGCCCTGGAGCGATTACGGCTGAAGGCGCTTTCGATTGCCACCGACGTGAAAGAGGGGATCGATCTTACCGCGCTGGAGCAAGCGTTGCAGGAGTATCCGGTAAAAGCCTGCTGGCTGATGACCAACAGCCAAAATCCGTTGGGCTTTACGCTCAGCCCAGAGAAAAAGGCGCACCTGGTCTCATTGCTGGAAAAATATCATGTAATGCTGATAGAAGATGATGTCTACAGCGAGCTGTACTTTGGTCGCGAAAAACCACTGCCTGCCAAAGCCTGGGATCGCGCCGACAGCGTTTTGCATTGTTCGTCTTTCTCGAAGTGCCTGGTGCCCGGATTTCGCGTGGGCTGGGTGGCGGCCGGGAAGCATGCTCGACGTATTCAGCGACTCCAGCTCATGAGCACGTTATCCACCAGTTCCCCCATGCAGCTTGCGCTCGTGGATTATCTGTCAACCCGGCGCTATGACGCGCATCTGCGCCGCTTACGCCGTCAACTGGCGGAACGCAAACAGCAGGCCTGGCAAACGTTGCTGCGCCATCTTCCGGCGGAAGTCAAAATTCACCATAACGACAGCGGCTATTTTCTGTGGCTGGAACTGCCAGAACCGCTTGATGCAGGCGTGCTCAGCACCCAGGCACTGGCGCACCATATCAGCATTGCACCGGGAAAAATGTTTTCGACCTCGGGGAGCTGGACTCGTTTCTTTCGCTTTAATACCGCATGGCACTGGGGAGAGCGTGAGGAACAGGCTGTGAAACAGCTGGGAAAATTAATTCGCGAGATGATGAAATAAAACGTAACGCGCTATTCAATATAAAAGAATAGCGCGTTCTTATTTTCGAAATAGAGAATACCTAACCCCGATGTTATTTATATCGGGTGCTACCATACAAAAAATCAATAGTTCTTACTATTGCCACCGTTGCACCTAACTCCTTGTCTATACTTCAGAAGATTAAAGCTCCCGATCAGCGTCAGTAGCGTAATGAGCGTTAGCTCACAACCTGATTAAATTTCCTTGCGCCAGCAGGAACGCTTACAACACCCCGACTATTTTTAGGAAAGGACATATATTTACGGCAAGGCTGCCGCTCAATATTTTTTAGACAGGAGTAAGACGTTATGAGCAAGCAGTTTGCCCTCAGTAGCCTGTGCGCACTCAGTATGACGCTGATGACTGCACAGGCAGCCGAACCCCCGACATCCTTAGATAAACCGGAAGGCCGTCTGGATATTATTGCCTGGCCGGGCTACATCGAACGTGGACAGACCGATAAACAATATGATTGGGTCTCGCAGTTTGAAAAAGATACCGGCTGCGCGGTCAATGTTAAAACAGCGGCCACTTCTGATGAAATGGTCAGCCTGATGGCAAAAGGCGGCTACGACCTGGTTACCGCTTCCGGTGATGCCTCCTTGCGTCTGATTATGGGAAAACGCGTTCAGCCGATTAATACCGCGCTGATCCCTAACTGGAAAAGCATCGATCCGCGCGTGGTAAAAGGCGAGTGGTTTAACGTTGGCGGAAAAGTTTACGGCACACCGTACCAGTGGGGGCCAAACCTGCTGATGTACAACACCAAAATTTTCCCAACGCCGCCGGATAGCTGGAACGTGGTATTTGTTGAGCAAAAACTTGGGGACGGAAAAAGCAATAAAGGGCGCGTTCAAGCCTACGATGGCCCGATCTATATTGCCGATGCTGCATTATTCGTTAAGGCGACTCAGCCGCAACTGGGCATTACCGATCCCTATCAGCTCACCGAACAACAGTATCAGGCGGTGATCAAAGTCCTGAGCGATCAACACGCGCTGATCCATCGCTATTGGCACGATACCACCGTACAAATGAGCGACTTCAAAAACGAAGGTGTGGTGGCGTCCAGCGCCTGGCCTTATCAGGCGAACGCCCTGAAAGGAGAAGGCCAGCCTATTGCCACGGTCTTCCCAAAAGAAGGGGTTACCGGATGGGCTGATACCACCATGCTGCACAGCGAAGCCAAACACCCGGTGTGCGCTTACAAATGGATGAACTGGTCATTAACCCCGAAAGTTCAGGGCGACGTCGCAGCCTGGTTTGGTTCTCTGCCAGTCGTGCCTGAAGGTTGTAAAGCCAGCCCGCTGCTGGGTGAAAAGGGCTGTGAAACCAACGGCTATAGCTACTTTGACAAAATTGCCTTCTGGAAAACGCCGATCGCAGAAGGTGGCAAATTCGTTCCTTACAGTCGCTGGACGCAGGATTACATCGCCATTATGGGCGGTCGTTAATTCCGCTGGGGGTTTTATGACGTACGCAGTGGAGTTTCATAACGTCTCGCGTCTGTACGGGGATGTTCGTGCAGTTGATGGGGTGAGTATTGCGATTAACGACGGTGAGTTTTTCTCTATGCTGGGGCCATCCGGCTCCGGCAAGACCACTTGTCTGCGCCTTATTGCAGGGTTTGAGCAACTGTCAGGCGGCGCAATCACCATTTTTGGTAAGCAGGCCAGCGAATTGCCGCCCTGGGAACGGGACGTCAATACGGTATTTCAGGATTATGCGCTATTCCCGCATATGTCGATTCTCGACAATGTCGCCTACGGGCTGATGGTCAAAGGTATTGATAAAAAACAGCGTCACGCTAAAGCACGTGAAGCGCTGGATAAGGTTGCGCTCGGTTTTGTTTATGAACGCAAACCATCGCAACTCTCCGGTGGTCAGCGGCAACGCGTAGCGATTGCCCGCGCGCTGGTCAATGAACCGCGCGTCCTGCTGTTGGATGAACCGCTCGGGGCATTGGATCTTAAGCTGCGTGAGCAGATGCAGCTGGAACTGAAAAAGCTACAGCAATCCCTGGGTATCACCTTCATTTTTGTCACCCACGATCAGGGTGAAGCCCTGTCGATGTCCGATCGTGTGGCGGTGTTTAATAATGGCTGCATCGAACAGGTGGATTCTCCGCGTGAACTGTACATGCGTCCGCGCACACCGTTTGTGGCAAGTTTCGTCGGGACGTCAAATGTTTTTGATGAAACGATGTCAGCGAACGTTTGCGGGCTACAGGGTATGTTTTCCCTGCGTCCGGAACACATTCGCTTGAATGATACCAGTGGCGAAGTCCAGGCCCGGGGGGTTATCCAGGCGGTGCAGTACCAGGGCGCGGCGACACGTTTTGAGCTGAAACTTGTTGGCGGTGAAAAATTGCTGGTTAGCCAGGCGAACCTGACGGGAGAAATGCTGCCGACAACGCTGTCGCCGGGTCAACAGGTGATGGCATCGTGGTCACGCGACGTGATGGTACCGCTGGTTGAGGAGAGGTGAATGGCTATGAATGTCTTACATTCGCCTCCACAGTCGACAAGTCTGAACCGGATCTCAGGGTTCTTCTGGCGTAATCCGGGTCTGGGGCTGTTTTTGCTGCTCCTCGGACCGCTGATGTGGTTTGGGATCGTCTACTTCGGCTCATTACTGACGCTGTTGTGGCAAGGTTTTTATACCTTCGATGATTTCACCATGTCGGTCACACCCGACCTGACGCTGGCGAATTTGCAGGCGCTGTTTAATCCCGCCAACTACGACATCATTTTGCGTACCCTGACGATGGCGGTGGCGGTCACCATTGCCAGCGCGATTCTGGCGTTTCCGATGGCGTGGTATATGGCGCGATATACCAGTGGCAAAATGAAAGCCTTTTTTTACATTGCTGTGATGTTGCCGATGTGGGCCAGCTACATTGTTAAAGCCTACGCATGGACGTTACTGTTGGCTAAAGACGGGGTGGCGCAGTGGTTTTTAACCCATCTGGGGCTGGAGCCGCTGCTGCTTTCGTTCCTGACGCTGCCTGCGGTAGGCGGGAATACGTTGTCGACTTCAGGGTTAGGGCGTTTTCTGGTGTTCGTCTACATCTGGCTGCCGTTTATGATCCTGCCGGTACAGGCCGCGCTGGAGAGACTTCCGCCTTCGCTCTTACAGGCCTCCGCTGATTTGGGCGCTCGTCCGCATCAGACTTTCCGCTATGTGGTCCTGCCACTGGCGATACCCGGTATCGCGGCAGGGTCGATCTTTACCTTCTCTCTGACGTTGGGCGATTTTATCGTGCCGCAACTGGTGGGACCGCCAGGCTATTTCATCGGCAATATGGTGTATTCGCAACAAGGGGCGATCGGCAACATGCCGATGGCGGCGGCATTTACTCTGGTGCCGATTGTGTTAATCGCACTGTATCTGGCGTTCGTGAAGCGTCTGGGAGCTTTCGATGCACTCTGAACGCGCGCCCTGGTTACTCAAACTGGCGGCATGGGGCGGGGTTATTTTCCTGCACTTTCCCATCCTCATCATCGCCACCTATGCTTTTAATACTGAGGAGGCTGCTTTTAGTTTTCCACCGCAGGGGTTAACGCTGAAGTGGTTTAGCGTTGCGGCGCAACGTAGCGATATTCTGGAATCGGTGACGTTGTCACTTAAAATCGCTGCGTTGTCGACGGCCATTGCTCTTGTTCTGGGGACGCTGGCCGCTGCCGCACTGTGGCGCAGGGACTTTTTTGGTAAAAGCGCAATATCGCTGTTGCTGCTGTTGCCGATCGCGCTGCCGGGGATTATTACCGGTCTGGCGCTACTGACGGCGTTTAAAACTATCAACCTGGAACCCGGTTTTCTCACCATCGTGGTCGGCCATGCGACGTTTTGCGTGGTGGTGGTATTTAACAACGTCGTGGCGCGTTTTCGCCGTACCTCATGGAGTCTGGTTGAAGCGTCTATGGATCTTGGCGCCAACGGCTGGCAAACCTTTCGTTATGTCGTGCTGCCAAATCTGGCGTCGGCACTGCTGGCGGGAGGGATGCTGGCGTTTGCTTTGTCGTTTGATGAAATCATCGTGACAACGTTCACCGCCGGACATGAAAGAACACTTCCTTTGTGGCTGCTCAATCAACTGGGTCGACCACGAGATGTGCCTGTCACCAACGTTGTGGCATTGCTGGTAATGCTGGTGACAACACTGCCAATTTTAGGGGCCTGGTGGCTAACGCGTGAAGGCGACACTCTCGCCGGAAACGGTAAATAAACGACGATATGGGAAATTGCTATGCAACATCAATTACTGATTAATGGCGAGCTGGTCAACGGTGAAGGTGAAAAGCAGCCAGTCTATAACCCTGCCACTGGAGAACGCATTCTGGAGATTGCCGAGGCGTCAGCCGGGCAGGTTGATGCGGCGGTACGTGCAGCAGACAGCGCATTTGCCACCTGGGGACAAACCACACCGAAAGTCCGTTCCGAACTGCTGCTGAAACTGGCGGATGCTATCGCCGATAACGCGCAAACCTTCGCTGAGCTGGAATCGCTTAACTGTGGTAAGCCGCTGCACTGTGTCCTTAACGATGAAATTCCGGCAATCGTCGACGTTTTCCGCTTCTTCGCCGGGGCAGCTCGTACCCTGCAAGGACAGGCGGCTGGAGAGTATCTGGAAGGGCATACGTCGATGATTCGTCGGGATCCGCTGGGCGTGGTGGCCTCTATCGCGCCGTGGAACTACCCGCTGATGATGGCGGCGTGGAAGCTGGCACCGGCGCTGGCGGCGGGTAACTGTGTGGTGATTAAACCGTCAGAAATTACCCCGCTAACGGCACTTAAACTGGCAGAATTTGCCAAAGATATTTATCCGCCTGGCGTTATCAACGTGTTGTTTGGCCGTGGCAAAACGGTGGGTGACCCGCTGACCGGTCATGAAAAAGTCCGGATGGTTTCCCTGACCGGCTCCATTGCGACCGGTGAACACATTATCCAGCACACCGCGCCTTCGATTAAGCGCACACATATGGAGCTGGGCGGCAAAGCCCCGGTCATCATTTTTGATGATGCTGATCTGGATGCTGTGGTGAGCGGCGTGCGAACCTTTGGGTATTACAACGCCGGGCAAGACTGTACCGCCGCTTGTCGAATCTATGCCCAGAAAGGCATTTATGACGCGTTGGTTGAGAAACTCGGTGCCGCGGTTGCCAGTCTGAAAATCGGTGCACCGAATGACGAATCGACGGAGCTGGGGCCGGTAAGCTCGCAGGCGCACCTCGATCGCGTGACTAAAGCGGTCGATGAAGCCAAAGCACTGGGGCATATCAAAGTCATCACCGGTGGTAAAAAAGTGGACGGCGCAGGCTACTATTTTGCTCCGACGCTGCTGGCCGGGGCGAAGCAGGAAGATGCTATCGTGCAGCGGGAAGTTTTCGGTCCGGTGGTCAGCGTCACCGTATTTGAGGATGAAGATCAGGTGCTGGCGTGGGCTAACGATTCGAAATACGGCCTGGCATCCTCCGTCTGGACTCGGGATGTGGGGCGCGCGCATCGATTTAGCGCCCGCCTGCAGTATGGTTGCACCTGGGTCAATACCCACTTCACGCTGGTCAGCGAGATGCCGCACGGCGGACAAAAACAGTCTGGTTATGGCAAGGATATGTCGGTTTACGGGCTGGAAGATTACACGATTGTTCGCCATGTCATGATCAAGCATGAGTAATATCTTAAGCGCGAGCGATAAATGCGGCACGGATAGCTAAATACTGGCAAACGTGTGTCTATATTATTCGCGCCACTGGCCTCGTCGCCATCGGACGGCGGTAAGTTGGAAATATCCGCGAGGTCAGGCTAATTGATACAACAAAGCCCCGGCTTATTAATGTCAGGGCTTTGTGCTTTCAGGATCGTCATCCGGTTATCCGCGGCGCAAGCTGCAAATCCAGGCGAGTAGCGCACAGACGCTCAGAACCAGCCCCAGTTGTTGCACCATGCCTGCCACCCCCAGCATCATTCCCAGCAACAGGTAATAGCTTAATCCGAATAATGCACCGGCGGCCCCTGCCTGTTCACGATAGTGGCGTAGGGCCTGACTCAGCACATTAGGGATCGCGATGCCATAGGCAATCACCGCGCCGAAAACCGGTATCAGAATCCACGCGGAGTGCTGTAACCACCACGCGGCGAGGCCTGACAATGCTGCCAGCGCACAGGCATAACGTACCCTCTGTTCCGACGTCAGGTCTGTCGTCAATAATCTCCGGTTCAGCAGGCTGCCCGACAGCGAAGCAAACGCAAGTAATCCCCCCGTCCAGCCAAAGGCTCTGGAACTCCATCCCAATTGCCCGAAAAGAAACGGAGCCAGGCTGTAATAGCTAAACAGCATGGTGTTCAGCAGCGCAACCAGCATGGTATTTTTCCACAGCTCGCGGTCACGCATCATGCGGGAGAGCAGTGCAGCAAGGCTGGGGCTGAGCGTATTTTCGGGCCGGGTTTCTGGCAGCATGGTCGCAGTCAGTAGTAGCAGTAGCAGCGCCAGCAGCACAAGGGCAATAAATACACCGGTATGACCATACAGGCTAACCAACCAACCTCCGCTTAGCAGGCCGAAAACGGGACTCAATGCCAGCGCAGCGCCCATCACGGAAAAGACGCGGGATAGCGCAGTTGATTCATAAGTGTCCCGTAACATGGTCTGTACCACCACTGACCCGGCAGCCGCGCCGATGGCTGAGATCATCCGCGCCAGCAGCAAAACGCTGAAGTCAGTGGCAACCACGGCCAGGGCACAACCTGACCCATAGCAGATAAGTCCTGCCAGCATCGCCCAACGTCGACCGAGGCAGTCGCTCAGCCAACCCCACATCGCCACGCCGATGGCGAAGGCAATAAAATAAACGGAGAGTGTTTGCGCCGCGCGCTCACTGCTTACGTGAAAAGACGTGGCGATTCCTGGCAATGCCGGGCTATAAATGGTTTCCACCAGTTGCGGAAACATAATCAGCAAAGTAAGAAGCCACAGCGGCGGGCGGCGAAGAGTGTTCATAGCAATATCCAGAGAGACAGAAAACTGGCGGGCATTATTGCTGAAAGGGAGGTGTCGCATTACCATTATCAAGACTTTAAATATCAACTATCGGACAGATAATGGAAATTGCCCCGGATGATGATTTCGATGCGGATAGCTTTGATAAACCGGTAATCGGGATTGCCTCCGAGATGGGCGTACACGATTCAGGCCGGCATCGCCATCTTCGTCATCAGCTACTTTTTTCGGCAGCGGGAAGCATTACGATTGAGCTGGAGCATGCCCTGTGTCTGCTACCGCCACGGCGCGCGGTCTGGATCCCGGCTGGTACGGTACATCGCGCCATAATGCGTGGGGTGATGGCTTATCGTTCGTTGTATTTTTCAACTACATTGCCGTTATCTAAGTTACCGCTGCAGATAGTCGACGTTAATCCTCTCTTTTTTGAAGTAATAGAACGTATGGCTTTCTGGCCGTGGGAAATGCCTGCCGCGCAGCAGGCCAGTCTTATCACCGTTTTTTGTGAGGAAATGCGGGCCGCCCGCAGTGAAAACTGGACGTTGCGGTTTCCCTCAGATCCACGGCTGAACGTGTGGCTTGAAGGAGTACGTATGGGCGAATTGCCACCACGACTAAATCAATTATCCCAACGGGTTGGGGCATGCGAGAGGACGATCAGTCGAATATTTACCAGGGATACCGGGATGAATTATCAGAGCTGGCGGCAGCAATTTAGACTATTAAAAGCCATGGAGATGCTGGCTGACGGGGGGCAGATCAGCCAGGTGGCGCAATATCTGGAATTTGTCAGTGACAGTGCTTTTATCGCTTTTTTCCATCAGCATACCGGCACAACACCGAGCCGTTATGCGGGCAATATAATGCCGCAGAAGGATTAGGGGGATTACATACTAAGGATAATTTACCGGGTGGCAGGAGAGTGGGAAAATCGTGTACTAATGGCAGAGAGAAGAGCCTCTCTGCCAGCAGACGCTGCAATTAATCAAGAAGAACGACATCAAGCAAACCAGCCAAACCTTGCGGAAATCAGACTGAAAAGTCCTACAGCAGCAAATATATTTATCAGCACCACAGTTTTACTGGAAACATTCATTTGTGCCACCTTTCGTTTTAACCCTTATGGGTATAGTACGGGTTATAACTATCCGCAATAGTACGGATTCTGAACATAATGAAAACGGCTTGTTTTACCGGCGTTTCTCTTAAAATAATTAATAAAACTTGATGTGGGTCATGAAAAAGAGCATATTGCGCGCGATTTTACCTTTCGGCCCGGATGCCTGACATGTCTCTGTACCAAAAAATGTTGGTTTTTTATGCGGTGATGGCCGTTATCACGGCAATCATCACCTGGTTTCTTTCCCGCGATAAAAAGCGGATTCGTTTTCTCAGCGCGGTATTAGTCGGGGCGACCTGGCCGATGAGTTTTCCCGTCGCGTTAATGTTTTCTCTCTTCTGATGACGGCGTAAACGCCGTTTCAGGAGGAAAGCAGGGCATCTAATCGTTTTTTGTCGGCTGCGCAAACATCCTGCGGATGCTGATATCCCACGTTTTCATTGGCGCGGGTATACAAAGCGACCAGCCAGTCGTAAACGTAACGGCTTGCGCCATGCGAAGGTTGTTCATCCAGTATCGTCAACCGTAACATCGGCTGTTGCGCCGGGGCACTAAAAATAGCCGATCCTTTTTGGATCCTGCTGGCCGGACGCTGTTCCTCTGCCACGCTGGCAAATCCAAGCCAGGTAATAAAATCCCCAATATCGGCGTGAAGCTGCGCGGCGCAGACGTTTTCTCGCTGCATAATGCGCTGTAAGCGTTGCGGCATTTCCAGCCGATAGCTGGTGGTGACGAGGATATCGGCAACCTGCCTTAGCGTACGCGGCTCGAGACGTAAACGGCGCGCATTATTTTCATCGCGACACCACTGGCGCACGTGGTTAACCCACATTTTGTGTGCCTGATACCCGGTCTCTTTGCTTTCCGGCGAGTGCGGTGTGTCACGCACCTCGGCAAACAGGTCAATCTCTTCATTAAATAATCCGCTCACCTGTTCCTCGCGCGGCTGCTGAACACGCAGCAGCGACTCAAAGAGGCGCATCGGCGGAAGCAAACCGTCCAGGAGTTCGCCATGCTTTGCCGCCTGGGCCTGGAGCTGGCGGATCACCGACTCATTGCTACCCGATTCGGTTTCAACGGGGTTAATCCAGCCGATCAGGGTTTCGCGTACACGCTGCTGGTGCTGCTCACGCAGGGAGGTCAATCTCGCCTGGCGTTGCTGGGGCGAGGTTGCCTGAGTCAGCCATTCGACGAGGCGTTGTAAGCTGTGTTTATCCAGCGCCTGCAGCGTGCCCCAGTGCAGTCCGGGCTTGCCCATTAATTGCTGCACAGATTCATCAAGATTTTGCTGAGTGCTAAACCGCGCATCCTGCGGAGTAATGGCCCAGACCACTCCCGGCAATGCGGCGTCATGTACGGGCTGAGTATCGTTAACCCAGCCCAGTAGCTTGCGGGTGATGGCGGGCGTCTGGGAGCGGGTAGAAACCGCATTACAGATTAAAAGTACATCCGGTTGCAGATGCTGGCGATAATGTTCCAGCATCCAGCCTAATTTGGCCTGCCACAATGGATGGGGATGAACATCCGGGGCGAGGGGAATATCCAGCAGATCGACATTCTCCAGTACCGCGTCTTCAACCGTCAGGACCAGCTCGCGCGTGAGCAGCGCCAGCGAAGCCTGAGAAAGGCTGACCGCATTGAGCAACTGATCATTTTCTATTGGATGAACCACCACATCGCTTTGCGCCTCATTCCCGTTCAATGCTACCTGAGTCAGGAAACTCTCGGCAGGTAAACCAAAATGGTCAACCAGCAGGCTCAGCGGAGCCGCGAGTTCTTGCGCGCTCCCGGTTTGTTGCAGCGTATGCGCCAGCGCCAACCACTGTTGCGTCAACTCTGGTTGTTCTCCCCACAGTAACGCCCAGGCGTTTGCCCGGGTAGTCAGATCCAGAGCGGGTAGCAGCGTGGCAAACTGATGCCATAGCGCGTCGTCAAATTGCTGCTGTCTGGCCGGTACGCAGGCGCGCCAGAAACGGCCAATTGCCGCGACATCCTGCGCGGTAATGCCCGGCACCGGATGACGCTGGCGCAACGTTTGCCATTTTTCCAGGCGCGCCTCAATAATCGATTTCTCGACCTGGCGGTTGTCCGCAAGCGCACAGAACTGGGTAATAAATAGCTGTACCAGTTCGGCTTCACTGAGTAGCCGCAGGCGCAACGGCCATTCACCATCGAGCGGATTTTCATCACGCGTAAAGCGGATCGCCATATTGGTTGGCGCATGACCAGGATTAATATGTGAAAAGTAATCAAAGCTGCGATCCGGGGTAACGATATTCACTTTGCCATTGGCGTTGCTGCACAATGCTGTGAGCAGGTGCGCTTTTGCCGATTGCGAATGTCCGTAAAGCCCAACGCATCCTCGCGATGAAAAGGTCGTCTTCAACGCAGATTCATTAACGGCGGCCAGGGTGAGCTGTGCCAACAGGGCATCCGCTTCATCATCAAGACGCGCCGCACGCTGACGGGTATCAGTTACCCACTCGATGGCGGCCTGCGCGGTGTTTAACATCTTACTCATTTCAGGTACACGCTCCCGCTATCAATCCAGTAATGGCTCCCGCTATGGCGTCGGTCTGCCAGCGTATTCAGTTTTAACGTTAAGGCATTGGCGGCAACGGGAGTGCCATCCTGTAACCACGCATCGCTCAGTACGAAAAATTCCGGGCCGCTTTCTTTGCTACCACCGCGTAGCTGCAGCCGTACATTCAACACGCCATCTCCGGCGATGGTTTTTGCCAGTTCGGCAGAATTTATGCTGAGCGTATACAGCGGTGTGGCAGGCCAACGGCTGTTGGCCAGTTGACGGAAACCTAACGTAACGTTGCCGCGCAATGGGAAGTGCAGGCGGGCATCCAGTTTCGCGCCGGGCTTATCCAGATCGATATCGTGATACCAGATGTTCTCATCGCGCAGCGTATTGACAGTATTATCCAACACGCCGAGATAACGTACGGTCGAGTAAGCGCCGATATCGGCAGCTTTAAAGTTGAAACGCGGCAAGCGTAGATCCAGCGCCAGGCTACACAACATGGCACCAACTGCTGCGGTGGATTTGGGGTTACCAATCCGCCCTTGTTGGCTGAACGGATACCACTCATGTACGCGGTAGTTATCCATCCAGATCATACGATTAACCGGAACGGGCTGCAGATGGCGGATCAACGCCTGTACGCCAGGTAAACAGGCGGGTCTGCCGGTCACTAATAAAATATCGCAGCGATAGTGTGAAATGGCCTCACAGACCGCGTGCAGTGGGGAGGTCAGGGTAAACTGGCCCGCCAGTAACGCTTCTTGTAACTGCCTGAACTGCACCTGTAACGGCACGCTCAACACATCAAACGCTGGCGATCCCGCAGGTAACGCATGATCGATAGCCTGCTGGATGTAATTCAGTACGTTGCGCGTTGGTTGCTGGCTCAGGAGTTCGCCAAAGGTGGCATGCAGACCCGCTACCGGATCGTTAATATCACTTTGTTCCCAGGCTGAAAGTACCGCATGACCGAGCGGCATAAAGAGTTGTAACGCCGTTTGTTGACGCAAAATCGCCTGGGTGTCGATGCGCCCGGAATCGCCAAATAGCGTAGCCAGCAATGCGGCGGCGTCGGTCACGCCAGCCTGTTGCAGACGGGTTTGCAGCGCAGGCAACACGCAACGCTGAATCACGTCCAGCAGCATGTCATCGCCCGCAACCTTAAAGCCTTCACGGAACAGCAGGTGCGGGGTAATTTTGACGTTTGTACCCACGCCGTCATCAAGCTGGTAATGGACGACGGCCATATCCGTTGTCCCGCCGCCAATGTCGATCGATGCCACGCGCAGCGCACGACCTTTAGTCTCACCAGGCTCCGGCAAACGGTCCGGGCGGGCAAGGGCGTTAAAGAACGACTCGGTGTGACCATCGTAGTGAGAGATAGCTTCGTTATACAGCCACACCAGTTGCCCGCAGCTGGCCTCATCCCATTCCATCTGGATCTCAGGTACGGGAACCACGCTCTTTTCCTGCTGTTTACGGGTGGTGAAGTCTTCATCCTGCGGGTGCCAGCCCATTGCTTTCCAGACCAACGCAATAGCTTCAAACATGCGCAGGCGGAAAATCTCACGCTCCTGTTTGGGCATCGCCGACGGCAGGGTCAGGATCAGCGTACGCAACTGACGAGGAGATGCCGGGAATCCGAGGCGCAAACGCGTCGCCACGCTGTTAATTTGCCCCAGCGCCTGGGCCAGTATTTCGCACAACATATGCGTCATCAGCGTACTGCGGCTGTATTGCGGTGAGAATACCGGCAGACGATCATCCTGCGGCAGGCTGAACAGCGGTTGCCCGTCATCGTTCATCAGGTTCATCAGCGGGAATGCGGTAGCCAGTGGTTCGCGCTGGGTTTTGCCATTCATCTGGCTAAAGCGCCAGTCATGCAACACCGGCGTTTCGTCCCACAGATAACGGCGCGGGCTGGAGATCCCACTGCTGCCTTCAGTGCCCATGCGCTGCATCGCCAGCTTTCGGGCTTCATCGCCAACGCGGACAATCGACGGCCAGATAAAGGCATCATCACGACCGCTCTCCACGGAAAAGTGCTGCTTACCAAAACGCGCTTCGGAAAACTCCAGTCGGCTGGTGAACAACGGATCGTTGAGAAACTGTGGCTCGCTTAACGAACGCACCTGCAATTCGGCTGTCTGGCGCAGTCCGTCATTGGCATCCCCGTGATCTTCAATCAGGACGCCACAGGTATGGGTGTTACCGATATCCAGGATAAGATCAACGGGAATGGCGGGCGTGCTGAGGGTATGCGTGACCAGTTTCACTTCCGGGACGGAAAGCTGCTCGCCTAACAGGGTCAGCACATTCAGCCAGTGCGCCTGATATTCAAAGTTACGCAGCGCCTGCTGGATCTCTTGTTCTGAGCGGTTCTCAAGCTGTGTGACATGATGCATAAAGGATTCGCGCAACCAGCCGTCAATCCAGGTCTGGTCGAGGAAATCGGCAATTTCGTTGTCATGCCAGGCCAGCGCAAATCGCGTACCGTTCAGCAGGTCATTTTCGTTGGGGGTTAACGCCGCAGGGGCATTTTCAGTGAGCTGGCTGTCCAGCGCCACGGTGACGCGGTGGGTGTTGCCCGCGCTGTCAGGTTGCGCCAGCTTCCGCACCTGTACGCGCGCCCAGTTATCCGGGCCTTCAACGAACGTACGCGGCGGATTAAAGCGCAGGAACGGCAGCGGCAGCCAGACACCGTCGAGCACGTCCAGCGAATAATGCAGCTTCTGGGTGCTTTCCGGCTTCACCACTTCGGGCTGACCGCCGGTGCTGCCTGGTAAGGTATAACGTCCGGTTGTCAGATCGAAATCCAGCCGCAGCAGGGGACCGTTTGCCGTTTTGCGCACAAAGCGGCCATGGTGCGCAGATTCCTGCGGCGTCAGGCCAAAATCCAGAAATTGCACACCGCTATTGGCGATGAGCGTCACGCTCTGTTTGTAGTCACACAGATTCACCAACATAAAATCAGGCACCTATCTTTTTGATCGTCAGAGGGATTTCCGCGTGATCGTCATAACGTGCGGTACAGGCTGCGACGTCATTGGTTCCCGCTTTGCAGGTAATTTCCGGCATCGGATAACGTGACCCGTCCGTACAACGGGCATTCCCGCGACTCTTAATCATTAATTCACCTGACTGATGCAAACCGGAGAAAATCTCGGCACGACAAACAATATTGTCGCCATGAACCACGCGCGCCGTGCCTTTATTGGCCTGGATCTGATAGCGCAGCGACGGCGCTTTACCGCTAACCGGATCTTTAACATCAACCATTACGCGCCAGTTACCGTTGAGAAAACGCGTCGTTCCTGCCTTCATCTGGTTGGCATCCATCACCAGCGCATCTTTTGGAATCGCGGCGATCACGACCGGTCCTTCGACAGGTTTTTCTTTTTTCGCAGCCGGAACCACTTCAGCCCGATGCAACGGCAGTGCAGATGTCAGTTCTGGCAGCGGTGCTATATCTGCCTTAGCGACATCTCTTGGGGGAACAGCGGGTACGGGCTGGGTGGTCTGTTGCTTCCACAGCAGCGGCCCAACCATGGCTGCAATGATCACCGCGGCAACGGGCAGGCTCCATAACGGCAGGCGGCGTGCGGGTTTCTTCTGTGCGAGCGGCGGCGAGACTTCCGGTTCGTTAACAACGACCGGGGGTTGTGGTTCAGGTTCAGCCGGTTTAGCTAGCTCAACCACTGGAGTCAGCAAAGGTGCCTCGGCCTCGGCGAAGGTGATTTGGGCAGTGATTTCTTCTTCCGGCTCAGGCTCCGCTACGGTGACGACTGGAGGAATATCGGCAAGGCGCAGGCAATCGAGCACATCGTCGCGAGGATTTTCATTCAGATTGACGAAACCCCAGAACGTAATAACGGGTTTACCTTCAACCAGAAACACGTGATTCTCACCAGGAAACTGGATGGCTTTTTCCAGCAGTGAGCCAAACAGTTGCAGGGAGGTTTTACCCGATTGCAGACTTTTACGGCTCAGCGCCGCCGCATTTTCCAGCGTGTTCCCCAGATAGCGCAGCGCACGAAAACGGGCCTCTTCATCAGCGGCTTTCCATGCAACGGCTTTCCCTTCAATCGGCGAATACCAGTCAACGCGATCGCCGTTGTCGTTAATTTGTGGGATCGCCAGACAATCCACCATCGCCTGCTGTTTACGCAGGCGAAGCGTTTCACGAATTTGCAATGCTGAATCAAACACGGCCTGACCACCGCCGCCCACGGCCTGATAGTCATCCAAATTGCCGCTGCGCAAGAGTGTTTTTGCCACGTTGTTACCCCTTAGACTTCTTCACGTATCTACTTTACGTTTTATAAAAACGGGCAAACGGTGGAAGAGAGGCAAAAAGGGGCGAATTTTCATGGCATAGAGTGCCGGGAAAAATCTTGACGTTTTGAAAAAGACTTAAGGGAAATTAATCCGCTTAGGGTGATGAATTATTCAGCGAAATACACCGGATTAGAATAACCTGATAGTGATTTGTTATTGGTCAGTTTTTGTCAGCTATGCTCTGATATCCCGGTTAATAATAAAATAAGAAGGCTTATAACCATGATTGCAAGGAAAACGTTACTCGCGCTGGCGCTCAGCGCCGTCTTACCATCAGGCGCGGCGTTCGCGGCCAATACTGACACTCTCATTTACTGCTCAGAAGCGTCGCCAGAGTCATTTAACCCGCAAATCGCCAGTTCCGGTCCATCGTTTGTGGCCAGCTCACAGGTGCTCTACAACCGACTCATCAATTTTGATCCGGTAAAAAATACGCCAGTTCCGTCTCTGGCAACGGACTGGACGATTTCGCCGGACGGTAAGACCTACACTTTTACCCTGCGTCAGGGCGTGAAATTCAACAGTAATAAATTCTTCAAACCAACCCGTGACTTCAACGCTGATGACGTGGTTTTCTCGGTATTACGACAGAAAGATGCCGATCATCCATACCACAAAATTTCTCAGGGAAGCTACGAATACTTCAACGATGTCGGTCTGGATAAACTGATTAAAGAAGTGAAGAAGGTCGATGATTATCACGTTCAGTTTATCCTTAATGAACCTAATGCCGCGTTTCTTGCCGACTGGGGAATGGATTTTGCCTCCATCCTCTCTGCGGAATATGCCGACGTGATGCTGAAAAAAGGCACCCCGGAAAACGTCGATAACTGGCCAATTGGCACCGGGCCATACGTGTTGCAGCAGTACAAGCAGGATTCGCAAATCCGCTATCTCGCCAACCCGAACTACTGGGACGGCGCCGTCCCCACGAAGCACCTGATCTTCTCAATCACGCCAAACGTTCAGACCCGATTGGCGAAACTGCAAACCAATGAATGTCAGATAATTCCGGCGCCTGCGCCCGTACAGTTTGACGAGATTAAGAAGAATAAAGATTTGACGCTGCATTCGGTTGAAGCGCTGAACGTCGGGTATCTGGCGTTTAATACCGAGAAAAAACCGTTTAATAACGTGCTGGTGCGTCAGGCGCTTAACTACGCGACAGACAAAAAGGCCATTATTAACGCCGTCTTTTTAGGTTCCGGTACGGTGGCAAAATCGCCAATTCCGCCGAATATGTTGGGGTTCAATAAAGATCTGCAGGATTACGCTTACGACCCGCAAAAAGCGAAAGATCTGCTGAAACAGGCGGGACTGGAAAACGGCTTTGAAGCGACGCTGTGGTCAATGCCGGTTCAGCGCCCATACAACCCGAACTCCCGACGGATTGCCGAGATGATCCAAAGCGACTGGGCGAAGGTTGGCGTGAAGGCGAAAATTGTGTCGTACGAGTGGGGCGAATATCTCTCCGGAATGCGTAAAGGTGAGCATGACACCGCGTTGTTCGGTTGGATGTCAGACAACGGCGATCCGGACAACTTCGCCGATGTACTGCTGGGCTGTGACAGCATTAAAACCGGATCTAACGCCGCGCGCTGGTGCGATAAAGAGTATAATTCGCTGGTTCAAAAGGCGAAACTGGTGAGTAAACCGGAAGAACGCGCCGCGCTTTACCAGCAGTCGCAAGAGATTTTCTACCAGCAGGCTCCGTGGATTGCGTTGGCAAACGGGAAAACGTTTTACGCGACGCGCAGCAACGTCAGCGGATACAGCGTTAGCCTGATGGGCAGCGATTTTTCAAAAGCAAAATTAAATTAATGAGTTAAGGAGAGGTTATGTCGCATCTGGATGAGGTCAGCGCACGTGTTGATGCCGCCATTGAAGAGAGCGTCATTACGCATATGAATGAATTGCTGATTGAACTCAGCGATGATGTCGTGCTGAGCCGGGAAGAACGTTACACCCAGCAACAGCGTTTGCGTACGGCTATCGCACATCATGGCCGTCAGCATAAAGAGGATATGGAAACCCGTCGCGAACAGTTGACCAAAGGCGGCACAATCCTTTAATTCGTTGTTGCCAGATGGCGAAGTAACACCTTATCCGGCCTGCATGTTCAGGCCGGATAAGCGCAATTAAAACGAACGTCTCGCCACCAGCCAGGCCCCAACAACCAGCAGCACCGCGCCGCAGACCGGCCCCACCAACGCCCGCAGCGGCACGCCATGACTGCGCAGAATATCCAGCACCAGTCCGCCGATTAACTGGCTGGCCACCAGCACCGCGATAGTGGTTGCTGCGCCCACATTTTGGTATCCACTGATGCTGGCAAAAACAAAGAACGATCCTAGCAAACCAGGGATTAGCGTCCACCAGCGCACGCTGGAAACCAGTTCCCCAAACCCCGCCATACCTTGCTTAAACCACAGTATGCTGACAAACAGCACGATCCCGACCAGAGAGTTAAGTAACATGGCGATGAGGATCGTCGAGGACGTCTGCGTGATGCGTACCATCAAGGTATTTTGCACCACCAGACCAATACCTGCGGCAATCAGAAAGGAGAGGGTTAGCGTCTGGTTCATCTGCTGGCATCCGGTTCGCGGCGATCGTCTAACTGCAACTGCATAAAAGTCAGATCCAGCCAGCACCCAAATTTCGTGCCAACCTGTGGCATTTGCGCGGTGGTTTTAAAACCCAGCATGCTGTGCAGATGCAGCGACGCCTGATTCTGAGACTCAATGCCCGCAACCATCACATGCTTGCCGCACGCGCGGGCTTCTTCTATTAACCTGCTGAGCAGCGCTCGTCCCAGGCCTTTACCCTGATGGGCAGGATGGACATATACCGAATGTTCAACGGTATGACGGAATCCATCAAAGTTACGCCAGTCGCCAAAGGAGGCGTACCCTGTAATCACGCCATTCTCTTCACTCACCAGCACCGGATAGCCCATCAACTGGCGGGCTTGATACCATGAGATACGGTTTTCGGCATCGACCGTTTGATCGTTCCAGATAGCCGCCGTATGCAGTACCGCGTGGTTGTAGATTTCTGCAATGGCGGCACAATCTTCTTTGCTGGCAAATCGAATGGACATGTTGAACCTCAGGGGTTGTTCACTATAGTATTACAATATGAATACTATTGAAGACAGCATAAATCAACGGATCGGTGCAAGAATTCGCATTGAGCGGGAGTCTCGCGGCTGGTCTCTGACGGAACTCGCTGAACGCGCAGGCGTGTCGCGGGCGATGATCCATAAAATAGAGCGCGGTGAGAGCAGCCCAACGGCCACGCTGCTGGGCAGGCTCTCCGGTGCCTTTGGTATCAGCATGTCTATGCTGATGGCGCGGGCCGAAATGCAGGAGGGCAAGCTGCTGCGCTTCGCTGATCAGCCTGTCTGGCACGACCCGCAAAGCCACTATCTGCGCCGCCACGTTTCACCGCGCAGCGATCTGCCTATTGATCTGGTGCAGATAGAATTGCCTGCCGGAAGCGATATCCCGATGCCAGCCTCTTCCTACGTGCAGGCAAGACAACTTATCTGGCTACAGCAGGGGGAATTGGTCTTTGTGGAAGGGGACGTGCGTCATGAAATGCGGGCTGGCGATTGCCTGGAGCTTGGCCCGCCGAATGATTGTCGGTTTATCAATGAAACCGCACAACCCTGCGTTTACCTGGTTGTGCGGTTAAATCATGTCGTCAGCTAACTGGCGGACACAGGCTGCTACTATTGATGGAATCATGCCAAAAGCAGAGGAGCACATCATGGGTCAACAGACTAATCGCAATCGCCGCTGGGTACTGGCTTCCCGCCCGCATGGCGCGCCGGTCCCGGAAAACTTCCGTCTTGAAGACGATGAGGTGGCAACGCCGGGTGAAGGCCAGGTTTTGCTACGCACCATTTTTCTTTCCCTCGATCCCTACATGCGAGGACGCATGAGCGATGAGCCGTCTTACTCCCCGCCGGTAGAGATTGGCGGCGTGATGGTTGGCGGGACCGTGAGTCGCGTGGTGTCCTCCAACCATCCTGATTACCAGCCAGGCGAGTGGGTGCTGAGCTACAGCGGCTGGCAGGACTATGACATCTCCGACGGTAACGGGCTGGTGAAGCTTGGCGATAATCCCGAACATCCCTCCTGGGCGCTGGGAGTGATGGGGATGCCAGGATTTACTGCTTATATGGGGCTGCTGGATATCGGTCAGCCAAAAGCGGGGGAAACGCTGGTTGTGGCCGCCGCCACCGGCCCGGTTGGCGCAACGGTAGGGCAGATTGGTAAGCTCAAAGGCTGCCGGGTGATCGGGGTTGCAGGCGGGGCAGAGAAATGCCGACATGCCACCGAGGTATTAGGCTTTGATGTCTGCCTCGATCACCACGCACAAGATTTTGCGCAACAGCTGGCAAAAGCCTGTCCGCAGGGGATCGATATTTACTACGAAAACGTCGGCGGCAAGGTATTTGACGCCGTTCTGCCATTACTCAATACCTCTGCGCGCATTCCGCTGTGCGGACTGGTCAGCGGTTACAACGCCACATCGCTTCCAGGCGGACCCGATAGATTACCTTTGCTGATGGCAACGCTGCTGAAAAAGCGAATTCGGATGCAGGGCTTTATCATTGGTCAGGATTATGGTCACCGCATTCAGGAGTTTCAGCGGGAGATGGGGCGCTGGGTTAAAGAGGGAAAAATCCATTACCGCGAGCAAATCACCGACGGTCTGGAAAATGCGCCGCAGACCTTTATCGGCCTGCTGACCGGCAAAAACTTCGGTAAAGTGGTGATTCGTCTTGCAGACGATGCGTAAAACGGATGGCGGGAGTCATTCCCGCCAGTGCTATTCAAAACGCCAGGCCAGATTAATCCCTACGCCATAGTTTCGTCCTGGCGCCGGTTCGTAATATCGACCATTTGCCTCATTCACTATCACCGAACCGACGTAGGACTTATCAAACAGATTATCCACCCGACCGAACAGGTCGATCATCAGACTGCGGTAATAAAATTTATAGCCGGTATTTAAACCCACTACGGTATAGGACGGGGCTTGCGCCGTATTTTCATCATTGGCCATAATGTTGCTCATATAACGAACATCAGTTCCCGCATACCAACCTTCATCAGGCACGTAGCCCAGCGAAGCAAATCCCATGTTTTGCGCAATGCCAGGCAGGCGGTTGCCGTTGCAGTTTTGATCGCCACAGACGTTGCTGCGGTAGGTCGCATCCAGCCAAGTCCATGCAGCTTTTACGCGCCAGCTTGCGGCAAAGCGTTGGTCCCAGGATAACTCACCTCCCTGACGGCGGGTTTTTCCAGCGTTTTTGTAGGTTGTCCGCCCGCCGCTACTGCTGTCAACCACGATCTCGTCATCGGTATCGGTCTGGAATAGCGCTGCGGTGAACAGCCCATCGCCGATACGCGTTTTACTGCCGATTTCCACGGTATCGTTTGTGGAAGGCTGTAGGTCAAAATTCATCCCACTTTGGCCGTCGGAGCGGTAAGACAACTCGTTGATGGTGGGCGTTTCGAACCCACGTCCCGCGGCCAGGTAGACGTTCCAGGCATCGGTGATGGCGTATTTTAACGATCCGGCAGGTAACCACTGGTGATAGCTGGCGTCACCGCTGTCATCTGCGTTACCAGGCGTAATATAGCGATCGTTAGAGTCAAACCACACCGAACTGTAGCGAACCCCGGCATCCAGCGAGAGTTTCTGCGTTAATTGCCACTGGGTTTGCAGATAGGGATCGACATTCCACATCAGGTTACGTTCGTTACGTCGTAAGTCGCCTTTCTGACCATATTCTGGCACGCCATCATCAAGGCGAAAGTTGTTGTAGCCTTTACGGTTTTCGCTCATGTTTTCGTAATTCAGACCGGTGGTGAAGGTCACGGGTACGCCCAGCTCACCACGGTGAGTCCAGCGGTTGTCTATCCCCTGATAATGACGTTGCAGGGTAATAACGCCTCCGGCATGAGAGGGTTTTAACTGCGGGGCCATCGGGATCGACTGATACTGAGTGGTTTCACGCTCGCCTGCATAAGTCATGATGCTGATATCATCCTTCGCGCTAAGCTGGCGTTCATAGCGCAACCCCGCCTGGGTCTGCTTGATGGTTTTTCGCGTGTTGTATTGCTCAGCGCGGGGAGATTGCTGCGGATTGGCCTGCCACTCCGACTCGGTAAGACCACCAGGATCGTCAGCTTTACTCTCTACGCTATTGAAAATCAGGGTTAGTTTGCTCGTATCGTCCATGCGCACGCCCAGTTTGGCATTGGCCAGATTTTTTTTGGCGCTGCTGCGATCGCGATAACCATGGGTGGTAAACCGGGTTGTTGAAACGGTGTAATCCACATCCCCTCGCTGTGTGCCATCGCCCAGTGCGCCCGTTGCTTTTAACCCGTAGCGCCAACTGCCAAAACTGCCGTAATAACTGCTGGCTTCAATGGTTGGCGGCTCATGTCCCGTTTCAGTACTGACATTCATCACTCCACCAGACGCATTGCCATACAGAGCAGAGAAGGGGCCGCGTAAAACCTCAATATTTTGTACGCTGCTGATATCAATGTTGGATGTTTGACCCTGCCCATCCGGCATGGTTGCCGGGATCCCGTCGACATACAAACGAATGCCGCGGATGCCATAAGTGGTTCGCGAACCAAATCCGCGAATCGACAACTGGAGATCCTGGGCGTAGTTCTGCCGATTTTGCACCTGTAGCCCAGGGACGCTGGTCAGGGATTCAGACAGGTTAATTCGCGGCGTTGCCAGACGCATATCTTCTCCGTCAACGACGCTGACGGCGGCAGGGGTGTCCAGTTCAGAAACGGACTGTGGTGTCGCGCTAACGATCAGCGTTTGATCGTTTATCTCACTTTCTGCCACGGCATAAGGCGAGAGGAAGACAGGCAGTAAAGAAACAGGAAGTGCAGTGTAGCGGGATGCAAAAATCGTCATGAACAAGGCCAGTTAATGATGCTTACGCCGTAACACCGGCGATAAGCGCGTGAATTCTTTTATAAAAGATGAATTTCAGCGCTGCTGAATTGCGCTAGTTTTTCGGGCAATGACAACGATTGTAGTCAATATGTGAAGAAGTGCTCCACTTTGAGATGAATAATGATTACTATTCTCATTCTTAAAAAAGGCAAAACCATGATTTTGCTCATTGAAGCTATGTGAAGCAGTAACAAACGAATTTATCAAAGGGAGTCGTCATGTCTTTACGTCATCTGTTTTCGCCGCGTCTGCGTGGTTCTTTACTGTTAGGTTCACTGCTCGTTGCATCATCTTTTACTACGCAGGCTGCAGAAGAACTGCTGCGCAAAGCCGTGGGCAAAGGCGCCTATGAAATGGCATACAGTCAGCAAGAGAACGCGCTGTGGCTGGCGACCTCGCAGAGCCGCAAACTGGATACCGGCGGGGTGGTTTACCGTCTTGACCCGGTCACCCTCGAAGTGACTCAGGTTATTCATAACGATCTCAAACCGTTTGGCGCCACCATCAACAACGCCACGCAAACGCTGTGGTTCGGCAACACGGTAAACAGCGCGGTGACGGCAATGGATGCTAAAACGGGCGCGGTGAAAGGACGTCTGGTGCTGGATGCGCGTAAGCGTTCTGAAGACGTTCGCCCACTGCAGCCGCGTGAGCTGGTCGCCGATGACGCCACCAACACGGTATACATTAGCGGTATTGGTAAAGAGAGCGTGATTTGGGTGGTGGACGGTGATGCCATTAAATTGAAGGACACCATTCAAAATACCGGCAAAATGAGCACCGCTCTGGCTGTCGACAGCAAGGCTAAACGCCTGTACACCGCCAATGCGGACGGTGAATTCATCACCATCGATACCACCACCAATAAAATTCTCAGCCGTAAAAAGCTGCTGGATGATGGAAAAGAGCATTTCTTCATCAACCTGAGCCTGGACACGGCGGGCAACCGCGCCTTTGTCACCGACTCTAAAGCGGCGGAAGTACTGGTAATCGACACCCGTAATGGCAACGTCCTGGCAAAAGTCGCCGCGCCGGAATCCCTGGCCGTGCTGTTTAACCCGGCGCGTAACGAGGCCTACGTGACCCATCGTCAGGCCGGCAAAGTGAGCGTGATCGACGCGAAAAGCTATAAAGTCGTTAAAACGTTCGAGACCCCAACATTCCCGAATAGCCTGGCGCTCTCCGCCGACGGTAAAACCCTGTACGTGAGCGTGAAACAGAAGTCCACCCGCGAGCAGGAAGCCACCCAGCCGGACGATGTTATTCGTATTGCGCTGTAATTAACCGGAGGGGGAAACCCCTCCTGTCACTTCTCTAAATTCCCCGATACGCCTCGTTACACCCCGCCAGTAGCCTGACCCACTTTAGGGACTTACACTACGCCCTCAACGGCTAACTGAATAACACGGGAATACCATGAAAAAGCCATTTATCTGTCTTTGTGCAGGCGTAATGCTGTTTACATTGGCAGGATGCACCACCGATTACGTCATGACGACCAAAAGCGGACAAACCATCACCACCCAGGGTAAGCCAAAACTGGATAAAGACACGGGAATGACCAGCTATACCGATCAGGATGGGAATGCGCGGGAAATTAACAGCAACGACGTAGCGCAGTTGATTGAAGCGAACTAAAAAAGAAGGCCTGAAGGATTAACCTGTCAGGCCTTCTGCCGTTATGGCGCGGTGCGGTGGATCTCTGCAACGCGTTTACGCACGCCGAACCAGCCCGCGACCAGCAGGATGGCAATCAGCGGTAATGACGCGATGGTATAGGTGCCGTTTGGATAGTCAAACGCCATCAATACCAGTACGCTCAGCAGGAACAGCAGCGTTAACCACGAGGTAAACGGTGCGCCCGGCAGTTTAAAGCTGACGTCTGCCGTTTTACCTTCTTTTATGGCCCGGCGCAGACGCATCTGACAGACCATGATAAACCCCCACGACGCAATAATGCCCAGTGACGCGAAGTTCAACACGATCTCAAACACCTGTGACGGCACCAGATAGTTCAGGAATACCCCGACGACATACACGACCAGCGTGGCGAGGATCCCGGCCCAGGGCACCTGTTGACGGCTCATTTTAGCCATGAATTTCGGTGCCGAACCGCCCATCGACATGGAACGTAAAATACGCCCGGTGCAGTACAACCCTGAGTTAAGGCTGGAAAGCGCCGCGGTGAGCACCACAATATTCATGATACTGCCAATGTACGGCACGCCCAGTTTGGAAAAGAAGGTAACAAACGGGCTTTGCCCCGCCTGATAGGCGTTCCAGGGCAGTAGCAGAACCAGCAGCACGACAGAACCCACATAGAACAGACCAATACGCCAGATAACGCTATTGATTGCTTTTGGCACCATCGTTTGCGGATCTTTGCACTCACCGGCGGCGGTACCCACCAGTTCAATAGAGGCAAAGGCGAAAACCACACCCTGTACCAGTACCAGCGCAGGCAGCAGGCCATGCGGGAAGAAGCCGCCGTTGTCGGTAATCAGGTGAAAACCCGTGGCGTTACCATCCAGCGGCTTTCCGGTACCTAAAAAAACGGTACCCACCACCAGGAAAATCACAATTGCCAGTACCTTAACCAGCGCAAACCAAAACTCCATCTCCGCGAACCACTTCACGCCGATCATGTTCATGGTGCCGACAATAGCCAGCGCGCCGAGGGCGAACACCCACTGCGGCACGTCGCCAAATGCGCCCCAGTAGTGCATATACAACGCCACCGCGGTGATATCGACAATGCCGGTCATCGCCCAGTTGATGAAGTACATCCAGCCAGCCACATAGGCGGCTTTCTCACCTAAAAATTCACGGGCGTAGGAAACGAAGCTACCGCTGGAAGGGCGATGTAAAACCAGTTCGCCGAGCGCGCGCAGTATAAAGAACGAAAAAATACCGCATACCAGATAGACCAGCGCCAAAGCCGGGCCGGCCATCTGCAGGCGTGCGCCTGCCCCTAAAAACAACCCGGTACCAATTGCGCCGCCAATGGCGATCATTTGTACCTGTCGATTGCCCATCGCTTTGTGATACCCCTCTTCGTGAGCATTCAACCAGCGTCGTTTCGCCGCATGTTGTTCCGCGGCTTGCGTGTTGTTTGTGTTCATTACGATTCCTGTTGACCTGACAAAAATACAACATCCTTTTTGCCGCACCTGCTGCGGCGAAAACAGCCTTACCCTTCATTGTGTTACGGGGGAAAACTGCCGGCCGAGCATCCTACATTCAATTGATTGGTTCCGCAAAGCCCCGGTAACAAGAATTCAGCATTTTTATGCAGCCGGTACTGGCGTGGTGTGGCCTCGATTCAGCCAATAAAAGAGAAGGGCCTTTATACCTGTAGAGGAGTGCGCTTATCGAGACATTTACCCAATAAGCGCCGTAACGTTATGCCGATACGCCAAAGACCTGAACGGCCTGCTGTAAGCGTGATGAACGCTGGGTCAGATCGGCGGTGGCGTCGGTGACGCGCTCCACCATCTCGGCATTATTGTGTGTCATGGTGCCAACGCGTGAAATTGAATCGTTAATCAGATCCAAAGCCTGGGTTTGCTCACGCGTGGCCAGACTAATGTCTTTGATCATCATCGACATCTGCAGTACATCCCCAATCATCCCGGTGAGATGCGTTTCCGTTTGCTCCACCATTTTGACGCCGCTATTAACATTGGCGACGTTCTTCTCAATAAGCTGTTTGATCTCTTTTGCCGCAGACGCCGAGTGTTGGGCCAGATTGCGGACTTCTGCCGCGACAACGGCGAAGCCACGCCCGGATTCCCCGGCTCGCGCGGCTTCAACCGCGGCATTAAGCGCCAGAATATTGGTCTGAAAGGCGATGCTGTCGATCACGCCAATGATGTCAACGATCTGCCCGTTGTCACGCGATATCGCCTGCATCATGGCGATAGTTTGTTTCATGATATCGCCGCCTTCTGCAGCGTTGGCGCTGGTTTTATCGGCCATGATCATGGTATGTGCCGCCGTCTCAGCGGTTTGTTGTACAGCGCTACCAATTTCTTCAATGGCCGCAGCGGTTTGTTGCAGGTCGGCAGAGGTTTCTTCTGAACGCTGGTGCAGCGCCGTACCTTCTTTTGACACCCGCTGACTGATAGCGCGAATACCGGAAATTTGCGTACTGACGTCATCGACCAGAGAATTCAGATTAAGCCCGGACTGATTAACCAGTCGCATTAGCATTCCGATCTCATCCACCCGATTTAAATGACAGTTATCAGGTTTACGTCCGGACACCACTTTCTTCATTTGCGTCAGGAGCGTATTAACTGGCTGACAAATTTGATACTTAAGGTAAATAGCCAGCGCCAGAAATAACACCAGCAAGCCACCCGACTGAATAAAGGGATTAAACGGGGCGAAGATAAATAGCAAAGCGAGCAGGGCCGTCACCCCTAAAGAATAATTGACGCGCTGGCTGATATTCAGCCATTTAAACATGGAAGTCCATGCCAATAAGCCGCGACGAATGATAATCCCTTTAAAAAGTCGAAAGCCTTTAAACTGCTGACTTTTCATTTTTTGGTATAAACTTTCGCTGTGAGTTATTTCATCACGCGAAGGAACGGTACGCACCGAGATGTAACCGGTGAGTTTTTCATTGTGCCAGACCGGCGTAACGTTGGCGCGAACCCAGTAATGGTCACCATTTTGGCGGCGGTTTTTCACCATACCCGTCCAGCTGTCTCCCTGCTGTAGCGTGTACCACATATCGGCGAATGCAGCGGGAGGCATATCAGGATGGCGAATAATATTATGCGCTTCGCCCATTAATTGATCTTCGTTAAATCCGCTGGCATCGATAAAAGCAGAGTTAGCGTAGGTAATATGACTTTCTTTATCCGTCGTTGAAAGCAGCGTCGCTTTGTCGTTAAGTGCGTGCTCAATTTGTGTAACGGGCATGTTACTTTTCATAGAGGCCCCATAATGATATGTATAATCCATACAAAAATTCCCGCAATAAAATCGGGAGGAATATTAAAAAGCCGTTTTAAACCGTTTTAATAAGAAACGCTGCATTCTCTACTAATCATCATTTCTGTGGAAGTATTTAAATTAAAAAATCTCTGTGGAATATTCATTCAGGGTCATAAAACTGAAACATTTTATACAACCGCATAACGTTTTAAGTCATTTAACCTGACTTAACGTAAATCGCGTTAAAAAACGTTTTCGCAAAAAGAAAACTGGCATGAAATGATTTGGATGTTATTCCCGTGAGACCAACGACCCTATTATATTTTGTAGGCCATACATTCCGCGTGTTTTCAGTTTCGTGTTCCGACCAGTACAAGGCGATCCAAATTTTATCCCTGACAGCGTCAGGGCTGGTTATCTACTTTTTAGCTGAGCAAATGTGAATTAAATGTTTCTGCATGGTTATCTGATAATTTAATAATAATGACATGTTAACAAGCATAGGCCCGTAACATGTCATATCGCCTGAGTATTCTGGATAAAAGCCCCCTCGGGGAAGGTGAAACCGCCGCGATGGCGCTTGCCCGGACGTTGCATCTGGCGCAGCGGGCAGAAGAGTGGGGATACCATCGTTTCTGGATCGCGGAACACCATAATACGCCACAGCTGGCCAGCCCATCACCGGAGCTGGTGATTGCCTGGATCCTCGGGCAAACCCAGCGTATTCGCGTTGGCTCCGGTGGCGTGATGCTGCAACATTACAGCCCGTACAAAGTGGCGGAAAACTTCAATCTTCTGGCCTCGCTGGCACCCGGGCGTGTCGATCTCGGCGTAGGGAAAGCCCCTGGCGGCTTACCACTGTCGACTCAGGCACTACAGCAAGGAGTGCATCAGGATGAAAAAGGCAGTTTTGCCGACCAACTTTCCCAGCTTAACGACTGGCTGACGCTGAGCGGCACGGAAAGCGGGGAAACGGTATTTCCGACACCAATCCCACCGATACCGCCGGAAGGATTTGTCCTGGGAGCCAGTGTGCAAAGCGCACAGTTAGCTGCGCAATTCAATTGGCATTTTATCTTCGCGGCACACCTCAACGGTGACCGCGCGTTATTGCGTGACGTTTTGTCCTTTTGGCAGACCCACAGCGCACGTCCGACGATAGTTGCCGTCCAGGTGATTGTGGCTGACAGTAACGATACCGCCGCGCAGCTTGCGGAAAACGTGCAAATCTGGGGCGTGGAGCTGGAGAATGGTCAACGTGTCACGGTAGCCAGCGAAGAGCAGGCGCTGGCATTCGCCGCGCAGGCCGGCAGTCCGCCACGCAAAATCGCGCGTCGTGAGCAGGCGTTGTTACACGGCACGGCTCAGGAGGTGATGGCGAAGCTGAATGCCCTGCATACGCAATTTGGCATTGATGAGTTCATTATCGACACGCCAGTGGCGGAAGGTCACGCGCGTCTGACATCGCTGCGGTTGTTGGCGCAAGCCCATAACGCCGTGGAGGTGCTCTGATGACTCTGGCCTCAACGCTTATCAACTGGCGTCGTGAATTACACCAGCACCCGGAACTTTCCCTGCAAGAGGCAGCAACGACGGCGCGCATTCACGCCTGGCTGCACGCAGCGGGCGTCGAGATTTTGCCGTTCGACCTGAAAACCGGTCTGGTCGCGGAAATCGGGCAGGGAGAAGATGTCATCGCGCTGCGAGCGGATATCGATGCGCTACCGATAGAAGAAAGCGCCGATGTGCCGTTTCGCTCCCTCATGCCGGGAGTGATGCATGCCTGCGGACATGACGTTCACACCAGCGTCATGCTGGGCGCCGCGCTGCTGCTTAAACAACAGGAAACACACTTACCGGGGCGCGTACGTATTTTGTTTCAGCCCGCTGAAGAGAGTTTCGGTGGCGCAAAAACGCTGATCCGCGCCGGTGCGCTGCACAACGTTGCGGCTATTTTCGGCATGCACAATGAGCCAGGTTTACCAGTGGGGGAATTTGCCACACGCGGCGGTGCGTTCTATGCCAACGTCGATCGCTTCGTGCTGCGCATTAATGGCAAGGGCGCACATGCGGCGCGTCCGCATGAAGGCAGAGATGCCATCCTGCTCGCCAGCCAACTGGTCACGGTGTTGCAAAGCGTTGCCAGTCGCGACGTTAACACACTGGATTCAGTGGTGCTTAGCGTGACCCGTATTCAGGGAGGAAATACATGGAACGTGTTGCCAGAATCCGTTGAGCTGGAAGGGACGCTCAGAACGCACCGGACTTCGGTGCAGCAGCAGGTTAAAGCACGGGTTAATGACATCGCCGCCGGTTTTGCCCACGCCTTTGGCGCACAAATCGACGTTATCTGGCATGCGGGGCCGACCGCGTTGGTAAACGATGCACGTTGGGCCGATATCGCCACCGCCGTGGCGAAACAATCAGGCTACACCACCCATCATGCCGACCTGCATATGGGCGGCGAGGATTTTGCTGTCTATCTGCAAAATACGCCTGGCGCATTTGTCAGTATTGGCAGCGCCAGTGAATACGGATTACATCACCCGGGCTTCAATCCGGACGAACGTTTAATTGAACCTGCCGCGCATTACTTTGCACAGCTAGCAAAAACGGCATTCGCACATCTTTAAGTTTACCTGTTGGGTAGGGGTTATTATGGCTGAAAATCGGCAACTACGGCTCGGCACTATTCTGCATGGCGCAGCGGGAAATATGTCCGCATGGCGTCATCCGGCGGCACAGGCCGATGCCAGTATTAATTTTGATTTTGTCAAAGAGACGGCGCTTATTGCGGAAAAAGGGAAGCTGGATTTTATTTTTGTCGCCGATGGTCTGTATATTAATGAAAAATCAATCCCACACTTTTTAAATCGCTTTGAGCCGCTGACGGTATTATCTGCTTTGGCCAGCATTACCCAGAATCTGGGATTGGTTGGCACGGTATCCACATCTTACAGCGAGCCGTTTACTACCGCACGGCAGTTCGCCAGCCTTGATCATCTCAGCCAGGGGCGAGCCGGATGGAACGTGGTCACATCACCTCTGGAGGGTTCGGCAAAGAACTATTCCCGTGCCCAGCATCCAGAACATGCCCTGCGTTATCGTATCGCCGATGAATATTTACAGGTGGTGAAAGGACTGTGGGATTCCTGGGAAGATGATGCTTTTACCCGTAATAAGGCAAGTGGAGAATTTTTTAATCCGCAAAAACTGCACACGCTTAACCATCATGGAGATTATTTTCAGGTCGCAGGGCCGTTAAATATTGGGCGCACGCCACAAGGCCGTCCGATTATATTCCAGGCGGGCGCTTCACAGGATGGTAAGAAATTAGCGGCGCAGCATGCCGATGCTATTTTTACCCATCAGGAGTCGCTGGCGGAGGCCAAAGAGTTCTATCAGGATGTAAAAAGCCAGTTGGCCTACGCCGGGCGACATCCCGAACAACTGCATATATTCCAGGGCGTCAGCGTGATTGTTGGCGACAGCGCTGAGGATGTTGAGCAGCAGTATCAGACTACCGCTGCGCTGGTCTCTATTACCGACGCGCTGAACTACCTGGGCCGCTACTTTGAACATCATGATTTCGCCCAATATCCATTGGATGCACCGTTCCCGGATCTGGGTTCCCTTGGACAAAACAGCTTTCGCAGTACGACTGATGAGATCAAACGCAACGCGCGTGAGCGTGGCTTAACGCTACGCCAGGTTGCTCTGGAAGCGGCCAGTCCACGCCCACGTTTCAGCGGTACGCCGCAACAGGTTGCCGATGGTCTTCAGCAGTGGTTCGACGAAAAAGCCGCAGACGGTTTTATCATCCAGGGGGGAACGCCAGATACCTTCCCACGTTTTGTCGAACAGGTTGTCCCCGTGCTTCAGGCGCGTGGCCTGTTCCGCCATGAATATCCCGGTACGACCCTGCGCGCAAGCCTGGGACTCGCGACACCTGCAAACCAATTCACACAATAAGAGAAAAACGCTATGCAGAAAAAATCAGTCTTCCTCGCGCTGTCACTGGCTTTCAGCGCTAACGTCTGGGCAAATGATGTGACTATTAATGGTACGGGCGTAAGCCTGGAAGCCAATAAAACGCCAATCAATACGGCAAAAAATCCGCAGGCGATTGCGCAGTTGCCCGCGAACCTGCACCTGGCCGTACCGGGTAAATTCACCGTGGCGATTGCCGGGCTAAGCCAGCCGCCGCTGACCGTCTTTGCCGATGACAATAAGACACTGATCGGCAGCGAGGCGGACATCGCTCGTCTGGTGGCTGATAGTCTGGGGCTGGAACTCAACGTCGTGCCCACGTCATGGGAAGACTGGCCGCTGGGCGTCACGTCCGGCAAATATGATGCCGCGATCAGCAATATTACCGTCACCAAAGCCCGCAAAGAGAAATTCGATTTCGCGACGTATCGTAAGGACTCCCTTGGCTTCTATGTCAAAACTGGCAGTAAGCTGAAGAAAATCGAGCAGGCAGAAGATATCGCCGGTCTGCGCATCATCGTCGGTTCGGGGACAAATCAGGAAGCCATCCTGCTCGCCTGGAACGATCAGAACGTGAAGAAAGGGTTGCAGCCGTTTACGCCGGTGTATACCAAAGATGATGCCGCGCAAACCCTGGCCCTGCAGTCAGGCCGTGCCGATGCTTACTTCGGTCCTAACGTTATCGGCGCGTGGAAAGCTGCACTCAACGGAAAAACGCAACGGGTGGGCAGCGTTGATGGCGGTTGGCCAAAAGCGGCACACATCGCTGTGACGCTGAAAAAGGACAGCGGTCTGGTTCTGCCGGTACAAACCGCCCTCAACGGCGTAATTGGCAACGGCGACTATGACAAGGTGCTGAACCGCTGGGGAGAAGGGGTGGAACGTATTCCGCAATCTGAAATCAACCCGGCCGGTTTAGGCGACTAAGGAGGTCATCGTGAGCGATCAATTTCGCGTGGTCTCACCTGAAGCCAGCGAGCTGCAGCCAATTTTGAACGGTCTGTTCGGTGAATATGCCGCCCGCTATGGCGATTATTTTTCTCGCGACGCTGAAGTGGAGCTGACCGAATGGTATCTGGCACCGCAGGGACTTTTCGTGGTACTGGAGCGCAGCGGCGAGATTATCGCCACCGGGGCCTACAAACCTTACGACAAAGACACCGCCGAGATTAAGCGCATCTGGACGAAAAGCAGCCTGCGTCAGCAGGGGCTGGCGGCGCGCGTGGTGCAGGAGCTGGAACGCAGGGCGCTGCTGGCGGGCTACAGCCGGATTTATCTGACCACGGGATTTCGCCAGCCGGAGGCCGTGCGACTTTATTTAAGCCAGGGCTACGATCCGCAATTTGATACAGCGCGCGATCCCGAAGAGTACAGCCTGCCACCGTTTGATGGCCGGCTGCGCTTTACCAAACTGTTGACCATCGCCGGTCAGGCCAGAATAGCCTGAGGAGAGAAGATGAAAACGACGGAGAGTATTAAAGTCGTACCGGCGCGCTATCCTATGCGCACCGCAGGAGCAGTCATTGCCTTGTTTGTCCTGGCGGTGATTATCCAGTCCGTGGCGTTTAATCCGCGCTGGGAATGGGGCGTGTTTGCCCGTTGGTTCTTTGATCCGGTTATCTTGTCCGGCCTTGGGCAAACTCTGCTACTGACGCTTATCGGTACGCTGTTGAGTATTATCATCGGTGGTCTGCTGGCGCTGGCACGGCTTTCATCTTCCTGGTTGCTGAACGGTCTGGCATGGGGATACATCTGGCTGTTTCGTTCGTTACCGCTGATTGTGGTGCTCATCGTTTTGTACAACTTCTCCTATTTGTACGACACGCTGGCGATTGGTATTCCGTTTACTCCCATTCAATGGGGCAGTTTTGAGACCATCAATGTGCTCGGCCAGTTTTCCACCGCAGTGGTTGGCCTGACGCTGGTGCAAAGCGCCTATACCGCTGAAATTATTCGTGGTGGATTTTTAGGAGTTGACCACGGCCAGTACGAGGCAGCGGCAGCGCTGGGCTTACCCGCATGGCGACGTACGCTGCGAATTATTCTGCCGCAGGCGCTGCGCACCATTTTGCCTGCTGGCTTCAATGAAATCATCAGTCTGGCGAAAGGGACGGCGATGGTATACGTGCTGGCAATGCCAGAGCTGTTCTACACCATCCAGATGATCTACAACCGCACGCAGGAAGTGATCCCGCTGTTGATGGTGGGTGCGGTGTGGTATCTGGTGATCACCAGCGTTCTGTCGTTAATTCAGCACCTGGTCGAACGCGCGCTGGCCCGCAGCGAGCGACGTTCAGCAATCAATACCGCTCGGGTGAGCCGTGCAGAAAAACGCAACCGTCAACGTCCGCAGCAGGAGGCCGTCCATGTCCCACTCGCCTGAAGGCCATATTTCCATTACCGGCGTCAGCAAATACTTCGGTCGCCACAAAGCGCTGGATAATGTATCGCTGGAGATCCCTCCCGGAACGGTAACGGTTATTCTTGGCCCGTCCGGTTCAGGGAAATCCACACTCTTGCGGACGATCAACCATCTGGAGCGCGTCGATGAAGGGTTTATTCAAATCGATGGCGATTACATTGGTTATTGTCGGCAGGGAGACAAGCTGTATGAGCTGAAGGAGGCGGAAATTTTGCGCCAGCGCGTTAACGTCGGCTATGTATTCCAGAATTTTAATCTGTTTCCGCACTTAACAGTGCTGGAGAATTTGATTGAAGCGCCCATTGCGCACGGTCTGGCATCGCGTAAAGCCGCCACCGAGCGGGCATTAACTCTGCTTGATGCCGTTGGCTTGCGTAATAAAGCCGATGCCTGGTCGCGTCATCTCTCCGGCGGTCAGCAGCAGCGTATCGCTATTGCCCGTGCGCTGGCGCTAAATCCACGCGTTATGCTGTTTGATGAACCCACTTCAGCGCTGGATCCTGAACTGGTAGGCGAAGTTCTGGATGTCATCAAAGCACTGGCGCAGTCGGGAACCACGCTGGTTGTGGTGACGCACGAGATTGGGTTCGCCCGGGAAGTGGCGGATCAGGTGGTGTTTATGGTCGATGGCAAAATTGTCGAACAGGGCAGCAGCGAGCAGGTGCTGAATCATCCACGCCACACGCGCACCCAGCAGTTCTTGTCGAAAGTGCTGTGAACTTGCAGGGAAAAATAGGCAGGTCTGCATAGACTGACGAATGCTGCTCTACACTTAGGGTTTTAACTTTGGGGGTTGCAGCATGATTAAGGTCTATGGGGTGCCGGGCTGGGGATCGGCCATCAGTGAAGTGATGCTCACACTGGCGGAGATCCCTTACAGCTTTATTGATGTGGATGGTTTTGACCGCGACGGGCCTTCGCGGGAGTTGCTTAAAAAAATGAATCCGTTGTGCCAGGTGCCCACACTGATACTGGAAAATGGTAACGTGATGACGGAAACGGCGGCGATCGCCCTGATGATCCTCGATCGTTGTCCTGAACTTGCGCCACCCGTTGGGCACGCTGAGCGCCAGCAGTTTCAGCGTCTGTTGATATGGCTGGTGGCAAATGTCTATCCAACGTTTACCTATGCCGATTATCCACAACGCTGGGTACCAGACGCCGCGGCGCAGTTAAAAAAGAACTGTATTGAGTACCGCAAATCGCTTTATAGGTGGCTGAACGACCAGCTAAGCGCTGAGCCGTACGCGTTTGGCGATCAGCTAACACTGCTGGACGTTTATATTGCCGTTATGCGCACCTGGGGGCCGGGGCATGACTGGTTTCAGGACAACACGCCCAATATCAGCGCTATCGCCGACGCGGTTTGCCAGCACCCGCGACTGCGTACTGTACTGAAAAATAATAAGATTATTTAAACAAAAAAACGCTGTTCCGCAGGAGTGCAAATCCCGGAACAGCGGGCGAACTATCGCCATAAGCTTACATTACGCGACGGACGGGCTCAGCGTAATACGATCCAGTGGCCCCACGATAAACAGATAAGAAATCAGGCCAATCAGCCCCATCGAACCGACGTACAGAATGGCGTAATCGAATGACTGGGTATTCGCCAGAATGACGCCGATCACCAGCGGCGTGATAATACTCGCCATATTGCCGCACATATTGAATACGCCGCCAGCAATGCCGAGCACTTCTTTTGGTGAAGTATCGCTAAGTACGCACCACCCCAGATTGCCAAAGCCTTTGGCGAAAAATGCCAGACTCATCGCCGCGATAACCACAAATTCTGACGAGGTGTAGTTAGCGATAACGATGACACAGGAAAGTAACATTCCGCAGATAACGGGTAGCTTACGAGCAACCGTCAGGCTGTAGCCGCGCTTTAATAGCCAGTCTGAAAAAACGCCCCCTAACAATCCACCGATAAAACCGGCAATAGCAGGAATACTGGCGACAAACCCCACTTTAAGGATCGACATTCCTTTAGCCTGATACAGATAGGTAGGAAACCAGGTCAGGAAGAACCAGGTGATTGACGTCACGCAGAACTGCCCGATGTAAACGCCAATCATCATGCGGTTGACGCAGACGCTTTTTATTTGCGCAAAGGTAATCTTCTGTGGCTCTTTTTTATTTCCCAGCGACGGTTCGCCACCGCCTTCCCGGATATAGTCAATTTCCTGCTGGTTTACCTTCGGATGATGCATAGGATCTCTGACTTTTACCAGCCAGAAGATGCCAAGAATAACGCCAATCGCCCCAATGTAATAAAAAACAAAGTGCCAGCTGAGATTATGCAAAATAATCGTCATTAACGGTGTAATTACCCCTAACGAGATATATTGCGCGGCCTGGTAAACTGAGGTGACAAATCCTCGTTCATTATTAGGAAACCACTGTACGCTTAATCGGCTGTTGGCAGGAAAGGCCGGAGCCTCAATGGCACCCATCAGTAAACGTAAGATTATCAATACCACAAGTGGACTGGCATACAGATAAATGGTGCCCTGAAACATGGTCACTAGCGACCAGCCAATCAGGGCGCAGCCGTATACCAGACGAGAACCGTAGCGATCAAGTAGCCAGCCGCCAGGCAATTGCATAATGACATAAGAAATACCGAAGGCAGAAAAGGCCAGCCCCATTGCTTCGGGATCAAAACCTAATTCTTTGCTCATAATCGGAGCCACGACGGATAACGTCGCGCGATCGGCGTAATTAAATACGGTGGCTAGAAACAGAAATATCAAAATACCGTAACGCACTTTTGTGCGCTTTATTATTGTGTTCATCACCCACTCCTTTCATAAGGTTGAGAGCGTTTCTGTAGGGAAGAGGGCGGGTATTACTTACCCGCCAAATAAATTAAGGACGTTTACCAAACTCGCAGGTTAATTGCGTCCAGCGACGTGTCTGCTCGCTGATGCTGAACCCCAGACCGTGACGGTCGGAAACCCACATCCGCCCATCGCGCAGCTCAAGCTGTTCATTAAATAACGGGTTCAGCCATTCGAAATGTTCCAACCATGGCTCAAGCGGGTAAGCGGCGGACAGATGCAGGTGAACTTCCATGGCAAAGTGCGGAGCCAGTTTGCGACCGTGTTTCGCCGCCAGGTCCATAATTTTCAGAAACGGTGAAATTCCCCCCACACGCGGTGCATCGGGCTGCACAAAATCACTGGCATTACCGAGGATCAACTGTTCATGTTCGCGGAAGCTGGTCAGCATTTCACCGGTAGCAATCGGGGTATCAAGCGCGGCGGCCAGTTGGGCGTGACCTTCCACATCGTAGGCATCCAGAGGCTCTTCAATCCAGATCAGATTGAACTGCTCCATTTTTCGTCCCATACGAATGGCGGTTTCTCGATCCCACTGCTGATTGGCATCGACCATCAGCGGGAAGTCATCGCCCAGCGCTTCACGCACCGCGGTTAAGCGGCGAATATCCTCGGCGCAGTTTGGCTGACCAACCTTGAGTTTGATGCCGCCGATGCCGTTTTCACGGGAAATAACGACGTTTTTGAGCACCTGATCCAGCGGCGTATGCAGGAATCCGCCGGAGGTGTTGTAACACTGCACGGAGTCCCGGTGTGCACCCAATAGTTTTGCCAGCGGCAACCCTGCACGCTTGGCCTTCATATCCCACAAGGCGATATCGATAGGGGAGATAGCCTGAACCGCCATGCCGCTGCGCCCTACGGAAGCGCCAGCCCACAGCAGCTTGGTGTAGATCTTGTCGATATCGTTTGGATCTTCGCCTAACAGGTTATCGGCAATTTCTTTGGCATGAGCATAGATTCCCTGGCCGCCAGCCCGTTTGGAGTAACTAAATCCAACGCCTTCAAACCCGTCGCGACTGCGGATCTCCGCGATAATAATGGCAACTTCGGTTAGGGGTTTCTGGCGACCGGTCAGCACTTTGGCATCGCTCACGGGTGTTGCCAGAGGAAGGAAAGCCAGGGACAGCTTAACCCACTCGATACGGTCGCCGGTTTCAGCCGCGGTTTTTGCATTGGCTGATTTGGCATACGTTACGGCATCGGAATTCGCACTTAATGACATTTTAATCTCTCCTGGTGATAACAAATGATTGCGCTAACATTTTTAGTGTTAGCGCAATCATTGCGCCAGCGAATTGAATGCGTTTTGAACAATCGCTCACAAATACTGAGACAAAAGGGCAGTAACTTGTAAACAGCATCACATTCCAATACTTTATGGGTAAATGCACAAGTCATTATGATGGCGCTATCATTTCAGATGGCGCTAATTAACTAAGCTGCTGTTTTCTCAGCGTTATCGTAGAGGGGCGCTGGCAATAGCCGAAATCATGATGAATAATGCCAGGATAAATCAGCGATTTTTGACAAGGGCATCGACAGTGAAAAATCCCAGACCTCCGCGCGCACCCACGCTGGAAGATGTTGCCCGTACCGCGGGATTGTCGCCCATGACGGTGAGCAGGGCGTTGAATTCCCCGCAGCTGGTGCGCCCGAGAACAGTAGAAAAAGTGATGCAGGCGGTACGCGCCACCGGATATATTCCCAACGCGCTGGCCGGGGGGCTGGCGTCGCGTCGCAGTAAGCTTATTGCTGTGGTTGTCCCACAAATTAACAACAATATGTTTGTCGATACCATCCAGTCATTAAGCGATGAACTGGCTGAACGCGGATACCACATCTTGCTCTGCGTGTCGGGTTATACGCCGCAAACAGAGGCTGATCTGGTGGCGACGCTGCTTTCTCGTCGCCCGGATGGTGTAGTGCTCACCGGTATCCATCATACCGCCGAGCTGAAAAAGGTGATTCTTAATGCGGCCATCCCGGTCGTGGAAATATGGGATTTAACGCCAACGCCCATCGATATGCTGGTGGGGTTTTCGCATGAAAAAGTCGGGCAGGCGGTAGCAGACTATTTGCTGGAAAAAGGGTATCGCCGTCCTGGTTTGCTATGGACCGCCGATCGCCGGGCAGGCCAGCGTAAACAAGGACTGTGCGATGCGCTGAGTCGTCATGGTATTGCGGCTGGCGCACAGGTGGATGTCCCGCTTCCTGCCTCTCTGGCATTGGGGCGTAGCGGGTTGGCACAGCTATTGGCTGAACGCGCGTTTGATGTCATCGTCTGTAGCTCAGATACGTTAGCTCAGGGGGCGATCATGGAAGCCGAAAGCCGTGGTCTACGCGTGCCGCAGGAATTAGCGGTAATCGGTTTTGGCGATCTCGACTTTGCCGCCAGTAACCGACCTGCCATCACCACCGTCAGCGTCGACAGACGGGCTATTGGACAACGCGCCGCCTCTCTGCTTGCCGATCGTATCGAACAAATTCCGCGTGAAGACGATATTATTGATGTTGGATTTCACCTGGTGGAACGAGAATCCGCATAAGTTACCTGCATCCCAAAACAATAAGGAATCTGCTATGCCGCACGTCGATATCAAATGTTTTCCTCGCGACCTGAACGACGAACAAAAATCCGCGCTGGCGGCGGATATTACCGACGTCATTATTCGTCATTTGCAAAGCAAAGACAGTTCAGTGAGCGTGGCGCTTAATGAAATTGAGCCCGAGGCGTGGCAGGGCGTGTGGGATGCGGAGATTGCGCCGCAGATGGCCAGGTTGATTAAAAAACCCGGCTACAGCATGTAAGACAAAACGGGCGGATTTTCCGCCCGTTTTGTCGTGCCATTATTCAACTGCTGTTATGAGTTTTCCACTGGAGACAAACGTTCCGGCCCCAAGGTGATGCAGGGTATTGAGCTTGCCATCATCAAACTGCCAGCGTCCTTCCACGAAGGCTCGCTCATCGGCGGCAGCCGAGACCACTTCACCAAACAGCGTGTCATATTTTTCCTGTGCCGCAGTGGCAGGCAACAGGCGACACTCCATCCAGGCCAGACATTTTGCTTCAATCAGCGGTAAACCCAGTACCGGTCCCTGTACCACGGGAATGCCGTAGCAGTTGAATTTATCTTCCACCCGACCGGAAACGCTGCCTACGGCCCAGGTCCAGTTGGCGGCGGCAACGCCCGGAATAACGATGCCGAATTTGCCGCTACGTTCAATGAGCTCACGTGACCAGGCGGTCTTGTCGACAACAATCGCGATCCGCGGTGGTTCAAACTCCACGGGCATTGACCACGCGGCAGCCATCACATTTCGCCGCTCGGTATGCTCATCCCGGCTGGTGATTAATATCGTTGGGCCGTGATTTAGCAACCGACTGGCATGTTTTAATTCGATCGGACGAAAATGGCTCATGGATGCTCCTTGGCTGAGAGATAACACACCACAATAAACATAGATATTAACGGTATTAGCGATTTTGTCGCCTCGTCTGGAGGAACAACGCACAAAATCGACGGCGCAAAATTAAAAATGCGTTATAAGTACTGCATTAATCGAACAGGAACTCCGTATGACGCCTTTTTTAACCGCTTATTTTGCCCGTATTGGCTGGTCAGATTTGGCCAGGGTCAACATTGAAACCTTACGGGCGCTGCATTTACTGCACAACGCCGCCATACCTTTTGAAAACCTGGATGTATTGCTTCCAAGAGAGATGCAGCTTGACGATTTGTCTTTGGAAGAGAAGCTGGTGACGGCGCGTCGCGGCGGCTATTGTTTTGAACAGAACGGAGTATTTGAGCGGGCGCTACGCGAAATCGGTTTTACCGTACGCAGTCTGCTCGGACGTGTGGTACTGGCGAACCCGTCAAGCCTGCCACCACGCACGCATCGTCTGTTGCTGGTTGAGTTGCAGGGAGAGCAGTGGATCGCCGACGTTGGTTTCGGCGGGCAGACGCTGACGGCGCCGATTCGTCTGCAGGCGAATGTTGAGCAGAAGACACCACACGGCGAATATCGGCTGATTCAGGAAGGTGAAGACTGGATCCTACAGTTCTGTCATCACGAACACTGGCAATCAATGTACCGTTTCGACCTGGTCATACAGCATCAGAGCGATTATCTGATAGGCAACTTCTGGTCCGCTCACTGGCCGCAATCACATTTTCGCCATCATTTGCTGATGTGTCGTCATCTGCCCGACGGCGGGAAATTAACGTTAACCAATTTTCATTTCACCCATTATCAGGATGGACACGCGGTAGAACAGATTAATCTACCTGACGTCGCCAGTCTGTATGCTTTGTTGCAGGAGCGGTTTGGCCTGGGCGTGGATGACGTGAAGCATGGGTTTACCCAGGATGAGCTGGCGACGGTAATGGCGGCGTTTGATACGCATCCGGAGGCGGGGAAATAGGGGCATCGGAATTAGTGCCGGATTGGCGTAATCGCCTTATCCGGCCTACGGGAACAATTAAAAATCTATCGCCCATTCTGCGTGAAACAGGATCACCGCCGAACCGGTAATGGTGACTTTTTCTGGCTGGTTATCACGGATAGTCACCGTCACATCAACAATACCGTCGCGCCCGAGCGCACGGCCCTGATGTCCCTGAACACGTAACGTTTTCCCATCATGCGCCATCAGCCCATGGTGAACCAACCACGCGCCCATTGGACCGTTGGCATTGCCGGTAACCGGGTCTTCCACAATCCCAATTGCAGGCGAAAACATGCGGCCATCGGTGGCGTTTTCGCCCGGGCGGATTTGAAAAGGAAAGAAGCCGTTACAGCCAATTTGTTGGCTGATGGCTGTCAAAGCCTGCAAATCAGGGGAAAGGGCGTCGAGGTCCACCTCGGGCTTAAGCGGAATCATCACTTTCGAATGCCCGGTGGTAGCAACCTGAATCGGCAAGCCTGCCAGCATATCGTCTTCGCTCAGGTGTAGGGCCTCGATAATCGCACTACGAATAGCCCCTTCCAGCGGAGGTTCAAATCCGGGTACGCCTTGCTCAAGGCTAATACGATAGTCATTCCCGATAGCTTCGATATCCACCCGATGACGACCGGCCAGCGAGGTTTGCCAGACTGTACTGTTGCCCAAGCCAAGCACGTTTGCCCGCACATAATGTGCAGCGACGGTAGCATGCCCACAGATAGGAACTTCGACCGTCGGCGTGAAATAGCGGATGCGAACATCGCTGTCGTCGCTGGTCAGCAGGAAAGCGGTTTCCGAATGACGCAGCTCGCGAGCAATGAGTTGCATCTGTGTTTCGCTCAGTCCGTCAGCATGCAAAACCACGCCTGCTGAATTGCCGCGAAAGGGTACCGAGGTAAAGGCATCGACGTGGTAAACCTGTGGTTTCATTAACGTTCTCCCTGGAATGGAGAAGCATCATAACGTGCAAAATGCCGGATGGCGATGATCGCTATCTTATCCGGCCTACGGTGCCTGGTTGTAGGCCGGATAAGGCGTGTCGTCACCCGACATTTCAATGCGGATTTATCGGCGTGAACGCACTATTTGATAGCGGCGGGTAAAGTACTCAAACGGCGCACTCCACACGTGAACCAGGCGTGTGAACGGGAACAGCAGGAAGATAGTCATCCCCAGAACCAGATGCACACGGAAAATCAACGCCACGCCATCCAGATGCGCAGACGCGCCGCCCTGGAAAGTCACCACCGACTGCGCCCAACCTACCAGTTTCAGCATTTCACTGCCGTCAGGATGCTGCGCAGAGAATGGGATGGTGGTTAAGCCGAGGATACACTGAATCAGCAGAACGCAGAGGATCAGGATATCGGCAGTGGAGGAGGTTGCACGAATGCGCGGATTGGTCAAACGACGTACCAGCAAGCCAGCGCCACCGACCAGCGTCAGCACGCCACAGAGCCCACCGGCGATCATCGCCATCTGCTGCTTCACCGCAATCGGCAGGAACCAGGCATACATCCAGTGCGGGGTTAACATGCCAAACAGGTGCCCGAAAAAGATCCCCAGAATGCCGATGTGGAACAGGTTTGACCATAACACCATGCCGCGTTTGTCCAGCATCTGGCTGGAAGAGGCCCGCCAGGTGTATTGCCCGTAGTCATAGCGTAGCCAACTGCCGAGGATAAACACCGTGCCACAGAGGTACGGGTAGATATCGTAAAAAAAGACGTTCAGGTACTGTATCATTTCGGGCCTCCCGCGCTGACGTCGACATACTGAGGTGCCACGTCCTGGCTAAAGCGTCGTTGATAGTTTTGTAACGGTGAACTGTCACAGGCGGTGGCGTTATCCTCGATAAACTTCACCTGTTCCTCTTCCCAGACGGCATCCAGCGCCTGTCGGGTATCGTCGCGGGTTTCCGTGTCAACCTGTTTAGTGACACTGTCACTTGAAAGAGGGCTTCCGGCAAGCAGTAGCAGGGCGTCAAACAGTTGATACCACGGCGTATCACGCTGTTTCAAACGCCCCCCCAGCAGCGCCAGAATCGGTGCGACGTTCTGCAATCCTTCTTTGGCCTCCGCTTCCGGCAACACGCTTAAGTACTCCAGATACAGCGGCAGATGATCCGGCAGTTCGCGGCAGTCGAGCTGCAGTCCGACCTTTTCGTACTGCGCCAACAGATCAACCATCGCCTGGCCCCGATCGCGAGACTCGGCGTGCACGTGCTCAAACAGCAGCAGAGAGGTGGCCCGGCCCCGGTCAAATATCTCACACCATTCGGCTTGTTTATCCAGTAATGGCGCATTGAGCAGCCCCTGGCTAAATTCGGTAAGCATTGGGGCATCGCTGGCCACAAGCGCCAGCGCCTCGTCTTTACACTCCCACAGCAACTCGTCGGGATATTCCATCAACAGGCCGATAACCTTCAGGATTTGCATTATTCACCCTCCGCTTTATCGCGCACTTCGGTGATGTCGATGGCGTCAATACGACTGCTGTTAAACAGGTTGAATTTGGTATCTGAACCATGGCAGCCGTCGCCAAAGGTAAATCCGCAACCGTTTTTTTCCGGGAACGCATCACGCGCCATTTCACGGTGGCTGGTCGGGATCACGAAGCGGTCTTCATAGTTGGCGATGGCCAGATAGCGATACATCTCTTCAACCTGCTCAACGGTCAGACCCACTTCCTCAATCGCGCGGGTGTCCGTAACGCCTTCTACGGTTTGCGAACGCATATAATGGCGCATGGCCATCATTCGTTTTAGCGCCCGCAGTACCGGACCGGTATCGCCCGCGCTAAGCATGTTGGCAAGGTACTGAACCGGAATTCGCAGTGATTCAACCGCTGGCAGAATGTTGCCATTGTGCGGCAGTCCCCCCGCGTCAGCGACCGACTGAATCGGCGACAACGGCGGTACATACCAGACCATCGGCAGGGTGCGGTATTCCGGGTGCAGCGGCAGCGCCAGCTTCCAGTCCATCGCCATCTTGTAAACGGGCGAACGTTGGGCCGCTTCGATGACGTTGTGCGGAATACCTTGTTTTAACGCCTCTTCAATGACCGCCGGGTCGTGTGGATTGAGGAACACATCGCACTGACGCTCGTAGAGATCGGTCTCATGCTCGGTGCTGGCTGCTTCTTCGATGCGGTCGGCGTCGTACAGCAATACGCCAAGATAGCGGATGCGTCCCACGCAGGTTTCCGAACATACCGTCGGCTGGCCCGACTCAATACGCGGGTAGCAGAAAATGCACTTCTCTGATTTACCGCTCTTCCAGTTAAAGTAGATTTTTTTGTACGGACAACCGCTGATGCACAAGCGCCAGCCGCGACATTTATCCTGGTCGATCAACACGATGCCGTCTTCTTCGCGCTTATAGATGGCACCGCTCGGGCAGGTGGCGACACAGCTTGGGTTCAGGCAGTGTTCGCACAAGCGCGGTAAATACATCATGAAGGTGTTTTCGAATTGCCCGTACATCTCCTTTTGCATTTTCTCAAAGTTACGGTCGCGGGCACGTTTTGAGAACTCACCGCCGAGCAACTCTTCCCAGTTAGGACCCCAGATAATCTTGTCCATCCGTTTGCCATCTATCAGCGAACGCGGACGTGCGGTGGGCTGATTCTTGCTTTCCGGTGCGCTATGCAGATGCTGATAATCGTAGGTAAAGGGTTCGTAATAATCATCGATTTGCGGGATCACCGGGTTAGCAAAAATTTTGGTGATAACGCCCATCTTGCCGCCCAGGCGCGGCCTTATCTTCCCGTTAACATCGCGAATCCAGCCGCCTTGCCACTCTTCCTGATCTTCCCAGTTTTTCGGATAACCAATGCCTGGCTTGGTCTCAACGTTGTTAAACCACGCATATTCCATCCCTTCACGTCCGGTCCAGACGTTTTTACAGGTGACGGAGCAGGTGTGGCAGCCGATGCACTTATCCAGATTAAGAACCATGCCTACCTGTGAGCGTATTTTCATTTTTTCGCCTCCTGTACCTGATCGCGACCTTCATCATCCAGCCAGTTAATATTTTTCATTTTTCTAATCATGATGAACTCATCGCGGTTAGAGCCGACCGTGCCGTAATAGTTGAAGCTGTATGCCAGTTGCGCATAGCCGCCGATCATGTGCGTGGGTTTCGGGCAGACGCGGGTGACTGAGTTGTGGATCCCGCCGCGCATACCGGTGACTTCCGAGCCTGGGATATTCATGATTCGCTCCTGAGCGTGATACATCATGGTCATTCCCGGCGGCACGCGCTGACTCACCACAGCCCGCGCGGTGAGCGCGCCGTTGGCGTTAAAGGCTTCAATCCAGTCGTTATCCTCAATGCCCAGCTCTTTAGCATCGGTCTCACTGATCCAGACAATGGGGCCACCGCGCGACAGCGTCAGCATCAGCAGGTTTTCGCTGTAGGTAGAGTGGATCCCCCATTTTTGATGCGGAGTCAGGAAGTTGAGCGCTTTTTCCGGGAAGCCGTTAGGCGGAACTTCGCGCATATTGCTGACGCTTCGGGTATCGATAGGCGGACGATATGCCACCAGACTTTCACCAAACGCTCGCATCCACGCGTGATCCTGGTACAACTGTTGGCGACCGGACAGGGTGCGCCACGGGATCAGCTCGTGGACGTTGGTATAGCCTGCGTTATAGGAGACATGTTCACTTTCCAGCCCGGACCAGGTGGGGCTGGAGATGATTTTGCGCGGCTGCGCCTGAATATCGCGAAAACGGATTTTCTCGTCTTCTTTGTTCAACGCCAGATGCGTATGGTCGCGTCCGGTCATCGCTCCCAGCGCTTCCCAGGCTTTCACCGCCACCTGACCGTTCGTTTCCGGTGCCAGGGCGAGGATCACCTCAGACGCGTCCAGCGCGGTGTCTATCAGTGGTCGGCCTTTCGCCGGACCTTCGCGTTTGGTGTAGTTCAGCTTGCCGAGGAAATCGACCTCCGCTTGGGTATTCCACGTAATACCTTTCCCGCCGTTACCGAGCTTGTCCATTAGCGGACCGAGCGAAGTGAAGCGTTCGTAGGTGGCGGGATAGTCACGTTCCACAACGGCAATATTGGGCGCCGTTTTCCCCGGGAGGAGATCGCATTCGCCTTTACGCCAGTCCTGAATGTCAAACGGCTGCGCCAGCTCTGCCGGGGAGTCGTGTTGCAGCGGTTGTAATACCACATCCGTTTCTTGCCCAAGGTGCCCGACGCAAACCTCAGAGAAGACTTTGGCGATGCCTTTATAAATTTCCCAGTCGCTCTTCGATTCCCACGCAGGATCGACCGCCGCCGACAGCGGGTGAATAAACGGATGCATATCCGAGGTGTTCATATCGTCTTTTTCATACCAGGTGGCGGTCGGCAAAACGACATCGGAGAACAGGCAGGTACTCGACATACGGAAATCGAGCGTTACCAGCAGATCAAGCTTGCCCTCTATCGCCGCGGACTGCCATTCCACCTCTTCAGGTTTAATACCTTCGCTTGAACCGAGCGCTTCCCCCTGGATCCCGCTTTCGGTACCCAGCAGATACTTGAGCATGTATTCATGCCCTTTACCGGAGGAGCCGAGCAGGTTAGAGCGCCAGACGAAGAGATTACGCGGATGGTTGTTACCACTATCCGGCTGCTCGCAGGCAAAACGAATTTCACCCGATTTCAGCGCCTGTGCAGTGTATTGTGCAGGCGACACTCCCGCTTGTTCTGCCTTTGCTTTGACGGTCAGAGGGTTGAGGTTGAGCTGCGGCGCGGACGGCAGCCAGCCCATTCTTTCTGCACGTACGTTAAAGTCGATCAAATGTCCGCTAAACTTCGACGCATCAGCCAGCGGAGAGAGGAGTTCCTGAGCGGTGAGTTTTTCATAACGCCACTGGCTGGAGTGATTGTAGAAAAACGAGGTGCTGTTCATCTGACGCGGTGGGCGGTTCCAGTCCAGCGCAAAGGCCAGCGGCAACCAACCAGTTTGCGGACGCAGTTTCTCCTGACCCACATAGTGCGCCCAGCCGCCGCCGCTTTGTCCCACACAACCGCAGAACACGAGGATGTTAATCATTCCACGGTAGTTCATATCCATGTGATACCAGTGGTTGACGCCAGCCCCGAGGATAATCATCGAACGGCCATGGGTTTTGTGCGCCGTATCGGCAAACTCACGGGCGATTTGTTCGATATGACGACGAGGGACACCGGTAATTTGCTCTCCCCAGGCCGGGGTGTAGGCTTTCACTTCGCTGTAATCTTGCACGCTATGAGCGTCATCCAGACCGCGGTCGAGGCCGTAATTCGCCAGCACCAGATCATAGACGCTTACCACCCGGCAACGGCTGCCGTCGGCGAGGTTAAGATGTTTTACCGGCAGTTGACGAATCAGCACGGGTTCCTGTTTCACGCTGCGAAAATGTGGGTTTTCGTTACCGCCGAAGTAGGGGAATGCCACGCCAGTCACTTCATCATGCTGACCGAGCAGCGAGAGGGAAAGTTCTGTTTCAGCGCCAGCCGCCAGTGGCTCCAGGTTCCATTTACCTTTCTCGCCCCAGCGAAAACCGATAGACCCGTTCGGGACCACCAGTTCGCCAGCAGTGTTAAAGGCCACGGTTTTCCACTCCGGATTGTTACTTTCGCCCAGACCATCGACAAGGTCTGAGGCGCGCATCATGCGACCTGGCACGTAGCTGCCATCTTCCCGGGCATCCAGCAAAACCAGCATCGGCATATCGGTATAGCGACGACAGTAATTGATGAAGTAATCGCTGGGATTGTCGAGGTGGAATTCTTTCAGGATGACGTGGCCCATCGCCATCGCCAACGCGCTGTCTGTTCCTTGCTTAGGTGCCAGCCACTGGTCGCACAGTTTAGCGACTTCCGAGTAATCCGGCGTAATGGCAATCGTCTTGGTGCCTTTGTAGCGTACTTCAGTAAAAAAGTGCGCATCCGGGGTACGGGTCTGCGGCACGTTTGACCCCCAGGCGATGATGTAGCTGGAGTTATACCAGTCGGCGGATTCTGGAACATCGGTCTGTTCGCCCCAGGTCATCGGTGATGCAGGCGGTAAATCGCAGTACCAGTCATAGAAGCTCAGGCAGGTTCCGCCCAGTAGCGAAAGATAGCGTGTGCCTGCGGCATAGGAGACCATCGACATAGCAGGGATCGGGGAGAACCCGGCCACGCGATCCGGGCCATAGGTTTTCACCGTCCAGACGTTGGCGGCAGCAATGAGCTGATTAAGCTCTTTCCAGTTGGAACGGATAAAACCACCGCGCCCGCGTACCTGTTTGTAGCTCTGGCATTTTTGCGGGTCGTTCATAATGGATTCCCAGGCCAGCACCGGATCGGGCTGGCGGGACAAAGCGTCGCGCCACAGTTCGATCAGACGTTTACGCACCAGGGGATACTTCAGACGGTTGGCGCTGTAAAGATACCAGGAGTAGCTGGCACCGCGCGGGCAGCCACGGGGTTCATGATTTGGCAGGTCAGGGCGGGTACGCGGGTAGTCGGTTTGCTGCGTTTCCCAGGTCACCAGTCCGTTTTTGACGTAGATTTTCCAACTGCATGAGCCGGTACAGTTAACGCCGTGGGTAGAACGCACAATTTTGTCGAACTGCCAGCGCTGACGATAGCTGTCTTCCCAGTCCCGGTTGGTGTGCATCACTTGCCCGTGCCCATCGGCAAACGTATCGCCCTTTTGTTTAAAGTAGCGAAAGCGATCGAACAGTTTACTCATGACATAACTCCTGCTTTGAGAATATTGCCGACGGTGAATCGAACGGTAGGCCGGATGGCGGTTAACGCCTTATCCGGCCTATCGAACTGTCCAATCCTGCGGTATCCATTTTGTTATTTTTTTTGTGATTTACGGCCATAGACCAGCCAGGTCACCAGCACGCAGACGATGTAAAACACGAGGAATATTTTCATTGCGCCCACCGGAGAGCCGGTCAGCGCCAGCGATGAACCAAACGCTTTGGGGATGAAGAAGCCCCCCACAGCGCCAATAGCAGAGATGAATCCCAGCGCGGCAGCGGTATCGGTTACCGCCTCACGTTGGGCCTGTTCTTCAGTACCACCGTGCAGCTTGACCCGGTATATGGTGATTTTGCGAAAGATCACCGCGATCATCTGGAAGGTTGAGCCGCTTCCCAGACCCGCAGTCAGGAACAAGCCCATAAACACCAGGTAGAAGGCGACAAAGTTTCCTTCGCCTGACCCAGGCAGGGTGAGGAACAGCAGGGCGCTAAACAACGCCATAAAGATGAAGTTAATTAACGTGACGCGCACACCGCCGAATTTGTCAGAGATCACGCCGCCTGCCGATCGCGCAAGAGCGCCGATGAAGGGGCCGAAGAACGCCAGTTGCAGGATATTCACGTCCGGGAACTGAGTTTTCGCCAGCATGGCAAAGCCTGCCGAAAAGCCGATAAATGAACCGAAAGTGGCGAGATACAGCAGGCTTAATAACCACAGATGAAAACGCTTGAGGACCGGCAACTGGGAAGCAATTGAGGCCTTCGAACTGGCAATATCGTTCATTCCCATGCCTGCTGCTAAGGTGGCTATCAGCAGTAACGGAACCCAAATCCATGCGGCATTGGCCAGCGACAATAACGAGCCGTCGGCCTGCGGTACGCCCTGTACGCCCAAAAAGGTAAAGATAGGCAGAAAGATCACCAGCGGCGCGATCAACTGCATCACGCTGACGCCAAGGTTGCCGAGACCACCGTTAACGCCTAATGCGCTGCCTTGTTTCGCTTTGGGGAAGAAAAAGCTGATATTACCCATGCTGGAGGCAAAGTTTGCGCCAGCAAAACCGCACATCAGCGCAATGATAATAAATACGCCAAACGGAGTAGCGTTATTTTGCACGGCAAAACCCAGCCAGACGCAGGGAATAACCAGAATAATCGTGCTAAAAATGGTCCACCGGCGCCCACCAAATATAGGTACCATAAAGGAGTAGGGAACGCGCAATATTGCGCCAGAAAGAGAAGGCAATGCCGTTAATAAAAACAGTTGGTCAGTAGTGAAATTAAAACCAATTTTATTCAGATTGACGGCCACGGCGCTGAACAACATCCAGACGCAGAACGCCAGCAACAGACAACTTACTGATATCCAGAGGTTTCTGCGTGCAATATGCTTACCTTTGTTTTCCCAAAAGGCAGGGTTCTCCGGTTTCCAGTCAGTTAAAAGATAACGATTATTTTTCTCATTTGATGCTGACATATTATTCTCCATGCCCATGCCGTTCATGAAAAAGAAATAAACGCACACAGCGCCGCGCGAGTTCTTTTTAGAAACTATTGAAAAGTTTTGGGAATATTGACTGAAAGAATAGATAAAAAAGTGCAATAACGCGGCGTGATGAGGGAATTACATGTTGCTTAAGTGTTACCAATTGTAAAAATAAAAGATGTATTATTAATTCATCTATAACATCAATTAACTAACTCCAACGTAATCATACGATCCAAATGGCGTTCGAATGCAGGGTCGGCCATTTCCTCAATGCCTAAGACATAGATGCCATCCAGGCCGCAAACCAATGCGATTAAGCGCCAGGCCACCTCGGCCGCATCCGGTATTGCTGAAAATTCACCTGCACTCTGTCCTTGAGTGATGATAGCGGCGGTTTCTTCATGCCACATCCGCATGGTTAGCAGGTAGGCGCTTTTGATTTCCGGATCTTTATCCGCCAGGACCTGCGCTTCGCGCCACAGTTTAATGTAGGGTTCGAACCCGCCATCTTCGCTGCCCAACATAGCATGCAGTCGTTCGCGGAAGCTGGCGTTATCACTGACCTGTTCGGCATCCAGAAGGGTCCGTATCAGTTGCACAAACGCGAGGGATTTTAACTCACCCGCAGAGGTAAAGTGATGGTGTACCTGCCCGGTGGACACCTGAGCTTCCGTGGCAATACGCCGCACCGTCATAGCAGTAAATCCTTCCTCAAGCGCGACACGCATGGCCGCTTGCAGAATAACTTCCCGACGTTCGTCCCGATTCAGATAGCTCATCTTTCCTCCTGTACCCGTATAGCACGCAGTCTAACAAAAAGTTGGACATACGTTCAAATTTCCGTAGGATCGCTAAAGCTGGACACGTGTCCAGTTTCAGTTTCGTTAGGGAGTTTTATGTTTCGTCAGTGGTTAACGTTAGTCATTATTGTACTGGTCTACATCCCTGTTGCGATTGATGCAACGGTGCTGCACGTTGCCGCGCCCACGCTGAGTATGACGCTGGGTGCCAGTGGTAACGAGCTGCTGTGGATCATTGATATTTATTCTCTGGTAATGGCCGGAATGGTATTGCCAATGGGCGCGCTGGGCGATCGTATTGGCTTTAAACGTCTGCTGCTGTTAGGGGGCGGAGTATTTGGTCTCGCATCGCTGGCCGCTGCCTTTGCCCATAGCGCGGGTTGGCTGATTGCCACCCGGGCTGTATTGGCGATTGGGGCGGCGATGATTGTTCCGGCAACGCTTGCGGGTATTCGCGCCACATTCGCTGAGCAACGGCATCGCAATATGGCGCTTGGTGTCTGGGCTGCCGTGGGTTCCGGCGGTGCGGCATTTGGCCCACTGGTTGGTGGGATGCTGCTGGAGCACTTCTACTGGGGATCCGTATTCTTAATTAATGTACCGATTGTCCTGGTGGTAATGGCCTTAACCGCACGCTTAGTGCCGCGCCAGGCCGGACGTCGCGATCAGTCGTTAAATTTCGGTCATGCGATAATGCTGATTGTCGCCATTCTGCTGCTGGTTTACAGCGCTAAAACCGCGCTGAAAGGGCATACGGCGACCGCTGCCATTGCGTTGACGCTGTTAACCGGCGCGTTACTGTTGTGGCAGTTTGTCCGCATCCAGCTCGCTGCTTCCCGCCCGATGATTGATATGCGGCTGTTCACGCATCGTATCATCTTAAGCGGCGTTGTGATGGCGATGACCGCCATGATAACTCTGGTGGGTTTCGAGTTACTGATGGCTCAGGAGCTACAGTTTGTTCATGGTTTAACACCGTATCAGGCGGGACTGTTTATGCTGCCGGTGATGCTGGCAAGCGGCTTCAGCGGCCCCATTGCCGGTATGCTGGTGTCACGCCTGGGATTACGTTGTGTGGCAACGGCGGGTATGGCGCTTAGCGCCGTCAGTTTTTACGGCCTGGCGATGACGGATTTCAGTACTCAGCAGATTCAAGCCTGGATATTAATGGCTTTGCTCGGTTTCAGCGCCGCCAGTGCGCTGCTGGCCTCAACGGCGGCTATCATGGCGGCAGCCCCGGCAGAAAAAGCCGCAGCCGCGGGCGCCATTGAGACAATGGCTTATGAACTGGGGGCCGGGCTTGGGATCGCTATCTTTGGGTTGTTGTTGAGCCGCAGCTTTTCAGCTTCGATTCTGCCGCCTGTCGGACTTAATCCACAGGAGATAGAACGAGCCTCATCGTCAATGGGTGAGGCGGTGCAACTGGCGCACTCGCTCCCGTCGTCGCTGAGTGAGGCGTTGCTGTCGGCTGCTAAAGAAGCCTTTACCTGGTCGCACAGCGTGGCCTTAAGCAGCGCCGGCAGCATGCTTATCGTATTAGCGGTAGGAATGTGGTTCAGTCTGGCAAAGGTACAGCGTCAATAACTAATGGGCTAAATGACAGGGGTAATCCATCTCTTCGACTTCTTTCCCACTCAGTCGAGCGTATTGCCCCGTCAGCCTCCAGAACGCAGGCTGTGTTTCCGTATAGATCTCTGCCGCTAAAATCAGGCGGCGGCGATCCACCTCATTCAGTTCCAGCAGCGTCCACGGCACAAAATAACGATCGCTGCCCGTTAGGGTAAACCACAGCGGACACCCGCATCCGGAACAGAAGAAACGTTCACCACGATTTGAAGATGGGAAGTGCGAAGGTTCTGCTGAATCTGGCGACATCAGCGGCTGAGCGCTGGCTTCCAGATACATAGCGATGCCACCTGACCACTTCTGGCACAGCGTACAATGACAGGCATAGACATCCAGCATTTCGACGTCGACGGTAAAATGACTCTGCCCGCAAAGACAACGACCAGTGAATGTCTGCACGGCATACTCCTTATGACCGAGTCTACATTAAGAGAAAAAGCCAGCCCTGGAAGGACTGGCTTTGTATTCAGACTACAACAAAATTAGAACTGGTAGTTCAGACCAACAGCAACGATGTTGTCAGTGCTTACACCGGCAGCTCTTGTGAAGTTGTTGGCATCCAGCAGGTTGATTTTGTAATCAACGAAGGTGGACATGTTTTTGTTGAAGTAGTAGGTCGCGCCCAGGTCTACGTATTCAACCAGATCCTGGTCGCCGAAGACCGCAATGTCTTTACCTTTGGATTTCAGGTAAGCAACGGACGGACGCAGACCGAAGTCGAACTGGTACTGAGCAACTGCTTCAAAGTTCTGTGCTTTCTCAGCGATACCAGCAACTTTAGAGCCATAGGTGGTCATGTTGCGAGTTTCGGAGTAGGTGGTTGCCAGGTAGATGTTGTTCGCATCATATTTCAGGCCAGCAGCCCATACTTCAGCGTTTGCGCCGTTAGCTTTGAAGATGCTGTTATGGTTGTTCTGCTCGTCGGTACGGTCAGATTTCGCATAGGTCGCACCTACGCCGAAGCCTTCGTACTCATAGGTAGTAGACAGACCAAAACCGTCGCCGTTAGCTTCCTGAACGTCGTTACGGTCGTTTTTGCCCTGGTACTGAGCAGCAAAGTTCAGACCTTCAACCAGACCGAAGAAGTCGGTGTTACGGTAGGTTGCAACGCCAGTAGTACGGCCAGTCATGAAGACGTCAGTCTGGGTCCAGGTATCGCCACCGAACTCTGGCAGAACGTCGGTCCATGCGCCGATGTCGTAAGCTACGCCGTAGTTACGACCGTAGTCGAAAGAACCGTATTCAGCGAATTTCAGACCAGCGAATGCCAGACGGGTTTTATCTTTGTCGGAACCCTGATTTTCAGAACGGTTGCCTTTGAATTCATATTCCCACTGACCGAAACCAACCAGTTGGTCGTTGATCTGAGTTTCGCCTTTGAAGCCCAGACGCGCGTAAGTTTTGTCGCCATCGTTGCTGGTATCGTTAGAGAAGTAGTGTTGAGCGTGAACTTTACCGTACAGGTCCAGTTTGTTACCGTCTTTGTTATATACCTCAGCTGCGTTTACCGCACCTGCCGCCAACAGGCTAGTCACTGCCACTGCAACTAATTTAAGTTTCATTCTAAATAATCCTTATAATTATTTCTTGGTGTGTTTCCTAAACCATTGCTAAACGAAGGGGTTCGTCAATGGCAAACCATTTTTAAATGACGCAGTGGTATAAGTTCAATAATAAGTTTCATAATATTGCGAAATATTTGAAGTTGTGTGATCCAGATCTACATAATATAGCTGATTGTATTAATCTTAATATGTGACAGATCGGAATGGGTATATTTACATGGGGAACTATTGTGCAGGCTATGATTTAAATGGCGTTAGTTTCGCAGGTGTAATATATACATGTGAAGAGATACAGATAACCGAGTAATACTTTCGGGCGTTAATTAATTTTCATATATTTAACATTTAATTAAAAAAATATAAACATAAACCGCAGTGGAATGAACAATTATTATTCATTAAATTGTCTAAAGTATAGCCGGATTTTATTTGTTTGTGATAAAACCCGACTTTTTTTCAGGCACGGCGCGTTGCCAGCCAGCAAAGCAGAGACCCCGCGCAGACCATCAGCGCTCCTTGCCAGAAGGATAGTGACAGCGGGGCGCTGAGCAACACCGCGGCCAGCGCAGAGGAGAGCACTGGAGTAAAATAAGACCCGACGGCCATAACGGTCACGTTGCCATGCAAAATACCAATATTCCACGCGGCATAGGCAAATCCTAACGTTAATGCTGCAGTGAACATTTTAATCGTCACCGAAGTGCTGAAAACCATTTCCGGTTGAGGCGTAATAAAATAGTAAACCCACAAACTTGCCGCCGTTAGTAAAACGAACACGGTGATGCCGTTAAAACCTTTTGCATATTTATTAGTCACCGTGCAATACGTTGCCCAGATAAAAGCGCCGAGAAAGGCGAGGAAATAGCTAAGCGGGCTGCTGGCAACATTACTGATTATTTCTCCAGGATTCAGGCCGTTTTCGCCCCCCAACACCCAACAAACCCCGGTCAATGCGATGATTAATCCGGGAATCACCAACCAGGTTGTTTTTTGGCCATTAAATAAGATGGCGAATAATATTGTCAGACTTGGCCAGAGATAATTGACCATACCCACTTCAATAGCCTGGTGACGAGTAGCGGCATAGCCTAGGGCCAGCGCTAAGCATATTTCATAGCTAACAAAAAGCACGCTACCGGCGATTAAATATCGCACAGGAATTTTTCTGATATTTGGGAATCCGACGGTAAATATCAGCAACAGGCCGCTTAATGTAAAAATCATCGCCGCGCCGCCTGCCGGCCCAAGTCCTTCGCTTACCCCACGAATAAGCCCGACCATCGTGCTCCAGAGCACGATGGCAATAAGCCCAATTAACGTTGCTTTTTGTTTTGTCATGCTGATTGTCTGTCCATGGTACTGGCAAAAATTAAGCTGAAATGTATAGCACCTTTACACCGTAGCGCGCTAATTAATTCCCTTTTGTCTACTCCCTTATGGGTACAAAGGTTAAGCGAAGTGCACTATTTAGTAGCGGAACCGTTTCGTTATTGATTTGACGCAAAAAAAATATGGATATAGCTGATAGTTTCGTCGCGAAGTTGTACATGTCATCTTTCAATCATGCCGCGCTGGCGCAATTTGAGAGATTTCCTGTACGAATCCCTGCAAAAAAGAGGAAAGCAATGGACGTCAGCCGCAGACAATTTTTTAAAATCTGCGCGGGCGGTATGGCGGGAACAACAGTAGCCGCTCTGGGTTTTGCACCCAAAATGGCACTGGCTCAGGCGCGAAACTATAAGCTGTTGCGCGCCAAAGAGATCCGAAACACCTGCACATACTGTTCCGTAGGTTGCGGGCTATTAATGTATAGCCTGGGAGATGGAGCAAAAAACGCCAAAGAGTCGATTTACCATATTGAAGGGGATCCGGATCATCCGGTGAGCCGTGGGGCATTATGCCCTAAGGGCGCAGGATTACTGGATTACGTGCACAGTGAAAACCGTCTGCGTTACCCGGAATATCGCGCTCCAGGCTCCGACAAATGGCAGCGTATCAGCTGGGATGAGGCTTTCACCCGTATCGCGAAGCTGATGAAAACTGACCGCGACGCCAACTTTATTGAGAAGAATGAGCAGGGCGTAACGGTAAACCGCTGGCTTTCTACCGGGATGCTGTGTGCATCTGCGGCAAGTAATGAAACCGGCATGCTGACGCAAAAATTTGTGCGCTCACTCGGCATGCTGGCAGTAGACAACCAGGCACGCGTCTGACACGGACCAACGGTAGCAAGTCTTGCTCCAACATTTGGTCGCGGTGCGATGACCAACCACTGGGTTGATATTAAAAACGCCAACGTCGTGATGGTGATGGGCGGTAACGCCGCTGAAGCACATCCGGTGGGATTCCGCTGGGCGATGGAAGCTAAAAACAACAATGATGCCACGCTAATTGTTGTTGACCCCCGTTTTACACGTACAGCCTCGGTAGCGGATATTTACGCGCCAATTCGTTCCGGCACGGACATTACGTTCCTGTCCGGCGTCTTGCTGTATCTGATTGAAAACAACAAAATCAACGCTGAATACGTTAAGCATTACACCAACGCCAGCCTGCTGGTGCGGGATGATTTTGCTTTTGAAGACGGTCTGTTCAGCGGTTACGACGCGAAAAAACGCCAATACGATAAATCGTCCTGGAACTACCAGTTCGATGAAAACGGCTACGCGAAACGCGATGAAACGTTAAGCCATCCCCGCTGTGTCTGGAATCTGCTAAAACAGCACGTTTCCCGCTACACGCCGGATGTGGTGGAAAACATCTGCGGTACGCCAAAAGAAGACTTCCTGAAAGTTTGCGAAGTGCTGGCTTCCACCAGCGCAGCGGACCGCACCACCACGTTCCTGTATGCGCTGGGCTGGACACAGCATACCGTCGGGGCGCAGAACATCCGTACCATGGCCATGATCCAGTTGCTGCTCGGCAACATGGGGATGGCAGGTGGCGGGGTCAACGCTTTACGCGGTCACTCCAACATTCAGGGTTTAACCGACTTAGGGCTGCTCTCTACCAGTCTGCCAGGCTACCTGACGCTGCCGTCAGAGAAACAGGCCGATCTGCAAACCTATCTGGCCGCTAACACGCCAAAAGCGACGTTGGCCGATCAGGTGAACTACTGGGGCAACTACCCGAAATTCTTCGTCAGCCTGATGAAATCTTTCTACGGCAATGCGGCGCAGAAAGAAAACGACTGGGGCTTTGAGTGGTTGCCGAAGTGGGATCAGTCCTACGACGTCATCAAATACTTCAACATGATGGATAGCGGGAAAGTCACCGGCTACATCTGTCAGGGCTTTAACCCGGTCGCGTCCTTCCCGGACAAAAACAAAGTGGTGCAGTGCCTGAGCAAACTGAAGTATCTGGTGATTATCGATCCGCTGGTAACCGAAACCTCTACGTTCTGGCAGAACCACGGTGAATCAAACGACGTTGATCCGGCTTCTATTCAGACCGAAGTCTTCCGCTTGCCATCCACCTGCTTTGCGGAAGAGGACGGCTCCATCGCCAACTCCGGTCGCTGGCTGCAGTGGCACTGGAAAGGTCAGGATGCCCCGGGTGAAGCCCGTAACGACGGCGAAATTCTGGCCGGTATTTATCACCGTCTGCGCGACATGTATCGCACTGAAGGCGGTAAAGCTGTAGAACCCGTGCTGAAAATGAGCTGGAACTATAAGCAGCCGGACGAACCGCACTCCGAGGAAGTGGCAAAAGAGAACAACGGCTATGCGCTGGAAGATCTCTATGATGCCAACGGTGTGCTGGTTGCGAAGAAAGGCCAGTTACTCAGCAGCTTTGCGCTTCTGCGCGATGATGGGTCTACGTCATCGTCCTGCTGGATTTATACCGGTAGCTGGACCGAGCAGGGCAACCAGATGGCCAATCGCGATAACGCCGACCCGTCAGGTCTCGGTAATACGCTGGGCTGGGCCTGGGCATGGCCGTTAAACCGTCGCGTGTTGTATAACCGCGCTTCGGCGGACCCGCAAGGTAAGCCATGGGATCCAAAACGCATGCTGATCCAGTGGAACGGCACGAAGTGGACGGGGAACGATATCCCGGACTTCAACACCGCAGCACCGGGTAGTGGCACCAATCCGTTTATTATGCAGCCGGAAGGGCTGGGTCGTCTGTTCGCTATCGATAAGATGGCGGAAGGTCCGTTCCCGGAACACTACGAGCCGATGGAAACGCCGCTGGGTACGAACCCGCTGCATCCGAACGTGATCTCCAACCCGGCAGCGCGTCTGTACGAAGCGGATAAGTTACGCATGGGCACGAAACAGGACTTCCCGTACGTCGGGACGACCTATCGTCTGACCGAACATTTCCATACCTGGACCAAGCACGCATTGCTGAATGCGATTGCTCAGCCAGAGCAGTTTGTGGAAATCAGCGAAACGCTGGCGGCGGCGAAGGGGATCTCCAACGGCGATCACGTCAAAGTTAGCAGCAAGCGTGGATTTATTCGCGCAGTTGCCGTGGTTACCCGTCGTCTGCGTACTCTGCACGTCAACGGTCAGCAGGTTGAAACGGTTGGGATCCCGATCCACTGGGGCTTTGAAGGAGTCGCGCGTAAAGGCTATATCGCCAACACCCTGACGCCGAATGTCGGTGATGCAAACTCGCAAACGCCGGAATACAAAGCGTTTTTAGTTAACATCGAGAAGGCGTAAGGGAGGCGAACATATGTCTATGGAAACGCAGGACATCATCAAACGGTCCGCAACAAACGCCATCACGCCGCCGCCTCAGGCCCGTGATTACAAAGCTGAGGTCGCAAAGCTGATCGACGTTTCCACCTGCATAGGCTGTAAGGCCTGTCAGGTGGCATGTTCAGAGTGGAATGATATCCGCGATGAAGTCGGCCACTGCGTCGGGGTGTATGACAACCCTGCCGATCTTAGCGCCAAGTCCTGGACGGTGATGCGGTTTACCGAAACCGAACAGAACGGCAAGCTCGAGTGGTTGATTCGTAAAGACGGCTGTATGCACTGTGAAGATCCGGGCTGCCTGAAGGCATGCCCGTCTGCCGGGGCTATCATCCAGTACGCCAACGGGATTGTTGATTTTCAGTCAGAGCACTGCATTGGCTGCGGCTACTGTATTGCCGGGTGTCCATTTAATATTCCGCGCCTCAATAAAGAGGATAACCGCGTGTATAAATGTACGCTGTGTGTGGACCGCGTCAGCGTCGGGCAGGAACCTGCCTGCGTGAAGACCTGTCCGACCGGGGCAATCCATTTCGGCACCAAGCAGGAAATGCTGGAAATGGGCGAACAGCGTGTGGCAAAACTGAAAGCACGCGGTTATGAACATGCCGGTCTCTACAACCCGGAAGGTGTGGGTGGCACGCACGTGATGTACGTTCTGCATCATGCCAACCAGCCGGAGCTGTATCACGGCCTGCCGAAAGAACCGCAGATCGATACCTCTATCAATCTGTGGAAAGGGGCGCTGAAACCGCTGGCCGCTGCCGGATTTATCGCCACCTTCGCCGGACTGATTTACCACTACATTGGTATCGGTCCGAATAAGGAAGTGGACGACGACGAGGAGGATCATCATGAGTAAGTCGAAAATGATTGTGCGCACGAAGTTTATCGACCGCGCCTGTCACTGGACGGTGGTGATCTGCTTCTTCCTGGTGGCGTTGTCGGGGATTTCGTTTTTCTTCCCGACTCTGCAATGGCTGACGCAGACCTTCGGTACGCCGCAGATGGGGCGCATTTTGCACCCGTTCTTCGGACTGCTGATCTTCGTGGCGCTGATGTTCATGTTTGTACGCTTTGTTCACCACAACATCCCGGATAAAAAAGATATCCCGTGGCTGAAAAACATTGTGGAAGTGCTGAAAGGCAATGAACACAAAGTGGCGGACGTGGGTAAGTACAATGCCGGGCAGAAAATGATGTTCTGGTCGATCATGAGCATGATTTTCGTGCTGCTGATCACCGGCATCATTATCTGGCGTCCGTACTTTGCGCAGTTCTTCCCGATGCAGGTCGTGCGCTATAGCCTGCTTATCCATGCGGCTGCGGGGATTATCCTGATGCACGCCATCCTCATCCACATGTATATGGCATTCTGGGTGAAAGGATCGATTAAAGGCATGGTCGAAGGGAAAGTGAGCCGTCGCTGGGCGAAGAAACATCACCCACGCTGGTATCGCGAAGTTGAACGACAAGAAGCGAAAAAAGAGAGCGAGGAAGGGGTTAACTAACTCCTGACGTGCCCTGATCGTAATGGCGCTACACCAGTAGCGCCATTTTTTTGCCAAAAAAACGTCATATTTCGATAAGCCGGATGACGGGCCTACACGCGCATTTTGCTGATGTAGGCTGCCATCCGGCAATACGGTTTACTCCAGTTGTGAGTTCAGGCGCTCAATCTCCTCACGCCATTGCGCCTGTAACAGCGGCTTTTGATGTTTCGGCTTGCGGGCAAGATCGTCAGCCAGACGCTGCTCCAGCTCAAGAAGTTGTTCCAGCAATCCATCGCTGTCACCGCTTATTTCGGCTCTTGCATCGACCACCGTTTTGGGAACGGTTACCTCCGAGGATGTTTCCCGAATACGCGCATTGACCGCGTCCAGATCGTGCCATTCACTGAGTTCGCCGTTGTCGATCAACCAAAACCGGTTGCAGCTTTGGCTGATCAGCTGACGGTCGTGACTGACCAACAACACGCCGCCGTTATAGCTTTGCAGCGTTTCTGCCAACGCCTCTTTACCTTCCAGATCCAGATGGTTGGTCGGTTCATCGAGCATCAGCAGGCTGTAGCGCGCAAGCGTTAGCCCAACAAACAGCAGCCGGGAGCGCTCACCGCCGCTTAGGGAACTGATCCGCTGCGCGTGACGAACCCACGGAAAACCCGCGCTAATCAGCGCCATTTTGCGGATATCAGGCTGCGGAGCAAACGGCTCCAGCGCGTCAAATAACGAATCGTTATCTGCGAGTTGGTGCAGCGTCTGGTCGTAATACCCCAACGTAACGCGCGGGTGCAACACCAGTGAAGGTGATGCCAGTTGTGAGTGAAACTGTTGCCAGATAAGCCTTAACAACGATGATTTCCCGCAACCGTTGCGCCCGACAATCGCCACGCGATCGCCGCTTTTTAACCGGAGACCGGCAATGGAAAACAGCGTATCGGCGTCGGGAGCAGGGGCTACGGACAGATTAGTCATCTCCAGCAAACGATCCGCACGCAGGGCATCTCCCTGCAATGTTAGTGTCCACTGACTTCCTGACGTCACTTCAGTCTGTACCTCTTTCAGGCGCTGTACCTGCTTTTCCATCTGCTTGGCCTTGCGGGAAAGATCTTCGTTGTCGTAGACCCGCCCCCAGGTAGCCAGCCGTTTGGCGCTGGCGGTCACCCGGTCTATCTCCTTTTGCTCAGCCTTATGGCGCAGAGCATCGCTGATGTCTCTTTCTGCCAGAGCCTGACGCGCCGCGCTACAGGGCAGATCGAAGGCATGAAGAGTTCGATCGCGCAGGATCCAGGTTCCGTGAGTCACCGCGTCTAACAGCTGCGGGTCGTGGGAAACCACCACAAAACTCCCAGACCAGTTTTGTAAGAACTGTTCCAGCCACAGTAATGTTGGCAGATCCAGGTGATTACCCGGCTCATCCAGCAGCAGCAGGTCAGGGTTTCGCATCAGCGCCCGCGCCAATAACAGACGCGTGTGTTGGCCGCCGCTCAGCGTGTGTGCTGTCAGAGATAAATTCTCCGGCGTGAACCCCATTTCGGCGAGCAGTGCTTCAACTCGCCACTGCTGACCTGCGCGTTCATGCTCGGGCAGTTGAGCCAGAACGGCTTCCTGCAGCGTGAGTGGCAATATTTCGTCAGGCAGATGTTGTTCTACACGGGCGAGATGGCAGTGATTTGCCTGCGCGATAACCCCACTGGTCGGCGAAATTGTGCCATCGAGCAGTTTTAACAGCGTGCTTTTGCCGCAGCCGTTGTAACCGATAAGCCCGATGCGGTCGCCTTTTTTCAGGGTAAAGGAAAGATCGTCGAATAGCGTGCCGAATGCCGTATCAACGTGTAAGGATTGTGCGGTTAGTAATGTGCTCATTGTTGCTTACTCAAGAGTTACAGGCGTAAAAACGCCTCGTCAAACATCGCTGACGATAACCCGGTAAGCCCGAGAGAAGGGATTTAGAAGTTAGCTTCGCTCAAGCAGAAGTTATCGCAGCACGATACCGATAACGCTTGAGCACTGGCGATCGCCAAAAGCATGTGAAACGATAAAACGTTCACAGTACAGCATAAGTATCCTCCTTATTATTTTCCAAATGTTAATAGATGGTGAAAGTGTAATCGTAAGACACGCAGTCGCGCAAGTTCTGAGCGCCCGGCAGCAACGTGCCGCCGGGCAAACCGTCAGATAGAGGTACGACGGTAGTCGCGGTATTCTGCCTGCCAGAAATTATCGTCAATCGCCTGTTGCAGCGCTTCGGCGGAGGTTTTCACCGCCACGCCTTGCTGCTGGGCCATTTTACCGACGGCAAACGCGATGGCGCGGGAAACGGTCTGAATATCTTTCAGCTCAGGTAACACCAGTCCTTCGCCGTTGAGCACCAGCGGTGAATACTGCGCCAGTGTTTCACTGGCCGACATCAGCATTTCATCAGTGATACGCGATGCGCCAGAGGCAATTACCCCCAGACCAATACCCGGGAAGATATAGGCGTTGTTACATTGGGCAATGGGATAGATTTTCTCTTTCCACAGTACCGGTGCGAACGGGCTACCGGTCGCAACCAGCGCGTTACCCTCGGTCCAGGCGATAATATCCTGTGGCGTGGCTTCTACGCGGGAAGTCGGGTTAGACAGCGGCATGACGATCGGACGCGGGCAATGCTTATGCATTTCGCGAATGATCTCTTCGGTAAACAGGCCGGTCTGTCCGGAAACACCAATCAGGATGTCCGGCTTAACGTTGCGTACCACATCGAGTAACGACAGCACATCTTCTTGCGTATCCCAGTGCTGCAGATTTTCGCGTTTTTGCACCAGTTTGGTCTGGAAAGAGAGCAGGTTCGGCATCTTATCGGTTAACAGGCCGAAGCGATCGACCATAAACACGCGTTGACGCGCCGCTTCTTCGCTTAAACCTTCACGCTGGATTTGCGCGATGATCTGCTCGGCAATTCCGCAACCGGCGGAACCTGCCCCGAGGAAGACAATGTTCTGTTCGCTTAACTGGCTACCGGCAGCACGGCTGGCCGCAATCAGCGTGCCAACGGTTACCGCAGCGGTACCCTGAATATCGTCGTTAAACGAGCAAATTTCATCGCGATAGCGGGTCAACAGCGGCATGGCGTTTTTCTGTGCGAAGTCTTCAAACTGCAACAGCACGTCCGGCCAGCGATGCTTCACGGCCTGGATGAATTCATCGACAAATTCGTAGTATTCATCATCGGTGATACGCGGATTACGCCAGCCCATATACAGCGGATCGTTGAGCAGTTGCTGGTTGTTGGTTCCGACGTCCAGTACCACCGGCAGGGTGTAGGCCGGGCTGATCCCACCACACGCGGTATACAGCGACAGTTTACCGATTGGAATACCCATCCCGCCGATCCCCTGATCGCCAAGACCCAAAATACGTTCCCCATCGGTGACAACGATGACCTTGATATTGTGGTTAGGAACGTTTTGCAGGATATCGTCCATATTGTGGCGGTTCTGATAAGAGATAAACACGCCGCGCGCGCGACGATAAATCTCGGAGAAACGCTCACAGGCCGCGCCGACCGTTGGGGTATAGATAACTGGCATCATCTCATCAAGGTGATTATGCACCAGCCGGTAAAACAGGGTTTCGTTGGTGTCCTGGATGTTGCGCAGGTAAATATGTTTATCGATTTCGGTTTTAAATCCCTGATATTGGATCCAGGCGCGTTCAGCCTGTTCTTCAATCGTCTCGACCACTTCCGGCAGTAACCCCAGCAGGTTGAAGTTACGGCGTTCTTCCGCACTGAAAGCACTCCCTTTATTCAGTAAAGGGAATTCAAGCAGAACCGGGCCAGCGTAGGGGATGTAAAGGGAACGCAGTTTTTTAGTTTCGTTTTCCATGTCACTCACTCTTTTTTGAATAACCGTCCCTGGCACTCTTTATGATCGTATGTGGCCTGTCCGCCAGGGAAACGGCCGAAGTATAAAGCATTGTGAATGGGTTAAGGGGTTTTATAAGCAAAAACACCACTGCGGTTGCAATGGTGTTTATCTCGTTATTCAGTCAGACGTGCGAAAGGCTATTTGCCGTCAGCGCGGCGCTTTCTTCCGGTAGGATTATTGACCACGTTGGTTTTGTCACCTTCGGTCACGACTTTACGTTGATTTGAGATTTTGTGGTCCAGTCCGAGAATATGACGGGCCTGACGGTTCGATTTCATTCTAACTCCTTAATCCTGTTACTGGTTTCAAGGGCGAGTCCGTATGAGAACGGACGAAATACAACCTGATAGAAAGCCGATGTTAAAAATAGCGGCTTTCTGGATGGTCGGTCATTTCAGCTGAAAGGTCAATGCTTAAGCGGCAAATGAGAACTATCCCGTATGTGCCATGCTTTTTCTCAGCCGTCCTATACTTGTAACTCCAACGACAACACAGGAGAGCGGTAATGACTATCCATAAGAAAGGTCAGGCACACTGGGAAGGCGACATTAAGCGCGGTAAAGGTACCGTGTCGACCGAAAGTGGGGTGTTGAATCAGCAACCGTATGGGTTTAATACCCGATTTGAAGGGGCGAAAGGCACCAATCCTGAAGAGTTGATTGGCGCGGCGCATGCAGCCTGCTTCTCAATGGCGCTTTCGCTCATGCTGGGCGAAGCGGGTTTTACCCCAGATGCCATTGATACCACTGCCGATGTTTCTCTGGATAAAGTGGATGCCGGATTTGCTATCACCAAAGTCGCGCTACACAGTCAGGTGAGCGTCCCGGGGATAGATGCCGCCACGTTTGACAGCATCATCCAGAAAGCAAAAGCCGGCTGCCCGGTATCACAGGTACTGAACGCGGAAATCACGCTGGATTATCAGTTAAAATAGTAAAGATGGTGTGCCGGATGCGACGGAGTCTTATCCGGCACCAGATATCTTTATTGCGCCACCCAGCCGCCATCCATATTCCACGCCACACCACGCACCTGCGACGCCCCGTCTGAGCACAAAAATAGCGCAAGCTCACCCAACTGTTGCGGCGTGACGAATTCGCGCGACGGCTGTTTTTCCGCTAGCAGGGCGTCACGCGCGGCGTCAGGCTCAGCGCCTTCGGCAATACGTTTATCGATTTGCTGCTGGACCAACGGCGTGAGCACCCAACCGGGGCACAGCGCATTGCAGGTGATTCCCGTCTGCGCAGTTTCCAGCGCAATGGTTTTGGTTAATCCCACCACGCCGTGCTTCGCCGCCACATAGGCGGATTTCTCTTTTGAGGCCACCAGACCATGAACAGAAGCGATATTGATGATGCGTCCCCAGTTACGCGTTCGCATGCCTGGAAGCGCCAGGCGCGTGGTGTGAAAGACAGAAGAGAGGTTAATGGCGATAATCGCGTTCCATTTATCAACCGGGAAGGTCTCCAACGGAGAAACATGCTGGATCCCGGCATTGTTCACCAGAATATCCACACCGCCAAATTCGCTATCGGCATAGCGCATCATGTCGGCAATTTGCGCTTCATCGCTCAGGTCCGCGCCATGATAGCCTGGCGTTTTGCCATACTGCGCAATGGCATCTTTGGCGGCTTCCACAGCACCAAATCCGTTAAGGATCAGGGTAGCGCCCGCTTGCGCCAGCACCTGTGCGATGCCTAATCCAATACCGCTGGTAGAGCCGGTAACCAGAGCGGTTTTTCCCGTTAAGTTCATGATGATTCTCCTTAAACAATTCCGGTGGTGTAGAAGACGCCGATAACAAACAGCACGGCCAGACTTTTAATTACGGTAATGGCGAATATCCCGCCGTACGCCTGACGATGGCTAAGACCGGTTATGGCCAGCAGGGTAATGACCGCACCGTTATGTGGCAGGGTATCCATACCACCACTGGCCATTGACGCCACGCGGTGGAAGACCTCGAGGGGAATATTGGCGGCATGGGCGGCGGCAATAAAAGTGTCAGACATGGCGGCGAGGGCAATACTCATCCCGCCAGACGCCGAACCGGTGATCCCGGCAAGCGTGGTGATGCTGATAGCCTCATTGAGCAGCGGGTCGGGAATGGCTGCCAGCGCTTTTGACAGCACGAGGAAACCTGGCAGGGCGGCGATCACTGCGCCAAAACCGTATTCTGATGCGGTGTTCATGGCCGCGAGGATCGCGCCGCCAACCGCCGTTCGGCTCCCTTCCGCCAGGCGACCTTTAATGTTGCGATAGCCGAAGAGCACCACCAGCAGGATCCCAGAAATCAGCGCCGCTTCTACCGCCCAGATAGCGGTGATTTTACCGACTTCGGTGGTAATCGGTTTGGCAAGGCCCGGAAGTTCCAGTTGATGCGTAGCGCCATACCATTGCGGGATCCAGTGGGTAAATAGTAGGTTAAAAACGCCAACCAGGATCAGCGGAGAGATAGCAATTATCGGGTTCGGCAGGTTAATGTTATCCGGCGTTTCCGGCTCGTTTAACAGTTCAGTGCCGTACCCTTCATTCTTTGCCTGCGCTTTACGACGCTGGCGCTCGAGATAAACCAGACCGACAACGATGATAAACAGAGAGCCGATCAAACCCAGCCAGGGCGCGGCCCAGGCGTTAGTTCCAAAGAAGCTGGTCGGAATAATGTTCTGGATCTGCGGCGTGCCTGGCAGAGCGTCCATGGTGAAGGAAAACGCGCCCAGCGCAACGGTGGCTGGGATCAGGCGCTTCGGAATATTACTCTGACGGAACAGCTCCGCCGCAAATGGATACACCGCAAATGCCACCACGAACAGCGATACGCCGCCGTAGGTCAACAGTGCACACACCAGCACAATCACAGGGATGGCGTGACGACGCCCGAGAATGTTGATGGCGGCGGCAACGATGGATCGAGAAAAACCCGATAACTCGATTAACTTGCCAAACACAGCGCCCAGTAAGAACACCGGGAAGTAAAGCTTCACAAAACCGACCATTTTTTCCATAAACAGGCCGGTGAAGGCAGGGCCGACGGCGCTGGGTTCGGTGAGCAATACAGCACCTAATGCCGCGATGGGGGCAAACAGGATGACGCTATATCCGCGATAGGCTGCCAGCATCAGCAGGCCCAACGCTGCCAGGGCGATTAATACACTCATCATGACTCCTCAATATCATTGTTATAGTGGGGTACAGAAAGAGAAGTTACGGTTTCAGGGCAAAGCGCAGCTGATGCTCTCTGCGTTGCTGGATATATTCCTTGCGCGAATCATCCCAGCGATAAAATCCCTGACCGCTGCGCAAACCGGTATCACCGTTAGCCACCTTGTCAGCGACCAGAGACATCATGTCGCTCCCGGTTGCCAGCTCCGGTAGCAGATGCCGACAAATGTCCTGTACCGTAGAAAGTCCGGTCATATCCGCCGCCTCCAGCGGACCGACCATCGCATAGCGACGACCGAGCGAGGCGCGCATTACCTGATCCACCACCTCTGCGCTGGCGATCCCGCTTTTTACGATATGCAACGCTTCACGCAGCAGAGCGAACTGCAGGCGATTACCGACAAACCCCGGCGCGGCGCGGTCGAGCACAACAGCTTCCAGCTGCATCGAAAGCAGCAGTTGTTGCAGCTCCTGCAGATATTCCGGCTTCGTGGCCGTGCCGGGTACAATCTCGACCAGCGGAATAAAATGCGGCGGGTGCCAGAAATGGGCGATTAACAACCGCTCAGGATGGGCGAGCTTTTCTGCCAGCGCATCCGGCGGCAGGCCGCTGGTGTTACTGGCAATGACGGCCTCAGGCGCGATCAGTGCTTCCAGTTGTGCATACAACGCGTGCTTGAGTTCGAGTCGCTCCGGGATGGCTTCGATCAGTAACCCGCACGCGGCGATATCTTGCAGTGAGGTAGTGCCATGCAGACGACTCACAGCCTGTGCTTTGTCGTTTTTAGGAAACTGTTCGGTGGCAATCAGTTCATCCAGAATTCCGCTGGCAACTGCGCCAATGTCTGCAATACGGTTACTATCGGTGTCGTACAGCCAGACATCGTGACCATAACGGACGAAGTGGGTGGCAATACCGACACCCATTAAACCCGCGCCCAGTACGCAGATATGCTTACTTTTCATGAGATACCTCCTGCGGGCGCTCAACCGCCAGCGCCACCCCCTGACCGCCGCCTACGCACAGCGTAGCCAGCCCTTTGGCGGCGTTACGGCGGGCCATTTCGTGCAGCAAAGTCACCAGAATTCGGCAACCTGACGCGCCAATGGGATGGCCCAGCGCAATCGCGCCGCCGTTTACGTTCACCCGATTGCTGTCCCAGTTCAGGGATTCGCCAACCGCCAGCGCTTGCGCGGCAAAGGCTTCGTTGGCTTCAATGAGATCGACATCATTCAACGTCCAGCCAGCTCGCTTCAGGCACTGAAGTGATGCCTCTACCGGCCCAATGCCCATAATCGCAGGGTCGACGCCGGAGACAGCGTAGCCCGCCACTCTGGCAAGAACCGGCAGATTGAGTTCTGCTGCTTTGGCGGCGCTCATCAACATCACCGCGGCGGCGCCATCGTTGATTGAAGAGGCATTCCCGGCGGTCACCGTGCCGTTACCTGGGCGAAACGCTGGTTTGAGCTGCGCCAGCTTTTCAGCCTGCGTATCCGGACGAGGCTGTTCGTCACGATCCACGACACGCGGCGGTTTTTTGCCCTGCGGGACGCTGACTGGCGTGATTTCCGCGCTAAAACGACCGGCTTCAATGGCGGCGGCTGCTTTTTGCTGTGAGCGCAGGGCAAAGGCGTCCTGCTGCTCGCGACCGATCACGAACTTATCCGCCAGATTTTCCGCGGTAATCCCCATGTGATAGTCGTTAAACGCATCCCACAGACCGTCATGCACCACGCTGTCTTTCATGCTGGCATGACCGAGCCGCAGTCCCGCCCGGGCGCCGTCGAGGAAATAGGGCGCATTGCTCATGCTCTCCTGCCCACCGGCAATCACAATTTGCGCATCGCCACAGCGAATCGCCTGGACCGCCTGATGCACCGCCTTCATGCCCGAGCCGCACACCAGATTCAGGGTTAACGCGGGCGTGGTGACCGGCAGTCCTGCGCGTAACGCCGTTTGCCTGGCAGGGTTCTGGCCGCAGCCTGCCGTCAGAACCTGGCCGAAGATCACTTCATCAATTTGCTCAGGTGCCACGGCGGTTTTTTCAAGCAGCGCACGGATCACCACTGAACCTAGTTCAACCGCGGAAAGCGGCGCCAGCGCGCCATGAAAACTGCCAATTGGGGTGCGCGTTGCCGCGACAATAACAACATCCTGCATGGTCAGCTCCTCAGCTAAAGTGCATTTCGGGGACATTTTCGGGAACGATCAGCTTGCCGGCGGTTCTGGCGACAATCTCATCCACGCTGATGCCCGGCGCTCGCTCGCGCAGAATGAACGCCCCGTCGGCAATCTCCAGCAACGCCAGATCGGTAAGCACACGTTTAATACAGGCCACGCCGGTCAGCGGCAGGGTGCAGGCGGGAAGCAGTTTCGACTCGCCGCTTTTAGAGGCATGCGTCATCACCACGATGATGTTGTCGGCTCCGGCAACCAAATCCATCGCGCCGCCCATGCCTTTCACCATTTTTCCGGGGATCATCCATGAGGCGATATTGCCGTTAACATCCACTTCAAACGCGCCGAGCACCGTCAGGTCGACGTGACCGCCGCGGATCATGGCGAAGGATTGCGCCGAGTCGAAGATTGCCGCGCCTTTGCACGCCGTCACGGTCTGTTTCCCGGCGTTGATCATGTCAGCATCAATTTCGTCTTCCGTGGGAAACGGGCCCATACCCAGCAAACCGTTTTCCGATTGCAGCATTACGTCCATGCCTTCAGGAATGTAGTTCGCCACCAGAGTAGGAATACCAATCCCGAGGTTGACGTAATAACCGTCTCGCAGTTCGCGGGCGACACGCATCGCCATTTGTTCACGCGTTAACATGGTCAGGCTCCTTTCTGGCGCAGGGTGCGTTGTTCAATACGTTTTTCAAACTGCCCCTGGATAATGCGGTTAACGTAAATTCCGGGGGTGTGAATTGCGGCGGGGTCCAGCTCTCCGGGAGGGACAATTTCTTCAACTTCCACGACGGTAATACGCCCAGCGGCAGCCATTAGCGGATTAAAATTCTGTGCGGTGTGGCGATAAATAACGTTGCCGTACCAGTCGGCTTTCCAGCCTTTAACCAACGCAAAATCACCGGTTATCGCCTGCTCTAAGATGTAAGGGCGTCCGGCAAACTCGCGAACTTCTTTCCCTTGCGCGACCGGGGTTCCGTATCCGGTCGCGGTAAAGAATGCCGGGATCCCCGCGCCGCCCGCGCGCAGCTGCTCAGCCAGCGTGCCTTGCGGCGTCAGGATAGCTTCCAGTTCACCGCTGAGAACCTGCTGCTCAAACAGGGCGTTTTCACCTACATAAGATGCGACCACTTTGCGTACCTGGCGCGTTTCCAGCAAAACGCCAAGGCCAAAACCATCCACGCCGCAGTTGTTTGACACAACCGTAAGCCCCTGAACCTCCCGACGGCGTACTTCGGCAATCAGGTTCTCAGGGATCCCACATAAGCCAAAACCGCCCGCCAGCAGCGTCATGTTATCGGTCAGTCCTTCCAGCGCCTCTTGATAGGTGGCAACCCGTTTATCCAGTCCAGCCATACACTTGCCCCTCCTGTTGTCCTTGCCGACATCATTGGGGGTGAAAAATGATTTGTTAATTTTAAATTTGTGACTCACTCATTGGGTTTTTTTATCAATTTAATGTTAATTAAAGGTATTCAACAAGTTAAAGGAATGCGAAATGGGAATGAGCATCAAACAGTTACGCGCGTTTTTAGCGGTAGCTCACACTCTGAATTTTGCTCATGCCAGTGAAAGACTGAATATGTCGCAACCCGCTTTAAGCCTGGCGATTAAAGGACTGGAGGATTCACTGGGCGGGGCGTTACTGTTGAGAACCACCCGCAAAGTGACCCTGACGCAGGAGGGAGAAACGCTGCTCAACATGGGGCGACAGCTGCTGGCGGACTGGGAGAATACGGAAGAGGCAATGCGCCAACGCTTTACGCTGCAGCGCGGGAAAATCTCTATTGCCGCCATGCCCTCATTCGCCGCTAACGTCCTGCCATCGGTACTGAAAACGTTTCGTGATTCCTACTCCGGGATCAACGTAACGGTACATGACGTCATTAACGAACAAGTGATTGAGATGGTCAGTGAAGGGCGGGTGGAGATGGGCATTGCCTTTGAGCCGGACTCTTCAGGGCATCTGCATTTCACCCCGCTCGGCGTGGATCGTTTTATCGCGATTGTTCCGCCGACATGCAAACTGGCGGGCCGGGATCGTATTGCGTGGCGCGAATTACTGACGCTGGATTTTATCACCCTGCAACGTCCTTCCGCCGTGCGCCTGATGCTGGAAGAACAGTTGGTGCAAAGTGGGCATACGCTGGAGGTGGCGCTGGAGAGCCATCAACTGGTGACGGTTGGTCGCCTGGTGGCAAGTGGACTGGGCGGCAGCGCCGTGCCCGCATTGTGCCGCACGCAAATGACAGAGCTGGGCGCAACCTGTATCGATCTGGATACGCCGGTGATCCAGCGTCGGATCGGCGTTTTGCGTTCGGCGCATCATAAGTTATCTACCGCTTCTGAAGTGCTGGTGGATTCACTGAAAAAGGCGTATTGCACCTGACTCTCACGCAATACGCCAACCGTTCAGCTCATGCAACCGCCCGCCAGCAGCGAACTTCACCTCCGCTATCACTTTTCAGCAATACCTGTTTCTTCTCACAGCCGCTGGTCGCCAGTGGACATCTGTCACGGAAAAAACAACCCTGGGGCAGCGTTCGGTTCCCCGGTAGTTCGGTTTTCCGTAACACCAAATCCTCCGCCAGCGGTGCTCCCGTTTTAGGGACCGAATCCAGCAATAATCGCGTGTAGGGATGGGCGGGCTGCGTGAGTACCTGCTGCGCATCGCCCAGCTCAACAATTTGCCCGAGGTACATCACCGCCACGCGGTCGCTCATATGGCGAACCACCGACACGTTGTGCGAGATCAGCACGTAGGTCAAGTTCCTGCGAGTCTGCAATGACACCAGCAGATTGAGAATTTGCGCCTGCACGGAGATATCCAGCGCCGAAGTAGGTTCATCAAGCACAATCACGTCCGGCTCTGATGACAACGCCCGGGCGATGGCAATACGCTGGCGCTGTCCACCGGAAAACGCATGCGGCAGGCGGTCGAGATATTCAGGACGAATTCCCACTTGTCGCGCCAAATCTTCAGCAAGCATACGGCGCTCACGTTCTGCAGGACGTTTTTGGATCCACACCGGTTCGGTGATAATCCGCCATACCGGTAAGCGCGGATCCAGCGATGAAAGGGGATCCTGAAAGACCATTTGCATACCGGTATGCTGCTTGTCACCACGGCGCGCATAGTTGCCCTGACTGGGTTTAAGCATCCCCATCAGCAGTTGCGCCAGCGTACTTTTTCCACAACCGGACTCGCCAACAATCCCCAGCGTTTCCCCCTGACAGATCTGTAAATCCAGACCATTGAGGGCATGCACCCGTTCCGTTACCTTGCCGAGCCAGTTTTTACGCGCAGGGAAGTTGACATGAACATTCTGCAGCGCCAGTAAAAAATCAGACATGTGTTGTCTCCAGTTGCGGATACCAGCAGGCAGATTGTTGATCCCCGCCTCCCTGACTGCGTAACGCAGGTGTTTCTTCACAACGGGGGCCAGCGGCAAAGCAGCGCTCGCGAAACGCACATCCCGTCGGTAAGCAGGTTAAGTTCGGCACGGTGCCGGGAATGGCGGGCAGCAATGCGCGCGGCTCGCCGTGTTCCGGCGCGCATTTCAGCAGACCAATGGAATAGGGATGCGTCGGGCGTTGAATAACGATTTGCGTTGGGCCACTCTCAATTACGCTTCCGGCATACATGACGTACAACCGGTCGCATAACTGTGAAACCACTGCCATATCATGGCTGATAAATAACACGGCTGTCCCGCTGGCTCGCGCTTTTAACTTCAGCAAACGCAGCACCTGCAGTTGCACCGTGACGTCCAGAGCGGTGGTCGGTTCATCGGCAATGATAAGCTCCGGTTCACACGAAAAGGCCAGCGCTATCATTACGCGCTGGCGCATCCCGCCGGAAAGCTCAAACGGGAAACGCTTCATGACTTCCGCCGCGTCCGGGATTTGCATCTCCTGGAGTAAAGCGATGGCTTTCTGACGGGCATCCGTGCGGCTTAATGCCTGATGATGGCGGATAACCTCCACCATTTGCTGACCGATGCGTCGGGTCGGATTCAGCGCCGTCATGGGTTCCTGAAAGATCATCGCTACGCGTGCGCCGCGCCATTGGCGCATTTGCTTCTCGCTGGCATTGAGCACATCTTCCCCCAGCAGCGAAACGCGTCCCTGGTGGATATGATAACTGCCTTCCGGCAGCAGACGCATGGTGAGCATGGCCGTCACGGACTTACCGGAACCGGACTCACCAACCACGCCAACGATTTCTCCGCGGTTAATATGCAGCGATACATGGTTAAGCGCATGCACGTCAGCTTTATAGCCGGGAAAACTCAAATGCAAATCTTCGATTTCCAGCACGGGTTGTGTCATGACTGTTTTCCTCCGGCTTTCGGGTCAAGCAGATCGCGAATACCATCGCCAAAGAGATTAAAGCCCACGGCGGTAATCAGAATGGCGGCACCGGGGAAAGCGCAATACCACCACTGATCAAGCACATAGTTACGGCCTATTGCGACCATCGCTCCCCATTCAGCGCTGGGTTGCTGTGCGCCCAGACCGATAAATCCGAGCGTGGCGGCCATCAGGATCGCACTGCCGATATCCAGCGACGCTTGCACAATTAGCGGGGGCAGAGAGTTACGTAAAATGTGCCAGCTAATCAGATGCCAGCGTGATGCGCCGTAGGTCCGCGCCGCCTGCACATAGGTAAACTGGCGCACTACTAACGTTTGACCGCGTGCGAGGCGCACATAAAACGGAATACGTACGATAGCAATCGCCAGCATGGCGTTAAACAGGCTTGGACCCAACGCGGCGGCCAGCGCCATCGTTAGCACCAGCGAGGGAATGGACAGCATAATGTCCATTATTCGCATAATAATTGCATCGGCGCGTCCGCCCATTACGCCAGACAAACAGCCCAGCAGCGAACCCAATCCCCCGGCGATACCCACCACGACCAGCCCCGCAACGACCGATTGTTGGCTACCCACCAGAACGCGGCTGAACAGATCGCGGCCGACTTCATCGGTACCAAACCAGTGAGCGGCTGACGGGGGCAGCAGGCGTGCACTCAAATTGATGGCATTAGGGTCGTGAGGGGTTATCCACGGCGACAGCACCATCAGCAGCAGTATCAACACAATGATGACCCCGCCAACCAACGTCAACGGGCTGCTTTTCATCATCCAGAACAGTTTAGCCCAGTCCGTGCGACGGCGTGCTGTCTGAGGCGCGGCTGGCGTTTCTTGTGTGAGCATCATTGTGCGTCTCCGCGTCCAATTCGTGGATCGATCCACAAGTAGAGTAAATCCACCACCAGGTTAACCAGCACATAGGCGAAAGAGACCACCACGGCAAATCCCATTACCGCCGGGAAGTCGAGCGCCTGAATCGACGTCACCACCCAGGCGCCCATTCCCGGCCAGGCGAAGACCGTTTCAGTCAGCACCGCACCGTAGAGCAGATCGCCCAATGCCAGGCCGAGAACGGTTATCGAGGGGATAAGCGCATTTGGCAACGCGTAACACAACACGATGTACCAGCCTGGCAACCCGCTGGCGCGAGCGGTGCGAATGTAATCTTCACTCAGTTGCTCCAGCATGGCGGAGCGAATCTGGCGGGCAACGATCCCCAGGTGCACAAAGGCCAGCGTCAGTGATGGCAGGATCAGATGCTGAAGCGCATTGAAAAAGACTTCGCCATTGCCTTCCAGCAGTGCATCAATCAGATAGAACCCGGTGACGTGAGTTGGCGGATCCAGCCAGTCGTCTAAACGTCCACCGCCGGGTAAAATTTGCAGATGACCATAAAACAGCACAATAACCCCCAGCCCCAGCCAGAATGCTGGTGTGGAGATACCGGTGATCGCCATCAGGCGAACGAGGTGATCAAGCCAGCGGTTGCGCCAGACCGCAGATAAAATGCCCAAAGGAATACCGATAACCAGCGCCAGCAACAAGGAGCAGAAAGCCAGCTCAAGGGTGGCGGGGAAGAAGATGCGCAGCTCATCCAGCACCGGACGTCCGGTGCGAATAGAGGTGCCTAAATCGCCGTGAAAAATGTCGCTGACATAGCGAAAAAACTGGACATACAGCGGCTGGTTCAGCCCCAACTGTTGGCGAATATTTTCGACTATTTCATCGCTGGCGCGATCGCCCGCCAACAACCGCGCGGGGTCGCCAGGTATCAGGTGCGAAATAATAAAAGTGATTACGCAAACACCGATAACCACCAGAATAAGTCCCCAGCATCGCTGGCGTAAAATGCTCCAGAACGTCATTAGCTTCCCCTTGCGGAGCCAGAGCGGCTCCGCATTAACGTGGCTTATTTACTCATGGTGGAGATATTGAAGACCTGTTCCAGCATGGGGTTGAATACAAATCCTTTGACGTCTTTGTTCATCGCCAACTGATAGTTTTTCTGGAATAAATAGACGTAGGCGGCTTCATCAATCACGATAGTTTGCGCCTGCTGGTAGTCATTGGTTCTGGCAACCTGATCGGTCGTGGCCAGCGCGCTACGCAGCAGCTTATCGACCTCACCGTTTTCATAGAACGAACGGTTACCCGGCAAGCCTTTCTTATCTGACTCAAACCAGTAGTTCATAAACATGTACGGATCGGCGAAATCTGGGCTCCAGTTGCCAATGGCAATGTCGTAATCTCCTTTGCCCACGCGGTCACGCATGGTGGCGTTCGCCAGTTTTTCCAGCTTGACCTTAATGCCCAGTTTGCCAAGGCTTGCCTGGGTCGCGAGCGCGATAGGTTCCCAGTTGGGGTCATTATCCGAGTACAGGAAGCTCAGACTGTCAGGTTTGGTGGCAACGTTGTCCCACGCCGCTTTCGCTTTGGCTTCATCGAAACTGTACTGCATGGCCTTGTCGTCAAAACCCCACATGCCTTCAGGGATCGGACCCCGCATTTGCTTACCGTTGCCGCTCAGGATCCCGTTTACCATGCCTTTATAATCGGTGGCCCACGAGATGGCGCGGCGTAAATCCACCTGATTGAGCGGCGCTTTACTGTTATTCAGATACAGATAGGTCACGCGCAACGAGGGATAATCCGCCACGTTAACTTTGCCTTCCTGTTTTAAGGCGGCAAGCTGGTCAACCGGAAGCGCATCGGCAATGTCGATATCACCCCGCGACAATTGCAGACGGCGAGAGGCGCTTTCACCGATGATTTTTACCGAAACCCGCTTAAACGCCGGTTTTGCACCGGCATAATATGGGTTAGGAACCAGCACCAACTGCTGTCCCTTTTGCCAGCTTTTGAGCATGAAGGGACCGGAGCCTGCCGTGTTCTGCGCCAGGAATCCGCGGGCATCGTCTGCGGCATGATCTTTTAAGACGGCCGGGTTAATAATTGAAGCTCCGTCATTGGCCAGCGTATACAGGAACGGCGCAAATGGCTGGCTGAGGGTAAACTTCACCGTATTGTTATCGATAGCCTCGACCTTCAGATCTTTCGGGAACGCTTCTGCAGGCCCCTGGCCGATTTTGAGCAGGCGTTCAAAAGATTGCTTTACCGCATCAGCCGTCACCGGCGTTCCGTCGGCGAATTTGGCATCGTTTTTCAGGATAAACGTCCACTCTTTCTGGTCGTCAGAGGCCTTCCAGCCGCTGGCCAAATCGCCTTCAACTTCCGTGGAGCCTTTACCGCCATCCGTTTTGTACTGAACCAGCCGCTGATAAGAGGGATAGGTGACCGTCCAGTCGTTGTTATCGATGGTCACGGCGGGATCGAGCGTCTGCGGGTCGGCAGCTTTGCCGATCACCAGCATATCTTTGGGAACGGCGGCCTGCGCAGCGGGCAGGGCAAACGCCAGCGCAACGGCTATCAGAGCGGGGCGAAAAAACGCGTTTAACGCAAGTGTAGTCTTCATAACCAGGCTCCAGAATTAAAGGGAATGTTGTGTTGTTATGGGTGTGACAGTGTAACAATCTATCTGATCGTCAAGCAGCGGATAGCGGGCGGCATCAGGTAATTCAAAATGCCACCACTCGCTGGTGATACCGACAAAACCGCCGCCAAACATAATGGCATTGAGCAGCAGGCGGTTGCGCTGCGCAGCCGGAGGAACAGAAGGGTGCCAGGCATGGGAACGGTCGTGCATCTCATCAAAGCCCGCGCCCATATCGAGAAGATTGCCACGATCGTCCATTAGCGTAACGTCAATGGCCGTCCCGCGGCTGTGATTGGATCCTATCGCCACATCGACAACATACTGAGGATCCGGACACGCATTCCACAGCACCGCCTGCGCCTGCTGCGGGCGATACGCGTCGTATACCACAAGTTTCAGGCCCGCCAGTTGCGCAATACTGATGCTTTTCGCCAGCGCAGTGACCGCCTCGGTGTGCAACAGGCAACGAGCTTCCCGGTAGATAGGGGCGCCGGTAATGTTGTCTGCCGTAGCGTATTTAAGATCGATATGCAGCGACGGGAATATCACCGACAGATCGACCAGTTCTGGGGTTTCTGACATAGCACGTTTCCTGTTTATTGTTCGAATTGACCAAATTGTTGTTGTAACTGGCGATTGGTTTGCAGGCGTTCTGCGAGGGAGTCACCCAGTTGTGCCACCACCGCAGAGAGTAATAAGTTGAACAGACAGCTCACCGGAGCCAGTGAGTCCCAGAAATGTCCGGTGTCAGTTTTCACCTGAAGTAAGTCAATGGAATAGTCTCTGGCCCACGGGCACCACACATCGGTGATTAACGCCAGCGGAATGCAGCGTTCTGTGGCAACGCGGCAATATTGTCGCGAGATAGCGGAATAGGCGCGCATATCGGTGATCACCACGTAAGGCTGGGTGAATCCTGAATTCAGCGACTCGACCCAACTGCCGGAAAGCCCTTCGGAGTAGCTGACTTTAGGCCGCAGGTATTCCAGGTGACTGAAAAAGGCGTTAGCGATCCCGCGGGTGGACTGGATCCCAAGGATATACACGGCTTCCGCATGCGCCAGCCGCTGCGCTATGCGTAAAAACGTTTCGCCTTGCGCGAGTTGATAGACATAGGTAATGGCGTCGATTTCCAGTAACAGCGACTGCTGCGCGCGATCTGGCAGGCTTTGTTGTTGGTGCCAGGAGTCCAGCCGCTCGTTCATCCCCCAGGGTTGATAGGCGACGACGGGTAGCTCCCGCAGGCTGGCTTTTGCATCTTCCAGATTGCGAAAACCCAGTTTGCGCAGATAGCGTCCAACGGTAATGCCGCTGGTACCAGTCGCTTTAGCAATACCATCCGCGGTTTCAAAAGGGATCTGCACAGCATGGGCTAACAGCCACCCGGCCACGCGCTTTTCGCTGGGCGTCAGTTGGCTAAAGGTCTGCTCTATACGGGTAAATAACTCCGGTTTCGCTGTCATTACCTTCTCGCTGTTAATTGTTTGTCAGAGTACGGCTCACTGTTAGCAAATTAACAATGCAGGACGCGTGCCATGTTGGTAACAGCGGCACGCCGACCATTTTTGTTAAAAATCAGCCCATATCCGTTAACTAATGATCAACATTTGTGCAGCGTAGTTCAGTTTTGGTGCAGCGACAGGGGAAGAGGGGTATGAATCTGCTGATTTCGTCGGAACGATCACATTGTGGTCACGTTTTACGCCCAGACATCAGAATCAGTAATGTGAAATATAAATTTCAGCCATATCAATGGTGGCAATCTTTATTCTTATGACGTTAGGGGTATTATTTTTTGCGAACTACATTAACGGTTTGAAGCGCAAGTGTAGATATTATTTATATTATAAATGGAGTACTACAATGAATAAATTCTCCCTTTCTACAGCAGGTATTCTGGTCGCAGCGCTGTTAACCAGTGTCAGCGTCAATGCAGCAACTGATAACGCTAAAACTGAAGTGACTCCAAAAGGCATGAATTGCCAGGAGTTTATTGATTTGAACCCGCAAACTATGGCCCCGGTGGCTTTCTGGGTGCTCAATGAAGACGAAGATTTCAAGGGTGGCGATTACGTAGACTATAACGAAACCGTGACTACTGCAGTTCCTCTGACCGTTGAACTTTGTAAAAAACATCCGCAGAGCGAATTAAGCAAAATAAAAGACGAAATCAAAAAAGAATTATCCAAATAAGATTAAGTCATTATTAAAACCCAGCCAAAGTGCTGGGTTTTGCTATTTGTGACAATGTCACCTATTTATTTTGTGATACTTAAGAAAACTTTATAAAGATATAAACGCCTGTGCCGATACTGGATAAAAGTTAGCCTTTTGCAGAAGGAGTTTGTATGGCCTGGTATCCTACTCGTATTTCAACGCGTTTAACCATCGGCGGCATTCTGCTGCTTGCAGTCACGACCCTTGTTATTGTGGTGATTATGCTCTGGCGTGGCCAACCGCGCGTCGTTGAAATCAACACCGCCCTGATCGAAGAAACAGGGCAAGGTTTAACCCGTCAGTTGAGTACCGTATTGTCCCGAATTGAAGGTGAGACCGTTAGCTTGTCACGACTGGCTGAGGTGCTGCCAAATGATGAATCTCTTTATCAAAGCGTCGTTCCGCATCTGATTGGTGAAGATAAAGATTCAATTATTACCGGCGGCGGTATCTGGCCAGAACCAGACGCTTTCACCACAGGTGTGGAGAAAAGAAGCTTTTTCTGGGCGCGTAATGCTGAAGGTAAACTGGTGTATTCCAACGACTATAACGTCGAGGGGTCAAGCGGATACCACAATGAAAACTGGTATCAGCATGCTAAAGGGCATTCACAAAACAGTTGCTTATGGTCTGATGTCTACCAGGACGCCAGTTCAGGCGTCAACATGGTGACGTGCAGCGTACCTTATCAACTGGCGGGCAAGTTTGCCGGTGTCGCCACCACCGATATTCGCCTGGATAACGTAGCCACTTTCATGCAGCAGCAGGGAAACAGCACCGGTGGTTACGCGTTTGTGGTGGACAAGCAGGGACAAATCCTCTATTTCCCGCAGGCCGATCTGGCGAAATATAAAACCATTAACGATCTGGCGCAAAGCGCGCAATGGCTTATCCCGGTGGAAAACGGTCTGAAATCTCTGCGCCCAGCGGACGGGGTGAAAACGATTACGCTTGCAAATGATAACGTCCTGAATTCGGCTTCACGGGTGATGCTGTTCCCGATGGCGGATACCGGTTGGGTTGTTGGTCTTGCGACGCCTGAATCGCGTATCGTCGGCCTTGCCAAAGTGATGATGCAGGACGTGCTGGAAGTGTTGATCCCGATCATGACCCTGTTGCTGGTGGGATCCTGGCTGGTGGTTCGCCGACTGATTTCACGTCTCGATGATACCCGTCAGGCTCTCGATGACATTGCGCAGGGAGAAGGCGATCTTACCCGTCGCCTGGATGTGCGTGGCAAAGATGAGATTTCTGCTATCGCCGAAGCGTTTAACCTGTTCGTCGATAAAATCTCAGCCATCCTGATCACTGTCAGAAGCAGTAGCGTAGTGGTGGCGAATAACGCTGTCAGCCTGGCAGACAGTAATATGGAACTTTCATCTCGCGTGACGCAACAGGCCGCTGCGCTGGAAGAGAGTTCGGCGGCGATGGAACAGTTAAATGCGACCGTTCATCAAAATGCCAGTAATACACAACTGGCGGATGAGCTCTCTGATAGCACCGCGCAAACGGCCAACCGCTGCGGCGATGTTATGCAGGGTGTTATCTCTACAATGGATAATGTCAGTGCCTCATCCGGCAGAATGGTGGAAATTGTCGCGGTTATCGACAGCATTGCGTTCCAGACCAATATTCTCGCCCTGAATGCCGCGGTTGAAGCCGCCAGAGCAGGTGATGCCGGGAGAGGGTTTGCCGTTGTGGCCTCCGAAGTGCGTACGCTGGCCCAGCGCAGCGCCACCGCCGCGCAGGAAATAAAAGCATTGATTGACGAATCCGTTTCTCATGTAGGTAGCGGAAGTCAGCAAATTCACAATGCGGGCGAACGTCTGGGAGAGCTGGTCAGTAATGTACGTCAGGTACGTCAGTTAATGGGGGAAATACGCGTTGCGGGTGAAGAACAACGCAAGGGCGTTTCCGAAGTTACGCTGGCCGTTACCGAAATGGACAGCACCGTTCAGCAAAACGCCTCGTTAATAGATGATGCTGCCGCGCGAACGCAGGCGCTGAAAGAGGAGGCGGAACAGCTGGCGATGCTGGTCTCATCATTCAGATTGCCTGAGCCTTCAGTTGCCTGATGGATCGGTTAAGAGCGTCCGTATAACCGGACGCTCTTACGTTATAAATCCAATACGGACGACCATTAACGCCCCCAACGACTGCGAATATAGGTCACGGCTTCCTGCGTTTGCGGCTGATTAAGGTAATCTTCGCGAAACAAAATTGTGCCGTTAATGTGCGGTTCAGACTCGTTCAGATCGAGCTGTTTTTTCAGCTCCGGCACGCCGCCTTTAACCGTCCAGTCAGGTTCTTTTCGCGACGGCTCACCGACTTTGTACAACGCCACGCCAATATACAGGCGGGTGTTGGTTGATTTGACGACATCTGCCCACCATTTCGCCAACACATCGTAACGCGCCGCGTCGCGGGCAAAAGGCCAGTACAGCTGCGGGGCGATGTAGTCCAGCAAGCCTTGTTGCACCCAGCGGCGGGTGTCCGCATACGATTCATCATAGGCTGCCGCGCCGCGCGTGTCGGAGCCCGCCGGATCGTGCGAACGGTTGCGCCACACGCCCGCAGGGCTGACGCCAAATTCAACTTCAGGTTTGAGTTTCTTGATGGTTCGTGAAACCTGAGCGATCAGGCGTTGCGTGTTATCGCGCCGCCAGTCAGCTTTGGAGACAAATCCCTGGCCGTATCTTCTGAAGGTCTGGCTGTCGTTGAGCGCAGAGCCGGGAGACTCGGTATAGAAGTAATCATCGAATTGCACGCCGTCAACCGGGTAATTCTCAACCACTTCCGCCACGATACTGGTTATCCAGTCACTCACTTCGGGAATACCGGGATCTAACACAAAACGCTCGCCCGAGGTACGGATCCAGTCCCGATGCAGGACAAAAACGCTGGAAGGCGTCTGTGACAGCGTGTTGTTTAATTCGGTAACCGTCGCAGGTTTAGTGTTAACGGACACGCGGTAGGGGTTAAACCAGGCATGGACTTTCATTCCGCGTTTATGCGCTTCATCGAGCATAAACCGTAACGGATCGTAACCCGGATCCTGACCAATCTTACCGGTCAGGGTATCTGACCACGGCAAGATTGTAGAATGCCACAACGCAGTGGCATCGGGCTTCACCTGAAAAAAAACGGTGTTAATACCAAGACGTTTCAGGTTATCCAGCTTGTCCGTCAGCGCCTTTTGCTGCTGGCTGATACGAACGGCAGGCGAGCTGATGTTGACGGATGAAATCGGCGGCCAGTCAAGACGCGAAACCGTTGCCAGCCAGATACCGCGCACCGGCTCCTTGCTCTGCTGTGGTTTGCCCACCGGGGGCAGTGGGGTGATTTTTGAACCGGGCGGCTGTGAAGAACAACTGCCAAGTAGCAACATACTGCCTACGAGCAGCGCGAACCATTTCATGTTGGTTCGCGGCAGCCTGGCTCGGGAACGGGCGAGAATATTCGCCAGTTTTTTCTGATAATTTGCTGAAATAAAACCGGATGCTGACATCAGATTTTGCTCTTAATTCTTCTTGTTGCGGCTGTTAGCCCAGGGATCGAACGCCGGTTCGGTGGTGTTATTTGAGGCCAGATCATGCAGTGAATCCAGGTACAGCGCTTCAACTTCTGCCCGCGCCCAGGGCGTGCGGCGCAGAAACTTCAGACTGGATTTAACGCTCGGCTCATTTTTAAAGCAGTTGATATTAATGCGTTGCGCCAGCTCAGCCCAACCATAACGATCAACCAGTGCATTGACCTGCATTTCAAGCGTTACGCCATGTAAAGGGTCTTTAGAAATATGAGCATTCATATGAAGTCCAGTTCAGTGGTTCCAGATTTTGTCAGTAGTGCAACGGGAAGAAGGTTACAAGAAAGCGGGGCGACCAGCAATGGCATCTGTTCCTCAGGCTTTCATGATTAAGAAGTAAACATCAGCCAGACATTGCTGAAGAAAAGATCTGGATTAGATGCGTTCATTAATCTTAAGTGGGTATTTATACCTGGATTGTTACTTCAGCTTCTCTTTATTTATGTATTATTGCTACCATTCAACTATTAAAATTAAAAAACGAAAGATCTAAAAAAAACGAAAATAACATATCCATAATGTTAACTATTGATAAAATTAAAGTAACATTTAGTAAAACATGGATATTTTGTTTTTCATGGACGAGAGTTTACATATCATGATATAATATTGCGGAAAAATTTGCAGGCTATTAATCTGCATGTAATGTAAATGAATTTCTGAGGAGACTATTCCAGTGGGACGTAAATGGGCAAATATTGTTGCTAAAAAAACTGCTAAAGACGGTGCAACGTCTAATATATATGCAAAATTCGGTGTAGAAATCTATGCTGCTGCCAAACAAGGTGAACCAGACCCAGAATCAAACTCAGCTTTAAAATTCGTTATTGAACGTGCGAAACAAGCACAGGTTCCTAAACACGTTATTGATAAAGCAATTGATAAAGCCAAAGGCGGCAGCGATGAAACGTTCGTGCAAGGGCGTTACGAAGGCTTTGGTCCAAGTGGTTCACTGATTATCGCTGAAACGTTGACGTCAAATGTTAACCGTACGATTGCTAATGTCCGCTCAATTTTCAATAAAAAAGGCGGGAATATCGGAGCGGCAGGTGCTGTCAGCTATATGTTTGACAATACCGGGGTGATTGTATTTGCAGGAACAGATCCTGACCATATTTTTGAAATTTTGCTTAATGCTGATGTAGATGTTCGCGATGTAACCGAAGAAGAGGGAAACATCGTTATTTATACTGAATCTACAGACCTTCATAAAGGAATTGCAGCCCTGAAAGCCGCTGGGATTACTGAATTCTCAACAACAGAATTAGAAATGATTGCTCAATCAGAAGTTGAACTTTCACCAGAAGATTTAGAAATCTTTGCAGGACTCGTTGATGCCCTTGAAGATGACGATGATGTTCAAAAAGTCTATCACAACGTTGCAAACCTCTAATTATAAATAAAGGAATCTGTTATTGCGGCAGATCTTTAACTTATAAAGTTGTTACAAAAATATCTAGCCCGATACATTGATTATAAAAAAAGAAAAAATTTACGGTAGAAAATCAAAGTGACTGTCTGCTTTTGCTCAAGGCAGACAGTCATGTCCAGCAGTTTTCAGTCAGGATTAGCAGGTGGAGCTTTTCCAGGAATGAAAAAAACCGCTTCCTGGCTTCCTGACTCGAAGGCGACAACAGCTCTGACCTTATCGTTTTTCATCACTGTGTACCAACCGGAACCGCCAAACTGAGAATGGCTAACGAGGGATCTGCATTCGGGGTCATCTGACGAAAACTTGTTACCGTAGCAGATAAGGGAAGGGTAAGGATTTGATGGAACGGCGTCAGCTAAGGGGTATGAACTAAGCATCCATCAAATACCAAATTGCATTTAACATAATATACATTATGCGCACTGATGTTAAGTAAGGTAGAATCTGATGCTTTATGGTAATCCTTGTGCTGCTCGATAATGATGGCCAAACACTATTTTCGACCTGCGCCACATCACTCACTGAACATCAAAATTGATAACTGTAGTTCACGCAGGCAAACCACAGACATGCCAATCTGTCTTCCTGGCATATTTCTGCCCTTATCCTTCATTATCATATAATCTTCTAAATGAAATGGCTCACCGGCAAGGACTTATGCGGTCCTTTCTGCCTTTTTCTCTCATACTGGAGATTCATTCATGGCTGACTGGAACCCTTCGCTTTATCTGCAATATGAAACTGAACGTTCAAGACCCGCAGCGGAATTACTCAACAGAGTGGCGTTAGAGAGTATTCGTTCAGTTGTTGATCTTGGCTGTGGTCCGGGAAACAGCACGGCATTACTGCATCAGCGCTGGCCTTCGGCTGTAATAACCGGGGTTGATTCCTCACCCGCCATGCTGAATGAAGCGCGCAACGCATTACCGCAATGCCATTTTATTGAAGCGGATATCAGTCAGTTCCAGCCCGAGTATCCTGTGGATCTGCTTTACGCAAATGCGTCTTTACAATGGGTACCCGATCACTATGAACTATTGCCGAACCTGGTATCGCTGCTGGGTCGCAACGGCGTTCTGGCCGTGCAAATGCCGGATAACTGGCTGGAACCCACGCATGTTCTGATGCGCGAAGTGGCTTATGAACAGGGTTTCCCGGACCGGGGTCGTGCGCCACTTCCTGGCGTACATGCCTACTATGATATTTTGACCGAAACTGGCTGTGAGGTGGATATCTGGCGCACCACGTATTATCACATTATGGATTCTCATCAAGCAATTATCGACTGGGTAAGTTCTACAGGCCTGCGCCCCTGGTTACAGGATTTGAGAGAAAGCCAGCAACGTCAGTATCTGGCGCGCTACCACGAACTACTTCAGGAGCAATATCCACTGCAGGAAAATGGCAAAATTTTACTGGCATTTCCCCGATTGTTTATTGTTGCGCAACGCAATAATTAAGCATTTATCATCAGATAGATCACAGGAATAGAGGATCGCCTATGAGCGCCCTCGCCTTTTTAACATAAGGATCTAGTGACAATGCGAGGCATCTGCTAGTGTCTTGCCACGTGTTTCCGACGGGAGTTGTTATGTCTAAAGTCTACATTGGTGGGTGTCTTTGTGGTTCGATCCGCTTCACGGCCAGCAGTCCTAATAATTCCCATACCTGTTCCTGCGATATATGCCGGAAACATACGGGCGCACCGACCGTCGTCTGGATTGAGTTTGATGCGAAAAATGTGGAATGGACGGGAAAAGCCGGAAAACCGACAACCTGGCGCTCATCAGAAACGAGTTGTCGAGCCTTTTGCCCTCAGTGCGGCAGTTCCGTGGGCGCTATTGATGACGCCCCGGTAATTGCACTTTTAGCCGGGGCTTTTGATGACCCTAACGATGAAGACCTGGCGCCAGAGTTTCATTCGTTTTCCGATATGCAGCCAGCCTGGTGGCAAAACGAACGTAACTAAGTTAGTTGGTAATGCTTATCAGGCATGTGTTTTGCTGGCACATTTGTTTCATCGTTCATCTGCAGCAAATCGATTTCGATCGCATTGCAAATCGCATCCAGCGGCAGGTCATTGTTCTCTGTGCCAAACGGATCTTCAAGCTCTTCTGCAAGCGTGTCGAGCGAGATAAAAGTATAGGAAATAAGCACCGAGATAAACGGTGTCATATAGTGCAGATCCACCACTAACGCGAATGGCAGCATGATACAAAACAGGTATACCGTGCGATGAAGGATCAACGTATAAGCAAACGGGACCGGCGTATTCGCAATCCGCTCACAACCAGCCAGTACCGCAGACATATCGTTTAACCTATTGTTTAAACTATGAAATAATACGTCTGACAGTTGACCATTACGCCTGCGCACGGCCAACCACTCTCCCATCAACAACAAAATGCGGTTTGCTGGAGATTGTGAGGCAAATACCGTCTGCAGATCTTTCTCGCTGAGGTACTTCGCCAACGGCTCTGCCTGTGGCTTTCGACGTAAAGTCATGCGTAAACAGTGGGCAAACGCGATTTGCAGACGAACAAACTGCCCTAATTCGGCGTCGTCCGGTAAGGTGGTTTTTACCTCACGCAGTAGCGATCGGGAAGCAATCATCAACTGCCCCCACAGGTGTCGGGCCTCAACGTAACGTGAATAACAGGCGTTATTGCGAAAACCTAAAAAGATAGCAATCGCCACGCCGAGAATGCTGAATGGCGCCAGGGTGAATTTGATTCCCAGCATCGTATACCACGGAAGCATGATAATAACGGCGATGGAGAGCAGGAAGTTCAGCAGCAGTCGTGAAAAGATTTTGGATAATACCGACCCATGCCAGACGAATATCAGGCGTAGCCAGTGTTGTTGGGGGCGAACGATCATGGTTTTCTTCGGGAAAATGTGAAATCCATCACATTAGACGCGATCATGATCAATGTTGCAAGTTAATCGCAACATTAACTAAACAACTTTTGCTCTGCCAGAACCACCGCGCACCGGAGTTACAGAACGGTGTAGTTATTAATAAATAATAGTATGTTGTAACTAAAGAATGTTCTATAAAAAACCCGGCCTGAGCCGGGTTGTCTTCTTAGCACAATGGCTTAACGGCTTCACGCATGCCTTTGGCCAGAATGGTATCCAGATCGGCTGAAACCTGCTCCACGAGTCCGGAAACCTGAGTCAGATCCTGTTCCCAGTGTTCTTTAACGCCCAGTACCGATTTGACTAACTCTTCGGTGCTTATCTGGCGGTCATGATGCTGGGACCACAGCTGTTGAAAACGTGCCACCCAGTGCGCATCATCCTGGACCGGATAAGCCTCACCGTTACGCTCTCCACGATAGAAAGCAATCAGCGCGGCAAGCGCAAACGTCAGGCGCGCCGGCAGTTTACCGCTGGCCTGTTGCCCTGCCAGCAGCTGCGGCAAAATACGGGTACGGAATTTAGTCATGCCGTTCAGGGCAATCGACAGCAACTGATGCTTGATGTACGGATTGCAGAATCGACCGGTCACCGCACTGGCGAAAGACGCCAGCTCATCGCGGGGTAAATCCAGTACCGGAATGATCTCTTCATAAATCGCTTTTTCAACGAAGGCGCAAATCTCTGCGTCATTCATCGCCTCACCCACGGTGTCCAGCCCTGCCTGCCAGGCAACGGGAACCAGTGCGGTGTGTGCGCCGTTGAGAATCGCCACTTTCCGTTCTTTGTACGGTTTGATGTCATCAACAATCAGGACATTGAGCGGATACTTATCCAGACGCAGTTCTGCAGCTAATGACTTCGGTCCCTGAATAACGAACAGATAGAAGTGTTCTGCAGTGTCGAGGAAGGCATCGTGATAGCCCAACTCAGCTTCCAGTTTCTCCACTTCGTCACGCGGATAACCGGTAACAATGCGGTCCACCAGCGTGGAGCAAAATGCGTTGGCCTGATCCAGCCACTGAATAAATGCCTCTGGCAGCGCCCACTCCTGAGCGTAGCGCAGGACCAGTTCACGCAGCGCATCACCATTGTAATCAATCAGTTCGCAAGGAATGATAATCCAGCCTTTATCCGACGCGCCATTAAAATGGCTGAAGCGTTCGAACAACAGTCGGGTCAGTTTAGCCGGATAACTCACCGCCGGTGCATCCTCAAACTTATCGCCCGCGTGGTAGCTGATGCCCGCTTCAGTCGTGTTGGAGAACACAAAACGCATATCTGGATTATGCGCCAGCTTCAGGAACTCATCGTATTCGCTATAGACGCTGATTTCACGGTTAACCGAACGGATCAAACGGGCATCGCTTACGGCCTCGCCCTTCTCATTCAAACCACGAATGATGGTGGTATAAAGACCATCCTGCGTACTCAGCGATGGCGGGAAGGTACTTTCGATGGGACGAACAATGACTACACCAGCGTTCAGATCGGTATGTTCGTTCAGCAAATCGACTTGCCAGTCAACAAAGGCGCGCAGGAAGTTTCCTTCACCAAACTGAATAATGCGTTCAGGATACTGAGCACCGGGGAAATCGCGACGATTTAGTGTTTGCACAATGGGTTCCCTTTTTAATTAGTCATACAACCTGATTGAATTGGTCCAATAGGTTAGCAAACTTTAATACATTGAAACCCTGTTTTGATCAATCCCCGGCGACAAATTAGAGAGTTTTGTAGAAAAGTGTGGTCCCGGTCAGCTTCCCGTCAGGCATTTTTGCATAGTCCGGTATCACCCCTACTTTTTGCCATCCACAATTGTGGTAGAACAACTCAGCGCTGCTGCCCGTCGCTGTATCAAGCACCAGCAGCGTTTTCCCTTGCTGACGCGCGCAGTTTTCGAGTTCGTTCATCAACGTCCGGGCAACACCACCGCGCCGCGCTGAGGGGTGAACCAGCAGCTTGGCGACATCAGCACGATGAGGTTGGTTTTCGGGTTGATCGATAATGAGCTGGACGGTACCGACAAGCACCCCCTGTGCGTTCTGCGTACCCAGAACAATCCTTTCTCCACGGTCAACGCTTTGCGCGACACTTATCCAGAAAGGCCGTGATTTATCACCACTAAAAGGGAGCATAAAGCTGACAGAGGCACCATCATTGACGCATGTTTCAAGGATATCGCTGAACTCACCGATTCTCGACAGAATCTGGGCCGCGCTCAGCACAAAGCAGGGTTTACAGGAAGCCATTTTTTTCTCCTTAGAATGACCCCTTCATACTGCTTTTAACAATTACACAACACAAGGAGTCATATCATAGGATTATGTTATCTATGGCTTGTTCATCTGGATCACTAGCCAGTGATAGATAACCGTGACAACGTAACGCTGCTGTTCATCGTTTAACGCCACCCCCTGAGGGATATCATGCCATTTCGCCAGACATCCCCGACAACAGGTCGCCGTAGCATGTTGAGCGATAAATACCGGATGCCCGCGCATGGGTGTCTGCTTACCGTCATTGGCAGGAAACGCGGGTGCCAGCCGTTTGGCAATAAAATCCGTGGCGTGTTGTTCGATAACCGGCGCGCCTTTATCCAGACAATACTGCCTTTCTTTCTGGCCAAGGCGAAACCGCGAGCGAAACGTTGATTTCGCCAGCCGGGCAAAAAGAGGATCGAGCGTGTTCATCAGTAAACCGAGCGCCCCAGTTGTTGCGTTAGTTGCTCCAGCACGGCGATACCCGCCAGCGAATTTCCCGCCGCATCCAGTTCCGGACTCCAGACGGCAATCGCCATCTCGTGAGGCACGATAGCCACGATACCGCCCCCCACACCAGATTTCGCCGGTAAGCCCACTCGCCAGGCAAATTCCCCTGCGTTCTGATACATGCCACTGGTCGCCATCAGCGCGTTGATCTGCCGGGCTTGCATAGGCGTCACCACGGGCTCTGCAAGATGAAAAGCATGTCCCTGATTCGCCAGAAAGACGAACGTGCGGGCCAGCTCTACACAGCTCATTTTCAGTGCGCAGTAGTGAAAGTAATTTTGCAAAACGGTGGTCACGTCATGGTGAAAATTGCCAAAGGACTTCATTAGCCAGGCAATAGCCGCGTTACGCGCCGAGTGCTCAAACTCAGAACGCGCCACCGTCGCATCATAGGCGATATCCGAAACGCCGCTTAGCGCCCGTACCACTTCCAGCATCCGTTGACGCGGTGCGCTCAGACGTCCTTGCAGCATATCGCAAACCACCAGCGCCCCGGCGTTGATAAAGGGATTGCGTGGGATGCCTTGCTCCATTTCCAACTGCACCAGGGAATTAAAAGGATGCCCGGAAGGATCCTTGCCGACGCGTTGCCAGATCTCATCTTCCTGATAGTGACGCATCGCCACGACCAGACTGAGCACCTTTGAAATTGACTGAATAGAAAAGCGCTCTTGCGCATCCCCCGCCTGATAGTGCTGTCCATCGACGGTGCAAATAGCAATACCCAGTTTTGAACCGTCGACAGAAGCTAAGGCAGGAATGTAATCAGCGACTTTACCCTGACCAATCAGCGGACGAACCTGCTGCACAATGGTCTCTAAAATTGAATTGTCCATGGCCCTGGCCACAACATGCTCCTTGCTCGCAGGTATGAAAGGCCTGCGAGTATAACAGAGCTGAATACGCAGCGTCAGGCCGGAAGGCGGAATCTGGCCACGGTCTGCATGAGCGGGTGAGATTCATGCCGTAGACAGAAATATTGCAGAATTAAGGCCGGTGCCCCCGTCGGAGGCACCCACACCATCAGAGGCGGTTTTTCCAGACGGTCTGTACATTACAAAACTCATGCAGACCAAAGTGTGAAAGCTCGCGGCCAAAACCACTTTTCTTCACGCCGCCAAAAGCAACGCGGGCATCGCTGGCGCTGTAACCATTGATAAATACGCCCCCACACTCCAGGCGTGACGCCATCTTCTGCGCCAGAGCTTCATCCGCGGTGAACACCGTGGCTGATAAGCCGAAATCACTGTCATTAGCCAGCGCTAAGGCATGTTCCGCATTCTTTGCAACGGTAATCGCTGCAACCGGGCCAAACAGCTCCTGACGAAAAGCCGTCATCTCCGGGGTGACATCACCCAGAACCGTCACGGCATAGTAATTGCCCTGACCCGCGATTTTTTCCCCGCCGAGAAGTAACCGCGCGCCTTCGGCAAGGGAGGCTTCGACCTGCTGATGCAGCTCATCGCGCAGATCAAATCTTGCCATCGGACCCAGATCGTTTTCTTCGTTCAGCGGGTCACCCATTTTGAGCGCGCTCGCGGCCGCCACAAAACGAGCCGTAAATTCTGCTGCAATTCCTTCTTCGATAATAAAGCGCTTTGCTGCCGCACAAACCTGTCCGGTGTTCTGATAACGACCGGCGACCGCCGCCTTAACGGCCAGATCGAGGTCAGCATCATTAAGGACAATAAACGGATCGGAACCCCCCAGTTCAAGCACGCATTTTTTCAGCGCCGCCCCCGCCTGAGCACCAATCGCCGCACCAGCTCGAACGCTGCCCGTCACCGTTACCGCCGCGATACGCGGGTCATTGATCATCTGACTTACCCCGGCGTTATCGGCATTCACCCAACCATAAACACCCGCGGGAACGCCCGCATCAGCAAAAACCTGCGCGATAATCGCGGCACAGCCGGTTACGTTTGGCGCATGCTTTAACAGATAGCCATTTCCGGCCAGCAGAATTGGAATGGCGCCGCGAAGTACCTGCCAGAGCGGGAAGTTCCACGGCATGATCGCCAGAATAGTTCCAACGGGGCGATACTCAATCACCGCCTGGTTGTTCTCCACCAGCGTAGGTTCCGGGTTGAGCATCGCCGGTCCATGTTCGGCGTACCAGTCACACAATGCGGCTGATTTGGCAACTTCACCACGCGCCTGCTTGATGGGTTTCCCCATTTCACGTGAGATACACTGCGCCATCTCTTCGGCGCGATGACGCAGAGCCTGCCCGATATGACGCAGCGTTTGCGCACGCTGCTCAACGGCAGTGTGTTTCCATTCACTGTAGCCATTCGCTGCAAGGCTCAGCGCATGTGCAATCTCTTCAGTACTGGCCCACGGCATTGCCGCCAACCTTTCACCGTTGGTAGGGTTAACGGAAATCGCATGTGTTGCTGCTGTGATAGTCATAAGTGCCTCTCTTTATCGCAGGGTATGGTCATATCATGCGCATATTTACTCTTTCTGAAAAATGAATAATATTAACCACACCATTCACGAACAGAGAATATTATGGATCTGACGCAACTGGAAATGTTCAACGCCGTCGCGGAGACAGGCAGTATTACGCAGGCCGCCGCGAAGGTGCATCGCGTGCCATCCAATCTCACCACCCGTATTCGCCAGCTTGAAGCCGACCTTGGCGTCGATCTGTTTATTCGTGAAAATCAGCGTTTGCGGCTTTCCCCGTCCGGGCACAATTTTTTACGCTACAGCCAGCGGATCCTCGCCCTGGTTGACGAGGCGAGAATGGTCGTCGCCGGCGATGAACCGCAGGGATTGTTCTCTCTTGGCTCGCTCGAAAGTACTGCCGCTGTGCGGATCCCCGCCACGCTGGCTGAATATAATCAGCGTTACCCCAAAATTCAGTTTGCGCTGGCGACAGGTCCTTCAGGCACGATGCTGGACGGCGTACTCGACGGGACGCTGAACGCCGCCTTTGTCGACGGCCCAATTACTCATCCAGGTCTTGAAGGAATGCCGGTCTACCGTGAAGAGATGATGATAGTCACTCCGCACGGTCATCCCCCTATCCAGCGGGCCAGCGACGTTAACGGTTGCAGCATTTACGCCTTTCGCGCCAACTGTTCCTATCGTCGCCATTTTGAAAGCTGGTTTCATGCCGATCGCGCAATGCCTGGCACCATTCATGAAATGGAGTCGTATCACGGCATGCTGGCTTGCGTCATTGCCGGTGCGGGTATCGCGCTGATACCGCGTTCGATGCTGGAGAGCATGCCAGGACACCATCAGGTCCACGCCTGGCCGCTAAGCGAAAACTGGCGCTGGCTGAATACGTGGCTGGTCTGGCGCAGAGGGGCAATGACGAGGCAACTGGAAGCGTTTATTGAGGTATTGAACCCTCAGTTGTCGAAAAGCACGGAATAATGCGCGATTCTCAAACAACACCATAAATAGCGTTCCGGGTGAATTCACACGCCCGGAATTTCATTAATAATGAAACAGTTAAAATTACGCGGAATGTTCGGCAGTCAATTTTGCCACCCAGTCAATGAAATGGGATCTGCATCACGAAATGATTGTATTTTAGCCAGCAAAAGTTTTAAGATCGTGGCCTTACCTTTTCGCAGCTAATCCACCTAATTGATATGACAACAGACACTGTTTCCCGCAAGGTCGCGTGGCTTCGGGTAGTTACGCTTGCCATTGCCGGTTTTATTTTCAATACCACTGAGTTTGTCCCTGTCGGTTTGTTATCCGACATCGCACAAAGTTTTAATATGCAGACCGCTCAGGTCGGGATCATGCTGACGATCTACGCCTGGGTTGTCGCCCTGATGTCGCTGCCTTTCATGCTGCTTACCAGCCAGGTAGAACGCCGCAAACTTCTGATCTGCCTGTTTGTCGTTTTTATCGCCAGCCACGTTCTCTCTTTCCTGGCATGGAATTTTACCGTGCTGGTGATCAGCCGTATTGGTATTGCTTTTGCCCACGCTATTTTCTGGTCGATCACCGCATCGCTGGCGATTCGCCTGGCTCCTGCCGGGAAACGCGCGCAGGCTCTCAGCCTGATTGCGACCGGCACCGCGCTGGCGATGGTGCTGGGCCTGCCTATCGGGCGCATCGTTGGTCAGTATTTTGGCTGGCGTACTACCTTCTTCGCCATCGGTATGGGGGCGTTAGTCACCCTACTTTGCTTGATTAAGCTCCTGCCAAAATTACCCAGTGAGCATTCCGGTTCATTAAAAAGCCTGCCGGTTTTATTCCGCCGTCCGGCATTGATGAGCCTGTATCTGCTGACGGTGATTGTGGTCACCGCGCATTACACGGCCTACAGCTATATCGAACCGTTTGTACAGACCGTCGCCGGGCTGAGCGCAAACTTTGCCACCGTGCTGCTGCTGGTTCTGGGTGGCGCAGGTATTGTCGGTAGCGTCATTTTTGGCAAGCTGGGTAATCAACATGCTTCCGTATTGATTAGTAGCGCCATTGCCCTGCTGACGGTGTGCCTGGTGCTGTTACTGCCCGCAGCGGACAGCGAAATGCATCTGGCCGTCCTGAGTATATTCTGGGGCATCGCCATTATGTTGATAGGCCTGGGTATGCAGGTCAAAGTGCTGGCGCTGGCCCCGGATGCCACCGACGTCGCAATGGCCCTTTTCTCTGGTATCTTTAATATCGGGATAGGCGCTGGCGCGCTGGTGGGAAATCAGGTGAGTCTGCACTGGTCAATGTCTACGATTGGTTACGTAGGTGCAGTGCCTGCGGTTGTGGCGTTCATATGGTCGGTGATTATCTTCCGTAAATGGCCAGTATCACTGGAAGAGCAGCCTCAGCATTCATAAAAGCGTGCCCGGTAGACAATACCGGGCACGTTGTTTTAAGCGTAAGTTTTAATGATTTCCAGCACGCCGTTAATAATAAACTGCACGCCCATACATACCAGCAGGAAGCCCATCAGTCGGGAGATCGCCTCAATACCGCCTTTGCCGACCAGGCGCATGATCCCGCCAGAACTGCGCAAACAGCCCCACAGGATAACCCCGACCACGGCAAAAATAATCGGCGGTGCGACCATTATCACCCAGTCCGGGAACTCAGCCCCATGACGCACGGTGGACGCCGAGCTGATGATCATTGCAATCGTACCCGGACCCGCGGTGCTTGGCATGGCCAGCGGAACAAATGCAATATTGGCAGTCGGTTCATCTTCCAGTTCTTCTGATTTGCTTCTCGCTTCCGGAGAGTCATGTGCCTTCTGCTGTGGAAACAACATTCGAAAGCCGATAAACGCAACGATTAACCCGCCCGCGATACGTAACCCGGGAATCGAAATCCCGAAGGTATTCATCACCAGTTGTCCGGCATAATACGCCACCATCATGATGGCAAACACGTAAACGGACGCCATGAGTGACTGACGGTTACGCTCTGCGCTGTTCATGTTGCCGGCAAGGCCGAGGAACAACGCCACGGTGGTTAACGGGTTTGCCAACGGTAACAGGACTACCAGCCCCAGTCCTATTGCTTTAAACAAGTCCATCATAATGTCATCTTTCCTGTGCGTTAATCGTCAACGGCAAGTATACGGTGAAATCCGGGAGATAAGCCATTTTCGCGGTGTAAGGATTCATTTTTCATCCGCACGTATAAACCATAATTTTCAAACCGTTAAAATTCCACTCGCCAGATATTGAGTCTGATGATTTAGCAAAACGTGGCATTTGCTGACCCATTCATTTGACTTATATTTGCCTAAGCAATAATATCAGCCGTGACTAACTACTTGCCAGGGCAACCATTGTGAAAAGCACCAGTGATCTGTTTAACGAAATCATCCCACTGGGTCGTTTGATCTACATGGTTAATCAGAAAAAAGATCGTTTGCTAAACGACTATCTGTCACCGCTGGATATCACGGCATCACAGTTCAAGGTGCTCTGCTCCATCCGTTGCGCGGTGTGTATTACCCCTGTCGAATTGAAAAAAGTGCTGTCTGTCGATCTCGGCGCCCTGACGCGGATGCTGGACAGGCTGGCCTGTAAAGGCTGGATAGAAAGGCTTCCGAATCCACATGACAAGCGAGGCGTGCTGGTGAAACTCACCGAGCATGGCGCGGCAATTTGCGAGCAGTGTCATCAATTAGTAGGGCAAGACCTGCACCAGGAACTAACAAAAAACTTAACGGCGGATGAAGTGACCACGCTTGAGCATTTGCTTAAGAAAATCCTGCCGTAAACAGAAAGAGGTATGACGATGTCCAGACGCAATACTGACACAATCACTATTCATAGCATTTTGGACTGGATCGAAAATAACCTTGAATCGCCGCTCTCGCTGGAAAAGGTGTCAGAGCGTTCAGGTTACTCCAAATGGCACCTGCAACGGATGTTTAAAAAAGAAACCGGTCATTCACTGGGTCAATACATCCGTAGCCGTAAAATGACTGAAATAGCGCAAAAATTAAAAGAGAGTAACGAGCCGATCCTTTATCTGGCGGAGCGTTACGGTTTTGAGTCCCAGCAAACGCTGACCCGGACATTCAAAAACTATTTTGATGTTCCGCCGCATAAATACCGTATGACGAATATGCACGGCGAATCACGCTATTTGCTGCCACTCAATCAATGTAATTGCTAATCGCCAGTTAACGACGTAACCGAGGAAATCATGAAACTTCTGTCTTATGCGATGCTGGCCCTGCTGTATGTTGTTTCGGGCCAGAGCATGGCGGAACAGACCGCGCAACCTGCCACACAAAACAGTCGTGACGCGATGATTATGCCGCCTGCGCACGATCGGTCCCCGTTCGATTTTAATCATATGGGTGCAGGCAGCGACAAATCCGACGAATTAGGTGTGCCTTATTACAATATGCGCAACCTGTAATTTTTTTGCCCCGTCACTGCGGGGCTTTTTTTTACCCTCTCGCCTGCGCAGTCTTACGCAACCGAAAGCCAAACACATTAATGTACAATCCTGCCATGATCAGCAGCGCACCGAGCAGTTGTAATCCGGTAAGCGTTTCATCCAGCAGCACGGCCGCGCTCGCCAGTCCAACAACCGGCACCAACAGCGACAACGGCGCGACACGCCAGGTTTCATAACGCCCGAGTAAAGATCCCCAGATGCCATAACCCACAATGGTCGCCACAAACGCCAGATAAACCAGTGACAGAATGGTGGTCATATCTATCGTCACCAGACTTTGGATAATTTGCGTTGGGCCATCGAGAAGTATTGAGGCGAGGAAGAATGGGACAACAGGAATCAACGCACTCCATACCACCAACGACATCACCGCCGGGCGTGACGTATGCTGCATGATTTTTTTATTAAAGATATTACCGCTGGCCCAGCTTAGGGCCGCCGCCAACGTCAGCATAAAACCGAGCATGCCAACATGCTGTCCGTTGAGACTGGCCTCAATCAGCACCAGCACGCCAAATATGGCCAGCGCAATCCCTACCCGTTGTTTACCTTGCAAACGTTCACCAAAGGCGAATGCCCCCAGAATGATGGTGAAAAACGCCTGAGCCTGTAATACCAAAGAAGCTAACCCGGCAGGCATACCGAATTTGATGGCGCTAAAGAGAAACGCAAACTGCCCAAAACTGATGGTCAGCCCATAGCCGAGCAGCAGTGAAAGCGGAATTTTCGGCCGGGCAACAAAAAAAATCGCCGGAAATGCCACCAGTAAAAAACGCAACCCTGCCAGCATTAACGGTGGCATATTGTGGAGCCCCACTTTGATGACGACAAAGTTCAGCCCCCAAACCACAACGACCAGTAACGCTAATAACCCGTCTTTACGCGACATACCACCGCCCCTGCGAATATTAAATTTTTGTAAACAAATTAAAGTAACGGAAATCGTTGTGCCGTAACAGATCATTAATTCAGGTAGGCCACACAGGGCATTTTCGGACAACTTATTGAGTGTACATCACACTTTTAGCATGCTATTTGTTTCTGATATCTAAAAAAAACATAACAACATGCATTGTCGGGCAGGAAAATGAATATCTCTCTGAGAAGGTCCACTCTCGCGTTACTCGCGTCATCATTGTTATTAACGATTGGGCGTGGCGCCACGCTGCCCTTTATGACGATCTACCTCAGCCGACAGTACAATCTGAGCGTCGACCTGATCGGTTATGCGATGACGGTCGCACTGACCATTGGCGTCGTGTTCAGCCTTGGCTTTGGTATTCTGGCCGACAAGTTTGATAAAAAACGCTATATGCTGCTGGCTATCTGCGGCTTTGCCTCTGGCTTTATTGCTATTCCACTGGTGCATAACGTAGTGGTAGTGGTTTTGCTCTTTGCCCTGATCAACTGCGCCTACTCCGTCTTCGCCACGGTGCTGAAAGCCTGGTTTGCCGATAATCTCTCGGCGACCAACAAGACAAAAATTTTCTCGCTTAACTATACCGTGCTGAACATCGGCTGGACCGTAGGCCCACCGCTGGGCACGCTACTGGTGATGCAAAGCATTAACCTGCCGTTCTGGCTCGCTGCTGCATGTTCAGCACTCCCTCTGGTGTTTATCCAGACCTGGGTAAAGCGTTCACCAGCAGCATCAGAAGGTTTGAACGCGGCAGTTTGGTCCCCCTCGGTACTGCTACGCGACAGAGCATTATTCTGGTTTACGCTGTCAGCATTTTTGGCGTCATTCGTTGGTGGTGCCTTCGCGTCCTGTATTTCGCAATACGTTATGGTGGTTGCAGACGGCGATTTTGCCGAGAAAGTGGTAGCAGTCGTCCTGCCCGTCAACGCCGCCATTGTGGTATCACTGCAATATGCCCTCGGGCGCAGGCTCACCGCCACCAATATCCGCCCGCTAATGACTGTAGGCACGCTGTTCTTTGTGGTCGGTCTGGTTGGCTTTACCTTCTCCGGCAACAACCTGGTGTTATGGGGCATTTCTGCGGCCTTTTTCACTATCGGCGAAGTCATTTACGCACCGGGTGAATACATGCTCATCGACAACATCGCGCCTGCAGGAATGAAAGCCAGCTATTTTTCCGCCCAGTCGTTAGGCTGGTTGGGCGCAGCGGTAAACCCATTAGTCAGCGGCGTCATTTTAACCACATTGCCGCCGTGGTCGCTGTTTGTGGCGCTGATGGTGGCGATCGTTCTTGCCTGGGCGCTAATGATAAAAGGCATGCGCGCCAAACCCTGGGGCCAGACGGCGGCCTGCTAATTCTGCTAATGATGATCGCGACAGAGCCAAAGCCCCTCTGTCGCGAATCTCAAATGGCGACCAGCCCTCGAACGCCGTCGGACTCCATATTTTTACCGTCACCGCTTTGAATAATGCTGCCTCGCGACATGAGTAAGTATTTGTCGGCCAGTTGCTGCGCAAAATCATAGAACTGCTCCACCAGCAAAATGGCCATGTCACCCCGGTGCGCCAGTTGAGAAATCACCTGCCCAATTTCTTTAATCACTGACGGCTGGATCCCCTCCGTGGGCTCATCGAGGATCAACAACTGCGGGCGACTGGCCAGCGCTCGCCCAATCGCCAGTTGCTGCTGTTGCCCGCCGGACAAATCTCCGCCCCGCCGATGTTTCATCTCCTGTAGCACCGGAAAAAGCGCATAGATATCATCCGGCACACGTCTGGCCTCCTGTGCTGAAAAACGGGAAAGGCCGAGCAGCAGGTTCTCTTCTACCGTCAGACGCGGGAAAATATCGCGACCCTGTGGTACATACGCCACACCGGCCCTGACCCGCTGATGCGGCTTCCAGTGAGTGACATTTTTCTCCTGCCAGAACACACTCCCACTGCGGGCAGGAATAAGCCCCATCAGGCACTTAAGAAGCGTCGTTTTCCCCACGCCGTTACGCCCCAGCAGACATGTCACCTCGCCGATACGCGCCTCAAAGTTCACACCTCGCAGAATATGGCTGCCACCATAATATTGATTCAGTTCTTTCACCTGCAGCATCTGTGCTCCTTAACGCCCGAGATAAACTTCAATAACCTGCTCATTGGCCTGCACTTCGCGCAGACTTCCCTGAGCCAGAACGCGTCCCTGGTGTAAGACCGTGACGCGATCGGCAATGGTTTCGACAAATCCCATATCGTGCTCAACAACCATCAGCGAGTGCTTCCCGGCAAGCTTACGAAACAGCTCCGCAGTGTATTCCGTCTCCGCATCCGTCATGCCCGCCGCGGGTTCATCCAGCAGCAGTAAATGCGGCTCCTGTACCAACAGCATACCAATTTCGAGAAACTGTTTTTGCCCGTGAGAAAGTAGCCCGGCGCGGCGGGCCCGCTCGTTGCCCAGCCGCAACAGCACCAGTATTTCATCTATACGATCCCGTTGTTCGCCGGTGAGGCGCGCCCGTAAAGAGCCCCAGACAGATTTATCACTTTTCAGCGCCAGCTCCAGATTCTCCTCTACCGTTAACGCTTCAAATACCGTGGGTTTCTGAAATTTCCGTCCAATTCCCTGACGTGCAATGGCGATGGGATCCAGCGTTGTTAAATCGGTCGACTGATCGTATATCGCCCGACCACTTTGCGGCCTGGTTTTGCCGGTAATAACATCCATTAGCGTCGTTTTTCCGGCACCGTTGGGACCAATGATGCAACGCAGCTCCCCAACGCCAATATTGAGCGTGAGATCCGTTAACGCCTGGAATCCATCGAAGTTAACGTTAATTTTTTCCAACTGGAGCACCGGGTCCGTTTGGTTGCGAAACCGATCGCCTGGCATCTGGCGAGTAAAAAGCCCTTCATCTGGCTGCATTATTTGTCTCCCTTGCGAAACAGACCCATCACACCACGAGGTAAAAACAGCGTAACGCCAATAAAGATCAGGCCAAGAAACAGCTGCCAGTATTCCGGCATAATGACGGTAAACAGACTTTTAGCGCCGTTCACCAGTACGGCGCCAAATACCGGGCCAATCAGGGTTCCACGCCCGCCAAGGGCAACCCAAATCGCCGCTTCTATCGAGTTGGTCGGCGACATTTCGCTGGGGTTAATGATTCCAACCTGCGGAACATACAACGCCCCCGCCAGGCCGCACAGCACGGCGGAAAGCGTCCACACCAGCAGCTTGAAACCTTTCGGATCGTAACCACAGAACATCAGTCGGTTCTCGGCGTCGCGCACGGCGGTGAGAATTCGACCAAACTTACTGCGGGCCAGCGCCAGTCCCAGCCATATTGCCAGCACCAGCAGCATGACCGTCGCCAGAAACAGCGCGATACGGGTTGAGGTCGCGGTCACCGGAAATCCCAGAATGGTGGTAAAGCCGGTAAAACCGTTATTTCCCCCAAAGCCGGTTTCGTTGCGGAAAAACAGTAACATTCCGGCGAAAGTCAGGGCCTGAGTCATGATGGAGAAATAGACCCCTTTGATTTTTGAACGGAAGGCAAACCAGCCAAATACCAGCGCCAGCAGGCCCGGCACCAGCACAACCAGCAACATCGCCCAGATAAAATGTTGCGTTCCCCACCAAAACCAGGGCAGCTCGGTCCACGACAGAAACGACATAAAGGCCGGTAATCCTTCGCCGGAAGCCTGGCGCATCAGGTACATTCCCATCGCATATCCCCCCAGCGCAAAGAAAATACCGTGGCCCAGCGAGAGCATTCCCGCATAGCCCCACACCAGATCCAGCGCCACCGCCACAATGGCATAGCAGAGAATTTTCCCGGCCAGAGTCAATGTCCACACCGATATGGCCAGCGGATGATCCGCAGGTAACAGCGCCAGAAACGGCAGAATAATCAGCGCCAGCAGTAAACCCAGCCCCAGGACGCGTGTCGCGCGTGGCGCTTTACGCGCCAGCGTTAATGTCATTGGCATCGTCATCAGTCAATAACCCTCCCTTTCAACGCGAACAGCCCCTGAGGACGTTTCTGAATAAACAAAATAATCAGCACCAGAATCATAATCTTACCGAGAACCGCTCCCACCTGAGGCTCAAGAATTTTGTTGAAAATCCCAAGCCCAAACGCAGCGGCTACACTCCCCGCGAGTTGTCCCACGCCGCCCAGCACCACCACCAGAAACGAATCGATAATGTAGCTTTGCCCCAGCTCCGGTCCTACGTTGCCTAACTGCGAGAGCGCTACGCCCCCCAGTCCGGCAATCCCTGAACCAAGACCAAAGGCCAGCATATCCACACGTCCGGTAGGTACGCCGCAGCAGGCCGCCATATTGCGATTTTGCGTCACCGCACGTACGCGCAGTCCGAGACGGGTTTTATTCAACAACAGCCAGGTGAAGAACAGCACCAGAATGGCAAAGCCAAACACCACAATTCGGTTCCACGGCAAAATCAGATTGGCATAAACCTGAATGCCCCCGGAAAGCCATTCCGGATTAGCGACTTCAAGGTTTTGCGCGCCGAAGGACATACGCACCAACTGGATAAGCATCAGGCTGATCCCCCACGTTGCCAGCAGGGTTTCGAGCGGACGCCCGTATAAATGGCGGATCACTCCGCGCTCAAGTAGCATTCCAACCCCAGCGGTAAGCAAAAAGGCGACCGGAAGCGCAATAACCGGATACCAGGCCAACCATTGCGGGAAAAACTGGCCCATCAGCTGTTGCACCATCCAGGTACCGTAAGCGCCGAGCATTAACATCTCACCATGCGCCATATTAATGACGCCAAGTAAGCCGTAGGTTATCGCCAGACCCAATGCCGCCAGCAGCAAAATGGAGCCTAGCGACAATCCCATAAATGCCTGTCCAAGAAGATCGCCAACCTTCATGCGATGCGCGATGGCATTCAGGCTTTCGTCAGCGGCAGCACGAACGCGGGCATCAGGTTCATGTTCAGCATGGGTGAATGGCTGCAGACGCGCCTGGGTTTCAGGATCGTTCGACGCCCCTAGCAGTACGATTGCCTGACGTCTGATTTCAGGCGAGGTGCTGGTCAGTTGCAGGTTTGCCAGTGCAATAGCCAGTAAGGATTTCACGTCAGCATCGGGCTCCTGGGCCAGTCGTTGCTGCAAAAACGGCAGCATCTCCGGCTGGGCTTCACGCTGTAATGTACGCGCTGCCCCGCCCCTTTGCGTGACACTGTCACTTAAGAGCTGGTGGACGGCCAAGGTTCCGGCAACCAGATTACGCAGGCGGTTAGTCAGGCGGATTTTTTTTAGCTCGCCGTTCGGACCTGCCGCCATTCCTAGCGGTTGTACGTGCGAGCCGTTCATGATGAACGCGTTTTTCGCGTTATCTGTCAGCAGGTTCTCATCACTCAGCGCTTTGAGCACCGGCAAGCGTTGAACATCGGGTTTTACCGACCATTGTTCTAGCAAGGCGGCCTGCTGAGTCCGGTTGGCGGCGGTAAAGGTATCGGCATCTGCGGCCTGCGCTATCCACGGCAAAAGCCACGTCAGCAACAACACACCACGAATAAAGCGCATGGCTTTCATGAGCATTCTCCAAAGCGTTGCCCTCCCGCAGGAGGGCGTAAGATCAGTTGCTGGCGGTTTTAACGGGCTGTTCAGATTTTTTATCATTACCAGCGATATATGGACTCCACGGCTGGGCGCGAACCGGCGCTTCGGTTTGCCACACCACGTTAAACTGGCCGTTGCCTTCAATCTCGCCAATCATGACGGGTTTATGCAGGTGATGGTTGGTCGCATCCATGGTCAGGGTAAATCCTGATGGTGCCGCGAATGATTGTCCTGCCATAGCCGCCCGGACTTTATCCACATCGGTAGTTCCGGCTTTTTCTACTGCCTGCGCCCACATATGCAGGCCAACATAAGTGGCTTCCATAGGGTCGTTGGTCACCACCGAATCAGCATTCGGCAGCTTATGCGCTTTAGCATACGCCCGGTAATCTGCGACGAACTTCTTGTTGGCCGCATTATCTACGGACTCAAAGTAGTTCCACGCAGCCAGGTTGCCCACCAGCGGTTTAGTATCGATACCGCGCAACTCCTCCTCACCCACAGAGAATGCCACCACCGGAACATCCGTGGCTTTCAGGCCCTGGTTCGCTAACTCTTTATAGAATGGAACGTTAGAATCCCCGTTGATGGTCGATACCACCGCCGTTTTTCCCCCTGCGGCGAATTTTTTAATACTGGCAACAATGGTCTGGTAATCACTGTGTCCGAATGGGGTATACACCTCTTCGATGTCTTTATCGGCCACGCCTTTCGAATGCAAAAAGGCGCGTAAAATTTTGTTAGTCGTACGCGGATAGACATAGTCCGTACCCAGCAGGTAGAAGCGCTTAGCGCTGCCGCCGTCCTCACTCATCAGATACTCAACCGCCGGGATCGCCTGCTGATTAGGCGCAGCGCCGGTATAGAAGACGTTAGGCGACATCTCCTCACCTTCATATTGCACCGGGTAAAACAGCAGACCGTTCAATTCTTCAAATACCGGTAAAACCGATTTACGCGAAACCGATGTCCAGCAGCCGAAAACCGCCGCTACCTTGTCCTGGCTCAGTAACTGACGTGCTTTTTCAGCAAATAACGGCCAGTTCGAAGCCGGGTCAACCACCACCGGTTCCAGCTTTTTGCCCAATACACCGCCCTGCGCATTGATTTCATTAATAGTCATCAACGCCACATCTTTCAGCGGCGTTTCGGAAATAGCCATGGTGCCGGATAACGAATGCATGATGCCAACCTTAATAGTGTCGGCCGCCTGAACGCTAAAACTCATTCCCATTGCGACAACAGAGGCGGAAAGCGCAAAAGCTTTTAAAAATGTACGACGCTGCATAGTTTCACTCCTGAAATTAGTCTTGTTGAAAGCTCCGGTGCAGCCGGGCAGACAAAACGGTGCAAATTAAGGGTATTCAGAAGTGATAAGGCAAAAACGATGCCAGATATTTAAACATCATATAAAATCAATTAGTTAGAATTTTAGGCACAAAAATCAGTATTAATTTTTGCCGCCAGAAGGATTAATCGCGTGAAAGATTGAACCACAATGAGACAACTCTGCATTATAAACGTGCAACAATCTGTGTCTGTCACACACGGTCATAACGGCGTGCCCCGGTATAAAAACGTGGTTATTTGTTCGCAGATAACCGTGCCTTGTCACTATTATTTATTTTTCCCGACGTAATCACGTCAAAATTTTACTTTTCCGCCGAAATAATCACACAGTTCAGCCTTTGTTTAAGATTGAATTGCTACTATAGTCATAAGCGAGGTGAACTTAAGGTAAGAGAGGAAACTCACAAATAAAGGAGCATTTACTATGCTGGGTAATATGAATATTTTTATGGCTGTTCTGGGAATTATTTTATTTTCCGGTTTCCTGGCCGCGTATTTTAGCCACAGATGGGATGATTGATGAACGGAGATAGTCCTGAACCGACCCGGCCCCTTGCTGCGTAGCTGCACAAGGGGCCATTTTTTTACCTGAATTCCCCTTCCCGGCACCTTTTCCCTGATGTACAGATAAAAAAAAACCGCCGGATAAACCAGCGGTAAATGCTTGCATGGATAGATTTGTGTTTTGCTTTTATACGCTACCTGGCAATTCCCTGCGAAGATAACGGATAGTTGGCTAATCTATCATCGACAACCCCAATGAACGTTAAACGAAACGTAACTACCTTCTATAAGACATGTTGGCCGCTAATGAGATTCTTGCAAACCGTACAGTAATCCATGTTATCGCAATGGTTATAAAATGAGCTATTTATTGCTTCATAGTGTATGGTAAGCACCCCATCACAAGGACAATCAATATGTCGATACTCAAAGATATTAAGATGCGTACTTTACGACCAGTGAAAAGTACCTGTCCTCACTGCTGCCGCCAGTCAATGCACAGCCTGTCGAGAATAAAAAACAACATAACGTTAGTCTGCCCCAACTGCGGCAATACCTACCTTCCTTCCCAAAGCAAACCAGTCAAGTAACGTAAGAACAGGAAAACAATGCCGACCTTTCACCAGCAGCACTCCCTACCCGAGCGTCTCTATGAGATGCAAGGCATCAATACCCAACAACGATTCATTTTGCTGAAGAAAAAATCCAGCTAACAACCGGGCACCACGCCCGGTTCAATTTTCTGGCTGACCAGTCTTAAGCGCTCAAGCCACGATGTTCCAGCATGGGTTCCATACGCGGTTCACGCCCGCTCCACTGGCGATAAAGTTCAGTTAAATCAGTGCTGTTTCCGCGGGACAAAATTGCTTCGCGGAATTTCTGTCCGTTTTCACGGGTTAATCCGCCCTGCTCTACGAACCACTGATAGCCGTCATCGGCCAGCATTTGCGTCCACAGATAGGCATAATAACCTGCGGCATAACCGCCACCGAAGATATGGGCAAAATAACTGCTGCGATAACGCGGCGGCACAGCCTTGAGATCCAAACCTTCCGCCGCCAGCGCCTGCTGTTCAAATTGATCGACCGGATGAGATGACTCGCTCAACTCCAGAGAGTGCCAGCGCATATCCAGCAATGCAGCGCTGAGCAGTTCGGTCATGTCGTAACCTTTGTTAAACAGACTGGCCCGCTGCATTTTATTCCGCAATGCCTGCGGCATTTGCTCCCCGGTATCAACATGTCGGGCAAAACGGGCAAAGACCTGAGGATGGCTCGCCCAGTGTTCGTTGATCTGTGAAGGAAACTCGACAAAATCACGCGGAGTGTTGGTTCCAGAAAGCGTGGCATAACGCTGAGTGGCGAACAGACCGTGCAATGTATGTCCAAATTCATGAAATAGCGTAATAACATCATCCCACAGCAGCAATGCAGGCTGATCCTGTGCTGGTTTTTGATAATTACAGACGTTGTAAATAACCGGTCTGGTTTCGTTAAGCAGCGATTGCTCGACAAAATTGCCCATCCAGGCTCCGCCGCTTTTTGATTCCCGGGCAAAGAAATCACCGTAAAATAGCGCCAACCCTACGCCATCATGATCGAATATTTCCCATACCCGAACATCCGGGTGATAAACCGGAATATCGAATCGTTCAACGAATTTGATGCCAAAGAGTTGATTGGCCGTCCAGAAAACGCCCTCGTTCAGCACCGAATCCAGGGCAAAGTAAGGTTTGAGCTGTGCCTCATCAAGGTCATATTTCTCACGACGGACCTGCTCGGCATAAAACGACCAGTCCCAGGCCTCGGCGCTAAACGACTCGTGTTCTTGAAAGATAACGTTCTGGATTTCAGCCTGCTCATCCAACGCCCGCGCCCGCGCGGCTGGAACAATAGATCGCATAAATGTCAGTGCCGCTTCCGGCGTTTTTGCCATCTGGTCGGCAATTTTCCAGGCTGCGTAATTGGCAAAACCAAGCAGTTGCGCCTGCTGCATCCGGATTGCTACCAGTCGCTGAATAATAGCTCGCGTGTCGTTGGCATCATCATTTTCAGCCCGCGTCCATGCGCGGGTGAACAGTTTTTCGCGGGTCTGACGATCGCGTAAAACCACAAGCGCCGGTTGCTGTGTTGTGTTTAATAGCGGGATAACCCAACGCGCTTCAAGCCCTTTCGCCCTTGCAGCTTCGGCGGCAACGGCAATTTCTTCTGTGCTGAGCCCCTCCAGATGCCGGATATCATCCACCACCATAGCACCTGACGTGTTTGCTGCCAGCAACCGTTGATTGAACTGGCTGGTCAGCGTGGCTGACTCCGTATTGAGCGCTTTAAGTTTGGCTTTATCGGTCTCGTTCAGACGGGCGCCGGCCAGTACAAAACGCTGATACACGACCTCCAGCAGACGTATTGATTCGCTATCCAGACTTAACGTACCACGCCTCTGCCAGACGGCTTCGACACGGGCGAAAAGCGCGCCATTGAGATAAATATCATTGGCAAGGTTCGCCAGCTCTGCGGAAAACTCTTCGTCAAGGCGCTGTAGTTCATCGTTGGTGTGCGCCGCCGTCATCGCGAAGAAAACGCTGGTCACGCGCGTGAGCAGCCCCCCGCTTTGTTCAAGCGCCAGCAACGTATTAGCAAAATCAGGAACCTGTGAGTTTTGCACAATAGCGTCGATCTCGGCGCGTTTTTGCCGCACGCCTTCATCAAACGCTGGACGATAATGCTGCACGTCGATCTGATCAAACTGCGGTGCCTGATACGGCAATGTGCTGTGGTGTAAAAATGGATTCGTTAACGACATCTTTCACTCCTGAAAACGATTTGTATACCAGAGTAGACTTCCCGGGAATCGACCGCAATCGCGTTAAGCAGGAATAGCTCTGAACGGAAATGACGTGCTATGGTAGTACTACATAAAAAGCGTTGAGGAACAGTGAGATGATCGTTTTAGTAACCGGAGCAACCGCAGGTTTTGGTGAGTGCATTACGCGTCGTTTTATTGAGAATGGGCATAAAGTTATTGCCACCGGACGCCGCCAGGAGCGCCTGCAGGAACTCAAAGATGAGCTGGGTGACCGCCTCTATACCGCGCAACTGGACGTACGTAATCGTGCATCAATTGAAGAGATGCTGAACGCCTTACCCGCTGAATGGCGCGATATTGATGTTCTGGTCAACAACGCGGGTCTGGCGCTGGGCCTTGAGCCAGCCCACAAGGCCAGCGTTGAAGACTGGGAAAATATGATCGACACCAACAACAAAGGTCTGGTTTATATGACCCGTGCCGTTCTGCCAGGCATGGTTGAGCGCAACCGCGGTCATATTATCAATATCGGTTCTACCGCGGGAAGTTGGCCATACGCTGGCGGGAACGTCTACGGTGCGACCAAAGCGTTTGTTCGCCAGTTTAGCCTGAATTTACGTACTGACTTACATGGCACTGCGATTCGCGTTACCGACATTGAACCGGGTCTGGTTGGCGGTACGGAATTCTCTAACGTACGTTTCAAAGGCGATGACGCTAAAGCTGAAAAAGCCTACGAAAATACCACTGCGCTGACCCCGCAAGATGTTACAGAAGCGGTATGGTGGGTGGCGTCCTTACCCGCTCATGTCAACATTAACACCCTTGAAATGATGCCTGTCACACAGTCCTTTGCCGGACTGAGTATTCATCGGAGCTAATTTCTCTGCCCGGCCTTGCGCCGGGTATAGATAGCCTGAAATAAGTGATAAGATCTCCGGGTTAACTCTCTAAAAAGTAAGAATGAATGACCGTAGAAACGCAGCTCAACCCTACACAACCGGTAAATCAACAGATTTACCGTATTCTTCGTCGTGATATCGTGCACTGTCTGATTGCACCCGGTACGCCGCTGTCGGAGAAAGAGGTTTCCGTACGCTTTAATGTGTCACGCCAGCCGGTACGAGAAGCATTCATCAAACTGGCAGAGAACGGTCTGATTCAGATCCGCCCGCAGCGTGGCAGCTACGTAAACAAAATTTCGCTGTCGCAGGTGCAGAACGGCTGTTTTGTTCGCCAGGCAATTGAATGTGCCGTGGTCCGCCGCGCCGCATCACTGATCACCGATAAACAGTGCTATCAGCTCGAGCAAAATCTGCATCAACAGCGCATCGCGATTGATCGAAAACAAATCAATGATTTCTTCCAGCTTGATGACGAATTTCATCAGAAACTGGCTTTAATCGCCGAGTGCCAGCTCGCCTGGGACACCGTTGAGAATATTAAGGCCACGATTGACCGCGTTCGCTATATGAGCCTGGATCATATCTCTCCGCCTGAAATGCTGCTGCGTCAGCATCACGATATTTTTACCGCACTTGAGAAACATGATGGCGATGCCGTTGAGCGCGCAATGATGCTGCATCTCCAGGAAATTGGTGAGTCCGTTCAGCTAATCCGTCAGGAAAATAGCGACTGGTTCAGCGAAGATTAATATTACGCTCACCTCACACCGAGGTGAGTTTCTCCTGCCTTCCCCTCTCCCGCACATCTGCATAAAAAAAGCTGTGATTTTGATCGAAAACAAAAAAAATCATTAACGAGAAGCGTATTTATATTGCGCCCGTTACGTGGGACTAGAGACCACGGGCTTTGACGGTAAGTTGGAAAGGAGAAAACACCATGAAAACATACGATCGTAACCGTAACGCAATCACCACTGGCAGCCGCGTCATGATTAGCGACACCGGACTTACAGGCCGCATTACAGCGATAGATACCGATGGCCTGACCGCTGAGCAAATTCGCCGCGGGAAAACAGTGGAAATCGAAGGGTGTGAAGGTAAATATGCCCCCCTCGAACTGATTCGTTTGGGCATGAACTAATTGGTGTGAATGCCAGAAAACAATGCGCCATCTGGCCCGTTTATAGCCAGATGGCGACTTAAATGATGTTCTCGTTACTTCAGTTTTGCAGCATACTTCGCAACGGTTGCCTTCGCCCCTTCAGCCAGTAAAGCAAGATAGGCTTGTGTGACCTGATTCTTGAACAATTCTACCTGCGGCAGTTCACGACCAAAAATAGCATCGATCGCCAGCAGCGCCTGGACACGATCTTCGCCCTCGTTACTGCTATGCACCGCTTTCTGGATCACCGGTAACAGCGGATCGCTGATTTCAATCGCCTGACCCTGATCATCCACACCACCGACGTAACGCATCCAGCCAGCCACGCCCAGCGCCAGCAGTTCAAAGTGGCTACCGTGCACAATGTGCCAGCGAATGGAGTCCAGCATACGCTGCGGCAGTTTTTGACTGCCGTCCATCGCGATCTGCCAGGTGCGATGACGCAGTGCCGGGTTGCTGTAGCGCTCAATTAACAGATCGGCATAGTGCGGAAGATCCACTCCTTTCACTTTTAACGTGGGCGCTTGTTCCTGCAACATCAGCGCGCGCGCGGCGAGGCGATAATTTTCATCGCCCATGCAATCGTTAATGTGCTGATATCCCGCCAGATAACCCAGATAAGCAAGGAAAGAGTGGCTGCCGTTGAGCATACGCAGTTTCATCTCTTCAAACGGAATGACATCAGCAACCAGCTCCGCTCCCGCCTTCTCCCATTCAGGGCGACCAGCGACAAACTTATCTTCAATAACCCACTGACGGAACGGTTCACATGCCACGCCTGCCGGGTCGCGTACGCCGGTAATGTGTTCAATTTTGTCCAGCGTATCCTGGGTAACTGCAGGGACAATGCGGTCAACCATTGTCGACGGGAATGTGACATGTTGTTCGATCCACGCAGCCAGTTCCGCATCCACCGCCCGGGCATACGCGGTGACAACATTGCGCATCACATGACCGTTTTCCGGCATGTTGTCGCAGGACATCACGGTAAAAGCGGGTAACCCCGCAGCTTTGCGGCGTGCAAGCGCCTCAACCACAACGCCTGGCGCAGTTTTTGGCTGTTTTGGATTTTGTAGATCGGCAGCAATCATCGGGTTGTCTAACATCAATTGACCGGTCGCCGGAGAATGGCAATACCCTTTCTCGGTAATGGTCAGAGAAACAATCGCAACCTGCGGTTCACTCATCGCAGCCAGTACGCTTTCCAGCCCATCAACCTGCGCATGCAGCGCATTTTTCACCACGCCCACGACTCTTGCAGTCCAAGCATCTGCGGACATTTCTGCAACGGTATACAGGTTATCTTGCTGTTTCAGATCGGCAATCTGCTGCTCGCCGCCAATCAGGTTCACTTCGCAATAGCCCCAGTCACTGCCGTGATCTGCAGCGAGAATGTCAGCGTAAACCCCCTGATGTGCGCGGTGAAATGCGCCAAACCCCAGATGGACAATACGCGGGACCAGTTTTGTACGATCGTAGTCGGGAAGTGCAGCCTTTGCCGTTAAGAGCTTGTTTTGCATGGTATGACCTACTTATCAATGAAATCAGGATTGATTCAGAGTAACGCCTGTATGGTTGTATGTTTTGATTTGCATTAAGCTTTTTATGATTGGTATGACATCACTTAAAGCTGTGTACCATAAAAGGTAAATTTGGCGGCATATTGCCGCCAAAGGATATTAATGTTTCTGCCACTGCTGGTATTCACGTTTAAGCCTTTGCGGTGCAGTTTCCGGCATCATCAGCAAACCAATAACTGAGATGACGCCAAGTACAATCACATAGGTTGCGAGTCCATAATAATGTCCACCAGTTACTTGCAGAATTTTTACTGCTACTAAACCAAGAATCCCACTACCAATTAGCGATCCCAACTGCCAAATTAATGCTATTCCGCTACAGCGAATATGAGTCGGGAAAAGCTCTGGGAAATAAGATGCCTGAGGTGCATAACACATACTATGCCCAACGCTCAGTACCAGGATCATTACTATTTGCGTAAGCCAAAAGCTATCCTGATTGATTGCAAGGAAGAAAGGAATAATCATAACAACCTGGAGCAATGCGCCGATAATATAAACTGGTTTACGCCCAATTTTATCGCATAGCGAGCCCATCATCGGTATTGCAATTATTTCTATAATCACCGCAACAATCATTGTCTCCATCAAGATATTTGCATCGAGATTGTTTGCCTTACCGTATGCAAGGACAATCACTGTAAACATTGCAAATGTGCAAGCCTCAATCAGCTTCGCACATACTCCCTTAACGACAATTCCCGGAAAATCACGGATAACTTCAACTAATGGACGTGATTCTTCTGCTTTTGTCTCCCTAATCTGAGCAAAGACTGGTGATTCATCAATTTTTAAGCGGATAAATAACCCAACAATAACCAGCAACAGACTTAACAGGAACGGTATACGCCACCCGTAATCCATCATTGCCTCTGGAGAAAGTGTGGCATTTAACAACGCAAAGAGTGCTAACGGCAGAAGAAAACCAACTGGGGCACCGATTTGAACCCAACTCGAAAAAAATCCACGATGTTTGGGCTCAGAATATTCAGCAGTCATCAATACTGCACCGGCTTGTTCTCCTCCAACACCAAAGCCCTGTAATACACGAATAAATATAAGTAAAGCTGGAGCCCATACACCTATTTTTTCATATGTAGGTAACAACCCAATACAGAATGTCCCTAAGCCAACGATTAATATAGTAATAACCAGTGCTTTTTTGCGCCCGACCTTATCGCCAATATGCCCAAAGACAATTCCTCCTAATGGTCTAGCCAGGAAACCAACGGCATAGGTTGCAAAAGCAGCCAGCGTACTAATTAACGGATCGTCACTTGGAAAAAATAAATGACCAAAAAAGAGTACGGCTGCTGTCCCATATGCAAAGAAGTCATAGTATTCGGCAGCAGTACCAATTGCGGAGGCTGAAGCCACTCTGCGAATAATGGGTTTATTATCTACGTTATTTTTAATATCGACTGAACTAACCATAAGTTTTACCTTCTGTAGGGTATTGAGTTAATCAACATCTTTCGTACGTAAAATTTATATTTACCAGTTCCACAACGTGCCATCTTCCAGACGAGCAACAGGCAGATATGCAGGGTCATACGGGTATTTCGCCGCCAGCTTTTCATCAAACTCGATCCCAAGACCTGGTTTGTTTCCTGGATGCATATAGCCGTTATCAAAGGTCCAGTTGTGCGGGAACACTTCCAACATTTGCTCGGAATACCCCATATACTCCTGTACGCCGAAGTTCGGCACCCACAGATCAAAGTGCAACGCAGCGGCCATGCATACTGGGGACAGATCGGAAGGTCCATGCGAACCGGTACGTACCTGATACAGCGACGCAAAATCGGCAATTCGACGCATGCCAGTGATACCGCCCGCATGGGTGATGGTGGTGCGGATATAGTCGATCAATTGTTCTTCGATAAGCTGTTTGCAGTCCCAGATGCTGTTGAAAACTTCCCCTACCGCAATCGGCGTGACCGTATGCTGGCGGATCAGGCGGAAGCATTCCTGGTTTTCAGCCGGGGTTGGATCTTCCATCCAGAACAGACGGTATTGCTCGATGCTTTTGCCGAAACGGGCCGCTTCAATTGGCGTCAGACGGTGGTGCATATCGTGCAGAAGATGTTCGTTGAAACCAAACTTGTCGCGCACGGCTTCAAAAAGTGTTGGCGTGAAATCGAGGTATTTCTCCGTTGACCATAACTGCTCTTCTGGCCACTGCCCTTTGGTGGCGGGTTCGTAGGCCAGTCCTTTGCCTTTAGACATACCGTAAGTGGTTTTCATACCCGGCACGCCGCACTGCACGCGAATTGCTTTAAAGCCCATCTCTTTATGGCGCGCATAATCTTCGAGTACGTCATCAACGGTATGGCCTGTGGTGTGACAGTAAACCATAACGCCTTCACGAGATGCACCGCCGAGCAACTGGTACAATGGCATATTCGCCGCTTTCGCTTTGATGTCCCACAATGCCATATCCACCGCGGAAATCGCCGACATGGTGACCGGACCACGACGCCAGTACGCGCCTTTGTAGAAAAACTGCCAGATGTCCTCAATTCGGTGCGCATCGCGACCAATCAGTTGCGGACAAACATGATCTTTCAGATAGGACGCTACGGATAACTCGCGTCCGTTTAACGTCGCATCTCCCAGCCCAGTGATCCCATCGTCTGTCGTAATTTTCAACGTGACAAAATTACGCCCCGGACAGGTGACAAACACTTCAGCCCCAACAATCTTCATCTCTTATTCCTTGCATTTGTTCTTGTGATGCAGGAAATTTACCCAACTGAGCTACTACCATACAAGTATGAAGATCAAAAAAGCGCTGATTGATCACAAAAAAGGCGCTATGCGCGCCCCCATCCCGCCACAATAATCAGCATGCCGCACAATGCCACCAGCGCGCCTGACCAGTCGTACAGGCTAAGTTTTACGCCGTCAACAATACGTAGCCAAAGCAACGCTGTCACCACGTAAACTCCACCATAGGCCGCGTACACACGCCCGCTTGCTGCCGGATGCAGCGTCAGTAACCAGACGAATAAGGCCAGTGACATCCCGGCGGGTATCAGCAGCCAGGCCGTAGCCCCTCGCTTAAGCCAGAGCCAGGGTAAAAAGCAGCCAATGATTTCGCATAACGCGGTGATGAAAAAAAGGAATGTGGTCTTAAGCATTGATGTTATTCAGTTACCTTCGGTTTAACCATGATACGACAGAATGTCGTTAGCGTATCCATCTCCGCTGAGTGGGTATGCCCGCAAGCCAGAATAGTGTAGAATTTAACCCTGTTTTATTGTTTTTTCCCTTTCCCATAAAAGGAATTCACCATGAATATTACACTGACCAAACGCCTGTGCCTGACGGCTATGCTGACGCTGGCTGCGGCTGTGTACACCTCTTCCGCATTTGCTGAAACCAGTAAACTGATCATTGAATCCGGGGACAGTGCGCAAAGTCGTCAACAGGCAGCAATGGAAAAGGAACAATGGAACGATACGCGTCAGCTACGCCAGAAGGTCAACAAGCGTGCAGAGAAAGAGTGGGACAAAACCGACTCAGCTTTCGATAGCCGTGATAAATGCGAACAGAGCGCTAATATTAATGCGTACTGGGAGCCCAACACCCTGCGCTGCCTCGACCGCCGCACTGGCCGCACCGTTGCCCCATAATGATTGCACTTTGAAAGATATTGAAAGGATACGATATGACTAGCGCCCTCAGTGTTAAGCTGCGCCCGCTGGAGCGTGAAGATTTACGATTTGTCCATCAGCTTGATAACAACGCCAGCGTAATGCGTTACTGGTTTGAAGAACCTTACGAAGCATTTGTTGAACTGTCAGATCTGTATGACAAGCATATCCACGACCAAAGTGAACGTCGCTTTGTTGTGGAATGCGACGGTGAAAAAGCCGGACTGGTGGAGCTGGTTGAAATTAACCATGTGCACCGCCGGGCAGAATTCCAGATCATTATTTCGCCGGAATATCAGGGCAAAGGTTTGGCTTCCCGGGCTGCTAAGCTGGCGATGGATTATGGCTTTACCGTACTTAACTTATATAAGCTGTATCTGATCGTTGATAAAGAGAACGAAAAAGCCATCCACATCTACCGTAAACTCGGGTTTATGGTCGAAGGCGAGCTGATTCATGAATTCTTTATCAACGGTCAATACCGCAACACTATCCGCATGTGTATCTTCCAGCAGCAGTATCTGGCAGAACATAAAACGTCAGGTCCTAACCTGCTGCAACCTACCGCTCAGTAAAGACTAACTAATAGTAATCGATGGTGTTTTCAATCGAGTAATGGTGTTCAACTGCCGGCTTCACGCTCTCGTCAACGATAACAAGCTGGCAGTTGACCGGATTAGCATAGTCATCATACTTGCACGTTTGTTTTACATTACCTAACGGATGGTTATTGAGCAGACTTACCGCGGTGTAATCCAGCTTCTTTAACGGGTCAACCGACGGTTTGGCATCAACCTGCAAGGTATTGTCCTTATTGACGGTGGTTTTACCCAGCGGGTAGCCTTCCGCATCATAGCGATATTGCACCTTCATCTCTTTTCCCGTGGCGGAAACGACAAAACCGTTATCGTCGGTATCCCATACCACGCCCGCCGCAGGCAGTTCTGCTAACTGACATTTACCCTGTAAGCGGATCCGTTTTTCCAGCGTTTTGGCGTCCCGGTAATAGTTAGCATCCAGGACCAGCGCCATGCCGGTATTGCTTTCGATATCATGCAATTCAAGCGTATCGAAGCACCCTTCCTGTGAGAGCGTACCGACAACGCGCTTGGTGACTACACCTTTGTCATTAAGCAGCGTCTGGCTGAAATCTTTTACTGGCCCGCGCAGCGGATCGAAATCAAATTCATTGGAAAAACTGGCCATTTCCGGCGTAAAGGAATCCAGGCCTTTGGCGTTATCACACCCGACCAGCACGACGCACAGGAAACCTAATAAGATCTTTTTCTTCACATTTTTCACCGGGATAAGAAGATAATTCTCAATCATATTAGCAAATACAGTTATTTACACCAGAAATGCTAATCTTAGTCCAGGTCGATCATAAAGGAGCTGATGATGAAATACATAACAGGAATTGCCGCGCTCTTACTGGCCGTCGCGTCCCCGCAGGTTTTGGCGGCACCGGCGTCATGTGAACGCGTGAAAAGCGATATCGAACAGCGCATCATTAATAATGGCGTTGCTGAATCCAGCTTTACGCTGAACATTGTCCCCAACGATCAGGCCGATCAGCCTGATTCACTGGTCGTGGGACATTGTGCAAACGATACGCACAAAATTCTCTATACCCGAACCAACAGTGGCAACGCCCCTGCCAATAGCACCCCTGCCCAGGACGGGCACGCCGCCGAACCGCAATAAATCACGCCCTCCGTGCGCGGAGGGTCACTCCAGTTTGATATGCATTAAGATGACATACCCATAACTGGGTAAACTCAAACCATTATTAGCATGCTATTAATTTCGTTATAGAAATTAATATATAGCGATAACTATAATGGGGTGAGTAATGTCAAAAACTGAGCAATATGGAGGCATTAGCCGCAGGACGTTAGTGAAATCCTCGGCAATCGGTTCGCTGGCGCTTGCCGCGGGTGGGCTGTCGTTACCTTTCGGAATGCGCACTGCCGCCGCAGCGGTACAGCAGGCGATACAACCCGTTGAAGAGAAGGTTGTCTGGAGTTCATGTACCGTTAACTGTGGTAGTCGTTGTCTTTTACGTCTGCACGTTAAGGATGACTCCGTCTATTGGGTAGAGTCGGACACAACGGGCGATGATACCTACGGTAATCATCAGGTACGTGCCTGCTTGCGTGGCCGATCGATCCGTCGCCGTATGAATCACCCTGACCGCCTAAAATATCCAATGAAACGTGTAGGCAAGCGTGGAGAAGGAAAATTTGAAAGGATCACCTGGGATGAAGCACTGGACACCATTAGTGGTAATTTGAAGCGGATCCTGCAGGATTACGGTAACGAAGCGGTTCACGTGCTGTACGGTACAGGTGTAGATGGTGGGAATATTACTAACTCCAACGTCCCCTACCGCCTGATGAATTCTTGCGGCGGCTATTTGAGCCGCTACGGTAGTTATAGTACCGCGCAAATCAGCGCCGCAATGGGTTATATGTTTGGTGCTAACGACGGCAACAGTCCTGACGACATCGCCAATACAAAACTGGTCGTCATGTTTGGCAATAACCCTGCCGAAACCCGTATGAGCGGCGGCGGTGTAACCTGGTATGTTGAGCAAGCCCGCGAACGTTCTAACGCACGAATGATCGTTATCGATCCTCGATATAACGATACTGCCGCTGGTCGTGAGGATGAATGGCTGCCTATCCGACCAGGAACTGACGCTGCATTGGCTGCGGCGATCGCCTGGGTACTGATCACCGAAGATCTGATTGATAAACCTTTTCTTGATAAATACTGTGTCGGCTTCGATGAAACCACTCTTCCCGCCAGTGCACCGCGGAATGCACACTATAAAGCCTATATTTTAGGCGATGGACCAGACGGGATAGCCAAAACACCGGACTGGGCTTCCCACATTACCAGCATTCCGGCTGAGAAAATTATCCAGTTAGCGCGTGAAATCGGCGCAGCGAAACCCGCTTATATCTGCCAGGGTTGGGGACCGCAGCGTCACTCCAACGGTGAACAAACCGCTCGCGCGATTGCGATGCTCTCCGTTTTAACCGGCAATGTGGGGATAAACGGTGGTAACTCAGGGATGCGCGAAGGGACCTGGGATCTGGGCGTGGAATGGTTCTCCATGCTAGAAAACCCGGTTAAAACGCAGATATCAGTCTTTACCTGGACGGATGCTATTGATCATGGTGCAGAGATGACCGCGACCAAGGACGGTGTTCGCGGTAAAGATAAGCTGGACGTGCCTATCAAGTTTATCTGGTGTTATGCCAGCAATACGCTCATCAACCAGCATGGCAATATCGCGCATACCCATGATGTCTTACAGGATGACAGCAAGTGCGAAATGATCGTCGGTATTGAGCATTTTATGACTGCCTCCGCAAAATACTGCGACATTCTGCTACCTGACCTGATGCCAACTGAACAAGAAGATCTCATCTCACACGAGTCTGCCGGGAACATGGGCTATGTCATCCTTGGTCAACCTGCGACATCGCCAAAATTTGAACGTAAACCCATTTACTGGATGTTAAGTGAAGTCGCCAAACGTCTAGGTCCGGATGTATATCAAAAATTCACCGAGGGTCGTACGCAGCATGAATGGGTGAAATACCTGCATGCCAAGACCAAAGAGCGTAACCCGGAAATGCCGGATTACGACGAAATGAAAACGACAGGTATTTTCAAGAAAAAATGCCCCGAAGAACACTATGTTGCTTTCCGTTCTTTCAGAGAAGATCCTGGGGCTAACCCATTGAAAACGCCATCAGGGAAAATTGAGATTTACTCTGAACGGCTAGCAACCATTGCAGAAACATGGGAACTCAAAGACGATGAGATTGTTCATCCTCTTCCAGCTTATGCACCAGGCTTTGACGGTTGGGACGATCCTAAGCGCAAAACGTATCCATTGCAGCTCACGGGTTTCCACTATAAGGCGAGAACCCACTCCAGCTACGGCAATATCGATGTTTTACAGCAGGCTTGCCCGCAGGAGATCTGGATAAACCCCGTCGATGCCAGGACGCGCGGCATCCGTAATGGCGACACAGTTAGGGTGTTTAATAATATCGGCCAGATGCTGATCAGCGCGAAAGTCACACCGCGTATTTTGCCCGGCGTCACTGCCATCGGACAAGGAGCCTGGCTCAATGCCGATATGTTCGGCGACCAGATCGATCATGGTGGTTCCATAAATATTCTCACGTCGCATCGACCTTCTCCATTAGCGAAGGGGAATCCATCCCACAGTAATCTCGTTCAGGTTGAAAAGGCATAAGGACTAACCCATGACAACTCAGTATGGATTTTTTATTGATTCCAGCCGTTGCACGGGGTGTAAAACCTGCGAGCTGGCCTGCAAAGATTACAAGGATCTCACTCCCGACGTCAGTTTCCGGCGTATTTACGAATACGCTGGAGGCGACTGGCTGGAAGATAACGGCGTCTGGCAACAGAATGTCTTCGCCTACTACCTCTCCATTGCCTGTAATCACTGCGAAGATCCGGCCTGCACCAAGGTTTGCCCCAGCGGCGCTATGCATAAGCGTGAAGATGGTTTTGTGGTGGTGGATGAAGACATATGCATAGGCTGTCGCTACTGCCACATGGCCTGCCCGTACGGCGCACCGCAGTACAATGCCGCCAAAGGTCATATGACCAAGTGCGATGGCTGTCATGACCGCGTGGCCGACGGCAAAAAGCCCATCTGCGTCGAGTCCTGTCCGCTGCGCGCGCTGGACTTTGGTCCAATTGATGAGCTGCGCAAAAAGCACGGTGAACTGGCGGCGGTCGCTCCGCTGCCAGGTGCGCACTTCACCAAACCGAGCATTGTGATCAAACCCAACGCCAATAGCCGCCCGACCGGGGATATCACGGGTTATCTGGCGAATCCGCAGGAGGTGTAACATGGGCAATGGATGGCATGAATGGCCGCTGGTCCTGTTTACGGTGCTGGGCCAGTGCGTGGCCGGGGCGCTGATAGTGAGTGGCTATGGCTGGCTGACCGCTAAAGACGAGGTGGCAAAACAACGTATCGTGCGCAGCATGTTTTTTCTGTGGCTGGTGATGGGCATCGCCTTTCTCGCCTCGGTAATGCACCTGGGTTCGCCACTGCGTGCCTTTAACTCGCTGAACAGAGTTGGCGCATCTGCGCTGAGTAACGAAATCGCCAGTGGTTCACTGTTTTTCGCCGTCGGTGGCCTGTGGTGGCTGGTGGCGTTTCTCGGTAAAATGCCCGCAGCGTTAGGTAAAATCTGGCTGCTGGTGGGCATGCTGCTGGGTCTGGTATTTGTGCTGGCGATGACCAGCGTCTACCAGATAGACACTGTCCCGACCTGGTATAACGGCTACACTACGGTGGCATTTTTTATGACGATGTTGCTGAGCGGACCGCTGTTTGCCGCCCTGCTGCTGCGTGCTGCGGGTGTTTCCTCTGGCACCGCCAGATTCGCCTACATAAGCGTTTTGGCCCTACTGGTGATCGTGGCGGTTATTGTTCTGCAGGGACTGTCGCTCGGCGGGATCCACAGTTCGGTGCAATCCGCCAGCGCGCTGGTTCCCGACTACGGAAGCTTGCAGGTCTGGCGCATCATTCTGCTGGCCGCCGGTCTGGGCTGCTGGATATGCCCGCTGATACGTCGTAAAGCACCGTCCGTCGGCGGCCTGGCGCTGGGCTTAGTGTTAGTCCTCGCCGGTGAAATCATTGGCCGCGGATTGTTTTACGGTTTACATATGACAGTCGGAATGGCTGTTGCAGGTTAACTTTCGGGTGCGGGGCAACCCGCACTGTTCAGGATTGTTTGCATGACCCATTTTTCGCAAGGTGACAACTTTTCTACCGCGGCGCGCGTTCTCGGCGCACTGTTTTACTATGCGCCAGATAGCGCGGAAGCCTCTGCATTAGTCAGCGCGTTAAGAGCCGATGGCTGGCAGGCGCAGTGGCCGCTCGATCAGGCAATGCTTTTTCCGCTGGCTGCACGGCTACAAGCCGAGGTCGATGAGCCTCTCCCGCAGGCCTGGCAACGCCTGTTTGTCGGTCCATATGCGCTACCCTCTCCGCCCTGGGGATCCGTCTGGCTGGATCGTGAAAACGTGTTGTTTGGCGACTCTACGCTGGCACTCCGTCAGTGGATGCGGGACAACGGCATCCAGTTTGCCATGCAGCAAAATGAGCCAGAAGATCACTTTGGTTCACTGCTGTTGCTGACGGCCTGGCTTGCTGAAAATGAACGCCACACCGAGTGCGAACAGCTGCTGGCCTGGCATCTGTTCCCGTGGTCATCCCGCTTCCTTGATGTGTTTATCGAAAAAGCTGACCACCCGTTTTACCAGGCGCTGGGGGAGCTGGCCCGTCTGACGCTGGCGCAATGGCAGTCGCAGTTACTGATCCCGATAGCCGATAAGCCACTTTTTCGTTAGTTTCATCACAGGCAGGATGTGTCCTGCCTGTGTAGCATCCTGTTGCGCACGCCGAGCTTTTGCTTCTGTTGCCAAATAGCCGCAAAATAAAGCGTCTGAAATTTCCTGTCTGGCCACTCATGCATCATTTACATGCTTATCCTGACCTGCGCGCCATGTTCCGCCGCCTGCTGATTGCTGCGCTGATTGGTATCCTTGCTGCGTTGGCCGTCGCAGGATTTCGCCACGCCATGCTCCTTCTTGAATGGTTGTTCCTGAGCAATGACACAGGGAGTCTGGTCAACGCGGCAACAAACCTTTCCCCTGTAAGACGCATGCTGACTCCTGCGTTAGGAGGGCTGGCGGCGGGTTTGCTGCTTTGGGGATGGCAAACGTTCAACCGGTTACGCCCGCAGGCTCCCACTGATTACATGGAAGCCTTGCAAACTAACGGACAATTTGACGTCAGTGCAAGCCTGGTGAAATCGCTGGCCTCGTTACTGGTCGTCTCCAGCGGGAGTGCCATCGGGCGCGAAGGTGCCATGATTTTACTGGCAGCGCTGGCAGCCTCCAGCTTTGCTCAACGCTTCACCCCGCGCACAGAATGGAAGTTATGGATTGCCTGCGGAGCCGCTGCGGGTATGGCCGGAGCGTATCATGCCCCACTGGCGGGCAGTCTATTTATTGCTGAAGTGTTGTTTGGCACCTTGATCCTCGCGTCACTGGGACCGGTGGTGGTATCCGCCGTCGTCGCCTTGCTCACCACCAATATGCTGAGCGACAGCAATGCGCTGCTGTATGCCGTGCACTTCACACGGGAACTGCATGCGCTGGAATACGTCATGATCATCAGCACCGGTCTGGCTGCCGGCGTTTGCGGACCGCTATTCATGTGGTTGATGACCGCCAGCCATAATGGTTTTTTGCGCTTAAAACTCTCGCCCCCGTGGCAACTGGCGCTTGGCGGGCTGATCGTTGGCCTGCTGTCATTGCTCACGCCTGCGGTCTGGGGTAACGGCTACAGCGTGGTGCAGTCATATTTACTCTCCCCACCGCTGCTGGCCGTGGTGAGCGGGATCTTCATCTGCAAATTACTGGCGGTGCTTGCCAGCAGTGGTTCCGGTGCGCCTGGCGGTGTGTTTACGCCAACGCTGTTTGTCGGTCTTTCGGTGGGTATGCTGCTGGGACAAGTGTGGGGATTATGGCTTCCGGGTCCGGATGAGATTGCCATTCTGCTGGGATTAACAGGGATGGCCACGCTGCTGGCAGCGACCACGCATGCGCCAATAATGTCGACACTGATGGTTTGTGAAATGACCGGGGAGTATCGTCTGCTCCCCGGATTGCTGATTGCCTGTGTGGTGGCGTCTGTGCTGTCGCGAACGTTACGCCAGGACTCTATCTACCGACAACACGCTGCCGAGCATTGACAGACGGATGTACTGAGACAGCTCGCGCTGCTCTGCACGAGGCAGATAAGGCAGTTCACCGATCAGCGGTGCGGGTAATTTTTTGCCCAGCACATCAATGATTTCCGCATAATGTGCTAGCCCCGGATTGATTCGGTTCGCGACCCAGCCAATCAAAGGCAATCCGTCGCTGGCAATCGCCTGTGCGGTGAGGATGGCATGATTAATACAGCCTTCCTGGATACCCACCACCATCAGTACCGGCAGTTGTTCCTGCACCACCCATTCAGATAACGGACGCAGATCGTTCATCAGGCTCCGCCAGCCTCCGGTGCCTTCCACGACAACGTGATCCACTTTTTCGCTGAGGCTTGCGAGGCCGTTGGATAACAGGGTGTAATTGACCGGACCACTATGCGCTACGCTGCTTTCATCCTCACTCAACGCAATCGGGTTGACCGCCTCGTAGGGCAATTCGATAGTAGACACGCTTTGCAGCACCAGCGCATCTTTGTTGCGCAGACCTTCAGGTGTCTCTTTGCTTCCTTTGGCAACGGGTTTGTAGCCCGCAACGCTTTTACCCCCTGACGCTAACGCTTGTAGTAATGCGCGGGAAACCACGGTCTTCCCAACAGAAGTGTCTGTACCTGTAATAAAGAAACGCTTCAGCATCACTAACTCCACCGTTATGCTTTGAAAATATAAGTCAGGAAAATAATACAGTGGAGAAAGTCTAAGGTATGACGACGAGAATCGGCTTGAGATAGCGCAATTTTTCGTACAACAGTTAAAAAATGTTAACCCTGTAATAGACGAATCAACAAAGAACCGTTATACATCGCGTCCTTCACGAGCGCCGCCCCTGCCATCGTCCCTTGATTGGTGAACTGCGTACTTTCGACGACAATATGCTGACTGTAGGCCGGGAGCGCTTGCTGACGAATGCTGTCAGCAATAGTGGGAAACAAAATATCCGCCGCTTTACTGAGCGGAGAACCAATCAATATCTTTTGCGGGTTGAACAAATTCACCATGATGGCAAGAATCCGTCCGACATGGGTCCCGACGCCGCTAATGATATCTTTCGCCAATAAATCCCCCTGCATCGCCGCCAGACACAGCGCGTCTACCGTTAACGGTTGGCCGTGTAGAGAAGAACTCATCGACTGCTTCAAGCGTACCTGTGCCAGTTCGAGCACGCTGTCGACGCTGGCGATCGTTTCCAGGCAACCATGGTTGCCGCAATAGCAGCGTTTGCCGTAGGGGTCCACCTGCGTATGACCAATTTCCACCAGGCTACTGCTGCCGGCATGCAGTAGATGACCGTCGGTGATTACTCCGGCCCCCACGTTATGATCGATCACCACCTGAATGACGTCGCGCGCGCCGCGCGATGCGCCAAAAAGCGCCTCGGCCATAGTCCAGGCGCTGATATCATGCTGAATATAGACCGGCACGCCGGTATGATTTTCAAGCGCTTCACCCAGCGGCATCTCTTTGACATCGTCGTAGAATGGCATGCGATGAACGATACCGTTTTCAGTATCAATAATGCCGGGTAAGGTAATGGCGATGGAGGTTAAGCGCTCCAGCTTTTGCTGGTGGCGGATGAAAAACTGATCGACCTGGGTAATAACGCGTTCCAGCAATGGTGTTTCACTGACCAGCGCCATTTCAAGACAATCTTCAACCACCAGTTTGCTGCTTAGATCGCGCAGCGCCAGAAAGATCTCGCCGCGACTGATACGAATGGATAAATAGTGCCAGGCTTCCGTTTCCACAACCAGCCCAACGGCCGGACGTCCTCGGCTGCCCGCTTCCTTGATTTCCAACTCTTGCACCAGGTGCGCTTCGAGCATTTCGCGGACAATTTTAGTAATACTGGCAGGCGCCAATTGTGCCAGGCGAGAGAGATCAATACGCGATACCGGACCCAGCTGATCAATCAGGCGATAAACCGCGCCCGCATTGGTCTGCTTAATTTGATCGATATGCCCAGGCTGACTATCAGCAACCACCACTTACTCCCTTTATTTTCGCGCTCCGAAATAATCTGCGGGCTATGGTGAAGCACTTCAATGGCTTCCGTCAACTTTTTACTTAGCCTTGTGATTTACTGCACATTTTCGCCCATTTTTAAACTAAATTAATCGCCTGAACGGCCGCCAGCAGTTGCTCGCGAAAGCGTTGCGCGGCGTGACTTTGCTCATGATGTTTTGGCCACACTAGCCACATTTCCGAAACGGCATCTTCTTCCGCTATCGGGATCCAACACATTTCATACAATTGCACCCGTTTAAAGGAAGCGGGAAGAATGGAAACGCCTAATCCTGCGGCCACCAGCCCGATGATAGTCATCGCCTCGCCAACCTCCTGAGTGATAGTCGGCTTCAGTCCATAGCGATGCATGAGGCCAAGAATATCGTCATACAACCCCGTCCCCACATGCGGATCAAAAAAGACAAATGGCTCATTGGCCAACTCCGCCAATGTGACCACGGGCTTTTGCGCCAGCGGATGCGCGCGCGGGATCATCGCCATCAGCGGCTCATGCAGAATGATTTCACGCTCCAGCGTTTCCGGAAGCTGCGTGTTGCGCAGAAGTCCCAAATCCAGCGTTCCTTCATTGAGCGGAGCAATTTGCTCGCGCGTGTTCATTTCACGGGTTTGCATATGTACAGCGGGGTAGCTCTGGCGAAAGAGGGATAACGTATCTGAAACCGCTTTGATAAACGGTGCCGATGACGTAAAGCCGATACGCAATTCCCCCGCTTCTCCCAGATGCAGGCGCTCAGCCCTGGCAGCGGCCTCATTAACCAGCCCCAGGATCTGCCGACTGTCTGCCAGAAACTGCTTTCCGGCAGCGGTCAGCGCCACGCTGCGGTTAGTGCGCGCCAGAAGTCGGGCGCCGACCTGCTGCTCGAGGATCTGGATTTGCTGGCTCAGCGGCGGTTGCGAAATATTCAGCCGTGCCGCCGCCCGGCCAAAATGCAATTCTTCGGCAACCGCTACAAAGTAACGTAAATGACGCAGCTCGATATTCATATTTTTAAGATATCATTTGAGATTATTAATATATTAGACAGAATAATGTGATTTTCATACTCTTAATGCTAGTCATGTAGAGGTAATTGATTGAGCAAGGATTTCAAGTGAGCCGTACAACCACTGTCGATACCGCGCCGACAAGCGATGTTGATGAACAGAGAGTTACCCCGCCGGATAGTTTTATCAAACGCGGAACATCCCCATTTATGCGCGTCACGCTGGCGCTGTTTTCTGCCGGACTGGCGACATTTGCTCTCCTCTATTGCGTGCAACCCATACTGCCAGTGCTCTCGCACGAGTTTGGGGTCTCTCCCGCCAGCAGCAGTATTTCGCTTTCCATCTCAACGGCGATGCTCGCGATCGGTTTACTGTTTACCGGTCCACTTTCCGATGCGATAGGCCGCAAGCCGGTGATGGTTACCGCCCTGCTGCTCGCGTCCTGTTGTACGTTGCTTTCGACGATGATGACCAGCTGGCACGGTATTTTAATCATGCGTGCGCTGATAGGTCTTTCGCTCAGCGGCGTGGCGGCAGTGGGAATGACCTATCTGAGCGAGGAAATACATCCCAGCTTCGTCGCCTTCTCAATGGGCTTATATATCAGCGGTAACTCGATTGGTGGTATGAGTGGCCGTTTGATAAGCGGCGTGTTTACCGACTTTTTTAACTGGCGTATCGCGCTGGCGGCGATCGGTTGTTTTGCCCTCGCCTCCGCGCTGATGTTCTGGAAAATCTTGCCGGAATCTCGTCATTTCAGACCAACGTCGCTGCGACCGAAAACGCTGTTTATCAACTTTCGTTTGCACTGGCGCGACAGAGGGTTGCCGCTGCTGTTTGCGGAAGGTTTTTTACTGATGGGGTCGTTTGTCACGCTGTTTAATTACATCGGCTACCGTCTGATGCTCTCGCCGTGGGAACTCAGCCAGGCGGTTGTCGGTCTGTTGTCCGTAGCCTATCTGACCGGGACCTGGAGCTCACCGAAAGCGGGGTCGATGACCACCCGCTATGGACGTGGTCCGGTAATGCTCTTTTCAACCGGCGTGATGCTGATTGGACTGTTGATGACCCTGTTCACGTCGCTGTGGCTGATCTTCGCCGGGATGCTGCTCTTTTCAGCCGGGTTCTTTGCCGCGCACTCCGTGGCAAGCAGTTGGATTGGACCACGGGCAAAACGCGCTAAAGGCCAGGCATCTTCCCTGTATCTGTTCAGCTATTATCTGGGTTCCAGTATTGCCGGTACGCTGGGTGGCGTATTCTGGCACAGCTACGGCTGGAACGGCGTGGGCGGATTTATCGCTCTGATGCTGGTGCTGGCGTTGCTGGTCGGTGCACGTCTGCACCATCGTCTGCACGTATAATCCACGATGCCCGGGTTCCGGGCATCGCCTTCATCAACCAGGCTGTAACGTCTGAGCCCCCATTTGCAGGGCAATAACCGTCCCGTTCATCGCTATATGCAGTATAACCGGCATCAGCAGGCCGTTGCTTTTCAGTCTGGCGATGATCAAAACCTGCGACACAAGAAACAGCATCAGCAACGTGCGCAGATCCACATACTGCGTATGCATGATGGCAAAAATGACCGATACCACCACCGACGACAGCCAGGTTTTATTATTGAACCAATACTGGAATGCGTTGAATAAACAGCCCCTGAAAACAATCTCTTCATACACTGGCGCAATAAATATCAGGGTCAGAGTGGATAACCACAGCGCGTAGCTGTTTAGGGATATCTGGCTGGTCACCCACGCTTCGGTTTGTCTGAGGCCCAGAAACCATGGCAGGATAAGCTGAATAAACAGCAGCGCCACGAACAAAATGGCAAACCACCTGGCGTTGAAAATTCCCTTTCCCAGCCCCTCTCTTTTTCTGAAGAAGAAGTAATACAGCGGGACCAGCACAACAAATTCCAGCGCAAACAGCAGCGGAAAAAGTAGCCCTTTGGCAAGCAGAACCTGGCTGGTGGGGAAAAACAACGGGATAAACGTGAGGCCAAACATCAGCAAAAACATGGTAAAACAGCCAGCAACCGCTTTGGTCCTGACGATATACAGGTTGTCGGCATCCAGTGACATACGATCTCCTTGCGCTTATCAAAGATAACTTGATGAATTATCAATACATGATAAAAATTCTCATTATCACTGACAACCTACCAACATTTACGCAATGCCCACGGTTTACAACGCGTATAGCGTTACAGACTCTTTTCAGCGGAACATTCTCATCAGCTACTCAGTGGAGAATCCGCCAGCGGCAACGAAAAACGGAAACAGGCCCCTGCCGTTGAATTAATCAGGCGGATATCTCCCCCATGCAGTTCGAGCATTCTGCGCACGATCAGTAAGCCCAGACCACCACGCTCAGCCCGCTGCTCACGGGGTAGTAACGCCGTCGGGCGCTGAAATAATACTTCGCGAACAGCCTCTTCGACGCCAGGCCCGCTGTCCTGCACTTCTGCTAACAAGCGGTCTTCATCACGCCAGACTTTTAGCCACACTTCGCCCCCGTCAGGCGTATGACGGATAGCGTTATCCAGCAAATTCGTGACGATTCTTTCCATCATCGATAAATCGGCATTCACCAGCGGTAACGGACCAATTACGTCAAGGTGCAACTGCAAATGACGCGTGGCAACGGGTAGATCAAATTTCTGCGCCACATCCTGGATCAGCTCGCCAATAGCAAAACGTTCACGCTGCGGTTTTATGCCGCCATGCTCAAGTCTCGCCAGCTCAAAAAGCTGTTGTGACAGATGGCGAACCTTATGCCCCTGGCGCAGTGCAATGCTAAGATAATGCCGGTTTTCCTCCGGCGTCATCGTATCGGCTTTCAGCGACAGCATTTCCAGATACCCCAGCAGTGAAGTGAGCGGCGTACGTAAATCGTGCGAAATATTGGCGATAAACTCTCTGCGCTGACGATCGCTGTCAGCTAATAAATCCCATTGGTGAGCAATTTTCTGTGCTAACTCAATAAATGCATTGTTCAGCAACGCAATTTCATTCGCCGGAGCTAAATCGGGCTTTTTCTGCGCCAGCTGTTTGATGACGCTAATGCTGTCCTGCTCCAGATTAACCACCTGACCGGTCAGCCTTTTCACCGGATTCGTCACCCATCTCCACACCAGGTACCCCGCGATTGCACCGGCTAATAAAACCAGTATTAACGTCCCGGTCACGGTGTTCCAAAGCGTTTTTTGCCAGGCGGTATTCGCCAGCATATTGAGATCTTCACCCTGGAGAATAATGTACAAATAGCCATGCAGCTTGCCGTTAAATAAAACTGGCGCAGCGCTAAATACCTTTTGCTGGCTGCTGCGCGGATCATTGCCATAGACGGGCAGCTCGTCCGAATTAAGGAAAACCTGAATCGGCTGTACGCTAATGTTCTGGCGCTGAATATGCCCAGGCGGAGCGGCATCAGCAAGTATCTCGCCTGACGGTGAAACCAGATACAGCTCCACGCTAGGGTTGAGCGTCATCAGGTGATTGAACAGTCCTTTTAAGGTCTGCCGATTAACCTGCCCGCTGGCATCAATAAGCGACTCACTTTTGACAATCTTGCTCGCCAATTCCAGCGAGAGCCTTTGCACCATGGCGTCGCCATACTGTTTACTGCTGCGGATCTGGACAACGCTGACCGCAACCGCACAAATCAACATAATAGCGGTAAAGACCAGGGTCAGACGCTGGCTCAGCGACAATCGATAAATCATGGTTGATGCTCCGCGTTAACCGCAGCAAGCTTATAGCCCCGTCCCCAAACGGTAAGAATAATTTCCGGCTCCGCAGCATCTTTTTCAATTTTGGTGCGCAGGCGATTAATATGACTGTTCACCGTATGCTCATATCCTTCGTGCTGGTAGCCCCACACCTGGTCTAACAACGCCTGACGCGAAAAGACCTCGCCGGGATGGCGGGCGAAAAAATAGAGCAGATCGAATTCACGCGGCGTTAAATCGAGGGATTTACCCTGCAGACGGACTTCCCGGGCTAATGGATCAATCTCCACACCATGGACGGTGATAATCCCCGCCTCCATACGCAGGTTCTGACTCATCGCCTCCTGACGGCGAAACAACGCCTTCACCCGGGCCATCAATTCCAGCACCGAGAAAGGTTTGGCTAAATAATCATCGGCGCCCATTTCCAGCCCCAGTACGCGGTGAGTTTCACTGGTGCGAGCGCTGATAATAATGACAGGTAGATAGAAGCTCATTTGCCGAATGCGACGACAAATTTCCAGACCGTCCACGCCCGGCAGCATTAAATCGAGGATAACGGCATCCCAGACGTGCTTCTCCAGTAGCTCGACCGCTCGTGCCCCATCAGCCTCATGAATAATTTCGTACCCCTCATCCTTCAGGCTAAGTTGCAAAAGTGAGGCGATATCGCTGTCATCTTCCACCAAAAATATCTTTTTCGCGCCTGCCATCAGTGTCATCCCCCTCTCGTCATGCTGAAAGCTTACCTCAGGCAAGGGGCGGAAGTTATCACAAAATTTTTAACTTTTCGTGAGGAATCAGGGATACGCATGCGTCCAGTATGTCGTTATAGATAGGTCAGCCATCAACAGGGAAACGTCGATTTGTTTTCCTTAACATGAAAATAAAAAGGAAAAGTTATGCAGAAAAAACATCCACTTCGGGAAGCTGATGTTACCGCCGAGTCCGTTTTTTTTATGCAACGACGACAGATCCTCAAAGCTCTTGGGATAGGTGCGGCGGCGGCTTCGTTCTCTTCCCCGACACAGGCCGGTCTGCTGAATTGGTTTAAAGGCAACGATCGCCCGTCTGCACCAGCGGGCAAACCACTCGAGTTCACAAAACCCGAGATCTGGCAAAACAATCTCCCCTTGACGCCGGAAGACAAGGTAACGGGCTACAACAATTTCTACGAATTTGGTCTGGATAAAGCCGACCCTGCCGCGAATGCCGGTAGCCTGAAAACCGATCCCTGGACGTTAACCATCAGCGGTGAAGTGAACAAACCTTTAACGTTGGATCATGATGCGCTGACGACTCGTTTTCCATTAGAAGAGCGTATTTACCGGATGCGCTGCGTTGAGGCGTGGTCGATGGTTGTACCGTGGGTCGGCTTTCCTTTGCATAAATTATTGGCGCTGGTTGAACCCACCAGCCACGCCAAATACGTCGCCTTTGAAACACGCTACGCGCCTGATGAAATGCCCGGCCAGAAAGATCGCTTCATTGGTGGCGGGTTGAAGTATCCCTATGTTGAAGGTTTACGTCTGGACGAGGCCATGCACCCGCTTACCCTTCTGACCGTGGGCGTGTATGGCAAAGCGTTGCCGCCGCAAAACGGGGCGCCAATACGCCTGACCGTACCCTGGAAGTACGGCTTCAAGGGCATTAAATCGATAGTCAGTATTAAGCTGACGCGTGAACAGCCGCCGACGACCTGGAATATGTCGGCACCTAACGAATACGGTTTTTACGCCAACGTCAATCCGCAAGTCGATCACCCACGCTGGTCTCAAGCCACAGAGCGTTTTATCGGTTCGGGTGGCATTCTCGATGTGCAGCGACAGCCCACGTTGCCTTTTAATGGTTATGCCGATGAGGTGGCTTCTTTATATCAGGGCATGGATCTACGGGAGTATTTTTAAGTGAGGTTAACCGCAAAACAGATAACCGGCCTGAAAGTACTGCTGCATTTCGCCGGTTTTTTACCCCTGCTATGGCTCTTCTGGGCCGCACAGCGTGGTGAGTTGGGGGCCGACCCGGGTAAAGATATCCAACACTTTACGGGCATCACCGCGCTGAAGTTTCTGCTTGCTACCCTGCTGGTGTCACCGCTTGCCCGCTACGCAAAGCAGCCGTTGTTGTATCGCACCCGTCGATTATTAGGGTTATGGTGTTTTGCATGGGCCACGCTGCATATGACCAGCTATGCGCTGCTGGAGTTGGGTATACAAAATCTGGGATTATTGGGACGTGAACTGGTTTCACGCCCATGGCTAACGTTGGGCATGACTGGTTGGATAATCTTATTCCTGCTGACGCTGACCTCCACGCAAGCCGCGCAGCGTAAAATGGGCAAACGCTGGCAAACATTGCACAACTACGTCTACCTGGCGGCCGTTTTGCTTCCGCTGCATTATCTGTGGTCGGTAAAAGTGTTATCACCGCTCCCCATTATTTATGCCCTCTGTTTTCTCGTGCTACTGGCTTTTCGCTATAAAAAGCTGTTACGCAAAGTCGGGTACAAAGGTGTGTTTATGAAAAGTGAATGAATCACGGTAAACTTCTCATCACACCTAAACAGAACGAGAACAAAAAATGAGTAACAATGATAATTACCATCAGCTCACCCGCACGTTTCAGCGGCTCTCTCGCTTCTCCCACCTCTCGGCAATCGCCAGTTGGGACATGTTTACCATGATGCCATCTGGCGGCAGCAAAGCTCGCGGCGAAGCGCTGGCCGAGCTGAGCGTGCTTGAGCACCAGTTGTTAACCGACCCGAAGGTGGCAACGTGGATCGCCGCAGCCCAACAGGAAGACCTTAACGATGTTGAGCAGGCCAACCTGCGCGAAATGTCGCGACTGCATCATCAGGCATCCTTACTACCTGAATCGTTGGTAGAAGCGAAATCACTCGCGGGTAGCCGCTGCGAGCATGCCTGGCGCAGCCAGCGACCAGCGAATGACTGGGAGGGATTTTCCGAAAACCTGAAAGAGGTCGTGAAGCACAGTCGTGAAGAAGCCCGGCTGCGTGCCGAAGCCACAGGCTGTTCGCCTTATGACGCGCTACTGGACATATTCGAACCAGGGATGACCAGTGCCCAATTGGATGTCCTGTTTGCAGACGTTAAAAGCTGGCTACCGGATCTGCTCAACAAGGTGGTGGCAAAGCAGTCTCAGCAGTCGCTCATCGCCCCGGTTGGTCCTTTCCCAACCGCAATCCAGCGAGAGTTGGGCCTTGAAACGATGGCGCAGTTGGGATTCGATTTTACGGCTGGTCGACTGGATATCAGTGCGCACCCCTTCTGTGGTGGCGTACCTGAAGATGTGCGTATCACCACCCGCTATGATGAAAACGAATTACTTAGCGCGCTGTTTGGCGTGATCCATGAAACCGGTCACGCCCGCTATGAGCAAAATCTGCCGCACAGTTGGTCAGGGCAACCTATCGCCCTGGCTCGCTCAACCGCCATTCATGAGTCCCAGAGTCTGTTCTTTGAGATGCAACTGGGGCGTAGTAAAGCATTTCTGACGCGGTTAATTCCTGCTGTGACGCGCCACTTTGGCGATCAGGCTGCGTTTGAAGAAAGCAATTTCATCGCCTGGAACCAGCAGGTTAAACCCGGTTTTATCCGTGTTGATGCCGACGAGGTGAGCTATCCTGCTCACGTTATCCTGCGTTATGAAATCGAACGCGCGCTCATTAATGGCGATATTGAAGTGGATGATATCCCGGCATTGTGGAATGAGAAAATGCAGTCCTGGCTGGGGCTGTCAACCATCGGCAACTATCGTAACGGTTGTATGCAGGATATTCACTGGACCGATGGCGGCTTTGGCTACTTCCCTTCCTATACTTTAGGCGCCATGTATGCGGCGCAGTTATTCAGTGCCGCTAACCGCGCATTGCCTGATTTAGAGCAGTCTATTGCGCAAGGTGAGTTTGGTGCCCTGTTTGACTGGTTACGTCAGAATATCTGGCAGCATGGCAGCCGTTTCACCACTGAACAACTTATTACCCAGGCCACCGGAGAGCCGCTCAGCAGCCGTTATTTCCGCGCTCATCTGGAAGCCCGCTATTTGTAATCTCATACCGTGAGTCATTGTACATATCGTTACACGCCGAAACCAATGACTCACGGAAGCCCTGTGATTACAGCGATATAGTTATTTCAACGGCCCCGCAGTGGGGTTGAATGAAAAACCAAATCGAGGGTATGAGAATGAAAAAAGTATTAGCTCTGGTTGTTGCCGCTGCTATGGGTCTGTCTTCTGCTGCATTTGCTGCTGAAACAACTGCTACCACCGCTCCGGCTGCAACCACCAAAGCAGCTCCGGCAAAAACCACTCATCATAAAAAACAGCACAAAGCAGCGCCGCAGAAAGCGCAGGCTGCCAAGAAACACGCTAAAAAATCCACCACAAAACCGGCTGTAGAACAGAAAGCGCCAGAGCAGAAAGCGCAGGCAGCTAAGAAACACACCAAAAAAGCAGCGACCAAACCCGCTGCAGAACAAAAAGCACCAGAGCAGAAAGCTCAGGCAGCAAAAAAACACACCAAAAAAGCCGTAAAACACGACACCGCTAAACCCGCTGCTCAACCAGCTGCATAACACATTTGTAGTTACTATGGCGTCCCCCACGCCATAGCATACGGCGCTAAATCGACCTGATTTAGCGCCGCCTTTTGGAGGGTAAAATGGTGTCACATTATCGCTTTGAGTTCATTCTTATTACCCTGATAATTTGCGCCCTCATTGCCATGCATTTTTATCTTTCCTGAGTGTAGTTATCTGATTTTACTCCCACTTTCCCGCCGTCCCGTCTATAGTATTAACTGAGGGTTTGCTGTTAAAAATCATAATTCCCCACCAGAGTGTGATATGCATAAAACCATTGCTGTGTTACTGGGTTCAATTTGTTTACTTCCTGTCGTTGCGCATGCGGACCAGCCTGCAACGGCCAGCGCTGAAGCAGAAAACGTAAAAACGCTGTTTTTTGGTCATGACGATCGCATAAAAGTGACTGACCCAACGCAATCTCCTTGGGACGCTATCGGGCAACTGGAAACCGCCAGCGGTAACCTGTGTACTGCCACGCTCATTTCACCACGACTGGCACTGACTGCCGGGCACTGCTTACTCACCCCCCCGAAAGGCAAGCCGGATAAAGCCGTGGCATTACGCTTCGTGTCGAAAAAGGGTGTCTGGCGCTACGAGATCCACGGCATTGAAGGACGGGTTGATCCCTCGCTCGGAAAACGTTTAAAAGCCGATGGCGATGGCTGGATTGTGCCGCCTTCCGCGGCCCCGTGGGATTTTGGTCTGGTGGTGCTGCGTTACCCACCTTCTGGCATCACACCGCTGCCATTATTTGAAGGTGATAAAGCGGCATTAACCGCGGCGCTGAAAACCGCAGATCGTAAAGTTACGCAGTCGGGCTACCCGGAAGATCATCTCGATGATTTGTACACGCATCAGGATTGCGTGGTGACCGGTTGGGCGCAGAATACCGTTTTGTCGCACCAGTGCGACACACTCCCGGGCGACAGCGGTTCGCCATTGATGTTGAAGACAGATACTGGCTGGCAGTTGATTGGCGTACAAAGCTCCGCTCCGGCGGCGAAAGATCGCTGGCGGGCCGATAATCGCGCCATATCCGTGACCGGATTTCGCGATAAGCTGGATGAGTTGGCGAACGAATAACCTATGCTGCCCGTAGTAACGGGCAGCACTGAGATCAGGCAAGTTTAATCATCACCATTCCGGCAAGCAGCAGCGCCAAACCGATCCAGCCTTTATGATTCAGGCGCTGACCAAACAATACCCAACCTGCCGCTAACGTCGCAGCAATCCCAAAGCCGCCCCACAAGGCGTAGGCAACAGAAAGGTCGATACCTTTTACCGCCTGGGACAGCGCGCTAAAGGCCGCTAACACGGCTGCCAGCGACAGCACGCCATAAGTCTTGCGGCGAAACCCATCTGAAAATTTCAAAAAGACGTTAGCGACGATTTCGAGCACAATGGCTATGCCAAGCCATGCGCCGTGAACCCATTCAAACTGCTGCATGGCTCACCTCTCTGCCCACCTTTGTCGGTTTTCGTGTACCGGATTTAATCAGCACAATACCTAACACCAGCGAGACCAGTCCAGCCACCTTCATCGTGGACAAGGTTTCGTCAAATAACAGCACGCTGAACAGCGTAATAAATAAAATACCGATACCTTCCCATAAGGCATAGGCCACACCAAGGGCAATTTTTTTAACGGCAAAACTGAGAAAAATATACGATAAGGCAATCATTACCAGCATTAAAATAAAGCCCGAATTACCATGGCCGACGCTTGCCCATTTCATTGACAGCGTACCAGTAATTTCAGCCGCGATGGCCAGACCTAATAATATCCAGTAAAACATAATGCTTCTCCTGCTTGAGAATATAGTCCTTTGGGCCTACTGCATGCAGTAAACCAAAAAAAATAAAATTAGTTAGCTCAGCGCACAGCGCCAGCTCAGGCAGAAGAAGGGACTAAAGCGCGTTGCGCCAGTGTTGCTCACCCGCAAGCAAGAAAGTGGAGGAGGTACGAAGAAGTGAAGGTAAACGCAAAAACATCCTGAACATATTGTCCATAATATTACAATTATCCGCAGTGTTGCTTCTCATCATCGCGGATGATAATTGTCCTCGGTAGTTAAACACAGATGATTTGTACCATAGCTTCAATGCGAACTCAAAGTCTTTTCACTTCTTTACCTGCCCCATTTGATTTTTGTTATAACGGCTCGACGCAAATCACATTATTATTCAGATTCAAAAATGAAAAATGCAGGAATACACATGGCGAAACCGATCATCACGCTTAACGGCCTAAAAATAGTCATTATGCTGGGCATGCTGGTTATCATCCTGAGCGGCATCCGCGTTGCCGCAGATATCATCGTCCCATTTATTCTGGCGTTATTTATTGCCGTCGTGCTTAACCCCGTGGTGCAGCGGATGGTCAAACTTCGCATACCGCGCGTAATAGCGGTATCATTGCTCATTGTTATTATTGTAATGCTAATGGTGTTGCTATTAGCGTATTTAGGTACATCCTTAAATGAGCTTGCACGAACGCTGCCGCAGTATCGCTCTTCACTGGTTATCCCACTCAAAAACCTTGAGCCGTGGTTACAGCGCGTAGGGATCGGCGTTTCCGTGGATGAACTCGTCAAATATATCGACCCGAACGCGGCAATGACGCTGGTGACCAATTTACTGGCGCAGTTGTCTAATGCCATGTCATCGATATTTTTATTGCTGTTGACGGTGGTTTTTATGCTGCTGGAAGTACCGCAGTTACCCAACAAACTCAAACAAATGATGAGTCGTCCCATTGAGGGAATGGCGGCGATTCAACGCGCCATCGACAGCGTTTCCCACTATCTGGTGCTCAAAACGGCGATCAGCATTGTGACCGGGCTGGTGGCCTGGGGCATGCTCGCCGCACTCGACGTGCGTTTCGCTTTTGTCTGGGGACTGCTGGCGTTTGCGCTCAACTATATTCCTAATATCGGTTCGGTGCTGGCCGCCATTCCCCCTATTGCTCAGGTGCTGGTATTTAGCGGCCTTTATGACGCCCTGGTGGTTTTCGCAGGTTATCTGGTCATTAACCTGGTGTTCGGAAATATCCTCGAACCACGGATCATGGGGCGCGGACTTGGGTTGTCTACGCTGGTGGTGTTTCTGTCGTTAATCTTCTGGGGCTGGTTACTGGGGCCTGTCGGGATGCTGCTTTCTGTACCGCTGACCATCATCGTGAAAATCGCGCTTGAGCAAACCAACGGCGGTCAAAGCATTGCCGTGTTGCTGAGCGATCTCAATAAAGAATGAATATACACGGCGTTTTACGGTGATTAGACGGCTAAAACCGTATGGGTTTATGAGTGGTAATCATGAATAGCGAAGTATTAAAAAAAAACGGCCTCCGCAGAGGTTATGCCCGTCAGTTAATCATTATGGAGAACATGTGATTTTGGCTCAGGGTTTCGTTCACCTCAGTGGTATCAATTCTATGAGGCTCAGATACCCGTGAACGCGCAAGGGAGGCTCACCGCCGCCTCCCTTGCAACCCAGGCTCCCGGCGGGAAAATCGTCGCTGCGCGATTCATTCGTCTTATGCCGTCTGCCTGTCGGGTCGGGGCCGAGCCTGCGTCCCTGCAGGCCGTCCCCTCTGCCCGCATCCCTGCGGGCAGACCCGGTCAGCCGTCAACGCCTCATCGATTTTCAGCCGGACCGGGGTCATCGCTGCAACGCACTGACTTCCAGTTAACTCTGTTTTGCTGTTCAGATAAAAAACGCAGGTGGTCAGGTGTGGGCTGGTCCGGCTGAAAATTGCCGACGTGTTTCCGTAAGGCCGGGAGAACCCGCAGGGATGCGGGTTCAGGGCGCGTTTTGCAGGGACGCTACCTCGCGCCCGGCCCGTTAGCCTGAAGGAATAAGCGGAGGGTATTGCGCAGCAACAATTTTCCCGCCGGGAGCCGGGATTGTTAAGGGTACGGCGATAGTACCCTTAACACGTTCACAGGTCGTATTGCCTCAGAGAAGTGACAAACATAAGGTGAACGTAGCAATATACCGGAGGCAACAGATTCATTACCTCCGTATGTGCCACTCATCCTCGTTAACTGACAAGCATTACCTTCGCAGAGGCCGTCTTGGTTTGCGCTGACGATTACAGCGCTTTCAGAATCGCATCCACGCTGGCTTTGGCATCGCCAAACAGCATATGAGTGTTTTCTTTAAAGAACAGCGGGTTCTGCACGCCAGCATAGCCGGTGTTCATAGAACGTTTGAACACGATAACGTTCTGCGCTTTCCATACTTCCAGCACCGGCATACCGGCGATTGGGCTACGCGGATCGTCCTGCGCCGCCGGGTTTACCGTATCGTTGGCGCCAATCACCAGCACGGTATCGGTATCGGCGAAATCATCATTGATTTCATCCATTTCCAGCACGATGTCATACGGTACTTTGGCTTCCGCCAGCAGCACGTTCATATGACCAGGCAAGCGCCCTGCTACCGGGTGAATACCAAAGCGTACCTTGATGCCGCGGGCGCGCAGTTTCTCGGTGATTTCAGCGACCGGATATTGCGCCTGTGCCACGGCCATGCCATAGCCCGGGGTGATTATCACGGAGTGCGAGTTCTTCAGCATTTCTGCCGTGTCTTCCGCATTAATCTCACGATGCTCACCGACTTCTTCATCAGACCCCGTAGAAGAACCATCAGAACCAAAGCCACCGGCAATCACGCTGATAAACGAACGGTTCATCGCCTTACACATGATGTAAGACAGGATCGCACCGGAAGAACCAACCAGCGCACCGGTGACGATCAGCAGATCGTTGCTGAGCATAAAGCCCGCCGCCGCCGCCGCCCATCCTGAATAGGAGTTAAGCATTGAAACGACGACCGGCATATCCGCACCGCCGATGGACGCCACCAGATGCCAGCCAAAGGCTAACGCAATAATGGTCATCACCAGCAGCGCCAGAACCTGCAGACCCACGCTTTCGGTACGAACAAACACCACCAGCAGCAGGAAAGAAACAACCAGTGCCGCCAGGTTCATTTTGTGACGATTCGGCAGCATCAGCGGTTTAGAAGAGATCTTACCGCGCAGTTTGCCAAACGCCACCACGGAACCGGTAAAGGTCACCGCACCGATGAAGATACCAAGGAACACTTCCGTCAGGTGAATGTTCACCAGAATCGGTTCCAGGCCTGTGTCGTGATACAGGTAGCTGTTGAAACCCACCAGTACCGCCGCCAGACCGACGAAGCTGTGCAGAATCGCCACCAGCTCCGGCATCTCGGTCATCTCGACTTTCTTCGCCAGACGAATACCAATCGCGCCGCCGATGATCATCGCCACCAGGATCCACGCAACGTTGCCGGTCTCCGGGCCAAAAATCGTGGCAATCAGCGCAATCGCCATCCCGGCGATACCGTAGTTGTTACCCTGTTGAGAGGTTTCGTGTTTCGAAAGCCCAGCCAGGCTGAAAATAAACAGGATCGCGGCAACAATGTATGCAGCTGTAACTAATCCTCCAGACATATGTTACCCCTTAGTTTTTCCGGAACATTTTCAGCATGCGCTGAGTCACGGTGAAGCCACCGAAAATATTAATGCTGGCAATAAGCACCGCGATAAAGCTCAGGAAACTCACCCAGCCACCCTGGCCAATTTGCAATAACGCCCCGACAACGATGATCCCGGAGATAGCGTTTGTCACGGACATCAGCGGAGTGTGTAGCGCGTGCGACACATTCCAGACCACGTAGTAACCCACTACACAGGAAAGCGCGAACACCGTAAAGTGACCCAGGAACTCTTTCGGCGCGACATCAGCAAGCCAGCCAAACAGTATGACGACCAGTGCCATCAACGCATATTTGCGCCACAGTGAGGCCGGTTTTTTCTCTTCTTTCGGCGCGGGCGCGGCTTTTGGCGCAGCCTGCGGCTGAGCTGAAACCTGGATAGGCGGCGCAGGCCAGGTGATTTCACCCTCGCGAACCACCGTAACGCCACGTACGACCACGTCGTCAAAATCGACGGTGATATTGCCGTCTTTCTCTTTGCACAACAGCTTGAGCAGGTTAACGAGGTTCGTGCCATAAAGCTGGGAAGACTGCGTCGGCAGTCGGCCTGGCAGGTCGGTATAACCGATAACCTTCACCCCGTTCTCGGTGGTGGTCACCTGGTTAGGCACGGTATATTCGCAGTTACCGCCGTTTTGCGCGGCGAGATCGACAATCACGCTGCCCGCCTTCATCGAATCGACCATTTCACGGGTGATCAGTTTCGGTGCCGGTTTGCCCGGAATCAACGCGGTGGTAACGATAATATCAACGTCTTTCGCCTGTGCGGCGAAGAGCGCCATTTCAGCTTTGATGAACGCTTCGGACATCACCTTGGCGTAACCGTCGCCGCTGCCGGCCTCTTCTTTAAAGTCCAGTTCGAGGAACTCAGCGCCCATACTCTGAACTTGTTCTTTCACTTCCGGACGGGTGTCAAAAGCACGAACGATAGCGCCCAGGCTGTTTGCCGCACCGATAGCAGCCAGACCTGCCACACCCGCACCAATCACCATGACCTTGGCAGGTGGAACCTTGCCCGCGGCGGTGATCTGGCCGGTGAAGAAGCGGCCAAATTCATGAGCGGCTTCAACAATGGCACGATACCCGGCGATATTCGCCATCGAGCTTAAGGCATCAAGCGACTGCGCGCGCGAAATACGCGGCACGGAGTCCATCGCCATAACCGTCACGTTGCGCTCTGCCAGCTTTTGCAACAGCTCAGGGTTTTGCGCGGGCCAAAGAAAACTCACCAGCGTCGTGCCCGGGTTGAGCAACGGGATTTCCGCCTCTTCCGGCGCGTTGACCTTCAGGATAATCTCTGACTGCCAGACGGCATTTCCGTCAACAATTTCTGCGCCTGCTTGTACAAACGCCTTATCGTCAAAACTTGCCAGTTGACCTGCACCGCTTTCAACCGCGACGCTGAAACCCAACTTAAGCAGCTGCTCAACCGTCTTCGGCGTAGCTGCGACGCGGGTTTCATTGGTTAACCGTTCTCTTGGTATGCCAATTCGCATAATGTTCCCTTCCATCTGTATTTGTGATGATGGTTTATCAATGTTCGCACGAGGCATGCGCGCACTCTCGAAAGAGGTCAGTGTTACCCCAATAAAATAAAACAGTAACAAACTCTGTATAACCTACTGAAAATGACGCCTGTGATCTAGCGCCAAAAAACAGTATTTATTATGAAATTCGCGAAATAGAGATGAATCGGACCGCTGGCAGATAAAATACCCTAAAAATAGCCCACAAAGGCCGATAATTCGCTCAAGCGAAGCGGCAAAACATGATTACGTGCCTGCCAAAAACAATTGATTAACATTAAATTAACTTATGAAATTCAACTGCTTTATCAGTTTTGGTCGCCAAACGCCGAAATTTTCGACATATCACAAAATGTTATCTGTGTTGTTACGTCACGTGGCACGATGAGTGAAAAATGACGCAGACACTGACACAATTTAAATGCAATAATCAGCGACGTTTCTAGTCAATAACAATACCAGTACCTGGTTTGCGCAAGGCGAAGGATTATTTTTATGAAGCTTAAGAACACTCTCCTGGCGTCCGCACTTATTTCTGCGACTGCTTTTTCTGTAAATGCAGCGACAGAATTGACGCCGGAGCAAGCGGCTGCCCTGAAACCCTATGACCGCATTGTGGTTACCGGTCGTTTTAATGCTATCGGTGACGCGGTGACCGCCGTATCACGCCGTGCAGATAAAGACGGTGCAGCCTCCTTTTATGTTGTTGATACCTCAGATTTTGGCAGCGGCGGTAACTGGCGCGTTGTAGCCGACATCTATAAAGCCGATGCTGAAAAAGCGGAAGCGTCCAAAAACCGTGTCATTAACGGCGTGATGGAATTACCGAAAGATCAGGCCGTTCTGATAGAACCATTCGATACCGTTACGGTGCAGGGCTTCTACCGCAGCCAGCCTGAAGTGAACGATGCCATCACCAAAGCAGCGAAAGAGAAAGGCGCTTACTCCTTCTACATCGTGCGCCAGGTCGATGCCAACCAGGGTGGCAACCAGCGTATTACCGCATTCATCTATAAAGCTGATGCGAAAAAACGCGTAGTACAAAGCCCTGATGCGATCCCAGCAGATTCAGATGCCGGACGTGCCGCATTAGCCGCCGGTGGCGAAGCCGCGAAGAAAGTTGAGATCCCAGGCGTTGCGACTACCGCGTCTCCGAGCGCTGAAGTCGGTCGTTTCTTCGAAACGCAATCCACCAAAGGTGGGCGTTACACTGTCACGCTGCCGGATGGAACCAAAGTTGAAGAACTGAACAAAGCAACCGCCGCTATGATGGTGCCGTTCGACAGCATCAAGTTCACCGGTAACTATGGCAACATGACTGAAATCTCTTACCAGGTTGCCAAACGCGCAGCGAAGAAAGGCGCTAAGTATTATCACATCACCCGCCAGTGGTCTGAACGTGGTAATAACATGACCATCAGCGCTGACCTGTATAAGTAATACTCAGTACCTTATCAGGTCTACAGCCTTGTAGACCTGATAATTTCCCGCCATCCTCCCCTCGGGCGAAACAAAAACAGCAGTATTAAGACTACTTTTCACACTATTAGTCACAAATCTCTCTATCCCCATTGCATGCGTTCTCTTCTCTCCGTAAAATCCCGCGCCTTAGTGGCTTTCACCATTTTTATGCGGTTTGCCAAAATAATTATTCTCTCACTCTCGTTTTTGTCACTGGATACAAATGGAAAAGAAATTGGGTCTGAGCGCACTCACCGCGCTGGTTTTAAGCTCAATGCTCGGCGCTGGTGTTTTCAGCCTGCCACAAAATATGGCGGCGGTAGCAAGCCCGGCTGCATTACTGATTGGTTGGGCGATTACCGGTGCGGGTATCCTTTTGCTCGCCTTTGCCATGCTGATTCTGACGCGTATCCGTCCTGAACTGGATGGCGGCATATTTACCTATGCACGTGAAGGTTTCGGTGAGCTGATTGGCTTTTGCTCCGCGTGGGGATACTGGCTGTGTGCTGTTATCGCTAACGTTTCGTATCTGGTGATTGTTTTCTCTGCGCTCAGCTTCTTTACCGACACGCCGGAGTTACGTCTGTTTGGCGACGGTAATACCTGGCAGTCGATTGTTGGCGCATCGGTGCTGTTGTGGGTGGTCCATTTTCTGGTGCTGCGTGGTGTGCAAACGGCAGCCAGTATTAACCTGGTGGCGACGCTGGCGAAATTACTGCCGCTTGGTCTATTTATCGTGCTGGCGTTTATGCTGTTTAAGCTCGACACCTTTACCCTCGATTTTACCGGCGTAGCGTTGGGCGTTCCCGTCTGGGAGCAGGTAAAAAACACCATGCTCATCACCCTGTGGGTTTTCATCGGTGTGGAAGGCGCGGTGGTGGTTTCAGCTCGTGCCAGAAACAAACGCGATGTCGGACGCGCTACGCTGCTGGCGGTACTCGCCGCGCTGGGCGTTTATCTGCTTGTCACCCTGCTGTCTCTGGGCGTTGTCGCACGTCCCGAACTGGCGGAGATCCGCAACCCGTCAATGGCCGGTCTGATGGTGAAAATGATGGGGCCATGGGGTGAAATTATTATTGCCGCAGGTCTGATTGTCTCCGTGTGCGGTGCTTATTTAAGCTGGACGATTATGGCGGCGGAAGTGCCGTTCCTCGCCTCCACGCACAAAGCGTTTCCACGCATTTTTGCGCGGCAGAACGCGCAAGGCGCGCCATCGGCGTCGCTGTGGCTGACCAATGTCTGCGTACAGATTTGCCTGGTGCTGATCTGGCTCACAGGTTCCGACTACAATACGTTATTAACCATCGCCTCAGAAATGATTCTGGTGCCCTATTTACTGGTCGGCGCATTTCTGCTGAAAATTGCCACTCGTCCAATTCATAAGGCTGTCGGTATCGGTGCGAGTATTTATGGCATATGGTTATTGTATGCGTCAGGTCCGATGCACCTGCTGCTGTCTGTGGTGCTGTATGCGCCAGGGCTGCTGGTCTTCCTTTATGCCCGTAAAACACACGCGCATGAAAACGTATTAAAACGCCAGGAAATGGCGCTGATCGGCCTGCTGCTAGTTGCTGCTGTTCCGGCGACCTGGATGTTGATGGGGTAACATTGTCCCCATCGTTCGCGACACATGGAGATTACGATGGGTAAAAAACCCCCTTTGCCAATTCTTATCACCGGAGGAGGTCGACGTATCGGCCTCGCCGTCGCATGGCACTTTATTAATCAAAAACAGCCAGTTATCGTCAGCTACCGTACGCATTATCCGGCTATTGATGGCCTGCGAGATGCGGGCGCGCTGTGTATCCAGGCTGATTTTTCCACCGATGAGGGCGTACTGGCCTTTGCGGATGAGGTCAAAGCACAGACGGATGGCCTGCGCGGTATTGTGCATAATGCCAGTGCCTGGCTTGCAGAAAAGCCCGGAGCGCCGTTAACCGAAGTGCTGTCAACCATGATGCAGATTCACGTCAATACCCCCTACCTGCTCAACCACGCGCTGGAAGGTTTGCTGCGCGGGCATGGACACGCGGCCAGCGATATTATCCATTTTACAGATTATGTTGTGGAGCGTGGCAGCGATAAGCACATCGCTTATGCAGCCAGCAAAGCGGCGCTGGACAACATGACCCGCTCGTTCGCGCGCAAACTGGCACCAGAAGTGAAAGTGAACGCGATTGCCCCCTCGCTAATCCTGTTTAACGAGGGTGACGATGCAGAGTATCGTCAGCAGGCATTGAACAAATCACTGATGAAAACAGCGCCGGGTGAAAAAGAGGTCATTGATTTAATTGACTATCTGTTGACCAGCTGTTTTGTCACCGGGCGTAGTTTTGCCCTTGATGGCGGGCGTCATCTGCGTTAGTGCAATTTAATCCAACAAAAAATAAGCAACCATGCGCTCAGGCCCCAGCACACCACTGAACCGCCGAGCGCAACGGGTAAGCGCATAAATCCGGTGAAATACCACAGCGAAACGAGGTAGACAAAATAGGGAATAATCGACCACATGCTGAAGACAATGGTTGTACGCAACGCTTCGATCCCACGTTCACTGGCCACGATATAGTGGGCAATCAACGCAAAGGTCGGGAACAACGGAATTAATCCGGCAATATAGTAGTTCTTTGTTTTCGCCAGCACACCAATTAACACCACCACCAGCGCACCGAGCGCCGCTTTTATAACGAGTCCCATCACTCTGCCTTAACACATCAATAACATCAGCCCCTAGCATAACGGAAGCGTTCTTGTTTAGAAAAGATTAATGGAAGGAAAAACCGGGGCGGTGTATGTTGGCGTTTTATATTCAAAATGAATGATATGAACACCATCGTATTTGTTGAAGATGATCCCGAAGTTGGCTCGCTGATTGCAGCCTATCTGGCCCGGCATGATATTGAGGTTATCGTTGAGCCTCGAGGTGATTTGGCCGAGGAGAAAATCCTGCAAGTTCAACCCGATCTGGTGTTATTAGATATCATGCTGCCGGGCAAAGATGGGATGACTATCTGCCGCGATTTGCGTGGACGCTGGCAGGGTCCTATTGTCCTGCTCACCTCGCTGGACAGCGATATGAACCATATTCTGGCGCTGGAAATGGGTGCCTGTGACTATATTCTGAAGACAACGCCGCCAGCAGTGCTGCTTGCTCGCCTGCGTCTGCATCTGCGCCAGAATGAACATTCAGTCCAGTCTAAAGGTATTCAGGCGGCAACCATCACGCCGCACACGACGCTGCGCTTTGGCACACTCACTATCGACCCAACCAATCGTTCCGTGCTGCTCGGCGGCGAGCAAGTCTCACTCTCCACCGCCGATTTTGAATTACTGTGGGAGCTGGCAACCCATGCCGGGCAAATTATGGACCGCGATGCGCTGCTGAAGAACCTGCGCGGCGTAAGTTATGACGGCATGGATCGCAGCGTTGATGTCGCGATTTCCCGGTTACGCAAAAAACTGCTCGATAACGCGACTGAACCCTATCGAATCAAAACGGTGCGCAACAAAGGTTATCTGTTCGCACCGCACGCCTGGGACGATGAGCCTCAAATGTAATCCCTCAGGGCCGACCATTATACGTTACACCGTCACTTATAATATCACCCAGATTTGGGTGATGAAGATGGTGTGTATCGTCACCGCGAATTAGTCAGACCTCAAGTAAGATCAAAGCCTTCCCTTTCACGGAAGGCTTTCTTTTGTGTCAACTAAACGTCAGCCCGTCGTATTTTTTCCAACGGTAATTTACTGCAGAAATAATCCAGCAGCCGATAAAGACGCCAATAATCGCAAACCCGACATTCCCCATATGGTCACTCAACTCGCTGACGGTATCCCACAAACCTCCCTGGAGCGAAAATGCGTCAGAGAGAAGCCCCAGCGCCTCCAGCCCGCCAATAAAAAGCGCAACAATTACCGAGGTCCCGGTGATGGTCATATTGTAATAGAGCTTACGCTGCGGCTTATTGAATGCCCATCCGTAGGCCTCAACCATCAGGATACTGTCGAGGCAGTCGATCAGCGCCATGCCGCAGGTAAACAGCGCCGGGAACACGAGAATTGACCACACCGACATGCCACTGGACGCGCTTGAAGCAGAAATTCCGAGCAGAGAAATTTCAGTAGCGGTATCAAAACCCAGGCCAAACAAAAAGCCGACAAAATACATATGCCAGTCTTTGCCTACCAGCCGAAACGCCGAGCGGAAAAGCCAGTTCAGCGGGCCTGAAACTGTCATTTCCTCTGTGGTGCCATCGTAAGTACCGGTGCGTTTTAGATGACGAAAAGCCTTCCAGACATGACAGAATATAACGAGATTAATGGTAGCCAGAATCAGCAGAAATACGGCAGAAACCGTGGTACCTATCAGACCTCCGACATTCTGAAACCATGCCATGTGTTGCTTAAACACGCTGGTGGTCAATGCAATGCCAATGCTTGCCAGTACCACAATGGTGGAATGCCCCAGGGAAAACCAGGCTCCCGTCGTCAGGGCGCGTTTTTTCTGCTGCATGAGTTTACGCGTAGCGTTATCTATCGCGGCGATATGATCGGCATCAACAGCATGGCGCAAACCATAGCACCATGCGATCAGACTAAGCGCCAGTAACGACGTGTTGTTGCTAAACGCGGTGAAAGCCCACAGCCACGCCACGATGTTTGCCCCGATGAGTAAGACCATCAACAAAATAATGTTCGGGCGTTTTTTTAATAAAAAAAACAATGCGTTCATTGCTCACAGCCTGTCAAATTTGCGCTAAAAAACACACTACACCGCCGTTCACTGATTGATTAATAAAACATTTACCAGGCTAATGATAACTCTAAAGAATTACCAGCCCAGTGTCGTAGATCAAAATTGATTACCCCCAAAAGCGAGTTCCGCGCTCGCTAACTCTGCGATGCGCAGGGGTATCGTGGCACAGTCTCCTTCTTGCAGAAACCAGGCAGACGACAACCCACACCAGGCAATAATCCACATCAGCAAACGCTGCCGTTCAATCTTCGCGATTTCAGACACAATATTTACCCGTTGTGCGAATCTTTCTGGCTCAATGGCGACAGGTTTGGTGGGGTCGGCAAGATCGGGATTAGTAAAAATATTGGCGTAATCAAAGCCACGCTCGCCCACCAGCCCTTTAGGATCGATAGCCAGCCATCCTTTCGTTCCGAAATCAAGAATATTGCCGTGGTGTAAGTCACCGTGCAATACGACTTCATTCTGGGGAGAGGAGAGCAATACGTTTGCCACCTCTGCACAATGCGTCAGGATGCCGCCATGCTTTTTCGCGGCAGGAGCCAGATCGCGAAACCAATAAAGTAGCGGTGTTAACGCAGGCGTTGACGCATTCCGGGGGAGATGGAGTCGACTGGCTGCATGGCAAATAATGCGACAGGCCTGCGCATCATTGCCAGACCAGGACATGTCCGCTAAAGACCCCGCCCCTGTTGCACGTTCTAACAGAATCGCCCCTGCTGCATGAGCAAGCACTTTCGCAGCACCATTCCCGTTCCACCAGACCATTAGTTCGCAGCCGTTCCGTTCACTGTCATCGTCGGTGAGTTTGAGTATGGCTTTCTGACCATCTTTGGTCACCACGGGCAAAAGCTGTGATGTGTGCGTCTCAAGCGGTTGGCCATCAGGAGTAAGTCCCCAACGGCTAAGCCAGGTGTTGAACAGACTATTTTCCAAACATTATCCTCATTTTTTTCGCCGGAAATGACCCTCGACAGGGACGGTGTAGACATTATTCCTGCTTTCTGCTGGTTGGGCCACAACGACCCACGCCCACCATTCCTAGCTTATCGTGTAGAGCACTAAAGGGCACACCCTTGCGTATCGGTGTGCCATGCTGACTGTGTTTTTTCAATAGAGGAAGACACGATGATCACGTTATGCAAAGCCTGTGGAACATCCTATGAGGTTGCAGACGCCCTTCCTGAACATTGCGATATCTGCCAGGACGAACGTCAGTATGTCCCCGCGACCGGACAGGAATGGGTCGATTTTGCCGCACTTTGTGCTTCGCACACAAATAAGTGGCGGCAACATGACAGCACCCTCCTCAGCATCCGCACCGTTCCTGGTTTTGCAATTGATCAACGGGCGTTTATTCTGCGTACTCCGGAAGGCAATATTTTATGGGACTGCATTGCCACGCTCGACGACGCCACAAAAATGCTAATAACGTCCCTGGGCGGGCTTAAGGCCATCGCGATTTCGCATCCTCATTACTACACCACCATGCAAGACTGGGCTGACGAATTTAACGCTCCCATTTATCTCCATGCCAACGACCGCAAGTGGGTAATGCGCGACAGCCCGTGGATTAAATTTTGGGATGGCGACACCCTGGAACTAACACGCGACGTCAGTGTGATACGCCTCGGCGGACACTTTGCTGGCGGCTGCGTTCTGCACTGGGCGCGAGATGAAGGCGTGGTGCTTTCCGGCGATATCGTTCAGGTCACCCCTGGGGCGCATGCCGTCTCCTTTATGTGGAGCTACCCCAATATGTTGCCATTGCCAGCCGCAACGGTCAGCGACATTACCCACCGCCTGAGTACGGTGAAATTTAAGCAACTTTATGGCGCGTTTGAAGGGAAAGACATAACGAAAAATGCCGATGACATCGTGCAGCGCTCAGGTGAAAAGTACGTTTCCTGTCTCAAGTAAGCAGGCTGCCTGTCACTGACGTTCACCAGGATGAAAAAGGATAGAAATGATAGGCCGCTCCGATGACAGACACATTCACTATCACACTGATAATGAAGTAGGTTTTGAATGGCTGTTTTTGTGTTTTATGGCGAAAGAGTTGTTGAACGGCTATCGCGCCACCCCACCCGCCAACAACGCCAAACAGCAGCAAAGTGGACTCCGGCACTCGGCGCCAGGCCCTGCGCGCTGCCATTTTATCCGCACCGTACATTGCCAACGTCAGTATGTTGGCGAGCAAAAACCATATAACAAAGGGATGCGAGGTGAAAATGCAGCCTAACGCTGCGAAAATGAGTAGTAAATAACAACAGCGATTGAAATTCATATTTTTATATCACAGCAATTTTGAGAGTATCGGTGAGCATTATATTATGTATTCGGTGATTTTTTATGAAGAAGCTGTTTGTACAGTTTTATCTCCTGCTGTTTGTCTGCTTTCTGGTGATGACCCTGCTGGTCGGCCTGGTCTATAAATTCACCGCAGAGCGCGCAGGCAGACAATCCCTCGACGATTTAATGAAAAGCTCGTTATACCTGATGCGCAGCGAGCTTCGCGAGATCCCGCCACGTGACTGGGGTAAAACGCTGAAGGAGATGGATTTGAACCTCTCCTTTGACCTGCGCGTTGAACCGTTAAATAAGTACACGCTGGACGTTCAAACAATGCAACGTTTGCGCGAAGGCGATATCGTGGCGCTTGACGATCAGTACACATTTATTCAACGGATCCCACGCAGCCATTACGTGCTGGCCGTCGGCCCGCTTCCCTATCTCTATTTTCTCCATCAAATGCGCTTGCTGGACATCGCGTTGATGGCGTTTATTGCTATCTCGCTGGCCTTTCCGGTACTTATCTGGATGCGTCCGCACTGGCAGGAAATGCTGCGACTGGAAGCTGCTGCACAGCGTTTTGGGGAAGGACATCTGGGCGAACGCCTCCATTTTGACAGCGGTTCCAGCTTTGAGCGATTGGGTATCGCGTTTAACCAGATGGCAGACAATATCAATGCGCTAATCGCCAGTAAGAAACAACTTATCGATGGCATTGCCCATGAGCTTCGTACCCCACTGGTACGCTTACGTTACCGGCTGGAAATGAGTGATAACCTCACCGCGCAGGAATCCCAGGCGCTGAATCGCGATATTGGCCAACTGGAAGGGTTAATCGAAGAATTACTGACCTATGCCCGGCTGGACCGCCCGCAAAATGAACTGAAGCTCAGCGTCCCGGACCTGGCCGTTTGGCTGACAACCCATCTGGAGGATGTGCAAAGCGTAAATCCTGAGCGTGCGGTGCGCTTACGCCATCTTAATATTGGCGACTACGGCGCGCTGGATATGCGCCTGATGGAGCGCGTACTGGATAATCTACTGAATAACGCCCTGCGCTATTGCCAGTCTACGGTGCAAGCGAGCCTGTTATTGAATGGCAATCAGGCGACGCTGGTTGTGGAAGATGACGGTCCCGGTATTGCTCCAAACGCCCGCGAACAGGTTTTTGAACCGTTTGTACGCCTTGACCCCAGCCGTGACCGGGCGACCGGTGGTTGCGGGCTTGGGCTAGCCATTGTTCACTCGATCGCATCGGCTATGGGCGGTACGGTCGTCTGTGATGAAAGTGAACTCGGCGGTGCCCGCTTTTGTTTCAGTTGGCCCGTCTGGCATAACATTCCTGAAATTTCAGCTGCCTGACCCATTCGGCTCGGTGGTCAAATGGTGGAGGTTGTGCTATAAAAAAGTATGTTGTAACTAAAATGGTAAATCTATGGCCCGTTACGATCTCGTCGACCGCCTGAACGGCACCTTCCGCCAGATTGAGCAAGAGCTGGCGCTTCTGAACGACAATCTTTTGCAGCAGACGCTGCTGATTGCGCGCGTCTTCTCGTTACCGGAAGTGGTCAAAGAGGCAGAGCATGCTCCACTGCAGAACATTGATGTTAAGCAGCATTTAGGTAAAGAGGCTGAAACGCTGGCGCTACGCCACTATCGTCATCTGTTTATCCAGCAACAGTCCGAGAATCGTAGCAGCAAAGCGGCCGTCCGCCTGCCAGGCGTACTGTGTTATCAGGTAGATAACGCAGCTCAGCGCGCTCTGGAAGAGCAAATACAGCGTATTAACCAGCTAAAAACCACCTTCGAGCGCATTGTCACGGTGGAATCAGGGCTGGCACCGGCAGCGCGTTTTGAATGGGTGCATCGCCACCTGCCGGGACTGATTACGCTGAATGCCTATCGTACGCTTACCCTTGTCAGAGAGCCTGCCACCCTGCGATTTGGCTGGGCCAACAAACACATTATTAAAAATCTGAAACGCGATGAAGTACTGCAACAACTGGAAAAAAGCCTGACGTCGCCGCGCAGCGTACATCCCTGGACGCGGGAAGAGTGGCAGGCGAAACTTGAACGGGAATATCAGGATGTCGCCGCCCTGGGCCAGCAGGCGCGCCTGAAGATTAAACGGCCGGTAAAAGTGCAGCCCATCGCCCGCGTCTGGTACAAAGGAGAACAAAAGCAGGTGCAATATGCCTGCCCGACGCCCTTGATCGCGTTGCTCAACAATGAAAACGGCATGACCGTACCAGATATCGGCGAGTTACTGAATTATGATGCCGACAATGTTCAGCATCGTTTTAAACCTCAGGCGCAGCCGTTGAGATTGATTATTCCCCGGCTGCACCTGTACGTTGCGGATTAACTGCCTGGCCGCATACTGCCAACCATCAGTTCCGGGCGTACCCAGCTGTCAAACTCCGCTTCGGTTAGATACCCCAGCGCCAGGGCGGAGGCTTTTAACGTCAGCCCCTCTTTGTGCGCCTTTTTGGCAATTTCAGCGGCTTTATCATAACCGATATGGGTATTGAGCGCGGTCACCAGCATTAGCGACTCGTTGAGCAGTTGATCGATTCGTTCACGATTGGGCTCGATCCCTGTCGCGCAGTGCTCGTTAAAGCTTTCCATACCGTCAGCCAGCAGACGCACCGACTGCAGGAAATTGTGGATGACCATCGGACGGTAAACGTTGAGCTCAAAATTACCTGACGCTCCGCCCATGTTGATGGCGACATCGTTGCCCATTACCTGACAGCAAAGCATGGTGAGCGCTTCACACTGGGTAGGATTGACCTTACCCGGCATAATGGAGCTGCCCGGTTCATTTTCAGGAATCGAAATTTCGCCAATCCCGCAACGCGGACCGGATGCCAGCCAGCGCACATCGTTGGCGATTTTCATCAGCGATGCCGCCAACCCTTTTAGCGCGCCGTGGGCGTGAACCAGCGCATCGCAGGTGGCTAGCGCTTCAAATTTATTCGGTGCGGTAACGAACGGCGCACAGGTAATGTCCCGCAATTCATCCGCGACCCGACGGGCATATTCCGGATGCGTGTTCAGTCCGGTCCCTACCGCGGTTCCCCCCAGCGCCAGTTCCGCCACGTGGGGTAAGCTGTTTTCAATGTGTCTGAGGTTATGTTCAAGCATTGCCACCCAGCCGGAAATCTCCTGGCCAAGCGTAAGCGGGGTTGCATCTTGCAGATGTGTACGACCAATTTTGACGATATCCGCGAAAGCGTGTGATTTATCACTGAGCGTTTTGGTTAAGACATTTAACTGCGGGATCAGTGAGTTACGCAGCGCCAGCAGAGCGGCAACGTGCATTGCGGTCGGGAACACATCATTCGAGCTTTGGCTTTTATTAACATCATCGTTGGGGTGAACTTTCCGTTCCATCCCCCGCACGCCGCCCAGCAACTCGCTGGCCCGGTTTGCCAGCACCTCGTTCATGTTCATATTGCTTTGCGTACCTGACCCGGTTTGCCAGATGGCCAGCGGAAACTCATCGCGGTGTTTATCCGCCAACACCTCAGCTGCGGCCTGCATAATAGCCCTGGCTTTATCCTCCGCCAGCAGCCCGAGATCCAGGTTAACCTTTGCTGCGGCGCGCTTCGTCAGCGCCAGCGCATGGATCAGCGAGACCGGCATTTTCTCCGTAGAGATACGAAAATGCTCCAGCGAACGTTGGGTTTGCGCGCCCCAAAGCTTATCGGCTGGAACATCAATCGCCCCCATTGAATCATTCTCGCGGCGTACCGTTACCATTACCTGCTCCTTACATTAACAATTGATTAGGTTATGTTTCGACATTGCCCATTTGCATTGGTCTTATGAGTATTAACGAGGATTAATCTGTCGTTTGGTGGTTCGTGCGGTAAAAAAAACCGCCCCGAAGGGCGGCTGACGTTACTTAACGCAGCGTGCGCACTGCGACGTCTGAATCTGCTTGAAGAAATCGTTGCCTTTGTCATCCACCAGGATAAACGCCGGGAAATCTTCCACTTCAATTTTCCAGATGGCTTCCATCCCCAGTTCAGGGTATTCCACACACTCCAGACTCTTGATACTGCCCTGGGCCAGCACCGCTGCCGGGCCGCCGATACTGCCTAAGTAGAAGCCGCCATGCTTATGACAGGCATCGGTCACCTGCTGGCTGCGGTTGCCTTTCGCCAGCATGATCATGCTGCCACCTGCGGACTGAAGCTGGTCAACATACGAATCCATACGCCCTGCCGTGGTTGGTCCAAGCGAACCAGAGGCATAGCCTTCCGGCGTTTTTGCCGGGCCAGCGTAATAGATCGGATGATCTTTAACATACTGCGGCAAACTTTCGCCGTTATCCAGCCGTTCTTTCAGTTTCGCATGCGCAATATCACGGCCAACAATGATGGTACCGTTAAGCGACAGACGTGTAGAAACCGGGTACTGCGACAGCTGAGACAGGATCTCTTTCATCGGACGATTGAGGTCAACGCGTACCGCTTCGCCTTCTCCCGCCTGGCGCAACTCTTCTGGTATATATTTGCCTGGATTATGCTCCAGTTTTTCGATCCAGATACCTTCACGGTTGATCTTAGCTTTGATATTTCGATCGGCTGAGCAAGAAACGCCCATACCAACCGGACACGACGCACCGTGACGCGGCAGGCGGATCACGCGGATATCATGAGCGAAGTACTTCCCGCCGAACTGCGCGCCCAGCCCTAAATTCTGTGCCTCAATCAGCAGCTCTTTTTCCAGCTCCACATCGCGGAATGCCTGACCATGTTCGTTACCTTCGGTCGGCAGCTCATCGTAATATTTAGCCGACGCCAGTTTCACCGTTTTCAGCGTGGCTTCCGCTGACGTTCCACCGATCACAAACGCAATGTGATACGGCGGACAGGCCGCTGTTCCCAGCGTTCGCATCTTCTCAACCAGGTAATTTTTTAATTTGCCCGGCGTGAGCAGCGCTTTGGTCTCCTGGTACAGATAGGTTTTGTTCGCCGAACCACCGCCTTTAGCAATACACAGGAATTTGTATTCATCGCCATCGACGGTATACAAATCTATCTGTGCCGGCAGGTTGGTACCGGTGTTCACCTCTTTATACATATCCAGCGCGGCGTTTTGTGAATAGCGCAGGTTGTCTTCGATGTAGGTGTTATACACACCGCGCGCCAGTGCAGCTTCATCACCGCCGCCGGTCCAGACGCGCTGACCTTTTTTACCCACGATAATCGCGGTGCCGGTGTCCTGACAGGTCGGCAAAATACCTTTTGCCGCAATATCAGAGTTACGCAGGAATTGCAGGGCCACATATTTGTCGTTTTCGCTGGCCTCCGGGTCACGCAGAATGTCGGCCACCTGCTGCTGATGCGCAGGACGCAGCATAAACGAGGCATCATGGAAGGCCTGACGAGCCAGCAGCGTTAAGGCTTGCGGCGCGACTTTAACAATCTCCTGCCCTTCAAATTCGGCAACGGAGACATGGTCACTGGTCAGCAGATAGTATTCGGTATCATCCTTTTTGAGGGGGAAAGGATGCTGATAATGAAAGGGTTTGTTTGACATTGTGCTCTCACTTACTGCTCGGTCTGGTTATTCTCTGGGCAGATGTTCCATTGCCCTGCTTCCCTGCCGCAGGTCGGGTTGTAGAAGGAAAGGCTTTCTGCAACCGGAATTACTCAGGGTATTAAAAGCGAGTCACCATATCCTACACAATTTTTTAACAAAAACTGAGACAAGTACGACTTTTTACATGTGCAGGTTACTTCGCTCAGGGTTTCTTGGTTTAATAGCCGTAGAAAATTCCACATTGAAACAGGGCTTGAGAATGCAAAAACTCATCAACTCAGTGCAGAACTACGCCTGGGGAAGTAAAACTGCGTTAACGGAACTTTATGGGATTGCCAACCCCACTCAGCAACCGATGGCTGAGCTGTGGATGGGCGCGCATCCGAAAAGCAGTTCGCAGGTTCTGGACGCTAACGGCCAGACGGTCGCTCTGCGTGATGTCATCGAACACGATAAATCCGCACTGTTAGGCGATGCCGTTGCGAAACGCTTTGGTGAACTGCCTTTCCTGTTTAAAGTGCTGTGCGCCGCGCAACCTCTTTCGATTCAGGTTCATCCTAACAAGCACAACTCTGAAATCGGATTTGCCAAAGAAAACGCGGCGGGGATCCCGATGGATGCCGCCGAGCGCAATTACAAAGATCCTAACCACAAACCGGAACTGGTTTTTGCTTTGACACCGTTCCTGGCGATGAACGCATTCCGCGAGTTCTCAGACATTGTCGCATTGTTACAACCGGTGTCCGCCGCGCATCCGGCTATTGCGCATTTCCTGCAGGAGCCGAGCGCGGAACGTCTGAGCTATCTTTTCGCCAGCTTGCTGAATATGCAGGATGAGGAGAAATCCCATGCGCTGGCGATCCTGAAATCGGCGCTGAACAGCCAGCAGGGTGAACCGTGGCAAACCATTCGCCTGATCGCCGATTTCTATCCGAATGACAGCGGGCTCTTCTCCCCGCTGCTGCTCAATGTGGTGAAACTCAATCCTGGCGAAGCGATGTTCTTATTTGCCGAAACCCCACACGCCTACTTGCAAGGTGTGGCGCTGGAGGTAATGGCTAACTCGGACAACGTGCTGCGCGCCGGACTGACGCCAAAATACATTGATATCCCGGAGCTGGTCGCCAACGTTAAGTTTGTCGCCAAGCCAGCCAATCAGTTGCTGACCACGCCAGTTAAGACTGACAGCGAACTGGACTTCCCCATTCCGGTCGACGATTTCGCGTTCTCCTTGCATGAACTGACCGCCAATGGCGCAGATATCAGCCAGCAAAGTGCGGCCATTTTGTTCTGCATCGAAGGTGAAGCCGTGCTGAGCAAGGGCGAGCAGCGTCTGGTGCTGCAGCCGGGTGAGTCGGCCTTTATTAGCGCGAATGAATCGCCGGTAAACGTCAGCGGCACGGGCCGTTTAGCTCGGGTTTATAACAAGCTGTAGCAAGATACTGATATTTTTAACAACTCTTGCTAAGCTGTAGTGAGTTAAAGACATGTCACTCCTCCAGGCGTCTTCAAACGCCTGGTTTTATTTTATGGATATCAAAATGAAAAAATCGCTGGTAGCTGCGGGTGTGGTGGTTGCACTGGGTATCGTCTGGACGGGCGGCGCCTGGTACACAGGAAAGAAACTCGAAACGCATCTCGCCGAGATGGTGACGCAGGCAAACGATCAGTTAAAACGCTACTCCCCAGAGGCGGGCATTGAACTGAGTTATCAAAACTACCAGCGCGGCGTGTTCAATAGCCAACTGCAGTTGGTGGTGAAACCTGTTGCCGGGCAGGCAGATTCCTGGCTGAAACCGGGACAAAGCATCGTCCTGAATGAAACCGTGGATCACGGTCCTTTCCCGCTGGCTCAGCTGAAATCACTGAATCTTGTTCCGGCAATGGCCTCCGTGAAAACGACGCTGGTCAATAACGACGTGACGAAGCCGCTGTTTGATATTGCCAAAGGTGAGACGCCATTCATCATTAATTCACGTATTGGCTACAGTGGGGATACCCGTTCCGATCTCTCCCTCAAACCGCTGAACTACGAGAAAGGCGACGAAAAAGTGGCCTTTAGCGGCGGGGAGTTCCAGTTTACGGCAGATAAGGATGGTAATGAGGTGTCGCTGACTGGCGAGGCGCAAAGTGGCCTGGTTAATGCCGTCAATGAGTATGATCAGAAAGTACAAGTTACTTTCAATAACCTGAAAACTGAAGGTTCCAGCAGTATTGCAAGCTTTGGTGAGCGCATCGGCGATCAGAAATTGTCCCTCGAAAAACTGTCGATTTCAGTCGAGGGCAAAGAGCTGGCGGTGCTGGAAGGCATGGGTATCGATGGCAAATCCGATCTGATTAACGATGGCAAAACCGTCAACAGCCAGTTGGATTACACCCTGAACAGCCTTAAATTGCAGGGCCAGGATATGGGGAGCGGTAAGCTGACGTTAAAAGTTGGCCAGATTGACGGTGAAGCACTGCACCAGTTCAGCCAGCAGTACAGCGCCCAAACCAAAGCGCTGATGGCGCAGATTGATGTGGTCCAAAATCCTGAGCTTTATCAGCAGAAAGTCACCGAAGCCTTCTTTAATGCGCTACCGATTCTGATGAAAGGCGAACCGGTTGTCACCATTGCTCCACTGAGCTGGAAGAATGCAAAAGGTGAAACCACATTTAATCTGTCACTGCTGCTAAAAGATCCGACCGCAAACACGGTGGAGCCGCAAACGCTGGCCCAGGAAGTGGATCGTTCCGTCAAATCGCTGGATGCGAAACTGACCATCCCTGTCGATATGGCGACTGAGTTCATGACGCAAATTGCCAAACTGGAAGGATATCAGCAGGAAGAAGCGGCTGGTCTGGCGAAGCAACAGGTTAATGGCTTGGCGGCGATGGGGCAGATGTTCCGCATTACGACTTTGCAGGACAACGTCATCGGCACCAGCCTGCAATACGCAAACGGCCAGGTGACGCTGAACGGACAAAAAATGCCGCTGGATGAGTTTGTTGGTATGTTCGGTATGCCTTCTCTTACACAGCCGGATGCCCCTGCCATCCCGCAACAATAATCACTCGTCAGTGACAGGCCCGATAACAGTGTTTATCGGGCTTTTTTATTTCGCCGCCACCAGACGAGCGGAAAGCGTCAGATTGCGTGAATGACCTTCATCGTGGGCAATGCGTTGTAGCATACGTTCAGCAAGGGTGTATCCCATTTCACGCGCGGGCGAACAGGCCCAGGTAATCGGGATATCGTCCAACGCGTTTTCCGCCACATCAGCGAATCCGGCCAACGATATTTGCTGTTCGAAATAGCGATCGACACCAATTTCACCACTCTGACGTCCTGCTCTCATCAGGCCAAACCAGGCGCCTATGGCGATTATTTCGTTGTAGCACACCACCGCGCTGATCGTGGGATTGCGGCGTAACAGCGCCGTTACCTCTTCTGCGGCCTGCTTCTGGCTGGATGAGCACTCCAACACCCAGTCGCTATGAAACGGTAAACCATATTTTAGTAACGTTGCACAATAACCGCCGACGCGCTCTGCGCGAGTCAATGAAGAACTCTGCCCGCCCAGCCAGGCAATACGCTGGTGTCCGTGGCGGATAAGATGTTCAACCAGTAACTGTGCAGCCTGCATGTTATCGGGCCTGACGGTGTCTGCGTCATCCATGTAGCTGGCGCGTGATGCAAATACCACCGGGATCCCTTTGTCAGCGGCCAACTGTTGCAGTGCATCACTGCTACCGGCGGCCCCGGCAATGACCACGCCATCCACCCCCTGGTTGAGTAACATCGCGAAACGCTGCGCCAGCTGCTCCCCATCTTTACCGCCGTGCAGTAAGAAGACCATGCGCCCCTGCGCTTCTAACGCTTCCGTCAGACCCGCCGTCAGCTCGGCGTAAAACGGCGTTGAGAGATCGCGTACAATCAAACCAACTACTCCGCTCTGCCCGCCGCGCAGCGCTGATGCCTGGCGGTTACGCACAAACCCCAGTTGCTCAATAGCAGCATTCACCCGCTCCCCGGTCGCTGATGAAATTCGCCCTTTTCCACTGAGCACCAATGAGACGGTGCTGACCGAAACCCCCGCAGCCAGCGCAACATCATGGATGGTTATTTTTTTGGCTATAGCCATAAAAACAGAAAACTCCCTGATAACGTGACGGATAAAACGTTTTATCAATCACTTATATTTATACCCCCTATTATCGTTCGATAATGTGATTTATACCGCACTAAAATTAGGTAAAACGTTTTATCTTCTCGCCATCATTAGTCAGCTAGCCTTTACAAGGAGTCGTTTGATGACGGCGAGAACCACACCAAAAATAACGTTATGGGAATTTTTCCAGCAGTTGGGCAAAACCTTTATGCTGCCTGTAGCGCTGCTCTCATTTTGCGGGATCATGTTGGGGATCGGCAGCTCGTTGAGTAGCCATGATGTCTTGACGCTGATCCCGGCGTTGGGGAATCCGGTGCTTCAGGCCATCTTTACCTGGATGAGTAAAGTTGGCTCATTTGCGTTTAGCTTCCTGCCAGTCATGTTCTGTATTGCCATTCCTCTGGGCCTGGCGCGCGAGAACAAAGGCGTTGCGGCGTTTGCCGGTTTTGTCGGTTATGCGGTCATGAACCTCGCCGTCAATTTTTGGTTAACCGCCAAAGGTATCTTACCCACCACAGATGCGGCGATCCTGAAAGCCAACAACGTGCAAAACATTCTGGGGATCCAGTCGATCGACACCGGGATCCTCGGTGCCGTTATTGCCGGGATCATTGTCTGGATGCTGCATGAACGCTTCCACAACATTCGTCTGCCGGATGCGCTGGCGTTTTTCGGTGGTACGCGCTTTGTGCCGATCATCTCCTCGGTGGTGATGGGATTGGTCGGGCTGGTCATTCCCCTGATTTGGCCAGTTTTCGCCATGGGCATTACCGGACTCGGTCACATCATCAATAGCGCGGGGGAATTTGGTCCTATGCTGTTTGGTACCGGTGAACGTCTGTTGCTGCCTTTTGGCCTGCACCATATTCTGGTGGCACTCATTCGCTTCACCGAAGCTGGCGGCACACAGGAAGTCTGCGGCCATAGCGTGAGCGGCGCACTGACTATTTTCCAGGCTCAACTGAGCTGCCCGACAACGCAAGGTTTCTCTGAAAGCGCAACACGCTTCCTGTCCCAGGGTAAAATGCCGGCGTTCCTCGGCGGTTTACCGGGTGCGGCATTAGCCATGTACCACTGCGCACGCCCTGAAAATCGTCATAAAATTAAAGGGTTATTAATTTCTGGTCTGATTGCCTGTGTCATCGGAGGTACAACCGAACCACTTGAGTTCTTATTCCTGTTCGTCGCTCCGGTTCTGTATGTAATCCACGCCCTGCTAACCGGTCTTGGCTTCACCGTGATGGCGGTGCTTGGCGTCACTATCGGTAACACTGACGGTAACCTGATTGACTTCGTGGTGTTCGGCATCCTGCACGGATTGTCCACCAAGTGGTACCTGGTCCCTGTTGTCGCGGCTATCTGGTTTGCGGTGTACTACGTGATCTTCCGCTTCGCCATCACGCGCTTCAATTTGAAGACGCCGGGCCGTGAAGTCGAAATTGCCAGCAATATCGAAAAAGTAATGGCCGGAGCGCCGGGTAAATCAGGTTACAACGTCCCTGCTATTCTGGCGGCGCTGGGCGGCGCGGAAAACATTGTCAGCCTGGATAATTGCATCACCCGTCTGCGCTTGTCGGTGAAAGATATGTCGCTTGTTAACGTACAGGCTCTGAAGGACAATCGTGCCATTGGCGTAGTACAACTCAATCAGCATAACCTTCAGGTCGTTATCGGTCCGCAGGTCCAGTCAGTGAAAGACGAGATCGCGGTTCTGATGAACACCGTACAGGCTTAAGGATAACAATATGTTTGATTTTTCAAAGGTTGTGGACAGGCACGGTACCTGGTGTACTCAGTGGGATTACGTTGCCGACCGTTTTGGTTCAGCCGATCTGCTGCCATTCACCATCTCCGATATGGATTTTGCCACCGCACCTTGCATTCTGGAGGCGCTGACTCAGCGCCTGTCACATGGCGTGTTGGGTTACAGCCGCTGGAAAAACGATGAGTTTCTGGCGGCGATAAGCCATTGGTTTCTTTCGCGACATAACACCCAGATAGATCCTCAGTCGCTGGTATACGGCCCCTCGGTCATCTATATGGTGTCGGAGTTGATCCGCCAGTGGTCATCCGTGGGCGATGCGGTGGTTATCCATACTCCGGCGTACGATGCGTTTTACAAAGCGATTGAAGGTAATCAGCGCCAGGTGTGCGCAGTCGGACTAGAAAAACGCGCCGACGGCTGGTTTTGCGACATGGTTGCGCTGCAGAAAGCCCTGTCTCGACCTGAAAGCAAAATTCTTCTGCTTTGCAGCCCACAAAACCCAACGGGCAAAGTGTGGACGCGCGACGAGCTGGAAACCATGGCAGAACTGTGTCAGCGCCATGGTGTAAAAGTCATCTCCGATGAGATTCATATGGATATGGTATGGTCAGACCGGCCGCACATCCCGTGGAGTAACGTCGCGCGTGGCAGTTGGGCACTGCTCACTTCCGGCTCAAAGAGTTTTAATATTCCGGCATTAACCGGGGCTTACGGACTCATTGAAGATGCTCAAAGCCGCAACGATTACCTCAGCGCGTTAAAAGGCCGCGATGGTCTTTCCTCGCCTGCGGTGCTGGCGCTTAGCGCACATATTGCCGCTTATCAACAGGGTGCAAGTTGGCTTGATGCGCTGCGCGATTATCTTGCCAGCAATCTGCATTACGTTGCGCGTGAGCTTAATGCCGCATTCCCCGAACTCAACTGGCAGATTCCGCAATCCACCTATCTGGCATGGATTGACCTGCGTCCGCTCAATATTGATGACCATGCCTTGCAGGATGCTCTCATCCACCAGCAGAAAGTCGCTATCATGCCGGGATACACCTACGGAGAAGAAGGTCGCGGTTTTGTACGCCTCAATGCCGGATGCCCAAGATCCAAGCTTGAAAAAGGCGTTCAGGGGCTGATTAACGCCATCCGTTCTGTACGCTAATTAAGTTTGCGCAATGAAATTATTCATTGCGCAACATAGCTTTTTATCCCGATTTTTTCATATAATACGACGCACTTTACCTAAATACACGAGTGCGACCATGATTGATACTTCCCTCCCCCTGACCGACGTCCATCGCCACCTTGATGGTAACATCCGTGCCCAAACGATCCTGGAACTGGGTCGTCAGTTCAATTTAACGCTTCCGGCACAAACGCTGGAAACGCTGATCCCTCATGTGCAAGTCACATCAACTGAGCCGGATTTAGTGAGCTTTTTATCCAAGCTCGACTGGGGCGTGAAGGTACTGGCCTCGCTGGATGCGTGTCGCCGCGTGGCATTTGAGAATATTGAGGATGCAGCACGTAACGGCCTGCACTATGTAGAATTACGTTTTTCACCCGGCTATATGGCGATGGCGCATCAGCTCCCGGTTGCGGGCGTGGTTGAAGCCGTCATTGCCGGCGTACGCGAGGGCTGCAAGACCTTTGGCGTCGAAGCTCGCTTAATTGGCATTATGAGCCGTACCTTCGGCGAAGCCGCCTGCCTGCAGGAACTGGATGCGCTGTTAGCCCACCGTGACCATATTACGGCACTGGATCTGGCTGGTGACGAATTGGGTTTCCCGGGCAGTCTATTCCTGTCGCATTTCAATCAGGCGCGCGACGCCGGCTGGCGTATTACCGTACATGCGGGCGAAGCCGCGGGACCAGAAAGTATCTGGCAGGCTATTAAAGAGCTGGGCGCAGAACGTATTGGTCACGGCGTAAAAGCCGTTGAAGACCGTGCGTTGATGGATTACCTCGCCGAACACCGTATCGGCATCGAATCCTGCCTGACATCGAACATTCAGACCAGCACCGTCGCCTCTCTGGCAACCCACCCGCTGAAAACATTCCTTGAGCATGGCGTTTTAGCCAGCTTGAATACGGACGATCCGGCGGTACAGGGTGTGGATATTATTCACGAGTACACCATTGCCGCGCCAGCAGCAGGACTCACGCGCGAACAGATCCGTCAGGCGCAAATCAACGGCCTGGAAATGGCATTTCTGAGTAACGAAGAAAAACGTGCCCTGCGCGAGAAAGTCGCGGCAGCGTGACGGTTAAAGTGCCGGATGAGATGCTGAGCATCGCCATCCGGCATTTGCCTAATCAGGCAAGGCACAGCGTCGAGCGATGTTTCGCCGATTCAAGACCCAGCTCAATCAGCTCCATGATTTGAATAGCTTGTCTCGCCGGTACCGGGTTTTCACCATGACCATTTAGCGCATCACGAATGCCAGCATAGTACGCCGGGTAATTACCCGGTACAGTCAGCCAGGTCTCTTCAACCTGCTCTTCGCCTTCTATTCGCGTCAACACGCCATCGCGCATGTCGTAACCCCAGTCTTCCTGAGGAAGTCGCTCGCCATTTTTCAGGCGCTCTTCCTGCGGGTCAAGACCATACTTCACATAGCTGCCACGCGATCCGTGCACGATATAACGGGCCGACTCAGCGGCAGCGAGCATGGTGCCGTGCAGAATCACACGACGCTGCGGGTAAGTCAGGATGGCATGGAAGTAATCCGTCGCTTGCGCACCTGGGCGAAGCTGAGCCAGGTCTACCGTCATGCTGACGGGCAAACCAAACAGGTTAATCGCCTGATCCAGAAGATGCGGTGCTAAATCATACCAGATGCCGCTTCCCGGCCCCCCCTGTTCACGCCAGCGGTCACGAACCTGCGGGCGGAATCGATCGAAATGGGATTCGAAATACGCCACCTCCCCCAAAACGCCATCCGCCAGCAGGGCTTTCAACGTCAGAAAATCACTGTCCCAGCGGCGGTTATGGAAAACGGACAGCACGCGGCCAAGGCTACGCGCCAACGCATCCAGTTCGCGCGCTTGTGACAGTGTCACGGTGAAAGGCTTATCAACAACCACATGTTTGCCCGCTTCCAGCGCAGCCTTCGCTAACGGGAAGTGAGTGTCATTAGGCGTGGGGATCACAATCAGGTCGATATTCGGATCGTTAAAAAGGTGTTTAGGCTCAGCAACAACCGCCACCGTTGGCCAGTCTGCCTTCACTTTTGCTTCATCACTACTGGAAACCGCAGCCAGTTCGAGGCCCGGTGTGCCCACAATCAGGGGGGCATGGAAGGTTTTACTGGCGTAACCATAGCCAATTAGCCCAACGCGGATGTTGTCACTCATGTTATAGCCTCTCAATTCAGGACTGACCTATTTCACACCATACCCTGCAACGTCTCAATAGTTTAATAACCATTGCGCTACAAAGGTTGTTTATTAACTTAAGTCAAACATATGCCACTTATGCTTAACTTGCAGCGAAAAAGAGGGAGAAATCGTTCCCAATTATCTTGCTGTATTATTGAGAGATTAGTAACATTTGCAGCCTGTGTTTATGGATAAATCAAAGCAAATGTCATCAGTAATGAATCGTCTTATTGAATTAGCAGGTTGGATTGTTCTCACCGTCTCTGTGATCCTGCTGGGTGTTGCCAATCATATTGACAATTACCAGCCACCGGAGCCCGTTGCTGCTGTGCAGAAGAAATAAGCATCTGCAGTCCCTTATAACCCGGCAATTAACATCGAGTAACGGCAGGGTTTGGCTGCAAAAGATCGAATTTTGTCAAAAAAAGAGAATAATGCCGCATCCCACTCCGGTGCATATTGCCTGCTGTAGCGAAGCGCGTTACCCTTACCGCAGGTGCGCATAGCGCCTGCTTTTCCACAGGTATGAACACTCTTCTCACATTTGCGCGTCAATCCGCTTTTACCTGTGCATGTTGTTTATTATTTATATTTACTACTCCGTTGGTATTATTTTATTAATATGGATTTCCATTTATGACTGTTCAGGATTACTTATTAAAATTCCGCAAAATCAGTTCACTCGAAAGTCTGGAAAAACTGTTCGACCATCTTAACTACACGCTCACCGACGATAGCGACATTATCAATATGTATCGCGCTGCAGACCATCGCCGTGCCGAGCTTATCTCAGGAGGTCGTCTGTTTGATGTTGGTCAGGTACCCAAATCAGTCTGGCATTACGTGCAATAAAGAAGAAAGTAGCGCTCAACGTTAAAAGCTTTATAATAATTGCCCCAAAATGAATGGCATGTTTGATTGCGCGCGTAAACCTGGAGAAGAGATGACTACCACACCGGCACAACGTATCGGGGGCTGGCTACTTGGGCCACTGGCCTGGCTGTTAGTCGCATTGTTGAGCGCTTCGCTGGCGTTATTACTTTATGTCACTGCGCTGGCTACACCGCAAACCTTCCAAACGCTGGGTGCGCAAAGTACGGCAAATTTGCTGTTATGGGGCGTCTCTTTTATTACCGCGATTGCCATGTGGTATTACACGCTGTGGCTGACGATTGCGTTTTTTAAACGCAGAGCCTGTGTGCCTAAGCATTATATTCTATGGCTGCTGATCTCCGTGTTACTGGCGATTAAAGCGTTTGCGTTTTCACCGGTTCCGGACGCCTTTGCCGTGCGCCAACTGCTGTTCCCATTGCTGGCTGCAGCACTGTTGGTGCCCTATTTCAAACGCTCGCAACGCGTTAAATCGACGTTTGTGAATCCGTAATAACCCTACAGTTAACCTGTTGTCGCCTGTTGTAGATTGTCAGATAATAGGCGGCTTTTTTATTTCAGGCCGAAAAATGACTGATTACCTGCTGCTGTTTGTCGGAACTGTACTGGTCAATAACTTTGTACTGGTCAAGTTTCTGGGGCTCTGCCCGTTTATGGGCGTTTCCAAAAAACTGGAAACCGCAATGGGTATGGGCCTTGCCACGACGTTTGTCATGACACTGGCATCCATCTGCGCATGGCTGATTGATACCTGGATCCTCATTCCACTCAATCTCATCTATCTGCGTACGCTGGCTTTTATTCTGGTCATCGCCGTCGTCGTGCAATTTACCGAGATGGTTGTACGCAAAACCAGCCCTGCACTTTACCGCCTGCTGGGGATCTTCCTACCACTGATCACCACTAACTGCGCGGTATTAGGCGTGGCGTTACTGAACATCAACCTCGGTCATAACTTTTTACAGTCGGCGCTATACGGTTTTTCCGCCGCCGTCGGCTTCTCACTGGTGATGGTACTGTTCGCCGCGATCCGCGAACGCCTCGCCGTGGCGGACGTGCCTGCACCGTTTCGCGGTAATGCGATTGCGCTGATTACCGCTGGTTTAATGTCATTGGCCTTTATGGGCTTTAGTGGTTTGGTGAAGTTGTAATGAATGCTATCTGGATTGCCGTTGCCGCAGTGAGTCTACTGGGTCTGGCGTTCGGCGCTATTTTGGGTTACGCCTCACGACGTTTTGCCGTCGAAGATGATCCTGTCGTGGAGAAAATTGATGAAATTCTCCCGCAAAGCCAGTGTGGACAATGCGGCTATCCGGGCTGTCATCCTTACGCTGAAGCGATCGGCTCTCAGGGCGAAAAAATCAACCGTTGCGCACCCGGTGGCGAAGCGGTGATGTTAAAAATTGCCGCCCTGCTGAACGTCGACCCGCAGCCGATTGATGGTGATGAACACGATGTTACCCCCGTGCGTATGCTGGCGGTCATTGATGAAAATAACTGTATCGGTTGTACAAAGTGCATTCAGGCCTGCCCGGTTGATGCGATCGTGGGCGCGACCCGCGCTATGCACACGGTGATGAGCGATCTCTGCACCGGGTGCAACCTGTGCGTTGATCCGTGCCCGACGCAATGTATCGAATTACGCCCGGTGGCCGAGACACCTGATAGCTGGAAATGGGATTTAAACACCATCCCTGTGCGCATCATTCCCGTGGAACAACATGTTTAAGTTATTCTCTGCATTCAGAAAAAACAAAATCTGGGACTTTGATGGCGGCATTCATCCACCAGAAATGAAGACCCAGTCGAACGGTACGCCGCTGCGACAGGTTCCGCTGGCGCCACGCTTTGTTATTCCGCTGAAACAACATATTGGCGCGGAGGGTGAGCTGTGCGTAAACGTAGGCGACACTGTACTGCGTGGTCAGGCGTTAACCCTTGGGCGTGGTAAAATGCTTCCGGTACATGCGCCAACGTCAGGCACCGTTGTTGCTATTGCGCCGCATTCTACTGCACATCCATCGGCATTAGCTGAGCTGAGCGTTATTATTGACGCCGATGGCGAAGATCGCTGGATTGAGCGAGACGGCTGGGCCGATTACCGTTCCCGCAGCCGGGAAGAGCTGATCGCACGTATTCACCAGTTCGGCGTCGCCGGACTGGGTGGCGCGGGTTTTCCCACCGGCGTTAAGCTGCAGGGCGGCGGAGATAAAATTGAAACGCTGATCATTAACGCTGCTGAATGCGAGCCGTACATTACGGCTGATGACCGCCTGATGCAGGACTGCGCGGCGCAGGTCGTCGAAGGTATCCGCATCCTGGCGCATATTCTTCAGCCACGCGAAATTCTACTGGGCATTGAAGATAACAAGCCACAGGCAATTTCCATGCTGCGCGCGGTGCTGGCTGATTCACACGATATCAGCTTACGCGTGATCCCCACCAAGTACCCGTCAGGCGGGGCCAAACAGTTAACGCAAATCCTGACCGGCAAGCAGGTTCCCCACGGGGGACGCTCCTCAGATATCGGCGTGCTGATGCAAAACGTTGGAACCGCCTACGCGATTAAACGTGCGGTGATTGACGGAGAACCGATTACCGAACGTGTCGTGACGCTGACCGGCGAAGCCGTCAGCCGTCCGGGCAACGTCTGGGCGCGTTTAGGCACGCCGGTTCGTCATCTGCTCAACGACGCGGGCTTCTGCCCTTCCGCCGACCAGATGGTGATTATGGGCGGGCCGCTGATGGGCTTTACGCTGCCGTGGCTGGATGTACCGGTGGTGAAGATAACCAACTGTCTTCTGGCGCCCTCTGCCAGTGAAATGGGAGAAACGCCGGAAGAGAAAGGCTGCATTCGCTGTAGCGCATGCGCCGATGCCTGTCCGGCCGATCTCCTGCCGCAACAGCTTTATTGGTTCAGTAAAGGGCAGCAGCACGACAAAGCAACGGCGCACAATATCGCGGACTGCATTGAATGCGGTGCCTGCGCCTGGGTATGCCCAAGCAATATTCCACTGGTGCAGTATTTCCGTCAGGAAAAAGCCGAGATTTATGCCATTAGTCAGGAAGAAAAACGTGCCGCTGAAGCGAAAGCGCGATTTGAAGCCCGACAGGCGCGACTCGAACGTGAAAAAGCAGCTCGTCTTGAACGTCACAAAAGCGCTGCCGTTCAGCCTGCGGCTAAAGATCATGATGCCATTGCCGCCGCGCTGGCTCGCGTAAAAGAAAAGCAGGCTCAGGCAATGCAGCCGGTAGTCATTCAGGCTGGCGAAAAACCTGACAATAGTGCCGTGATTGCCGCACGCGAGGCGCGTAAGGCGCAAGCTCGCGCAACCCGGATGGAAAACCCTCCCCAAACAGGAGGCAGCAGTACAGAGGTCGATCCGCGTAAAGCTGCCGTGGAAGCGGCAATCGCTCGTGCCAAAGCCCGCAAGCTTGAGCAGGAAACCGTAACGGAAACAGCCGAACCGGTCGATCCGCGTAAAGCCGCCGTGGAAGCGGCTATCGCCCGCGCCAAAGCTCGCAAGCTCGAGCAGCAGACGGTTACGGAAACGGTCGAACCGGTGGATCCGCGTAAAGCCGCCGTGGAAGCGGCTATCGCCCGCGCCAAAGCCCGCAAGCTTGAGCAGCAGGCGGTTACGGAAACAGCCGAACCGGTGGATCCGCGTAAAGCCGCCGTGGAAGCGGCTATCGCCCGCGCCAAAGCTCGCAAGCTCGAGCAGCAGACGGTTACGGAAACAGTCGAACCGGTGGATCCGCGTAAAGCCGCCGTCGCGGCCGCTATTGCACGCGCTCAGGCAAAGAAAGCCGCCCAGCAGCAGGTTGTAAACGAGGAATAAATGGTATTCAGAATAGCAAGCTCCCCTTATACCCATAACCAGCGCCAGACATCGCGTATCATGATGCTGGTGTTACTGGCTGCATTGCCGGGGATCGCCGCTCAGCTGTGGTTCTTTGGCTGGGGTACGTTGTTCCAGATAGTTCTGGCCGCCATCAGCGCTATCGCCGCCGAAGCGGTCGTGCTTAAACTGCGCAAACAACCCATTGTCGCGATTTTAAAAGACAACTCCGCATTGCTCACCGGGTTACTGCTGGCCGTGAGTATTCCCCCGCTCGCCCCGTGGTGGATGGTAGTTTTAGGCACGGTATTCGCCGTTATCATTGCTAAACAGCTGTATGGCGGCCTCGGTCAGAACCCGTTTAACCCCGCCATGATTGGTTACGTGGTGCTGCTTATCTCATTCCCGGTACAGATGACAAGCTGGCTGCCGCCGCATGAAATTGCGGCGACTGTGCCTGGTTTTTTTGACGCCCTGAACGTTATCTTTAGCGGACATACCGCCAGCGGCGGGGATATGAACACGCTGCGTATGGGTATTGATGGTATCAGTCAGGCAACACCTCTCGATACCTTTAAGACTTCGCTGCATGCGGGACGTACTGTTGAGCAGGTGATGCAATACCCAATCTACAGCGGCATGCTTGCAGGTGCTGGCTGGCAGTGGGTTAACCTTGCCTGGCTGGTGGGCGGCGTCGTGTTGCTATGGCAGAAAGCGATTCGCTGGCATATCCCGGTTAGCTTCCTGCTGTCGCTCGCAGTTTGTGCCACTTTAGGCTGGATTTTCTCGCCAGATTCGCTGGCCTCGCCTCAGTTGCACCTACTTTCCGGCGCGACCATGCTGGGTGCATTTTTTATTCTTACCGATCCCGTTACAGCATCAACAACCAACCGTGGTCGCCTGATTTTTGGCGCACTTGCGGGCCTGTTAGTGTGGTTGATTCGCAGTTTTGGCGGTTATCCTGATGGCGTGGCTTTTGCCGTATTGCTGGCAAATATCACGGTTCCCCTGATTGATTATTACACCCGCCCTCGCGTGTACGGACATCGCTAAGGACTCCCTATGCTGAAAACGATTCGTAAACACGGTATTACTCTGGCGCTGTTTGCAGCGGGCTCGACGGGGTTAACCGCGGCAATCAATCAATTAACCAAGTCCACCATTGATGAACAAGCCGCGCTGCAGCAAAAAACGCTGTTCGATCAGGTTCTGCCAGGCGATCGCTACAATAATAACTTGTCCGAAAGTTGTTATCTGGTCGATGCGCAGGCGTTGGGCAAAGGCACTCACCGAGTGTATATTGCCCGCCAGGACGATCGTCCTGTTGCAGCAATTCTTGAAGCTACGGCGCCAGATGGTTATTCCGGGGCTATTCAACTGCTGGTTGGTGTCGATTTTTCGGGTACCGTGTTGGGTACGCGGGTGACCGAACATCATGAAACGCCAGGGCTGGGCGATAAAATCGAACTGCGACTGTCCGACTGGATCACCCACTTTAGCGGCAAAACGATCGCTGCGGGTAACGACGCTCACTGGGCGGTGAAAAAAGACGGCGGCGACTTTGACCAGTTTACTGGCGCAACCATTACGCCGCGTGCGGTAGTTAATGCAGTAAAACGTGCCGGTTTGTATGCGCAGACGCTGCCCGCGCAACTTCCTCAACTTAGCGCCTGTGGAGAATAAACCATGAGCGAAATTAAAGACGTTATTGTCCAAGGGTTATGGAAAAATAACTCCGCGCTTGTGCAGTTACTCGGGATGTGTCCGCTGTTGGCCGTCACCTCGACCGCCACTAACGCGCTGGGCCTGGGACTCGCGACTACGCTCGTCCTGACGCTGACGAATCTGACGATTTCTGCCCTTCGTCGCTGGACACCGCCTGAAATTCGTATTCCGATTTATGTCATGATCATCGCCTCCGTGGTGAGCGCGGTGCAAATGTTGATCAATGCCTACGCTTTTGGCCTGTATCAGTCTCTGGGCATCTTTATCCCGCTGATTGTGACCAACTGTATTGTTGTTGGCCGCGCTGAAGCCTTCGCAGCCAAAAAAGGCCCTGCGCTATCCGCACTCGATGGTTTTTCCATCGGCATGGGCGCAACTGGCGCCATGTTTGTTCTGGGCTCGCTACGTGAAATAATTGGTAACGGTACACTCTTTGATGGCGCAGACGGTTTGTTGGGTAGCTGGGCCAAAGTATTGCGCGTTGAGATCTTTCATACCGATACGCCGTTTCTGCTGGCCATGCTGCCACCAGGCGCGTTTATTGGCCTGGGTCTGATGCTGGCAGTTAAGTATCTGATTGATGAGAAAATGAAGAAACGTCGTGCCGAGGCGGCTGTCACGGACAGTCCGGCTGGTGAAACAGGGAATGTGTAATGAACAAAGCAAAACGGCTGGAAATACTGACGCGCCTGCGTGAGAACAATCCGCATCCGACAACCGAACTTAATTTTACATCGCCGTTCGAACTGCTGATTTCAGTCTTGCTCTCCGCGCAGGCCACCGATGTCAGCGTCAATAAAGCGACGGCCAAGCTCTACCCCATCGCCAATACGCCAGCCGCGATGCTGGAGCTTGGCGTTGAAGGGGTTAAGTCCTACATCAAGACAATCGGTTTGTTTAACAGCAAAGCGGAGAACGTGATTAAAACCTGCCGCATTCTGCTGGAGCAACATAATGGTGAAGTGCCTGAAGACCGGGCCGCATTAGAAGCCCTGCCCGGGGTTGGGCGAAAGACGGCTAATGTGGTGTTAAATACCGCCTTTGGCTGGCCCACTATTGCCGTAGATACCCATATTTTTCGCGTTTGTAATCGTACCCAGTTCGCCCCGGGTAAAAACGTTGAGCAGGTTGAAGAGAAGCTGCTGAAAGTCGTACCCAGTGAATTTAAAGTCGATTGCCATCACTGGTTAATTCTTCATGGCCGCTACACCTGCATAGCCAGAAAGCCGCGCTGCGGCTCCTGCATTATCGAAGATCTTTGCGAATTCAAAGAGAAAGTCGATATCTGATGCTGCCGGGGCATACTGCTTGCCCCTCGCTAACATAACGATTAGTTATGCACTCCCCTGAGTTTATTTTCCCGACAATGATGCCGTTCAACCGCGCATATCTAATGCAATATTCTTGTTAATTAACACCTGAGCAGGTTAATCGTTTTTTTAGTAAAAGAAATTTCTATCTATACGTGATCCAGATCATCCAGATAACACAATGTTAAAAAATATTTATTTTTTAGTTAAAGTGACAATCAGATGACCTAACTGAACAGTTTCTAAACAAAACATTACACTGGCTATTTTTCAGATAATGGCCTATATCACTGGATTCAAGCGCAAATAGCAGAACATATCGCCACATTGCGGTTTTTACCCTGATTAAACAGTGTAAAAATCTGCCATTTTTCAAATGAAGAAATTTAACGCTAGATAACATTTCACAGTCCCGACGATTTCACCAGTCATGATATATGTAACAGATTATTACAAACCACTTGTCTGAATGGTCAAGATAGTGAACATTACTTGCCGTTTCCCCTCCCACTATAACAATCGGACGGATGAACTTGACTCATCACGTGCCTGAACACCCCCGTTGATATGGGATGTAAAAAAAGAGGTAAAAGTGTCTACTGCAAACAATAAACCAACAGAAAGCGTGAGTTTAAACGCCTTCAAACAACCAAAAGCGTTCTATCTCATTTTCTCTATTGAGCTGTGGGAGCGTTTTGGTTATTACGGCCTGCAAGGAATTATGGCCGTCTACCTGGTTAAACAACTGGGTATGTCAGAAGCGGATTCCATCACCCTTTTCTCGTCCTTTAGCGCCCTGGTGTACGGTCTGGTTGCCATTGGCGGCTGGTTAGGTGATAAAGTTCTGGGTACAAAACGTGTCATTATGCTGGGTGCCGTTGTCCTGGCCATCGGTTATGCGTTGGTAGCATGGTCTGGTCACGATGCGGGCATCGTTTATATGGGCATGGCGGCCATCGCGGTCGGTAACGGCCTGTTTAAAGCAAACCCATCATCCCTGCTCTCTACCTGCTATGCCAAAGATGACCCGCGTCTTGATGGTGCATTTACCATGTACTACATGTCCGTCAACATCGGTTCATTCTTCTCTATGCTGGCAACACCGTGGTTAGCTGCGCATTACGGCTGGAGCACCGCGTTCGCTCTGAGCGTCGTGGGTATGCTGATTACCGTTGTTAACTTCGCATTCTGTCAGCGCTGGGTTAAACAGTACGGTTCTAAACCTGACTTTGAGCCGATCAACTTCCGTAACCTGTTGCTGACTATTGTTGGCGTCGTGGTACTGATCGCGATTGCAACCTGGTTGCTGCACAACCAGCAGATCGCTCGTATGGTTCTGGGCGTCATTGCTCTGGGTATCGTGTTTATCTTCGGTAAAGAAGCATTCACCATGCACGGTGCTGCGCGTCGTAAAATGATCGTCGCCTTCATTCTGATGCTGGAAGCGATTATCTTCTTCGTGCTGTACAGCCAGATGCCGACCTCACTGAACTTCTTCGCGATTCGTAACGTTGAGCACTCTATTCTTGGCATTGCTTTCGAACCTGAGCAGTACCAGGCACTGAACCCGTTCTGGATCATCATTGGTAGCCCAATCCTCGCCGCTATCTATAACAAGATGGGCGATACCCTGCCGATGCCAACCAAGTTTGCGATTGGTATGGTGCTGTGTTCCGGTGCGTTCCTGATCCTGCCGCTGGGTGCTAAATTCGCTACCGATGCGGGCATCGTTTCCGTTAACTGGCTGATCATCTGCTACGGTCTGCAAAGTATCGGTGAACTGATGATCTCCGGTCTGGGTCTGGCAATGGTGGCTCAGCTGGTTCCGCAACGCCTGATGGGCTTCATCATGGGTAGCTGGTTCCTGACCACTGCCGGTGCAAACATCATCGGTGGTTACGTAGCCAACATGATGGCTGTACCAGAGAACGTCACTGACCCGCTGATGTCCCTTGAAGTCTACGGTCGTGTGTTCCTGCAGATTGGTGTTGCTACGGCTGTTATCGCTGTTCTGATGCTGTTGACGGCACCGAAACTGAATCGTATGACTCAGGACGATGACGTCAATGAGAAAGCCTCTAAGGCCGCGACAGCGTAATTCTCAGGGAAACTCTTTTTCAGGCCGCTAACTGGTGTTAGCGGCTTTTTTTTTGCCTGAGCTAGCACTACCATACGATATACCTCAGCCAAAAGGAGTTACCGATGAAACTGTTCTACAAACCGGGCGCTTGTTCTCTTGCTTCCCACATCACACTTCGTGAGAGCGGTAAAGATTTCACGCTGGATGGTGTTGATCTGATGAAGAAGCGTCTGGAAAACGGCGATGATTTTTTCGCGGTAAACCCAAAAGGGCAAGTTCCCGCGCTGCTGCTGGATGACGGTACGCTACTGACCGAAGGCGTCGCCATCATGCAATACCTGGCGGACACCGTTCCAGACCGTCAACTCCTTGCCCCGACCAGCAGCCTCTCCCGTTACAAAACAATTGAATGGCTTAACTACATTGCGACAGAACTACATAAAAGCTTTACCCCACTGTTCCGTCCCGATACGCCGGAAGACTTCAAGCCAACCGTTCGCGCGCTGCTGGAGAAAAAAATGCAGTATGTGAACGACGCGCTGCAAGATAACCAATGGATCTGCGGTTCGCGCTTCAGCATTGCGGACGCCTATTTGTTCACCGTGCTGCGTTGGGCCTATGCGGTTAAGCTGAATATGGCAGGGTTAAGCAATATCGATGCGTATATGGCGCGTATGGCTGAACGTCCGGCGGTTGCCGCGGCGTTGAAAGCAGAAGGGTTAAATTAATTGTTGTTGCCGGGTAGCGCTTGCGCTTACCCGGCCTACAGCCAAACGCAGGCCCGATAAGCGTGAGCGCCATAGGGCATTGGTTATAGCTGCGTCGCGCTGAAGTAGTGTTCAGGCTTCGCGATACAATCCTGCGCAGCCACGACCTGCAGCTCATACTCGTGCATTTTTTTGGTGGCAATCATCACTTCGTACACCGCCGCCGTCACGTGCTCCAGCGCCTGCTGTAAAGACGCGCCCTGCAGCAGTTTAACCAACAATAAGCCGCTGGTGACATCACCCACGCCAACCGGTTGACGAGCGCCAAAATCGACTAACGGTCGGCTGATATGCCACGCTTGTTCAGCAGTAACTAACAGCATCTCGAAACGATCTGCGCTGATACCCGCGCGAGCCAGATGCTTCACCAGCACAATTTCTGGTCCCTGAGCGATGAGCTCACGCGCTGCCGCCACGGCCTCATTGACATTATTCACCGCATGCTCGCACAGAATTTCGAGCTCAACCAAATTCGGGGCGATAATATCGCTGGCCGGAAGCGCATGGCGTACATGAAACTCCGCTACGCCCGGCGCGACGATACACCCTTTTTCCGGATGGCCCATCACCGGGTCACAAAAATATTTCGCCTGCGGATTGGCCGCTTTTACTTTGCGTACAATACCCAGAATATGCTCGCCCTGTTCAGCCGAGCCAAGATAGCCGCTCAGTACTGCGTCACAAGTCTGGAGTTTATCGATATCGGCAATACCCTGGACAATGTCAGTCAGATGACTCGGCGGCATAACGCAACCGGTCCATTTGCCGTACTGTGTGTGGTTAGAAAACTGAACGGTATTCAGCGGCCAGACATTTGCGCCAAGGCGACGCATTGGAAATTCTGCTGCACTGTTGCCCGCATGACCAAAAACAACGTGGGACTGGATGGCGAGGATATTCTTCATTTTACTTACCACAACCCTGAAAAAATAAAGGGGCGTAGTTTCCCACGCCCCTGCTAACTAAATCTTACTTCCAGCAAATCAGACAATAGTTCTTCTTGCCACGGCGCAGTAAGGTGTAGCGCCCGAACAGGATATCACTCTCCTGGAAGAAATATTCCGGATCGGATTGCTTCTCACCGTTGATGGTCACCGCATTAGACGCGATAGTCTTACGTGCCTGGCCGCGGGAAGGTTGCAGCTCGGAGTCCACCAGCGCCTGCATCAGATCGGCACCTTTGTCCATCTCGATCATCGGCACGCCATCTTGCGCCAGCTGTTCGAAATCCGCTTCGCTCAAATCGCTCAGATTACCGTTGAACAAGCTTTCGGTAATACGTTTTGCCGCTACCAGCCCTTCTTCGCCGTGAACCAGACGCGTTACTTGCTCAGCCAGAACATACTGGGCGCGCGGCGCTTTACCGCTATTTTTATCATCTTCTTCCAGCGCATTGATCTCTTCAATGTCCATGAAGGTGAAGAATTTCAGGAAGCGATAAACATCCGCATCGGCGGTGTTGATCCAGAACTGGTAGAATTTGTACGGACTGGTTTTCTTCGGATCCAGCCACACAGCGCCGCCTTCCGTTTTACCGAATTTCGTGCCGTCAGCTTTAGTGATCAACGGAACGGTCAGACCAAACACCTGGTTCTGGTGCAGGCGACGGGTCAAATCGATACCCGAAGTAATGTTGCCCCACTGGTCAGAACCGCCAATCTGCAGCGCAACACCGTGCAGTTTGTTCAGGCAGGCAAAGTCATAACCCTGCAGCAGGTTGTAAGAAAACTCGGTAAAAGAGATCCCCTGATCGTCACGGTTCAGACGCTGCTTCACCGCTTCTTTGTTGATCATCTGGTTAACGGAGAAGTGTTTGCCGATATCACGCAGGAAAGTCAGTACATTCATACTGCCAAACCAGTCATAGTTGTTCGCAGCAATCGCCGAGTTGTCGCCACAGTCGAAATCGAGGAACGGTGCAACCTGTTTGCGGATTTTATCCACCCACTCCTGCACGGTGTCTTCGGTATTCAGTTTACGCTCAGCGGCTTTAAAGCTCGGGTCACCAATCAGACCGGTTGCGCCGCCCACCAGTGCGACAGGTTTATGGCCTGCCTGCTGGAAGCGTTTCAGGCATAACAATGGAACCAGATGCCCCAAATGCAAGCTGTCAGCGGTAGGATCGAAGCCGCAATAGAGCGCGATCGGGCCTTGCGCCAGTCGCTCTGCTAACGCTTCCTCGTCCGTCACCTGGGCCACCAGCCCCCGCTCTTGCAATTGTTTAATCAAGTTACTGCTTGCCATCAAAATCTCCATGTATAAAACGACTGCACCTTAGCCGGTACACGACTTTTCGCCTGATGCGAAAGAAACATAGAATAAAGCGCCGGATTGTTCAGCACCAGCGCTTAAAACAAGAATTTTGCATCTTTAGGGGGCCAGGCGATCAATTTTCCACGCGTTATCTTCGCGTTGGTATAAAAAACGATCGTGCAGACGGTTTTCGCCACCCTGCCAGAACTCCATCTGCTCAATACTCACGCGAAAGCCTCCCCAGAAACTGGGCAGTGGAACGTCCCCTTGCTGAAACTTCTGCTTCAGTTCGAGGAATTTGCTTTCCAGAATACCGCGCGCGGAGATCCGACTGGATTGCTTAGAGACCCAGGCGCCAATCTGGCTATCACGTGGGCGACTGTGGAAGTATTTCACCACTTCCAGCGTGGACAGGCGCTCAGCCTTGCCGATCACCATCACCTGCCGTTCCAGCGTATGCCAGGGAAACAGGAGGCTGATGCGTGGGTTTTTCTCAATCTGATGTGCCTTACGGCTACCGAGGTTGGTATAGAACACCAGCCCTTTATCATCATAATGTTTGAGCAACACGATACGCTGATAAGGCTGACCGTTTTCATCGACGGTAGCAACGACCATCGCTGTGGGATCGGCCAGTTTGGCGTCACAGGCTTGCCCCAGCCAGCGCTCGAACAGCGCAAGGGGCTCGGCGGGAAGATCGCGGCGGCGGAGACCGCCTTTCGTGTATTCACGGCGCAAATGCGCGATTTGCTGCAATTCGTCGTTATCAGACATGATGTTGGCTACGGATTGTCAGTGGGTGACGCTATTGTGCGCCGCCCAGGTGAAAATCTCAACGCTTCGGGTTCTGTAACTGACAGTTATTTAGCACAATTCTGTCTCGTTTATAGACCGTTGCCTCGTCGCCTTTAGACCAGAAGACGTAAATACCATCGGTATAGCGAGCACCTGATGCCGACACGCCCTGTTTGAGGTTCAATAGCTGATTATCATAAACAAAACTCGCCATCTGACGGGTATTGTTCAGCTTCACGGTAAGCGGTTTTTCGTCACAGCGGTATTCAAGCGTATCCGTTTGCATACGCTCGACAAATTGGTTGTACACGCTGCACCCGCTAAGCAGTACCGGCAGACACACTAACAACAGTTTTTTCATAGCCATATCCTGAAGACTTTCCTGGTCCTGGAGGGTAATGGCACCCTCCCTAATATCCCTAGTTTATCGACATATGGCGCTGAATAATTTCAGTTAACTCTGAGTTCGTGGGTTAGCAGGATAAATCGCCCCTAAAACGCTCGGTTCTGATGCGCCGGTCACGGAAGGCAGATTTCCCGGTAATCCCGCCAGCGTTCGCCACGCCAGCCAGGCAAAAGCCAGGGCCTCCATATCATCGCCGCTGATCCCAGCCTCATCGGTTGAAGTGACCTCTGTCCCTGGCAATAATGCCGCCAGACGCATCATCAGCAGCGGATTACGGCTGCCGCCGCCGCATACCATTAGCCGTTCACAGCCTCCGCTTAGCAAGACCTGCTCGGAAATGGTCACGGCCGTCAGTTCGGCAAGCGTCGCCTGCACATCCCGCGGGCTTATTCCCGGGAACTGCGCCATATGACGTTCTATCCAGCCATAATTGAAATACTCGCGGCCAGTGCTTTTCGGCGCAGGCGCAGAAAAATAAGGATCGTTAAGCATATTTTGCAGTAAAGGCAGGATCACCGTTCCCGATGTGGCCCACTGCGCATCTTTGTCGTAGGGTTGGCCGCATTGCCGCCAGATCCAGGCATCCATCAGCATATTGCCCGGCCCGGTGTCGTAACCGCGAACGGGTTGCTGTGGGATAAGCAGAGACAGATTGGCAATTCCGCCGATGTTTAGCACCATCCGCCGCTCCGTTGGATGAGCCAACAGCGCCTGATGAAAAGCGGGAACCAACGGCGCGCCCTGCCCGCCGAGAGCAATATCGCGGCGACGAAAATCGCCGATCACCGTTATCCCGGTACGCGCGACGATTTGATTGTTGTCGCCAATTTGCAGCGTGTGCGGCGCAATTCCCGTCGGTTCATGCCACACGGTTTGCCCATGACAGCCAATCGCAACGATCTCCTGCGGTTTCAATTTTTCCTGTGCCAACAGCGCATTCACCGCCTCGGCAAACAGATAACCGAGCTGTGCGTCAAGTTGGCCAAACTGCGATAGCGTAAGCTGCTGCCCCTGACAGATATCCAGGATCGCCTGCTTTATATGGAGAGGGATAGGCCAGGTCAGACTCGCCTGTTGCGCAACCATCGTTTCATCTATTGTCGCCAGCACAACATCGACACCATCAAGGCTGGTTCCAGACATTACACCGATAAAACGGCCCGATTTCATATGTCATCCTTTTAAGCAAATTAGCCTTGACACTCAACCATAAAGTGCCGACTAATGCCATGCTTCCTTAATGATTTTTGAGGGCTAATCATTACAATGGACGCTTTATTACATCAATTATATGAATGATTCGTTTATACTCGGTATATCCGATTTCGGTTAAGATTTTCATATTGTTCCAGTAGAACATGTGACCTTAGGCTCACAAGTGCCATATAATTTAGCCATGAAGGGTGCTTTATTAGCGTTTCGTGGTGTTAAAGGAGATTTGTAAATGATTAAACGTGTGCTGATTGTTGCATTAATGGGTGTGTCTTTGGCGGGCTGCGTTAACAATGATAGCCTTTCAGGCGACGTATACACCGCATCCGAAGCGAAACAAGTTCAGAACGTTACCTACGGTACAATTGTTCATGTTCGTCCGGTGCAAATCCAGGGTGGCGATGACGCAAACGTGATTGGCGCAATTGGTGGTGCGGTACTCGGCGGGTTCCTGGGTAACACCGTCGGCGGCGGTACGGGTCGTTCATTAGCCACGGCGGCTGGCGCAGTTGCCGGTGGCGTAGCGGGTCAAGGCGTACAAGGTGCGATGAATAAAACCCAGGGTGTAGAACTGGAAATCCGTAAGGACGACGGTAATACCATCATGGTGGTTCAGAAACAGGGTGCGACCAAGTTCTCAGCTGGCCAGCGCGTTGTTATGGCTAACAACGGCAGCCAGGTTACCGTGTCTCCACGCTAATCGAATTCACGTGTGGTCAGGCTCTGGCCACACGTCATCTTATCGTTTCAGCCCTGTGACTGCAGTTCAATAATATTGTGTTCCAGTCTGGCGACCAGTTTAATCAGCAGATCAATTTCCTCAGCTGAAATCCCTTCCAAAATTTCTCCACGCGTCTTGTTGATAACCGCTTCCATATCTGCAATCAGCGGCTCTGCTTTTTCTGTCAGTTTAATTCTCTTTGCCCGACGATCGCTGGCGCAAGTCTGTCGTGAAATGAGTCCCTTTTCTTCCAGCTGGTCAAGCGTGCGTACCAACGAAGGCTGCTCGATGCCAATCGCTTTAGCCAACTGAATCTGCGATTGATCAGGCGGCAATTGATGAATGTTGTGCAGCGTAACCCAATGCGTCTGCGTCAACTCCAGAGGTTTCAGGCGATGGTCAATCAGAGCACGCCAAATGCGCACCAACCGTGCCAGATCAGAACCTAATGGCGATTCCAATTTCATCTCCTTATAATTAGCTTGCTAAGTTATTATGCTGATTTTAGAATAGTGTGCAGCATTTGTATTCCCAAAACAAATGTATTGCCAAATTTGCTTACCGGCTGACATTTTTTCAGACATTATGCGTTACAGAGACTCATTGTCTCTTTTTTGCTAAACCTATAGCAATGCTCTCTTCCGCCAAGGATTTTGCCCGTGAAGTTTATGTTTAATGCAACAGGATTGCCCCTACAAGATTTAATGATCGGAGCATCTGTCTACTTCCCTCCTGTTTTCAAGGCGTTTGTAGCAGGATTTATTCTCTGGCTGGTTGTTCATCGCCTGCTACGCGACTGGATTTACTCCGGCGAAATCTGGCATCCCCTGTTAATGGATCTGTCACTCTTTACGCTTTGCGTATGTCTGGCCTTTGTAATGCTGATTGTGTGGTGATTATGTCGCTTAAAACCATTAAATACTTCTCCACCATTATAGTCGCTGCCATCGCAGTTTTCGCCGGATGGTGGATGTGGAATTACTATATGCAATCGCCCTGGACACGTGATGGCAAAGTGCGTGCTGAGCAGGTCAGCATCACGCCGCAGGTCTCAGGCAGCATTAGCGAACTCAATATAAAAGATAACCAGTTTGTGAACAAAGGCGATGTCCTTTTTATCATCGATAAGACGCCGTTTCACATTGCTGAACTAAATGCGCAAGCGCAGCTGGCGAAGGCACAGTCCGATCTGGCGAAAGCCAATAACGAAGCCAACCGCCGCCGTCATTTATCGCAAAATTATATCTCAGCCGAAGATCTGGATACTGCTAACCTCAACGTGAAAGCCATGCAGGCCAGCGTTGAAGCAGCCGAGGCCAGCCTGCGCCAGGCACAGTGGCAACTGACGCAGACGGTGGTCAAAGCGCCCGTAGCGGGCTGGGTCACCAACCTTTCAACTCGTACTGGAGACTACGCCTCAACCGGTAAGCCCCTGTTTGCCCTTGTCGACAGCCACTCTTTCTATGTGATGGGGTATTTTGAAGAAACCAAATTGCGCAACATTCGTGAAGGTGCACCTGCGGTTATCACGCTCTACAGCGGCAACATAAAGTTACAGGGTCACGTATCCAGTATTGGTCGCGCCATCTACGACCAAAGTGTGGAAAGCGATTCCGGTCTGATTCCCGACATCAAACCCAATGTGCCGTGGGTGCGTCTGGCCCAACGCGTTCCGGTCCGCATCGAATTCGACGCTCTGCCGCAGGATGTCACCCTGGTTTCTGGTACGACCTGCAGCGTGTCTATCGGCCAGCGTAAATGAAACTGTCCCACCTGATGCCAGGCCATTGGCCGTGGTTTAAAGCCACGGTAGCGCAGTGGCGTTATGCGTTGCGAAATACCATTGCGATGTGTCTGGCGTTAACGTTCGCCTATTACCTGAATCTGGATGAGCCCTACTGGGCGATGACCTCGGCGGCAGTGGTCAGCTTTCCCACCGTCGGCGGGGTTATCAGCAAAAGTCTGGGTCGTGTTGCGGGTAGCTTGCTGGGTGCCACCGCCGCGTTGATTATTGCCGGTCATACCCTCAATGAGCCGTGGTTGTTTTTGCTGAGCATGTCAGTGTGGATCGGTTTTTGTACCTGGGCATGCGCGCATTTCACCAATAACGTCGCCTATGCCTTTCAACTGGCCGGTTATACGGCGGCGATCATTGCTTTTCCCATGGTCAATACCATAGAGATTACGCAGTTGTGGGATATCGCTCAGGCCCGCGTATGCGAGGTCATCGTCGGTATCCTGTGCGGCGGCATGATGATGATGATCCTCCCCAGCACCTCCGATGGCACTACGCTGCTTACCGCGCTGAAAAACATGCATTCGCGTTTACTGGAGCATGCCAGCTTACTCTGGCAACCGGAGACAACAGATGCGATTCGCACAGCTCATGAAGGTGTTATCGGTCAGATTCTTACCATGAACCTGCTGCGTATTCAGGCGTTCTGGAGTCACTATCGTTTTCGCCGTCAAAATGCGTTGCTCAATTCGCTGTTGCATCAGCAGTTACGTATGACCAGCGTGATCTCCAGTCTGCGCAGGATGCTCCTGAACTGGCCCACTCCCCCGGCTAATACCCGGGAAATCATCGAACAACTGCTCAGCGAGCTGGTCAAATCCAATACCGACACCTACACCGTCGCGCGTATTATCGCCCCCCTGCGTCCTCTCGATGCGCGCGACTATCGGCACGTCGCCTTCTGGCAACGACTGCGTTATTTTTGTCGGCTGTACTTACGCAGCAGTCATTATCTGCATTTACTGGAAAATGGCGTTACCGCCGAGCGTATTACTATCGCCCGCACGCCAGGACTTGCCCGTCATACCGATAATGCGGAAGCTCTCTGGAGCGGATTGCGTACGTTCTGTACCCTGATGCTTATCGGCGCATGGAGCATTGGCGCGCAATGGGAATCAGGCTCTGGCGCACTAACGCTCGCGGCCATCAGCAGCGTGCTGTATTCTGCCGTAGCCACGCCGTTCAAGTCGCTTTCTTTGCTGATGCGCACGCTGGTTCTGCTGTCGCTGTTTAGCTTTGTGGTTAAGTTTGGCCTGATGGTGCAAATCTCTGACCTCTGGCAATTCATTCTGTTTCTCTTCCCGTTGCTCGCTACCATGCAACTCCTGAAGCTGCAAATGCCCGCGCTGGCGGGTCTTTGGGGACAGCTAATCGTGTTTATGGGATCGTTTATCGCGGTGACTAATCCACCGGTTTATGATTTTGCTGATTTCCTGAATGACAATATGGCGAAAATCACCGGCGTGGCGCTATCGTGGCTGGCATTCGCCATTCTGCGGCCTGGATCGGATGCGCGGAAAGGCCGCCGCCATATTCGCGCCCTGCGCCGGGATTTTGTCGATCAGCTCAGCCGACATCCCTCGCTCAGCGAAAACGAATTTGAGTCGCTGACCTATCACCACGTCAGCCAGCTCAGCAACAGTCAGGATGCCCTGGCGCGACGCTGGCTATTGCGTTGGGGGGTTGTCTTGCTGAACTGCTCGCACGTGGTGTGGCAACTGCGCACCTGGGAGGTGCGTTCAGATCCTCTGGCTCGCGTCAGAGACGTGTGTATTTCGTTGCTTCGCGACGTAATGAGTGAGCGCGGCGTCCAGCAACGACCGCTGAATGCCACGCTGAGTGAGCTACAGCGTATTTGCGACACGCTCGCCCACCATCATCAACCTGCGGCGCAGGAACTGTCGGCGCTTATCTGGCGACTACACTGCTCGCTTTCGCAGCTCGAACAGGCGCCTCCGCCGGGTACGCTAGGCAATTGATTATTTGATAACGCCACAGGCGTAGCGCGCTCCGCCACCGCCAAGCGGTTTTGGTTGATCGGACATATTATCGCCACCGACATGGATCATCAGCGCTTTGCCTTTAACCTCATCGAGCGTTTTCAGCCGCGGCGCAATGACCGGTGTTGTGGCGTTACCGTCGTTATTCACCACCAGCAGCGGCAGGTCGCCCATGTGGCCTGCGCCTTCCGGGCCTTCGTGCTTGCCGGTTTGGTGCGGATCATAATGGCCTCCAGCCGATTCCGCGGCTGAGGCTTTTCCTTCTTTAATCGCCGGTTGGCAACTGCCATTCGCATGGACATGGAAGCCATGTTCACCCGGCGGCAGCGCTTTCAGATCGGGCGTAAACTCCAGCCCTTTCCCGGTTTCAGCAATAGTGACCGTACCAATCGCCTGGCCGACGCCTTGCGACGTTACCAGATTCATCGTCACTTTTTCTTCACTTGCAGCCTGCGCACCTGCACAGGCGAGTAGAGTAATAATGGCCAAACTCAAACGCTTCATAAGACCTCCGTCCGAAAGGTGTCTGATTGATAAGTGTAAACCAGTGACACAAATTTGAACGGAGAAGCGTCAAAAACGCGATTACGGTACGTCGTAACCCAGCGCGGCTTTGCGAATACGGAACCACTGCTGGCGAGACATGTTCAATGACTCAGACTCAACGGCAGCGCGTACGCGCTCTATCTTCCCTGAGCCAATAATCGGCAACGGCTGAGACGGCAGACGTAAAATCCAGGCGTACACCACCTGCTCAATGGACTGCGCGTTTAACTCTTCTGCGATTGTGGCAAGTTCATTACGTAATGGCTGGAACGCATCGTCATTAAACAGACGACCACCGCCGAGGCAGGACCAGGCCATCGGACGAATGCGCAGTTGTTGCAGTTGATCTAAAGTACCATCCAGCAGGAGCGGCTGATGTACCGGTGAGATCTCAACCTGGTTAGTCGCCAGCGTGAACGGCAGACGCGATTGCAGCAGTGAGAACTGTGCCGGGGTGAAGTTAGATACGCCAAAGTGACGCACTTTTCCGCTATGGTGCAATTTTTTGAACGCGTCAGCGACGTCGTCAGCATCCATGAGCGGATCGGGACGGTGGATGAGCAGCAAATCAATATGATCGGTCGCCAGTAACTTCAACGATGCTTCCGCACTGGCAATGATATGCGCGCTGTCGGTGATGTAATGACCCAACGCATTTTCCGTGCGCGCCGTCGTGGCGATCCCGCACTTGGTAACAATCTGCATTTTTTCACGCAGATGCGGGGCCAGCTTCAGTGCCTCGCCAAACGCCGCTTCACACTGGTATCCGCCGTAAATATCGGCGTGATCGACGGTGGTAACGCCCAGGTCCAGATGTTCTTCAATAAAGCTGACTAGCTGGCGCGCGGACATATTCCAGTCCATCAGGCGCCAATACCCCATTACAAAGCGAGAAAATTCCGGACCTTGCGGCGCAATAGTAATACGCTGAACCATAGCAGCTTCCTTATAAGTGAATGTGCATCGAGTATACGCAATTACGCTTTTAAAAGAGTGAAGGTTGTTGCGGTTCTTCCGAAGGGTTGGCTTTGTTTGCTCGTAATTTACGCATCAGGCGCTGACGACAAAGCCGTAGCACTTCCTGCTTTTCGGCATCGCTCATCTTTTGCCAGTTAAAACGCTCATCCCGACTGCGAAAACAGCCGCGGCAAAAACCGCGCTCGTCAGACTGACATATTCCACGGCATGGGCTCTGGACGGGGAAAAACTCCAGCTGTTCGGCCACATCCCCTCCTTTAGTAAGATTGATATACCTATTGAAGACGTTAACTGAATTTCTCGCAAGCGCTATTGCATTAGACCGACTGGTCTATTACACTCCTTCCCATGAACAAAATCACTGAACACGATACACGCGAACATCTGCTGGCGACGGGCGAACTGCTGTGTATGCAGCGCGGCTTCACCGGCATGGGCTTAAGCGAACTACTGAAAACCGCTGAAGTCCCCAAAGGTTCGTTTTATCACTATTTTCGCTCTAAAGAAGCGTTCGGTGTTGCGATGCTGGAACGCCACTATGCGGCCTATCATCAGCGACTGGCTACGCACTTTGATACGGGGGCAGGAAACTATCGCGACCGTATTCTGGCCTACTATCAGGAAACCCTGAACCAGTTTAGCCAGCACGGCATTATCAGCGGTTGTTTAACCGTAAAACTGTCTGCCGAAGTGTGCGATCTGTCAGAAGATATGCGCACGGCGATGGATAAAGGCGCGCGGCACATTATTGCGCTGTTAGCGCAGGCGCTGGAGAAAGGTCAGGCAAACCATTGTCTGTCCTTTGTTGGCGAGCCGTTACAGCAGGCGCAGGTATTGTATGCGCTGTGGCTGGGCGCCAACCTGCAGGCCAAGATTTCTCGTAGCGCCACCCCGCTGGAAAATGCGCTGGCGCACGTTAAAACCATCATTACTACGCCTGCCGTTTAACAGGCGTTTTTATTTCTTTTATTACTAGACGACCGGTCTATTCAGGAGTGCCATATGTCATCTGAAAAACTTTTTTCCCCACTGAAAGTGGGTGCTATTACGGCAGCAAACCGCGTATTCATGGCGCCACTGACGCGTCTGCGCAGCATTGAGCCTGGCGACATCCCTACTCCGCTGATGGCCGAGTATTACCGTCAACGCGCCAGCGCGGGTCTTATCATCAGTGAAGCTACACAGATTTCCGCGCAGGCGAAAGGCTATGCGGGGGCACCCGGCTTACACAGCGAAGCGCAAATTGCCGCATGGAAAAAAATCACCGCTGCCGTACATGCGGAGCAAGGTCATATTGCGGTCCAGTTGTGGCATACCGGGCGCATCTCTCACGCCAGTCTGCAGCCCAACGGTCAGGCACCGGTCGCACCTTCCGCGATTAGCGCCGGAACCCGGACCTCGCTTCGTGATGAAAATGGTCTGGCAACGCGTGCGGATACCTCAATGCCGCGTGCGCTGGAAACTGAAGAAATTCCTGGCATCGTTAATGACTTCCGTCAGGCGATTGCCAACGCGCGCGAAGCGGGTTTCGACATGGTTGAACTGCACTCCGCTCACGGCTATCTGCTGCACCAGTTCCTGTCGCCAACGTCTAACCAGCGTACCGATCAGTACGGCGGCAGCGTCGAAAATCGTGCACGTCTGGTGCTGGAAGTTGTCGATGCCGGTATTAAAGAATGGGGTGCCGATCGCATTGGTATTCGCGTATCTCCGATTGGCTCATTCCAGAACGTTGACAACGGGCCGAACGAAGAAGCCGATGCGCTGTATCTGATTGAACAACTGGGCAAGCGCGGAATCGCTTACCTGCATATGTCTGAGCCGGACTGGGCTGGCGGCGAGCCGTATTCCGATGCGTTTCGCGAAAAAGTTCGTGCACGTTTCCACGGTCCGATCATTGGTGCGGGTGCCTACACACCTGAAAAAGCAGAAGCACTGATCGAGAAGGGCCTGATCGACGCCGTTGCTTTTGGTCGCGCCTATATCGCTAACCCGGATCTGGTTGCGCGCCTGCAGCGTAAAGCGGAGCTGAATCCGCAACGTGCCGAAAGCTTCTACGGCGGCGGCGCGGAAGGTTACACCGATTATCCTACCCTCTAACGTCACAAACTCCGTTCTGCCATTGATAGCGGCGTAACAACGCCGCTATACTAAAACAACATTTTGAATGTATTAGCCATTTTCGAAGGGGAAAAAGATGCGTTTACTTCATACCATGCTGCGCGTGGGTGACCTGCAGCGTTCCATCGAGTTTTATACCAACGTGCTGGGCATGAAGCTGCTGCGTACCAGCGAAAACCCTGAATACAAATACTCTCTGGCCTTTGTCGGCTACGGCCCTGAAACCAGCGAAGCCGTGATCGAACTGACCTATAACTGGGGTGTCGACAAGTATGAGCTGGGCACTGCCTACGGCCATATCGCCCTGAGCGTAGACAACGCAGCCGAAGCCTGTGAACGTATTCGTCAGAATGGCGGTAACGTCACGCGTGAGGCGGGTCCGGTAAAAGGCGGCACCACCGTAATCGCGTTCGTTGAAGATCCAGACGGTTACAAAATTGAACTGATCGAAGAGAAAGACGCCGGGCGCGGCCTGGGCGACTAACCTCCCCACGGGCGCAGATCGTCTGTGCCCGTAGTTTTATACTCATCATTTTGCCATAATACGCGCTGCAATTTTCCCGTATTAAGAGACCCAGATGTCCGATAACGCTCAACTTCCCGGTCTGTGTGACCGTTTTCGTGGTTTTTATCCTGTCGTCATTGATGTCGAAACCGCAGGGTTCAATGCCAAAACCGATGCGCTGCTTGAGATCGCAGCCATCACACTGAAAATGGATGAACAAGGCTGGCTGATGCCGGACACGACGTTACATTTCCACGTAGAGCCATTTGAAGGCGCGAATTTGCAGCCGGAAGCCCTCGCCTTTAACGGAATTGACCCCAACAATCCGCTACGCGGCGCGGTCAGCGAATATGACGCTCTGCATGCCATCTTTAAAATGGTGCGTAAAGGCATTAAAGACAGCGGCTGCAATCGGGCGATCATGGTGGCGCATAACGCTACGTTCGACCACAGTTTTATGATGGCCGCAGCAGAACGCGCCTCGCTCAAACGTAATCCATTTCATCCATTCGTCACCTTTGATACTGCGGCCTTAAGCGGCCTGTCTCTGGGGCAAACTGTGTTATCGAAAGCGTGCCTGGCGGCAGGAATGGAATTTGACGGGACTCAGGCGCACTCGGCGCTGTATGACACCGAACGGACGGCCGTGCTGTTTTGCGAAATTGTTAACCGCTGGAAACGTCTCGGCGGCTGGCCTCTTCCCGTGCCTGAAGAGGCATAACGGACCGATAAAAAAAGCGACCATCACGAGGTCGCTTTTTTATTTACGCTGATATTATTCAGCGTCCGGCTCTTCGGTTTTGTATTTCGCCGCTGTTTCTTTAATCAGCTGCTGCAACTCACCGCGCTGGTACATTTCGATCAAAATGTCACAGCCACCAACCAGCTCACCATCAACCCACAGCTGCGGGAAGGTTGGCCAGTTTGCGTATTTCGGCAGCTCGGCGCGAATATCCGGGTTCTGCAGAATATCAACATAAGCAAAGCGTTCACCACAGGCGGACAGCGCCTGCACAGCCTGAGCGGAGAAACCGCAGCTTGGCAGTTTAGGGGAACCTTTCATGTACAGGAGAATCGGGTTTTCAGCGATCTGGCGCTGGATTTTTTCGATAGTGGTGCTCATTATCTTGCTTCCTTAAACTTCTTTTACGGCAGTAGTCTGACATTGTAGCGGGTCAGACAGGCAACGGAAAATAACATTTTCATTACGCGTTATTATTTTATCCCCTGACGCCAAAAGTTGCATTCACAATCTCATTTATCCCCTTAAAGCCTGTGGATTTGATTATTCATTCACCAACGCCAACTTTAATTGCTGATTTTTTTTGCGGTCGGTTACGAAACGTAGTTTTAAACAAAAAAGCTATTAACTTTCCCTCTTTCTATAGATTAGAATCATCAAGTTTTGAAAATCACACGCAGGCATGATAGACCTGCCTTACCAGAGGATTGCTCAGTGGCGCGGATAAACCGAATCTCGATCACGCTCTGTGCTTTACTTTTTACTACACTGCCCTTTACGCCCATGGCTCATGCTTCCAAGCAGGCCAGGACGACACCTACCCATTCCCACACCATCAAAACGGTAGATAAAAAGAAAAGCGCAACAACCAGCCAAAAAACAACAAAGACCAGCAAAAAAACGGCGACAAAAACCACCAGCAAAACCAGCACCAAAACCGCTTCTTCTTCTAAACATCGCACTGCCGCTCCGGCAAAGTCGACTAAAACGGCAAACCGTCGTGGTAAAAACACCGCAGCACAAACCGCTGCCGTTACCTGGACTGAAAAATGCACGCCGCGCAAAGGTCATAAGCCGCGCTGTGTAAAAGTGAAAACCACCGCACCAACGACGCTGGCTGACGCGCATAAAGTGAAAGTGCAGAAAGCCACTAAAACCGCCATGTCCACGCTGATGAACCAAATCGGCAAGCCTTATCGCTGGGGCGGCACCTCACCAAGAACCGGGTTTGACTGCAGCGGTCTGGTCTATTACGCCTATAAAGATCTGGTGAAATTCCGCATTCCACGTACAGCGAACGAAATGTATCATCTGCGCGATGCTGCGCCGATTGAACGTGGCGAACTGAAAAATGGCGATCTGGTATTTTTCCGTACCCAGGGGCGTGGAACTGCCGATCACGTTGGCGTTTATGTTGGCAACGGTAAGTTTATTCAGTCACCGCGCAGCGGCCAGGAAATTCAAATCACCTCTCTGAGTGAAGATTACTGGCAGCGCCACTATGTGGGCGCTCGTCGGGTAATGACGCCAAAAACAATTCGTTAAAAACTTACCCTACAGTACATGCTGTAGGGTAAGTTCTTCTTTTGCATAACCTTTCAATTTGCTACCCTATCCTTACTCACAATGAGGCTATTGTGTGTACTCAATATAAATAATAAGGAGAGAAGCAATGTCGTTTGAATTACCTGCATTACCGTATGCCAAAGATGCTCTGGCACCGCACATTTCTGCCGAAACGCTGGAATATCACTATGGCAAACACCATCAAACTTACGTGACTAATCTGAACAACCTGATTAAAGGCACGGCGTTTGAAGGCAAATCACTGGAAGAGATCGTACGTAGCTCTGAAGGCGGTGTATTCAATAACGCAGCACAGGTATGGAACCACACGTTCTACTGGAACTGCCTGGCACCGAACGCAGGAGGCGAACCTACCGGTAAACTGGCCGAAGCAATTGCCGCCTCCTTTGGCAGCTTTGCGGATTTCAAAGCGCAGTTCACCGATGCCGCTATTAAAAACTTCGGTTCTGGCTGGACCTGGCTGGTAAAAGGAACGGATGGCAAACTGGCTATCGTTTCCACATCCAATGCAGGTACACCGCTGACCACCGACGCGACGCCGCTGATGACCGTTGACGTATGGGAACACGCCTACTACATCGATTATCGCAATGCCCGTCCTGGCTACCTGGAAAACTTCTGGGCGCTGGTAAACTGGGAATTTGTTGCGAAGAACTTCGCAGCATAAAAAAGATGACGCAGAAGGAGAACCCTTCTGCGTTTTAGCATTAATTCGCGGTAGTGAAAGCCTCTTCAGGCTGTTTGCGCGCCGAGATAAAGACCAGCAGCAGCGCAAGTCCCGCCACAATTGCCCCCATCACCGGAACAAAGCTATAGCCCAACCCACCGGAAATCACCGCCCCACCGGCTGCGGCACCCAGAGCATTCCCCAGATTAAACGCGCCAATGTTGACTGACGATGATAATCCAGGCGCTTCGCTGGCAACGCGCATCACGCGCATCTGCAACGGCGGAACGACCGCAAACGTCGCTGCCCCCCAGATGACCATACTGACTGCCGCACCCAGCTCATTACGCGCCAGGAAAGGAATGGCCAGCATAATAACCATCAGCAGCAGTAAAAAGCCTTTCAGCGTACCGTTGACGGAACGGTCAGCCAGTTTGCCACCAAGATAGTTACCGATTGAGAAGCCAACGCCAATCAGCACCAGCATACCGGTCACAAACGCCGGTGTGGCATGGGTGATCGTATGTAACACTGGCGAGATATAGGTATAAAGCGTGAACATCGCCCCGGCTCCCAGTACGGTCGTCAGCAGCGCCGACAGCACCTGCGGACGCATAAGTACCGCCAGTTCGCTACGGACATCCGGGCGCTCTCCCGCCCCACCTTTGGGTAATGAGAAGAACAGGCTGACCATGGCGATGACGCCCAGACCCGCCGTTGCCATAAACGACATACGCCAACCGATGGTTTCACCAAGCCAGGTCGCCGCAGGAACACCGCCGATATTGGCAATGGTCAACCCCATAAACATGGTTGCCACGGCGCTGGCCTGCTTATGTTTGGGTACTACGCTTGCAGCGACAACGGAGCCAAGACCAAAAAATGCCCCATGGTTCAGACTGGTCAAAATACGCGATAACATCAGGGTGGTGTAATCCGGCGAAATAGCCGAAAGCACGTTGCCCAGCGTGAAAATCGCCATCAGGAATATCAACGCATTACGTCGCGCACGATGGGACAGCAGTAATGTCATCAGCGGAGCACCCACCATCACCCCAACCGCATACGCGCTGATTAACATTCCGGCCGCGGGAATCGAAACATCCACACCTTTGGCAATGACGGGCAATAATCCCATTGGCGAAAATTCAGTGGTGCCAATGCCAAACGCGCCGATCGCCAGCGCCAGTAAAGGATAATTGAGTTTCATATTTCGACTCCGTAACGTCGAGCCGGGGCGCGACATAAAATAAGAGTCAAAAGCATGACATTGATCGCAAAATTAATAAAGTTAACAAAATTGCAAAAGACTTTTGCTTATTCGCAAACAATCGACGGGAAAGGCAAGCGGAAAGGATGAGGGAGAGCGAACTCCCTCGGGGGAAATCAATGCAGCGCTGCGGTCAGGCCACCCGCGACGATCAAACCCAGAACAATAATGGTAGTCACTAACGAAAATTTCAGATCGGTGCTCATCAAGTTTTCTCCTTTTTATTCCCACACAAAAAGTGATATTGCGCATTTTTACACACTTGAAAGCAAAAATCTCTCACGATTTATATTGATAACTGCTTTTAACTCTTCCCCTTTTCGTTAAGATCAGACAAAATTCCACGCTTACTTGATTAGCGTACCGGCCATTGACCCCTTCCTGACGTTCCGTGTCGTTTTCCCGGCGTGCCGCAACCCTTACGTTGCGCTAAGGGTGTGTTAAGGCAAACGTTTACCTGGAGTATTCTCAGGAGCTTAGGATATGGTCTGGAGTGAGATGTAATGGCAACAATTAAAGATGTAGCGAAGCGAGCAAACGTTTCCACTACAACCGTATCACACGTAATTAACAAGACGCGCTTTGTCGCGGAAGAAACGCGTAATGCTGTCTGGGCGGCGATCAAAGAGCTGCACTATTCTCCGAGCGCCGTGGCGCGCAGCCTGAAGGTGAATCACACCAAGTCTATTGGCTTGCTGGCCACCAGCAGCGAAGCGGCCTATTTCGCTGAAATTATCGAAGCCGTTGAGAAAAACTGTTTCCAGAAAGGCTATACCCTGATTCTGGGTAACGCATGGAACAGTCTCGAAAAACAGCAGGCTTATCTGTCAATGATGGCGCAAAAGCGCGTTGATGGTCTGCTGGTGATGTGTTCTGAGTATCCGGAGTCGCTGCTTTCGATGCTCGAAGAGTACCGCCATATTCCGATGGTCGTCATGGACTGGGGCGAAGCTAAAGCCGACTTTACCGATACGGTCATTGATAACGCCTTCGAAGGCGGTTACATGGCGGGTCGGTATCTGGTAGAACGCGGTCATCGTGAGATTGGCGTGATCCCAGGCCCAATGGAGCGTAATACCGGAGCCGGGCGTCTGGCAGGCTTTATGAAAGCGATGGAAGAAGCGCTGATTAAAGTTCCTGAAAACTGGATTGTGCAGGGCGATTTTGAGCCTGAATCGGGCTATCGCGCCATGCAGCAAATTCTGTCACAGTCGCATCGTCCGACCGCCGTCTTCTGCGGTGGCGATATCATGGCGATGGGTGCGCTGTGCGCCGCTGACGAGATGGGACTGCGCGTACCGCAGGATGTTTCGCTCATCGGTTACGACAACGTGCGCAACGCCCGCTTCTTCACGCCGGCTCTGACGACCATTCACCAGCCTAAAGATTCACTGGGGGAAACGGCCTTCAACATGCTGTTAGACCGTATCGTGAATAAACGTGAAGAGTCGCAGTCTATCGAGGTTCATCCGCGCCTGGTAGAGCGCCGTTCCGTTGCCGACGGCCCGTTCCGCGATTACCGTCGTTAAGACTGTGGTGCGGGAGCCTCATCGGGCTCCCGCAACCATTCCTTATTCAGCGTTTCACTATCCCCTAAATAGTCCAGCAGCCAGCTCAATGCCGGCGATGTATCGTTCTGTTGCCATGTCAGGCAACATGCGGCATCAGGAAATGGATTCTCCAGCTGTAGCGCGACCCATTTGCCGCTATCAATCCACGGTTTGGCAAAATGCGTCGGTACCATGCCCACGCACAGACCTGCAGATAAACAGGTAGCAGAAGATTCCCAGTCAGGCACCACGACGCGCTTTTGGTTATCCAGCAGCCAGGTAATACGCTTAGGAAGCGTACGCGACGTGTCTTCACGCACCAGAGACGGCCAGTTGCGCAACGTGTCGTCGCTTAGCGGTCCGGGCATTGACGCCAACGGATGATGGCTTGCCACGACGCAGCTCCAGCTCAGCATTCCCATGTCGCGGAAGGTATAGCGCCCCCCCACCGGAATCGCCTGCGTGGCGCCGATTGCCAGCTCAACGCGCCCATCGGACAGCGCATCCCAGACACCGTTAAACACCTCCTGGAAAACCAGCAGTTCCACATCATCAAAATGACGATAGAAATCCACGATCATCTGTCGGGTACGATCCGGGCGGACAATGTTATCTACCGCGATCGCCAACTGCCCGCGCCAGCCGTTGGCAATTTGCTGACATTGCTGGCGGGTGATCTGCATTTTTTTGATAACAGAGCGGCCTTCTTTGAGAAACCATGCACCGGCAGGCGTCAATTCCACGTCCCGATGGCGTCGCTCAAAAAGCGGCACCGCCAGCCACTCTTCCAGTTGACGCACGGTGTAGCTTACCGCCGAGGGTACGCGGTGCAACTCCTGCGCGGCCGAACTAAAGCTACCGTTACGCGCAACCGCATCCACAACTTCAAGTGAATATTCCGACCACATATTCTGCCTACAAAAAATTTGAAATCAGTAAGCAAATATTAGCGTTTCACAGCAAGAATTACACTCACTACACTCAGCGGCATTGTACTACTGCTAAAAAAAGAGAAATGATGATGCAACCTGGGAAAGGATTTTTAGTCTGGCTGGCGGGTCTTAGCGTACTCGGCTTTCTGGCAACGGATATGTATCTGCCCGCCTTCGCCGCAATTCAGTCCGATCTGCAGACGCCTGCATCTGCCGTCAGCGCCAGCCTTAGCTTATTCTTAGCGGGTTTTGCCGTCGCGCAACTTCTGTGGGGGCCGCTCTCTGACCACTATGGTCGCAAGCCTGTTTTGCTGCTGGGTTTATCCATCTTCGCGCTGGGCAGTCTGGGCATGCTGTGGGTTGAAAATGCCACCGGTCTGCTGGTACTGCGCTTTGTTCAGGCCGTTGGCGTTTGTGCGGCATCGGTTATCTGGCAGGCGCTGGTCACCGATTATTATCCTTCACAAAAAGTAAACCGCATCTTTGCCACCATTATGCCGTTGGTCGGGCTATCCCCGGCATTAGCGCCGTTATTAGGCAGTTGGATCCTGGTACATTTTTCCTGGCAGGCCATTTTCGCCACCCTGTTTGCCATTACTCTAATCCTGATGCTTCCGGCTCTGCGCTTAAAACCAACAGCTAAAGCACGCGACGACAGCCAGGATAAACTGACTTTCGCTACCCTGTTGCGCTCAAAAGTTTACCGCGGAAACGTGCTGATTTATGCCGCCTGCTCCGCGAGCTTCTTCGCGTGGCTGACGGGTTCCCCGTTCATCCTCAGCGAAATGGGCTACAGTCCGGCGGTGATTGGCCTGAGCTATGTTCCACAAACCATCGCTTTCTTAATTGGTGGTTACGGCTGCCGCGCTGCGCTGCAAAAATGGCAGGGCCGTCAGCTGCTGCCCTGGTTACTCATTCTGTATGCCTTTAGCGTAGTGGCCACCTGGGCAACCGGATTTATTCACCATGTTGCGCTGGCTGAAATCCTCATCCCATTCTGCGTTATGGCGATTGCCAATGGAGCAATCTACCCTATTGTTGTGGCTCAGGCGTTACGTCCTTTCCCACAGGCTACGGGACGCGCAGCGGCATTGCAGAACACACTGCAACTGGGTTTATGCTTCCTGGCAAGCCTTGTGGTTTCCTGGTTGATCGCCACCCCGCTGCTCACCACCACCAGCGTGATGCTGACAACGGTGCTGCTGGCGGCCGCGGGTTACAAAATGCAATCGCAGAAGGCTAACGCCCCGCACACAGATGATCGGGCGCAAATTGCCCACGGTGAGTCTCACTAGTAATCACCTTTGATAATTGATTAGCCTGCTAATATTTATTGGTTGAATCGTCAAAAATTCAGGCCTATACTGATTTCCAGTTGTTAAAAAAACGATAATTGTTATGTGTTAACGGGGACAAGAACGTTCCCGTTTTCCCATGGATGGTCTTTTCGGCAAGGGTTCCTCCCTTCCTCTGTTCTACGTCGGATTATAGATTCGCGGATTAATTCCGTGAGAGTTCTCACAAAGCCCAAAAAAGCGTCTACGCTATTTTAAGGTTCTGATCACCGACCAGTGATGGAGAAGCTATGAGTTCATCGTGTATAGAAGACGTCAGCGTACCGGATGATGACTGGTACCGCATCACCAATGAATTATTGAGCCGTGCAGGTATTACCATTAATGGTCCGGCACCGGCAGATATTCGCGTAACGAACCCCGATTTTTTCAAACGCGTACTGCAGGAAGGATCGTTAGGGTTGGGCGAAAGTTATATGGATGGCTGGTGGGAATGCGACCGGCTGGACATGTTTTTTTGTAAAGTCCTGCGCGCCGGTCTTGAAAACCAACTCCCCCGCCACTTTAAAGACACGCTACGTATCGCCACGGCTCGCCTGTTCAATTTACAGACCAAAAAACGTGCGTGGGTCGTCGGCAAAGAACACTACGATTTGGGCAACGATCTCTTTACCCGCATGCTGGACCCTTATATGCAGTATTCCTGCGCCTACTGGAAAGATGCCGATACCCTGGAATCTGCCCAACAGGCGAAGCTAAAAATGATTGCCGAAAAACTGCAGTTGAAGCCAGGCATGCGGGTGCTCGATATTGGCTGCGGCTGGGGCGGCTTATCCCAGTTTATGGCGTCACAATATGGCGTTAGCGTGGTGGGCGTGACCGTTTCGGCAGAACAGCAGAAAATGGCGCAGGCGCGTTGTGCGGGGCTGGATGTCACAATTTTGCTGCAGGATTATCGCGACCTTAACGACAAATTTGATCGCATTGTCTCCGTCGGCATGTTTGAGCATGTGGGGCCGAAGAACTACGCGACTTATTTTGAGGTGGTTGATCGTAATTTAAAACCCGACGGCCTCTTTTTGCTGCATAGCATCGGCTCTAAAAAGACCGACAATAACGTTGATCCGTGGATCAATAAATATATCTTCCCGAACGGCTGTTTACCGTCAGTTCGCCAGATTGCCAACGCCAGCGAGCCGCATTTTGTGATGGAAGACTGGCATAATTTTGGCGCGGATTACGATACAACGTTGATGGCCTGGCACGAGCGTTTCATGAGATCCTGGCCTGAAATCGCCGATAACTATACCGAACGCTTTAAACGGATGTTCAGCTATTACCTGAACGCCTGCGCCGGTGCGTTTCGTGCTCGCGACATCCAGCTGTGGCAGGTGGTATTTTCCCGCGGCGTTGAACACGGCCTGCGCGTTCCCCGCTAATCGTTATTACCCCCGTGCCAACGGGGGTTTTACACTCTGACTTAGGCTCCCGCCTCACCCGTTACGTTACTGATGGCGTTTTCACGCGCCGCCAGTACGCGCTCAACGGTATCAACCACCGCCTGGGTTTGAGGATCGATTTCGATATTGACCCGCGCGCCTAACTTTTTCTTACCCAGCGTCGTACGTTCCAGCGTTTCCGGGATCAAATGCACACAGAAACGCGTCGGTGTCACCTCGCCGACCGTCAGACTGATGCCATCAATTCCGATAAATCCTTTGTACAAGATGTATTTCATCAGCGACGGATCCTGAACTTTAAACCACACCTGGCGGTTGTTCTCCGAGGTCAGAATTTTCGACACTTCGGCGGTCGTCATAATATGGCCCGACATTAAATGTCCGCCAATTTCATCACTGAATTTTGCCGCACGCTCAACGTTGACCAAATCCCCAACCTTCAGGTCACCCAGATTGGTGATACGCAGCGTTTCTTTCATCAGATCAAAGCTTATCTGGTTACCGTTGATTTCGGTTACCGTCAGGCAGCACCCATTGTGGGCAACCGATGCGCCGGTCTCCAGCGCATCCAACATATATTCAGGTAACTCCACAACATGCGTACGAAAATTTGGTTTTTCATCAATGGACACCAATTTCGCGGTGCCCTGCACAATACCCGTAAACATACTTCTAACTCCTGAACTGAATTAAGACATCTCTGCACAGCACAATAGCAGGTGGAAATTCAGGTTGCCAGCAATGCGCCGCTACTGCCTGTTTTTTCACTGGAGAATTACGTATTCCTCGCTACAATAGACTGAAATTTCCCCTGCTTTTTCTCCTTGCTGCCATATAAGGCGGCTTTTTTAGTCTCTCAAATAACAACAATATAGTGGTGTACACGTGCAAAAGTATGTAAGTGAAGCGCGTCAGTTATTAGCTCTGGCAATTCCGGTGATTCTTGCGCAAATCGCTCAAACCGCAATGGGATTCGTTGATACCGTCATGGCGGGCGGATACAGCGCCACGGACATGGCGGCCGTCGCCATTGGCACATCTATTTGGTTGCCGGCCATTTTGTTTGGTCACGGACTGCTGCTGGCCTTGACGCCAGTGATTGCGCAACTCAATGGTTCCGGGCGCCGCGATCGTATTGCCCATCAAATACGCCAGGGTTTCTGGCTGGCGGGCAGCGTCTCTATTCTGATTATGATCGTGCTCTGGAACGCGGGATACATTATTCGCTCCATGCATAACATCGACCCGGCGCTGGCGGATAAAGCCGTCGGCTACCTGCGTGCGTTGCTGTGGGGCGCGCCGGGGTATTTGTTCTTCCAGGTAGCCCGTAACCAGTGTGAAGGTCTGGCCAAAACCAAACCGGCGATGGTGATGGGATTTCTCGGCCTGCTGGTGAACATTCCTGTTAACTATGTTTTCATTTATGGGCATTTTGGCATGCCGGAACTTGGCGGCGTGGGCTGCGGCGTGGCAACAGCGGCGGTTTACTGGGTGATGTTTATCGCCATGCTGTCATACGTTAAACGCGCACGCTCGATGCGTGATATCCGTAATGAGCGTGGTTTCCAGAAACCGGACACCGCCGTAATGAAGCGCCTGGTACAGCTGGGTTTACCTATCGCGCTGGCGTTATTTTTCGAAGTGACGCTGTTTGCTGTGGTGGCGCTGCTGGTTTCCCCGCTGGGGATTGTCGACGTGGCCGGACACCAGATCGCGCTCAACTTCAGCTCGTTAATGTTCGTCCTGCCGATGTCTCTGGCTGCAGCCGTCACCATTCGAGTCGGTTATCGTCTGGGCCAGGGTTCCACGCTGGATGCGCAAACCGCAGCCAGAACAGGTCTGGGCGTCGGCGTCTGCATGGCGGTTGTGACGGCGATTTTCACCGTAACATTCCGTGAGCACATTGCCCTGCTCTACAACAATAACCCGGAAGTTGTCACTCTGGCAGCGCAGCTCATGTTACTGGCCGCGGTGTATCAAATATCGGACTCTATCCAGGTTATTGGCAGCGGTATCCTACGTGGTTATAAAGACACGCGTTCCATTTTCTTTATTACCTTTACGGCATACTGGGTACTGGGTCTGCCGAGCGGTTATATTCTGGCGCTCACCGATCTGGTGGTTGACCGGATGGGACCGGCAGGATTCTGGATGGGCTTTATTATCGGCCTGACCTCTGCGGCAGTGTTGATGATGTTGCGGATGCGTTTTCTTCAGCGCCAGCCGTCAGCGGTTATTTTACAACGCGCTGCACGATAATCCCCAAATAGCCGCCATCTGGCGGCTTTTTTATATCCTCAAAACGGGCTGGCGTTTTGGGTCGTCATCCATTCCTGACTGACCGGATGCCTGAAATGCAGTTCACTGGCATGCAGCATCAGTCTCGACGTCCGTTCGGTGCCTGGCAGCAGACGCCCACCATATAAATCGCACCCCAAAATGGGATGCCCCAACTGCTGACAGTGGATCCGCAACTGGTGGGTACGCCCGGTTTCAGGTGTCAGCCGTACCCGCGTCAAAGCGAGTAACTCCCCATCTTGCTGGCGATGATGAAAACGCTCAATAACCTGATAGCGCGAGCGCGCGGGTTTACCGTTAATGGCGCAAATCGACATCAGTGGAAACAGCGCCGGGTCTTTGGCAATCGCTGCGTCTATAACGCCTTCATCGTTTTTCAGATGCCCGCACAACAACGCACTATACACCTTGCTTACCGCGCGCTGACTGAACTGCTGGCAAAGCGCGGCGTTGATAGCCTTGTTACGGGCAATCACCATCAGCCCTGACGTCCCAAAATCAAGCCGATGTACCAGCGTACAGCCGGGGTAAATCTGTACCAGCCGGTGATGTACCGAATCGAGATTCTGCGGGTTTTTCCCCGACAAACTAAGCAGGCCGGTGGGTTTATTGATAAGCACCAGATGCTCGTCCTGATAGAGGATCGCTATCTCCTCATGACAAGGCGGGGCAATAAAGGTATCGAGGATCGTAGACATGAGCGGCCAGGATGAAGTGTGGAAACGGATGATAGCGAATTTTTACCACACTAGCGAATCAGGGCGCTTAACCAATGACAATCATTGCATGATAGAGTGTGGGATATCCTGAGTGCGATGAGAGGGTTACACCGTGCAACAAATCGATTTCTACATGGTAGATGCCTTTACCACTACGACGTTTGGCGGTAATGCCGCAGCAGTATGCCCGCTCGATGACTGGTTGCCCGATGAAATATTATTAAAAATGTCGCAGCAGCATAACCAGTCGGAAACCGCTTTTTTTGTCGCTAGTGAGAATGGCTTCGAGCTGCGTTGGTTTACCACGCAAGGCGAAATTAATCTGTGTGGGCATGCCACGCTTGCCGCCGCACATGTCATCTTTGAACATCTGGATTACCCGGAAGCGACCATCCATTTTGCCACCCGTTTTGTGGGTCCACTGACGGTCACGCGCAACGGTGATTGGCTGACGCTTGATTTTCCTGCCTGGCAAAGCGAACCTGCCGAACCGCCCGCCTTACTGCTGGAAACATTGGGCATCACCGAATATAAAGAAGTGCGCGTCGCGCGCGATTACATGGTCGTGATGGAGAATCAACAGCAGGTTGAGGCTGTGCGCCCGAATATCCACGCCATGATTCCCCTCGGGAAAATGGTATGTATCACCGCGCCGGGTGACGGGGAATACGATTTCGTCAGCCGTTTCTTCTGCCCGGGTGAAGCAGTCGCAGAAGACCCGGTCACCGGTTCGACGCATAGCATGCTGATTCCTTACTGGGCTGCAAAACTGAATAAAACGCAGATGCTGGCGCGACAGGTCTCTGAACGCGGCGGCGATTTACGCTGCCAGCTGACAGGAACACGTGTTTATATCGGTGGACAAGCAGTAACTTATCTGACGGGTAAAGTGCTGTTACGCTAGTAGCCTTACCCGAATTAACCAATCCATGGAGGATTTATGGCAAACAAACTCGTGCAGATACACTTTGATTTTCCTGGGCCGTTTGGCGCTGAGATGTCACATCAACTTGTTGAACTGGCCGAATCCATCAACCAGGAGCCGGGTTTCATCTGGAAAATCTGGACCGAGAACGCAGCAAACCACGAAGCGGGTGGCATCTACCTGTTTCAGGATGAAGACAGCGCTCTGGCCTATATCAAAAAACACACGGCCCGCCTGAAGCACCTGGGTGTGGAAGACGTGACGTGCAAAATCTTCGATATCAATGAACCGTTAAGTAAGATTAACCACGGCCATATCGGCTAATTTTTGGCTTTAACGCCCCGCCCCGGGGCGCTTCTTCACTCCCCTGCTTTACCCTCATCAAAAGCGTTCCCCCTCTTTCACCGCGCCAGGATAGCTATATAACGTGGGTCACGTTTGCCATAGTTCACAAAATCATCACCTGTGAAAACTATCACTAGCCGAACGCGGTATGAAAGCGTATAAAATAATACAAACAGTATTATTTTATACAAAATGAATTACCACTAACTACAGGAGATTCTCTTATGTCCGTGGACATTACATTGAACTCATCTGCAGGAGGTTTTCCGCCTGCAGGTCATTACTCACACAGTACAACGGCTGGCGGATTCGTCTTCATTTCTGGTCAGTTGCCGGTCACAAGTGATGGCGAAAAAAAAACCGAGGCCTCTTTTGAAGAACAGACGCGGCTGGTACTGCAGAATATTGATGCCTGCCTGGCTGGCGCAGGGGTTTCTCGACAGCACCTGGTGTCAGTACGCGTCTATGTAACAGATATCAACCAATGGCCAACGTTTAACAAAATCTATGGGGAGTGGATCGGTGATTTCCGGCCCTCCCGCGCGGTAGCGGGCGTTGCAGAGCTTCATTATGGTTTCGCGCTGGAAGTTGAAGCTATTGCCCTGGCCCCACAAGCATGACTTTTAACGACATACAGGTGAACAACAATGACTGAAATGACACTGCCTGATTATAACGATGTTGCCGCCGCGGCAGAGCGCATCGCCGACTATGCCAACAAAACGCCGGTGATGACCTCCCGAACGGTTAATGACGAATTTGGTGCTGAAGTTTTCTTCAAGTGCGAAAACTTCCAGAGAATGGGCGCGTTTAAATTTCGCGGAGCCATGAATGCGTTACGCCAGTTCACGCCAGAACAACGCGCTGCGGGCGTCGTCACCTTTTCGTCCGGCAACCATGCGCAGGCCATTGCCCTGTCGGCAAAATTGTTGGGGATCCCGGCGACGATTATCATGCCGCATGATGCCCCGGCGGCTAAAGTTGCAGCCACAAAAGGCTATGGTGGAAATGTGGTGATTTACGATCGCTATACCGAAGATCGTGAAAAAATCGGACGGGAGCTGGCAGAGAAACAAGGATTGACGCTGATCCCGCCATACGACCATCCGCACGTGATTGCGGGCCAGGGCACCGCCACAAAAGAGCTGATTGAAGAAGTGGGTCAGCTAGACGTTCTTTTCGTGTGTCTGGGCGGCGGCGGCCTGCTTTCGGGCTCCTCACTGGCAGCCAGACATCTGTCACCTGACTGCATCATCTATGGTGTCGAGCCAGAGGCAGGAAACGATGGTCAACAGTCGTTTCGCAGCGGAAAGATTGTTCATATCGATACGCCGAAAACCATTGCTGACGGTGCTCAGACCCAACATCTCGGGAATATTACGTTTCCGATTATCCAGCGAAATGTGCACGATATTCTGACTGTCTCAGACGATGAATTAGTCGCCTCGATGAAATTTATCGCTGAGCGAATGAAAATTGTCGTGGAGCCGACTGGCTGTCTGGGTTTTGCCGCCGCCAGAGCGCGCAAAACTGAACTTCGCGGCAAGAAAATCGGCATTATCATCAGCGGCGGGAACGTGGATATCAGCCGCTACAGTGAATTCCTTGCCGAGTAATTAAGAAGGTATCTGCCATGCGGATACCTTATTACCGTCTGAACACTCGCGTCTGGAAAAGCGAACCCTGCTCACTGTAAACTGCCCGCAATTATGGCAACAGGCATCACCGCAGGAGACTGGCATGCCAAAAACCGATAACAACTCACTTCTCAGCCAAATTGACACTATCGCCAGGGGCTTGAGCGAGACCTTCTCTCCGTTTTGCGAAGTGGTGGTTCATGATCTCAAAAATCCTGAACATGCCATTTTATCCATCCATAATAACCTGTCCGGGCGAGAACCCGGCCAACCGGCAACAGAACTGGGTCTGGCGCGAATCGCATCGCCTGAATTTCCCAGCATTATTGCCAACTACAGCAACCAGTTTGCCGATGGCCGCCCGGTGAAAAGTACCTCCATCGGCATCAAGGATGACGAAGGCAAATACGTAGCAGCACTCTGTCTGAACGTGGATATGACGCTGTTTCGTGGCATGCAGAGTGCCCTTGCGCGTTTTACTGAAACCGCTGACTCTCCCATTAAGGAACATATCGATCCCGGCAGTAACGAAGTCATCCGCCAGCGTATCGATGACTTTGCCGCTAAATGCGCAACGACGGCCCGCGCCCTGAAACCTGAAGACCGTAAACGACTGATTCAACAATTACGCAAAGACGGTTTGCTGAACGTACGAAAATCTATGGACACAGTGGCGCAGCATCTGGGCGTCTCCAGAGCAACCGCGTATCTGTATGCCCGCCAGTCGGCTCAGGCTGGCGAATAAACCCGGTTATGCGGCGCTCAGCAAGGTATATCCGCCTGGCTCATGCAGCAAGCCAGCGCGGCATATTCCCCCAATCGCGGTGCATCCAGCCATTGATAAGTTCATTAAGTTGCTGACGATCCCGTAGGTGATTTTGCATATTTTGAATTCCTGATAATTGACTATTTTTGAACGTCTGCTACGCCTGTGTAATCTAATCCCGGGAATAGGCAAAAGTTCGATTTATTCAACAAGGTTACCCGCCGATAAAACAACGATTTCCTGTCGCTGCACAAAAAAATAAACCTTTATGATCGTGTGATTTTTTAACAACCACAGAGTGAGTGTTTTTTGTACAGATACAACAAAAATCACCGTCCGTTAATAACAGACTTCGCCTGATTTAATAAATATTCATAACCATTAATCATGGCAACCCATTGATTTAAATGAATTAAAATACAAATAACTTCACATCATCAATAATAGACAGGCGGAATATATAAATAGCGTGATATCTAAATTATAATTCTTTTACATCCGGCTGATTGGTGAGGTTAGAATGCGGTTAATAGTCATGTTGGTAAGCGTTGTGCTCTCCACCCAGCTTTGGGCGGGTGAACTTTCCAGGCCCACCGGTAAAGTTCTTTTAACGTTATCCGGTAATATTGAAAATACAAATGAAGATGGGAAAGCGGTTTTTGATACCGCCAGCCTTGAGAAGCTGGGCATGGTAAGTTTTCAGACCACCTCCCCCTGGTATAATGGACGTACGACCTTTACGGGTATTCCACTACAAAAACTCATGGATTATGTTGGGGCGAGCGGCTCCGTTGTAAAGGTTACTGCGCTTAATGACTACACCACCGTTATCCCTCTCAGTGATTTCAAAAAATACAATGCCATCCTTGCTTTAAAAATCAACGGAAAATATATGCGCATCCGTGATAAAGGCCCATTATTCATTGTGTACCCCTATGACAGCATGCCGGAACTAAATAATCAGATTTATTATTCAAGGTCTGCATGGCAGGTCAGTAGTATGGATATTGAGTAAGCGTTCAGAGGAACATCATGAACAGAATACTGGCTGGCATCATCTTTTTTCTTTTTATATCGACCGGATATATCTCTTTCCTCGTGCATGAAAGGCAACAAGAGCTACAAAAACTGACTCACTACACCGATTCCTGGTCTGCCGCTCAGTTGGTATCTCAATATTACCGATTTGAATCGTTGCTTGGTCTTTACACTATCGATGATACGATGAATCTTGATGATGTACGCATGCGTCTCGACATTATGCTCAGCCAGAGTGATTTGATAAAAGAAGGTGATTTGGGGCGCTACATAGAAAGCAATATAGCCCACCGTGAGCTAGCGGTAACACTTGAAAATATCCTTAGTTATCTGGATGATAATCTCGAGAAAATGAACCGTCCAGCACTCCAGGCGTATCTGAAAAAAATGCATACCCTGGATGCACAACTTGGGCGTCTTTCATCCGGCGCATTAAACAAAGATGTTAACTCGATTAATAACGCCAACCAAAAAATTCAAACGCTGTACTATATTTACTCAACGACATCTGTACTGCTAATAATACTGAGTGCGATTCTGGGCGTGCTCATTTTTTATCAAAACAGAAATATTCTGCGGGGGCACCTTCAGGTCAAGAGTCTTGCCGAAGAACTGCAAAAATCGAAGGAAAAGCTACAGATTCAGAATGCCAAGCTGGAATATGACGTCTACCATGACTCGCTCACCGAGATGAATAACCGTCAGCTATTCTGGAGCGATTTAAATAAAACAATCGAAATGGCAGAGAAAAATAACGATGCTGTGACTGTGATGTTGTTTGATTTAGATCGATTCAAAGAGGTCAATGATACGTATGGTCATGATGCCGGTGATATGTTACTGCGCCAGATATCCGATCGTCTGATTTCGACAAGCCTTACGTCGGATACGCTGTATCGCTTAGGCGGGGATGAGTTTGCGTTTCTCTCAAGTGGCCTGACAGAAAGTCGGGCCGTGTCGCGAGCCCAGAAAATATGTGAGTTTATCAGCCAGCCCTACACCATTTACAACACAATTATCAACATAACTACCTGTGTTGGCATTGTTATCTCAGAAAATGAGCGTCGCTCCGACTATCTTTATAAATTTGCCGATCTGGCCCTTTATGAAGCCAAAAATGAAGGCTCTGGCAAGATAAAAGTCTTCCGGCAACGAATGTTAGAAAAATTGCAGGAAAGCAGAACGCTTGAGCATGATATGGCATTAGCAATAGTCAACAAAGAGTTCGTGGTGTATTACCAGCCTATTGTCGATTCTTTCAGTCAGAAAATATACAGCTATGAGGCGCTAATTCGTTGGGTCCATCCTCTCAAGGGCCTCCTGTCGCCGGATAGCTTTATTCCTGTTGCTGAAAAAACAGGGATGATTAATGAGATGGGGAAAGCGGTGCTGGAAATTGCCTGCAGGGAAGCCGCGGGTTGGGCGGTTCCGGCTAAAATTTCAGTCAATGTCTCCCCTGTCCAGCTAAGCAGCAAGGCCTTTGCAGGAATCGTGTTAACCATTCTGAAAGAAACTGGACTTCCACCTGACCGCCTCGAACTGGAAGTGACTGAATCCTCTCTCTTTACCGAGAGTGCTACACCGATAAATACGCTTAATAAGCTCCGGACCCTGGGGGTAAAAATCTCCATCGATGATTTCGGTACCGGATACTCTTCTCTTTCGCGCCTCAGCAGACTGGCCTTCGATAAAATCAAAATAGACAAGTCCTTTGTGCATTCGATATCTACGCAGGAAGACGCCCTGACTATCATCAAACTGATCACGGGTATGGCGAAATCTCTCAATATGAAGGCTGTTGCAGAAGGTGTTGAAACGCAGGAGCAACTGACAAGACTTCAGGCTCTGGGCTGCGATTTCGCGCAAGGATATCTGTTTGGTAAACCTCAGCCTTGTATCGATGAAGAAATCAGAAACGGTTAAATCGCGGTCGGCACATTTGCCCGTGGGTGCAGGGCCGCATTTTTATCATCGATTACACACCGTGAAAATTATCCCTGCTTAAACGCATCAGAAAACGGCAGGGATAACCTTCGCGAACAACGGATATTTTTGCCCCAGATTTACTCGCTATCAGGCTAATTAATCATTAACCGTAGGGCTAAATCCTTCGGATAAGGATCAAAATAGTTCTGGGTAAGCAAATAGCTGTCTGGGTATTCAGCAAGGTAGTGCTTGAGCAGAGTCAGTGGCGCCAATATTGGCAGCAGTCCGCCGCTATAGTTGAGGATAACGTCACGCAACTCTCCGCGCTGGCGGGTGTTCAACCGATCGCGGAAGTAGCCCTGAATATGCATCAGTACGTTGGTGTGATTTTTCCGTGAGGCGGGCTTTTTGAGGATCGCCATTAGCTTTTCGCGATATACCACGAAAAAAGCGTCCAAATCATCCCACTGATGGAGCGAGGCGACAAAAGGGCCAATATCCCGGTAACCCGCCTGGTGATGAGCCAAAAGCTGGAGCTTATAGCGGCTGTGGAAGTTGAGTAAACCGTGGCGAGTAAGACCAGAGGCTCGCAGCATATTAAGCTCATGTAACGCGAACACTCGCTCGACAAAGTTCTCCCTCAGCACCGGATCGTGCAAGCGGCCATCTTCTTCGACCGGCAACCACGGGTAGGTTTCCATTAAGGTGCCGGTAAACAGACCGGTTCCCTCTTTTCGCCCGCGATTTCCCTTTTCGTCATACAGCCTCACTCTCTCCATTCCGCAGCTCGGTGATTTAGCACAGACGATAAAACCCGACAGACCGCCAAGCCCATTGATATACGAAGCAGTGAAATCGGACATTTTATCGGTTACATCCTCACCAGGCGCATGGCTAAAACACATGCGGATATTCCCCTGGGCGGTTTGAACCAAACGCAACGCGGGGCGTGGTACAGGCAAACCGATGGACATCTCCGGGCAGACAGGTTTAAAAGTCACCCACTGAGCCAGCTCGTCCATCACAAATCCCATCCGTTTATGCCCGCCGTCAAATCGCACGGCTGAGCCGGTTAAACATCCACTAATCCCGATGACAGGTTGAGTGTTCATAACGCCCCCTCTTTTTTGACGCCCTTTTTCGGGAAGAAAAGTATGACTGTTTCACTAATAAATCATAGCGTACGTTATTTATCTGTCGCAGGCTCCCTACGAAAAACAGGTTAACCAATTTAAGTAAATATGCGCAGCGAAAGTTGGTAATTCCCCTGAACGGTTCTATAGTCGGGACTGCTTCTCATTACAGGGTTCACTAATGCGATTTAACGGACTGACTAAAGGTTTCTTCATTTTCATACTTGCCCTTGTGACCTGGGCGTTCTTCGATGTGTTGTCTCCCTATTTCTCTGCCATTTTGTGGGCCGCAATCTTAACCACCATCTTTAACCCGGTGAAAAACAGACTGCGCAGCGCGCTTGGCGAACGTAACGGGCTGGCGTCACTGCTCACCATCGGCATCATCTGTCTGATTGTTTTTATCCCACTGATGGTGATCTTCTCCTCGTTGGCTATTGAGCTGAACGTGGTGTATGCCAAATTACAACAAAACGACACTCAGTTCCCGGAAGTGGTCACCGCCATTATTTCGTATCTTCCTGACTGGGCCAGAGGATTCCTCGCAGAACATAATCTGGATAACGTCGCGCAGATCCAGAAAAAACTGTCCGACGTTGTACTGCAGGGTGGACAGTACCTCGCCGGCAGCGCGTTTCTGATTGGTAAGGGGACATTCGGCTTTGCTATTAGCTTTGGCATCATGCTGTATCTGCTGTTTTTCTTACTGAAGGACGGGCCGTACCTGGTGCGCCAGATTCTGGACTCATTACCGCTTTCTGATTTTGCCAAACAGCACCTGTTTGCCAAATTCGTCGGCGTGACGCGGGCAACGGTCAAGGGCACAGCGGTCGTGGCGTTGGTTCAGGGTATTCTTGGCGGCATCGCGTTTGCAATTGTCGACATCGACGGCAGCGTTCTGTGGGGCGCGCTGATGGCGTTTCTCTCCCTCGTGCCCGCGGTCGGCTCAGCGATCGTCTGGGTACCTGCGGCAATCTTCCTCTTCGCCACGCACCAGCTTTGGCAAGGGCTGTTTATCGTTGGCTTCTTCGTGATTATCGTCGGGCTGGTGGACAATATCCTGCGCCCGCTGCTGGTGGGTAAAGACACCAAAATGCCGGATTATCTGATTCTGATTTCCACTCTCGGCGGAATGGAGATCTACGGCATTAACGGCTTTGTGATTGGCCCCCTGATTGCCGCACTGTTCATTACCTGCTGGAACCTGTTTTCCGGGCGCGATCATGAAGGTAACGTGGAAGGAATCGACGAAGCCTTTATGGAAGAAGGAAAAAATCCTCCAGATTTATGATGGCAGGACGATAACAGAAGGCGGTCCTGAGACCGCCTTTTTTATTTTCACGCAAAATCATACGTTTCCTATAATTTCAATCATGCTTATTCATTAATCGTCGCAGAAGGAACTAATCAGTGCGAATTGCCACAATCACCAACTGGGCCTACAGCGCGACGGTGTGTCTGACCATTGCCTCCGGCGTTGTCATGTTGATGGCCTCCAGCGCCGATAACACCGAACGCCAGGTGGTGGAGCAGCGTTATCAATTCGATCAACTGACCGAAGAAGTCGAGCTCGATGCCTGGTCGCTGTCCAGTCTGGCACGCGAATATGTTATTGCAAAAGACCCGGAAGCGCTTAACGCCTACCGCCAGAAAGAAGCGTCGCTGAAAGCCGTTGAACAGCGGCTGTCGAAACTAAAAGACATTGGGGCGACGGATGAAGAGCTGGCGCTATTGCATGAAGGGCTGCAGATTGTTGATACCCTGCAGGATGAGCAAGCTGCGGCGCTTGCCAGCGTCGCGCGCGGAGAAGAGTCGCAGGCCATCGCCCTGCTGTATGGCAAATCCTATGAACAGGAACTGGAGCGAGCCCAGGACCGGATAGATCATTTCCGTCAGTTACTCGACAGCCGCGTACGCAACACCATTGAAGATGCCACTCAGACATCGCGCACGCTACGTACGGCTTCGGAAGTGATGGTCGGGCTGACGGCGCTGCTATTTTTGTTTGTTCTCGGCTTTATTTTAAAACGCCGCGTACTGCGTCCCGTGGTGCGTTTGAGCGATGTGGTTAACCGTCTGGCGTCGCAGGATTACGCCGTTGAGACACCCAGCTTTAATCAGATCGATGAAATCGGCGATATGGCGCAGGCGATCCGCATTTTTCGCGAGAACGGCCTGGCACGTCAGCGACTGGAGAAAGAACGAGACGCCGACTGGGCAATCCGCGAGCTGCTCGCACGTATGACTCAACGTTTGCAAGGCTGCGAGAATTTTGCCGATGTCATTAATGTGGCAGAGCTGTTTGCGCCGAATGTTGCTCCCGGTATTGCCGGGCGGCTTTACATACTGGATCGAGAGCCCTGGCAAATGCGCTGCGTTGCGCAATGGCTTTCACCGCAGGGCAAAGCGGATGCTTTCCACCCGGACGAATGCTGGGCAGTGCGCCGTGGTCAGAGTCATCCACCGGTGCAAGGCGAACCCGATATCGCCTGCTACCATCTACCGGAATCATGCCAGCAGCATACCCTATGCGTGCCACTGATTGCCCAGGGTGAAGCCATCGGCCTGCTCTCATTCCAGAACCTCAGCAATGATTCCGCTCCCTCTCGCGCGTATCTGGAACTGATGGCGGAAGCACTCGGTTTGGCGTTAGCCAACCAGCGCCTGCGTGATGCGCTGCTGGAGAAAGCACTCTACGACCCGCTAACCGGCCTGCGCAACCGTCATCATCTGGAAGATACGCTGCGCACCCAGATGAGCCAGGCAGTGCGTAACAAAGAGCCAATCAGTTGCCTGATGATCGATATCGATCATTTCAAAAATATTAACGACCGCTTTGGCCATGAGGCGGGCGATAGCGTGATAAAAAGTATCGCCACCACTATTCAGCGCGTTGTCCATGACAGCGGCATGGCCTTCCGCTACGGCGGTGAAGAGTTTCTGGTGTTGCTGGCCAATACGGATGAGCAGGCCGCCAACCGCTTTGCGACAGATATTTATAATGGTGTACGCGAACTGTCGCTGCGCTTTGGACTCTCAGAGATTGGTCACGTTGATGTCTCTATCGGCGTTGCCAGCTATCCGCAGCACGCCCAGAGCGACAATCTTCTGCGCGCCGCAGACGTGGCGCTGTATCGCGCGAAAGAGTTAGGCCGTTCGCGCATCGTGAGCTTTGGCATGCTGGAAGCGAGCTAAGATACGTCAGTACGCCGTGCATTGCTTTACCTCTGCGCCAGGCGGTGATATGTTGACTGGATGAACACAAAACACGATATCACCGCGTTTAATCACAACCTGTGGTGGCTGCCTTCTTAAAGGCGGTCAGAATGTGTTTTCCTCATTTTAAATAACCGCCGAAAGGCGGTTATTTGCATTTAAAGACCCCTTTCGGTTTTTTGATTAAGGAGTCTTACATGAACAACAAAACTATCATCCTCACTGGCGATCGTCCCACTGGCCCGCTGCATCTCGGCCACTATGTTGGCTCTCTGCGCCAGCGCGCCACGCTGCAACATGATTATCAGCAGTTTATATTGGTTGCTGACCTGCAAGGGCTAACCGATAACGGCAGCACACCACAAAAGATCCGCAACAATATTCCCGAAGTGCTGGCTGATTACCTCGCCGCAGGAATCGACCCGTCACTCACCACCATTTGTCTGCAGTCGGCCCTGCCCGCCCTCGCTGAGCTGACCGCGCTTTATATGAACATCGTTACCGTGGCTCGCGTGGAGCGAAATCATACGGTCAAAAACGAAATTGCGCAGAAAGGATTTGCCCGCTCGTTACCGGTTGGCTTTCTGGTTTATCCCATCAGCCAGGCGGCAGATATTACCGCCTTCAAAGCCGAGGTGGTTCCCGTCGGCGACGATCAGTTGCCCATGATCGAACAGACCAATGAGATCGTGCATAAGATGAATAGTCTGTTACCGACCTCTGTCTTGTCGCATTGTAAAGCGCTACTGAGTGAGACCAGCCGTCTTCCAGGGATCGACGGTAATGCCAAAATGTCAAAATCGCTCGGCAATACACTACTCCTGTCCGCCAGCGAAGAGGCTATTCATCATGCGGTCAGCGCAATGTACACCGATCCCAATCATCTAAAAGTGTCCGATCCGGGGCAGATTGATGGCAATATGGTATTTACTTACCTCGATGCCTTTCATCCGGATAAAGCAAAAGTGGCGGAGATGAAAGCACATTATCAGCGCGGCGGGCTGGGTGACCGGACATGCAAAAACGAGCTGGAGATGTGCTTGCAGGAGCTTATCGCCCCGATGCGCGAGCGGCGGGCAACCTACATCCAGGATAAAGGTATGCTGATGGCGATGCTCAAAAAAGGAAGCGAAGAGGCGCACGAGGTCACGCAGCAGACATTAAAAGAAGTAAAGCAAGGGCTGGGTTTGCCGGTGTTCTGAACTCGAAGCACTACAGGTTCGATAATTAAAGATAGCTCCCGACGAATGACAATCGCCGGGAGTGTCGCAGCTATGCGTTGACGCGTAAAGGTAACCTCTGTCACAGAGGCTAATTAATTCGCTGTTTAATAATCCGCGCAATACGATATGTCGTTTTTTATGCAGAGCTATTTCTACCCTGCACCTTCAATTATTTCAACTAATCATTATGAATTACCCATTACATGTACGGGCTCGAAATCCTCACCTTGCCTGAGATATGATTATTTGTTAAATTAACCGCATTAGCGTTAAATACATTGAGCATTACACAGACGCTATTTATACAATAATGAATGATGGAGTTAAAATGAAGTATGCGTTTGCATTAATGTTGAGTATGGTATTATCAGGTTGTACCGCAAATGATTGGGTGGATGCTGCAAGTGGAATAATGCAGGCAAAAGACCAACACGATAAAGACGCAAGAAACAATCGCATCAAAGAAGCCAACAGGGCTGCAGGCTACTGATATAAAAATGATTAGCACATCCCTCTTCTTGTCTTTATAAACAGAAGAGGAATGGTATTCTAAACAAATTTACTGACTAAATAGCACAATTAAAATTGGTGTATAGCGCATACATATCCTTGCAGAGAATATAATAATCTAACGCTCAGTCCGCTCCGCGCCAGATGCTGGCTTTGCAAGTCCCCTGTCCCTATTCCTCATGTAAAAATGGCACTAATTGAAAGATGCCAATCCACTTCCTCATGTATATCTATATCCACACATAGTCATAAAGAAAGGATGGATGAAGATGCTAAGAGGTAAAAGAGCTGTAATTACGGGTGGAGGTGGAGGATTTGGTCAGGCGCTGTGCGTGTGGCTGGCGCAAGAAGGCGTCGAGGTGGATTTTTGCGCGCGGCGTGCTGATGATATTCAAAAAACTTGCAGTATCATCGCGGCTGAAGGCGGGATTGCAAAAGGATATATCTGTGATTTAACCCAGCCTGAATCCCTTTCGCAGTTTTCTTCACAGTTGTTAACTTCAGACAAGCCCATCGATATTTTAATCCTCAATGCCGCCCAGTGGCTGTCAGGAACGTTAGACGATCAACCAGACGCAGAAATTATCAATACCATCAGTTCAGGCCTGACAGGTGCGATTCTACTGACTCATGCATTGTTGCCTGGATTAAGACGTTCAGAAAGCGCGGATGTCGTCTCAATAATATCTTCATGTGGGATTCCGAATTTTACGGATTCAATTGCGCATCCCGCTTTTTTTGCCAGCAAACACGGGCTTAGCGGATTCACAACTAAACTGTCACACCAGTTGTCCGAAGAAAATATACGTGTGACCGGGTTGTATCCACCGGATTTCGAACTTACAGGGTTAGATACGTTTGTTGATAGTCAATCCAGAATGGGGGAACGTTTATTAAATGGACGCTCAGTCTGGGAAACTATTCGTTTTGTACTCGCTCAACCGCGTAGTTGCCATATAGGTAGTATCTACTTTCAAGGTCCAACTCGCGAGAAACTGAGTTCCAGGGACTGAATTTGGTGACGTTTAACAACACGGTCAACGTCCGCTCTTGACATAGCAGCTCTTGAAGGTCGCCAGCCAGCTAGATGGTGATGGGAATGAGTAGTCAAAAGTTGTAGCCCCCTACCAGCACCATCAGAGATTCATGATTGTAACCCCCTAAGTTACAGTTGCTTCATTCTGTAAATAATAACTAATATGTTGTTATAAGGATGTATTTTTTTGGTAGTGATTTAGATCACGGTATTTACCTCAATAATAATGTAGTTGTTAAGGGGTTGCTAAAATCATAAGCAATTAAAAAGTTTAACTTTATTGTTTTATATTGTATTATCATGAAGTCTAATTAATAGTTGTTATGGTGCTCTTGACTTTTTAACGTGCTTTTCGGCGGTGAGTTAGTTAAATTGGAGGTTTAATTATTCATGGATATTCAAGAATACTTTACTAAATTAAATGCAGAATCCCAAACAGTCTTCGAACAGTCTATATCCCAAAAAGAAACTCTTGGTAAACTACACCATTTGTCTTCGTGTATATACGAGATGTCAAATTTTTTGAGAGACCCCCAAGAAAAAAGAATTTTAGAAACTGTTAGCGCTCAATTAGAATCATCAAACTATAGTTTGATTGTAGGTTTATATAGACAAGCCTTTTCATCACTAAGACTCGCACTTGAAATGGGGTTGGGGGCTATTTATTTTTCAGCTAGTAAATTAGAAATGCATGAATGGCTTGATGGGCGAAGGGATATTAAATGGTCAAGAATAATAGATGAGGAAAATGGAGTGTATTCCAAAAGATTTATTATGGCTTTTTTTTCTGATTTAGTGAATGATTCCGAAATTTACAGAAGAAATGCAATAAACGTTTATAGAAAACTTTCAGAGTATGTTCATGGCAACAACGAGACATGGATAAATGGAAGTATCAAAATCATGTATAAAGATGAGCTATTTGAACAATATTGTCAATATTACCAGTGTGTAACTGAATCTATATTGTTCGCAGCTACATGTAGATATGCTAAAACTTTTGATGATACTGAGCGCGAATCTTTGCAATTTTTGCCAGAAGATTTTAATCATATAGAAAAAATTAGAGAATTATTCGGTAGATCATAGGAATGAATGATGAGTGAATTTTATCTACGCACAGAAAGCATAAAACAATCAGATATTTTATCCTTGTCTGTTGTAAATTCAACTGACAGAGGGATTCTAGAAGCTCTGAAATCTAATGAACCTTGTCTTCTTGAAGGCTCAAGGGGCACTGGTAAGTCATTCCTTATGAGAGTTGCGGAATTAGAGTTAGAAGAAGGAGATAAGGCATGCGTAACAGTATTTGTTCCTTTCAACATGAGCTCTTTGATAACGACTGATGATAACCTTCAGTTTTATCATTGGATGATGGCTAAGACATTAAAATACTTGCTTAATAAGCTCAGAAAAATGGGGATGGTTGTTTCAGGCTTGACTTCTAATTTACTCAGTAATGAGCATAGTGACACAGAAGAAAGCGTTGAAACCAGTTTGAAAGAAATCGTAAGACTTTTCGAAGATTCTTATAAAGGAAAGATTTCTGTTGATATATCATCTCTACCTGATATTGAAGATGTTAAAGAAGCAATACAAATCATTTGTGAAGAAAATAATCTAGATAGAGTTGTTTTCTTTTTTGACGAGGCGGCGCATGTATTTAGACCAGAGCAGCAGCGTCAATTTTTCAGTTTATTCAAAGATCTTCGCTCACCATATATTACATGTAATGCGGCTATTTATCCTGGAGTTACTCACTTCGGTGATTCTTTTGAACCAATTCATGATTGTGTATTCAAAAAGCTTGAAAGAAATATTTTAGAATCAGATTACCTTCAATATTTTAAAGATATTGTATTTAAGCAGTCAGATGAATCGCTAAAGAAAGAAATAGATAATCAAAGAGATCTTTTCAATACGTTAGCTCTGGCTTCAGGTGGTAATCCTCGAATGTTGTTGCGAACGTTACAAGATCTATCAAAATTAAATGCCAGTGGAGTTAACTCCATAATAAAGTCCTTTTATCGGAATCAAATTTGGACAGAGCATACTGATTTGGGGGAAAAGTACAAGGGGCATCGTGAAGTTATAGATTGGGGTCGAGATTTCTTGGAAAACTCTGTTATACCTCGAGTAGAAGATTATAACAAGACTCGGAGAGATAAGGGTACAGATGAATCAACAATTTATTTTTGGATTCATAAAGATGCGCCAGAACCGGTTAAGGAGTCTTTAAGACTTTTAACTTACACAGGGATAATTAGAAAGATCGATAGCGCGGTTAGAGCCACCAGATCTGAACTTGGAACAAGATATGAAATAAAATATGGGTGCATGTTATCTTTAGAAAGCAACCCACATTCTGACTCAAAAGAATTTTATAAAAATTTGTCTGTTAAAAAATTCCCTGAGTTTGGTAAGAATCATGCTAGCTATGCTGGAAGTGAAAAGCTTCTTAATAAGCATGAACTTCAATATGAAGAGTCGCTAAGATCTCTCTTGAAAAAACCAATTAATGTATTAGTAGCGCTCACAAAATGGCAAAAAGAAAGATTACAGTCTGTTGGCATTAACACAATTGAAGATCTTCATAGTAATACTGAAGAAAGTCTAATTGAAAAAATATATGGCGTAGGCCCTTCGAGAGCACGGACTATGAAAAATGCTGCGACTGCAGAACTTCTTGAATATATTTCAGGATGATTTACTGATGTTGGCTAATGTGTTCTAAAATGTGTATTCCCTATATTCAGCTGACTGAATTTATTTGACTATAGCGCCATAAATTCACCTGCAACTGGTGGAATTATGGCGTATTTTATAGCTCAGATTCCACACGTCTTGATACAAAACCATCGGACTTACCATCCAAACACTACTATCTATTACATAGATAAAATATTTTGGGGTACTTGTGGTATGACCTTAAAAAAATGTAAATAAAACCTTACAGATCAATACGTTATAATATTTAGTATTGTTCCTATTATCGGTTTAGGTCCGCTCCTCGCCCACTACGGACATTCGCTCAGTTAGCTTATCCGATCAGTACCAGAAACAGACAAGCTTGTCCTTACAGAGCTTAAACGCGGTTCAGAGCATGTCCCATCCCGTCAACAAAACATCTGTCGATTCTCAGCTAGTGGAGATGCATGAAAGCCATAAAATCAACAAATGTTTAAAATAATAATTTTGTTTAATTTAAAATTAAGTCATGCTACCGTGCTACTACACTTTCTTTAGGGCAAATCTGACACATGTCTATCGTACGCTACCCCACGACCAAGCCTTTTCCCTTTTCAGACGCCGTGCAGGTGAACGGGTTTGTTTTTCTTTCAGGCCATGTCGCCATGAGCCCCGAAGGTGAACCGTTGTATGGATCTGTCACCCAGCAGACCCGGCATATCATGCACGCCATCCGGGAAACTCTGGCGCGGGCGCATACGACGCTGAACCACATTGTGAAAGTCCAGGTTTGGTTAAGCAGCATGGAGCACTTTAGCGAATTCAATGTTGCTTACAGCGCGTTCTTCCCGGAAGGTTTCCCGGCAAGGAGCGTCGTCACCAGCCACCTTGCATTTGATTTAGACGTCGAAATAGAAGTCCAGGCGGTTGTCTGATGGAGAGAGCAAAATGAAAGACGAACGTGAACGTTTAATCACTATTTTGACGGCTTCGCTTGAGGCATTGAGAACCACGCTTCCCTTAAACACAGAAGCAGTTCTGCATGACCTTACCCGCCCCGAATCGTCCGTGATAAGCATCATTAATGGACACGTCAGCGGCAGGAAAGCCGGTGATGCGCTGTTGTCCGGCCCGGAAAATGACACGGGATTTTTAGGTTTACTGGATGCTTCGCAGCGTGTTTCCAGTCAGGTATTCAGTGGATATACCACCACCACTCTCTCTGGCACCACATTGAATAGCGCATCGACGATTTATTACAGCAAGGACGGCGTGCCGTTAGTAGCTTTTTGCATTAACGTCGATATGGATGTGGTATCAAAACTCAAACGCGACCTGGACTATTTACTCCATCCGGCCGCCGCGGCTGAAACGCCGGATAATCCGCTAGCTGATATTCAGGATAAATCTCTGGATGACGTTATTTCGAAATTCAGACCCACGGGTTCAGAAAATAAAATTGATTTCAGAAAACGGGTTATTTCTGAAATACATGCTCAGGGCTTTTTCAAGATTAAAGGCAGCGTTAATCATGTCGCTAAAGCGCTGGGCGTCACCCGATACACCGTTTACAACTATCTGGATAAATTAAATGACAAAGTCTGACACCACAGTAATTCCTTTTTATCAGGTTGATGCTTTCACCTCTCAACCTTTTGGCGGCAACCCGGCGGGCGTTTGTCCGTTAACTGAGTGGCTGCCTGACGCTGTTCTGCAAGCCATCGCCACGGAGAATAATCTTTCTGAAACCGCGTTTTTTGTGCCGTTCGAGGAGGGTTATCAACTGCGCTGGTGTACGCCTGCGGTTGAAGTGGATTTGTGCGGTCATGCCACTCTCGCTGCATCCTGGGTGCTGTTCAACAAGCTTGGCTACCAACAAGAAACTATCAGCTTCCACACCCGCAGCGGCCTGTTGACGGTGAGTAAGAACGGGGACGAACTCTGCATGGACTTCCCGGCTAAATCGGCCATGAAGATTGATACTCCTGATGGACTGCCGGCAGCCCTCGGCATTACCGCCGGTGTTATCGGGGTGTGGAAATCGGACGATCTGATTGTACTGGTCGATGACAAAAATATCATCGACGGGCTTAATCCTGACTTCAACAAGCTGGCGGTATTCGACACCCGCGGCGTGATCGTGACCGCCGCTGATAACCAGTTTGATTTTGTGTCCCGTTGGTTCGGCCCGCAGGTCGGCGTGAACGAAGATCCAGTCACCGGGTCGGCACACACTTTCCTCGCCCCGTTCTGGGCGGCGCGTACGGGTAAAAATGTCCTGACCGCTCAACAAGGCGGGAAGCGTAAAGGGGCGTTGCGCTGTGTAGTTCGGGATGACGGGCGCGTGGAATTGCATGGCTTCGCTCGTATGACCATCGAAGGAATATTCCAGTTGTAATAACGATGTATGACCGGAACGGTGACCAGGCATATAATGACCACGCCTTCCAAAGCATGATGTTTATATAAAATAAGAGTTAATAATGACAGCAAACACCAGACTTTCATTGCCAGAGACAATGGCTCTTGGCGGGATGACACTTGCGCTTTTTTTGGGTGCAGGCAATATTATATTCCCGCCGCTGGTCGGCATGCAGGCGGGCGCAAACGCCTTTAATGCAGGCTTTGGCTTTATCATCACAGCGGTTCTGTTCCCGGCGCTGGCGATTATTTCCCTTGCCATTAATGGCGGAGATATCGCGGAATTAACGAAACCCTTAGGCAAATGGCCGAGCCTGATTTTTATTGGCATTTGCTTTTTAACGCTGGGGGTTTTATTTGGTACGCCACGCACCGCGACGATTAGCTACGAGGTCATCACCGATGGCGCAGCTAGTTCCCTGATGCAGAAGATTATATTTTCCGCCGCGTTCTTTGGCCTTGCTGGCGCGACGCTGGCTAAACCCGGAGAACTGCTGGAAATCGTCGGTTTCTTCCTTTCGCCCATTAAAATTAGTGCCCTGATTTTTATCGGCGTATGTGCCTGGTTACATCCGATTGGTGAGCTCACGACCGCCACAACCGCGTATCAAACTCGCGCGTTCGATACAGGGTTCGTCAACGGTTATCAGACCCTGGATGTGATCAGTGCGCTGTGCTTTGGCGCCATTATCACCCACACGCTTAAACAGCGCGGGATCCACCATCCGCGGGGCATCTTTACCCATTCCATCGCCGCAGCCTTTATCGCCGCGGCAGGTCTGGCCGTGATTTATATCTGCTATCTGTCGATGGGGTCCCACAGCCCGGTGCGGGGCGCAACGAACGGTATGCAGGTGATGAGCGCCTATGTCGAGACTGTTTTTGGCGTTTATGGCCGGGTGTTGTTGGCGGCGATCATTACCCTCGCCTGTCTGGTCACGGCCATTGGTCTGACGACCGGAACGGCGCGCTATTTCAACCAGACGACCGGTGCGTCTTATGGGCTGCTGGTGACGCTCTCCCTGATGGTGTCAGCAGCACTTGCCGTGCTGGGACTGAATTCCCTCACCGCAATGGCGGTTCCCGTGCTGTGCGCCATTTACCCGGCTGCGCTGGTCGTGGTCGCGCTGGGCATCGTTAGAAAATGGACAGACGTGCCGACGAATCTGTATCAGTTGCTTTTCTATAGCGCCCTGGCAGTAGGAATAATGAGCTTGTTTGTAAAATCCTGAATGAACAGCCGCAAGTTCGGAAGATGTCTTTTCATTTTCGCTCAAAGCAGACCAGGCAATCAGTTGGCCTGCCTGCTTCGAGCCAGAAGCTAACATCGATAAAAAATAACTTAATGGTCGAGCTCCACCAACTTCAGACCTTAGATTGCGTATTCAAAGTTTGAGGGTAAGACAGTCACAACGGACATATAGACTTAACAGGCCGTATATATTACAAATTTAAGATCATTTTTCTCTCATAAAGTAAGGGCCTCTCCCATGTCTTTAATCATACGACAAGCAACATTAGCCGATTCGGGATTACTAAATGAGCTTGGCTACCGCTTCTATACTGCGCACTTTAAGCATATGTGGAAGTCAGAATCAGAATTTGATAATTATTTGGAGGGTGAATATTCACTTCCTGTTATTGAGCAGAGTATTAATGATAAAAACATTAGCTGGTATATAGTTGAAATCGAGCAGCCGATTGGTTTTGTGAAGCTGACATGGCAAGCAACTATCCCGAATACAGACATCAGCGGTGTTTTACTTAATAAACTCTACCTTGCCCCAACCAAAACGAATCAGCATTACGGTCAACTAATGTTTAATAAAGTCATAGATCTTGCCCGAAGTCAGGGGAAAAAATATTTATGGCTGGAGGTTCTTGAACAAAATGAACGTGCTCAAAAATTCTATAAAAAGCAGGGAATGAAACACATCAGCGACATCATTTTCGAAACAAATTCACAGAGGAGCATACTCAAGTTAATGGGGATGTGTATATAAGGCCCGCTCCTCGCTAAGACCCGTTACCCTGACACTTGTGCAGCCTGGCCTTCATTCATAAATTCTCAGTGTATCGATAACTGCTCGCAGAGCGGGAGACACATTGCGGTGCGGATAATAGAGAAATGAGCCTTCCAGGCGTTGACTGTAGCGTTGTAAAACTCTGATGAGCGACCCCTCTTCTAAATCATCGGACACCAGTTCTTCCGGAACATAAGCCAGCCCCAGCCCCAGTCTGGCGGCTTTGGCTTCCATATAACTGTCAGCAAAAGCCCATTGTCCCTGCGGCTGATGCGTTATTTTTTTACCATCCTGTTGAAGCTCCCATGTATAGAGGCTTCCATCGCCATATTGATAAGCGATGCAGGGATGAACCGCCAAATCTGCCGGGACTTGTGGAAAGCCATAGCGGCGAAAGTGTTCTGGCGTACCAACAATGGCCATCTCCATGTCGGGGGAAATACGGACCGCTATCATGCCACCGCCAACTTCCGGTCCGAGACGTACACCGGCATCGAATCTTTCCGCAATAATATCGACAAACCGACTTTCGCTAATGAGTTCCAGCCGGATGTCAGGATAGCGTTGCTTAAACACCGCAAGCTTTGGCAGGAGCAGTTTATCAATAGCGTGCTGACTGGCATTAATCCGTACCGTACCTGACGGGGACTGGCGATAATGGGCCAGCGTGGCAAGCCCCATATCTAAAGCGTCGAATCCTGACTCAATAGTCCGGTAGAGTTGTTCGCCGGCATGGGTGAGCGATAGCCTACGCGTAGTGCGAGCCAGAAGCTGAACGCCCAGTCTTTCTTCAAGTTCGCGTACGGAACGGCTTATACCTGATTGTGCCAGGCCGAGTCGTTGCGCCGCAGCGGTAAAACTCCCTTCCCGCACCACCTGCATGAACAGGTATAAATCATTATAGTTTTCCCGTTTCGCCATCACGTTTCCCTCGCTATCGCATCACCATTTAGAACAATATGGTATTAATTCTAGCAATTTTACCCCTCTAATAAGCACTATTACTGCTCACTATAATGCTCGCATTGCAACAAAGCACAGCAGTGTTGTCCGTATGAAACCTGTATCTATCACGTTTTATGAGGGGATTTTGATGACTGCCTTCACCAAAAAACTGACAGCCGCGATACCAGCCATGCTGCTCTGCGCATCATTAAGTGGAGTTACAACGATGAGTTATGCCAATACAACCAATCCGAACGCGCCAGTTTCACTGGTCGAGACATGGGATAAAACCTTCGCTAAAAGTACGAAAATTAATCACCGTAAAGTGACCTTTCAGAACCGCTTCGGGATCACCCTGGTCGGTGATCTCTACATTCCAAAGGATCGCGGCGAGCGCAAACTGGCGGCCATTGCCATCAGCGGGCCTTTCGGCGCGGTGAAAGAGCAGTCCAGCGGTCTGTATGCGCAGACGTTGGCTGAGCAGGGATTTGTTACCCTGGCTTTTGACCCTTCATATACGGGGGAAAGCGGTGGCTATCCGCGTAACGTTGCCTCTCCGGATATCAACACCGAGGATTTCAGCGCGGCTGTTGATTTCCTTGGCCTGCAAAATGAGGTTGATCGAAATCGTATAGGATTACTGGGTATCTGCGGATGGGGAGGGATGGCCTTAAACGACGCCGCGATGGATACCCGCGTGAAAGCGGTGGCGACCAGTGTGATGTATGACATGAGCCGTGCGATGGGGCATGGCGTAGGTGATGGTAAAGACCGTTATACCACTGCGGATCGTCGCGCCGTATTACAGTATCTGAACGCACAGCGCTGGGAAGATGCGAAGAACGGAGCTTTCGCGCCCGGCGGGCATGACATTTATGTTGATGAAAAGGGGGACGTCAGTACGTCGAAACGTATTCTGCCAGAAACGTTACCCGCAAATCCCAATCCGGTTCTGAAAGAATTCTTTGATTATTATCGCATGCCGCGTGGTTTCCATGCGCGTTCGGTCAACTCAACTGGGGCCTGGAATGCGACGATGCCGCTGTCATTTATGAATATGCCGCTGCTGAGCTACGCCAATGAAGTCACTATCCCCACGCTTATCGTGACCGGCGAAAAAGCCCATTCACGCTATTTTGCTGAAGATGCCTTTAGGGCGATCGGCAGCAATGAGAAAGAGCTGGTGATTGTCCCGGGGGCAAATCATGTTGATCTGTACGACAACGTTGCGGGTAAGATTCCGTTTGCTAAATTTGAGCAGTTTTTCAATACCAACCTAAGATAACCGCTCCAAGCCGCCTGATATTTACAGGCGGCTGTAAAACGCCTGTAGATCATTTTCATCCATGTTTTGACGTGATTTCCTGAATGACGTCTGTCCGGACTGCGCCTGAACCAGGCCGATTCGATATTAAGAGATCTGATAATGTCCACAGTAAGACTAAAACCACATTACGAAAAAAAGCATGCGCATTGGGGGGGCGTGTTTGCCATGACGCTGTGCGTGTTTGTGCTGATCGCTTCCGAGTTTATGCCGGTCAGCCTGCTTACGCTTATTGCCAGTGATTTACACATTACCGAAGGGCTGGCTGGCCAGGGAATTGCAATCTCTGGCGCGCTGGCGGTCATTACCAGCCTGACTATCTCCCATATTGCCGGAGATCTGAACCGAAAACATCTCCTGCAGGGGCTGACGGTTTTAATGGCCATATCGGGGATAGTCGTCGCCCTGGCACCCAGCTATCCGGTTTATATCCTGGGGAGGGCCCTGCTTGGGGTGGTCATTGGTGGATTCTGGTCCATGTCTGCTGCAACCGCCATTCGGCTCGTTCCGCAGCATCAGGTTCCCCGCGCGCTGGCGATTTTTAACGGTGGGAACGCGCTGGCTACCGTTGTAGCGGCACCGCTTGGCAGCTATCTGGGGACGACCGTGGGCTGGCGAGGGGCTTTTTTATGCCTCGTTCCCCTGGCTATAGCCGCGTTCATCTGGCAGTGGGTCAGCCTGCCATCGATGGAAAACGATAAAAAACAAAAATCCCAGAGATCTATGCTTCGTCTGTTCCGCATCACCATTGTCCCTGCGGGACTCCTGGCCTGCGGGCTCTTCTTCATGGGGCAGTTTGCCTTATTTACCTACGTGCGCCCCTTTCTTGAAACCGTAACCCGCGTAGGCCCTTCTGGTCTCTCTCTGATTTTGCTCGCAATAGGCGTGGCGGGTTTTGTCGGCACACTGGCCGTATCAATATTCCTGAACACAAGTTTTTATCAGACTTTAATCATGATCCCCCTGCTTATGGCAGTGACTGCCGGGGCGTTACTGCTGGTTGGACACAGCATCTGGGCTGTTGCCGTATTGCTCAGCCTGTGGGGACTACTAGCAACGGCTGCGCCAACGGGATGGTGGACATGGATAGCGCGGGCACTACCCGAAGATGCAGAGGCGGGTGGTGGCTTAATGGTTGCGGTGATCCAGCTATCGATTGCACTGGGTTCAACGGCAGGTGGGTTGGTATTCGACACTCTGGGATGGCGCAGTACTTTTGGCTTGAGTGGTTTCTTACTTCTGGCGGCGGCAGCAATGACGATTGTCACATCCCGTCAAAACAGCAAAGCAAACTAGAACTATCCATTCATTTCTGGCGTGCTCTCTGTCATGGCATACGGCAGAGAGCCGAGTGTCCGCCCTCGCTGATCGCGGACCATTAGCCCAGTTATCTTCTATTTTTTCACCAAATATTTTCGCATCAGTGCATTTTGTAATGTCACTCCGCGACAGGCAGGAAACCCACGTTCCACAACATGAAAACCGTGTCGTAGAAAGAACGCCTCCGCAGCCTTACTGACATTTGAAGTCAGTTCGCCAATTCCACGTTGTCTGGCTTCTTCATGAATGCGATTCATCAGTAGTGTCCCTACTCCCTGTCTCGGGTAGGTTCCCGAGACAAAGAAATGGTCAATGTACCCATTTGGCTGAACATCTGCATATCCAGCTATTTCACCATCCACTTCAACAACAAAGGGGCGTAATTCCTTCATGTGATTGGCCCATTGTTCCGGGTCGATATCCGTTGGGGCCCACGCATCTATTTGTTCCTGTGTGTAATAGTGTGATGCGAGGGTATGTACAGAAGATAAAAAGACGCTGAACAACGAAATTTCATCTCCATTACTAAACCTTCTGATTTTCATAAGACCTCGTCAGGAGAGTGACTTGTAGAACAAGTCCATTTTTGGTGCAGCGGAGCGTCAGCTCCTCGCGGTGAGTTTAATGGGTCAATGCAACGCTATTCTTAATCAAGGGAGATGCTCAGGCAACGCCATTGAGTCAACATCAAACCATCGGCCTGTGGCGGTAATGTCGCTACGCCACGGGTAAGGCTTTTTCCAGTTGAGTATGTAATATTGACTTATTGTGTAAAAAGATTACTTTTCAGGACATGAAGAAGATACTCATTATTGTTCCCGATGGCGGTATGCTGTTTGAGTCCGCCGGTATTGCCGACATTCTGATGCAGGCCAACCGCCTGCATCCCAAAGGCGCTACGAAGACGTGTTACCAGGTTCAGTTAGCGACAACGCAACCGCATCAGGTGATCCATGGTCAGTCCGGCCTAAATTTACTGGCAGATCACCGCCTGCATGAGATAGACCCTCGCGAACCTCTCGATACCATCATCATCACTGGCAGAGGTCAAAACCCGCAGGAAGGAATTGCAGTGGTTGACTGGCTACGCCTTGCCGCTCCCCACGCCCGCCGCATTGCATCCATTTGCGGCGGCGCGATGCTGCTGGCAGAAACCGGGCTGCTGGACGGCAGACGAGCCACCACCCACTGGAAGCTACTGGAAACCATGCAGGCAGAATTCCCAAAGGTGCGCGTCGAAAGCGGTCCGCTCTATATCCAGGACGAACACATCTGGACATCAGGTGGCGTCAGTTCCGGCTTTGACCTGACGTTAGCGTTAGTTGAAGAGGATTACGGCTTCAGTCTGGCGCGCGACGTCGCTCAGGATTTCGTCATGTACCTGCGCCGTCCCGGGGGACAACTCCAGTTTAGCCGCTACAACCTTCAGCAGACCAGTACCCTGGGCCCGATTAACGATCTGCTCGCCTGGCTGCTTGAGAACCTCACCGCCGATCTCAGTGTGGATAAACTGGCGGAAAAAGTCGCCATGAGCCCACGTAATTTCACCCGCGTGTTTACCCGAGAAACTGGCGCATCACCGGCACGCTACGTGGCCGAAGCTCGTCTGGCCGCTGCACGACAGCGTCTGGAGCAGACCAACGAGACGCTGGAGCGTATCGCCGAACAAACAGGATTTGGTAGCAGCATTAACCTGCGACGGCTGTTTGAAAAACAGCTTCACCTGACGCCTGGTGAATATCGTCAGCGCTTTCACTGTCGTAAAATGGCGTAAAGTGATCCTTATTTGTCATTTACGCCAACTCGTGACCGGCCTAAATTGACTCCAGAGACAACAGATAAGGAGTTCATCATGGTAAAGGTCGGTATTAACGGTTTTGGCCGTATCGGACGTAACGTACTGCGTGCTGCACTGGGTAACCCGGAGATTCAGATCGTGGCAATCAACGATCTGACAGACAGTAAAACGCTGGCGCATCTGCTGAAATACGACTCGCTGCTCGGTAAACTCGACGCCGACGTCACCGCCGGTGAGGGGCAGTTGGTGGTTAACGGTAAATCCATTACCGTGTTCAGCGAACGCGACCCAGCCAACATCCCATGGCGTCAGCGTGAAGTCGATATTGTCATTGAAGCAACCGGCTTCTTCACTGAACGTGACAAGGCGGCGGTGCATATCCACAGCGGTGGCGCAAAACGAGTGATTATCTCCGCCCCCGGTAAGAACGATGATTTAACCATCGTGATGGGCGTTAACGATCACCTCTACTCCGCGGATAAACACTTTGTCGTCAGCAACGGTAGCTGCACCACTAACGGTCTGGCACCTGCCGCACAGGTTTTGCACCAACATTTCGGCATTAAGCATGGTTTGATGAATACCACCCACGCCTATACCAACAGCCAGGCGCTGCACGACCAGCCGGAAAAAGATCTTCGTGGTGCCCGCGCCGCTGCATTGTCGATTGTCCCCTACTCCAGCGGTGCCGCGAAGGCGCTTGGCAAAGTCATCCCGGAGCTGGATGGTCGCTTAACCGGTTACTCGCTGCGCGTACCGGTTCCGGTGGTGTCCATTGTCGACCTGACCGTAACGCTTGAGCGGGATGTTACAGCAGAGGAGGTCAATAATGCGTTTCGTGACGCCGCCGCGACAGGGCCACTGAAAGGGATCCTCGGCTACAGCGATGAACCGCTTGTCTCAAGCGATTACCAGGGTGACCCGCGCTCATCCATCATCGACGGCCTGTCAACGCTGGTGATTGGCGGCAATATGGTCAAAATTCTGGCGTGGTACGACAACGAATGGGGATTCTCTAATCGCCTCGTCGACCTGGCACTGCTAATGGCAAGGCACGAACGTTAATCCCCTGCTCTCACACTCTCTCTAAATCCACGCCAGGCGTGGATTTTTTTATATCTGTTACGTGTTTGTCGCAGTGACAATCGCGCACAACGTCACGCCCCCCATTTTTAGTCGTCACCTAACGATGCTGCTGGGGTGACGCGTTTAAAAACATTAGCGATAACCCGACAAAATAATAAATCGCCAGCACTTCAACGGTCAGTTTATTAATCAGACAGTTGCGACCATAATAAAATGAGTAATGCGATCTTATTTGAGGATTCCGGCATGATCACCTTTTATCAACTTACAGCCACCCGTCTGCATGGTGAGCCCGTCTCTATGGCCGACTACGCTGGCAAACTGGTTCTGGTGGTCAATACTGCTAGCCATTGTGGCTTCACGCCGCAATATGCAGGCCTCGAAGCGCTTTACAAGAAGTACGCCGCGCAGGGTCTGGTGGTGCTTGGTTTCCCCTGCAACCAGTTCGGTAATCAGGAGCCCGGCGGGGCCGACGAAATCTCGCAAACCTGTCACATCAACTACGGTGTGAGCTTCCCGATATTTGAGAAAGTGGAAGTCAACGGTGCGGCTACGCATCCGGTGTTTCGTTACCTGAAAAACGAATTACCCGGCGTGCTGGGTGGGCGTATCAAGTGGAATTTCACTAAGTTCCTGATCGGGCGTGACGGCAAACCGCTCAAGCGTTTTGCGCCGTTCACTACCCCTGAGAAAATAGAAACCGCGATCCTTGCTGCGCTTAAAGTCTGAGCGCACCTGTCATTCAAACCGTCCCCATTATGCCCAAGCTCACTGTCTGAATAAAAAACACGCAGCAAAATCAACAAAATATAATCAACTTGCTTAATTACTCTGCAATCGCGTGAGTTCAGGAAGAAAAATGCTATTTCCCTCTTGCCTCATTCGGTCTGTGCCGCTAATATTCGTCCCCGTTGTCACCTACAACGTTGCGTTCATAGCTCAGTTGGTTAGAGCACCACCTTGACATGGTGGGGGTCGTTGGTTCGAGTCCAATTGAACGCACCATCTTGCGTCCGTAGCTCAGTTGGTTAGAGCACCACCTTGACATGGTGGGGGTCGGTGGTTCGAGTCCACTCGGACGCACCAAATTATTTCTATGATTTGGTGCTATTTCCCTTCGTTACACCTCATAATTTCTTTTTATTCCCCTGTTCGTAGCCTTAAGCTTAATCATTACTCCGTATGATGCTGGCACAAAGCGATGCGCCAAAGCCTTCTAAACTCTATGCTCAGCGCGTATCATTTATCCTCTTCGCAAACCCTTTTTCGTCAGAGATCGGATACCATGCCCTCTTCCATTATTCTGTTTGCCGCGGGCAGTTTACGCCTGGCATTTGCCCCTTTAATAAGCCAGTTCTCGCGCCATAGCGGAATAGACGTGAAGGTGGAATATGGTCCGGCAGGTTTATTACGCGAGCGTATTGAAGCCGGTGAACCGTGTGCGCTCTTTGCCTCAGCCAATCGGGAGCACCCGCAACGCCTGCTGGTTTTGCAAAAAGCTGTCCTCACGCAAACCTTTAGTTGGAATCAACTGAGTCTGGTCAGCAACCGAAACGGCGCCTGGCTGGATTTGCTCCGCGACCCAACGCTACGAATAGGTACATCCACGCCCGGCTGCGACCCTTCCGGAGACTATACCTGGGCATTTTTCGACAATATGGATGTACTGGAGCCAGGACTCGGACAACAGCTTCGGGCGCGCGCCATCCCGCTGGTTGGTGGGCGTGATACGGTGAAAATCCCGTCTGGTGAACTGGCGAGCGCCTGGATCCTTCGCCAGGGACTGGCCGATCTGTTTATCGGCTACGCGCATTACGCGAATACGCTGCGCGCCCAACCCGACGTGCATTATGTAGCTATCCCTGATGAGCACAATATTCGCTGCGAATACCAACTGGCGGTGCTCGAGGCATCCAACGAGGTGATGGCGCTGGTTAAATTCATGCTCTCCAACGGCGGTCAGGCGTTTCTTACCGCCGCCGGGTTCTTACCTCTTAACGACGAACAGAAAACAGCGGTGCGATAAACGGCGTCGGGTGGTTCTCTACACGGAGTTTTCGCAGCAGTAAGCCATAGGCCAGGAACAGATTCTCTTCCGTCACAATGCTGTCCGTTGGCCCTGCCCGCCATTTTCCTTCGGGGAGCAGCAGCAAAGTATGGGTGGCTATTTGTAACGCATGCAGCGGATCGTGGGTCGAAAAAAGAATGCTGCATCCCTGTAGATGGGCCAGATCGCTGATGAGCTGAAGCACCACCTGCTGATTGGCGAGATCCAGCGCGGAGCACGGCTCATCAAGCAGCAGCGTTTGACACTCCGTCACCAGCGCCCGGGCTATCATCACCAGTTGCTGTTGACCCCCGGAAAGTGAGCTAAACGAGTGGGAAGCAAGCTGGGCAATATTTAACTGCTCCAGCGCCTGGGTCGCTCTTTGTTGATCCTGCTGGCTGGGTTGCGCAAAAAGCTTCACGTGCTGTGCCCGCCCCATCAGCACCACGTCGCTCACCGTATAAGGAAATGGCAGGTGGCAATGCTGCGCCACAATCCCTATCCCGCCGTCAATTTCAATGCTGCCGTCCAAAGCTGGTAGCGTGCCGGTTAGCGTATCGAGCAGCGTACTTTTACCCAGGCCGTTACGTCCCAGCACAGCCCAGATCTCACCTTTCTGGCAACTGAATGTAAGCGGCTCAAATAGCGGCGTGCGATATCCATAGGCAAGCGTGTTTACACGCAATGCGGCAGGTTTCATGATGTCTCCCGGCGGCTGGAGCGGATGAGTAAAAAAGCAAACAGCGGCGCGCCGAATATTGCGGTGATGATCCCAAGCGGTATCTCCGCGTGCATCAGGGTACGGGCAATATCATCCACCACAATCATAAAACCGCCTCCCATCCAGAAGGCGCACGGCAGTAGACGCCGATGATCAACCCCCACCAGCAAACGCGCCAGATGCGGAATAACCAACCCAACCCAGGCGATACTGCCGCTGACCGCTACCTGAGCGGCGACTAAAAAAGCGCAGCACAGCAAAACGCTGCGTCGCAGAGGAACCACCGCGACGCCTAGCGATCGGGCATCTTTATCATTGAGTGATAACAGGTTTATCCGCCAGCGTAGCTGGTACAAAACTGTCGCAGCGATACCGACTGGAATCGCCAACAGCAGAACTTTATGCCAGTTAGCCGTCGCAAAGCTGCCGAGCAGCCAGAACACGATATTGGGTAACGTTTCTTCGGTATCAGCCTGATACTGAATCAGACTCACCAGCGCGGCAAAAAAACCACTCAAAATGATACCCGACAGGATCAGCACCAGCGTATTCTCCAGCCCCTGCAGCGCAGCAATGGCATACACCAGGACCAGCGCCGTCAGACCGAAGAAAAACGTTGAACCCATCATCAACCACGGCGACAGGCCAAGCAGAATAGCCAGCGTTCCGCCAAAAGCGGCCCCGGACGTCACGCCAATAATATGCGGGTCGACCAGCGGATTATGAAATACCCCTTGCAGCGTCGCGCCACATAACCCCAACGCCCCACCCGCCAGCAGCGCCATCAGAATTCGCGGTAGCCTGACTGTCCAGATAACCTGACCGGCAATCCCTTCAGCGTCGCTATAGTGCATCAGGTGATAAAAGACTTCGCTTAATGACAGCGGATATTGTCCGAGACACAACGAACCAAGGCCCAGCAACAGGACCGTCGCGATTAAGAGTGGTTGCTGGAGTAAAATGCGCTTACTTAACTGCATCAGGCTGCCAGTTCACACCATAAAAACGCTGATAGTAGTCTTGCGCCTGCGCATCAACATCCACGTCTTTATAGGCGTCCGGGTACAATTTTTTGGCCATCCACAGCTCACCAATCGCCAACGCTTCTGGCATCGGATAGCCCCAGGCTTTGGCGTACTCAGGCATCAACCAGACGCGATGATTTTTTACCGCATCAATCCCCTGCCAGTTAGGATCGTTTTGGATCTCCGTTACCACCTGCGGGTAGCGATCCTGAACAAAAATTACCTGCGGGTTCCACGCCAATACCTGTTCCAGCGCAACCTGACGGGCGCCTTTCACACTGGCAGCCGCCACGTTTAGCCCACCCGCGTGCTGCATCATGAGTCCCGTGTACTTCCCGGAGCCGTAAGTCATCAGGTCGGGGTTAGCCATATAAATACGGACTTTTTGCGCATCCGGGATTTTTGCGACCGGCGCATTGAATTTTGCCCGCGCCGCAAAAACGTAGTCGATCAACGTCTCAGCTTGCGGTTTGCGCCCCACGACGTCCGCAATCAGGCGAATCCCCTGCTTTAACCCTTCGTTGTAGACCTGCTCTTCATCGGCCATGGTCGGGTTCATTTTATTCTGTTGCCCGGCTGCATCCTTGCGCAATGAGATTGCCACGACCGGAATACCGGCGTTCTGAATCTGCTGGATCATCTCCGCGGGCGCATAGTTGGCGACAAAAACCACCTGTGGATGAATCGCCAGTAGGCTTTCAATATTCACGCTGGTGAGATCGCCCGGCGTCGGCAATGTGGCAATTGTCGGCATAAAGCGCGCAAACTCAGGCCCGAGCTGTTTTTTCCAGCTCGACATCACGCCAATAATGTCCTGCTGAGCATTAAGCTGGACCAGAATATTCAGCGTCTGGTGTTGCAGCACGACCACTTTGTCGACGTGGTCCGGAATCGTGACCTGACGACCAAGCTGGTCGGTGATCGTACGGTCGGCCTGGGCAGAAAACGCAAACAACATGCTGGCGCATACCAGCACAAAAGAGCGGAAAGTTAACATGGGATACCATCTGGATAGCGGAGTAAAAGCGATGTGTATTAAATTACATAACGATATAACAGGCAACCCATTCGCGATAAATACCGCACGACACACGAGGAAGATCAATTTATGCCGACAAAAAAGCCGACGGTGATGACCACCGTCGGCTGTGGGTAACACGATGACTAATAGATTATTTGGTTGCCGCTTTAATGATATCGAGCGCTTTGGCGAACTGATCCTGCGGGATCGTCAGCGGATAAAGGAAACGAATAACGTTGCCATACTGACCACAGGTCAGCAGCAGTAATCCTTGCTCAAGGGCTTTCTTCTGCACGCGTTGTGCGGCGGCTGCGTTGGGTTCTCCCGTCGCTGCGTCACAGAATTCAGCGGCGATCATAGAGCCTAAGCCGCGCACTTCGGCCAGTTCAGGACACCCGGCTTGCGCGTCAGTCAGAGTGGCGCGCAATTGTTCGCCAAGAGCTGCCGCACGCTGGCACAGCTGTTCATCACGAATGATATCCAGCACCGCATGAGCTGCCGCAATTGACAGCGGGTTTCCGGCGTAGGTTCCGCCCAGACCACCCGGCGCAGGCGCATCCATAATTTCAGCTTTGCCCACGACGCCAGACAGCGGCATGCCGCCCGCAAGGCTTTTTGCCATAGTCATCAGGTCAGCTTTGTCAGCGTAATGGTCCATCGCAAACAACTGGCCCGTACGGGCAAACCCGCTTTGCACCTCATCGGCGATCATCACGATGCCATGCTCGTCGCAAATACGGCGGATGGCAGCCACAAACTCCGGCGGCGCCACCACGAAGCCCCCTTCGCCCTGGACGGGTTCGAAAATAATCGCTGCGACCTGGGTGGGATCGATATCGGCTTTAAACAGGCGCTCAATCGCTTTGATGGAATCCGCCGTAGAAATCCCCTGCAACTCGCAAGGATACGGTGCGTGGTAGACGGAGCCAGGGAACGGGCCGAACCCTTTTTTATACGGCGCCACCTTGCCGGTTAACGCCATCGTCATGTAGGTACGCCCATGAAAACCGCCGCCAAAAGCAATAACGCCAGGACGGCCGGTATGTGCACGCGCAATTTTCACCGCATTTTCGACCGCTTCAGCCCCGGTGGTGAAGAATGTGGTTTTGCGCTTGCCGTCGATTGGCGCAACGGCGTTGATTTTCTCCGCCAAAGACACATAGCTTTCGTACGGGACAATCTGATAAGCCGTATGGGTAAAAGCCTGCAGTTGCGCTTCGACTGCCTGCACCAGGCGAGGATGACGGTGTCCGGTGTTCAGCACGGCAATCCCGGCGGCAAAATCGATGTACTGATTGCCTTCGATATCGGTAATTGTGCTGTTTTCTGCTGACTGGGCATAAAAATCACACATTACACCCACGCCACGCGGGGTGGCATCCAGACGACGTTGTTGCAGGTTTTTATTGTTCATTCTCTACACCTTGTCCATTAATACATTTAGGTTGAATTACCCTTTAAATTTAGACGCCATCTGGTACTTTAATCGAGAGCCAAATCGTTTTATTTTAAGGATCCAAATGCGTTCACTTGCCGGAGATGTGATCAAGCAGGCATTTAGCCAGCAGACCGATGAAAAGCTGCATCGTCGCCTGTATGCCGCCATCTGCAGTTGCATCCTCGAAGGTAGCCTGAAACCGGCTACCCGAATGCCTCCGTCGCGTGACCTGGCAGGCGAACTGACGCTATCGCGCAATACCGTCCTGCGGGTTTACGAGCAATTGCAGGCCGAAGGTTATATTTCCGCGCGCACCAGCAGCGGCACATTTGTCACCGACAGCGTGCTGGACAATCTTGACCTGCGTCCCCACAAAGAGCCCGTTGCCGCCACACTGGAGGATCACACCCGCTTATCTGCCCGCTGCCTTGAGCTGCTGGGTCATGCCAGCGCCAGCCCTCGTCAATGGGGCGCATTTATTCCAGGCGTACCTGATGTGGAGCATTTCCCTCACCGGGTGCTCAAAAAAATTCAGGATCGGCTGGCGAGACGGTTGCGCCCGGAGTTTCTCACTTACGATGCCGCAGGCGGCGTGACTGAGCTGAAAGAAGCGCTGGCAGACTATCTGCGCACCGCACGCGGGGTGCGGTGTTCACCGGAGCAAATTCTGATTACTGAAGGTATTCACCAGGCGCTGGATCTGGTGACCCGGACGCTATGCAACCCGGGGGATAACGCCTGGATTGAGGAGCCGGGCTACTGGGGAATCAAAAATATTCTGCGCATCAATGCGGTTAACTTTTCGGCGATCCCGGTTGATGAACAAGGTATGGTGCCGCCGGAGGCTGGCGAATCTGCGCTAAAGCTGATTTTTGTGACACCGTCACATCAATATCCGCTCGGTTCGGTAATGAGCCTCAACCGCCGTCGGGCACTTCTCTTTCGCGCACGTGAAACGCGAAGCTGGATAGTGGAAGATGACTACGACAGCGAGTTTCGCTTTTCCGGCCAGCCAATTCCATCATTGCAGGGACTGGAAGAAGAGACGCCGGTCATCTATATCGGGACATTCAGTAAAACACTCTATCCCGCACTGCGGCTCGGGTATGTGGTACTGCCCAAACCGCTCGCCGCGCCGCTGAAGAAGGTTCATAACGACCTCTATCGTGGTGGACATTTGCTGATTCAGGCAGCGCTGGCGGAGTTTATCCGCGAGGGTTACTACGCGGCGCACATTCGTAAAATGCGCCAGTTGTACAGTCGTCGCCGCCAGACGTTGGTGGAGCTTATCAGTCGCCAGTTGGGCGAGCAGTATCTTGGCTCCTTCAGCAGCAACGCCGGGTTGCATATGATTCTACAGTTGCCCGTCGGGAGCGATGACGTTCTCATTGCCCAACAGGCAAATGCGCAAGGGCTGCTGGTGCGCCCGCTGTCTCGCTATTACGTGAATGAAGAGAAACGCAGCGGCCTGCTGCTGGGATTTGCCAGTATCGAAGAGAATGAAATGGCGTCGGCGTTTACCCGACTGGTGGGTATTATCAGAGTAAACGCCGTTTAAGCACTGCCGGATGGCGCTGCAAGCACCTTGTCCATCCGACATGCTGTTTAATGTGACGCTTTTTTAATTCCTGCCAGGTCCTTCTGGCTTACTTCGCCGTTCCCTTCTCCCCAACTTTTACGCACGTAATTAATCACGTCGCGCATTTCGTTGTCGCTTAACATGCCACCGTAAGCCGGCATCTTAAAGGAGACGCTGCCACGTGTTGTCGGTGTTTCTGCGCCGTGGGCAATAACTCTGAATAGCGGCGTCGGGTCATCAACCATCACCAGCGAATTGTTGATCAAAGACGGTGCGTTATCATCCGTACCTTTCCCCTCCAGACCGTGACAGGTGGAGCAGTAGCGGTTATAGGTCACTTTGCCCGCCTCGGGTGAATTCGACCAGGACACCGTAGTTGCCGCTGCGCGCACCGTTTCAGGCTTCTCGCTTTTCAGGCTCAGCAGATATTGCGCGATCGCCGTGGCATCGTCATCGGTCAGATACTGTGTACTCTGCGTGACGACTTCAGCCATCGAACCTGAAACCGCGGCATGCTTGCTTTTACCGGTCAGCAACAGCGATTTTAATTCCTGCTCAGACATTCCCGTGCCGCGCAGCGAAGGTGCATACCAGCCGTCGATCATCGCGCCGCTCAGGTACTCGGCATCAGCATTGGTATACGCTTTTTCGTTCATCGCCATGCCTCTCGGGGTATGGCAAGAACCGCAGTGTCCGGGACCTTCCACCAGATAAGCGCCCCGTTTTACTAACGCAGCGTTGTCATCCGTTTTCGCACTCTCTACAGCCGTCGCTGGCGCGTCGGTAAACAGCCAGTTCCAGATATGCAGCGGCCAGCGGGCGGAGAGTAGCCACGGAATGGCATTCTCTTTATTGGGCTGCGCAGTGGGGGTGACATCATGCATAAAATAGCGATATAACGCCTGTACATCGTCATCAGAAAGTTTCGCGTAAGAGGGATAAGGCATGGCCGGATAGAGCGGATGACCATCTTTGGCAATTCCCTGACGTACGGCCTTGTCAAAATCCTCGTATGAGTAATTACCAATACCCTGGGTCTTGTCTGGGGTAATGTTGGTCGAATAAATATCCCCTACCGGAGTAGGAAACTTTTTGCCACCCGCCATCGCCGCCCCCCCTTCGGTGGTATGACAGGCCACACAGTCAGAGATACGGGCGATATATTCGCCATTAGATTCCGCTGCACTCACAGAGGCGGTAAACAAACAGGCGGCAAGAACGGTTACATTACGCATAGATCACCCCATATCCTTGAGTTCATTAACCGCACGCCATGCCTGATCGATGGCCGTATGGGCATAAGCGCCCCAGTCAGAATCGGAATTAGCGATGGCAATGCGACCAACTGGCTGACGCGCCCGCTCGATAATTTCTGGCATTTTATCCATATCATCGAACAACGCGTTGGCGTAATACGCATAGCCATGCGCCCAGCGGTTAACCGTAATGGCGGAGATATCGCGTTGATTATCAAAGCCCGTTGAGCCAAACATTTCCTGTAACTGGGAGCGAATCATCTCCTCATGCGTCGCAAATGTGGTCCCCAGTAAATACGCTCGCCCCAGACGGAATTGCTCTCTGGCCGACAGATTACTGCCCGGATAAGTAGGCACATAGACCATGTGAATGACCATCGGATCGTCCGGTGAGGCCGGGTGTTGATACCCGCCGATGCTGACCGGATAGTCGAGCTTAATCCGGCTGTATGGTGCCGCCGGAGAGTAAAATTCATGCACGCCAAGCTGTTTGAACGCCTGCCAGTTTTTGACCACCACGTTGGTGTACACCAGCGGTGCCTTCACGTTCAGTTTGAGATCCGCCTGCTGCTGTTCCGGCATCTCAGGCACCAGATACGGGATCATCATGTTATAGCCCGCCATGATGGTGTTTTTACCGCGCACGCGATGCATTTTGCCGTCACGCAGATAGGTCACCACCACGCCATCCTTTGTGTTGGCCGCATTAATCACCGTGCTATTCAGACGCAAGCGCGTGGTGTTTTCCGGCAGATCCAGCTTTTCGTAATGCAGTCTGGCAAGGACAGAGTCTTCCATCGTGTTACCCGGTAGCGCATCCGGCAGCATATACCTGACTAACAGTCGGGCCAGCCCGGCGTTACCGTCAGGGAAATGGTAAACATACGGCTCTTCGAGGTCGGCCAGCGACTCGCCGTCCAACGGCGGTATTCCCAGCGCCTCCATGCCGGGTAATGCGCACGCCCTGGCATCGCTACAGGAAATGCCTTCAATGCCGATGGCGAAGAAGTCATTAGAACGCTGCTGAAAATAGAGCAGCGCCATTTTGCTCAAACCAACTTTTGTGGCCAAAAATTCACTGTAGCTGTGGGTATCCAGCCATTCCATTTTCTCATCGACCGTCATGCCCGGAAGATAGTCGCCAGGATGGACGTGCAGGTCGATCAACGCCTTTCGGTCGTGCTCACTTAGCGGAAAATCATTGATAAAGTCTTCAATTTTACGGCCATTGAGCCTGTTCGGCGGGATATCATCAGATACCGCGCGCCCCGGATCGCCGCTGACGATTTTTGTCTCGCCAAAATTCTTTTTGTCGAAGAAAACACCGCGACTGAGCTGCCAGTCGGGGTAGAAGTTTACGTCAAAACTCTCTTTTAACCGCGTGACGCTGACGCCCACGGTTTCCATCAGTTTTTGCACCTCAGGGCTGAAATTGTGCGCGGGCGACTGGAATGCTTCGCTACCGCCATAGCCGAGTAATTTCTTACCTGAGCTCGTAAATTCGTTACGTTTGGCGTGTCCGCCAAAATCGTCATGGTTATCGAGGATCAGGATCCGGCTATTTTGCCCGGCAAGCTGGCGCCAGAAACAACCGGCAGCCAGCCCGCTAATACCGCCGCCCACAATCACCAGATCGTACTCTTCCTCAACGGGCAGAGCGTTTAAATCAAAATGTTTATGCTCGCGGCCTACTGCATGCGCCATTTCAAACGATCCAGGATGATTACCCCGCAGCCCCGTCAGCCCTGGCGGATAATAATTTCCATCTATAAATGCGTTTCCCTTTCCTGCCGCCCTGACCCATTCCAGCGGGGTAAGCCCCGCAGCAATAGTCACCGCGACGCCGTTGAGAAAATCACGTCTGGTAATTGCCATTAACTTTTTTCCTTATTGCTACACACTGCCCTAAATACGACACAAATAAGAGATGTCCCCCTTCATAGTAATAAAGGGGGACAGCCGACTATTTCCCTGGCTTTAACTCTTCATCCAGTTTTTTAGAATCATAATAATCGCCTTGCCAGGTGATTTTACCTGCTTTAACATGAATATAGCTGACACCTTCAAATTTTATCGGATTATTTGTCGGCGGACTCCCTGCCCATTCGCCACTATTTTTGCCTGAAAATTCCCAACGAAACGCCACGGTATCTTCGTCGTAAACGGGTTTGCCGACCATTTTCCAGCTCAGATCTGGCACCGCCTTAATAAAGGCACCGATAACCTCTTTTTCAGCTTTTTCTCTGCCATTTATCGGTTCGCCAGCGGCGGCATCATAATAGACTGCGTCATCAGCAAGATATTGCGCGGCTCGCGAAGCATCGTGTGCATTCCAGGCCGCCATATACTCTTTAACGGTATTCAGCGATGTGCTTTCTGCCAGGCTATAGCCCGAGAACATCACGAATGAAAGCACCGCTATGTTTAATGTTTTCATCGAAATCCTCTCTATTCAGAAATGTCACACATGATATGTTTCACCCGAGTATATTCTTCGAGCGAATAGGATGAGAGATCTTTGCCATAACCCGATTTTTTGAACCCGCCGTGCGGCATTTCGGCGCACAGAGGAATGTGATTGTTGATCCACACGGTGCCAAAATCGAGGTCAATGCTGAAGCGCTGTGCGCGACCATGGTTACTGGTCCAGACGCTGGCGGCCAGACCATATTCCACATCATTCGCTTTGTGTAGACCCTCTTCATCAGTCGAAAACGGCTGAATAGTCATTACCGGTCCAAATACTTCATGCTGAATAGCTTCGTCATGTTGATGCAATCCGGAGACGATCGTCGGCTCAAAATAGAAGCCCGGACCTGGCCCGGCACGCCCACCCGTTTCAATTTTTGCATGTGCCGGTAAACGCGCAATAAAGCCTTTCACCTGCTCCAGTTGGTTTTTACTGTTCAATGCGCCATATAGCGCAGCCTGATCCGCTGGCGGTCCAAATTTAATACTCTTCGTTTTCTGAACCAGCTTTTCCAGGAATTCAGCGTAGATGGATTGTTCGACCAGAATACGCGTAGCCGCCGTGCAATCCTGGCCGGCATTGAAGAAGCCTGCCGTGGTGATCGTCGCGATCGCCTTGTCCATATCTGCATCAGCAAACACCACCGCAGGCGCTTTCCCGCCCAATTCCAGATGTGCCTTGGTCAGGTTCGCCGCTGCCGAAGCCGCAACCTGTAGACCCGCGCGGACCGAACCGGTAATCGAAACCAGTGAGGCCTTTGGGTTTGAAACCACCAGCGAACCGGTGCTGGCTTTACCTAATACGACGTTAAACGCCCCTCTTGGGAACAACGGCGCGGCCAGTTCAGCCAACAGCAGCGTGCTGACCGGCGTGGTGTCGCTGGGTTTTAATACGACCGTATTGCCTGCTGCCAGCGCTGGCGCAATCTTCCATACCGCCATCATGAACGGGTAGTTCCATGGCGTGACTTGGCCAACGATACCCAGCGGTTCACGGCGGATAGTCGAGGTAAACCCAGCGGAATATTCCCCTGCCGCTTTCCCTTCAAGACAGCGCGCCGCACCGGCAAAAAAGCGGATGGCATCGCAGGATGCCGCGATCTCTTCCTTCTCAATAAAATGGCGAAGCTGACCGGTCTCCTGACTCTGCGCGTTCACCAGCCGCTCAACGTTTCGTTCAATCTCATCTGCCAGCTGCAATAACGCCTTTTGCCGCTGTGCCGGCGTCGATTTTCGCCAGATGCTAAACGCCGCCTCCGCCGCCGAGTAGGCCTGCTCCACCTCTTCCGCATTGGCGTTGGGTGATAATGCGTACGTTTCGCCGTCGACCGGACTCACCAGTTCGAAGGTATCTTCGCTACGACCTGCTACGTATTGCCCATTGATAAAATGCTTCAGGGTTTTCATGTCTGTCTCCTGCCCGTTAATACATAAAGAATCTTATGTAATATATATATTGTAAAAGATTTTCAAATGCGCAACATTGACACTATGATAAGCCTCGCATTTTTAACTTAATTTTTACATTTTCGGGATAAGGCTTTTCATTGTGAGCCGAGGCTTTATGCTCAGCTCACAATGAGGTTATCGGGACACACATCCGCTTGTGCAGTGACGTTGCGCATAGGCATGTAAAATAACTCGGCCATTCTTACCTTCCTTGCCTGACGGGCATGTGTTAAAAATGGTCGTTGTTTCAGGGAATTGAGTGCAGAAAAGATTATGATTACTCACGCGGTCATATTTGCGCCTATCGGGCAGGTCAGTCGTTCAGACCAGATAGTGCAGCGCCTGTCAAACGCCATTATCACGGGGTTGCTGGAGCCAAAAGAACAGCTCCCCAACGAAACTGATTTGGCAAAGATGATGGGTGTCTCACATATCACTATCAGAGAAGCGCTAAACACGCTTCGGGCTAATAATCTTATCCATACGGTTCGTGGTCGTAATGGCGGGAGCTTCGTTTGCGAAAATATTGATGGCAAAAACAGCGCCCTGCATCCGTTCAAAGCGATCAGTACGGATTATCTTTCTGACCTGGGCGAAATGCATTGCGCCATTATCAGCCATAGCGCAAGGCTGGCTTCCAGACGGATGACCGGCGCGGATATCGCCAAATTTCGCGAGTTTGTTGAGGTGCTCAGCAAGGCAAACTCACCAGAGCTGATGACCCAGGCCGATATGCGCTGTCTACTGGCGATAGCTGCCAGTTCACATTCGGCGCGACTGGCCAATCAGGAGCTGCAGGTCCAGGCTGAATGGGCATCGCTGGTGGCGATACTTTATCGCGCAGACAACATTCATGCCGAAATTATTGCGCTTTACTCGGCACTGGCCGATGCGCTGGCTGCTCACAACGAGGCAGAATCCGTGCAGCTTGCCACACGGATCATCGACACGTTTACCTATTACCTTATTGAAAAAAAGCTGAAATATAACTCGAACTGACAATCAGTGAAGGCAGGACAGACAATGAGCTCTTCGACATCCTTAAGCGCATTAATTCGTAAGATTGATGATATTACCGCCTCTACCGTAGATTCTACCGTTGCGCTGGCGAGGAGCATCCATGAGGCGATTTCCGGGGTGCAAAAGGCCTCAGCAGAAGTTGTCCTCGATCCATCGGTGAGATCTACCGTTCAGCAACACATCAAGCGCACCCTCAGTAACAATCATTACTGTTCAGGGGCCGGGTTCGCCAGCCATATTGAGAGCACTGCCACCACAAAAGAGTATTGGCTGCTGGAATGGTGGTATAAGAAAGATAATGGTTTGAGTCAGGCGCACCTCGATTTAGATCAGGCCACCCAGCAACGCCTGGATTTCAGAACCTTCGAGTGGTTTAAGCACTCACCTCCGGCAGGAAAAGCCTATATCCACGGCCCCTACGTCGACTATATCTGCAATATTTCCTACACCCTGACCTCGGCAGTGCCGATCTACTACAACGATCAGTTTCTTGGCGTTGCCGCCGTCGATCTGCTGGTCAGTCAGATTGAGGCCGAACTGCTCTCCTGCGCTCATCCTGACTATGTCATTCTGACCAATCTGGAAAACAGAATTATCTTTTCCAGTTGGCCACGTTTTCGCGTGGGTGAATTACTCTCTCCCGCAAACAGTACCGTTGTTTATCAGAGCGACTACTTTATCCTTTATCACTATCAAAACTAAGGGCCCGAAGGCCCTTAGTTTTTAGTTATCCTGCCCCATATTCAGCTTGTTAGCGTAGGCAATGGCGTCGTTTTCCGGTGCCGCAGAGCGACCAAACGGTCGGGTCAGGAACATATAGATAAGCCCGGAGCCAACGACAATCGCCAGGCCGAACAGTACCGTCCAACGGTCGATGAAATCGCTGCTGTCTGCCGGTTGCGCCAACAACCAGATCCCACACAATCCATAGGCTAGCGCCAGCACGTTCACAATCACGCCCCAACCGCCAATGGTCCACTCCCCGGCCGGTTTCCAGCCTTTCAGGCGCTGGCGCAGTGCGGCAAGCACAACCATCTGGAACGAGATATAAATACCGATGACGGCAAACGCGGTAATACGCGACAGATTGTCTGGCTGGAAATAGACCCAAACGCAGATGATGACTGGCAGCAGACAGCTAACAACCATCGCATTATCCGGAACGCCATTTTTAGAGATCTTTGACATCCACTCACTTCCCGGCAGCATTCTGTCGCGGGAGAAAGAAAAGATAAGACGGCTTAACGCAGCCTGCAGAGACAAAATGCACGACAGCATCGCCACAATCGCGACGATGATAAAGATAGTTGCGCCGGTTTCACCAAGTGCTTCATTAAGGATGGCCGGAATCGGGTCAGACGTTTTGCCATTCACGATACTGACCAGATTTGGTGAAGCCAGGAGGTATCCCATGACGGAAATAATCGCCGAAATCGCACCAAATACGATGCTCAAAATCATCGCAACCGGGATCTTTTTACTTGGATTCTGTACCTCTTCCGCAACGTTACCGCAGGCCTCAAAGCCAAAGAACATAAACAGCCCCATCAGCGCGGCAGACATAAACGCGGTGGAATAGCTGCCGTCATGCGCCAGCACGCCCATCGAATCAAAAATAACGGAGAATGGCTGCGAACGGTGGAATATCAGCAGATAAATTCCCAGCGCAATCACGCTAACGATTTCACACCAGAAGCCAATTTTTGCGACCCGAGCCAGATTTTTAGTCCCGGACATATTAACAGCCATCATCAAAAGCAGCAGCAGGACGGAAGTCGCCAACATAGTGGCTGGCGTCTGACCATAGTGGAAGAGCGACTCAACAAATGTTGACGTATATTCCGCGATTGACGTAATGGTGACCACCAGGGCCCACAGGTAAATCCAGGCAGCGATCCACGCATATTTCTTGCCCCATAACCTTCTGGCCCAAGGATAAAGCCCGCCGGTTATCGGATACTGGGAAGCCACCTCACCAAACACCAACGCCACCAAAAGTTGTCCACATGCGACGATTAAAATCCACCAGACTGCGGGCGGCCCCGCCAGCGTTACGGCCAGTGCAAACAGCGAATAGACGGCGGTAAGCGGCGAAAGGTAGGTAAAACCCAACGCAAAGTTTGAAATAAGACCGATCGAGCGATTGAACTGTTCTTTGCCATCTTTTTGAAAATTATCGTTTTTCTTATCAGGTGTCTGTTCCATATAGCTTTCTCTTTTGTGGAATAGTCGCAGGGTTGAACAATTAATGTATAAAAGATATTAAGTTATATGTATAGTGATTTTGTCGCTAATTTGTTAAAAATGATCGCGCATCACGTTAATGAAAAGGTGGGAATTAAACAGTCGAGGGCACAAGCATTATTCGGTATTTACGCTTCACGGTTCTTTAGCAATTGCTAACTGTTGGCCAATTGGCGGGTAAACAGGCACCCCGAATTGAGTTCGACGCTAAGTAGCAAGAATCGCTGCTGTTAAGCAACATTTTTGCAATATAATAATGTGATGTTAAACGCTGAACCTGAGCAGGTGAATGATGGAAATTGATCTCGATAATCTGGTCTTTGATGGACTGGAAGAAGCGCAAGAGCGTAATGCTGAACGTCTGGAAGATGCAGACAAGAAAGCGCAGGACATTATTGCTGATAATGACTGCGGCGACGCCTGTAAAATCTGATTTCCAAACCGGCGCAATGCCGGTTTTTTTACCGCCAGACTATGCCCCTCCTCTTATCTACATTTCCCATTGCGTTTACCCATTGTTAACACCGCTTTCACTAATAACATTTTGTAAATAGATAAGAATTTTTTCTTATTTTGTCCTGAACGTAAGTTATGGGAGCGTAAAAAGCACAAACCAAAAACGACAGGGATTTACATCATGATGGCAACGAAAACTTATCGCGCTAAAAAAACACTGCTGGCACTCGGCGTGCTGCTGGCCACCGGCATTGCCGCCTCGCAGGCTCAGGCTGACCAACTGGCCGATATCAAAGCCGCAGGCATAGTAAAAGTTGCGACATTCGACGCGAATCCACCGTTTGGCTCCGTCGATGCCAAAACGCATAAGATTGTCGGCTATGACGTTGATTTTGCTGAAGCGCTGGCAAAATCCCTCGGCGTAAAACTGGAACTGGTAGCGACTAATCCGGCAAACCGCATTCCGTTATTACAATCCGGTAAAGCCGATTTAATCGTGGCGGATATCACGATTACGCCTGAGCGGGCGCAGGTCATTGACTTCTCCGTCCCCTATTTTGTTACCGGGCAGCAGTTCCTGGTACCGGCCAAATCCCCGGACCAGCTCGATGCATACAGCAAAGCGCGAATCGGTGCGGTGAAAGGCACTACCGGTGAGCAGGCGCTACATCAGCGCTTCCCGCAGTCACGTGTGCTGGCCTACGACGATATTCCACTGGCGTTAACCGCGCTACGCAATGGCAATGTTCAGGCCATCACCCAGGACAGTACGATTCTGGCCGGTCTATTAAGCGGTGCGCCGGATAAAGCAGATTTCAAAATTCTGCCTGACCTGTTGAGCAAAGAAGAGATTGGCGTGGGAGTGAAAAAAGGTGAGCCAGCGCTGTTAAAAGCCGTCAATGATGAGCTTTTGAGGCTGGAATCTACCGGGCAGGCGGCAAAAATTTATGATGTCTGGTTTGGCCCTGAAACCAAAAATCCGCAACCCCGCGCCTTTAAAATAGAAGCGAAGTAATATGCTCTCAGCCCTGTTTCATCGTTGTGCAGTTTCCGCGGCGGATTTTAACCATTTGCGCCAGGCAAGCGTCGAACTGCGCAATGTCATCAAACAGTTTGACACTCACACCGTACTTAACGGCGTCAGCCTGTCAGTTGAACCCGGTGAAGTGGTGACTATTCTGGGCCCTTCTGGCTCGGGAAAATCCACGCTTATACGCCTTATCAACCAGCTTGAGTCGCTCAGCGGTGGCGAGATTTTCATTGATGACAAACCAATTAGTCAGTTGCGCGGGGCAGCATTACGCCAGTTACGCAGCCGTATCGGTTTCGTTTTTCAGCAATTCAATCTCTATTCGCATCTGACAGCGCATCAGAACATCTCGCTGGCGCTGGAATATGTTCACGGCTGGAACAAGGCGGCAGCCGCGCGTCGGGCACTCGAATTGCTGGATCAGGTGGGACTGGCAGAAAAAGCGAGCGCCTATGCCGCACAGTTGTCCGGTGGGCAGCAACAGCGCGTGGCCATCGCCCGCGCGCTGGCCTCATCGCCACAAATCCTTCTGTTTGATGAACCCACCTCCGCGCTGGATCCAGAAATGATCGGCGAGGTATTACAGGTGATGAAAAACCTGGCCCACAGCGGTATCACCATGATCGTCGTGACCCATGAAATGCATTTTGCCCGTGAGATTGCCGATCGCGTGGTATTCATCGATGGCGGAGAAATTCTTGAAGTGGCCGCGCCGGAGGATTTTTTCACCCGGCCACAGCACCCGAGAACCCAGCGTTTCCTGAAAAAAGTGCTCGACCCGTTACACCAGGAGTCATCGCTATAATGCTTGCAATGGACTGGCAGGGAGTGCTGAGCGGGCAACCTCTGCAATGGATAATTTCCGGTTTTCTCACCACGCTCTGGGTGACACTGGCAGGTGTCGTACTCGCCACGCTCATTGCCATCTTCCTACTCGGCCTGCGTCTGACGGGCAATCGCTTCAACAAAGCGGTGGTCAGTGTATGGGTTTCGGTGTTTCGCAACACGCCTTTACTGGTGCAACTGATGTTCTGGTATTTTGCCGCATGGAACTGGCTGCCCCGCAACGTCATTAGCTTCATCAATGCAGAGCATCCCTGGTCTATTCTGCCAGGCGATGTCTGGTGGTTAACACCAGAGTTTATCTGTTCAGCATGGGGGCTGGGCGTATTTACCTCGGCATTTTTGGTCGAGGAGATCGCCTCTGGTTTACAGGCGGTTTCTGCCGGACAACGTGAGGCTGCCGTGGCGCAGGGTTTTTCATCCTGGGCGACGTTTCGTCACATTCTGCTTCCTCAGGGACTGGCGAACGCCTGGCAACCCATTGTTGGGCAATACCTTAACCTGATGAAACTTTCCTCGCTTGCCAGCGGTATTGGATTTGCTGAGCTAACCTACCAGGTGCGGCAAATTGAGAGCTACAACGCGCACGCGCTGGAAGCCTTTGCTGTTGGCACTGCGCTCTATCTGTTCACAGGCATCGTTCTGGGTATGCTGCTTACGCGTCTTGGCCCACGACCTGCATCGGGTAAATCGTCCAAGGTTAAAACGCGTATCTTCAGCGTCAGGAGCATACTGCATGATCGCTAATATTTCGGTCATTACCGACAATCTTGATTATCTCCTGTGGGGACGGGTGGCCCAGGGACAACCCGGCGGCGTTCTGCTCACGTTGTTAATGGCTCTCGGCGCGGCGCTGCTGGCCTTGCCTGGTGGGATAGTTCTTGCCTGCTGCGCCTGGCGTTTTCCAGGCACGGTTCGCAACGGGTTGTTTATCTGGGCGGAGTTTATTCGCGGCATTCCGCTAATCTTTGTGATTTTCTGGATGTGGTATTTGCTACCCATGCTGACCGGAAGCGATCTCCCCGGAGCCGTTACCGTGACGCTGGCGCTGGCATGGTTCACCGCTGCCTCGGTCATGCACTCAGTGTATGCAGGAATTAGCGCGCTGCCTGGCGGGCAATATGATGCTGCCGTGGTTCAGGGTTTTCGCCCGTATCAGGCCCTGTGGCTTATCTTATTGCCGCAGGTGCTGCGTAACGTACTGCCATCGCTAACGGGTATTTTTATTGGATTACTGAAGGACACGTCGCTGGCGTTTATCGTTAACGTGCCGGAACTCACAACGGTTGCGGGCCAGGTTAACAGCCGGGTACAAATCTATCCGGCAGCCATTTTTATTTTTACGGGACTGGTCTATTACCTGCTGTGCCTGAGTCTGGAGAAAATCACCCAACGCCGCTTCGCGTTAAAATGAGATCACGGCTCAACATTCCACAAACTGGTGGTCTTCGTTGAGCCGATATTTCACGCCCGCCTGAATGTTATTTTCCCCCTCAACGGCAAGCGCAAAACGCATTCTCTCACCATCGTGATAGGCCAGCGCCGCGCAGCCGCCGGGACCGAGTATTATCGAATCGACAACACCGGTACTGGCAACAACGGCGTTCTCTCCGCTGGCAATAATGTGGATGTTGTCGGCGCAGTTGGCGATTTTAGACTCTGCGCCAAAACAGGCCAACTGAGTTAAATCACCACCGCAGGCAATCCGGTTTCTGTCGCCGAGCGAACTGATGCGTACGCGCATGCCGGTACTGGCGATACGCGTCCCGTCACCCACGCTACTGATACGTGCCGAATTTCCCGCAACCGCAATTCGCCCGCGATCGCCTGAACTGCCGATATGCGCGTTATAGCCTACGCTACCAATACGTGCGCTGTAACCTGCGCTGGCGATCTGTGCGGCATACCCGGCGCTGGTGATTTTAACGTTATCGCCTGCACAACTGAATCGGGCATTATCTTCCGCACTCGCCAGCGGAGGGCTGATTTCCCCCGCCGTTTGCACACGGGAAATATTCCCCATCGCGCGAATATCCTGCTGGGCAAAACTCGCCTCTTCCCGCCATTTTGACCAGCCGTATTCCACCAGGCTATTTGCCCAGTCTGTATACCCTTCCCGCTGGAGCGCACGATGGACATCAGCATAGCTTCCGCCAGTTGGAAACGCGCGTAGAAACCAGCGATACATTACGGGCCCAACGCGCCAGGCCCGTAAGTCACTTCGCGTAATCATCATCGCTTAATGCCGGTGATAGCCATCCACCATACACTTGAAGGTTTCGCCCGGCGTACGTCCTGTCGTGCAGAGATAAAGATGCCCAAAAATGAAAAACAGACTGATTATTGCCAGCGCGAAGTGCGCCTGGAGCAACCAGTAACGCACGCCGGGGAACAGGTCACCGACAACCGTCGGATAGAGCGATAACAACCCTGAGATCAGCAGCAGTGGCAGTAAGCCATACATCACGCCAACATAGGCCGCCTGCTGTAGCGGGTTGAATTTAGAACGCTTTGATGCCGGGAATGGGTGTGACTCGCCCTGCATAATGCCAAACAGGTAAAAACGCGTTTGTCTTTGCGCTCGTCCGATCCAGCCCTGACGTTGAATAATATAGTGATGCCCGTTGCCGCCAATCAGATTGATCAGGACAAAGCCAATCCAGCAAGCGAGCAGCAAAAAGCCGCAGACCTCATGCACGGTAAGCAGGCTTTTCATCACCGACGCACTGACGACGGAAAAGTGATTGACCAGGCCACTGACCAGAAGTAGCAGAAATAGCAGCGCATTCGACCAGTGCCACAAACGAACGGCCTTCGAGTATAAATAGACTTTCTCACCGTGCCCTGCCGACGCTTTATGTGCGGCCCGAAAGCGCAGCATGGCGTGTAGCGCCAGCACCAGCCACATCCCCACCAGCATTAACCCGGCGATGACCAACCACACAGGCCAGTAGTCCGGTGAAAACAGGGGAACATACTGCGCAAGCTGGGCGTGAAACTGTTCGGCATTCTGCGACGCGTTCATACATTTTCCTTTTTAATCAAATGTTGACCGAACCGACGATACAGATGGGGTTTCCCGGCGCCTGCAAGTTGATGCTCGTAATACTTATTTTCTCTCAACCAGGTCTGAATTTCCGGGCTATCTTCGCGACCAAAAATCAGCGCATGTTCCGGGCAGGCGTTAACACAGATCGGCGGGAAACCTTTCGCCAGACGTGACTCAGCGCAGAAGTCGCATTTATCCGCCACTTTGGTCTGCGGGTTGAGATAGCGCACCTGATAAGGACACGCGCCAATACAGTAACTGCAGCCGATACAGGAAGACGTGTCTACCCGCACAATGCCGTTGTCATCTCGCCATGAGGCGCCGGTCGGACACACCTCAATACAGGGGGCATCATCACAGTGCTGGCAGGACTGACGGAAGTAGTGATACAGCGTTTCGTTGTCGTTGTCCGAAACCGGAATATGAGCTATCGACAAACGGCTACCCTGCGCAGGAACATGGTTGGTTTTCCTGCATGCGCGGGCGCAGATATTACATCCGTTACACAGTGATTCATCGTGAATCATGACGTAATGTACGTCTTTAGAACTCCTGGTACTCGCTAACAGATTTTGACCTGGGCCAGTGAAAAAAATCACCGTCCCCATGCCAATGACAAATTTTCGTCGGGTGAAGGACATCGGGTTATCCTCTAATACTGTGACAGTGGTCGTCCACACGTTCCATGACATCAACCTGAATAATTCAGGGGTTCTGATACTGCTCAACCTCAAGCCATTCGCACAGGCCGTACGCTTTGCCATAACTCATAAAACGTTCGCTGAACAAATAAGGCTCCGCATTTGACGATTCCACAGTCCGTATATCTGCATAATCAGGATGCGTTTCCATGGTCGTGAGTGCAGCGGCAATCTGTTGAGACTCAAAGCGATACGGCGGTTGCGTCAACATGGCGACCTTATAAGGGCGAGGATACGTTCGACAGTCGAAGCGTACCGCCTCGGCAATCGCACGGCAGATGTCGTTTTCCACCACCTGCACACACATGTCGGCGTAATTTGCCGTCATGGTTTGCGTCGAATAGAAATATGCTTCTTCCGCACCCTGCACACAGGTGATATCCGCACCATTCGCGTCCTGGCCCAGCACATCCAGCAGCGCGGAAAGATCGGTTTCAGGAACCGAATAAGGCGGCAGCAAAAAGACACTGCGCGCCACCAGTTGCCCCGATGCTGAATGCTGACGGATAAAATCTGCCACAATCGACTCCGGGCTGGCTGGTTCCTGAACCTGGGGCGCATTCATCTGTTCTACAGGCGGGTGAAACGCCTGCAGCCACTGTCTCTTTCGGCTATCCACTTCGTCAGGAAACGCCTCAACGGGGGTCAGAACGTCGCTCACGTTAGTCATCTCGCATTCCTTACGCCGGCAACAGATCTTGTGCAGCCAAATCAGCGGCTACATCTTCAAGTCCGAGTCGGTTCAGGGTTTCACGCGTTGGGCAACCCAGCTCTGGATCCCAGCCCATTTCCTGATAGAACATCGTCAGCGACTGACGCATATCCTCCCGGTCCATCTTGTCGGTCCCTTCAGTGAAGACCGGGATCTTCGGATCTTTATCAAACACCCAGGAGCAGATGAGATCATGCTCATTGCGCATATCTTTGGTTTGCATCAATTTGACCGTATAGGCACGGTGCAGGGTAAAGATGCGTTCAGCGGCCAGATCCAGACTCTCCTGCGTGGTTTCATCGCCGGTGACCGCCTGGAAGAATTTTGCTTCCAGATCCAAATCGCCGCGATAGTTACGGCTCTTGAGTGGTGAAACCGTCATCGGCCACACCCAGTTGCACAGCGTAACCGCGTTATGCAGACAGACTTTCAGCAGCGTCCATTTGGCATATTTGATCTTGGCGGCATTGATCGGGGTGTAGTTTTTGGTTTCGTCGTATGCATCCTGCGAACCAAATAGCTCGCCCGCCACTTCGCGCTGTAATTTCAGCGGTAAACCGGAACCGATGAAGTTGATATGGGTGTGCGCCATACAGTCACGGTTAAACATACAGTTAGTGATCGCCCCCACCTGTGCAGAGGCCTCGTTTGCATGGTGGACAGGGAAACCAAACGGCGACCACAGTTTATTTTTGGCATAACCCCAGTACTCTTCGCCCAAATTCCAGCGTTCAGCAATGGCATACGATCCGTCCGCAAGATGGCTGAGTTCCCCCGCGCGATGCGCCAACCGGTAGTAAAAATCTTTAATAAAATGAGGATCGCCCGCTTCCAGCTGATCCCAGCGGATCTCCGCATACTCTTCAGCTGGCAGTACGCGCTTAAAGACGCCTTTCGAATAGCAGTAAGTAAAATCACGGTGCAACTGTCCGTAGTTACACCAGATGCCATAATCGTCAAACAGGTTCAGACCAATCAGATTTCCCACCACGCGCCCATCGTCTTTATCGTCGAAATCTTTCGGGCCATTGGGGAAAATGGTGGTGTGGACAAAGTTCGCCACGCAGGTGTTACCGCCGGTACTTGGCACACCAAAATCTTTCACACGCGGGACATTGAGCTGCGACATACAGCGAATGGGGCATGAATGGCAGCCGCTCATTTTGACCGTGTATTTCTCAGCGGCTGGCCCCAGATCGAACACGGATTTATAGGTACGGAAACCCACGGTATTCTGGTTACCCGGCGGGATTTCCCCGGTTTCGATTGGTCCCCCTTCTGCCGCGCCCCAGAACAGTCCCTTACGGGCCGTCCAGCGCGAGTTTGGCGAAGAGTATTCTGCCCAGGCCTGCGGGGTGCTTGGCACAACGTGGTTGTTGTTGGCACCGATGAGCTCGGTCATCATGTAATCATTGAGCCGCTTCATCTCTTTACGATCGGCAATATTAACCCCTTTGGTCCCTTCTACCGCAATAGCCTTCAGGTTTTTCGACCCCATTACCGCGCCAGTACCGGCGCCTCCGCTGTGGTTGCGACTGTTGATCATGCAGGAGAGCGGCACCAGATTTTCACCCGCCTGACCAATAGCGGCGACGCAGGTTTCCGGGCTGGTAATGCGGCAAATCTCTTCGGTTGTGGCGCGCGTTCCCTTACCCCACAGGAAATCGGCTTTTTCGATGCTGACCTTTTCGTCTTTAATGTTGATCCAGACAGGCGTCGCGGACTTGCCTTCGATAATAATGGCGTCGTAACCGGCGAATTTCATTTGCGCAGCAAAGAAGCCGCCCATATGAGCATCCACCACTAAATTGCCTTTGGTAAAAGTCGATAAGGAGGTGATATTGACGCGGGAGCTACAAGGGGCACCAGAGCCCGTTAATGGCCCGGTGGCGAAAACCAGTTTATTCCCTTCATCAAAAGGCATGGTGCCTGGCGGGACTTCGTCGTACATAATTTTATAACCAAAGCCCATCCCGCCGACAAATTTTTTAAATTTACTGGAATCTTCAAGGGTGATATTCCCCGTGGTGAGATTGACCCGTAAAATATTACCTGTCCAACCATTAGCCATCATGTTTTCCTTTGCAAGAAGGTTTAATAGATATACCCGCCATCCTTCAGGCAGTTTTTTTTGCAAAACTGCGATATTTTTGGCAATTAATGACGCGTATCAGGTATGCCTGCTATCTATCAAACAGTAATATCTTTCCACTCGATAATTTTTAATGCCCCAGTCGGACAAGCATTGGCGCACTCCCCACATAACACACATTTTGAGGATTTTTTTGTTTCGGTATTCACGGTCGCCATCATCCACGGGCAGGCGGTGGTACAAGCGCTACAGCCAATACAACGTTTATGATCCACCGCAATACAGCCGTCTTCCTGTTTCCAGGTAATAGCGCCAATGGGGCAGACCTTCATGCATTGCGGATCTTTGCACTGACGGCAGGTATCAGCGGTATAGTTTAAATCGCCATAAAGTCCGCCACCGGACCCGACGCCATCATCGCCAAAGAAGAAGTTGCGATGGATTTTTATACGGGAAAAGAAAGTCCCCACGGCACCATCGTTATAGTTGGTACAGGAAATTTCACAGCGGTGGCAGCCAGTACAGCGCGCTCGCTGGGTCACCAGCACCCCTTTCGGCGTATTGATAAGCCCCACGGTACCGCTGTCGATATCTTCCTGCTTACAGCCAAAAAGTGATAACAGTGCAGGGGCGATGGTTAATCCCGCCAAACCTTTTCCTGATATCCGCAGAAATTCAAGCCGCGTTAAACCACAATCTAAAAATGGACGATCAACCTGATTCATTTATTTCGCATCCTCTTCGCAAACGCTGTGTTAGCAACACCTCCGGGCTAAATTAAACCCGTGCAACTCAAGCCATTTCGGGCGGTTAATGTTGCCAACAACACGTAAATTTTTGCCCTAACCTGATCGCGTAAAATGACGGTGGTTAAACTGAATGAATCTAATCCTTTAGGGTTAGGCGTAAAGATAATGTGGTTATTCAGCGCTCATAGTTTTGATCGTCATCAATTAAAAAACGGAAGGGAAATAATAAATGCGGAGTGAGATTTATTATCATTAAGATAAGTTGAAATAATATTTCACATGCTTTGCAAATATTTGTGACTCTACTCGCATGTATATTTTAATATATCATTCGGAATATAACTCAATATACAGCGAAGGTTACTCTTCTAATTGCAGCACTAAATTATTTATATTGATAGATTAACGTGACGAGAATAAAAGGACGGCGAACGAGACCACCATCCTCTTTTTGTGGATTAACCGGCTAATGCTTTAATGACGGTCTCAATAGCCTGTTTTTCTAACTCGCTGCGCTTCACGCGCTGGTTGGCGAGGGTGGTTCTCAGTACTCCCGCAATGACGATATGCTTAGGCTCTTGTCCCAGATCGCGCATTTCCAGCACTACTTTACCGACTACTCTGCACATTTCACGGTACAACTCATCGTCTTTGGTCTGATTTCCCATTTTTTCCCGCTCGTCATTAACTCAAACCAACAGCATATATCAGTCTGACGGATTAGACAAAATTCAATGAAAATCAAATAAATGTCATAAATTTACTGAATCCTCTGCAGTCGATTAACCAGTTCAGCAAGACTCCCCGCCTGCATTTTTTCCATCACCCGCGCCCGATGAACCTCAACCGTGCGCACGGCAATATTCATGGCATCAGCAATTTCCCGATTCATTAACCCTTTTGCTACCAGTTGCGCCAGCTCTCGCTCCTTTGGCGTAAGCTGCTGATAGCAAACCACGATCTCTTGTCGCGAAAAGGCGGCGTGAGAAATCTGCACTGCATGCTCTAACGCCGCTTGCAGAGGCGCGGCGGAAACCGGCTTTTGCAAAAAATCGACCGCACCGCGTTTCATTTGTTCAACCGCCATCGGCACATCGCCATGCCCGGTGAGAAATACCACCGCCAGCGTACTCTCACGCTGGCGCATGGCTTCATGCACAGCATGCCCATCCATTACAGGCATACGCATATCCAGCAAAAGTACGCCCACCTGGTGCAGATTTGCCTCGGTGAGGAATGTTTCGCCTTGCTCCCAGCAACACACCTCATATCCCAGACTTTCCAGTAAAAACGCGCAAGCCTGGGTGACGGCAATATCGTCATCCAGCAGATGAATGATTGCCACGACGGCCTCCCTCCGGGTTTTGCTTAAAATGTAATGTCACCACCACGCCCGCTTTTTCATCTGGAGCCTGATGATTTTTGATCTCAATGTCTCCGTTTGCGTAGCGCACCAGCCGCTGACAAATGGCTAGCCCCAGCCCCATGCCCTCTTTACGGGTGGTCATAAACGGCTGAAAAGCCTGGTACAGCTGCATCTCATCAATACCTCCGGCGTTATCCTGCACCTGAATACTCACATCACCATCCTCACGCTGAGCGCTAAACCACACGGTGGTTGCCCCCGCCTGGGCGGCGTTGAGAACCACATTGGCCAGTACCTGTTCGAGGAGAACACACGGCAACGTTAATGTTAACGCCTTACCGATCTGCGTTTGCAGCGCTACCGCCGGAAATTGCTGGGGCATGCGTAATAATTGCCAGACGTGATGGATAGCATCGTGAACGTTAACAACTTGCCAGTCATCGGTCATCACCGGATTGCCCTGTGCCTGGCTGACCCACTGGCGAAGATTGTGCAGCGTATCAGCCCCCCGCTGCGCCTGGGTATCAATGTGTTCCAGCGCGGGCAGCAGTGGATGCTGTTGATCCTGATTACGCAGGCGGATCAGACAGCCCTGCGCATAATGACGGATAGCCGATAGCGGCTGATTGAGCTCGTGGGCAAAACCCGACGTCATCTCGCCAAGCACGCTCATTTGGCGAGCGGTTTCCAGCTCCTGTTCCTGTTTGCGCAACAATACGTTGTTTTGCTCCAACTGCCTGCCGCGTCGGCGGACCAGCAACATCACCCAGATGTAATTGAGCGTCAACAACAACAAGACAAGAGCCGCGGCCCCCATCGCCAGCCGATGTTGAATAAACCAGCTTTTGACATCCAGCCACAGCTGGCGCTGCTGCGGATGCTGGCGGACATCGCGCAGCAACGCTTCCACCTCGCGGGTCGAGGCGGGCGCCCCCCAGCGAAACGTCGCGTTCTGCGGCGCATTGAACAGGGCCCGCGTGACGCGATCGGCCAGCTCGTCGCTTACCGCAGGCAGTGCCGCAAATGACCAGTCAGGATAGAGCGGCGTACTGGTTAAACAGGGAATCGACGTTGGATGGTTAAGCACGGCCGTAAAATCTGTTTTACGAATAAGCCCTTCTTCGTCCATTTTTTCCAACAGGCACACCGGCACAATCACTGCCTGCACGGCTTTTTCGCGTAATAAATAGAGTAAGGCATCGGCTGGAAATCCGGTAAACGTCAGGCGCAAATCGCGCTCCGGGCGCAGGCCGGCATCGCTGAGCGCTTTATATCCCAGCAAATAGCCGCCAAATGCCTGAGCGTCAATGGCACCCACCGTTTTGCCGATCAGATCGTGTGCGGAGGTTATCCCGCTATCGCGCCTGACGAGGATCGCGCTGCCAATCACATTACTGGTGGCTTTCCCCCCGCGAGTAGAACGGAGTGACGCCAGCCAGCGTAGCGCAGCGCGGCTGTTTAGTTGAACAAATTGCGCCGGATTAGTGACCACAAATTGTACCGTTCCACGATTCACCGCCTCCTGCATCTGCCGCAGGTCCAGTGGTTGAATGTGAAACTGTTCGCCGGGAATTTGCTGATTCAACAGGGTTTCCAGCGGCTGCCAGTGATTACGAGTGGAGACCTCCCCACGCATCGCCAAAACGCCAATGTTCCACGTCTGGGCCCTGACCACACCGCTTAGCATCCATAGCGACACCAGCACCGTCAGACATTTTGCTACGTTGCGTCCCACTCAATTATCCCTGTCAATTATGTTGTTTTAGATCAACAACAAGCCGGGTATGTGGTTAACCACAATAGAGTACCCCCCGTCACGATTTTTACACTGTAAATCATCAAGATTCTTTATTCATCACACGCAAACCAACGGCGTGACCAATGTTTCGTTGTTGCATCGTGACGGGAGAAAATATGGACAGCAGTAAACGGCAGTTTCTCCAGCAACTGGGCGTCCTGACCGCTGGCGCATCACTGGTACCCTTGGCTCAGGCGCAATTCCCCTTCTCGCCTGAACGCCATGAAGGCTCACTTCAGCATCGCTACGCCATGCTGGTTGACCTGCGACGCTGTATCGGCTGCCAGGCCTGTACTGTCAGTTGCGCCATTGAAAACCAGACGCCACAGGGTGAATTTCGCACCCTCGTTAACCAGTACCAGGTGCAGATTGAAGGTCAGCAGAGCGTCACCAACGTCCTGCTGCCGCGGCTGTGCAACCATTGTGATAATCCTCCCTGCGTGCCCGTTTGCCCGGTACAGGCTACCTTCCAACGCGAAGACGGCATTGTGGTGGTCGACAACACGCGCTGCGTGGGCTGCGCCTACTGCGTGCAGGCCTGCCCTTATGATGCGCGGTTCATCAACCATGAAACACAAACCGCCGATAAATGTACCTTTTGCGTTCACCGCCTCGAAGCAGGCCTGCTCCCGGCCTGCGTGGAATCCTGCGTCGGCGGCGCGCGCATCATAGGCGATATCAAAGATCCGCACAGCCGGATTTCTCAAATGCTGCGTGAACACCATGACGCCATCAAAGTCCTGAAACCGGAAAACGGGACATCACCGCACGTGTTCTATCTGGGTCTGGACGAAGCGTTTGTAACCCCGTTGATGGGACGTGCTCAACCCGCTCTCTGGCAGGAGGTTTAAATGAACCATTCACTGGTTATTGAAGAGGTTCTGGCCCATCCCCAGGACGTAAGCTGGTTACCCTGGGCCGTACAATATTTCTTTTTCATCGGCATTGCCGCCTGCGCCGCGCTGTTCGCCTGCGTGCTTCACTGGCGTAAACAAGAGATGCCGGAACTGGAAAACCTGACGCTGTTAATCGCCCTGACCTGCGCAATTACCGCGCCGCTGGCGCTGACCGCTGACTTACACCAAACCGCCCGCGTCTGGCATTTCTACGCCTGGCCGACGCCGTGGTCCTGGATGCCCTGGGGCGCGCTGTTTTTACCGCTCTTTACCGGCTTCTTAGGTCTGTGGTTTCTGGCGCAGCATGTTAAACGGTTAACGCTTAAAAGTTACAGTGTCACTAAGTGGCTGGCGATAGGTAGCGCCTTGTCAGCCATCGGGTTGCTGGTATACACCGGCCGCGAAGTGTCGGTAGTGCAGGCGCGTCCCGTCTGGTTCAGCTACGCCTTTCCGGTTGCGATGTTCCTCAGCGCGCTGCAAACGTTTCTCGCCCTACTCATCGCCGCGACAAAACGCGAGGGAACATTGACCCGCAAACTGGCGTGGGGGCAGACAGTCACCCTGATGGTACTGGCTTTGGTCGTGGTGATATGGGTGAGCGGCAATACGCTTTCCGGTTCGGCTATTCGCCAATGGCTGAACGTTGCCCCGTTAGCACGACACTACGCCATCGGTTGGGTTGCGCTATGGCTTGTTTCGCTTGTCCTGTGCGGGCTGGTGCTCCGTAACCCCTTATCACTGCCGCTGCGCATATTACTTGCATTTAGCGCGATGGCGCTGTGCTGGCTGATGCGCTGGACGTTACTTATCCAGGTGCAGACCATCCCGAAATTTAACGCGCTGTTTAATCCTTACACCCTGCCCGGTGGTACCGATGGCTGGCTGGCCATTGTGGGCACCTTCGGCCTGTGGATAGCACTGATCATTATTGTTCGTGAAGCCCTGAACGCGATCGCAAGGAGAATGCAACATGGTTAATTTAACCCGTCGTCAGTGGCTTAAAGTAGGCCTTGCCGTAGGTGGCATGGTGACTTTTGGCCTGAGTTATCGGGATGTGGCAAAGCGCGCGATAGACGGTTTGCTGGACGGCTCCTCGGGCAAAATTACCCGAGACCGCATCTTTGGTAACGCCCTCATCCCCGAAGCCAATGCCCAGCCGCGCTGGCAGCAGAACCCGCAGCAGGTTATCTCCATGACACAGTGCTTCGGCTGCTGGACGCAGTGTGGCGTGCGGGTGCGCGTTGACAGCGAACAAGGCAAGGTGTTGCGCATTGCGGGCAACCCCTATCACCCATTGTCTCACGAGCACCATATTGACGCCTCCGTCCCCTTTGCCACCGCAATGGAACAACTGGCGGGCGAAACGGGTCTTGACGCGCGTTCCACGGCCTGCGCCCGTGGCGCAACCTTACTTGAAGGTTTATACAGCCCGTTACGCATTCTCCAGCCCATGAAACGTGTCGGCAAACGCGGTGAGGGAAAATGGCAGCGCATCAGCTTCGAACAGCTGATCAAAGAGGTGGTGGAAGGCGGCGACTTGTTTGGTGAAGGCCACGTTGACGGCTTGCGGGCAATCCATGACACCAACACACCGCTTGATGCCAGGCATCCCGGCTTTGGCCCTAAATCCAATCAACTGCTGGTCACCAATACCAGCGATGAAGGACGTGATTCATTTTTGCGCCGCTTTGCATTAAATAGTTTTGGCAGTAAAAACTTCGGCGCTCATGGCGCTTACTGTGGTCTGGCATACCGGGCCGGTTCCGGTGCGTTAATGGGCGATCTGGATAAAAATACCCACGTGAAGCCCGACTGGGACAATGTCAAATTCGCGCTATTTATGGGAACGTCTCCGGCGCAATCCGGTAACCCGTTTAAGCGCCAGGCTCGCCAACTGGCCAGCGCCCGTTTACGCGACGACTTCCGTTATGTGGTGGTGGCGCCGGCCCTGCCATTAACCACGGTGCAGGCTGACAATCGCGGCCACTGGCAGCCTGTACGTCCGGGAAGTGACTCCGCGCTGGCGATGGGGATGATCCGTTGGATTATCGAAAAACAGCGTTATAACGCCGATTATCTCACCATTCCCGGCGTACAGGCCATGCAGCAGGCCGGGGAAAAAAGCTGGACTAACGCCACGCATCTGGTGATTACCGATGAGCTTCCAACCCTTGCCGGACAGCATTTAACCCTCGCGCACTTGAGTGCAAACGCCGCCCAGGAGCCGGTGGTCATTAACGAGGCCGGCGAAATTGTCGCCGCCAGCAGTTGCCCACGCGCGCAGCTGTTCGTCACCCGCCAGGTCACGCTGGCAGACGGTCAGACGGTGACGGTAAAAAGCAGCTTCCAGTGTCTGAAAGAGTCCGCCGGGAAACTAACGCTGACGCAGTACAGCCAACAATGCGGCGTGTCTGAAGCTGACATTGGCGCCCTGGCCGACGCGTTTACCCGCCATGGCCGCCAGGCTGCGGTGATTACGCACGGTGGAATGATGGCAGGCAATGGATTTTATAACGCCTGGGCGGTGATGATGCTCAATGCGCTGATTGGCAATCTCAGTCTTGAAGGCGGCGTGTTTGTCGGCGGCGGCAAGTTCAATGGCGCCACCGACGGTCCGCGCTACAACATGGACAGCTTCGCCGGGAAGGTAAAACCAAAAGGATTAAGCATCGCGCGCAGTAAAACTGCTTATGAGTCTTCCGAAGAGTATCGCAATAAGGTGGCCGCCGGACAATCGCCCTTCCCGGCCAAAGCCCCGTGGTATCCGTTTGTCGCAGGCCAGCTTACCGAACTCCTCGTCTCGGCGCTGGAAGGCTACCCTTATCCGCTGAAAGCCTGGATCTCCAACATGACCAACCCGTTCTACGGCATCGCAGGGTTGCGCGGCGTGGCGGAAGAAAAGCTCAAGGATCCTGCGCGTCTGCCGCTGTTTATCGCTATTGATGCCTTTATGAACGAAACCACGGCGCTGGCCGATTACATCGTGCCGGATACCCACAACTTTGAAAGTTGGGGATTCAGCGCCCCGTGGGCCGGCGTTGCCAGTAAAGCCACCACCGCGCGTTGGCCGGTAGTGACAGCGGCAACCAGCAGTACCGCTGATGGTCAACCCGCCTCGATGGAATCTTTCTGTATCGCAGTGGCAAAACGTATCGGGCTCCCCGGATTTGGTGACAATGCGATTACCGATCCGCAGGGCAATCACTATCCGTTGAATCGTGCGGAAGATTACTACCTGCGACTCGCCGCCAATATTGCGTTTATGGGCAAAGCGCCGGTCGCTGAAGCGCAACCGGAAGACCTGGCGCTGACTGGGGTACAGCGGATCGTGCCTGTGATGACCCAAACGCTGAAAGCCGATGAAATCAGCCGGGTGGCGTTTATCTACTCCCGCGGTGGGCGTTTTGCGCCAGACAACAGCGGGCGGGTTGAGAATCGGATAGGCTATGCGTGGGAAAAACCGCTACAAATCTGGAATGCGGACGTCGCCGCGCACCGCCATGCAATTACCGGCGAGCGCTACAGCGGCTGCCCGGCCTGGTATCCTTCACGCCTGTCAGATGGGCGTGCGGTCGAGGAGTTGTTCCCGGAACAAGAGTGGCCGCTGAAACTGATTTCTTTTAAATCCAATACCATGTCCAGCGCCACGGCGGTGATCCCTCGTTTGCATCATCTGAAGCCGGTTAATCTGGTGGCGCTTAATCCGCAGGATGGTCAACGGTATGGTTTAGCGCACGGCGATATGGTGCGTATCACCACGCCTGGCGGTCAGGCGCAGGCGCAGATAAGCCTGCTTAATGGCGTGATGCCGGGCGTGATCGCCATTGAACACGGTTATGGGCATAAAGAAATGGGCGCGGCGCAGCATACGCTCGACGGCAAGCCGATGGCGTTTGACGCACAAATAAGGTCGGGGATTAATCTCAACGATTTGGGCTTTGCGGATCCTACCCGGCAGGTAGCCAATACCTGGCTTGACTGGGTGTCAGGTGCAGCGGTGCGCCAGGGGTTGCCAGCGAGGATTGAGCGAGTGAAACTCTAGCGCCGGATGGCCACACCAACGCGTTTTATCCGGCCTACAGAACATCGTAGGCCGGATAAGGTAACGCCAGCGGATCAGTTATTTACCGGGATCACCGCACCTTTATATTTGGTGCGGATCCAGTCCTGGATCTCTTTTGAGTGCAGGACATCAACCAGCGCCACGATATCTTTTTTCTTCTCGTCGCCACGATGCACGGTAATGATGTTGGCATACGGGTTGTTTTCACCACTTTCGACAGCGATAGGATCTTTCACCGGATCCAGCCCGGCGTCGATGGCGTAGTTGGCGTTAATCACCACCGCATCGCCTTCGTCGTTGTTATACATCTGCGGTAACAGCGCGGCTTCCACGTTAGGCAGGAACTTCAGTTTTTTCGGGTTCTCGACGATATCGCTAATGCGCGCGGTGACTTTATCCACGCCCGGCTTCAGCTTGATTACGCCCTCTTTTTCGAAAATCGACAGAATACGGCCTTCCTCAGATACCGCATCGCGCATGATGACCTTGCCGCCTTCCGGCAGATCTTTAAGCGATTTCACTTTTTTCGAATAGATCCCAATTGGCTCGATGTGAATCGCTCCGGCACTGACGAAATCGTAGGTTTTATCGCCCGCATGATCTTTAATCACGCTGTTCAGGTACGGAATATGCTGGAAGTAGTTAGCGTCAATCTCACGGCCAGCCAGCGCGGTGTTGGGCAGAATGTAATCCTGGAACGGTTTAATCTCTAAATCGATCCCTTGCTTCGCCAGAATAGGCTTAGCCTGCTCAAGGATCTCCGCGTGCGGCACGTTTGAGGCACCAACGGTCAGAGTATCTGCCCAGGAGGCAAAGCTCAGGGCGCTTAAGGTTGCTGCGGCGAGTAACGTCAGTGATTTTTTCATGATAATGGTTTCCGTATTTTATTAGCGTTTATCTAACAGAGAGGTGATCACATCGCCGCAAAGCTGGATGATGAAGACAATGAGCAAAATCGTCACCGTCGCCACCAGCGTGACGTCGCTGTGGTTGCGCTGAAAACCTTCCAGATAGGCAAGATTCCCTAAACCACCGGCGCCAATTACCCCTGCCATCGCGCTGTAGCTGACCAGCGCAATCAGCGTCACGGTGATCCCGGACACCAGAGCAGGAGAGGATTCCGGCAGTAAAACCCGAAAAATAAGCGTGCTTAGCCGTGCGCCCATCGAACGCGTCGCTTCAATAACGCCTTTGTCGACTTCACGCAGGGCTATTTCGACCAGACGCGCATAAAACGGTGCGGCACCTACAATCAGCGCAGGCAACGCGGCATTAGCGCCGAGAATGGTGCCAACCATCGCTTTGGTAAACGGGATCAGCAGCACGATCAGAATGATGAACGGGATGGAACGAAAGATATTCACCACCAGCGAAATAACGCTATACACCGCGCGATTGTGAAACAGTCCGCCGCGTGCGGTCAGGAACAGCGCCAGACCAAGTGCAACGCCCAGGACAAAGGTCGCCGCGCCAGAAAGGACCGTCATGTAGAGCGTTTCCTGGGTTGCTGCCAACAGTTGCTCCCACTTCAGATGAGGAAACAGTTCTTCAGCCATGGTTGATCACCTCGCCTTCAATGTCGCTCTGGCGCAGATCGGCCAAAATATTGTTCAATTGTTCCTCAGAGGCCACAACGTGCACCCAAAGCTGACCAAACACGCCGTGCGCGGTTTGCGTCATCTTGCCGTGTAAAATGTTAAACGGCAGGCCATAGCGCAGGGTCAATTCGCCAACCACAGGCCGATGCGTACGTTGCCCGGTAAACGTTAGCTTGATCACCACACCGCCCAGCTCGCGGGCCAACTGTGGGTTAAACTCGTCTTCTTCGGTGTACTGACTCACCTGACGAACGAACTGTCGGGTGATCGGCTGCTGCGGATGGGTAAAGACGTTGAGCACGTCGCCTTCCTCAACGACCCTGCCGTTTTCCATTACCGCGACGCGATCGCAGATTTTGCGTACCACGTGCATTTCATGCGTGATCAGCACAATGGTTAATTTGAAACGGCGATTAATATCGAGCAGCAAATCGAGGATCTGATCGGTAGTTTGCGGATCCAGCGCCGAAGTGGCTTCGTCACACAGCAGAACGTCAGGATTGTTCGCCAGCGCACGGGCAATTCCTACCCGCTGTTTTTGCCCACCGCTAAGCTGGGACGGATACGCATTTTCACGACCGCTCAGCCCCACCAGCGAAATCAGTTCAGCAACTCGCGCTTTAATTGATGCTTTTGGCGCTCCAGCAATTTGCATAGAGAACGCAATATTTTCACTAACCGTTCGTGACCACAGCAAATTGAAGTGTTGAAACACCATGCTGATTTTCAGTCGCGCCTGACGTAAAGATTCCCCACGGGCGGCAGAGATATCGTGGCCGTTAATCGTTACGCTGCCTGAAGTCGGTTTTTCCAGACCATTAAGTAAGCGTATTAAGGTGCTTTTCCCCGCCCCGCTGTAACCAATAATTCCGTAAATCTGTCCTTGTTCAACCGTCAGGTTGACGTTATCGACAGCGGTAATGGCAAGCCTGCCTGGCGTAAACACTTTCGAAATATTTTTCAGGACAATCATGTCGTTTAGGTATCCGCTGCTGCTTATTGTTCTGCTGCTAGCGCTTTTGGCTGTTTAGCAGTATGGATGTCCAAACGAGTGTAATCAGTGAGATTAGCTTTTAAAATGAATTAAAACGCATTTGATATAACTTTTAGAAATATGTCGGTTTGGTCGGCGTTATACACAAAAAGTCAGGGATTGGGATGTAATGCTTGTCAGTTAAGCATTATTGAGAACATATGATTTCGGCTCAGGGTTCCGTTCACCTCAGTGGTATCAATTCTCTGAAGCTCAGATACCCGTGAACGTGCAAGGGAGGCTCATCGATTTTCAGCCTGACCGGGGTCATCGCTGCAACGCACTGACTTCCAGTTAACTCTGTTTTGCTGTTCAGATAAAAAACGCAGGTGGTCAGGTGTGGGCTGGTCCGGCTGAAAATTGCCGACGTGTTTCCGTAAGGCCGGGAGAACCCGCAGGGATGCGGGTTCAGGGCGCGTTTTGCAGGGACGCTGCCTCGCGCCCGGCCCGGTAGCCTGGAGGAATAAACGGAGGGGACCGCGGAGCGGCAATTTTCCCGCCGGGAGCCGGGATTGTTAAGGGTACGGCGATAGTACCCTTAACACGTTCACAGGAATCGGTGTTTCAGAGAAACGATGAACATGAGGTGAACGGAACCCTTTCTCTGTGATGGGATGTTCATTACCTCCGCCAACACATGTTGATGCTTTCTGAAACTAAGGTGTTAGCTGAACGGCATTGGGATGACAGTTACACCTTGTTGCGCAACAAATGCTGCTGCGAATAACCTCTTTATCCATACCTGGAAACAAATTAATGAATATTTTCTGTAAAACTGCACAGAAGTGTTTTGAAACGCTGTTTCCATTTTCCTTTTTGATAATTTTCAGCGTATAATGCGCGCCAATTGTCTCTTGAATGGTTTCAGCACATTGACCTGTAAAACTCAACGACTACAAAACTCACCATCCCGTTGGGCTGAAACACAAGCACACATTCCTCTGCACGCTCTTTCGATGTCACCTATCCTTAGTGCGAGGCATCACAACTTTCGTAACTCAGGTTTAGCTTCCCGTCCGTGCGCGGTGGGAGCCAGATTTCCATATCCTTCTCAACTTAAAGACTAAGACTGTCATGAAAAAGACGAAAATTGTTTGCACCATCGGTCCGAAAACCGAATCCGAAGAGATGTTAACCAAAATGCTGGACGCGGGCATGAACGTCATGCGTCTGAACTTCTCCCACGGGGACTATGAAGAACACGGTCAGCGCATCAAGAATTTGCGCAACGTCATGAGCAAAACCGGCAAGAAAGCCGCAATCCTGCTCGACACCAAAGGTCCGGAAATCCGTACCATCAAACTGGAAGGCGGTAACGACGTTTCCCTGAAAGCGGGCCAAACCTTCACCTTCACCACCGACAAATCCGTTGTCGGCAACAACGAAATCGTTGCTGTTACTTATGAAGGCTTCACTAAAGATCTGTCCGTCGGCAATACCGTTCTGGTTGACGATGGTCTGATCGGCATGGAAGTTACCGCTATCGAAGGTAACAAAGTTATCTGTAAAGTGCTGAACAACGGCGACCTGGGCGAAAACAAAGGCGTTAACCTGCCGGGCGTTTCCATCGCGCTGCCAGCACTGGCTGAAAAAGACAAACAGGACCTGATCTTCGGTTGCGAGCAAGGCGTTGACTTCGTTGCAGCATCCTTTATCCGTAAACGTTCTGACGTCGTTGAAATCCGTGAGCACCTGAAAGCGCACGGCGGCGAAAACATCCAGATCATCTCCAAAATCGAAAACCAGGAAGGCCTGAACAACTTCGACGAAATCCTCGAAGCATCTGACGGCATCATGGTTGCTCGTGGCGACATGGGCGTTGAGATCCCGGTTGAAGAAGTTATCTTCGCGCAGAAGATGATCATCGAAAAATGTATCCGTGCACGTAAAGTCGTTATCACTGCGACCCAGATGCTGGACTCCATGATCAAAAACCCGCGTCCGACCCGCGCTGAAGCCGGTGACGTAGCGAACGCCATCCTCGACGGTACCGATGCAGTAATGCTGTCTGGCGAGTCTGCAAAAGGTAAATACCCGCTGGAAGCCGTCACCATCATGGCAACCATCTGTGAGCGTACCGACCGCGTGATGACCAGCCGTCTGGACTTCAACAACGACAGCCGCAAACTGCGCATCACCGAAGCCGTTTGCCGTGGCGCGGTTGAAACTGCAGAAAAACTGGATGCTCCGCTGATCGTTGTAGCAACCCAGGGCGGTAAATCTGCTCGCGCAGTACGTAAATACTTCCCGGATGCCACCATCCTGGCGCTGACCACCAACGAAACTACCGCGCGTCAGCTGGTGCTGAGCAAAGGCGTTGTTGCACAGGTAGTTAAAGAAATCAGCTCTACCGATGATTTCTATCGTCTGGGTAAAGAAGTCGCTCTGGAAAGCGGTCTGGCTCAGAAAGGTGACGTTGTGGTGATGGTTTCCGGTGCACTGGTTCCGAGCGGCACGACCAACACGGCATCCGTTCACGTGCTGTAATAATTCCAACGCGAATTAATTTGCTTAAAAAAGCGCCCTGGTGGCGCTTTTTTTATTTTATCGATAGCTACAATTAATAAAAAATCAAATCGGATTTCACTATCTAATCCGTGATTATCTAAGATGAATCCGATGGAAGCTTTCTGTTTTCACTCGGGTTTTTAGCCGTTTTTGCACAATTCGATGCTTCTTTGAGCGAACGATCAAAAATAAGTGCATTCCCATCAAAAAAATATTCTCAACATAAAAAACTTTGTGTAATACTTGTAACGCTACATGGAGATTAACTCAATCTAGAGGGTATTAATAATGAATCGTACTAAACTGGTACTGGGCGCGGTAATCCTGGGTTCTACTCTGCTGGCAGGTTGCTCCAGCAACGCTAAAATCGATCAGCTGTCTTCTGACGTTCAGACTCTGAACGCTAAAGTTGACCAGCTGAGCAACGACGTGAACGCAATGCGTTCCGACGTTCAGGCTGCTAAAGATGACGCAGCTCGCGCTAACCAGCGTCTGGACAACGCAGCTACTAAATACCGCAAGTAATAGTATCTGTGTAATAAAAATGGCGCACATTGTGCGCCATTTTTTTTGCTCTGAATTTCCCTTCCCTGTTATTGCGTAACACGCACCTCTGCATCCTCTCCCGGCACGCCATTCTGTGCAGACTTCACTTCCGCGCCATTGCTTACGACCGACGCTTGCCCGGCCGTTACGGTGACCGGATAGCCCGCACGACGATACAAGGCTCTTTCCACCAAACTGTTATCGACGGCTTTATTGTCTTTAAACTGGGTAAAACCGGCTGGCAGCACATACGGCATGGTCTGGACGTTTTGCTCCTCTTCCGGCGACAGCGGTCGATGCACCTCGACATAGCGCATTCCGTTCGGCTCTATCGAATATTTTATCGGCTCATTAATCACCCGAACCGGCGTTCCTGTCCGGACCTGAGCAAACAGTGCTTTGATGTCCGGCGCGTTCATGCGAATACACCCAGAACTTACGCGCAGTCCCACGCTGTCCGGTGCACTGGTGCCATGGATCAGATATTCACCATTTCCATGTGCCAGACGCAGTGCAAAGCGTCCTAACGGGTTATTTGGCCCGGCAGGTACTACTGGCGGTAATGTTATGCCGCGCTCCAAAGAGCGTTTACGGATGCCTGCTGTAGGGGTCCAGGTCGGATTCGGGATTTTCTGCCCAACCCGGGTTTCCATTACCGGCGTTTCCAGCCCCTGCAAACCGATACCAATTGGGAAAACCTGAACAATATTCTCTCCCGGCGGGAAGTAATACAGACGCAGTTCCGCCAGATTCACAATAATGCCTTCTCGTGGTGCATCCGGTAGCAGTAATTGCGAGGGAATAGTAATTAGCGTTCCGGGTTTAGGTACGGGGGCAATCGTATTATTGGCTTCAAGGATCAGCATTGCGGCGGTATCAAACTTACGGGCAATCGCCTGTAGGTTTTTATCGCCTTCCTGCACGGTGTAGGTTTGATTTTGCCCAACAAGACGGCTGTTCGCCTGAGGCAAAGGATAATCGACCGCCCATGCGGCCTGAATAGCGCTGTAAGCGCCGATTAGCATTAACGTAATAACAGACGCGCGTTTCATACTCACCCCCCTGGCGTTCCTGCCGGACGGCGTCGAGCGCCCGATCCGGCCTACGAGTCACTGCGTTGCACTACCTCACTCTTTCACGTCGAGCTGAAATTGACGTGTTTTATCAGTTTAGCTAAGAGTTGCGGCTTTGGTGCGAATAGCCCGAATCATCGCCTCCAGCCCTTGTGAACGAGACGGTGTGAGATGCTGTGCGAGCGCCATTTTTTCAAACCACGGACGCACATCAAAATTCACAATATCCTGGGCCGTCATGCGGTCATATAAAATGAATACGACAGCGATAAGCCCTTTCACAATTGCCGCATCGCTGTCGCCCTGTAATTCAATAATTCCTTCAGCATTCTGACGCATGACAATCCATACCTGACTTTGACAGCCCTGGATGCTATTTTCCGTATTACGATCGTCGTCATTTAATTCCGGCAAACGCTGACCCAGTTCAATAATGTACAGGTATTTCTCTTCCCAATTAGCGCAACGCAGAAAATTACGCAACAACTTTTCTTTATCCGGCAGCGCAGCCATAACGCCTCCCTGTTATCCCAGTAAGTGATGAATACGCTTGAGGCCCGTTACCAGGCGATCAACTTCTTCGTGGGTGTTGTACATGGCAATCGACGCCCGGCACATCGCAGGAACGTTATAGTAGGCCATCAGCGGCATAGCGCAGTGATGCCCTGTCCGCACGGCGATGCCATAGTTATCAAGAAAACTCCCGACATCATAGGCATGATGTTTGCCGAGGTTAAACGCAATCACCCCCAGACGATTATCCGGCCCGTAGAGCGTTAAATCCGGCACATCCGCCAGCTGTTCCAGCGCATAGCGCATCAGGAATTGTTCATATTCGCTGATTTCAGTAAGCCCCAGCGCGGAAACATATTCAATAGCCGCACCGAGTCCAATAATCCCCCCGGTGTTTGGCGTTCCGGCTTCAAACCGCCAGGGGGCTTTGGCCCACGTCGTCCCCTGGCTCAGGCTCACCGTCGCAATCATCGACCCTCCGCCTTCCCACGGCGGCATCTCCTGCAGCAACGACTCTCTGGCATACAGAACGCCAATACCGGTTGGCCCGTAGAGCTTGTGCCCAGAGAAAACATAGAAGTCGCAATCCAGCGCCTGCACATCCACATGATGATGCATAACTGCCTGTGCGCCATCCACCAGCACTTTCGCACCGTATTGATGCGCCAGCTCAATCATCTCAACCAATGGGTTTTCCGTGCCCAGCACGTTAGACACATGGGTAATCGCCAGCAGTTTCGTGCGATCGTCAAACAGCGTCGGCAACGTTTCCAGTTGCAACGTACCCTCTGTATTGAGCGGAATAACGCGCAGTTCTGCACCTACGCGAGCGCACAACATCTGCCAGGGCACAATATTGGCGTGGTGCTCCATTTCGCTGATGATAATGTTATCGCCCGCCCGCACATTGCTGCCGCCCCAGCTGTTAGCTACCAGGTTGATACCTTCCGTTGTGCCGCGAACAAACACCAGTTCTTCAGCTGAACGGGCGTTGATAAACAGCGAGGCGAGCTTGCGCACATTCTCCATTTTTTCCGTGGCCTGCGCGCTCAGCGTATGGATCCCGCGGTGGACCGCGGCATAGCCGTGACGGTAAAACTCGGCTTCGGCATCAATCACCTGGTTGGGCTTTTGCGCGCTGGCGGCGCTATCCAGATACGCCAACGGTAAACCGTTCACTTCGCGCGTCAGGACCGGAAAATCAGCCCGCACTTTTTCAATGGGAAATGTCATGCTACGCCTCCCGGCAAGCGTTGGGCGATCCGTGCCAGGACCTGTTGTTTCAGCGTTTCCTCGCCCAGGGCTTCCGTCAGTTCAGCGGCAAACGCATAGAGAATCATTTGTTGGGCATCCTGCTGGCCGATCCCGCGCGAACGCAGATAGAACATCTGCTCGTCGTCGATCCGCCCTACCGTCGCCCCGTGGCTGCATTTCACGTCGTCGGCATAAATTTCAAGCTGCGGCTTGGTATCCACTTCTGCCAGTTTTCCGAGCAGCAAATTATTGTTGGTCATCTGACCGTCGGTTTTAATGGCGTGCTGAGCGACGTTGATCAGGCCATTGAATACCGCGCGCCCCTTATCGCTGACAATCGTTTTATGCAGTTGTCGACTGTTGCAATATCCCTTGTTGTGCGCAAGCCAGGTGCGGGTATCGCAGACTTCATTTTTCACCGGCATCGCCAGGCTGTTAAGCCGAAGCGTGGTGTTTTCGCCGTTAAGCTGGGTGCTGGTGTTATGGCGCAACACCGCATCACCGAGTAAAAAGCTGTGGCTGGCGGCCGTGGCATCAGCGCCCAACTGAATATCATTATGCGCGAAGTGGTGGCTGAGCGGATTCTCAAACGCCAGTTTGATGTGGCGCAAGTGTGCGTTTGCCGCAACGTTCATCGTTAATCGTGCACCGGTAAAATGGCGATATTCGCTGAGGCTGACATAGTGTTCAATGACGGTGGCTTCTGCGCCTTCTGCCAGATCCAGATGGTGGCGATAGTGCGCCGTGTTCACCTCATCACCCGCCAGCCCCTGGGTAATGTGCAGCAGCAGCAACGGTTTTGCCGGTCGCTGGTTACGCTTCACCTGAATGTGCGTTACGCTGCGGGAGAGGCTTTCGGTCAGGTGCAGAAAGACTTCCGGTTGGATAGCCGCCGGTAGCGACTGGCGCACATCATCAACGGTAATGTTAAACCCGCTACCTTCCGCGCTGTCGCTGAGCGTTGGACAGAATTGCCCGTCAACAAACACCAGGCGGACAGCATCAATAGCCGGCGCTAACGCTTCACACTGGGCGGACGTTATCTCAGTGACATGACTGACAAACTGGCTGTTGGTTAATCCTTCCAGCGGCGTGTATTTCCAGTCCTCATGCTTACGCGTTGGCAGTCCCAGACGCAGCATCTGCTGCAGGTGCTGCTGGGCGTGGTGCGAGCGCGTCTCCCCTTGCGTTTCAAACAGATGATGCCACTGTTGCAGCACGTTACTGCTGTTCGCTAAGCCAGCCATAACCTTGCTCCTCCAGTTGTTTGACCAGCGTGAAATCGCCGGATTTCACAATTCGCCCCTGGTAGAGAACGTGCACATAATCGGGTTTGATGTAATCCAGGATGCGCTGATAGTGGGTGACGATAATGAATGAACGTTGCCCGTCGCGCAGCGAGTTTACGCCATCCGCAACGACTTTCAGCGCGTCGATATCCAGCCCGGAGTCCGACTCATCAAGAATGCACAGCTGAGGTTCCAGCACCGCCATTTGCAAAATGTCATTACGCTTTTTCTCGCCACCGGAGAAACCAACGTTGACCGAACGCGTTAGCAAATCTTCCGGCATCTTCAATAACGCGATTTTCTCTTCCATCAGATCCTGGAAGTCAAACCTGTCCAGCGACTCTTCGCCACGGTAGCTGCGCACCGCATTCAGTGCCGTTTGCAGGAAAAACTGATTACTGACGCCGGGGATTTCTACCGGATACTGAAATGCCATAAAGATCCCTTCACCGGCCCGGTCTTCGGGTGACAGTTCCAGTAAATCCTTACCGTTGAATTCTACCGTCCCGCCGGTGACTTCGTAGTCATCGCGCCCGGCGAGCGTTGCGGAAAGCGTACTTTTCCCGGAACCGTTCGGCCCCATAATGGCGTGTACCTCTCCGGGGCCAATATCCAGGCTCAGCCCACGCAGGATCGCCTTATCTTCCACACTGACCTGTAAATTTTTAATGCTTAACATGTGCTTTCCTTAAATTTTAACCGACGCTGTGTTCAAGACTTATGGCGAGAAGTTTTTGCGCTTCAACGGCAAATTCCAGCGGCAGTTCAGAGAACACGTCTTTACAGAAACCATTAACGATCATCGAAATGGCATCCTCTTCGCTGATGCCGCGCTGCAAACAGTAAAACAGCTGGTCTTCACCAATGCGCGAGGTCGTGGCTTCATGCTCAAGCTGGGCGCTGTTGTTACGACACTCCACATACGGGAAGGTGTGCGCTCCACAATCCGCGCCAATCAGCATCGAGTCGCATTGGGTATAGTTGCGGGCGTTGGTTGCGGTCGGCATGATCTTCACTAAGCCGCGATAGCTGTTTTGACTGTGTCCCGCAGAGATCCCTTTCGAGATAATGGTCGATTTGGTGTTCTTGCCGATGTGGATCATCTTGGTGCCGGTATCGGCCTGCTGGTAACCACTGGTCAACGCGACGGAGTAGAATTCGCCGATAGAGTTGTCGCCGCGCAGAATACAGCTTGGGTATTTCCAGGTAATGGCCGAGCCGGTTTCCGACTGCGTCCACGACATTTTGCTGTTTTCGCCTTCGCACAGAGCGCGCTTGGTGACGAAGTTCAAAATGCCGCCGGTGTTACCATCACCAGGGAACCAGTTTTGTACCGTCGAGTATTTCACTTCGGCATCTTTGTGGATGATGACTTCCACCACCGCGGCATGCAGTTGGTAGCTATCGCGTACCGGGGCTGAACAGCCTTCGATATAGCTGACGTAACTGCCCTCATCCGCAACCAGAATGGTGCGTTCAAACTGACCGGTTTTTTCCGCATTTATACGGAAATAGGTCGACAGTTCCATTGGGCAACGTACACCTTTCGGGACATAAATAAACGTGCCGTCGGAGGCCACCGCCGCATTCAGCGCCGCAAAAAAATTGTCATTACCCGGGACAACCGTACCCAGATATTGTTTTACCAGCTCAGGGTGATCGTGAATCGCCTCACCAAACGAACAGAAAATAATGCCCTGTTCCGCCAGTTTATCGCGATAAGTTGTCGCCACCGACACCGAGTCAAAAATGGCATCAACCGCCACCTCTTTGCCTTCGCGGACCGGCACGCCAAGCTGCTCAAATGCGTCCTCAACTTCTTTACTTAAAAACGCATTCGCCCCCGTTTGCTGCACCGCGCCCGGCTCAGACGCGCAGGTTTCATCGCAATTACCGCAGGACGGCGCGGAGTAATAACTGTACTCCTGGTAGTTCAGCTTATCGTAATGCGCTTTTAGCCAGTGCGGCTCTTCCATGGTCAGCCACGCTTTAAAGGCATTCAGGCGAAATTCCAGCATCCAGTCGGGTTCATTACGTTTTGCCGAAATCGCGCGCACGACATCTTCGTTGATCCCTTTCGCCAGCTCATCGGTTTGTAGATGGGTGAAGAAGCCCTCTTTGTAATTAAGGTGCCCGCCAGCCCAGGTGTTGACATCGTCAGTTGCTTCAGTATTACGAGACATAGTACCGCCTATACCCCAAAACTTTCGCCACAGCCGCATTCGTTCTGGGCTTTCGGGTTATGAAATTTAAATAGCTGATTTAATCCTTCGCGCACGAAATCAACTTCTGTGCCGTCGATGAATGGCATCGCCTGTAACGGTACATAAAGTCTGGCCCCCTCCGTTTCAAACAGCAGATCGTCTTTTTCCACCTGGCGAACGGTGTCCAGCACGTAGCCAAATCCCGCGCATCCCGTTTGCTTCACGCCTAAACGCACGCCTAACATGTCGGGCTGCTTTGCCACCAGCTCGCGGATGTGCGCCGCAGCCGCTGGCGTTAACGTCAGACCACGCCAGGCAAAATCGTCCGGGTTAAATGTTCCTGAATGCAATTCCATAGGGTTACCTCGAGTCACTAGCTTTCAAGCTATAATAACATGTTAGTGATAATGATTATCACTTCAACCCCTCAACAGCAGGGGCATTCGGGTTAATAGCCCTTTTTGACCCCTTTTACTAAGCATAGACCCTGCTGCGTGGGTTAACAGGGATGGATTTTTTTGTTCAATGCATTGATTAATAATGGATTAAGTAATTTCAATCGGCGAGACAGGTCGATAATCAAAAGATGTATAGAAAATGACTATTTCTGTGATAGAAGGGGTAACTTCCTCTGTCAGGCTATACCTAACCAGGGAGTTATCAGAGATGAGATTCGCAGAGCGGTGAACGGACAAAAGTTAACGGCTGGCTAACCACCCATTGCCATTTTTCACTCGCCCGTAGGCAGGGGTTATATTATTTTCAAGCTGATAGATGATGGATAAAATAACATTTAAGTTATATCGCGTTATTTGATTATGTTCGGTTGCAAAGGATGAACTGGTTTCCACAAGATTGAAATGATTATATTCCTGCAACAGTGCTAAATTTGGCGCAATCTCAACAGGAAACTGTTTATCATTTGGTGAGGTGAAAAGATAGATATTCGCAGTTTTATGTTTATCTCTGTAGATAACATCCTGCAGCATATTATCCAGCTTATTAATATTCGCTGGCGAGATGGTGCCCATCATCTCTTGTCCGACGTGCGTCCAATATCCTTTTGCAACATAGCTACCGATGTAAAACTGGGGGACTGCTGTAATGATGTTCCGAATGTTGTGCTTAATGCCGTAATACATCGACATCGACCCGCCTTTGGAAGCGCCAAGAATAGTCGTGTTAGTGGGTTTTACAAAATCAATCACCCCCTGCATGAGTAGACTAACCCCCTGCTCAATATCGAAATTCATTTTATTACACAAGTAATAAGCTGGCAGACCGCCAAAATCATCTTTAATCCATAGAATTGCAGAATGGCAATGGTCAAGCATGACAAAGTCGTAGATAGTAGCATCCGGGATATTAAATCCAGACATGACAATCAACAAATGCCGACAATCTCTGGAGGCTGGTTTGAATCGATAGTGAATCGGTGTCTGATTTTTGTAATTGAAAACAAGATTCTCTACCATTATTTAAACCCGGTTAACGTTTCACGGTGACCAGAACAGCACACACAGTAATGATTTACCAAAGCGTCTGTTCTGTATTCTCTGTGCGATATAAAGCGGTTATGATTCTTTAAACTTAAATGTCACCACGGCTATTTTTTGACAACACCGGTCTGCAGACTCACGGCAAGTAGGTACAATCCCGTTCGGGCACTACGTGAAGACAACAAAAAACCCTTAAGGCTGCTTGCTGGCAGGCTTAAGGGTTCCGGCCCCATCCGGCGCTTATCTCCGGCACTCACGATGGCTTAGCTCTTGAAGGGGCGATAAGAATAATCTCACTTCCGGATATGTTTTGTTTAACACAAATTGCGATTTGACTATTTTATAAGCGTATTCAATCAATTATTAGGCGCTGTTTTTCACTGAGCGCGTCCAGCAACAGGCGCAGTCCTGCAGGCTGATGCTCCCGCGAAAGATATAAACCATAAATTGGCAGGCTTTTAGGTTGAAGCTCGGGCAAGAGTCTAACCAGCTTTCCCTGTGCCAGCCCTTCCCGCGCCTCCAGTTCCGGCACCAGCGCAATGCCCGTTCCCGCCAACGCCGACTCACAGAGCAACGAAGAGATCCCGGCGCTCAAATTGCCTTTAATCGCAACAGCGGCAGCCCGTCCCTGGGCATCCAGAAAGTGCCAGGATTTTCCGGCAAACCCGCTGTAGTAGAGACAATTATGCCGCGTAAGGTCGTCGATAGTCTCAGGAGTGCCATGTTGATGCAGGTACTCTACAGACGCGCACAGTACCGATTTACAGTCGCCAAGGCGACGGGCGATAGTTCCAGGTTCAGGGTTTTCCGTTATGCGGATCGCCACATCAATGCGTTCTCCAACGAGGCTTACCGGTTGATTATTGATCTCCACCTCGATACGCAGTTGCGGATACTTCGTCAGAAACGCGGGCAGTACCGGCGCTAAAATATGCATAGCTGTAAAATGCGCACAGGCCACACGTAGCGTGCCAGAGGGAGTTTGCGCGGCGCTGGCGGCTCCAATATCCAGCGAAAGCTGCGCCAGAGAACGCGTTTTCACTAATGCTTCTTCACCCGCTGGCGTGATCGTCAGACGGCGCGACGAGCGATGGATAAGCCTTGCACCCGCCCATTTCTCCATCTCGTCGAGGTAACGACTGACCATCGGACGGGAAAGCCCCAGCGCACGCGCGGCGGCGCTCAGACTGCCCAAATCACAGATATGGTTGAATACCGTTGCCGCCATCACTCTGTCCATTGCATCCCATCCGATCGTTTTATGAAACTCAGCATGTCCTAATAAGGGAATTCTAACAGATCCGAATTTCCTTAAAATACAGGAACTATCAAAAGACAATTCCCTGCACAAGGATACCTGGCATGAAAGTTAAAACGCTGGCCCTGCTGTTACCTCTGTTCGCCTCTTCAGCCTTTGCCGCGACGCTACAGCTGGACGTCTACAATCCACAGGACAAGGCTATTTTCCCGGTCTCTTCAACGCTGGTTTCAGGACCGAAAGAAGCAATATTGTTTGACGCACAGTTCAGTACTAAAGATGGTGAACAGCTGGTGCAGATGATTCGCGCCAGCGGTAAAACGCTGAAGGCCATCGTGATCACCTCCGGCGATCCGGATTTCTATTTCGGACTGCAGCCTATCGTCAAAGCCTTCCCACAGGTAAAAGTCCTGGCAACATCGCACGTAGTAGACCATATCCGTGCCACCAAAGAGGCCAAACTGCAATTCTGGGGTCCGCAAATGAAGGATGGCGCACCAACATCGCTCACCGTTCCGCAAGCAACAACGCAAACGCATTTCACGGTTGATGGTGAAACGCTGGAGCTGCGCCACCCTAATGATTATGCAGCCTATGTCTGGATCCCGGCGAACCGTGCCATTATTGGCGGTACCGGCGTGGCGTCTGGTATACACGTCTGGACGGCGGATACGCAATCTGCAGAACAGCGTAGCGCGTGGCGTAGCGTATTGGGCGAAATGCAGAAGTTACAACCCACCCAGGTGGTCCCGGGGCATTACATCGGCGAACGCCCTGCGGGCGATAAAGCGATTCGCTTCACACAGGACTATCTGCAATCGTTTGAGCAGGCGTTAGGGGCGAAGAAAGGTTCGGATTATGTGATTAAAACCATCACTGCGGCATGGCCAGGTCTTGCAGACGCAAGTTCTCTGGAGCTAAGTGCGAAGGTTAATACTGGTGAGATGAAGTGGTGATTGAGATTTAACGCAAAAAATAACCCCGAACGCGTGTCGGGGTTTCATTACGATAAGCATACCGGAATCAATGAACGCCCATGCGCCAGGCAAAATAGATCTCTTCTTTTAGTTCAGTCGAAGAAAGCGTCAATAAATCCGCGAACTCCAGCTCTAACTGTTTCAGTCTTTTCAGGTACTGAGCTGGTGAAAGATCGGTTTTATCACGACGTAAAAACTCTATTGCCAGTTGGGCCGGGTCTAATTGGGTAGACATATCATCCTCGCTTGTGTTCAAAACCTGCACAGTATAACACCATTCCCTGTGCAGATAATGACCAAAAGCAATATGCATCACAAAATTGCTGTCGTCAGACGCGACGTGCAGCACAATCGTCCCTGCTCATCGAAGATTTCGATTTGCCATACCTGATGACGGGAGCCGGTATGCACCGCGCGACATACCCCTCTGACGCGCCCTTCCCGCGCCGAGCGAATATGGTTGGCGTTGACCTCCAGGCCCACCACTTTCTGCTCACCCTGAGTACACAGGTAGCCAGCCACCGAACCAATGCTCTCAGCCAGCACTACGGACGCGCCGCCGTGCAGCAAACCAAATGGTTGTTTAGTACGGTGGTCTACCGGCATTGTGGCTTCCAGCGTGTCATCGCCAATGTGCACAAAACGAATATCGAGCAGCCCAACCATATTTCCTTCACCCATGGCGTTGAGCGCTTCGAGTGTGACTTCACGTTTCCAGATCATCCTATAATCTCCAGCAGTGCCTGTAATGGATGGCGAACGCCCGTGCCTTCAACGCGTTTAACCTGACTGCGACAGGAGTATCCGGTAGCCAGACAACGGTTACGCGGCAATCGTTGCATTGCCTGGTGCCATGATAGCTCATAGATCCCCAGTGAGTTCTGATGATTCTTCACTTCGTGGCCATAGGTGCCCGCCATGCCACAGCACCCTACGCTGATGTTCTCCAGCTTTGCACCAAAGCGGGCAAAAATAGCCGCCCACTGAGCAGGCGCGCCCGGCAGGGCCGTCACTTCGGTACAGTGTCCAAAGAAGTACCACGGTTCACCGCCCACAGCGACTGGCGGCTGTGACTCCACAACTGTCGATAACCATTCGTTGGCGAGTAACACATGGAAATCGCCCCGCTGTTCCCCGAGCGCCAGTTTGTATTCATCGCGATAGCAAAGCACCAGCGCCGGATCGACACCCACCATCGGAATATTCAGCTTCGCCACCCGATTGAGAAACTCAGATGTTTTCTTTGCGGTTTTAGCAAAACGGTTTAAAAAGCCCTTAATATGCTGGGCCTTGCCGTTTGGCGAGAACGGCAGCAGTACCGGCTGCAAACCCAGCTTTTCAACCAGACGTATAAAATCAGCCACCACCTGTGCATCGTAATAGCTGGTGAACGGATCCTGCACCACCAGCACCGTACGGGCTTTTTGCTCAAGGCTGAGTAATTCGAGCTGTTCCAGCGTCATATTGGCGGAACGATGGCCAACCAACTGACGTTGAAGCGACGGCGCAGACAGCAGCGGTAAGTCGACCATGCCGATGTGCTTTTTAGCCAGATTACGCACCAGCGGCTGGTTGATGAAGAAGTTAAACGCGTTGGGCGCCCGCGCCATTAACGGCGCATAACTCTCAACGGTCGCCACCATGTGATCGCGCAACGGCCGCAGATAACGCGTGTGATACAACTGCAGGAAGCGTGAGCGGAACTCCGGCACATCGATTTTAATCGGGCACTGTGTAGAGCAGGCTTTACACGCCAGACAACCCGACATTGCCTCTTTCACTTCGTGCGAGAAATCGTATTCGCCTTTGCGCGCATGCCAGCTATTGCGGGTACGGGCAATCAGCGTACGTAAACTGGCACGTTTTTCCGGTAGCTCTTTTTCCAGCTGTAGCGGGTCAATCCCGCGATCTGCCAACAGACGCAGCCATTCACGCACCAGCGTAGCTCGCCCTTTCGGTGAATGGATGCGGTTGAGGCTGATTTTCATCGACGGACACATCGGGCTTTTCGCATCAAAGTTAAAGCATAACCCGTTGCCGTTACACTCCATCGCCCCACGCCACTCCTGGCGGACGGCCAGCGGGATCTGACGGTCATACGTTCCGCGCTTCACCGCGTCCACTTTCATCATCGGCGCATCAACATCTTCCGGTGGACAGATTTTGCCCGGATTGAGCCGGTTTTGCGGATCAAACACCGATTTCACTTTACGCAGTTCACGATACAATTCCTCACCGAAGAACGCCGGGCTATATTCTGCACGAAAACCTTTCCCGTGCTCGCCCCACAGCAGACCGCCATACTTTGCCGTCAGCGCGACAACATCGTCAGAAATGCGTTTCATCAGCACTTCCTGCTGCGGGTCGCACATATCCAGCGCCGGTCTGACGTGCAGCACGCCTGCATCTACGTGACCAAACATGCCGTAACTCAGGCCGTGGCTATCGAGCAGCGCACGGAACTCGGCAATATAGTCAGCCAGATGTTCCGGCGGAACGCAGGTATCTTCAGCAAACGGAATCGGCTTCGCGGCCCCTTTCGCATTCCCCAGCAGACCGACAGCTTTTTTACGCATCGCGTAAATGCGCTCGACGCCTGCCAGCTCGGTACATAGCTGCCAGCCTATAACACCCGCTTCCTGACGCGCAATTAAGCCATCCAGCCGTTCGCACAGTGCGCTGACTTGCGAATCAATCAATGCTTCATCGTCACCGGCAAACTCCACAATATTCAGACCCAGCATCTCTTTATCCGCCACATCGGTAATCAATTCACTTACCGAGTGCCAGACAATATCTTCCCGTGCCAGGTTAAGCACTTTGGAGTCGACGGTTTCTACCGACAGCGCGCGCGCTTCCACCATCACCGGGGCATTACGCAATGCCGAGTCGAAAGAGTCGTACTTAACGTTAACCAGTTGTCTGACTTTGGGTAGCGGCGTGATATCGAGACGGGCTTCGGTGATAAACGCCAGCGTGCCTTCAGAGCCGGTAAGAATGCGGGTTAAATCAAATTCGGTCATCTCATCGTTAAAGACGTGCCGCAGATCGTAACCGGTCAGGAAGCGATTAAGTTTCGGGAATTTATCAATGATCAGCTGTCGGTTGTCGCGGCAACGCTCATAAACCGTCTTGTAAATGCGGCCAATAGTGGTGTTGCTATTACCCAGCGTTTGGGCAAGTTCGACCGGCATTGGCTGGGTATCAAGAATATCGCCGCCCATTAGCACCGCGCGGATACCCAGCACGTGATCGGAGGTTTTACCGTAAACCAACGAGCCTTGTCCGGATGCGTCGGTATTGATCATCCCACCCAGCGTTGCCCGGTTACTGGTGGATAACTCGGGGGCAAAGAAATAGCCGTAAGGCTTCAGAAACTGGTTGAGCTGGTCTTTTATCACCCCGGCTTCGACCCGCACCCAACCTTCCTGCGCATTGATTTCAATGATGCGGCTCATATAGCGGGACATATCAACAATAATGCCCTGATTCAGCGCCTGACCGTTGGTCCCGGTGCCGCCACCGCGTGGGGTAAAAATCAACGAAGAGAAAAGAGGTTCCGCCGCCAGACGAGCGATGAGCGCCACATCTGCGGTTGAACGAGGGAATACGACAGCATCAGGAAGCAGCTGATAAATACTGTTATCCGTCGACATTGTCAGACGATCGGCATAGCTCGTTGCCGTATCGCCCGTAAATCCTTGCTGCTCCAGTGCCTGCAAAAAATTGAGCACCAGTTGAACGACACCTGGCGCCTGAGAAATTTGTGGAATCATTATAGTGACCCTTTCCTGCGGTCTGTGTTGTGAATTTAATCGTTTGCGTGTTGCTTTGTTTGTTGTATCACATTTTTTTCTAATACGCTCAGCAGATTTACAGGCAGAATCCGCCTGTTAAAAACCGCTGAAATTGCTCATCATTACAGGGTGTCATTTAAGTGTTCACGTCGCGTCAACGTTCTGGCGCAAAGACAAAGGTGAAAAGTATTTATGGTAAATTTCCGCCAGCCCAAGGATATTGCACAAGTGCTGCTATCGGCGCTGTTTTTAGCCGTCATGATTGTGGCCTGTCTTTGGATTGTTCAGCCCTTTATCCTCGGTTTTGCATGGGCGGGGACGGTGGTCATTGCGACCTGGCCGATCCTGCTACGCTTACAAAAATTGCTCTGGGGCCGCCGCTCGCTGGCCGTGCTGGTGATGACCCTGCTGCTGGTGCTGTTGTTCATCATTCCTATCGCGCTACTGGTCAATAGCATTGTTGATGGCAGCGGGCCATTGATCCATGCCGTAACCGCAGGCGATATGACCCTGCCGGATCTGGCGTGGCTGAACAGTATTCCGTTGGTCGGCGCAAAATTGTATGCCGCGTGGCACAGTCTGCTGGATATGGGCGGCGCGGCCATCATGGCCAAGGTTCGTCCTTATATCGGCACAACGACGACCTGGTTTGTTGGCCAGGCTGCACATCTTGGCCGCTTTATGATGCACTGTGGTCTGATGCTGCTGTTCAGCGCCCTGCTGTACTGGCGCGGTGAACAGGTGGCGTTAGGTATTCGCCACTTCGCTTGTCGCCTGGCATCCAAACGTGGCGATGCCGCCATTCTGCTGGCAGCACAAGCCATTCGCGCCGTCGCATTAGGCGTTGTGGTCACCGCGCTGGTGCAGGCAGTGCTTGGTGGCATTGGTCTGGCGGTAACCGGCGTGCCGTACGCCACGCTGCTGGCGGTATTGATGATCCTGTCTTGTCTGGTGCAACTGGGGCCATTGCCGGTGCTGGTCCCGGCCATTATCTGGCTGTACTGGACGGGCGATTCAACCTGGGGCACGGTGCTGCTGGTGTGGAGCGGCGTGGTCGGAACGCTGGATAACGTTATTCGCCCGATGCTGATTCGCATGGGGGCCGATTTGCCGCTGATCCTGATTCTCTCAGGGGTCATCGGCGGACTGATTGCCTTCGGCATGATTGGTCTGTTTATCGGCCCGGTGGTACTGGCCGTGTCCTGGCGTCTGTTCTCCGCCTGGGTAAACGAAGCCCCTGCGCCAGGTAGCGATCCGGACGAAATCCTCGAAGAAATTGCTGAAATCGAACGCAATAAGTAATCCCACGTCAGGCGGCACCGCCGCCTGATTGTTTAACATTGCTAATCAATTCCGCCCGCTTACTGAATAAGACCCAACGTTATCCTTCTTTAAATACTCATTTGCTTCGCAAATTATTTACAGTTTTTAAACTATTGAGATGAATCTGATCGACGTAAAAAATCAGTATGCCTACTATTAGCCCATGGCTTTAGATCAACACATTGATTTATAAGCATGGAAATCCCCTGAGTGAAACAACGAATTGCTGTGTGTAGTCTTTGCCCATCTCCCACGATGGGCTTTTTTTTGTCCTTCGCGCGGCTCGCCACCAACCTTACCGCACCACAGCTCCCCTCTTCCCCGTTGATAACCAAATAATATTGCACAAGATACTGTGACTCTCTTCAAGCCGAAATATCCACAGCAATGTTATTACTATTCCACCGTCTTTTATGAGGTGATCAAATAATGAACGCATTAGAACTCCAGGCTATCCGCCATATTTTTGCTATGACGGTAGAAGAAAGCGCTATGTATATCTCGCGGGATCACAATGTTGCCGCCTGGCAACAATGGGAGAATGGCGAAAGGGAAATCCCGGAAGACATCACGCGCATTTGTGCAGAAATGAAAGCCAGACGAAAGTTAAGAATTAACGCCATTATCGAAAAAATAAATAACCGTATCGGTAATAACACCATGCGTTTCTTTCCCGATCTGAACTCTTTTCAGGCGGTTTATCAGCACGATGATTTTCTCGACTGGAAAATCTATCAATCGGCCGCTGTTGAACTGTATGCCCACGACCTTGAGCGTTTGTGTTAAGAGACCGCAGCGCCACACTCATTTAGCCTCTTCGCTGAGTAATATATTATGAAAAACACCTATTTCTCCACTGCGATAGGGCTGTACTTTAATTACCTGGTACACGGCATGGGGGTCATTCTGATGAGCCTCAATATGTCTTCACTGGAACAACAGTGGCACACCGATGCCGCAGGCGTCTCAATTGTTATTTCCTCACTCGGCATTGGCCGTTTAAGCGTGTTATTGGTGGCGGGCATGCTTTCCGATCGCTATGGCCGTAGACCGTTTATTATTTTCGGTATGGTCTGCTACCTGCTGTTCTTTGTAGGCATCATCAATACTCACAGCATTTATATTGCCTATGCTTTTGGATTTTTAGCCGGAATGGCAAACAGTTTTCTTGACGCCGGAACCTACCCCAGCCTGATGGAGGCGTTTCCCCGCTCTCCCGGCACGGCTAATATCTTAATTAAAGCGTTTGTTTCCATCGGTCAGTTTCTGCTGCCGATGATTATCAGTCTGCTGGTGTGGGCAGAACTTTGGTTTGGCTGGTCCTTCCTTGTGGCGGCCGCGGTAATGCTAATCAATGGCGTATTTTTGTTTCGCTGTCGATTCCCGGCCCATCCTGGGCATCAAGCCCACCTCAAGGCATTACCCGTTGAACAGAAAAGCATACAATCTGAACATCGTTGTTCTCTTCTCGATCTCGCCAGTTACACTCTGTACGGCTACATCGCCATGGCGACATTTTATCTGATAAGCCAGTGGTTGGCACAGTACGGACAGTTTGTCGCCGGGATGTCCTACACCTTATCGATCAAGCTGTTAAGCATTTACACCTGCGGTTCTCTACTGTGTGTGTTGATCACCGCGCCACTGGCACGAAAGACAGGGCGCGCAACCTCTCTGTTAATGCTGTACACCTTTATCTCATTTATCGCATTGCTGATGGTCTGCCTGCATCCGTCGATCTACATGGTGATCGTCTTCGCGTTTGTCATCGGTTTCTCTTCAGCCGGAGGCGTTGTACAAATCGGTTTAACGCTGATGGCCGCACGCTTTCCCGATGCGAAGGGCAAAGCCACCGGGATTTACTACAGCGCGGGCAGCATTGCGACCTTCACCATCCCACTGATAACGGCAAGACTCTCGCAGACCAGCATTGCTCACATCATGTGGTTTGATACCGGCATAGCCGCGGTAGGCTTCCTGTTAGCATTGTTTATTGGCTATCGCAGCCGTATCGCGACAAAGCAGCAACTAAACATGGCGACGGTCGTAAAATAACGCGGATGCAATATTGTTCTCCCCCGTTGCAAAATAATTGGTCGCGGTTTTAAAACCTCAGCAAAATCTTGGTTGAAAGAATTAAGTTTCACAGTTGAGCATGCAACATACCTGGTAACTTAAACGCCATGCTATGTAGGCACAATATCAGCGCCTCGGTATATTAATCACAAGGTCGCCGCAATTTAAACAAAATCGACGAGCACAGAACAATTTTAAAATCCGCAAGGAGTTGTGAACATGTCTCAAAATAAGACCTTTAATACGCCATTCCTTTTGGCGATAATCTGTATTTATTTAAGTTATTTTTTACACGGCATTAGCGTCATTACACTGGCGCAAAATATGAGCTCTCTCGCAGAAAAATTCTCCACTGACAATGCTGGGATAGCCTATTTAATTTCCGGCATTGGTCTTGGTCGCCTGGTGAGTATTTTATTCTTTGGCGTGCTCTCAGATAAATTTGGTAGACGGGCTATCATTCTGTTAGGGGCAATTCTGTACATGCTGTTTTTCTTCGGCATTCCCGCCAGCCCGAATCTGATGATTGCCTTTATTCTCGCTGTTTGTGTCGGCGTCGCTAACTCGGCCCTGGATACAGGTGGCTATCCGGCATTGATGGAATGCTTCCCTAAGGCATCTGGGTCAGCGGTTATCCTGGTTAAAGCGATGGTCTCATTCGGGCAGATGATCTACCCCATCGTCGTCAGCACCATGCTGCTCAACCATATCTGGTACGGCTATGCGGTCATTATCCCGGGGGCACTGTTCGTCGTCATAACGTTGATGCTGCTCAAAAGCCGCTTCCCCAGCCAGATGGTGGATGCGGGCATTGCAAAAGAGCTACCGCAGATGAACAGTAAACCGCTGGTCTGGCTGGAAGGCGTAGCCTCCGTTATGTTTGGGGTGGCCGCATTCTCGACCTTTTACGTCATCGTAGTCTGGATGCCGAAATACGCGATGGCATTTGCCGGCATGGCAGAAGCCGACGCGCTGAAAACCATCTCTTACTACAGTATGGGATCGCTGGTCTGCGTGTTTATTTTTGCTGCACTGCTCAAGAAAATGGTTCGACCCATTTGGGCGAATGTGTTTAACGCCGGGCTGGCAACCCTCACCGCAGCGGTTATCTATTTATATCCATCCCCATTGGTGTGTAACGCCGGTTCATTTCTTATCGGGTTTTCTGCCGCAGGCGGTATTTTACAGCTCGGCGTTTCGGTGATGTCAGAGTTTTTCCCCAGGAGCAAAGCCAAGGTCACCAGTATTTATATGATGATGGGGGGCGTAGCCAACTTTATTATCCCATTAATCACCGGATACCTTTCAAACATTGGTCTGCAGTACATCATTTTGCTGGACCTCGCATTTGCTTTGCTGGCCTTCATCACCGCCATCATCGTCTTTATTCGTTACTACCGCGTATTTGATATTCCCAAAAATGATGTGCGGTTGGGCGAACGTTATTTTCAATAAATTGCTTAGAAGGAGTATCAAATGGACGTAACTGCAAAATATGAACTGATTGGTCTGATGGCCTACCCGATCAGACACAGCTTGTCGCCTGAAATGCAAAATAAGGCATTAGAAAAAGCGGGATTACCTTTTACCTACATGGCATTTGAAGTCGATAACTCCACGTTTGCTAATGCGATTGCCGGGCTGAAGGCCTTAAAAATGCGCGGTACCGGAGTCTCAATGCCCAACAAGCAACTGGCATGTGAATATGTTGATGAATTAACGCCTGCAGCCAAACTGGTCGGCGCGATTAATACTATCGTCAATGATGATGGTTACCTGCGCGGCTACAATACTGATGGCACGGGGCATATTCGCGCCATCAAGGAAAGCGGTTTCGATATCAGGGGTAAAACCATGGTACTGTTGGGCGCAGGCGGCGCGTCAACGGCCATTGGCGCCCAGGCGGCGATTGAAGGCATCAAAGAAATCAAACTCTTTAACCGTCAAGATGAGTTCTTTGCCAAAGCACAGGAATTCGCCAAACGTGTTAATGAAAATACCGATTGCGTGGTCACCGTTATCGATCTCGACGATCGACAGGCTTTTGCGGACGCACTGGCAAGCGCGGATATTCTGACCAACGGTACGAAAGTGGGAATGAAGCCGCTGGAGAACGAATCTCTGGTGACCGACGTTTCCCTGCTACGCCCGGATCTGCTGGTGACTGAATGCGTCTACAACCCGCATATGACCAAATTATTGCAACAGGCACAACTTGCCGGTTGCAAAACGATTGATGGTTACGGCATGTTGTTATGGCAAGGGGCTGAACAGTTTAAACTCTGGACCGGGAAAGATTTCCCTCTTGAGTATGTGAAACAGGTTATGGGTTTTGCAGCCTGATGGGCAAGCATTTGTAAAATATTTAAAGGGTAATCGATGAAAACCGTAACCGTAAAAAACCTCGTCATTGGCGAGGGTGCGCCGAAGATCATTGTCTCACTGATGGGTAAAGACATCGCAACGGTAAAAAGCGAAGCGCTGGCCTATCGCGAGGCGGATTTCGACATTCTGGAATGGCGCGTTGACCATTTCACCGAGGTGTCCTCCGTTGATGCCGTACTGGAAGCTGCACGCGTCATCCGCGAGGTGATAGCTGACAAACCGCTGCTGTTCACCTTCCGTAGTGCCAAAGAAGGTGGTGAACAGGCGCTGGCTGTCGAAAACTATATTGCGCTAAACCGTGCGGCGGTAGATAGCGGTCTGGTCGATATGATTGACCTGGAGCTTTTCACCGGTGACGAACTGATTAAAGCCACCGTCGAATATGCACATGAAAAAAATGTCGCCGTCATTATGTCGAATCATGATTTCCATAAGACGCCAGCGGCACAAGAGATTGTCCTGCGCCTGCGTAAAATGCAGGAGCTTGGCGCTGATATCCCGAAAATCGCCCTGATGCCGCAAAACAAAACGGATGTATTGACCCTGCTTGGCGCAACTCTGGAAATGCAGGAACGCTATGCCGATCGCCCGATCATTACTATGTCGATGGCTAAAACAGGGGTGATTTCACGTCTGTCCGGTGAGGTTTTCGGTTCAGCGGCAACCTTTGGTGCGGTGAAAAAAGCCTCTGCCCCTGGGCAAATTTCGGTCACCGACCTACGTACCGTTTTGACCATATTGCATCAGGCGTAATAGTACCGTTTATCCATATTAATATCAGTAATGCCCTGCCCCAGATATTCGCTTAATCACGAATATCGGGCAGATGGCCGGACATTATTAAATAACTCACATTATTATTGTCGAATATAGCGACAGGTAGTCGCACGCATATAATCTGGAGTTCATATGAAATTATCAAGACCAAAACGCATTGATGGTCGGGTCCCCGTATTATCCGCAGCGGATGCCATTAATTATATTCCTGATGAGGCAACGCTCTGTGTATTAGGCGCAGGTGGCGGTATTCTCGAAGCAACAACATTAATTAATGCGCTGGCTGAAAAATATAAAAACGCACACTCTCCCCGAAACTTATCATTGATTAGCCCAACGGGATTAGGTGACCGTGCTGACCGTGGAATTAGCCCGTTAGCACAAGAAGGTTTAGTCAAATGGGCATTATGCGGCCACTGGGGACAATCACCACGAATTTCCGACCTCGCTGAGCAGAATAAAATTGCCGCCTATAACTATCCTCAGGGCGTATTAACCCAGACCCTGCGTGCCTCGGCAGCCCACCAGCCGGGTATTCTGAGTGAGATCGGTATCGGAACATTTGTCGATCCCCGCCAACAGGGCGGAAAGCTGAATGAAGTGACCACCGAAGATCTGATCAAGCTGGTGGAAATTGATAACAAAGAGTACCTCTACTACAAAGCCATTGCGCCAAACATCGCCTTTATTCGCGCCACCACCTGCGACAGCGAAGGTTACGCCACGTTTGAAGATGAAGTTATGTATCTCGACGCGCTGGTGATCGCTCAGGCCGTTCACAACAACGGCGGCATCGTCATGATGCAGGTGCAAAAAATGGTGAAGAAAGCCACACTGCACCCAAAAGCCGTGCGTATTCCGGGCTATCTGGTCGATATTGTGGTCATCGATCCCGATCAAACTCAATTGTACGGCGGTGCGCCGGTTAACCGCTTTATCTCGGGCGATTTTGTCCTTGATGACAGCCAGCAGACTGCCCTGCCGCTCAATCAGCGTAAACTGGTGGCCCGACGCGCCCTGTTCGAAATGCGTAAAGGCGCGGTCGGCAACGTTGGCGTGGGTATCGCCGATGGTATTGGTCTCGTTGCACGCGAAGAAGGCTGCGCTGACGACTTTATTCTGACGGTCGAGACCGGTCCGATTGGCGGAATTACCTCCCAGGGCATCGCTTTTGGCGCCAACGTCAACACCCGCGCGATTCTGGATATGACCTCCCAGTTTGACTTCTACCACGGCGGTGGGCTGGATGTATGCTATTTAAGCTTCGCCGAAGTGGATCGCCACGGCAATGTCGGCGTACATAAATTCAATGGCAAAATTATGGGGACCGGCGGTTTTATCGATATTAGCGCCACCTCGAAGAAAATAATATTTTGCGGCACCTTAACTGCCGGAAGCCTGAAAACGGAAGTTGCCAATGGCAAATTAAATATCGTTCAGGAAGGCCGGGTGAAAAAATTCGTCAACGAATTACCAGAAGTCACTTTCAGCGGAAAAATTGCACTCGAGCGCGGACTGGATGTCCGTTACATCACCGAGCGTGCTGTATTTACGTTAAAAGAAGATGGCCTTCATTTAGTCGAAATTGCGCCAGGAGTCTCTTTGCAGGAAGACATTCTGGACAAAATGGATTTCCCTCCGGTTATTTCTCCGGAACTGAAACTGATGGACGAAAGATTATTTATCGATGCTTCGATGGGTTTTATATTGCCCGATGCCGCCAATTAAAAGGAGTACCCTGATGGATTTTTCATTAACTGAAGAACAAGAGCTGCTGCTTGCCAGCATTCGCGAACTGATTACCAGCAATTTCCCGGAGGAATATTTCCGTACCTGCGATCAGACGGCTACCTATCCGAAAGAGTTTATGCGCGCCCTTTCGGACAACGGTATTTCAATGCTGGGCGTTCCGGAAGAATTCGGCGGTATCCCGGCAGATTACGTCACGCAGATGCTGGCACTGATGGAAGTTTCCAAATGCGGCGCACCCGCTTTTTTAATCACGAACGGTCAGTGCATTCACAGTATGCGTCGTTTTGGCTCCGCCGAACAGTTACGTAAAACGGCAGAAAGCACCATGGAAACGGGCGATCCGGCTTATGCGCTGGCATTAACCGAACCGGGAGCAGGTTCAGACAATAACAGCGCCACCACCAGCTACACCCGCAAAAACGGCAAGGTATATCTCAACGGACAAAAAACCTTTATCACCGGCGCTAAAGAGTATCCTTATATGCTGGTACTGGCTCGCGACCCGGAGCCGAAAGATCCGAAGAAAGCCTTTACGCTGTGGTGGGTGGATTCGAAGAAACCCGGCATTAAGGTTAATCCGCTGCATAAAATCGGCTGGCACATGCTCAGCACCTGCGAAGTTTATCTTGATGATGTTGAAGTAGACGAAAGCGATATGGTCGGCGAAGAAGGCATGGGCTTCCTCAACGTCATGTACAACTTTGAGATGGAACGGTTGATCAACGCCGCGCGTAGTACCGGTTTCGCCGAGTGCGCCTTCGAAGATGCCGCCCGTTACGCTAATCAGCGCATCGCATTTGGTAAACCGATTGGCCATAACCAGATGATCCAGGAAAAACTGGCGCTGATGGCGATTAAAATTGAAAACATGCGCAATATGGTGTTGAAAGTCGCCTGGCAGGCCGATCAGGAACAGTCGCTGCGGACCAGCGCGGCGTTGGCAAAACTGTACTGCGCCCGCACGGCAATGGAAGTGATTGATGACGCCATTCAGATCATGGGCGGGCTGGGTTACACCGATGAAGCGCGCGTTTCCCGATTCTGGCGCGATGTTCGCTGCGAGCGCATTGGCGGCGGCACCGACGAAATTATGATTTACGTCGCCGGACGCCAAATCCTGAAAGATTATCAGAATAAGTAAGCGATAATCCGTGCCGGATAGCGCACAAGCGTTTTCCGGCACGATCCAGGATAATCAGACCTCTGGGATCAAGCATTCCTGCTCAATCAGATTATTTTTAAACTGCTTGCGATAATCACTGGGGGTACAACCCACATGCCGCTGAAAGAGTTTGGCAAAGTGATCGACATTTTCATACCCTACCCGCCAGGATATTTCCGCTAACGAAGCTTCCGTATTCGTCAGGGCAAATTTCGCCTCGGTCATTCGTCGCTGAATCACATAATTGATCGGCGAAATTCGATACTCCTTAGTAAATTCATGGCAGATATAACTCACGCTGGCCCGGAATTTTTTGGATAACTGATCGAGAGTAATTTTTTCTCGGAAGTTATTATTTAAATAAACCAGCACATCTTTAATTAAGACATCTTTTTTAATATAACCTTGCTCAGAACGATAGGCATTTTTAAAGTTTTCGTAAAATAAAACGGTTAGAGCATAAGCAAAAGCGTCGTAGGCTGAAGATGTCAGGTTATTTTTGCTCTGGGGGAGCATAACCCCCAACTCATTAAAGATACTCTTAATAACCTCCTTCCCCTGAGTAACGCTAATCACCGGACACGAGTGCATCTGCAATAGCTGATTATCCTGCCAGCCGTTGAAACAAAACCCGTAGAGCGCGCAGGTGTAAGTCGTTGCAGGTGCGCTACTATCCGAAGCAACCGCATGGAGTCGCCCTTGCTCTATCACCACGATATCCCCGGCATGCGCGACATACAGCGACGAATCGATAATTAATCTTGCGACCCCTTTTTTGACATAAATAAGCTCTGTTTCATTATCGTGAACGTGATGACCCGACTCCCAGTTAGGGTCATCACTGATGACGAATCGCGAGAATCTTGGGGTTTTCCCCTGTTCAAAAAGGGTCTCCACGGCATTATCAAAGCAGCGTTGATACATGACAACCTCCACCTAAAGACAGCAATTTTGGGATTATTAATATCAGAAAATAAAAACGATAATGACGTTATACAACGTTATTCCTTCCCGGCGAAACAAAATTATTTGCGCCGTCTGCAAGATGACACCTTTTGCTTTGGTACATTGCTGCAATTGATTATTTGCGTTTTATAATAATCAAAAAGAATAAATGTTATTAAGTCTGCATTAATAATTTACATATAAGAAACAAATTCAGCGCAGAGGCGATTAAAAACATGATGCATTTCGCAATTATTTTCACTGCCTTTGTGTTCCCGTTTTTTCCTCTGGGACGCACCGTCTGATTATTGCTGATAAACCAGGCATTCCCGGGACGTTTTTTTTGCAAGATTGTTGGCAATGAAAACAGATTTCCCCGTCGAAAACAGCCCTCCCTCTGTCGCACACTATTTTCAGTCAATTTTCCCTACTGTCGATAATGACGCACCACGTCATCATCCACACGAGAATCACTGGAGATGCCATGAAAATAATAACCTGCTTTAAGTTGGTGCCTGAAGAACAGGACATTGTTGTTACCCCACAGCGCTCGCTTAACTTTGACCGGGCCGATGCCAAAATTAGCCAGTTTGACTTAAATGCGATAGAGGCCGCAGCGCAGCTTAGCGCGGAGGGTGATGAAATCATCGCCTTAACGGTGGGCGGGTCGCTACTACAAAACTCCAAAGTGCGTAAAGACGTGCTGTCCCGCGGGCCGGACAGTTTGTATATGGTGCAGGATGCACAACTGGAGCATTCATTACCCCGGGATACCGCTCAGGCGCTGGCCTGTGCGGCCAACAATATGGATTTCGACCTGATGCTGTTCGGTGAAGGATCGGGGGATATCTACGCGCAGCAGGTCGGCTTACTGGTTGGCGAACTATTACAGCTCCCGGTGATTAATGCCGTCAGCAGCATCCAACGTAACGGCGATCGCCTTGTGGTTGAGCGCACGCTTGAAGATGAAGTCGAAGTAATTGATCTGCCGCTCCCCGCCGTACTGTGCGTGACGTCGGATATCAACACACCGCGTATTCCCTCGATGAAGGCGATTCTGGGCGCGGGTAAAAAACCGGTCACCCCGTGGCAAGCCAGCGATATTGGTTGGATACCTGCTTCACCGTTAGCGGAGCTGGTGAGTCTTACCGTGCCGCCGCAAACAGAACGTCAGCACATCATTCTGGAAAATGACTCAGCAGAAGCCATTGCCGAACTGGCTGAACATCTGAAAAAAGCCCTGAACTAAGCCCAACGGAGAGAAATCATCATGAGTAAATTAGCCAACGTCTGGGTGTTCAGCGATAACGTAGAACGCTATGCAGAATTAATGGCCGGCGCTCGCCTGTGGGGTGAGCAGGTACACCTTATCGTACAAGGCAGCGACCAGGCCAATCAGTTGCAAGCCCTGGGCGCCGATAAGATAGTCGTGCTCGACGCAACCTCCGGTTTACAGCGTGTTGAAAATTACGCTGAGACCATCGCAGCCCTGATGCAGGAACACGCCGGGCTGTTGCTGATGTCCGCGACTAAACGAGCCAAATCCCTTGGCGCACGCTTAAGCATTCAGCTCAACGCAGCGATGGTGAACGACGCCACATCGGTAACGCTGGATGCAGGCATTTTGTTCGCCGAACACCGGATGTATGGTGGTCTGGCATTTGGCAAAGAAAAAATCAAAAGTACGCTGGCGATTATCACGCTTGCCCCAGGCCAGCTTGAACCGGTCGCGGAAAACGCCTCACACAACTGCCCGGTTGTCTCAGCAACGTACATCGCGCCGCACCATGAAGTGATGTGCCTGGAGCGTCGTGCCAAATCCGTGAGCAGCGTGGATCTCAGCAAAGCCAGGCGCGTGGTGGGTGTGGGTCGCGGTCTGGTGGCGCAAAACGATCTGGAAATGGTGCGCCAGCTGGCATCCGTGCTGGGTGCTGAAGTGGGTTGTTCACGACCGATTGCCGAAGGCGAAAACTGGATGGAACGCGAACGCTACATTGGCGTTTCTGGCGTGTTATTGAAATCAGACCTGTATCTCACGCTGGGCATCTCAGGACAAATTCAGCATATGGTCGGCGGTAACGGCGCGAAAGTCATTATCGCCATCAACAAAGATAAAAAAGCCCCTATTTTCAATTACGCCGATTACGGTCTGGTGGGCGACATCTACAAAGTGGTTCCGGCCCTTATCGACCATCTCAGCCGCTAATCCCGTTAACGCACATCTCCCGCTGCCCTCGCGGCGGGAAAGGAGCATAAAGCATGTCAGATGAAAAATTTGATGCCATTGTGGTCGGTGCTGGTGTAGCGGGTACAATGGCAGGCTACGTTATGGCCCGGGCCGGACTGGACGTACTGGTCATTGAGCGCGGCAACAGTGCGGGCAGTAAAAATATGACCGGCGGGAGACTCTACGCGCACAGCCTTGAGCGCATCATGCCCGGATTCGCGCAGGAAGCGCCTCTCGAACGTAAAGTCACCCGCGAAAAAATCTCCTTCCTGACCGAAGAGAGCGCCGTTACCCTCGACTTCCATCGTGAAAAAGACAACGCGCCAGCGCAGGACTCTTATACCGTTTTGCGCAACCGGCTTGACCCATGGCTAATGGAAAAAGCGGAACAGGCTGGCGTGCAGTTCATCCCCGGCGTGCGCGTCGACGCGCTAATTCGCGAAGGCAATAAGGTCACCGGAGTGCAAGCCGGGGACGATATCCTTGAAGCCAATATTGTCATCCTAGCCGATGGCGTTAATTCTATGCTGGGACGGTCGCTGGGAATGGTTCCCCCCTCTTCTGCACAGCACTATGCCGTTGGCGTAAAAGAGCTGATCGGCTTACCGTCGGCGGTGATTGCGGATCGGTTCAATCTGTCAGGCAACGAAGGTGCAGCCTGGCTGTTCGCAGGCTCACCGTCTGATGGACTGATGGGAGGCGGATTTCTGTATACCAACCAGGATTCCATCTCTCTGGGCCTGGTGTGTGGTCTGGGGGATATTGCCCATGCCACGAAAAGCATTCCGCAAATGCTGGAAGACTTTAAGCGACACCCGACTATTCGTCCGCTGATTGCCGGCGGTGAACTGCTGGAGTATTCCGCACATATGGTACCGGAAGGCGGTCTGGCAATGGTTCCGAAACTGGTTGATGACGGGGTAATGATCGTCGGCGATGCCGCTGGTTTCTGTCTGAATCTGGGTTATACCGTGCGCGGCATGGATTTGGCGATAGCCTCCGCAGAAGCCGCCGCCCAAACAGCCATTGCAGCAAAAGAGCGCCAGGATTACTCGGCCAGTAGCCTGATGGATTACAAACGCGCCCTCGAACAGGGCTGTGTGATGCGTGATTTACAGCATTTTCGCAAGATCCCGGCGCTGATGGAAAACCCGCGCCTGTCCACCCAGTATCCCCGCATGGTGGCCGATATCATGAACGATATGTTTACCGTCGACGGAAGCCCAAATCAGCCCGTTCGCAAGATGATCATGTCCCATGCCAGGCAAATTGGGCTGATGAACTTACTGAAAGACGGCATCAAGGGGGCCACCGCACTATGAATCAGGACACTAACGTTAACGTCGACGTCAAACTGGGCGTCAATAAATTTAATGTTGATGAAGGCCACCCGCACATCATTCTGGCTGAACATCCCGACCTTAATGAATTTCGCAAGTTGCTGAAAGCCTGCCCCGCCGGACTGTATAAACAGGATGAGAGTGGAAATATTCATTTTGATTCCGCAGGCTGCCTGGAGTGCGGCACCTGCCGGGTGCTGTGCGGTGACACGATCCTCACACAATGGGAATACCCGCTCGGAACATTTGGCGTTGATTTCCGCTACGGCTAATGGATTTTGCATGTTGTACGCCGGATTGGCCGCGCCGGCCATCCGGTCAGATGTATGCCGAAATAATCCTGGGAATAACTTCATGAGTATCACACTTACGTTTAACGCCGAACGTCGCCAGGCCTGGCGACAACTGGGTTTATGGGGAGATGCTTCGCTTGGCGATTACTGGCACCAAACCGCCAGAGCCATGCCGGATAAAATCGCCGTGGTTGATAATCATGGCGCTTCATATACCTACGCTGCACTCAACGATGCTGCCAGCAGTCTGGCAACCTGGTTTGTAGCCTGCGGGATCCAACCCGGCGATCGCATTGCCTTTCAGTTGCCTGGCTGGTGCGAGTTCACCATTATCTACCTGGCCTGCCTGAAAACCGGGGCCGTTTCCGTACCACTGCTGCCTGCCTGGCGCGAAGCGGAACTGGCGTGGGTACTGAACAAATGCAAAGCGAAGATTTTTTTCGCACCGACGTTGTTTAAACAGACCCGACCGGTTGATCTGATCCTCCCCTTGCAAAATCAATTGCCGCATCTGCAAAAGATTGTCGCCGTAGATAAACTGGCACCGGCCACCGCTTCGCTGGCGTTCAGCCAACTGCTTCTGGCTCCGCCATTAACCCAGGTTATTAACGTTCACGCCGATGAACTGGCTGCCGTGCTGTTTACCTCCGGGACCGAGGGAATGCCGAAAGGCGTAATGTTAACCCACAACAATATCCTTGCCAGCGAACGCGCCTACTGTGCCCGACTCAATCTCACCTGGCAGGATGTGTTTTTGATGCCTGCCCCACTGGGACACGCTACCGGTTTTTTGCATGGCGTTACCGCGCCGTTTTTAATCGGCGCACGCAGCGTATTGTTGGATATATTCAACCCAACCGCCTGTCTTGAACTGCTCGAGCAACAACGCTGTACCTGCGTGCTCGGTGCAACCCCCTTCGTCTACGACATGTTGTGTAGTCTGGAAAAACGGCCCTGTGATCTCACATCACTACGTTTTTTCTTATGCGGTGGCACCACTATTCCGCAAAAGATTGCCCGTGACTGCCAACAGCGCGGCATTAAATTGTTAAGCATCTATGGTTCGACGGAGAGCTCGCCGCATGCGCTGGTCAATCTCGACGATTCACTTTCACGCATGATGAACACCGATGGATATGCCGCCGCAGGCGTTGAAATTAAAGTCGTCGATGAAGCGCGCAATACGTTGCCTGCAGGGGTCGAAGGTGAAGAGGCCTCGCGTGGCCCCAATGTTTTTATGGGCTACCTCGATGAGCCTGAACTGACCGCCCGCGCGCTGGATAAAGATGGCTGGTATTACAGTGGCGACTTATGTCGCATGGACGAAGCGGGATACATCAAAATTACCGGGCGTAAAAAAGATATTATTGTGCGCGGTGGGGAAAACATCAGCAGCCGCGAAGTGGAGGATATTTTATTGCAGCATCCGCGCATTCATGATGCCTGCGTTGTCGCGATGCCAGACGATCGGTTAGGTGAACGATCGTGCGCTTATGTGGTGCTGAAACCGCCGCATCATTCGCTGTCGCTGGAATCAGTGGTGGCCTTTTTTAGTCGCAAACGGGTGGCAAAGTATAAATATCCGGAACACATCGTCATTGTCGAAACGTTACCGCGCACGGCGTCAGGCAAGGTACAAAAATACCTGCTGCGTCAGGATATCATTCAGCGTTTAAGCGTGGAGAGTGTGGAAAGCGTTGAAGGGTAAAGTACCGGATGGCAATGCTAAACCTCTAATCCGGCCTACGTTGCATACTAACCGTAGGCCGGATAAGGCATTTACGCCACCATCCGGCATGATGTTACTTCTTCAGTTCAGCCAGGCTCAGCCAGGTCTGCACGACGGTGTCCGGGTTCAGCGACAAACTGTCGATCCCCTCTTCCATCAGCCAGGCCGCGAAGTCTTCGTGATCGGATGGACCCTGACCGCAAATACCCACGTATTTGCCCTGTTTCTTGGCTGCACGAATCGCCATCGACAGCAGCGCTTTCACCGCGTCGTTACGCTCGTCAAACAGTTCAGAAACCACACCAGAGTCACGGTCCAGTCCCAGCGCCAGCTGCGTCATGTCGTTTGAACCGATGGAGAAGCCGTCAAAGTACTCAAGGAACTGTTCGGCCAGCAAAGCGTTGGACGGGATCTCACACATCATGATGATCTTCAGTCCGTTCTCACCGCGTTTCAGCCCCTGACGCGCCAGCTCTTCCACTACCGCTTTCGCCTGGGCAACGGTACGTACAAACGGGACCATCACTTCTACGTTAGTCAGGCCCATATCGTTACGGACACGTTTCACTGCGTCACATTCCAGCGCGAAACAGTCGCGGAAGCTATCAGCAATGTAACGGCCCGCCCCGCGGAAGCCCAGCATCGGGTTCTCTTCATGCGGCTCATAACGCTCACCGCCGACGAGGTTGGCATATTCGTTGGACTTAAAGTCTGACATACGCACGATAACGCGTTTTGGATAGAACGCTGCACCCAGCGTGGCGATCCCTTCCGTCAGACGACCAACGTAGAATTCACGCGGGGAATCAAAACCTTTCATCATGCCGCGGATTTCGTTTTGCAGCTCAGGCGTCTGGTCATCGAACTCCAGCAACGCACGCGGGTGTACGCCAATCATGCGGTTGATGATAAATTCCAGACGCGCCAGGCCGACACCTTCGTTTGGCAGACAGGCGAAGTCGAAAGCCCGGTCCGGGTTACCCACGTTCATCATCACCTTCAACGGCAGATCCGGCATGGTTTCCACGCTGGAACTCTTCACGCTGAAGTCGAGCATCTCAGCATAAACATAACCGGTATCACCCTCGGCGCAGGAGACTGTGACTTTCTCACCGTCCTTCATACGCTCGGTGGCGTCACCACAGCCAACCACGGCCGGGATCCCCAGTTCACGGGCAATGATCGCCGCGTGACAGGTACGACCGCCACGGTTGGTGACAATCGCCGCCGCTTTCTTCATGATCGGTTCCCAGTCCGGGTCGGTCATGTCGGTAACCAGGACGTCGCCAGGTTCGATACGGTTCATTTCGCTGATGTCCTGAATGACTTTGACCGGACCCGCGCCAATGCGGTGACCGATAGCACGACCTTCAGCAATAATTTTACCCTGAGCATGCAGCGTATAACGCTCCATCACCTGGCCGCGCGAGCGCACGGTTTCCGGACGCGCCTGCACAATGAACAGCTTGCCGGTATGACCGTCTTTCGCCCATTCGATGTCCATCGGACGACCGTAGTGCTTCTCGATCTGTACCGCCTGCTTCGCCAGCTCCTGCACTTCTGCGTTGGTCAGGGAGAAAATGTCACGCTGCTCCTGCGGTACATCTTCAATCGTCACCTGCTTGCCGTGTTCCTGGGTTGGCGCGTAGACCATGCGGATTTTTTTCGAACCCATTGTGCGACGGACGATCGCCGGACGGTTTGCCGCCAGAGTCGGTTTGTGCACGTAGAATTCATCCGGGTTAACGGCACCCTGCACGACCATCTCGCCCAGGCCCCATGCGGAAGTGATGAACACCACCTGATCGAAACCGGATTCGGTATCGATGGAGAACATTACGCCGGAAGACGCGAGGTCTGAGCGCACCATCCGCTGAACGCCAGCAGAGAGCGCCACGCCACGATGGTCATAACCCTGGTGAACGCGATAAGAGATTGCTCGGTCGTTAAACAGCGAGGCAAAGACGTGTTTGATAGCAACCAGTACGGCATCAAATCCCTGGACGTTGAGGAAGGTTTCCTGCTGACCGGCAAATGACGCATCTGGCATATCTTCTGCGGTGGCGGAAGAGCGCACGGCAAAAGAGGCATGGGCATCGTCTGCTGACAGCTGCGCGTAGGCATCGCGGACGGCATTTTCCAGCTCCGGCTGGAAAGGAGTGTCGATAATCCACTGGCGGATCTGTGCGCCGGCTTTCGCAAGCTCGGTGACATCGTCAATATCCGTTTTATCCAGCAGCTCATAAATGCGCTGGTTTACACCGCTCTGGTCCAGAAACTGGTTAAACGCATCGGCGGTCGTTGCAAAACCATTCGGTACGGAAACACCCATACCGGAAAGGTTAGTAATCATTTCACCCAGGGAGGCATTTTTGCCCCCAACTCTGTCTACATCATTCATGCCGAGTTGGTTATACCAAAGCACCAGCGGTGACGAGCCATTGTTGGACATCGAACAATCCTTATATATGAACGAGGTTAGGAAACTCAATTTTGCGTAATTATCTTTGCATATTTACTTCAGCGAAAAAAACGGTGAATCGTTCAAGCAACTTTATTTTTTATTTTTTCAGATTGTTTCCGCATTTGCGCAAACCCGCGAGCCACAGGGGATCACCACAAAAACTACCGGTATAAACATTTGTTCCGAAAAATGAAATGTACTTTTCAGTAAATATAAAAATACCGTTTCATTTTACAAAATAGATGCAGCAATATTCGCTTCTGGCGAATTTTAATTTATGCTTTCAGAGAATTATGTCAGCCCAGGATGAGCAAAATGGATAATGCTGTTGATCGTTACGTATTTTATATTTCTGATGGTACGGCCATCACCGCCGAGGTATTGGGCCACGCGGTAATGTCGCAATTTCCGGTTACGATCAGCAGCATTACGCTGCCGTTTGTAGAAAATGAGAGTCGTGCGCGAGCGGTTAAAGACCAGATTGACGCGATCTATCAACAAACTGGCGTGCGCCCTCTGGTGTTTTACTCTATCGTTTTGCCGGAAATTCGCTCGATCATTTTGCAAAGCGAAGGATTTTGTCAGGATATCGTGCAGGCGTTGGTTGCCCCACTGCAGCAAGAGATGAAGCTCGATCCTACGCCGATCGCCCATCGTACCCACGGCCTGAACCCCGGCAACCTTAACAAGTACGACGCGCGCATTGCCGCCATTGATTATACCCTCGCCCATGACGACGGCATTTCGTTGCGCAACCTCGATCAGGCGCAGGTGATCCTGCTTGGCGTTTCCCGTTGCGGTAAAACCCCGACCAGTTTGTATCTGGCCATGCAGTTTGGCATTCGCGCGGCCAACTACCCCTTTATTGCCGATGATATGGATAATCTGGTGCTGCCAGCATCCCTGAAGCCGTTACAGCATAAATTGTTCGGCCTGACCATTGACCCTGAGCGCCTGGCGGCCATCCGCGAAGAGCGCCGGGAAAACAGCCGTTACGCCTCGATGCGCCAGTGCCGGATGGAGGTTGCTGAGGTGGAAGCGCTATACCGGAAAAACCAGATCCCATGGCTGAACAGTACCAATTATTCGGTAGAAGAGATTGCTACCAAGATCCTCGACATCATGGGGCTGAATCGCCGCATGTACTAGAATGCTAGTGCATTGGTTCGATTTTTTGTTATTATGCTCGCCACCAGGCAGGATGAGTATGATATTGTGATATACATCACTTCCCGGTAGTCCTGCCGTTGAAGCAACAAATTTCTGAGACAAGTAATGAACAGAACCGATGAACTCCGTACTGCGCGTATTGACAACCTGGTCACTCCAGCAGAGCTTGCGCAACGGCATCCTGTTTCGTCCTCCGTCGCCCGTCATGTTACGGACTCCCGACGCCGGATAGAAAAAATATTAAATGGTGAAGACGCTCGTTTACTGGTGATCGTAGGTCCCTGCTCGATTCACGATCTTGATGCCGCCATGGAATACGCGACGCGTTTACAGGCGCTGCGCGAAAAACATCAGGCGCGTCTGGAAATCGTGATGCGCACTTATTTTGAAAAACCGCGCACCGTAGTGGGCTGGAAAGGCTTAATTTCCGACCCAGATTTAAACGGCAGCTACCGCGTGAACCACGGCATTGAACTGGCACGCAAACTGCTGTTGCAGGTCAATGAACTGGGCGTACCCACGGCAACAGAATTCCTCGACATGGTGACCGGTCAGTTTATTGCCGATTTAATCAGTTGGGGAGCCATTGGCGCACGCACCACCGAAAGCCAGATCCACCGTGAAATGGCCTCTGCGCTTTCCTGCCCGGTCGGCTTTAAAAACGGTACGGATGGCAATACGCGTATTGCCGTCGATGCGATTCGCGCCTCCCGTGCCAGCCATATGTTCCTCTCTCCGGATAAAACCGGCCAGATGACCATTTATCAGACCAGCGGTAATCCTTACGGGCATATCATCATGCGCGGCGGTAAAAAGCCGAATTATTATGCTGAAGATATTGCCGCCGCCTGCGATACCCTGCACGAATTTTCCCTGCCTGAACATCTGGTGGTCGATTTTAGCCATGGCAATTGCCAGAAGCAGCATCGTCGTCAGTTGGACGTTTGTGATGATGTGTGCCAGCAAATTCGCAATGGTTCGACGGCGATTGCCGGGATTATGGCGGAGAGTTTCCTGCGTGAAGGTACGCAAAAAATCGTTAGCGGCCAGCCGCTGGTTTACGGCCAGTCCATTACCGACCCGTGCCTGAACTGGGAAGATACTGAACTACTGGTTGAAAAACTCGCCTCTGCGGTTGATAGCCGTTTTTAATGCTGTTCGCTGGGTAACATCACGTTGCCCGGTGCTAATCCTTTGTTTTCCCCCTCCTTATTGTACAAAATCTATTCTCGTCACAATTATTTCACAAAAAGGCTTGCCGCAATTTTGCAGTTTGATGATAATGATTATCATTGTTAAATTGATTGTTATTTTTAAAAACTATTCACGTATGGATAACACAACAACGCCCGCAAAAGAAAAAACACCGCCAGCCGTCGCGCCAAACGAGCGTCGAATTGACAGTAAAAGTCTGCTGGGCAAAGAGGGGCGCGTGATCATAGAACACGATGGTCAGCTCTATTTACTGCGCCAGACACAAGCCGGAAAACTCATTCTGACCAAATAAACACCACTTTTCGCCAGCCACCCAGGTAGTACCCAGGCAGCCAGCGCTTTTCGATTTCCTAATGGAGAGTTGCTATGCCACACCTGCACACTGCATCCCTGCGCCCTTCGCTCTTGGCGCTGGCGATTATCAGTAACCTGCCCGCCGTCGCGTATGCGGCGGTAGAAGATATGACCGTCACCGCTACCGGCAATGCCCGTAGTGCTTTTGAAGCACCGATGATGGTTAGCGTGATTGATGCCACCGCGCCGGAAAACCAGACCGCCAGCTCAGCAGCCGACCTGTTGCGTACGGTTCCGGGCCTGACCCTTGACGGCACCGGTCGCACTAACGGCCAGGACGTGAATCTGCGCGGCTACGATCGACGTGGCGTTCTGGTGCTGGTTGATGGCGTTCGTCAGGGAACCGACACCGGACACCTGAACAGTACCTTCCTCGATCCGGCGCTGATCAAACGCATCGAGGTCGTCCGTGGCCCTTCTGCACTGCTGTACGGTAGCGGCGCGTTAGGTGGTGTGATCGCCTATGACACTGCGGATGCCAAAGATCTGCTGGAAGCCGGACAAAACAGCGGTTATCGCGTGTTCGGTACCGCGGCAACTGGCGATCACAGCCTCGGTATGGGCGCCAGCGCGTTTGGTCGCAGCGATACGCTGGACGGACTGCTTGCCTGGTCCAGTCGCGATCGCGGTGATTTGCGCCAGAGCAACGGTACTACGGCACCAAACGACGAAGCGATTAACAATATGCTGGCGAAAGGCAGCTGGAAAATTGACAGCGCCCAGACGCTGGCCGGCTCGCTGCGTTACTACAACAATGACGCCCGTGAACCTAAAAACCCGCAAACCAGCGCGGCGGATGCCACCAGCAACCCGATGACCGATCGCTCAACCATCCAGCGCGACGCGCAACTGACCTACTCGATTGCTCCAGCCGACAATGACTGGTTGAACGCGGATGCCCGCGTCTACTGGTCCGAAGCACGCATTAATGCGCAAAACACGGATAACACCGGCGAGTTTCGCAAACAAACCACCAAAGGCGGCAAAATCGACAACCGCAGCCGCCTGTTTACCGACTCTTTTGCATCTCATTTGCTGACCTACGGCGGGGAATACTATCGTCAGGAACAACAGCCAGGCGGCGCAACCACCGGTTTCCCGGAGGCAAAAATCGATTTCAGCTCCGGTTGGTTACAAGATGAAATCACCCTGCGCGACCTGCCGGTTACGCTGCTGGGCGGTACCCGTTATGACTCTTATCGCGGCAGCAGCGACGGCTATGAAGATGTCGATGCCGATAAATGGTCGTCCCGCGCCGGGCTCACCGTTGCGCCAACCGACTGGCTGATGCTGTTCGGTTCATACGCTCAGGCCTTCCGTGCGCCGACCATGGGCGAGATGTATAACGATGCGAAACACTTCTCGATTGGCCGTTTTTACACCAACTACTGGGTGCCGAACCCTAACCTACGCCCTGAAACCAACGAAACCCAGGAATACGGATTTGGCCTGCGCTTTGACGATCTGTTGATGGCGAGCGATGCGCTCGAATTTAAAGCCAGCTATTTCGACACCAAAGCGAAAGATTACATCTCCACCAGCGTCGACTTTGCCGCCGCGACAACCATGTCCTATAACGTCCCCAACGCCAAAATCTGGGGCTGGGACGTGATGGCGAAATATTCCGCCGATCTGTTCAGCCTCGACATGGCCTATAACCGTACGCGCGGCAAAGATACAGACACCGGCGAATACATTTCCAGCATTAACCCGGATACCGTCACCAGCAAACTGAACGTGCCGGTTGCGCACAGCGGTTTCTCCGTTGGCTGGATAGGTACCTTTGCTGACCGTTCAACGCATATCAGCAGCAGCTACACGAAACAGCCCGGTTATGCGGTAAACGATTTCTACGTGAGCTATCAGGGCCAACAAGCGCTGAAAGGCATGACCACCACGCTGGTACTGGGCAACGCCTTCGACAAAGAGTACTGGTCGCCGCAGGGCATTCCGCAGGATGGTCGTAATGGAAAAATTTTCGTGAGTTATCAGTGGTAATCACTTTTCCCCGGTTCGCCGGGGCAGCAATCTGGAAGGAAGAGACAATGAATCATTACACACGCTGGCTGGAACTGAAGAAAGAAAATCCTGGCAAATACGCACGTGATATTGCGGGATTGATGAATATTAGCGAAGCCGAACTGACCTTCGCGCGCGTCGGTCATGACGCCTGGCGCTTACGGGGCGAAGTGCGTGAAATCCTCGGCGCACTGGAAGCCGTCGGCGAAACCAAATGTATATGCCGCAACGAATATGCGGTGCATGAGCAGGTTGGTGCGTTTACCAATCAGCACCTGAACGGTCATGCCGGACTGGTACTCAATCCGCGCGCCCTCGACCTGCGCCTGTTCCTCAATCAGTGGGCAAGCGTGTTCCATATCAGCGAAACAACCGCCCACGGTGAGCGTCAGAGCATTCAGTTCTTTGACCATCAGGGGGATGCGCTACTGAAGGTCTATGCCACACAGAATACCCTCATTGAGGAATGGGCTGCGTTGCTGACCCGTTTCATCTTCGCTGAAAACCCGCCTCTGGCGCTGCAACCCGCCACCCCTTCTACTCCAGCTACCGTCACGGTCGATGCGCAGACCGTGGATCAAGAGTGGCGAGCCATGACCGATGTACACCAGTTCTTCGGTCTGCTGAAACGCCACGATCTCACCCGCCAACAGGCGTTTAACCTGGTGGGCGACGATCTGGCCTGTAAAGTCGCAAATAGCGCATTGGCGCAGTTACTCGACACCGCGCGCCAGGATGGCAATGAAATTATGGTCTTTGTGGGTAATCGTGGCTGCGTACAGATTTTCACCGGTGTGATAGAAAAACTGGTGCCGATGAAAGGCTGGCTGAATATATTCAACCCGACATTTACCTTACACCTGCTGGAAGAGAGCGTGGCAGAAACATGGGTAACGCGCAAACCGACCGCCGATGGCCACGTCACCAGCCTGGAACTGTTTGCTGCCGACGGCACGCAAATCGCCCAGTTGTATGGTCAACGAACGGAAGGCGAACCGGAGCAGACGCAATGGCGCGCGCAAATTGACGCACTGACGCCGAAAGGGCTGGCCGCATGAAAAAACTGCTGGTCCTGATTGCGCTACTGCCCATCGTCGCGATGGCTGCGTCCAGGGAACGGGTTGTTGCTCTCGGTGGCGATGTCACCGAGATTGTATACGCACTGGGAGCACAGTCTTCCCTTGTGGCGCGAGACAGCACCAGCCAGTGGCCTGAAGCAGCAAACGCCCTACCTGATGTCGGTTATTTGCGCCAACTCAACGCCGAAGGGATCCTTGCCACCCATCCTACGCTGGTCCTTGCCAGCGCGCAGGCGCAGCCCTCTCTGGCGCTAAAACAGCTCGAACAGAGCAACGTCAGGGTTGTGACGATCCCGGCAAGCAACGCGCTTAACGTGATTGATGAAAAAATTCGCGTCATCGCCGAAGCCACCCATAGGGAGGCCGATGGCGAAACGCTGCGCACCCGCTTACGTCAGGAACTGGCGGCGTTGCCGTCCTCTGAACTTAACAAACGCGTGCTGTTTATTCTCAATCATGGCGGGATGACCGCGATGGCAGCGGGCCAGCAAACCGCAGCCGATGCGGCTATTCGTGCCGCCGGTTTGCGCAACGCAATGCAGGGTGTTAACCGCTATCAGCCGCTGTCGCAGGAAGGTGTCATTGCCAGCCAGCCCGATCTGGTGGTGATTTCACAGGACGGCGTTAAGGCGATGGGGGGCGAAGATAACCTGTGGGCGCTGCCGGGCCTGGCGCAGACGCCTGCCGGACGGAATAAACAGGTATTGCAGGTTGACGATATGGCGCTGCTCGGCTTTAGCGTACGCACCCCGCAGGCCATTTTGCAGCTTCGCGCTAAAGCTGAGCAATTGCCCTGATGTCGCGACGTATCCGTTGTTCTTTATGGACACTCGCACTCATGTTGGTCGTGATGACAATCATGGCTACCGGTTTTGGCGCGTTGCGCCTGCCGGTAAGTTTGCTGTGGCGTGATGGTGATGAGGCACTGCGTCAAATCTGGCTCACCATTCGCCTGCCCCGCGTCCTGCTGGCGCTGGTGATTGGCGGTTCTCTGGCGCTCGCGGGCTGCGTGATGCAGGGCCTGTTCCGCAACCCGCTTGCCGATCCGGGATTACTGGGGATAAGCAGCGGTGCCGCCTGCGCCGTCGCCCTGTGGGTAGTGCTGCCGGTCTCTTTGCCCGCGCTGTTGATGCTGTACGCCCCCATGCTGGCCGCTTTTCTCGGTGCGCTGGCGGCAACGGTGGTTATTTTTATCCTTAGCCAACAACGCGACGCTTCACTCTCACGTCTGCTGTTGGTCGGTATTGCCATCAACGCGCTGTGCGGGGCGGCGGTTGGCGTTCTGTCGTGGGTCAGTAATGACGCGCAACTGCGCCAGCTGTCGCTATGGGGGATGGGCAGTCTGGGGGCCGCGCAATGGTCCACGCTGCTGGCTGTCACTTCATTGACTGTCCCGACGGTGCTGATCATTTGGCGTCTGGCACCGGCGCTGAACCTGCTGCAGTTAGGTGAGGAAGAGGCGCATTACCTCGGCGTAGATGTGCGTACCGTTCAGCGTGTTTTGCTACTTTGTAGCGCATTGCTGGTTGCCGCAGCCGTGGCGGTAAGCGGCGTAATAGGCTTCATCGGGCTGGTTATCCCGCATCTGATGCGCATGTGGCTCGGCTCAGACCATCGGGCCGTTATCCCAGGTTCAGTGCTGGCGGGCGCATTTTTATTGCTGATAGCCGACACGCTGGCCCGTACGGCGGTTGCGCCTGCGGAAATGCCGGTCGGTTTGCTAACCAGTCTTCTGGGCGCACCGTGGTTTTTATGGCTTATTTTTCGTCAGCGAGGACCGCATGGCTGAACATTTCATCGCTGAAGGGCTTCACTATCGCGTCGCGGGCAGAGCGGTGATTGACGACGTCTCTCTTGCTCTCGAAAAAGGTGAACTGGTGGCGCTCATCGGCCCAAATGGTGCGGGGAAATCCACCCTGCTGCGCCTGCTGACCGGTTTTCTGAAACCGGCTACAGGGCGCTGCGTGCTGGCGGGTAAACCGCTGGATGAATGGCATACCCAAACACTGTCGCGGCATCGGGCGGTGATGCGCCAGCAAACGCAACTGGGATTTGACTGGCCGGTAGAGGCCGTCATCGCGATGGGGCGTGCGCCCTGGACCTCGCGGTCGGAACCTCGACTTATCGCTCAGGTGATGGAAATGACCGGATGTACACCGCTGGCGGGCCGGCAATACGCTGCGCTTTCCGGCGGCGAGCAACAGCGAGTACAGTTAGCCCGTGCATTGGCGCAACTTTGGTGCGACGGCGCGCCTCGCGGCTGGTTATTCCTTGATGAACCGACCTCTGCGCTGGATCTTTACCACCAGCAGCATCTGTTGCGCTTGCTGAAGACGCTTACCGCTTCACAAGAGCTGCATGTGTGCATTGTGCTTCACGATCTGAATCTCGCCGCACTGTGGGCAGACAGAATAGTGTTGCTGCACAACGGCAGGCTGGTGTCGCAGGGAACGCCTGAAGCCGTGTTACAGGCCGATGACCTGAAGCGCTGGTATGGCGCGCAGGTACACGTTGGCCAGCATCCGGCCAACGGATCCCCGCAGGTGTTTCTGGCCCCTTAGCTTGAACAGCTCACTTCCAGCCGTTTGCCCCAGTCAGGTGGACGGCTGACATAGTCATCATCACGATCGACAAATGGGGTACGCAACGCTTCGTGTAACCGATGCAGCTCAGCGTAATCCCCCTGCTCTGCCTGATTAATCGCCCGTTGCGCCAACCAGTTACGTAATACCATCGCCGGATTAGCCGCCTTCATCTGCGTTTGTCTGACTGCGTCGGCAATGTTGTCTTGCTGCAGGCGTGAGCGATACCGTGTGAACCAGTCATCAAACGCTGCGCGGTCGATAAACTCATCGCGCAGCGGGGATTGCGCGCTGTGTTGTTCCGTCTGACTGAGCATGCGAAACGTTCGGGTATAGTCGCTTCTTTCCCGCGCCATCAGGTTAAACAGTTCACTAAGCAGTTCGTTATCGTTTTTTTGCTCGCTAAAGAAGCCAAGCTTTTGTCGCATCCGCTGACCGTAGCGAGTTAACAGCGCCAGTTGATAACTGTCCAGCGCATCATTAAGCGCCTCGACCGGGATAAATGGCGACAGAGTCTGCGCCAGACGTTGCAGGTTCCAAAGCGCCGCGGCCGGTTGATTATCGAAACTGTATCGCCCCTGGTTGTCTGAGTGGTTGCAGATAAAATCGGGCACGTAGTCATCAAGGAAACCGAATGGGCCGTAATCCATCGTCAGTCCCAGAATCGACATGTTGTCCGTGTTCATGACACCATGCGCAAATCCCACCGCCTGCCAGTCTGCGATTAACGTCGCAGTACGCGTGACAACATCGTTAAACCACAGCTGATACTTATCGGCTTCTTCCTGCCATTGCGGCCAATAATAGCGAATCGCAAAGTCAGCCAACTGGCGCACTTTTTCCGGCTCGCGGCGATAGTAAAAATGCTCAAAATGGCCAAAGCGCATATGGCTTTGCGCCACGCGAATGAGCATCGCCCCTGATTCTACCGTTTCGCGATACACCGGCGTGTCGCTGGTAACAATCGACAATGCCCGCGTGGTCGGTATTCCCAGGTAATGCATCGCTTCGCTGGCCAGGCTTTCGCGAATTGTCGAGCGCAGTACGGCGCGACCATCCCCCATACGGGAATAAGGCGTAAGTCCGGCGCCTTTCAGGTGCCAGTCACACGTTGAGCCGTCAGCGAGCTGTTGTTCGCCCAACAGGATCCCGCGTCCATCGCCAAGCTGGCCCGCCCAGACGCCAAATTGATGTCCGCTATAAACTTGCGCTAAAGGCGACATCCCGGGAAGCAACGATTCACCGCCCCAAACACCGGCTCCGGTTGGAATATCAAATAGTGTCTCTGGAATAGCTAATTGCTCCGCCAGCGCATCGTTATGCCAGATCAGGCGCGCGTTTTTCAGGGGAGTGGGTGAAAGTGCTGTATAGGTTGCTGGTAATTCATCACGCCAGCGGGTGGTAAAAGACAGGGTCATAGGGCCTCCTGTCTCTAGTGTAGACTGTTAAAAGCCTGTTAAACACCAGCAAATATGAGGGTTATATCTTCGCGAGCGAAATTATCTGCGCGGGGGGCACAGCAGGCCACAGCGCGCCCTGCATGGCGCTGAATCCCAGAGGCAGTACGCGCGCTAACATCTCGGGTGTATCAATACCGCTAATGATAATTGACTCACTGCTGGGAAATAGCTGTGCCAGGATAGCCCGCATAAACGGCTCAAACGAAATATGTGTAATCCTTTGTTGAACAAAGTTTTTATCGAGCACGACGCGTTTGAACAGCCCATCAAAAATTGCCCGGTTTGATATGCCGCCAGCACCATAGTTTGTCAGTACTAATGGAAATCGCGCCGCCAGTGCAGCCAGCGTTGGATTCGCTTTTCCATTATTTAACTCTGGATAGTTTTCATTAATAGCCAGTTCCAGAAATGACAATCGTTCAACTTGTGAAGCAAATTTAGCATCTGATAATAAAGTATTAGCAATTGCCGGCGTTAAATTAATCCAGGCAGAAACCTTTCGTTGAATAAAAAAATGTTGGCACGTTTCGATTAATTCAAGCTTTTCGGTAAATAAGCGACATTGCTCTTCGCCCGACATCCGAGGTAGGACCAGCTCGGTGGGTATACGAACATCCCCCTGCGCACTGGCAAAACTGGTAATGATATCTACGTATTCAAGATCGCCTTTTTCGTTTCTCGCAGGGAGAAAAGAGAACTCTGAATGGTAAAGAGTATCCATTGAAACAATCATCGTGCCAGCCCCTCTGCATAGGTGTTATCCGGCATCCTGTAGCAAAGGATGGAGAAATACGTTATTGCTGATGCAAGTAGAGGCCCTTTCATTTTTCCCTTTATAGCCAGTAAATCGAATCCCTTTTTTTTAGCTTATCCTGATTATAAGCGAATATCCAGCTTTGCACTTTTTAATATCTCGGAATAAATCATATTTTTAGCAAGATACGCTCTTAATGTTCAGGGGTATTGTCCGGCTGGCGGCAGAAATAAGAAGTTACTAACAAATGGAAATGTCGAGGCTGCTCAGCCGTAGGCAGCCTCGTGACTGATGAGGATTAAATACGTCGCGCCTGCCAAAAGTTTTTGCGCCAGTAAACGTTGTCCAGTGATGAGCGCATCACACCACGGCTGGTTGAGGCATGAATAAATTGATTATTGGTATCGTAAATTCCGACATGCAGACCGCTTTCCCCAGACCCGGTTTTAAAGAACACCAGATCGCCGGGCAGCAAATCATCTTTATCAATTTCGGTACCAATCTTTGATTGCGTGCGGGTATCACGCGGGAGTTGCAGATCGAATTTATCGCGCATTGTCATCAATACAAATCCAGAACAATCCACTCCGTTACGGCTCATGCCGCCATAACGATAGGGTGTGCCATGCCAGGTTTGTAACTGGTCATTAAGCCCGGCGATAACGGCGATAGAATCCGACAAGCGGGCATTTGGCGCAGGAGCACGATGGCTGCTGCAGCCCGCCAAAAACAATGCTGTGATGAAAAGAAGCCAAAAGCGCATTCAGGACGAATCCTCTGAATTATATTTTTATGTCAATTTAGCGTGGAAATTATATGATTTTCAAGAACCCATTTAACTTAAGTGGTTGATATGAGCATTCTGTGGCCTTCAATATCCAAACGACGGAAGTTCACACCATAAGCCGCAGACAGATTGGCCGGCGTTAGTACCGCATCACGAGCACCACTGGCAAGCAGCTTCCCGCGTTTGAGGAGCCAGGCCTTGTGCGCATGACGTAAGGTGTGATTAAGGTCATGGCTGCTCATTACAATCGCGATGCCCTGCAAACACAACTGACCCAGCATCCGGTCCAGTGCATTTTGTTGCGCCACGTCCAGGCTGTTCATCGGCTCATCCAGCAGCAAAAGCTGGCCGAATGGATTCGCTTGTGGGCAAATCTGCAGGATAACCGCAGCCAGGCGCACGCGCTGCCACTCACCGCCAGAGAGCTGATTCACGCTGCGTCCCAGCTTATCCCCAAGCCCAAGCGCATCGGCGACTTCCTGTAACAGATCGGTGCGTGTTTTATCGGGTTGATGCAGCGTCAGAAAATGCCAGACCGGCATCGCAAACGGCGGGTTTTGCTGTTGCGCAAGATAAGCGCGATATTGCGCCAGCTTTGCTGCCGGCCATTCATCCAATGACACATCACCAAAGGTGATGCTGCCCTTGCCGGTCGTCAGCCCCGCCATTCGCGCCAACAGTGTGCTCTTTCCTGCGCCGTTAGGTCCCACTAAATGCAGGATCTCCCCTGCTTTTATCTCACCAGAAAGTGGGCCGAGTCGGGTCGATTCTGCTACGTCCTGTAGCTGCATCAATCGAGACATTAGTTTGCCAGCGCCGTCTTGATGGATTGCACCAGAACAGGATCCTCAGGCGTCATATCGGGTGAAAATCGTTGCAGTACCTGACCATCCCGACCCACTAAAAACTTCTCGAAATTCCACAGAATATCGTCCGGGTAGAGCGGCGCCCGACCTTTACTCGCCATACGCTCATAGAATCCACTATCCGCAGGCGCAACGGCGGTTGGCGCGGCATCAATCAGTTTCTGATACAGCGGATGGCGTCCCTCGCCGTTGACCTCAATTTTGCTGAACATCGGGAAGGTAACGCCCCAGGTGGTACTGCAGTACGTTTTTATTTCCTCTTCACTGCCCGGCTCCTGGCCCAGAAACTGGTTGCAGGGGAACCCAAGAACGGTAAAGCCCTGCTGATGCCAGGCTTTCTGCAGATTCTCCAGTTGCTCATATTGCGGCGTTAGCCCACATTTTGAAGCAACGTTGACGATTAACAGCACATTTCCGGCATACGGCTGCAGTGAGGTCACCTCGCCGTCGATGGTCGTCACGTCTGTATCGAGGATAGTGTTTTGCATAGCATCTCCAGAACAACAGGTGGATTTTAGTTTTTAATCATAGACCGAATCAACGCGTTCTAGCGCGCGGCTTTTAACAATAGCCAGATAAATACCGGTGCGCCCATGGTGGCCGTCACCACGCCAATTGGCAGCTCAGCCGAGGCCAGCACCAGACGCGCGACAACATCAGCCAACAGTAATACGATAGCGCCAGCCAACGCGCAGCCCGGCAGTAACACGCGATGATCGGTTAAGCCGCACAGCCGCAGAATATGTGGGATCACAAGCCCAATAAAGCCAATCGCTCCCGCCAGAGCCACGCTTACGCCAACCATCCAGCCTGTGGCGACCACCAGCAGGTTGCGCCAGAACCATAATGGCAATCCCAACTGACGTGCAGAAGTCTCCCCCAGCGCCAGCATATTCATCGGCTGCGACTGACAGCAGATCCACACCAGCACCGGAATCAACGCCACCATGAGCCAGGCCTGATGCCAGTCAACGCCGCCAAAGCCCCCCATCATCCAGTACATTAGCTGTCGCAAATCAAAAGAAGTGGAGAAGTAGATGGCCCATGTCATCAGCGCGCTACAGATAATGCCCAGCGCCACCCCCGCCAACAGCAGACGGCTGGTAGACAAATGACGGCGGGCAAAACGGAGCAGAATAAGCGTGATAATCAGCGCCCCAGCGATGGCGCATAAACCCAACGCCCAGCCGGGGAGCTGACCCTGCCCCAGCAGCACCGCCGCAATGAGCCCGACTCCCGCGCCATTAGACACGCCCAGTAATCCAGGCTCTGCGAGCGGGTTTTCAAAGAGAGCTTGCATCACTGCGCCAGATAAGGCCAACGCAGCACCTACCAGCAAAACGGCGAGGGTACGGGGAAATCGGATTTGCCAGACGAACAGATCGCCGCGGGCGCTGAACCAGTCGCCGGGGGCGATCCACTGTTCTCCTGCGCATAAGCTAATCACGAGCATGACCAATAGCAACAGCGATAAAGTGCCTAACCAGTATCGGTCTCGCCGACGTTGTAATTGTGCAAAAGGTTGCATGTTTATACTTTTTTTATGGGTTATCTCATTAATTTTACGATGAAAGCAAAAAACATGGAAGGAAGCTCTACCGCAAATGAGGCAATGGCCCAAAACAACATGAACCTTAGACTTTTGCATAATGCAATGCTGGCAGCAATACCAGGTAGTCGCTGTCATTATTAATATCGTTCCTGAGATTAAATAAATAACCACAACCGGACAAGATGTCCGGTTGCAGAAGTTTTGTGTGATTGTCTTCTCATCAATACGTAAATATATTGTGTAGTCTTCATATCATCATAACACCCTCAGGAATTATCTTATGGATATAATTCTTTCGCTTATTGCTGGTGCAATTATTGGTTTCATATTTACATTAATAAAACTCCCCATTCCAGCCCCTACTGTCTGGCCTGGTGTATTTGGTATCATCGGTGTACTTAGTGGTAATCAGATCTTTAACTATTTATTCAACAAATAAATTCATTCACCAAAAAAAATTAACGTATAGACAAAATAAACTTATTACATGGACCTCTCATCACATTCATGAAAAGTGAGGATTAGATGCCCTGTCGTTACAAAAAACAGCGTCTTCGCTATATTTTAACACTACTCAAAAAACAAGGAAGTGTAAAAATATCATCTCTTGTTAAGGTACTTGATGTTACGGAAAGAACACTCCGCCGCGACATCAATGACCTTGTAAAAACAGGACATGTCCGCTCATGCTATGGAGGTGCTGTATATAATCACGACAATGCATTCCCATTATATGAGAACAACTCTCTTTATTTGCACCAAAACATCATCATTAACCAATCAAAGATCGAACGAGAAATATCAATGAACGAAAACAATGGTAAAGTTTACATTCTGGGTTCATTTAACACCGACTTAGTCTATCGGCTTCACCGTTTTCCTATTTCAGGGGAAACCACGCGCGCGCTTTTTTCCTGTTGTTTACCCGGAGGGAAAGGCAGCAACCAGGCGATAGCATCAGCACAAGCCAATGCTCGCACTTATTTTACAGTCAAATTAGGTGAAGATGAGTTTTCAACTAAAGCCCAGCATTTTTTAAATGGCGTAGGATTAGAAAAGCTAACCATCTTTACCAAAAATGATGCACCAACCGGCAGTGCCGTAGTGATGATATCCGAAGAAGCTGGCGATAATGTAATCGTTATTAATCCAGGGGCTAATCAGGAAATAACGAGTGAAGAAATTATATCCTGTTATGACGAGATAGGCACCGCCAATGTTTTTTTGACGCAGATGGAAAACAATCCTGACGCTACAGCTCAAGCTATTAAGTTCGCACATGCCGCCGGGGTGATGACAATCCTGAATCCAGCGCCATGGCGTAAGGAAGTGACAGAGCTTCTCCGCTGGACACACATCCTGACCCCAAACCTCACAGAAGCAGAGGCGATAATTGGCAAGGCTATTCGTACGCCAGACGATATTCGTCAGGCCGCCGAAACCATGCACCAAATGGGACCACAATATATTCTAATTACGTTAGGCAAAGATGGGTGCTGGTTATTTGATGGATCTACACACCAACAGTTCCCGGCATATCCCGCCGTTAATATTGATACATCCGGCGCCGGTGATGCATTTAATGGTGCACTCGCTGCACGACTTGCCTGTGGAGAAAATATTGCCAACGCAATTCATTACGCCTGTGTATTTGCAGCACTGGCCGTAGAGCGTGAAGGCGCAGCCAATATGCCATCCCATGAACTCGTATTAAAACGATTAGCTTGTACTAAATACTGATATTTACCCACCACCAAAATAGGGATATAAAATGAAAAAAATCGCCTTCGGGGCTTTATTATCGTGCGTAGCTTTTTCCTCATTAGCTGAACAACAATACGGTTGGGGGAATATACATTTTGACTACCAATCCTGGGATGCCGGTGTTAAAGACCTCGAATATGAACAAGCCTTAATTGGTATTGAGGGAGGTATTGGTTTTGATTGGGGTGAAATGTACGGCTTTTATGATTTTGAAAATATTCTAGACGACGAGGGAAATCAGGGGCAGACTGCGAATGGTGAAATTCATACCTACCTCTGGAAAACGGGTGCCAGCCTATTTACAAAAGTCTATAATTCGCAAAGTCCCAATTTTAAAGAGACGAATCAATTTATTGGGCTTGGCTATACCGACCTGAAAGGCGATGGATGGTGGTTTAAACCCTGGATTGCTCGTCAGTACATTACCGCACACAGTAATTTTGGCCCAGCTTATGATATTAATGGACTCAATGGTTTCTCAATTGGATGGAACGCTGGTTATGCTTTCAATCTTCTCAATCAGGACTTCTTACTGTCCAATTGGAATGAAATAGAACTTGACCGTAATGATGACTATACCGCTAACAATCATGGTAGCAATGGTTTAAACGGCGGTCTGAATATTACCTGGAAAATCATGCCTCATATATCCACCACATTAATGTATCGATACTTCTATAACAAACTTGGTGCGGATGGATATGGCGATATTCTCATTTATCGACTGGCCTACGACTTCTAACTTAAGGAACATTAACGATGTTAAGTATCCACTGGCCTGAATTAACTTCAGCGCAGCGTATTGCCTTAATTACGCCACCTAAGCATGGCAAAGTGCCTATCATTATTGACAGCGATACCTACAATGAAATTGACGATCAGATGGCCATTGCCTGGGCATTCTTACACCCGGAGCGCCTCGATCTGCAAGCTGTTTACGCCGCTCCGTTTACCAACCACTATTTTGGTAAAGAGGGCTCGCACACATATGTTGACGATCCCGCAGTAGGCATGCAACTGAGCGTCGATGAGATCTATCGCGTATTTAACAAACTCCCCCGCCGCGAAAACATACCGCAAATATTCCAGGGTTCAACACGCTATCTGAAAGATAGCAATCAGCCGGAGATGTCAGCTGCAGTAAAGGATTTGATTAACCGGGCAAGAACGGCTGAGCAAACATTACATGTACTCGCAATCGCCGCGCCGACCAATATCGCTAACGCACTGCTCCTCGCGCCGGACATCGTCACAAAGATTCATGTCATCTGGCTTGGGGGTAACAGTTATGCCTGGAAAGATAATCATGAATTCAACCTGATGCAGGACATTGCGGCGAGTCGGGTACTTTTTGATAGCGGCGTAGCGCTCACCCAAATCCCCTGCTTTGGCGTGGCTAACACTATGGCCTCATCGGTCCCAGAGATGCAGCACTATTTTGCAGAGACCAGCCGCATTGGTAGCTACTTTGCTGAAATTGCCCCGCGATGCCCCTGGATTGGTTTTGCATCCCGCAAAGTCATTTGGGATATCACTACGGTTGGCTATGTCCTGAATCCTGACTGGTTCACCTGTGAATACCGTACATCCCCTTTGATCAATGACAATCTGAGCTGGAGTTTTGATAACCGCCGTCACGTCATTCAGGTCGCAAAATTTATTGAGCGGGATGCTCTCTTTAAAGATCTTTTCCGTAGCATCATTGATGCCGATGAGGGATAAACCATGCAGATACTCATCGTCATACTTGGCATTGTTGTCCTGTTACTCGTTGCCTGGCTATGTTCAGAAAATCGCAAAGCTATCCGGTTTCGCACCGTTGGCGGCGCCTTTGCAATCCAGGCTCTTTTTGCTGCATTTATCCTGTATGTCCCCTTAGGGGAAAAAATCTTACTCGCCATATCAAACAGTCTGTCAGGCATGCTGAACTATTCGTCGGAAGGGATTAACTTTCTCTTCGGTAATCTCGGACAGTTCAAAATGGGGTTTGTATTTGCCGTGCATGTTCTGCCGATTATCATTTTTATGTCGGCATTGTTCTCCGTGCTGTACTACCTGGGCATCATGCAGTGGATTATCCGTCTCATCGGTACGGGTATCCATAAACTGCTGCGCACCAGCCCGGCAGAATCCATGGCTGCAACGGCCAATATTTTTGCGGGCAATACTGACGTCTTCGTCCTGATGAAGCCTTATGCGCCACGCATGACGCGCTCAGAACTGTTTGCCCTCATGACAGGTGGTGTGGCCTCTATCGCAGGCTCAGTGCTGGTTGGCTATGCCAGTATGGGGATCGAAATTCGCTATCTGGTAGCCGCCTCTTTTATGTCAGCACCAGGCGGTCTGTTAATGGCGAAAATGCTGTTTCCAGAAACGGAACCCGAAAACACTGCCGACGTGTCAGGCGATATGCTTGGTCAAGATGAAAAGCCTATCAACATCGTTGAAGCGGCGACAAATGGCGCGACTATCGGGCTGAAGCTCGCCGCTAACGTGGGGGCAATGCTTCTGGCACTGATTGCATTAATTGCTATGGTGAACGGCTTGTTGGGCTGGTTTTGTAGCTTTTTCGGCTATGGTAACGTCACGCTACAATTTATCTTTAGTTACCTCTTTGCTCCGGTTGCCTGGCTGTTGGGCATTCCCGCTAACGAAGTCTTGCAAATTGGCAGCCTGTTAGGTCAAAAATTGGTGTTGAATGAGTTCGTCGCGTATACCAGCTTTATTCCAATGAAAGACCAACTGTCGGAATATTCGCAGATAATAACGATCATGGCGCTGGCTGGGTTTGCCAATTTGTCCTCTCCTGCCGCATTGATTGGCGTACTGGGGGGGATTGTGCCGGGGAAAAAAAGTTTCATTGCTAAAATGGGGCTTAAAGTGATCCTGGCGGGCACGTTGTCTAACCTGCTGAGCGCAGCACTGACCGGGCTGTTTTTCCTTCTGGCCCACTAAGAAAAAAGGCCGCATTCGCGGCCTTTTTAGTTAGTTCAGATTACTCTTCTTTCGGCGTTGCGTTTTCAACCCGGCTTTTTAACTTCTGTCCGGGTCTGAAGGTCACCACGCGCCGTGCTGTAATGGGAATATCTTCGCCCGTTTTCGGATTACGGCCCGGACGTTGATTCTTATCACGCAGATCGAAGTTACCAAAACCAGAGAGTTTTACCTGCTCACCATTTTCCAGAGCACGACGGATCTCTTCGAAAAACAGCTCGACCAGTTCTTTGGCATCCCGCTTGCTAAGCCCAAGCTTATCAAACAGATATTCTGACATTTCAGCTTTTGTAAGCGCCATAGGTTCAATCCCTCAATGATGCCTGGAATCGCTCTTTTAATGCCTCTACACATTTGGCGACGGTAGCGGCAATCTCCTCTTCTTCAAGTGTACGGCTGGTATCCTGAAGGATCAGGCTGATAGCGAGGCTCTTATAACCCTCCGCAACACCCTTACCGCGGTACACGTCAAACAAGTTTACGCCAACTACCTGATTTACGCCAACTTTCTTACATTCGGATAAAATATCCGCAGCGGGAACGTTTTCTGCCACAACGACCGCGATGTCGCGACGGTTCGCCGGGAAGCGAGAAACTTCACGCGCCTGAGGCACCACGCGGTCTGCGAGCTTGTTCCACTCCAGTTCAAACACCAGAGTGCGACCGTTCAGATCCAGTTTACGTTCAAGTTCAGGATGAACAACCCCAATGAAACCAATGCGTTCACCTTTCAGATAAATCGCCGCAGACTGCCCCGGATGCAGTGCTGGATTCGCTTCAGCTTTGAATTGAATATCCGCCAGCTTGCCGGTCAGGTCGAGAACCGCTTCCAGATCGCCTTTCAGATCATAGAAATCAACGGTCTCTTTTGCCAGATTCCAGTGTTCATCATGACGGTTACCGCAGATCGCGCCCGCCAGCATCAGATCCTGACGGATCCCGAGATTAGCCTGCGTGTCCGGTACGAAACGTAAACCCGTTTCGAAAATACGCACGCGGTTTTGCTGACGATTCTGGTTGTACACTACCGTAGACAGCAAGCCGGTCCACAGGGATAAACGCATTGCCGACATATCAATCGAGATTGGGCTTGGCAGCAACAGCGCTTCTTCACCCGGGTGCAGCAGCGCCTGGACTTTCGGGTCGACAAAGCTGTAGGTAATAACTTCCTGGTAGCCTTTGTCATTCAGCATGGTTTTTACGCGTTTCAGCGACAAATCCGCTTCACGATGCGTACCCATGATAAGACCCGCCTGAATTGGCGTATTCGGGATATTGTCATAACCGTATACACGGGCGACTTCTTCGACCAGGTCTTCTTCGATCTCCATATCGAAACGCCAGCTCGGCGCTACCGCTTTCCACTCATCTTGCCCTTCCGTGACATCACAACCCAGACGGCGCAGAATATCGCTCACCTGCTCATCTGCAATATGGTGTCCGATCAGACGATCCAGTTTGCTACGGCGAAGCGTAATGGTTGCGCGTTTTGGCAGCGAGGCTTCGTTCGTCACGTCAATGATTGGACCCGCTTCGCCGCCGCAGATATCAATCAGCAGGCGCGTAGCACGTTCCATGGCTTTATGTTGCAGCGCCGGATCGACACCACGCTCATAGCGGTGAGAGGCATCGGTGTGCAGACCGTGACGACGCGCGCGACCGGTAATAGACAGCGGGCTGAAGAACGCGCATTCCAGCAGGACGTTTTGCGTTTCATCATTCACACCGGAGTGCTCGCCACCAAAGATGCCGCCCATTGCCAGCGCTTTGTTATGGTCCGCAATCACCAGCGTATCCGCATTCAGCTTCGCTTCACTGCCGTCCAGCAATACCAGGGTTTCACCTTCTTTTGCCATGCGGACAACAATCCCGCCTTCAATGCGGTCTTTGTCGAATGCGTGCATCGGCTGGCCCAATTCGAGCAGCACATAGTTAGTCACGTCAACCACGGCATCGATCGAGCGGATGCCGCAACGACGCAGTTTTTCTTTCATCCACAGCGGGGTTGGCGCTTTAACGTTAATGCCTTTCACCACGCGGCCCAAATAGCGTGGGCAGGCTTCCACCGCGTCGACCTGAATCGGCAGGACGTCGTTAATGGTTGCGGCTACTGGCGCTATTTCCGGCTCAACCAGAGGGGCTTTGTTCAGTACAGCAACGTCACGTGCTACACCGATAATGCCTAAGCAGTCGGCGCGGTTCGGAGTGACGCTGATTTCGATAGTATTATCGTCAAGTTTCAGGTATTCACGGATATCGGTACCAATTGGTGCATCGACAGGCAGTTCGATAATACCGTTGTGATCGTCGGAAATACCCAGCTCGGAGAACGAGCACAGCATGCCTTCAGACGGTTCACCGCGCAGTTTCGCGGCTTTGATTTTGAAATCGCCCGGCAGAACGGCACCAACGGTTGCTACAGCCACCTTCAGCCCTTGACGGCAGTTTGGCGCACCGCAGACGATATCCAGCAGGCGGTCGCCGCCGACATTCACCTTGGTGACGCGCAGTTTGTCAGCGTTAGGATGCTGAGCGCACTCAACCACTTCACCCACTACAACGCCGTTGAACGCGCCAGAAACAGGATCCACACCGTCAACTTCCAGACCCGCCATCGTGATTTGGTTTGACAACGCATCGCTATCAATAGCCGGGTTTACCCATTCGCGTAACCACAGTTCACTGAATTTCATTGTTTTATCCTGCCTTTATTTAAACTGTTTGAGGAAACGCAGATCGTTTTCGAAGAAAGAACGCAGATCGGTTACGCCGTAACGCAGCATGGTCAGACGCTCCATACCCATACCGAATGCAAAGCCAGAGTAGATTTCCGGATCGATACCGACGTTACGCAGCACATTCGGATGAACCATTCCGCAACCCAATACTTCCAGCCATTTGCCATTTTTACCCATCACATCGACTTCCGCAGAAGGTTCGGTGAACGGGAAGTAGGAAGGACGGAAACGAACCTGCAGGTCTTCTTCAAAGAAGTTGCGCAGGAAATCGTGCAGCGTGCCTTTCAGGTTGGTGAAGTTGATGTTGGTATCAACAATCAGCCCTTCCATCTGATGGAACATTGGGGTGTGCGTCTGATCGTAGTCGTTACGATATACGCGGCCCGGAGCGATAATACGGATCGGCGGCTGTTTTTCTTTCATGGTGCGGATCTGCACGCCGGAAGTCTGCGTGCGCAGCAGACGCGTCGCATCAAACCAGAAAGTGTCGTGGTCAGCGCGCGCCGGGTGATGGCCAGGAATGTTCAGCGCATCGAAGTTATGATAATCATCTTCGATTTCCGGACCGGTCGCCACGGTAAAGCCCAGCTCACCAAAGAAACTTTCAATGCGATCGATAGTCCGCGTTACCGGATGCAAACCGCCGTTTTCGATACGACGCCCAGGCAAGGAGATATCGATCGTTTCTTCAGCCAGACGAGCATTCAGCGCGGCATTTTCTAATTCGGCTTTACGCGCGTTCAGCGCTTGCTGAACCTGCTCTTTGGCTTCGTTTATCACCGCACCTGCTGCCGGGCGCTCTTCTGCCGGCAGTTCACGCAGGGTAGTCATCTGAAGGGTCAGGTGCCCTTTCTTGCCCAAATATTCGACGCGGACATTGTCTAACGCGGCAACATCTGAAGCCTGGTTAATGGCGGCCGTTGCACTGGCAACCAGCTCTGCGAGATGTGACATGGTTTTCCTCGTTATGTTGCGATATTCACTAGTCGCTCGTATATACACAAAATCATTCTGGCTGAGTCAAGGCAGCAGTAAAGCGCTAATCCTCAGGAGCGTACACAAGTACGAGACTGGGGGAAGCGACTGCAGCCAACGCAGAGGCAGCCTGAAGGATAACGTGTATAAAAAAAGCCTCCACCAGGGAGGCTTTTAGGCGCTGTTTTCCGTTTCTTCTTTCACGCGCAAGCCTCCTGAGTTCAGGTGCTAAAGTAAAAGAAGAAGCGGAAAATAGCAGCATTCATGCTTGCGTTACCTTGTGTGGTAAAAACCGGACAACCTTTATTGAAAAGGCTTACGGATAAATTGTCAACCAATTGATTGCACTACAAATAAAAGAGAGGGAGCCAGGCTCCCTCTTTTCACCGGCTTATGCCAGAGCTGCTTTCGCTTTTTCGACCAGAGCGGTGAACGCTACTTTGTCGAATACTGCGATGTCAGCCAGGATCTTACGGTCGATTTCAACAGAGGCTTTTTTCAGGCCGTTGATGAATTTGCTGTAAGAAATACCGTTCTGACGTGCTGCTGCGTTGATACGCGCAATCCACAGTTGACGGAACTGACGCTTTTTCTGACGACGGTCACGATAAGCGTACTGACCAGCTTTGATAACAGCCTGGAAGGCAACGCGGTATACGCGAGAACGCGCACCGTAGTAGCCTTTAGCTTGTTTCAAAATTTTCTTGTGACGTGCACGGGCAACTACACCACGTTTTACGCGAGCCATATGTGCTCTCCTGTATCTATATTCTTAGTAAAAAAATTAATTAAACGTTAACGGCTTATGCGTACGGCAGGCACGCGATAACCAGACCCAGATCGCCTTTAGAAACGAGGCCTTTTGGACGCAGGTGACGTTTACGCTTAGTAGATTTTTTGGTCAGAATATGACGCAGGTTTGCGTGCTTACGCTTAAATCCACCACCACCGGTTTTTTTGAAGCGCTTAGCAGCACCGCGTACGGTCTTAATTTTTGGCATTTTAATAACTTCCACTTCGCATTGTTAATAAACGAAACGTAGGCGAACAACGGCTGTGGAACCCGCAGGCTCCACAGACATTGCTACTTGAAGGCCTTACTGTTTCTTCTTAGGAGCGAGCACCATGATCATCTGGCGGCCTTCGATCTTCGTAGGGAAGGATTCGACTACTGCCAGTTCACTCAGATCGTCACGGACGCGGTTGAGCACTTCCATACCGATCTGTTGGTGGGCCATCTCACGACCGCGAAAACGCAGCGTGATCTTAGCCTTATCGCCATCTTCCAGAAAGCGTACCAGGCTGCGGAGTTTTACCTGGTAATCGCCATCGTCGGTGCCAGGACGGAATTTAATTTCCTTAACCTGGATAACTTTTTGCTTTTTCTTCTGTTCCTTAGAAGACTTACTCTTTTCATAAAGGAACTTGCCGTAGTCCATAATACGACAAACTGGCGGTTCGGCGTTAGGGCTGATTTCAACTAAATCTACTCCAGCTTCTTCAGCTTTTTCGATCGCTTCTCTCAGACTCACAATACCCAAAGCTTCGCCTTCCAGACCTGTTAAGCGAACTTCCAGGGCGCGAATCTCGCCATTGATACGATTCGGACGTGCCGTTTGAACTCGTTTTCCGCCTTTAATACCTTATTCCTCCAGTTGTTGAAGACTGCGGCTGCGAATCTCTTGTTGCAGCTTCTCAATCACTTCATTTACGTCCAGGCTGCCCAAGTCTTTGCCACGACGGGTGCGCACGGCAACTTTGCCTGCTTCTACCTCTTTGTCGCCACAGACCAACATATAAGGGACACGACGTAAAGTGTGCTCGCGGATTTTAAAGCCAATCTTCTCATTTCTCAAGTCTGCTTTTACACGAATACCCGCATTTTGTAGTTTCTGCGTTAATTCGTTGACGTATTCAGACTGTGAATCGGTGATGTTCATGACGACAACCTGAACTGGCGCAAGCCAGGTCGGGAAGAAGCCAGCGAACTCTTCGGTCAGGATACCGATGAAACGTTCCATCGACCCAAGAATTGCGCGGTGAATCATAACCGGCACCTGACGCTCGTTGTTTTCGCCAACATAAGAGGCGCTTAAACGGGACGGCAGAGAGAAGTCCAGCTGTACAGTACCGCACTGCCATGCACGATCGAGGCAGTCATACAGGGTAAATTCAATTTTCGGACCGTAGAATGCGCCCTCACCCAGTTGGTACTCAAACGGGATGTTGTTTTCTTCCAGCGCAACGGCCAGGTCAGCTTCAGCACGGTCCCACATTTCATCGCTACCGATACGTTTTTCGGGGCGAGTGGACAGTTTGACGACGATTTTCTCGAAGCCAAAGGTGCTATACATATCGTAGACCATACGAATGCAAGCGTTAACTTCATCACGGATCTGCTCTTCTGTACAGAAGATATGTGCATCATCCTGAGTGAAGCCACGAACACGCATCAGGCCATGCAGCGCGCCTGACGGCTCATTACGGTGGCAGCTACCAAACTCGGCCATACGCAACGGCAGATCACGATAGGATTTCAGACCCTGATTGAAGATCTGCACGTGACCCGGGCAGTTCATGGGCTTAATGCAGTATTCACGGTTCTCAGAGGAGGTCGTGAACATCGCATCTTTGTAGTTATCCCAGTGACCTGTTTTTTCCCACAGCACGCGGTCCATCATGAACGGACCTTTAACTTCCTGATACTGGTATTCTTTCAGTTTTGAGCGAACAAAGACTTCCAGTTCACGGAAGATTGTCCAGCCATCATTGTGCCAGAACACCATACCCGGCGCTTCTTCCTGCATATGATACAGGTCAAGCTGCTTACCGATTTTACGGTGGTCGCGTTTGGCCGCTTCTTCCAGACGTTGCAGGTAGGCATTCAGGGCTTTTTTATCGGCCCATGCAGTACCATAAATACGCTGCAGCATCTTATTATTGCTGTCGCCACGCCAGTATGCCCCAGCGGTCTTCATCAGTTTGAAGTGATGACAGAAACGCATGTTCGGCACGTGCGGGCCACGGCACATATCGACATATTCTTCATGATGGTACAAGCCAGGCTTGTCATCATGGGCAATGTTTTCATCAAGAATGGAGACTTTATAGGTCTCGCCACGCTTCACGAAGGTTTCACGCGCTTCGTACCAACTGACTTTCTTCTTAATGACATCGTAGTTTTTCTCAGCGAGCTCGTGCATCCGCTTCTCGAGCGCGTCGACATCTTCCTGGGTTAGCGTACGGTCAAGATCGATATCGTAGTAAAAACCGTTATCAACAACCGGTCCGATCGCCATTTTGGTGTGCGGCCAGAGTTGTTTGATCGCGTGCCCTAACAGGTGCGCACAGGAGTGACGAATGATCTCCAGACCTTCTTCATCCTTCGCGGTGATGATGGAGAGCTTCGCATCATGCTCAATCAGATCGGAAGCATCTACCAGCTCACCGTCAACACGGCCAGCAATAGTGGCTTTCGCCAGACCTGGACCGATGTCCAGCGCAACATCCATGGGGCTTACAGCGTGGTCGTAATGGCGTTGGCTGCCATCAGGAAGAGTAATAACAGGCATGTTATATCCTTATTTGCAGTGGTGACCCACACGTAAGATCACATACAAAGATTCAATATTTAAAATCATCAAAAAGGTGTGGGCTGATTCCCGCTTCACTCTGCGAAATATGTCACTGGTCGCCTTAATGGCTACACTGGACCTACACCCGCTTTTTGATAACACCGTTTGACAGTGTACACGGCATTACGAGCCGATCAAAGCAACAATCAACGCGCACTCTATGATGTAAATCAATTCACTGACACCCTGATGTTTTTGTTACACTTGTATAAAGTCATCTAACCTGAGCAGGAAAAGGACAATGCCAACAAATCGCTTTGCGAAGAAACACTGGAAGATGGTTGTAATACTGCTCGTTATTTGTGCGGCAATGCTGATGCTACGTTGGGCTGCGATGATCTGGGGTTAAAATACTGGCGCACGCTGTTCCGGTTCCGTTGTATTTATCAATTAAATCGAATTCGTCTGAAAATAGCGCGTTATTGATAAGTATTAAAAATAAAACACAGATTTAATATTAATTAAATTTAACGTTAATTGAGAAAAGCCGGGCCAATTATTTGACCCGGCTTGTCATTACATACGATAGCCGAGTGACACAGTAGTACGACGATCGGTATGCTCCGGCGCTGTTGCCGGTGGTTCAGAGTTCCAGGTAACGTTGTAAGCCACCTTTAACCCAAAGTGTTCGTTGATGGCAACGTTCAAGGCTGTTTCAGAATTGAGCGTTGTATCGTCAGCACCAAATACCGACACACCTTGCGTAAACTTAGTATTGTCCGTCATCTGCCACGCATAGGCCCCGGACGCATAGCCCAGCGGCTGTGTTTCGGTGGTACCATCCGTGTGCTCGTCATAGCGCACACCAGGACCGAATTCAAAACGGAAGCTGTGCACTGGTCCGTTGAGGAACTGACGACCATAACCTGCGGTCAGCACGTCACGCTCGCGATAGCCGTTGTAACGGTCGGTCAGCCAGCTTGCCTGACCAAAGAGATAATCATAGTCGGTCATGTTGTAACGACTACGGCCACCTACGGCATATTTCTCTGATGAACGCTCATCATTTGAGGAGGTATTGCTGGCATTTCCCCACAAAGACCACGCTGTAGTTTGACCGTACCAGGTCATGGTGGTGTCTGCAGTTAAAGAAGAACTTTTTGTGTTGCCTGACTGGGCGAGATATCCCGCGTTCAGGTTACCTTCAAAGGGTTTTTTCGCGCTGGAAGGGTCATCCATGACAGTAAAAACGGAATCATCGGCGGCAGCCTGCATTGACGCAAGCAGGCCACCCGTCAGCAGTAACGCTGCGGGCACTGTCTTCAAAAGCTTCATTTATTAAGAGTCCGTACAACAAAAAAAGAGACCATAACGGTCTCGGAAACTTTCATATGGATCAATGACAAAAGACCCTTGAAAGGTAACAAATTATAAAAAGACTCGAATAACATAGCAATAAATTCTTATTTCATTTTTTGAATAAGAGCGTTCCTAAACCGTTTTTTTATTTATATATCTTTAACGCGATTATTTTAAATAAAGATATGAAAAATCATGTTGTTAATTACTTCACTTTCGGGGGGTTAAGTGCCAGACTGAGGACAGCCTAACAGGAGGTAAAGATGGTACGTATCTATACGTTAACACTTGCGCCCTCTCTCGATAGCGCAACAATCACGCCGCAAATCTACCCGGAAGGTAAGCTTCGCTGTACCTCGCCGGTTTTTGAACCCGGCGGCGGCGGTATCAACGTCGCTCGCGCGATTGCCCATCTTGGCGGCACCGCTACGGCCATCTTCCCTGCGGGTGGCGCCACCGGAGAGCATCTTGTTGCTTTGCTCGCCGACGAAAATGTTCCCGTGTCCACCGTCGAAGCTAAAGACTGGACCCGACAAAATCTCCATGTCCACGTTGAGTCCAGCGGCGAACAGTATCGCTTCGTCATGCCAGGCGCTGCGCTCACCGATGATGAGTTTTACCAACTTCAGGATCAGGTGCTGGAAATTGAGTCTGGCGCACTGCTGGTTATTAGCGGCAGTTTGCCGCCTGGCGTACAGCTTGAGAAGCTGACCCGGCTCATTACCACAGCACAAAAACAAGGGATTCGCTGTATCGTCGATAGTTCTGGCGAAGCGCTGGCGGCAGCATTAACCATCGGCAATATCGAACTGGTCAAACCCAACCTCAAAGAACTGAGCGCGCTGGTGAATCGCGAACTCACGCAGCCCGATGATGTGCGCAACGCCGCGCAGGAAATCGTGCAAAGCGGAAAAGCGCATCGCGTAGTGGTCTCGCTTGGACCACAAGGAGCGCTGGGCGTTGATCGTGAAACTTGTGTGCAGGTGGTTCCGCCGCCGGTGAAGAGTCAAAGTACCGTAGGCGCGGGCGACAGTATGGTCGGGGCCATGACGCTTAAACTGGCTGAGAGCGCACCTTTTGCAGATATTGTTCGTTACGGTGTCGCCGCAGGTAGCGCCGCCACCCTGAATCAGGGTACGCGTCTGTGCGCTTTAGACGATACGCAAAAAATATACGCGTATCTGGCTCAGTAATAACGGCTTCCCCTTGTTTAGCTACAAGGGGATTTCCCCGTAAAACTGTCGGCATAGGTGTTATACGTCTATGATGAAAAATCACGTGATTACAAAGCAGTGAATCATGTGCGACCAGGCGTCTTCACAACTATGCGAGGTGAAGAAGAACGACACACATTAAGTGCCTTTCCAGCGATGACGCGTCCGTGGTGTGCGTCAGTTCGTGTTTTTTAACCGCATTCTTGCGCTAACCTTATGATCTGGCAGACAACATGGGGAGAGACATCATGTGGCAGGCTATCAGTCGTCTTTTAAGCGAGCAATTAGGTGAAGGCGAAATCGAACTGCGTAACGAACTGCCCGGCGGAGAGATCCACGCCGCATGGCATTTACGCTATGCGGGGCGCGATTTTTTCGTTAAATGCGATGAAAGAGAGCTGTTAACCGGCTTTACGGCGGAAGCCGATCAGCTGGAGCTACTTTCTCGCAGTCAAACCGTATCTGTACCGAAAGTCTGGGCGGTAGGCGCAGACAGAGATTACAGCTTTCTGGTGATGGATTTCCTCCCTCCCCGTCCGCTTGATGCGCACAACGCGTTTATCCTCGGCCAGCAGTTGGCACATTTGCACGAATGGAGCGATCAGCCGCAGTTTGGGCTCGACTTCGATAATGCGCTCTCTACCACGCCGCAGCCCAACACCTGGCAACGTCGCTGGTCAACCTTTTTTGCCGAGCAGCGTATTGGCTGGCAGCTGGAACTCGCCGCTGAAAAAGGCATTGCGTTTGGCAATATCGACGCCATCGTCGAGCATGTTCAGCAGCGTCTCTCTTCCCATCAGCCGCAGCCATCTCTTCTGCATGGTGATTTGTGGTCCGGGAACTGCGCCCTTGGCCCGAACGGCCCGTACATCTTTGACCCTGCCTGCTACTGGGGGGACAGAGAGTGTGACCTGGCAATGCTGCCGTTACATACCGATCAGCCGCCGCAACTCTATGACGGTTATCAGTCTGTTTCTCCGCTACCATTGGATTTTCTCGACAGACAGCCTGTCTACCAGCTCTATACGCTGCTGAACAGGGCTATTCTGTTTGGGGGACAGCATCTGGTCGTGGCGCAGAAGGCGCTGGACAGGTTACTGGCGGCTTAGCAAAGTCGCACGTTGCTTATCTGGCCTGGCGTTTCGCAACGCGTCAGGCCTGATAGTGCAGCAGTTACAAAAAACCCAGTAATGAAAAGAAGAAGTAGCCAATCACGATAACGATCACCGGCAAAATATAGAGCGGGAAAATTTGTAAAAAGATCGTATGGTGCGGTACCACAATACGCGACTCAAGTTGCTCACGTGATAACCCTTCACTGCCCTTTGCCTGTTCCAGAATCAACTGGTCCTCAACACCCTCGCGTAAATAACGCGCCTGACGGCTCATTCTGGCGCCTGAATCCTGCAACGCCAGACCGATAAAAATCAGAATGAAAATCAGCCAAAAAACGAGATTCAGTCCACTTTGAAAATCGGGCGTCGGCGAGTTATACCAAAACACGTTAAGAAAAGGTGTGTTCACACGCATCATGTCGATCATCACGTGAGCAAAATCGAGCATGACCGCGTTAATCCCTTCCTGCTTTTCGCTGTGCGCATACATAAACTTCAGTACTGAAACCAGGGTTGAAATCAGCGCGGGAATGAAAATCACCCATCCCACCAGCCTTTTCAAGATAGCAATGCGTCCAGCTTGTTGATACGTCATGAGTTCCCCTTGATTAAGACGTGTCATTTTGGCCTAAGTTTACCCGTTGATTATCGTTTTCGCCTGATCTTTAAAGGCGGTATACTGCTGAATTAGCCATAATGAACGCTCAGAGCCCGTCCAGGCTGGCTCTTAATCCCTTTTATCACCCGTAAAGGAGAGGTTGTGATGTCAACCCCGCGTCAAATTCTTGCTGCAATTTTCGATATGGATGGATTACTGGTCGATTCTGAACCGCTTTGGGATCAAGCCGAACTGGATGTGATAGCAAGTTTAGGCGTTGATATCTCCCGCCGCCATGAACTTCCCGATACACTTGGCTTACGCATCGACATGGTGGTTGATTTGTGGTTTGCACAACAACCGTGGAACGGTCCCTCACGTCAGGAAGTAACCGAGCGCATCATTACCCGGGCAATTGCGTTAGTTGAAGAAACAAAACCACTGCTGCCGGGCGTGCGTGAGGCCGTGGCATTGTGCAAATCTCAGGGGTTGAAAGTAGGACTGGCATCCGCCTCGCCGCTGCATATGCTGGAAAAAGTGCTAACCATGTTTGATCTGCGCAGCAGCTTCGATGCACTGGCTTCTGCGGAAAAACTGCCCTACAGCAAACCGCACCCGCAGGTTTATCTCGATTGCGCGGCAAAACTGGGCATTGACCCTATAAACTGCGTAGCACTGGAAGACTCGGTGAACGGCATGATTGCTTCGAAAGCCGCCCGTATGCGTTCCATCGTAGTACCTGCGCATGAAAATCAAGACGATCCTCGCTTCGTTCTGGCCGACGTCAAACTGGCCTCGCTCACCGAACTCACTGCCGCTCACCTGCGCGGCTAATCCTGCGACGGGCAATGATCGCATTGCCCGCCTGCCGGACGCTGGGGCACGCCTGATGACCTGAAAGGCCCGGTCGTGTTCCTCGCAAGTGCTGCCTCGGACTATATACATGGCTATACGCTGGTCGTGGATGGCGGTTGGCTGGCGCGGTAAAGGCGCACTTGTGACAAAGGGTTACAACGTCACCTCTTCCGCCTACTGTATAAAACCCCTATACTGTATGAATCGACAGTTTATTGGGTTTTATCATGACGGCGGAAGGTCACCTTCTTTTTTCTATTGCCTGTGCGGTATTTGCCAAGAATGCCGAGCTAACGCCCGTTCTTGCGCAGGGTGACTGGTGGCATATTGTTCCTTCAGCCATTTTGACGTGCCTGCTGCCGGATATCGATCATCCAAAATCCCTGCTGGGGCAGCGTCTGAAGTGGGTATCAAAGCCCATTGCCCGGGCATTTGGTCATCGCGGGTTTACGCATAGCCTGCTGGCGGTTTTTGCCCTGCTGGCCACGTTTTACCTGAAAGTCCCTGATACCTGGATAATTCCAGCGGATGCCTTACAAGGTATGGTTCTCGGTTATCTCAGCCACATTCTGGCCGACATGTTGACCCCGGCGGGCGTCCCCCTGCTTTGGCCCTGCCGCTGGCGTTTTCGTCTGCCTATCCTCGTGCCGCAAAAAGGCAATCAACTGGAGCGGTTTCTGTGCATGGCGCTGTTCGCGTGGGCAATCTGGATGCCGCAGACCGTACAAGAGAACAGTGCGGTGCGCTGGTCATCACAGATGATAAATACGCTGCAAATGCAGTTTAATCGTTTTATAACGCACCAGGTTGACTAATAAATCAGCCAAAAAGTTATTTTTGGCATAAACAATTCCATTTGAATATAAGAGGCAAGTCACAGTTCTGCTAATCTTGCGCCAACAGAATCACCGTCACACGGTGATACGCATAATAAGATCAGGAGAACGGGGATGAACTATCCATTAATCGCGAACATTATCGTGTTCGTAGTGCTGCTGTTCGTGCTGGCGCAAGCCCGTCACAAGCAGTGGAGTCTGGCAAAAAAAGTACTGGTCGGTCTGGTCATGGGTGTGGTGTTTGGCCTCGCCCTGCACACCATTTATGGTTCCGACAGCCAGGTTCTTAAAGATTCCGTACAGTGGTTCAACATTGTCGGCAACGGTTACGTCCAACTGCTGCAGATGATTGTCATGCCGCTGGTGTTTGCGTCTATTCTCAGCGCCGTTGCGCGTCTGCACAACGCCTCTCAGTTAGGTAAAATCAGCTTCCTGACCATCGGTACGCTGCTGTTTACTACGCTGATTGCCGCGCTGGTAGGGGTTCTGGTGACCAACCTGTTCGGCCTGACCGCGGAAGGTCTGGTGCAAGGTGGGGCCGAAACCGCTCGTCTGAACGCGATTGAAACCAACTATGTTGGCAAAGTAGCTGACCTCAGCGTTCCACAACTGGTGTTGTCGTTTATCCCGAAAAACCCGTTTGCCGATCTGACCGGAGCTAACCCGACGTCGATTATCAGCGTGGTTATCTTCGCGGCATTCCTCGGTGTTGCCGCACTGAAGCTGCTGAAAGATGATGCGCCGAAAGGCGAGCGCGTGCTGGTCGCTATCGATACCCTGCAAAGCTGGGTGATGAAGCTGGTTCGTTTGGTGATGCAGTTGACACCGTACGGTGTTCTGGCGCTGATGACCAAAGTGGTTGCAGGCTCCAACCTGCAGGACATTATCAAGCTGGGTAGCTTTGTCGTGGCCTCTTATCTCGGTCTGGGCATTATGTTCGTGGTACACGGGATCCTGTTGGGTGTTAACGGCGTTAGCCCGCTGAAATACTTCCGCAAGGTGTGGCCGGTGCTGACTTTCGCCTTCACCAGCCGTTCCAGCGCAGCCTCAATTCCGCTGAACGTTGAAGCGCAAACCCGTCGTCTGGGCGTGCCTGAATCCATCGCCTCTTTTGCCGCCTCCTTTGGCGCCACCATTGGCCAGAACGGTTGTGCAGGGCTGTACCCGGCAATGCTGGCAGTAATGGTCGCCCCAACCGTCGGGATCAACCCGCTGGACCCGATGTGGATTGCCACGCTGGTCGGTATCGTCACCGTCAGTTCCGCAGGGGTTGCGGGTGTGGGTGGCGGTGCAACGTTTGCCGCGCTGATCGTCCTGCCAGCTATGGGTCTGCCGGTCACGCTGGTTGCGCTGCTGATTTCCGTTGAGCCGCTGATCGATATGGGTCGTACTGCGCTGAACGTGAGCGGTTCTATGACAGCCGGTACGCTGACCAGCCAATGGCTGAAACAGACCGATAAAACAATTCTGGACAGCGACGATAACGCCGAACTGGCGCATCGCTAAGTCTGTTAGATCTGAAAAACAAAAAAAACCGCCGGAGTGTCATGCTCCGGCGGTTTTTTTATATCCATTAATCGCTCAGTTCATTTTCCTGGCGAACCTGATTAGCCCAGCGTTGCGCTGATTCCGGGACCGTAAATGCAGGCGAACGCTGAAACGCCTCCCCTATTAAGACAAAAGCGACATATTTTCCGCGCAGTATCCATACGTCACGAAACGCATCCATTTTAACTGCATGCTCTGGTGGGGCTGGCTCCACGCGAGGAACATAGCTAATTACCGGACGATTTTGTTGGCGAAGAGGTTTCATAATCAGTTGCTTCACTAAAGACTAATTCTAAAAATCAGAAAACGGCTATCTTAGCCGATTTTGCCTCCTGACGTCCTGCCTTGCGTGCGCTGTTTGCCTGGTTCATCGCGCTTTACGCCCTCGGTCAGTTCCTGCACCACTGAGCAAGTGGTCTATAGTTAAAGCTTTTGACGGCAACAACGACCTTTAAGCGATGAAAACAGGAGACGAGTTTAATGTCACAGAATGATAAGCACCCACTCCATCACTCAGCGCCGGTTCATGATGCCAGCGAATCCCAGCCAGGACTTGACTCACTGGCGCCAGCAGACGGTTCACATCGGCCAACACCTGAACCCACGCCACCAGGCATGCAGCCCACTACGTCCGGCAGCTTAAAAGCGCCTGACACCAAAAGTGACAAACTCAACGCGCTGGATAGTTTTCGTAAAGGCAGCGAAGATTTTGCTCTGACAACCAATCAGGGAGTGCGCATCGCGGACGATCAAAACTCTCTGCGCGCAGGAAACCGTGGGCCAACTCTGCTGGAAGACTTTATCCTGCGGGAAAAAATCACCCATTTTGATCACGAACGCATCCCGGAGCGGATCGTACATGCCCGAGGTTCGGCCGCTCATGGTTACTTTCAGCCCTATGCCAGCCTCAGCGCGACAACGAAAGCGGACTTTCTGAGTGATGAAAATAAAATCACCCCGGTTTTTGTCCGTTTCTCTACGGTTCAGGGCGGCGCAGGCTCAGCGGATACGGTCAGAGATATTCGAGGATTTGCGACCAAATTTTATACTGAGGAGGGCATTTTCGATCTGGTGGGAAACAACACACCAGTCTTCTTCATTCAGGATGCCCATAAATTCCCGGATTTCGTCCATGCGGTAAAACCGGAGCCGCATTGGGCTATCCCACAGGGTCAAAGCGCCCACGATACCTTTTGGGATTATGTCTCGTTACAGCCAGAAACGTTGCACAACGTTATATGGGCGATGTCCGACCGGGGTATTCCACGCAGCTATCGCACGATGGAAGGCTTTGGCATTCACACGTTCCGGTTGATAAATGCGCAAGGGAAAGCCACCTTTGTCCGTTTTCACTGGAAACCGCTGGCGGGCAAAGCTTCGCTGGTATGGGATGAAGCGCAAAAACTTACCGGTCGTGACCCCGATTTTCATCGCCGCGATCTGTGGGAAGCTATCGAAGCAGGCGATTATCCGGAATACGAACTGGGGCTGCAGCTCATTCCTGAAGAAGACGAATTCAAGTTCGATTTTGACCTGCTCGACCCGACCAAGCTGATCCCAGAAGAGCTGGTTCCGGTGCAACGCGTCGGTAAAATGGTGCTGAATCGTAATCCGGATAATTTCTTCGCCGAAAATGAACAAGTCGCTTTTCATCCCGGACACATCGTCCCTGGTATCGATTTTACCAACGATCCCTTGCTGCAAGGCCGCTTGTTTTCGTATACCGATACCCAAATCAGCCGCCTGGGCGGGCCCAACTTCCATGAAATACCGATTAATCGCCCGACCTGCCCGTACCATAATTTCCAGCGTGACGGCATGCATCGTATGGACATCGATACCAACCCTGCCAACTATGAACCTAATTCCATCAATGATAACTGGCCGCGTGAAACACCGCCGGGGCCAAAACGCGGTGGATTTGAATCGTATCAGGAACGGATTGAAGGAAACAAAATCCGCGAACGTAGCCCCTCTTTTGGCGAATACTATGCGCACCCTCGCCTGTTCTGGTTAAGTCAGACGCCAATTGAACAGCAGCATATTATCGGCGGATTCAGCTTCGAACTCAGCAAAGTTACGCGCCCCTATATTCGGGAAAGAGTGGTCGAACAGTTAGCCCATATTGATACAGCCCTCGCCGAGGCGGTTGCCGATAATCTCGGTTTTGAGCTAACCGAGGAACAGGCCAAAATCGCCCCACCGGCTAACGTCAATGGTTTGAAAAGTGCGCCGTCACTCAGTTTATATGCGGGTGCGCAAGGTGAGATTAAGGGCCGCGTGGTCGCCATTCTACTTAATGACCAGGTGAAATCGGGCGACCTGCTTGCCATCATGCAAGCCTTACAGGCCAAAGGCGTTCACGCCAAACTGCTCTATTCCCGAATGGGTAATGTGGTTGCCGATGATGGTTCCGTCCTGACAATCGCCGGTACCTTTGCGGGTTCACCATCGCTGACCGTCGATGCGGTTATCGTTCCGTGTGGCAATATCGCAGATATCGCTATGAACGGTGATGCCCGATATTACTTACTCGAAGCGTATAAGCACTTAAAACCTATCGCACTGGCTGGCGATGCGCGTCAGTTTAAAACAACGTTGGATATCAAAACTGAAGGAGAAGAAGGCGTGGTGGAGGCAGACAGTGCAGACGCACAGTTTATGGATACCCTGCTGACGCTAATGACTGCGCACCGCGTCTGGTCACGCGCCGGAAAAATAGACACGATACCTGCCTAAAAAAATGCGGCGCATTATGCGCCGCAAACTCAGGAGTTAGACGTTCAGAAAACTGCCAAGACGATAACCGCGCTCCGCAATAGCATATTTCAGTGACGGAGACGTCAGCACGTCGAGCTCAGTTAAGCGGGGGTAACAGTAGGCACTTTGACGAATAATGTCATCGATAAAGGCCGGATGACACATCACTTCCAGCGAGGACTCTCCCCGGTCTGCTGACGCGTCAAGCGTTTGCAAAAACAGGGCTTCAGAAATCGCTTCGCCATAAAACTCGCTGCTGAATCCCTGGGAAGTCCGTAACGTCTGCGGAAAGTCAGACGCCTGGAATACCGTCTGACGATCGATCCGTAACGCAATCCCCCGTTGGGCAGCAAACCCGGCCACGATAGGGAAAATCTGCGGGAACATATGCACATGGTGATGGCTATCCAGATGCGTTGGCTCCCGCCCGAACAGGTCAATAAAACGCTGATACTGCGCGGCCAGTTCCTGAGAAATTTCATCCAACGGCAAGGTGTCTTCTTCAGCCATCTGCCAGATCCATTTTCCCAGTAACCCGTCACGAGTAAGGCCTGGCATTGCCGTCAACGGCCTGCCCAGCGTCAGAACAAAATGCATCCCAACGGCAAGTTCAGGAATATCGCCACTCAGCTGTACCGCATGGTCAATGGCTGCGCCATTAACCAGTGCGGTTGTCGAGGTGACCACGCCATTGCGACAGGCTTCAACAATGCCGTAGTTTTGTCCTTTACTCAGGCCAAAATCATCCGCATTTACAATCAGTACGCGTTCCATAGCCGACCTCAGTTAGTGTTGTTCGCTTTTGAGTTTCTCGATACACCCGGCGAAGTTTGGCAGCCATTTTTCATGCGCCAGAATCAGCTCACGCGCCAGAATCTCGGCATCGCTGTCAGAATGCACCAGCGGACTCAGGTTCAACGCCAGCAGCACATCATTCAGCTCACCGCTCAGTGCCGCATTGCTCGCCGCGACTTCAAAGCCTTTTATGGTATAGATAAGGCCGAGCACTTTCTCATCAAAATGGGTAATACGTGGGTGCGGCGTGGCGCCGTTGCGTCCCAGTGTACAGGTCATCTCAACCGCCCAGTCTGCCGGGATATTGTCAACATGCCCATGGTGCGGAACGTTGACATAGTGCTCGGTCTGTTTGTCGTTGTAGATGGCGTTGATCACTTCACAGGCCGCATCGGAGTAATAGGCTCCACCGCGCTGTTCAAGCTCTTTCGGTTTCACGTTCAAATCCGGATTTTTGTACAGATCAAACAGTTGTTTCTCCACTTTCTGTACCACCTGAGCGCGAGCGCCGCCCTTATAGTATTCACCCATTTCAATCGCCAGCATCTCTTTTGGCTTGAAATAGTAAAGCAAATATGAGCACGGCAGCAGCTTCAGCGAGCGAATCAACCCTTCACTGAACGGCAGATCGAAGATGTTCTTCACGGTGGAGGCTTTCAGTTGACCTGAAGCCACGCCATCCAACAGTTCATCAAAGCGTGATTTACCATTCACCAGTACGTCTTTAATAAAGACCATATGGTTCAGACCGAACAGATCGATGGATAAGTCATCGCTCTCTTTCAGCGCCAGCACATCGCTAATGAACATTTTCATGCCGACAGGAATATTACATACACCGATGAATTTCTTAAAATTCGTATGGCGATAGACCGCTTCCGTCACCATCCCGGCCGGGTTAGTAAAGTTAATTACCCACGCATTCGGGCACAGTTCTTCCACATCTTTGACAATATCAAAGATAACCGGAATAGTACGCAGACCTTTGAACAGCCCACCAGCGCCGTTGGTTTCCTGCCCCAGATACCCGTGGCTCAGCGGAATGCGTTCATCCTTTTCGCGGGCTTTCAGTTGCCCTACGCGCAACTGGGTGGTAACGAAATCAGCATCTTTCAGCGCTTCACGGCGGTCCAGCGTTTTAAACAACTTCATCGGCACGCCAGCTTTATCGATCATGCGCTGGCAAAGGTCAAAAATAATGTCCAGCTTCTCTTTTCCATCGTCGACATCAACCAGCCACAATTCAGAAACCGGTAATTCATGATAGCGCTTAATAAAGCCTTCAAGTAACTCAGGGGTGTAGCTGCTCCCGCCACCGATAGTGACGACTTTTAATTTCTGGCTCATACTTTCTCCCTTCAGTGTCAAAACACTGACGTGTATTATGCTCAACCCGTTTATCAGATATAGCGTGGCTGTCCCGACGCTATTTTGGGCAAGCTATAAAAAATGGGTTATTGGCAAATAATATCTACTGATTAAATTCAGTTAATTTCTTACGATAGCTATTAGGTGTAAATGACGTCAGCTTTTTAAACGTTTTAATAAACAGACTTGGACTACTGTAGCCAGATTCGTAAGCAATATCCGTTACAGAATAGTTAGTCATTTCCAGCTGTTTTTTAGCAAAGTTAATGCGGATTTCATTAATGATCTGCATCGGTGTTTTGCTGTAATAACGCTGGGTTGCGCGGGTCAGATACTCCTGGGATTTCGCGGACAGGTGTACCATGTTTTCCAGCGCATTCTCGCTAAACTGCCGTTTGTCATGCATGGTCTCCACGGTGGTTTTAAGCCACTGCGGAATATCATCCAACACCTGCTCTTCGCGATGATGGCGCAACCGGTTAATAATATAGAAGGTGACCACTTCTACAAATTCATCCAGTCCACTCTCGCGAAAGTTCAATGATGCAATAACCGTTTCAATGTAAGTGAGAAACGAATTATTCGCCCGATAGACCTGCGATGCAACGAAACAAAATGGCAGCAGCGGGTGGTAGTGCTGTTCAAAAAAGCGTTTACTGATACCGACGTTCAGGATCCTTGTCGCCCCAAAATCATAAAAACTCTGGTGGTGCGATCCCAATGGAATAAAAACAAAGTCCCCGCGTTCGAGCAATACGCGTTTACCGTTGATTTCCTGATAATAGCGCCCGGTTAAAACCAGGGTAAATTCGTAGTAGTCATGCTGATGCAGCCCGCTGATGCTCTCAGTTTTGTTGTAGATGAACACATGGAAATTTTTGCCATTAAACAGCTGCTGCTCATAGACGGTTTTGATTTCCGGTGCGTTAATCTGTAGCTGCATTATGAACTCCTCGCTATTTCAGCTTTTCGTGAAGCTCAATCAGTTCAGTCACCAGCTCACGCGCCAGCATTGATGTCATCAGGTGGTCCTGAGCATGAACCAGCACCAGGCTAACTTTCATTTTACCTTCGCCCTGATCGCCTTCAATCAGTTTCGTTTGCACGAGGTGCGCTTCGTTCAGCGCCAGACGGGACTGGTCCATCATAGCCTTAGCTGACTCGAAATCGCCTTGCTTGGCCATTTTGAGCGCGCCGTACGCCAGGCTACGCGCCTGACCGGAATTGATGATGAGCCCCATCACCACTTCTTCAAGTTCTTCTGCTTCTGACTGCGTGTCGACGATGTTCTCGATATCCAACATACTTTTTTCCTCTGGTTCAGTCCGGCATGACCGTGAAGCCATGCCGGATTAAATTTAGAATTTCAATGCGTTAGCGATATCTTCTTCGCTTTCTTCTTGATCAATAACGTTCTGCGCTTTGTTGGCTACCACCACGAACGGCAGGTAAACCAGCGTGGCGATACCAAGGTTGAACAGCGCGACCAGCAGAGCAGCGACGCTACCGTTGGTGTTAAAGAACGCGCCCAAACCGGTTGGCATGGTCCACGGTGCGATGTTGGTAATCGGTGGAATAATGCCGGAGTAATAAGCTGCCAGCGTAATCGCCGCCAGAATCGGTTGCACCAGAATGAACGGGATAAACATCACCGGGTTCATGATGATCGGCAGACCGAACAGGATAGGTTCGTTAATCTGGAACAGGCCTGACGGCAGTGCCAGTTTAGCAACCTGACGATAATCCGGACGACGCGATGCCAGGAAGATAGCGATAATCAGACCCAGCGTAGCCCCGCTACCCCCGAGGAAAATATAGGAGTCGAGCATCGGTTTCGCCCAGACGTGGAAGGTCTTTCCGGCTTCCAGCGCGGCGTCTACGGAACCAAACTGTTGGTAAATGGAGATGTTTTCCAGCGCCCATGGCGTCATGATACCGCTGTCCAGCGCGGTCAGCGCCAGTGAACCATGAATACCGAAGAACCACAGCAGCGGAACAAAAATCACGTAGGCCCAACCCACCACGCTACCCAGCGATGCCAGCGGAGTTGAAATGGAATCCATGATGATCTGGTGGAAGTTCGTACCCCAGGTGTTCAATGCCCAGGCGATGATCCCCATAATGGAGAGGATAAGGAAGCCAGGAATCAGCGCAGAGAAAGAGCGCGACACGGATGTCGGTACGCTATCGGGTAATTTAATTACCCAATTGCGACGGACCACAAAGGTGAACATTTCCGCGACCGCGAGGCCGATAATAATACCGGAAATAATATTGGCACCGCCGAGCCAGTTCGCGCCAACGGCATAGGCTTCACCCACGCTATATGGCGTTACGGTCATAAACGCGGCGACGGATAACAGCCCGGCAGCCAGTGAGTCGACTTTGCGTTCTTCTGCCAGCGCCATACCGATAAAGAACGGCGCCATCAATGACATGATACCCAGCGTACCGTTATAGACGTTTCCACCAATGCCTTTCAAACTATTCAGCGTTTCAATAGTTGAAGCATCAAGTCGAATGCCCATTGAATAAAAAAACGACCCCTCCCCAAAGCTCAGGAAAACGTTATTGATTAATACAAACATGGCCCCTGCGAGGGTTAACGGCATTAAACGAATAAAACCGTTTTTGATTGCATTAACGTGTGGCTGCTTTCCAATTTTTACAGCAAAAGGAAGGAGTACCTTTTCAAGTGAAGCAATAGCGTTACTCATAGAAAAATACCCTTAAATACCGCAATTAATAATTGCGGTGAATGTTAATGAAATAACTCTTTGACGGGAAAAATTAAAATAAAATAATTAATTTGCTGCGGCTTTTTTAATTGCTGCAACCGCAGCCTTAAGCACGCCTAAACCATCGACTTTGCCATACAGCAGCGAGTCAATCACTTCCACAGGCTTGTTAGGTAACAAACGTTGAATTTCGGGCAACATATAAGCAATTTGTGGACCTAATAATACAACATCGGCCACTGGACCTTTTTCTCCGGCCAGCGTTTCAGGAAACGCTTCAATAATAACCGGTACTTCGTATTTTTCGGCCTGAGCACGCATCTTCGAAACCAACAATGAAGTCGACATGCCCGCAGAACAAAACAGATAAATGTGTTTCTTTTCCATTAAAACGATCCTCATGTGCGATTATCTGTCACCAGACACTCCGCAAGCCCTAACCTGCATCCATGCTCTGGGTAACTTGCGTCAGCTAAATTACTTTTTTAGGTGGCTGAAATGAGTATACGGGATTGCACCGGCGGATGGTATTTCCTTGACCAACTAAATTGTCTCTCCTTGACCTGGCGTTATGACCACCCTCACACTTCAGGTAAATAATTCGCGTCAATAATTAAGATCGTGTGACATAAAAAAACCGGCGCAGTGGCCGGTTTTCCCGAGTGCTCAGGCAATAAACAGTTGTTACTTCTTCGCAGCCTGCGGGTCGGTGTCGTACTCTGCGCAGCTCTGGTAGCCAGAGTTAATCACGTGTCCGGTGTCATCTAAAGCAACAAAATAGGTCTCAGCTTTACCATCTCGTTGACCCAGGATGTAGGTCTGACACGTCCCACGCGCATGGATCATACTGACTTCGGAAGACGGTTTACCGGCAATCTGCGCTACCTGCGCCCGGCTCATCCCTTTCTTCACATCTTTCACCACGGGCTGAACAAATTGGTCTTTCGTACGATCGTAGGCCGTACACCCTGCCAGCATAGTCAAAACAGCCGCTGCGCTCAGAATTCCTGTTAGATTCTTGTTCATATTCCGTCCTCTTGTATTTCAGCGTGTTATATAAGCCTGGAGCACAACAACGCATTTTTCAAGCAATCAGAGGATACTTAGGTGGTTTCGGAAAATTCTATTAAAACAAAATGATGCTATATCAGGCTCGCATCCCTTGTCGTTTGGGCCTCAACGCGTTAGCTTTAACACATCATTTTTTTGATCATTTTATTTTTCGGAGGGGGTTAAATGACTCTGCAGCAAGAGATAATCCAGGCGCTTGGCGCAAAACCGCACATCGATGCAGAAGAAGAAATTCGCCGCAGCGTGGATTTCCTGAAATCGTATCTGCAGACCTACCCCTTTCTGAAATCACTGGTGTTGGGAATTAGCGGCGGACAGGACTCAACGCTCGCGGGAAAACTGTGCCAGATGGCGATCACCGAGCTGCGAAAAGAAACGGGTAATGACGCACTGCAGTTTATTGCCGTACGCCTACCGTATGGCGTTCAGGCCGATGAGCAGGACTGCCAGGATGCCATCGCCTTTATTCAACCGGACCGCGTACTGACCGTCAATATTAAGGGCGCGGTGCTGGCCAGCGAGCAGGCCCTGCGTGAAGCGGGTATTGAACTGAGCGATTTTGTGCGTGGCAATGAAAAAGCCCGTGAACGTATGAAGGCACAATACAGTATCGCCGGCATGACCAGCGGGGTTGTCGTGGGTACCGATCATGCTGCAGAAGCCATCACCGGATTTTTCACTAAGTACGGCGATGGCGGTACCGACATTAACCCACTATTTCGTCTGAACAAGCGCCAGGGCAAACAACTGCTCGCCGCGCTGGGGTGCCCGGAGCACTTATATAAGAAAGCACCAACTGCCGACCTCGAGGACGATCGCCCTTCTCTGCCGGATGAAGCCGCACTCGGCGTCACTTACGACAACATCGACGACTATCTGGAAGGAAAAACGCTGGATGCCGACGTCGCGAAAAAAATTGAAGGCTGGTACGTGAAAACTGAGCATAAACGTCGCACACCGATCACCGTGTTTGATGATTTCTGGAAAAAAGCGTAATCCTTTCCCTTCAAAATGCCGGGTAGCGCCAGGATTGGCCCTATCTGGCATTAGCCTGCTGAATCTCATGCCGCTTTTTTAATCGCCCTCAAACTGCTACACTGGATGTATAACCAGCATCTGGAGTCAACAGTGGTACAGCGTCAATCAGCCCCTCGTCTGACATTTGAGGCAGCGGCAATCTATGAATATCCCGAGCACCTGCGCCCGTTTTTGAGTGCGCTTCCCACCGCGCCAGGCGTCTATCTGTTTCACAGTGATAGCGACACCATGCCGCTTTATATTGGTAAAAGTGTCAATATTCGCAGCCGTGTGCTGGCGCATCTGCGTACCGCAGACGAAGCGAGTATGCTGCGTCAGGCCAGGCGCATTAGCTGGATTTGTACGGCAGGAGAAATTGGCGCCCTGCTGCTGGAAGCGCGGCTTATCAAAGAACAGCAGCCCCTGTTTAACAAACGGCTGCGACGCAATCGCCAGCTGTGTGCCTTGCAGCTTACCGATCGAACGGTTCAGGTGGTTTACGCACGAGATATTGATTTCTCCCACGCCCCCAATCTGTTTGGCCTATTTGCCAACCGCCGCGCAGCGCTACAGACGCTGCAAAGCCTCGCCGATGAACAACAGCTGTGCTACGGCCTGTTGGGGCTGGAACCCCTCAGCCACGGGCGCGCCTGTTTTCGCTCTGCGCTTAAACGCTGCGCCGGAGCCTGCTGCGGGAAAGAAAGCCCTGAAGCACATCATTTGCGTCTGGTAGAAGCCCTGGAAAGAGTGCGCGTAATCTGCTGGCCGTGGAGCAATGCCATTGCGCTGCAGGAAACCCGCGCTGAAATGACGCAGTACCATATCATCAATAACTGGCTGTGGCTGGGAGCCGTTTCAACGCTGGATGAGGCAGCTACACTGGCGCGAATGCCGGCCGGCTTTGATCAAGATGGCTACAAAATTCTCTGCCGGCCAATTCTGTCTGGTCAATATGACATTATTGAACTAAGTCCGGAGAATGCCCCGGCATCCAGTTAATCTCGCTGAACAGCAGTTTCCCCTCGCGCTCCAGCAGTCGTAACGTGTGTTTACCGTCGTGCCAGCTTGCACCCTGATCGACGGTCAACAACTTATCACCCAGTTGCCAGGCTCCGCTGATAACAAACACCACGCCGCCGCGCGAACCAAAGGTCGTAAAGGTGCGATCGGCAACTCTGACTTTTGCCTGGCAGACATCCCGTCGGGTCATGATATTAAAATCCATCGACATCTGCCCTTCCGTCAGCTTCGCTTTTACCACCTTGTCACCGGCAAAGGTAAAAGGCTGATGCTGTTTCAGGGTATGCGTGAAGGTGTTCGGCTCTTCCAGCGTCACTTCTCCGCCTTCCAGCAGGGTAATCACGCGTTCTACGCCGGGAAAAAGAGAAAACTCTCCATTTGCTGCGATGGAGGCGATACTCGCCCGCCAGTGAAAATCTCGTGTTGCTGGCGGAAAACAGCAAATCTCACGCGTTTCTCCCGCACCATTTCGCCACAGATTGACCGGCATTTTGCGGATATCAAAGTATTCCATCATCCCTCCAGAAAGGCGCAGCACGGCAGCCCACCGTAAACAGGCAGCCATAAATCATCATTGTTATGTTCACCCTGCAGATTATTGTTATCGGCAGCAGAGTTGATTTGCCTTAGCGATGAACCCGGTGTTTTGCAAAAAAGAACAACGCGCTATCCAGGTGGAGTTTTCGCGGGCTTCAGGAGAATAACGTGTCACAAGCGCGGTGCAAGAGGCAGCAAAGAAAAAACCGCCGATCCTGCCCACCTCGTTAAACGTGTTGTGGACAAGAGCGGCGGTCTTGAGTTTGGTTTCACACTGTGCGGCAATCAGCACACACAGCGTGAATGATATAGTGTAGACGCTGAACGATTACTCAGCAGCTTGCGGCATTTTACCCTTCTGCGCGGCACGTTCTGTCAGACGCTTCTCAAAATTGGCATTAAACTGCTTTTTCTGTTCCGGGGTCAGAATGTTGTAAATCTTGTTCTGGGTTTCCATATGCGCCAGCATGTTGGCTTTGCGCTGTTCTTCCATCTTCGCAATCTGCGCTTCCGCTTTCGCTTTATCAAAGCTATCGCTGGCGATGATGTCGTGCATTGCGCGGCGCTCTTCCAGCGGCGGACGTTTCATCTGATCGCGCTGACCTTTCATGATCTCGCGAATCTGCTGTTTCTGCGCATCGGTCAGGTTCAGGTCTTTAAACATCATGTCATGATGCGGGGCAAACTTACCGTTGTGGTGCATCATTGGTTTGGCATCAGCTGGCGCAGCTGTTGTCGTGTCAGCGGCGTGGGCCAGGTTTGCAGCGCCCAGCGCCAGGGTAGAGGCAACAAACAGAGCAGTCAGTTTACGCATAATTTCTATCCTTTCTTTCAGTTATTTTTACGACACTCATGCGACTCTTATGCAATGTGATGTCGTGTTGACGAGATTAACTTTACCGGCTTAAGCGTCAATTAATCAGAGCAACGGTAAAACAATGAAAGTGTAAAAAACAAACTTTCATCAATTATGGAGAAAAAAAGAATAAATTGCGCAGAGTTGCAATAAAAAATTACAACAGGATGATTTTGAAGGGATTATGAAGAACTATACCTCATCCCTGATTATTAAGAAAGCAATTCACCAGGAATAATCCGCAATAAATAAAAACAGCACGTAAAAATAAGCCCTTAGGGATAAACCAAAAGGGCATATATATTTGTCACAATTTTTCGAGCATCAATCCGGCACGTAAACCACAGGCCACGTTTGGATTTGGAAAAAGAACGTATTCAACATCATGGGTGACGGTAAAACGTTCATCACCGTCCTGCGCCAGCAAGGTGCCCTCTGTAAAAGGGGTAAAGTTGAGCGTCTGGTTATCCATGTGAAGAATGAAATCGTCGCTACGCCGCGTGATTTGCGACACCACGCGGTAACGCAGCGGAGATGTTTCTCCCGGTGACATTCGCTCGCCCTGCAGCAGCTTCGCCAGCGCATCTGCCGTCTGCGCAAACTGAGTCAGATCGTTTTGTCCAAACGGCAGCGCTTTACCCAGTTCCAGCGTGCAGGCCAGCGCGCCAAAATGTTCAGCGCTAAAATGGGTGAACGTGCCGCCAGGTGTCTGATGGAAAACCAGCGCCTCCAGCCCTGCCTCTCCCAGCCATCCCAAAAAATCTTCGTCCCAGGCAACGTTGCGTTGTGGCAACACACCAAAGCGCAGATGCTGCGAGCCGCGAATCGCGGTGTGTAGATCCAGATGCCAGCGTACAGGCTCTTTCGCCCGCGAATAAAAACCCTCCAGACACAGCTCAAGCTGATGGGCTCGGTGCGTTTCTTCACTCGCGGCAAAAATCTGCCAACGGCCGCCAAACATACGGTTCAGGTCGCTATGACAATAACGTTGTCCCGCCGCCAGCGCCTGCGGGTTCCCCAGAATCACCAGCAGCCGCCATGTCAACGTTAGTTCACCGCTAAACAGCCTGGAGAGAATTGAATCAAGTATCTCTACCGGGGCCGTTTCATTGCCGTGGATCCCCGCAGACAGCACCAGCGAATATTCCGCCGGAGTGTCCGGCGTCAGCTCCAGAATCCCATGACCAATCCACTGCCAGGAAAAGCCGCGAGCTGTGCCCTCGGTTGTCTCGGGGGTTATCCCTGCCAGCGTCTGGGCCAGAAAATTATCCATGGCTGGTCCTCTCCTGCTGGAAGGGATACACAGAGCCGAGGTTGAGCAATTGCGTCAACGTATCCAGCGCTTCACGCCCCTCACGCAACAGCTGCGGGTCGGCAAGGTCGGCGGCGGTAAGACGATCGCGATAGTAACGGTCGACCCAATTATTCAGCGTGTTAAACAGCGTATCGTTCATGATAACCGCCGGATTTACGGCCTGCAGCTCCTGTGGCGTAAGCACCACTCTCAGGCGCAGACATGCCGGACCGCCGCCATTGGACATACTTTCACGCAGATCGAATACCTGCAGGTCATCGATCGGATTGTCTTCCTCGAGCAGACGGTTCAAATACCGCCACACGCCCGCATGCTCCCGACACTCCTGCGGCAGGACCAGCATCATCGAACCGTCATCACGGCTCAGTAACTGGCTGTTAAACAGATAGGTAGTCACCGCATCCTGCACCGACACTTCCGCAGCCGGGACTTCCAGCGGGGTAAAACCTGCCACCTGACTGCGTAACTGCTCGAACAACGCCTGCTGTCTGGCAAACGCCAACTGATGACAAAACAGTACCTGGCGATTCGACACCGCAATCACATCGTTATGAAACACGCCAAGATCGATAACGTCCGGGTTTTGCTGGGCAAAAATGCGCTGATGCGGGTTAACCTGATTCAGTCGGGCGACCGCCTCGCTGGCCTCACGGGATTGCCTCGCCGGATAGCGCTTCGGATGGGACGCATTCCCTTCTTCACGACCGTAAACAAACAGCTGTACGCCAGGGTCGCCGTAATCCCCGCCGAGGCGGTTATGGTTTGCCGCACCTTCATCACCGAATAGTGCAACCTGGGGTAACGCGCCGTGGACCGTAAAACTATTCTCATCACGGAAAATCGCCCGTAGCAACGCTTCGGTGGTCGGCGCTTCCAGCGAACGGTGAAACTTATTATTCAGATTCGCCACCGTCAGATGCACTTTCCCGTCCAGCGCATCGGCTGAAGGGCAGACCGTTGCCGCATTCGCCACCCACATAGACGATGCGGAGCTGGCGCTGGAGAGCCAGTGAGGCGCCTGACGCGCCACGTTCTCCAGTATCTGTTCGTCGCGGCCGGTAAAGCCCAACTGACGCAGCACCGGAATATACGGCCGCTCATGAGGCGGGATCACCGCCTGGGGAAATCCCGCATCCGCCAGCGCTTTCATCTTTAGCAGACCCTGCTTCGCCGCCAGACGCGGGTTCGATACCTGAAAACGATGTTTGGTTGAGGCCTCATTACCAAATGAAAGCCCCGCATAGTGGTGGGTCAGCCCCACCAGACCATCAAAATTTACCTCACGGGCTTTCATAGCTTATCCTCGCGAGAAAAATCCAGGCCGGGGCTAAGCGTCGTTGGCAGCGTTAAGGCCGGTGATTCCAGACTTGCCATCGGCCAGGCGCAATAATCTGCGGCATACCACGCGCTGGCGCGATGGTTCCCGGAAGCGCCAACGCCGCCAAACGGCGCTGTACTCGCCGCGCCGGTTAACGGCTTATTCCAGTTGACGATCCCGGCCCGCGCCTCGAGCAGCAGTTGATCAAACTGGTTGCGATCGGGGGAAACCAACCCACACGACAATCCAAAGCGGGTGTTGTTCGCCATACGAATTGCGTCATCAAAGCTGTCATAACGCCAGACGCCAAGCAGCGGTCCAAAGACCTCTTCATCGGGTACGTTCGCTGCCCCGGTCAGTTCGATGATCCCTGGGGTGAGCAGTGACGTTCCGGCTTGCACCAGACGTGGCGCTAACAGCGTCCGGCCTCCTAACGACTCCAGACGCTGCCAGGCATCATAGACATGCCGCGCGGCCTGTTCGGAAATCAGCCCGCCAATAAATGGCTGCGGTTCTGCATCCCAGTTGCCGGGCATTAAACGCTGGCTGACGTCCACCAGGCGCGTCAGGAACGCATCCCCCTGCGCGCCTTTTTTAACTAACAGGCGACGGGCGCAGGTACAACGCTGTCCGGCGGTGACAAACGCGGACTGAATAGTCAGATGCACTGCGGCATCAATATCTTCCGGGTTCTCAATAATCAGCGGGTTGTTGCCCCCCATCTCCAGAGCGAGGATTTTTTCCGGCTGGCCGGATAGCTGTCGATGCAGTTGATAACCCGTATTGGCACTGCCGGTAAACAGCAGGCCATCGAGATCGTCCTGCCCGCTCAGCGCCTGCCCCGTATCGCGACCGCCCTGCACCAGGTTCAGCACACCCGGCGGCAATCCCGCCTGCTCCCACAGCTTTGTCACGGCTTCACCGGTCCACGGCGTCAGCTCGCTGGGTTTGAAAATCAATGTGTTGCCTGCCAGCAGTGCCGGAACAATATGACCATTGGGTAAATGGCCGGGGAAGTTATACGGGCCAAAAACCGCCAGCACGCCGTGCGGGCGATGGCGCAACGTCGCTGCGCCATCCGGTAATTCGCTGTGCTGCTCTCCGGTACGCGCATGCCAGGCTTTCACGGAGATGGCAATTTTATTGATCATCGCCGTCAGTTCCGTGGCAGCTTCCCAACGGGGTTTGCCGGTTTCCCGGGCGATAATCTGTGTGAGTTCGGCTTTATTGCTTTCCAGCAATGAGGCAAATTTTTCAACAATGGCCTGGCGTGCACCAAAGGGCTGTTTAGCCCAACCGGCAAAGGCTGCGCGCGCTGCCCGGCACGCCTGCGCTACCTGGGCTGCATCGGCATCATTCCCCTGCCACAGCACATCACCGCTTACGGGATTGGTTTTCACCCGACGCTCGCCCAGCCCCGTCACCCAGTCGCCGTTTATCCATAATGTCATGCTGTTTTCTCCTCTGCACAAAGACGCACAAAACGTACATGATCGCCCGCGTGACATTTCAGGGCGTCCAGTTGCGCCGCCGTCAGTACCAGACGCTGAGTATCCGGGTCGGCACGAACCAACATGACGCGGAAGTTTTGATAATTTTCATTGGCAACCAGACAAGCAGGATAGTCGCCTGGCGCAGGCTGCCCTTCAGCCACCTCCACCAGCCTGCTTTTACGGATAGCCCGTACCCGGTCAATATCGCACTCCAGGGTCGGTCCACCGTCGAAAATATCGACGTAGTTGCGGTAGCGAAATCCTTCTTTCTCCAGCACCGCCCGCGCAGGAGCCGTTTGCGGATGCACCTGACCAATCACGCTCTGCGCTTCGTCAGACAGGAAATGGGTATAAATCGGATGCTTAGGCATCAGTTCAGCAATAAAGGCTTTTTGCCCGGTTCCGCAGAGAAAATCCGCCCGGCTGAACTCCATTGAGAAAAAACGTTTGCCGAGGCTTTGCCAAAACGGAGAGTAGCCGTGTTCATCGATCACGCCGCGCATCTCGGCCACGACCTTCTCATTGAACCGGTCACGAAAGGCCGCCATAAACATAAAGCGCGACTTCGACAACAAATAGCCGTTGCCTTCTTTACGCCAGTCCGGATCGAGAAACAGAGAACAAAGTTCGCTACTGCCCGTGTGATCGTTACTCAGAAACAGCGTCGGCAGCGCGTTATACACGTTCAGCTCTTTCGAAGCATGCACCAGTGTACCGACCCGGTAGTTGTACCAGGGATCGTTAAGCCCTACCGCCACCTCAATGGCGCAAATCCCCGCCACGGTTCCGCTGGCGCTGTCTTCAAGCACAAACACATATCCCTGCTCACTTTTGGGCAACTCACCGCGCCAGGTTTGTAGCGAACGTTCGATACGCGCCATCAGCGTAGCTTCATTCGCCGGTAGCGAGGTCAACCCGCCGCCGGTCTTACTGGCAAGCTGCATCAGCGCGGTGATATCAGCGCGTTCAATGGGACGAATCACCATCATGATGAACCTCCTGCTTTAATGCGTTCGCAGGCCAGCGCAAAGCGATCCAGTCCGGTGGCGATTTCTTCTTCGCTGACGTTTAACGCTGGCGCAAACCGCACCACATTAGCGCCAGCAATCAGCACCATCACTCCGGCAACCGCCGCTTCTTGCGAGATGAGTTTTGCTTTCCCGGCAAATTCCGCGTTCAGCACACAGCCAATCAGCAGTCCGAGTCCACGAATTTCACTAAACAGTCCAAAACGTTCGTTAATGGCGTTAATACGCTCCACAAACCAGTCGTGGCGCTGTTTCACTCCGTTAAGCATTTCCGGCGTGTTAACAATTTCCAGCAGTTTTCCCGCCACCGCAGTGGCCAGCGGGTTTCCGCCGTAGGTTGTACCGTGCGTACCGACCGTCATCACACTGGCGCAACGCTCTGTCGCCAGCAGTGCGCCGATAGGGAAACCACCGCCCAGCGCTTTTGCTGTCGTCAGCAGGTCCGGCGTAACGCCGTAGTGCATGTAGGCATACAGTTCGCCGGTACGGCCAACCCCGGTCTGAACTTCATCAAAAATCAACAGCGCATTATGGCGATCGCATAATTCACGCAGCCCCTGCAAAAAGGCGTTTGTTGCCGGCACTACGCCGCCTTCCCCCTGCACCGGCTCCACAATAACCGCACAGGTGTTGTCATCAATCAGTTGGCTGGCAGAGTCGAGATCGTTATACACGGCATGGCGGATATCCGGCGGCAGCGGCGCGAAGTCCTGTGAATAGGCGGGCTGTCCTCCGGCGCTGACGGTAAACAGCGTGCGACCATGGAAAGCATTTTTAAAAGCCACAATGCCGCTCTTCTGGCTACCAAAACGATCGTGGGCATATTTACGTGCCAGTTTTAATGCCGCTTCGTTAGCTTCTGCGCCAGAGTTACAGAAGAAAATGCGCTCGGCAAAAGTGGCATCAATCAGCTTTTTCGCCAGGCGCAGCACCGGCTCGTTGGTGTAGCCATTTCCCGTATGCCAGAATTTGCTCGCCTGGTCGTTTAATGCCTCGCGCAATGCCGGATGTGCATGACCCAGCGCGTTAACCGCAATGCCTCCCGCGAAATCGATATACTCTTTACCCTGCTGATCCCACAGACGTGAACCTTCGCCACGCACCGGAATAAAAGGGGCCGGAGCGTATACGGGCATCATCCATTCATCAAAATTTTCACGCGTAATTGACAGAGACATAGCGACCTCAACGGTAAATAAAAGGTTATTTATATGTTAATAAATATAGTGTTTGCGGTGTAAATGTAGATTGCAGGCTTCGTGCCAGCCAGCGAAAAAAGTGCATAAACGGAGGGCGGTGACGGAATATCAACGAGTTACAACCTGACGATATTCACTGTATGTGCATATAAAGTGAATATGTTTGCGTACCAGATGACTAAACAGAGGAAAAAACGCAATTTTATTCAGTCGCCAAATATAATTCTGGAATTGTGATCGTATACGAAATTTATCGGAAATTATTGCTCTCTTCCGACGCGCTACGCGCCAAAACGGTGCAGTTTTTGCTCCATCGTTAACACCATTAGCAATCATTGTTGGAATCAGGTGACAAGAAGCAGTCAGCCTGCAGAAATTCTGCTACCATCCTTGCACTATTCATCTTGCAAAGTGACAGCGACTATGAAATTTGTCTCTTTTAATATCAACGGCCTGCGTGCCCGTCCCCATCAACTGGCAGCCATTGTCGAAAAACACCAACCGGATGTTATTGGCTTACAGGAGACAAAAGTCCACGACGATATGTTCCCTCTCGAAGAGGTAGCAAAGCTGGGTTATAACGTCTTTTATCACGGTCAGAAAGGCCACTACGGCGTAGCACTATTAACGAAAGAAACGCCGATTGCGGTGCGTCGTGGCTTCCCGGGTGATGGCGAAGAAGCGCAGCGTCGTATCATCATGGCGGAAATTCCGTCGCCTCTGGGCAGCATCACTGTGATCAACGGCTATTTCCCGCAGGGCGAAAGCCGTGACCATGAAACCAAGTTCCCGGCCAAAGCCGCGTTTTATCAGAACCTACAAAACTACCTGGAGACTGAACTGAAGCGCGACAATCCGGTATTGATCATGGGTGATATGAATATCAGCCCAACCGACCTCGATATCGGTATTGGCGAAGAGAACCGTAAACGCTGGCTGCGTACCGGCAAATGTTCCTTCCTGCCAGAAGAGCGCGAGTGGATGGAACGTCTGCTGGGCTGGGGCCTGGTAGATACCTACCGTCACGCCTGGCCTGAAAAGAACGACCAGTTCTCGTGGTTTGATTACCGCTCAAAAGGCTTTGACGATAACCGTGGCCTGCGTATCGATCTGCTGCTGGCGAGCAAACCGCTGGCGGAGCGCTGCGAAGAAACCGGCATCGACTATGAAATCCGCAGCATGGAAAAGCCGTCCGACCATGCGCCTGTATGGGCTAAATTCCGCGTCTGATCGTCTGCGTATTTTCACTCTCCGGGCCAGGCCTGGAGAGTCTGTTTATTCTGTGCAAAATCAATAAAGCCACGGTAATACATTGTTGCGGCCGGAAATTTATTATATCTTCGCGCGCACTTTTCGCTGACGAAAACGCTACATTGCATTCGGTTTTACAGGAGAACCCCCATGAAAAAGAAGTTCGCATAACGCAGAATATCGGCTGCTAATTGTTGCGGTATTGTTCTGCGTTCTGGCGGGAGTTTTCCATCATTACGGTCTGACCGATCTGATCACCAATTTCCATCATTTACAAGATGTCATCCGCCAAAGCGGCCTGTTCGGCTATACCCTTTATATCCTGCTGTTTATAGTTGCCGCGCTGTGTCTGATCCCTGGCAGCATTCTGGTGATCGTCGGCGGTGTGCTGTTTGGCCCGGTGACAGGGACGCTTATCTCGTTAGTGGCGGCAACCATAGCTTCGGCGCTGTCGTTTATGCTGGCTCGCTGGCTTGGGCGGGAATTACTGCTGAAATACGTTGGCCACACGGCAACGTTTCAGGCTATCGAAAAAGGCATTGCCCATAGTGGAGTAGACTTTCTGATCCTGACCCGGCTCGTGCCACTGTTCCCCTATAACATTCAAAACTATGCCTATGGGCTGACGGCCATTCCGTTCTGGTCATTTACCGTGATATCTGCGCTAACCACCTTGCCCGGCATCTTTATCTATACGCTGATGTCGCACGAACTGGCCAGCGAAGGGATTAGCTGGGCATTTATCGGTAAGCTCAGCGTTGCGGGGCTGGCGCTATTCGTCCTCGTTCAGGCCGCCAAAGCCTGGGCGCGACATAAACATGTCGATCCGGCGCCCGGTCACGAGTACGCGGGTAAATGATCAAGATGAATAAAGCGCGGCGGACACGCTATTACCGTATTAGCTTGCTTGCCCTGCTGCTGCTCGCCCTGATGGCGTGGGCGTGGATACCTGGCGTGAGTGATTTTCTTCACGCCAGCCTGGCGGCATTTACCACGCTCGATCAGCATGCTCTTGAGAACTTCATTCGTTCTTACGGAACCCAGGCGGCGGTCGTGTCGTTCTTCCTGATGATCTTACAGGCCATCGTCGCGCCGCTTCCCGCCTTTGTGATCACCTTTGCCAATGCCTCGCTGTTTGGCGCATTTTGGGGCGGCGTTCTGTCCTGGAGCAGCGCGATGGCTGGCGCGGCGCTGTGCTTTTTTATTGCCCGTGTTTTAGGTCGCAGCGCGGTGGAAAAACTGACCGGAAAAACGGTGCTGAACAACATGGACACTTTTTTCGAGCGCTATGGCAAGCACACAATTCTTGTCTGTCGCCTGTTACCTTTTGTGCCGTTCGACCCGGTAAGCTACGCAGCAGGCCTGACCTCGATTCGTTTTCGCCATTTCTTCATCGCCACCGGCATCGGTCAGTTACCGGCCACTATCGTCTATTCATGGGCTGGTAGCCTGTTAACCGGCGGCACATTTTGGTTTGTTACCGGCCTGTTCATCCTGTTCGCTCTGAGCGTGGTGATTGCCGTGGCCAGAAGCCTTTATCTTGAGCATCAACGGAAAAAGACCTGAGTCTTTCCCCCATTTTTAGCAATGGAGATATTATGCGTTACTGCTTATTGTGCCTGAGTTTGCTGCTCTCTCCGCTGGCGGCTTTCGCCGAGGACGCCAGTTGGCAGCAAATCAAAAATGACGCCCGCGGTCAGACGGTGTGGTTCAACGCCTGGGGTGGCGACAACGCAGTTAACCAGTATCTCGACTGGGTTAGCGGCGAGATGAAATCGCACTATGCCATTAACCTGAAAATCGTACGCCTGGCGGATGCCGCCGACGCCGTAAAACGTATCCAGACGGAAGCGGCATCTGGGCGAAAAACCGGTGGCTCGGTCGATTTACTGTGGGTGAACGGCGAAAATTTCCGCACGCTGAAAGAAGCCGGGCTGCTACAGACCCAGTGGGCACAAACGCTGCCTAACTGGCGCTATGTTGATACCCAGAAACCGGTGAACGAAGACTTTTCCATTCCAACGGAGGGGGCTGAATCACCGTGGGGCGGCGCACAGCTTACCTTTATTGCCAGGCACGATCTCACCGCGCAGCCGCCGCAATCCCCGCAGGCACTGCTTGAGTTTGCCCAGGCGCACCCTGGCACGGTGACCTATCCGCGTCCGCCAGACTTTACCGGAACGGCTTTTCTTGAGCAGTTGTTAATTTCGCTCACCAACAAGCCGCAGGCGCTGAAAATAGCGCCAGATACGTCCACATTCGCCGACGTTACCGCTCCATTGTGGCATTACCTTGATGCTTTGCATCCTGCCCTGTGGCGCGAAGGTAAAGATTTTCCGCCCACGCCCGCGCGAATGGATGCGCTGCTCAACGGTGGCACCCTGCGTTTATCAATGACCTTTAATCCTGCCCACGCGCAGCAAAAAGTGGCCAGCGGTGAATTACCCAAAAGCAGCTATAGTTTTGGTTTCTCACAGGGCATGCTCGGCAACGTGCATTTTGTCACCATTCCAGCGAATGCGCGTGCCAGCGCCGGAGCGAAAGTCGTGGCAAATTTCCTGCTTTCACCCGAAGCGCAGCTGCGTAAGGCCGACCCGTCAGTCTGGGGAGATCCTTCGGTGCTTGATCCACAAAAATTGCCTGTCGACCAGCGTAATGCGCTGCTGGCGCGGATCCCACAAGGGCTCCCTGCCGTACTGCCAGAACCGCATGCTGCATGGGTAAACGCTCTGGAACAAGAATGGCTACGCCGCTACGGTACACATTAATTCTGCTACTCTGGGCCATCATGGCGGGCGTTTATCTGCCGCTGGCGCCAGCGGCTTTTTCTCTGATAACGCCGGCGCTGAGCACCAGACACTGGCTGGCGCTATTTAGCGATCCTCAACTCCCGCAGGCGTTACTGGCAACGCTGGTTTCCGTAAGCCTCGCGGCTGGTGGCGCGCTGATCATCGCCCTGCTGGCGATCCTCGCCTTATGGCCCGGCGCAGGCTGGGCGCGTCTGTGCACGCGTCTTCCGTGGCTGCTGGCGATTCCACATGTTGCCTTCGCCACCAGCGTGCTGTTGGTTTTTGCCGAAGGCGGCATGCTCTGGCAATGGCTCCCGTTTCTCAGCCCCCAGCCTGACCGCTACGGCATTGGGCTTGGCGTGACGCTGGCGGTAAAAGAGAGTGCCTTTTTGTTATGGATCCTCTCAGCTCTGCTGAGTGAAAAACAGCTTTCGCAGCAGGTTATCGTCCTGGATTCGCTGGGTTACAGCCGACTGCAATGCCTGAACTGGCTGGTTCTGCCCTCTCTCGCCCCCGCGTTAGGCAAAGCCATGCTGGCAATCGTCGCCTGGTCGCTCTCGGTAGTGGATGTAGCAATCGTCCTTGGTCCCGGAAACCCACCAACGCTTGCCGTGTTGAGCTGGCAATGGCTCAGTCAGGGCGATGCCGAGCAACAGGCTAAAGGAGCACTCGCCAGCCTGCTGCTGGTACTGCTGCTACTCATCATCGCGCTGGCGGGGTATCTGCTCTGGCGCGCCTGGCAACGCACTATTCCCGCAGTAAACGGGGAACGCCTGCGTTTTTCATCCTGTACAATCGGACGTTCGCTGGTACAACTTTTGCCCTTTGGCGGTGTGGTGTGCGCGCTGGTTCTGGCGCTGATCGCCAGCTATTCGTCGCTAAATAGCGAGGCGCTCAGCAATAGCCTGCAACTGGGGCTTCTCTCCAGCGTGCTGGCGCTGCTGATACTTTTTGCCTGGCTGGAATGGGGTCCACAAACCGGACACCGTTGGGTCTGGCTACCGCTCATTTTGCCTGCGCTGCCGCTGGTGACTGGACAGTATCTGTTGGCGTTATATGCCGGACAGGATGGGCTGATGATAACCATTGTCTGGGGACACCTGCTGTGGGTGATGCCATGGATGCTGTTTGTGCTCAAACCGGCGTGGCAACGCATTGACCCACGATTGATTTTGATTGCGCAAACGCTGGGTTGGACCCGGGGGCGCATATTCTGGCAAGTAAAATGTCCGCAGCTGGCGCGCCCGGCGCTGGTTGCCTTCGCGGTAGGGTTCTCAGTCAGTATCGCCCAGTATATGCCGACGCTGTGGTTAGGCGCCGGGCGCTATCCCACGCTGACCACCGAAGCGGTGGCATTAAGCAGCGGCGGTAGCACCGCCATTCTGGCAACCCAGGCGCTATGGCAGCTTCTGTTACCGCTTATAATTTTCGCACTGGCGGCGTTTCTCGCTGCGTGGATTGGCCGCTTTCGACAAGGACTCCGCTAATGCTCATTGTACAAAGCGTCTCGTTGTACCAGGGTACGACAGCGCTACTGAAGGACGTTAATTTCCAGGTTAATAAAAGTGACATTGTCACCATTATGGGACCTTCCGGCAGCGGTAAGTCTTCGTTATTTTCGTGGATGATCGGGGCGTTGTCTCCTCAGTTTCAGGCGTCAGGCGAACTGTGGCTCAACGAACAGCGCGTAGACACACTGCCTACCGCGCAGCGCCAGATTGGCATTCTGTTTCAGGATGCGCTGCTGTTTGACCATTTCAGCGTTGGGCAGAATTTACTGCTGGCCTTACCCGCCAGCGTGCAAGGTCCCGCCAGACGCCATGAAGTGGAAAGCGCCCTCGCACGCGCGGGCCTGGCAGGATTTTATTCACGCGATCCGGCTTCGCTCTCCGGCGGGCAACGCTCGCGTGTCGCCCTGCTTCGCGCGCTGCTGGCGCAACCCCAGGCGCTGTTACTCGATGAACCCTTTAACAGGCTGGATGCGCCGCTGCGCGATACCTTTCGCCAGTGGGTCTTCACCGAGGTACGTAAACTGGGTATTCCGGTGGTCCAGGTTACCCACGATGCGCAGGACGTTCCGCCAGCAGGTCGCGTATTACAGATGGAAAACTGGGCGTGAATGTGGCGATATGCTGCGTTAACGCAAGGTTTTTACTTAACTGGCGGCACAGAATGTCGTCCTCTTTTTCAACGTCGGGCTATTCGATGAAACGTGTTTCTCAAATGACCGCGCTGGCACTGGCTTTAGGGCTCGCTTGCGCTTCTTCCTGGGCTGCTGAAACAGCACAGACGCTCACCCTCAACCAGTTACAGCAAAAGCAAGGCGCGGCGATCGATACCCGTCAGAGCGCTTTTTACAACGGCTGGCCGCAATCGCTTAATGGTCCTTCAGGACACGAGCCTTCCGCACTGAACCTGTCTGCCGCCTGGCTCGACAAGATGAATGATGAACAACTCAGCGCCTGGGTTAAGGCGCATCACCTGAAAACCGACGCGCCGGTGGCATTGTATGGCAGCGATACTGACATGCAGGCCGTCAAATCCCGCCTGCAGAAAGTCGGCTTTAACGCTATCTTAACCCTCAGCGATGCGCTTACGGACCCTGCCCGCCTGCAACGTCTGCCGCACTTCGAACAGTTGGTTTACCCGCAGTGGCTGCACGACCTTCAGCAGGGTAAAGAGGTGACCGCCAAACCGGCCGGTGACTGGAAAGTGATTGAAGCCGCCTGGGGCGCGCCGAAGTTGTATCTGCTCAGCCATATCCCTGGCGCGGGCTACATTGATACCAACGAAGTCGAAAGCGAACCGCTGTGGAATAAAGTGTCCGACGCGCAGCTCAAAGCGATGCTGGCGAAACACGGCATCCGCCACGACACCACGGTGATTTTATACGGCCGCGATGTCTACGCCGCCGCGCGCGTGGCACAAATTATGCTGTATGCAGGTGTGAAAGATGTTCGTCTGCTCGACGGCGGCTGGCAGACCTGGTCTGACTCAGGTTTACCGGTCGAACGCGGTACGGCACCAACGGTGAAGCCTGAACCTGATTTCGGCGTGACGATCCCTGCCCAACCGCAACTGATGCTGGATATGGAACAGGCTCGCGGGCTGCTGCATCGCCAGGATGCGTCTTTGGTGAGCATTCGTTCATGGCCGGAATTTATCGGTACGACCAGTGGCTATAGCTACATTAAGCCAAAAGGTGAGATCGCAGGGGCGCGTTGGGGCCATGCAGGCAGCGACTCCACCCACATGGAAGATTTCCATAATCCGGATGGCACCATGCGCAGCGCCGATGACATCGCCGCCATGTGGAAGCAATGGAATATCCTGCCAGAGCAACAGGTCTCATTCTATTGTGGTACCGGCTGGCGTGCTTCGGAAACGTTTATGTATGCCCGCGCAATGGGCTGGAAAAACGTCTCCGTCTACGACGGCGGCTGGTATGAGTGGAGCAGCTCTCCGAAAAACCCGATCGCCAGCGGTGAACGGGGTCCGGACACCAGCAAGTAAGATTGTCATTGTTGCCGGATGCAGCGAGAACGCTTTACCCAGCCTACATAAACCATCGTTGTAGGCCGAATAAGCGAAGCGCATCCGGCAACGCACTACGTTACGCCTGACCCTGGACCGCTTTCAGCGTCAGATATCCGCTCCAGATCCGGGTGAACGTCGTCATCCAGCACAGCGCGCCAAAGACCCACGCCATTACGGCAAAATATTCCGGGAACAGACATCCCAACACAAACAGCAAAATCGTCTCGGTTCCTTCAGTCAGTCCGCCCAGATAATAAAACGATTTATGCGCATAACCGGGGTTATCAATCTGATGCTTTGCCGCCAGCGCGGCGAAGGCCAGAAAGCTGCTGCCGGTGCCAATAAACGCGAACAACAGCCAACCGCCTGCCAGCGCATTTTGCGCCGGCGCAGCAAGAATAAAACCAAACGGCACTAAGGCGTAAAACAGAAAATCGAGCGAGATATCGAGAAATCCTCCCGCGTCCGTTAGCCCTCTGCGCCGTGCCAGCGCCCCATCCAGCCCGTCAAACAGCCGATTGAGTACAATGGCCACCAGCGCCGCCATATACCAGCCTAACGCCAGAAATGGCAACGCCAGCACGCCAATAGCAAAACCGACCAGCGTAAGTCCGTCCGGGGTAATCGCCGGTTGATCAATGATGCCCACGCAGCGATGCAAAAGCGGTTTTAATCGCGGATGAAGATGGCGGTCAAGCATGCGGGCGTCCTTTAAAACTGTCGCACAGTCCCTGGGAGGGAATATCGAGAGCGGCATTAAAACGCGCAGAGAGATTTTGAAACGCAATCAGCGCGGTCATTTCAGTAATGGCGTCATCGGTAAAATACTGCTTCATCTGCGCTTTCAGCGCATCGTCAACCTGTGGTGGCGTTGCGGTGACCGCATCAGCATAGGCCAGCCCTACACGTTCTTCTGCGCTAAATAGCGTTGATTCTTGCCAGTTGGCAACCTGTAAGACTTTATCCAGCGCGCCGCAGCGTTCAGCCAGCCGTAAACTGTTGGCGTCAACGCAGAAAGCGCAGTGGCACATCTGAGAAACGCGGGTCATCAACAGCGCGCGCATCACTGGCGACAGGCGTGCCTTTTTACGCTCCAGAAACCCGACAAACAGCGCCACCAGCCAGAACAGGAACGGCATCCGCCCCCACCAGCGCGTGGGATGCAGCACATCACCATAATGTTTTTTCTGCGTAGCAACGAGCGGTTGCAAACTGGAAGGGATACGCATTAACGGTTTTACCCACGACTGAGGATCGTTCAACGGTGGCTCCTGAATACTTTAGATAAAACAAAGATAACGATAGTATGGCATTTTCTACCGTTAGATCTTGATGAATATAATGAAAACCCTCGACGTGGTCGCCGCTATCATTGAACGTGATGGCAAAATTTTACTGGCTCAACGCCCGCAGCATGCGGATCAGTCAGGTATGTGGGAGTTTGCTGGCGGTAAGGTTGAGCCGGGGGAAAGTCAACCAGAGGCTCTGGTCCGTGAACTGCGTGAAGAGTTGGGCATCGAGGCGGTCGTTGGGCGCTACATTGCCAGCCATCAACGCGAGGTTTCAGGCCGACTCATTCACTTACATGCCTGGCATGTACCGTCATATCAGGGGGAGCTGAAAGTGTATGAACATCAGGATATCGTCTGGTGTTCACCCGAAGAGGCGCTGCGTTATCCGCTGGCGCCTGCCGATATCCCGCTATTAGAAGCGTTTATCCTTTTACGCGACGCCAGACCAGCGGATTCGTGCTGATCGTTTTATCATCGCGCTGGCACTGAAGCAAAACGCCATCCGCTTTAATCACCGCCCCTTCTGAGTAGTTTTGATCCTGATAAATACAGCACTGACTACAGGGTTGCGCCCGCTGACCGCTGGAACTGAACACTTCCGGCGGGACATTCACCTGCACGTCCGGGCGATAGAGCTGATTTGCCAGCGTCGCACTGGACACCAGTGCCAACGCTCCTGCCATGATTATACGGCGCATATTCTTTCCTTTTTGACTGACAGTTATGCTCAGTATAACGGTATAAACCGGCAGAAACTTTAGCCCTTGCCATCATCGCTTTTGGTTATGACCCACGCCGCAATATTAATTTACTTAGCGCGGTTAATTTTTTCTTGCGTCCCGTCACACTGCTGATGTTATAGTCAAAAACTGCAAAACACTTAACACAAAAATCAAAAATATAACCATATCAATACATAAGAGGTACTTATATCTATGGATCAGACATGTTCTCTGGAGTCATTCCTTAACCATGTGCAAAAGCGCGACCCGAATCAGACCGAGTTCGCGCAAGCCGTTCGTGAGGTAATGACGACACTGTGGCCCTTCCTCGAACAAAACCCGCGTTATCGTCAGATGTCGTTGCTGGAACGTCTGGTTGAACCGGAGCGCGTGATCCAGTTCCGCGTCGTCTGGCTGGACGATCGCAATCAGGTGCAGGTCAACCGCGCGTGGCGCGTGCAGTTTAGCTCCGCCATTGGCCCATACAAAGGCGGGATGCGTTTCCACCCTTCCGTGAACCTGTCGATCCTGAAATTCCTTGGCTTCGAGCAAACATTTAAAAACGCCCTCACCACGCTGCCAATGGGCGGGGGTAAAGGCGGGAGCGATTTCGATCCGAAAGGTAAAAGCGAAGGCGAAATCATGCGTTTCTGCCAGGCGCTGATGACCGAACTGTTCCGCCATTTAGGGCCCGATACCGATGTTCCGGCGGGCGATATCGGTGTGGGCGGTCGTGAAGTCGGCTTTATGGCCGGGATGATGAAAAAACTGTCCAACAACAGCGCCTGCGTCTTTACCGGTAAAGGTCTCTCTTTCGGCGGCAGCCTGATTCGCCCGGAAGCTACCGGCTACGGTCTGGTGTACTTCACCGAAGCGATGCTCAAACGCCATGGTCTGGGCTTTGAAGGCATGCGCGTGGCCGTCTCTGGTTCCGGTAACGTGGCGCAATTCGCCATTGAGAAAGCCATGGAGTTTGGCGCGCGAGTAGTCACCGCCTCCGATTCCAGCGGTACCGTGGTCGACGAAAGCGGATTTACCAAAGAAAAACTGGCGCGTCTGTGCGCGATCAAAGACAGCCGCGACGGCCGCGTGGCGGATTACGCCCGCGAATTTGGCCTGACCTATCTGGAGGGCCAACAGCCGTGGTCGGTTCCGGTTGATATCGCCCTGCCGTGCGCCACCCAGAACGAACTTGATGTCGATGCGGCACGCGTGCTGATCGCCAACGGCGTGAAGGCTGTCGCCGAAGGGGCAAACATGCCTACCACCATCGAGGCCACCGATCTGTTCCTGGAAGCCGGTGTATTGTTCGCGCCGGGTAAAGCGGCCAACGCGGGAGGCGTAGCGACATCCGGTCTGGAAATGGCGCAGAACGCCGCGCGTCTGGGCTGGAAAGCGGAGAAAGTGGATGCGCGCCTGCACCACATCATGCTGGATATTCACCATGCCTGCGTCGAGTACGGCGGCGAAAGCAAGCAAACCAACTACGTACGTGGCGCCAACATCGCGGGATTCGTGAAAGTTGCCGACGCGATGTTGGGCCAGGGTGTGATTTAATTCAGATCTGTTGTTCCCGTAGGCTAGATACGGCACACGTGCCTTATCCAGCCTAAGAGCGCATTACAGGCCCGCCTCTTCAGATGGCGGGCTTTTTTTCGCCGTGCGTTTACGCGGCGCACTCTTTTTCTTGTCACCACCACTACTACCCGGTGCGGCAATACCACGGAAGCGTCGTACCGGCGTGCTGCGCGCCTGATCGATTAGCTGATACAGCGTCCCCACCAGCGGCTGCATGAAATCCTGATATCGACACTGCTTTTCGCTGATTTGGGTCAGGATAGATTCCCAGTGCGCGGTCATATCCGGGCGCGTCGCCATTTCAGGCAGCGAATGAAACAGCGCTTTTCCGGCATCGGTAGAATGGATATAGCGCCCCTTCTTCACCAGGAAACCACGCTTAAACAGCAGCTCGATAATCCCGGCGCGCGTCGCTTCCGTTCCCAGTCCGTCCGTTGCGCGCAGGATCTTTTTCAGATCTTTATCCTGCACAAAACGCGCGATTCCGGTCATCGCTGACAGTAGCGTGGCATCGGTAAAGTGCCGCGGAGGCTGGGTCTGTCGTTCAACCACTTCGCCTTTTTCGCACAGCAGTTCGTCGTCTTTTGCCACCACCGGCAGCGGCGTCCCGTCGTTATCTTCGTCGCGCTCTTTGTTGCCAAGCAGCGTACGCCATCCGGCCTCTGCCAGAAAACGGGCTTTGGCGACAAACTTACCTTTCGCGATGTCCAGCTCAATAACGCACTTCCTGAATACCGCATCCGCGCAAAACTGCATCAGATATTGACGGGCAATCAGATTGTATATCTTCGCTTCATTATCGTTCAGGTTGATGGACGAACTGCGCGCGGTTGGAATGATGGCGTGGTGGGCATCCACTTTTTTATCATCCCAACAGCGGTTTCGCGTATCGGGATTGACCGCCGGTTGCGGAAGCAGATCCGGCGCATGGACGCTAATCGCGTTCAGCACCGCGTGACGCCCGGCAAAGTGTTCTTCCGGCAGATAACGGCTATCCGAACGCGGATAGGTGATCAGTTTATGGGTTTCATACAGCTTCTGGCAGATATCCAGAACGTTTTGCGCACTTAAGCCAAAGCGTTTCGCCGCTTCAATCTGCAACGCCGATAGCGAAAACGGCAGCGGCGCGGATTCTGATTCCCGTTTATCGTTATAGCTGGTGACAATCGCCGGCTGACCGTTAATGCGGTTTACCACGTGTTCAGCCAGCGAGCGATTCAGCAAGCGCCCTTCTTCATCCTGATGCGGCTCACACGCTTCGCTCGGCTGCCAGATAGCGGTAAACCGCTCATCGGCGGGCGTCACGATATGCGCTTTCACCTCGAAGAAGTCTTTGGCAACGAAGTTTTCAATCTCTTCATCGCGACGCACAACCAGTCCGAGCACCGGCGTCTGCACGCGCCCGACCGAAAGTACGCCCTGATAGCCCGCGTTACGCCCCAGAATGGTATAAGCGCGCGTCATGTTGATACCGTACAGCCAGTCCGCCCGCGCTCGCGCCAGTGCCGACACGCAAAGGGGGATGAACTCACTGTTGGCGCGCAGACGCTCAATCGCCCGCTCGACGGCCTGCGGGTTGAGGTCGTTAATCAGGCAGCGTTGCACCTGCTGGCGCTTTTCAGGGGCCAGTTGCAGGTAATCCAGCACTTCATCCACCAGCAGCTGTCCTTCACGATCGGGGTCACCTGCGTGAATGACTTCACTGGCCTCATGCAAAAATCGCTTAATAACGTTGAGCTGTTTGGTCACCGAGGGACGCGGCTGCAGTTGCCACTTTTCCGGGACAATCGGCAGATCAACCAGACTCCAGCGAGCATAACGACTGTCGTAGGCATCTGGCTGCGCCTGCTCAAGCAGGTGACCAATACACCAGGTCACCACTTGCCCGTTTCCGCATTCGATAAAACCGTCACCTTTGCGATGTGGCTTCGGCAGCACATCGGCGATAGCGCGCGCCAGACTCGGTTTTTCGGCAATAAACAACCGCATCGAGTTAACGGATCTCAACCATGGCGCGACCGCCACGAGCTTCCACTAACTCACCAATCGCGGTGAGGTCGATGCCAAACTGCGCCGCTGACGCTTTAACTTCGGCTTCAGCTTCCGGCGTTACCGCTAACAGCAGACCACCGGAAGTTTGCGGATCGCAGAGCAGATCGCGAACCGACTGCGGCATTTCACCCATCAGGTGTCCGTAGCTGGCAAAGTTACGCTGGGTACCGCCCGGCACCGCGCCCTGCGCGATGTATTCTTCAACACCTGGCAGCTTAGGAATAGCCTGGTAGACGATCTGCGCCTGAACGCCGGCCCCCTGACACATCTCGCTCAGATGCCCCAGCAGCCCAAAACCGGTAACGTCGGTCATGGCTTTCACGCCGTCGATATCGGCAAATGCCGCCCCGGCAATGTTCATCCGGCACATCACTTCCGTCGCCAGCCCTTTGTGCTCGTCCTTCAGCAGCGATTTTTTCTCTGCGGTGGTCAGGACACCAATACCCAGAGGCTTGGTCAAAAACAGCTTGCATCCCGCCTCGGCGGTGCTGTTTTTCTTCACGCGTTCAGTTGGAACAACGCCGGTTACCGCAAGACCAAAGATAGGCTCAGGGGCATCGATAGAGTGCCCCCCCGCCAGCGCAATACCCGCCTGACGGCAGGCAAAGCGTCCGCCTTCGGTTACTTCGCGGGCGATTTCCGGCGCCAGCTTATCAAGCGGCCAGCCCAGGATAGCAATTGCCATAATCGGTTTGCCGCCCATGGCGAAAATATCGCTGATGGCGTTGGTGGCGGCGATGCGGCCAAAATCAAACGGATTATCGACAATCGGCATAAAGAAATCGGTAGTGCTGATTACGCTGGTGCCGTTCCCCAGATCGTATACAGCCGCGTCGTCGCGGGTTTCATTACCCACCAGTAAGTTTGGATCAACAAACTTCGCCTGCTCGCTGTGCAGGATGGTTTCCAGCACTTTCGGGGAAATTTTACAACCGCAACCGGCTCCGTGGCTGTATTGCGTTAAACGAATAGCTTGCTCGCTCATGGACATCTCCTGTCATTGCAATCCGGATATGGTAGCGCTCATTCCATGATGTGGTAAGAGTGACTGTCTGAATTCGGGTGCCTTTGCTCATAATCCAGACAGTTTTGCCGTTGATATCAGAAATAACGGACGAATGCGCTCGGATCGGCAAGGGTAATCGTCGTGGATGCTTTCAACTGTGGTGTGCCCAGATAGAGAAAACCGACGATTTTATCTTGTGGGCGACAGTCAAACGCTTCGCGGACGACCTCACTTTCGGTTAATGCGCCACTGCGCCAGATACCGCCAAAGCCCTGGGCAATGGCAGCCATCTGCATGGCCATCACCGCACAACCGGCAGACATTTCCTGTTCCCATAGCGGAACCTTGTCGTTTGCTTCACATTTCGCTACCACGGTAATAATCAGCGGTGCGCGAAACGGCGCGCTGCGCGCTTTTTCCTGGGCCTTCTCATCGCTGCCAGATGCAATAGCGCCTTTTTCAAGCACGGCGGCAAAGCGTTCACGCCCTTCGCCCTCAATGACAAAGAATTGCCACGGTTGCAGCGTTTTGTGGTCCGGCGCGCGCATTCCCGCACGCAGAATATTTTGCAGTTGCTCTCCTGCCGGGGCCGGTTCGACGAGACGAGAGGCGCTACGACGGGTCATAAGTAATTCGAGTGCATCCATTTGCTTAACTCCAACAATGAAATTTGTTCACAAAATTAACACGTGAGCGGATTTTGTTACAGCACAGGCGGTGATTCCTGCTGACAAGTGCCTGTCGGGTCATTACGATAGCCTCATCTTATCGCCTTTCTCCGGGATTTCGGGGTGGCGTGTTGTTAATTGGTAGGGAGAATACATGCGAACCCTGTGGCGATTTATTGCCGGATTTTTTAAATGGACATGGCGATTACTCAATTTCGTCCGTGAATTTGTGCTTAACCTGTTCTTCATCTTTTTGGTGCTGGTTGGCGTGGGCATCTGGATGCAGGTCAGCAGCAGCAACACCAGCGAACACGCTGAGCGAGGCGCGTTGCTGCTCGATATCTCTGGGGTGATTGTCGATAAGCCTTCGAGCACCAGTCGTTTAAGCGTTATTGGCCGTCAGCTGTTTGGCGCCAGTTCCGATCGTCTGCAGGAAAACTCTCTGTTTGATATCGTGAATACGATTCGCCAGGCAAAAGATGATCGCAACATCACCGGCATCGTGATGGATCTGAAAAATTTTGCCGGGGCAGACCAGCCTTCCATGCAGTATATCGGCAAAGCACTGCGGGAATTCCGCGACAGCGGTAAACCGGTCTTTGCCGTGGGCGATAACTTCAGCCAGGGGCAGTATTACCTCGCCAGTTTCGCTAACAAAATTTACCTCTCTCCGCAGGGTTCCGTTGATCTGCACGGCTTTGCCACCAACGGTCTGTACTACAAGTCCCTGCTCGATAAGCTGAAAGTTTCCACGCACGTATTCCGCGTCGGGACCTATAAGTCTGCCGTAGAACCGTTTATCCGCGATGATATGTCTCCTGCCGCGCGTGAAGCCGACAGTCGCTGGATCGGCGAGCTGTGGCAGAACTATCTCGACACGGTCGCCGCCAACCGCCAGATCCCAGCTCAGCAGGTGTTCCCTGGCGCACAGGCAATGCTGGACGGTTTGACGAAGGTCGATGGAGATACGGCGAAATATGCGCTCGACAACAAACTGGTGGATGCACTCGCCTCCAGCGCCGAAGTCGAAAAAATGCTGACCAAACAGTTTGGCTGGAGCAAAGCGGATAAAAACTATCGCGCCGTCAGCTATTACGATTATTCGCTGAAAACACCGGCGGATACCGGAGACAGCATTGGCGTTATCTTCGCGAACGGCGCGATTATGGACGGTGAAGAAACCCCAGGAAATGTGGGGGGCGACACCACTGCCGCACAAATCCGCGAAGCGCGTCTCGATCCGAAAGTGAAAGCTATTGTTCTGCGCGTGAACAGTCCTGGCGGCAGCGTCAGCGCCTCGGAAGTCATTCGTGCTGAGCTGGCTGCGGCAAAAGCGGCGGGTAAACCGGTTGTCGTGTCTATGGGCGGCATGGCGGCCTCCGGTGGCTACTGGATCTCCACCCCAGCCAGTTACATTGTGGCAAACCCCAGCACTTTAACCGGTTCAATCGGGATCTTTGGTGTGATCAACACCGTAGAAAACAGCCTGGATTCCATTGGTGTACATACCGATGGCGTGGCCACTTCCCCGCTGGCGGATATCTCCATCACCAAAGCGTTACCGCCTGAAGTGCAGCAAATGATGCAATTGAGCATTGAAAATGGCTATAAGCGCTTTATCACGCTGGTCGCGGATGCACGTAAGACAACCCCTGAGCAGATTGACAAAATCGCGCAGGGTCACGTCTGGACCGGTCAGGATGCGAAGGCCAACGGACTGGTAGACAGCCTCGGTGATTTTGACGACGCCATCGCGAAAGCGGCTGAGCTTGCCAAGCTGAAACAGTGGCACATTGCGTATTATCAGGATGAACCGACATTCGTCGATATGGTAATGGACAGCATGTCAGGCTCCGTTCGCGCCATGCTGCCCGAAGCTATTCAGGCCATGCTCCCGGCGCCGCTGGCTTCTGCGGCCAGTGCAGTTAAAGCGGAAAGCGATAAGCTGGCCGCGTTTAACGATCCGCAAAACCGATATGCGTTTTGCCTGACCTGCGCCAACGTTCGCTAACAATTGCCCCCTCTTCGGGATGAAGAGGGGTTTTCATTGAGACAGAAGAAAAGTCATGCAAAAGAAATCGATTTACGTTGCCTATACCGGCGGTACCATTGGTATGCAGCGCTCAGAACAGGGTTATATTCCTGTTTCTGGTCATCTCCAGCGTCAACTGGCATTGATGCCTGAATTCCACCGCCCGGAGATGCCAGACTTCACCATCCACGAATACGTCCCGTTGATGGATTCCTCCGACATGACGCCGGAAGACTGGCAGCATATTGCGGAAGACATTAAAGCGCACTACGACGATTACGATGGTTTTGTCATTCTGCACGGCACCGACACTATGGCGTTTACGGCTTCGGCGCTCTCTTTTATGTTGGAGAATCTGGGTAAACCGGTAATTGTGACAGGGTCACAAATTCCGCTGGCAGAGCTACGTTCAGACGGGCAAATCAACCTGCTCAACGCGCTGTACGTTGCGGCAAATTACCCGATCAATGAAGTAACCCTGTTTTTCAACAATCGACTGTTTCGCGGCAACCGTACCACTAAAGCGCACGCCGATGGCTTTGACGCCTTTGCCTCACCCAACCTTGCGCCGCTCCTGGAAGCCGGGATCCACATCCGTCGACTGGGAACACCGCCAGCACCGCACGGCGCAGGTGAACTGATTGTTCATCCTATTACTCCACAACCGATTGGCGTAGTCACCATTTACCCAGGTATCTCCGCTGATGTGGTGCGTAACTTCCTGCGCCAGCCGGTAAAAGCGTTAATTTTGCGCTCCTACGGCGTGGGCAATGCACCGCAAAATAAAGAGTTTCTGCAAGAACTTGAAGATGCGAGCTCGCGTGGCATTGTGGTGGTGAACCTGACCCAGTGTATGTCCGGCAAGGTAAACATGGGTGGCTACGCGACGGGTAATGCCCTCGCCCACGCTGGCGTGATTGGCGGCGCGGATATGACCGTCGAAGCCACGCTCACCAAATTGCATTATTTACTCAGTCAGGGACTGGATGTGCAGAGCATTCGTGAAGCAATGACGCAAAATCTGCGCGGCGAGCTCACCCCTGACGAATAAAGGAGTCTATGCCCATGGCCCGAGCCTTACTGTTGGTCGATTTACAAAATGACTTTTGTGCCGGCGGCGCTCTCGCTGTTCCGCAAGGCGATAGCACAATCGAGATTGCCAACCGTCTGATTGACTGGTGCGCCCTACGCGGCGACACGGTTGTTGCCAGTCTGGACTGGCATCCGGCTAACCACGGTAGTTTTGCCAGCCAGCATCAGGTCGCCCCCTACAGTCAGGGACAACTGGATGGTCTGGCGCAAACGTTCTGGCCCGATCATTGCGTGCAAAACAGCGAAGGAGCGGCCCTGCATCCGCTGCTGAACCAGCGTGCAATAGCGAAAACCTTCACCAAGGGCGAGAACCCGCTGGTCGACAGTTACAGTGCGTTTTTTGATAACGGTCGTCGTCAGGCAACCGCGCTGAACGCCTGGCTGCTCGAACACCGCATTGCGGAGCTTATTATCATGGGTCTGGCTAGCGACTATTGCGTTAAATTCACCGTTCTGGATGCGCTCGATCTTGGGTATACCGTCAGCGTTATTACCGACGGCTGCCGTGGCGTCAATATTCAACCCCAGGACAGTGCAGAGGCGTTTATGGAAATGGCCGCAGCGGGCGCAACGCTGTATACGCTTGATGACTGGCTGGAAACCCATCGCTAATTGATGTCGACAGGATCCCCCCTGTCGGCACGTTATCTCAAGCCAGTGTCGAAATCTCTTCCAGCGAAACTTTGCGTGTTTCGATGCCAAAGCAAAAAAGAATCAGCGCGCACAGCACCAGCATTATGCCTAGCACGATAAAGACCGTAATCGAGCCGTAGCGGGTCAACAAGATAGCGACGCCATAGGGCGTAAATACTGCGACAATTCTTCCCACGGCATTCACAAAGCCCGATCCCCGCAATCTAAGGTGTGTGGGCCACAGTTCGGGGACATATACCGCAGAGGCAAAGCACACGTACATATACAAAAAAAAGATCATCACCAGCCCGTAGCTCAAAATAGCCCACTCTTCGGTTTGAATCGAATAGAAATATCCGAGCAGCGCGATAATAACCAACAAGAATGAACCAAACAATCGACGTGGAAAACGATCAATAATCAGTGTGGCAATAAATATCCCAACGGGTGCGCCAATCATAATTATCGCGGTCATAAAAATAGATTTCGTCACATCGATTCCCGAATTAACAAAAATCGTCGGGATCCATACCGTAATGGTATAGAGCGAAATATTCATCGCGATAAGCACGGTGATTGCCACCAGCGTACAACGCAACATCGGCCCTTTGAACAAGAGCCAAAATGAATCACTTTCCGTGCTTATATCCGCCGTCAGGCAATCGCTATGGCAGGGAGGTAAAGTGATGTTTTTTTCTTTCTGAATTTGCAGTTCCACCTGTAGAAGATGTTTTTCAGCTTCGTTTCTCTTTCCTTTGCCAGCCAGCCAACGAGGAGATTCAATATAATACTTTCCCGACAGATACCATGCTAAGAGCATCGCCATGCCACCGAGTAAAAACATCATCCGCCAGCTTAGAAAGGCGATAATCACAACGCCAATCGCCGCTGAAAGCATCGGCGACCAGTTGCCGACAAACGACAGGCGAGCAGACCACTTCCCACGCACCCCGGGCGGAATAAATTCAGTAAATGAGGCATAGCCCACCATAATCAGCGCTCCCATTCCGCTCCCCATTAGGAAGCGGAAAAAGATAAGCCAATACATGTTAGGCACAAACGTTGCCGCACAGGCAGAGACCCCGACGATCAGCAAATTGAAGCGGAACGCTTTGCGTCGACCAAGATAATCACCAATAAAGCCACCGGTTAGTGAGCCAATAAAATAGCCAAACATCAGAGCCGAGGTAAACGCGGCGTTGAGGTAATTATTTGACCAACCGGTACTGACTAATTTTGCCAACACCACATTCCCGGAATAGCTGAGAAAACCGGTGACTAATAAACTAAAACTGATAATGCCGAAAATACGAAAATGAAATCGAGATAAAGGTAAGCGATCTAATCTTGCACCGATAGGGTCACATTGTTCCATCTGGATGCCTCAAATTAAGCTAAATAGAAAGTATGGCGATCGCGGCAGAAAAAATCTCACCGCGCCATCCATCATCATTAGATTCTTCTGGCATTTTCCAGGTGCAAACTAAAATAATATCGATACGACCCACGTTAAAATTAATATACGAGTTGAATATTATTTTCTTTGCAAAATGCAATCCACTCTGCACCCGGTGCCTTATTGGTTATTAGGTAATTAATATGGCTAAAGTCCACGAGCTGGACGAACGCTTTACGATCGAACTTCGAATGATCAACCAACAGAGCCACCTCGGTCGCCTGGCGGATCATCGTCTTTTTGATTTCCGCTTCCGCTTCGTTAGAGTCAAGCGCTCCGCTCTGCATATCCAGACCTTTGCAGCTCATTACCAGGATATCAACATGATAGCGGCTGATAATCTCCTTGGTGATCCTTCCCTGAAGCGACAGCGTATTCTTATTTAATTCACCGCCAGTAGAAACAACGTTAATTTCTGACTGTGCAAGTTCATGAAAAGCTTCAGCCGAGTTGGTCAGTAGCGTCAGATCGTTTCTTTCCTTCAACAGTTTCAATAATTCCATCGCGGTACTGCTGGCGTCGGCAGCCATGGTGGTCTTATTTTTAATGAACGGTAATGCATTACGGGCAATGATCTGCTTTTCTTCAAAAAAAGATTTTGCACGCTTATAAAAATGGATATTGTCGGACAACGCGGTTGTATTGAGTACAGCACCGCCATATGTTCGGGTCAAAAACCCTTCATCTTCCAGTTTTTCCAGATCGCGGCGAATCGTTTCTTCAGTCACCTGAAAGATCGAACTTAAATTAGATACCGCTACTTTCTTATCATTCACCACCATTTGCTTAATGGCCTGAATCCTGTCTTTTGCCGCCACGATGACACCTCTGTTTGCTGCAAAGTAATAATAAGACCCAAGTATCTCACAGGCCATGTTTATTTTCAAAATAACATGTCTGAATCACAGATTTTAGCGCTATTTTACACAGAAACAGAGGTGAACCCCATTTGGCTTATTTTGTATCCAACGCCTCAGCCATTCGCCTCATCAATAAAGAATCATCATCGGTCAGGGGAATCGTTAACGCCTGAACATTATCACGGACCTGTTCAGGTGCGGTTGCGCCGCTCAGCAAGGTGATTAAATCGCTTTGCTTTAAAATCCACGCCAGTGCCAGCGCGGGGATTGTGCAGCGGTATTTTTCGCACAACGGCCGCCATTGCTCAAGCATGTCAATCACCCGTAGCATATTGTCTCGTTGGAACCAGACTTTGTTGGCCCGCGCCCCGCCAGGGACATAATCGCGATCAATAGTTCCGGTCAGTAGACCCTGCTCAAGCGGTGAATATACCTGCACGACGATGCCATGCTGCTGACATAACGGCAGCAGTTCAGCTTCCAGTGCCCGGTCAAGGATGCTGTACTTGGCCTGGATGATATCCAGCTCACCGTGTTTGAGATACTCCCTGATATGTTCCGCATCGACGTTAGCCGCACCGATAGAACGAATTTTCCCCTCTTTCTTGAGTGCGTTTAGTGTATCGACGGTTTCCGCAATCGGCGTAAAACAGGGTTCGACCGACTGCCAGTGGGTCATGTAGATATCAATGCTCTCAATACCCAGTCTTTGCAAACTGGCATCCACCTCTTCGCGAATCGACTCGGGTGTGAGATTTTTATACAACTGCCGGTCGCCCACTTTGTTAAACAAACTTCCTGTTCGCTCCCAGACGATGCCGCATTTGGTTTCAACAACGATATCGTTACGCGGCAGTTTTTTCAGCGCCTGCCCGACAATCACTTCACTATTGCCGAAGTTGTAACCTGGCGCGGTATCAATCAAATTAATACCGCAGCGATGCGCCTCAACAATGGTATCAATACAGACCTGCAGATCGAGATCGCCGTTCCACGCCGGACCGCCGCCAATCGCCCATGTGCCTAATCCCATGCGGGAAAGCGTAATATCCGTACTGCCTAAAGGAATCATTTTCATCTGCCGCTATTATCCTTCATATTCATCGAGAAGTTGTTCAACCAGCTTTCTGTTCTTCACACCCGTCGTGGCCCCTACGCTCAAAACCGATATGGCCGCCGTTGCATTAGCAAACAGCGCGCACTCACGCAGTGTTTTGCCTTCAAGCAGCGCGGAAATAAATCCCGAGGCAAAATTGTCTCCCGCGCCGATAGTGTCGATGGCGGTAATTCCCGAAACGGCTGGAACCTCGATTTTCATATCGACACGTTTGATAAAGCAGCCTCTCTTGCCGGTCTTAATCACGACTGTTTTCACGCCGCAGTTCAGGAAACTGTCGGCAATGTCATCCAGCGTCTCTTTCCCGGTGAGCAGTTTGGCCTCCTCAAAATTAGGAAACAGATAATCCACGTAGCTCAATGCCTGTCGAATATCTTTCAGTGTTTCATTAAGCCGCGGTTTGATCATATCCGCACAGATAATTAACCGATGCGCTTTCGCCTGAGCGAAAATTGCCGTCAGTGCATCGCTATCCAGTAACGGGCTATTAAAAATACTCGCCAGCGACAGCAGCTTTGCTTGAGAGAAGCGGTCAAAATCAACATCGCTGATATTCAGCTTCCACAGGCTGCCGTTACGGTTAGTCACGAAAGTACGCTCGCCATCGGCGGTGACTAATCCCACGTTAATAGATGTATCAATTGCGGCATCCTGCTTCAGGCTCTGAATATCTATATTCTCCCGACGACAGTGGTCGAGAATAAAATGACCTGCTGCATCAGCACCTACCCGGCTCATTAACGCTGTACGATGGCCGAGACGAGAAATAATAGTCGCTTCATTAATTGCGTCGCCGCCGGTTGTCATCGCTATTCTTTCTAACGGATAAGAATCAACATCAAAAATATTTTTACTCACCGGCTGTAAGGGAATATCAACAATAGCTGCCCCTATACAAATAACCTCGATATTATCCATGTTGTCATTCCGCTTTACCGTCAGAACCAAACAATTTAATTTTCTCCAGCGCGCGCTCTTTTACCGCTTTGCGAACTTCACGTTCAACGTGCAGGAAGGGCTGATTCTGGTTCTCCTGCACTGCCACCATGGCAGCCTGGCACAGTTCGGTATGAATGTTGATTTTAGAGATACCTAATGAAATGGCTTTTTTGATATCCGCATCGCTGATACCCGACGCACCATGCAACACCAGTGGCACGGATACGGCTTCCCGCACGCGTTTAACCACGTCGAAATTCAGTTTCGGCTCTGAGGTATAGACGCCGTGCTGGTTACCAATCGCCACCGCCAGAGAATCACAGCCGGTACGCTCGACAAATTCCGCCGCCTGGTTCGGATCGGTATAGTGATAACCCGCGAGCGCTTCTTCGTACACCGTTTCATTGCCCACATGGCCCAGCTCAGCTTCGACCGGCACACCCAGCGGATGGAAAAAATCCACGGCCTCTTTTGTCAGACGAATATTCTCTTCGAAATCAAAGGCAGAGGCATCACGCATCAGCGAATTCATACCATGAGTCCAGGCGTTATGGATAATCTCCATGCTACGTCCGTGATCCCAGTGGGTAATAACTGGAACCGAGGCCTTTTTAGCCATTGAAACCATCATGTGCGAAAAATCTTCGAACGAGGTATTACCCACAAAACCAGTACCGAAAGAGATAATCACCGGCGATTTCGATTCTTCCGCCGCATCAATCACCCCCATTAGCATTTCCGCATTCCACACGTTAAAGTGAGCAATCGCATAATGTTTATTTTGGGCATCATTTTCCCAATATTTAATATCTGCCAGCATAGTTATTTCTCCCTTTTCGATAAATTAATGATTTACTTTAATTACGCCTTTAATAATTTCGCTTTTGTTATTAACGGATTCATCAAACGCGCGCTGAACATCTGCATAATCGTAAATATGCGTCACCATCGATTTCACATCGAACCGACCGGAGGATATGGCTTCAATAGTAACCGGATAGCGGTTGGCGTAACGGAAAACGGTCTGAATAGACACTTCACGGTTAATTTTGAGGAAATTAATTGCGGAATCACCAGGTACTGTACCAACGATCATGATTTTCCCGCCGCGCATCACCAGATACGGCGCCTGCTTAACGGTTATGGCTGAACCGGCAGTTTCGAAAACAATGTCCGCGCCCATATCGCCAGAGAACTGCTGGCAGCGGACAATGGTGTCCTCTTTTGCACCGTTTATAACGGTTGTCGCCCCGAGTTGTTCAGCCATCGCCAGACGTTTTTCCAGCACATCAACCACCGCGATCTCGGTTGCGCCCAAACATTTACACGCCTGCAAAGTCATTAAACCAATACACCCCGCCCCAAGAATGACGATTTTCTTACCCGGTTTAACGTCTGCCAGCATTGCAGCATGCATACCCACCGCCGCTGGCTCCACCAGCGCACCTTCCAGGGTGTCCATGTTATCGGGCAATTTGTAAGTGAAACTCTCCGGATGACACAGATAGTGGGTTAGCGCGCCGCGGTAGTTGGGCTGCGTAGCCATAAAATCGACGTCCGGGCAGATATTGTATTTCCCTTCCAGGCAGTAGCGGCAGTGACCGCACGGTACACCGGGTTCAATATTCACCCGATCACCCGGTTTAAATTTGGTTACACGGTTCCCTACCGCCACCACCGTACCGGCGCATTCATGCCCCAAACCAATTTCCTGATTAGGATCTTTCGGCGGAATAAAAGGACCTGATTCAAAACCGTGAACATCTGAACCGCAAATACCAACGTATTCAACTTTGATCAGCACTTCATGCTCATTGGGCACCGGAATATCGGCGGCGATGATTTTCATCGTGCCCGGCGTTTTTAATATCGCTTTCGAGTTTTTCATTTTATTTCCCGTCAATATTATTTGCTGGTAACTGCATCAATCCCGAGACTTTCGACAGAGACGCCTTTGGTTTCAATTCCGATGGTAGCAATGGCAATGGCGACAATAATGGAGACCGCACCTAGCAGTACAAACACCCCTGTCACGCCGTAACCATTAAGTAATACTGCGACTGCATAAGGTGCGGCGATACCACTGACACGCCCGACAGCGTTGGCCAGTCCCGAACCGCGAAGTTTCGCTTCGGTCGGCCATATTTCCGGAACGTACACAGCGGAGGCATAACAAACATACATATAAACAAAAGTAATCAGGAAAAAACCGATTAATGTAATTAGCAGCATACTGGTTTGCAGCGAATAGATATAACCCAGCACAGCAATTAACACTAATAACCCCACCCCCATTGTTTTTCTCGGAATTTTATCCATTACCAGCATGGCGATAAAAATCCCAAATGGCGCACCGAACATGCTCATGGTATTTAAGACAATGGAGTCTTTCAGATTAATACCCTGGGTCATAAATATTGTCGGTAGCCAGTTAATTAAGGTGTACTGAACGACGTTCATGGCAATCAGAACAAAAGAACCCAAAATAACCCGCTTCAGCAATACACCTGTTAATAAGGCGGAGTACGGTACAGAACGAGGTTGTTTGCCATCATCCTTTATCACGACTGGCGGAAGAGGCTTACCGGTCTGTCGAATAACACCTTCTTCAATTGCCCGCATCACCTTTTCGGCTTCCTGGTAGCGCCCGCGAGACTCCAGCCAGCGAGGCGACTCAGGGAAACTGCGCCAGGCAATAACGGTTGCTATGAGCGACAGCACCGCAGGAATCAACAGCTGTACGCGCCAGTTCCATTCCGCGCTGATAAGTGGCGTCAGCCCCATCGCGATCAGTGAACAGAGCGGATAAGACCAGTTGCCGATAAACGAGACCCGACTCGACCAGGTACCACGATTTCTGCCAGGCATATATTCGGTAAACCCGGCAAATAAGGTGACCAGCAGCGCGCCTAATCCAACTCCCATCACAAAACGACAGGCGATCAGGAAGGTCATATTGGGTGAAAACGCACCAACGATCATAGAAAAAATATGAATCGCTTCATACAGAATAAATGCATTTTTACGCCCGATCTTATCGCCAATAATTCCCCCCCCGAGCGCACCGAGAAACATTCCAGCCGTCGTAATGGCAGAGAATGTGGCGGTGGTGGAATTATCAGTCCAGCCAAGTTCTTTTAATTGCGCGAGAATTAATCCGCCGACGGCATTACTCCAGCAAACCAGTAATCCGAAGGCAACCATGGCAAACATAGACGTATGCCAGCGACAGTCAGGCAGCCTGTCCAACCTCGCGCCGCAGTGTGGTTTTGCTATCTGTTCCATCCGGGAACCTTCCTTTAATAAATGGGGTTATTCATCAAAGTCGTAGGTCATGATGACCTTAATCGCGGTCTTATCGACCATCGCGTCAAAACCTTCTCGCCATTGCGATAAGCCGATACGGTGAGTGATCATCGGTTTGACTTTTATCGCACCGCTAGCGAGCAGGCGAATAGCATTGCGCCAGGAAGTGGAATCGTAGGCCATATGACCAATGATGCTTTTATTCCACGCAGTGATGTCGTTAATAGAAAAATCGAGAGGTTTGAAGCCCATCCCCACGCGGACGACTTCACCGTTAGGACGCAGCATTTCGATAGATTGTTTCAGGGCAATATTGGCACCAGAACATTCGATGACCAGTCCCAGATTGTCTTTCCCGCAGATCTCCTGACAACGTGCGACCACATCTTCGGTTGAACCGTTGACGACAGCCGTGGCCCCCATTTCTTTGGCTATCGGGAAACGTACCGCGACATCGTCTTCCAGCCCGACCATCACGATATTAACGGCCCCCATAATGCGCGCCATTTGTACCGAAAAAAGTCCCAGCGGGCCGGTACCAAAAACCACCACATCCTGACCCGGAAGAAATTTGGATTGCTGGGCGATAGATTTGTAGGCATTGCAGATGGGATCGAGTACAGCCGCCTCTTCATAATCAACGCCTGTTGGGATTTCCCACAGCGCATGACGGTGAATTTTGAGGATCTCCCCAGGGACCAGACAGTATTTCGAAAACCCCCCTCCCCAGGTATTGTTATCCAGACCTAAATTCACCTTTTCTGTACAACAAAGAAAATCACCTTGTTCGCAAGACGGACAAACGCCGCAGACGTGCCCGCTGTTGTCAGAAACCACTCGCTGACCGACTTTCCAGTCCTTAACCTTATCGCCAACCTGCACAATTTGGCCGGCAAATTCGTGACCACGAATCGAATTGAACTGGTCGGACCCACTGTCGACATTGTAGTGTTTCATGTCCGCGCCGCAGATAGCTGCCGCCTTGATTTCAATCACTACGTCATCCGGGCCGCATATCGGTTCTGGGACATCAATCATCTTGTAGCCGCCAAAGCTCTTGCCAAATCTTGCCAGTGCTTTCATTGAATTTTCCTTTGTGTTTAGTTTTGCATCACCTGGCATCATACTTATCCATATAATTTTTGAGGTCAACACAAAATCTTTAAAACACAGATTATGATCTGCATTTCACAACTTAGATCACAAATAAGTGCCAAAATGAATTGAAAGCCAAAGACACAGCAGCCGCTTGGTTAAAATGACGTGAACACCTTCGCATTTTTCCTGTTATGAAACTGTTAACCTGCAGGTGCTGTTTTTTTCGCCACGCCATTTCCGTGGCGTGTTTGCTTGTTTAAATGTCAAAGAGGAACACCGATGAAACTATTGCCTTTGTTGGCAGCATTACCCCTGCTTTGCGCCAGCGTTGTTTCCGCCAGTTCACTGATGTCAGTTGGCTACTTCAATGGTGGCGGCGACGTCACTGCCGGTCCTGGTGGCGACATCAATAAACTGGATGTTCGTCAGATAACCCATATCAACTATTCGTTTGGCCTTGTCTACAACAACGAAAAAGACGAGACCAATGACGCCTTAAAAGACGCCGGCAAGCTGCATCAGATTTGGCTTTCACCGAAAGTGCAGGATGATTTACTGAAAATTCCACAGCTGCGTAAACAAAATCCGAACCTGAAAGTATTGCTTTCCGTCGGTGGTTGGGGGGCACGTGGATTCTCCGGCGCGGCAGCAACGAAAGAATCGCGCGCGGTGTTTATTCAGTCTGCTCAGGAGATAATTGCGAAATATGGACTGGATGGCATCGACCTCGACTGGGAATACCCGGTCAACGGCGCCTGGGGACTGGTCGAAAGTCAACCAGCCGACCGAGCTAACTTTACCGCGCTGTTAAAAGAGCTCCGCGCCGCATTGGGGCATAAAAAACTACTGACCATCGCCGTGGGCGCAAATGCGGAAAGCCCGAAAAGCTGGGTGGATGTGAAAGCCATTGCGCCATCGCTCGACTACATAAACCTGATGACCTATGACATGGCTTACGGTACGCAGTATTTCAACTCGAACCTGTACGATTCGACACAATGGCCGACAGTCGCCGCGGCGGATAAGTACAGCGCTGATTTTGTGGTCAACAACTATCTTGCTGCCGGTCTAAAAGCGAGTCAGATGAACCTGGGCATTGGTTTTTATGGTCGCGTACCGAAACGCGCTGTTGAGCCAGGCATTGACTGGAGCAAACCTGACGCACAGAAAAATCCTGTTACCCAGCCCTATTTCGGGCCCGCGCAAGTTGAATTGTTCAAATCACTGGGCGTCGATCTGAGCAAAGATACCTATGTGAAGTACAACGATATCGTGGCGAAATTGATCAACGATCCGCAGAAGCGCTTTAGCCAGCATTGGGATGATGAAGCAAAAGTACCGTGGCTGTCAGTGCAGTCTGTGGATGGAAAAGCGCTCTTTGCCCTCTCTTATGAAAACCCGCGCTCGGTAGCGATCAAGGCTGACTACATCAAGAGCAAGGGGCTGGGAGGCGCCATGTTCTGGGAATACGGTGCAGATGACCAAAACCAGTTGGCGAAGCAGTTAGCCGATTCGTTAGGCATCAAACACTGATCCCAACGCCTGACACAATAGGTTATGATTATCGCATTCTGCTGCGCCAGCTTTTGGCGCAGCTTTTCATTTTCTACTGGAGGCATGAGCTTTATGGCTTTTATCCCTAAAAATTACGCCCGTCTGGAAGTCGGTTACCGGGAAAAGGCGCTTAAACTCTTCCCCTGGGTCTGCGGACGTTGTTCCCGTGAGTTCGTGTACTCAAATTTGCGCGAATTGACGGTACACCATATCGATCACGATCACTCCAATAACCCGGAAGATGGTAGCAACTGGGAAATGTTGTGCCTGTACTGCCACGATCACGAACATTCCAAATATACGGAAGCGGACCAGTATGGTTCAACGGTGGTTGCAGGCGAAGATGCGCAGAAAGCGGTGGGCGAAGCGAAATATAATCCGTTCGCCGATCTGAAGGCGATGATGAACAAGAAATAACTTCAACTGCGGGCCCGACATAGATGTTTGCCGGGCCTGAGTAATCAGGATTTAAACGTCGCAATGGGTTCGGGCGTAATACCAAACTCCACTTTCAACTGCTGCTTACTCTTCATCACCATCTCACCGTTGGTATCAATCGTCATATGCTGCGCGTCAATATTGTTTCGCGCCTGCCATAACATCACCAGCTGTAAGCAGTTCTCTTTTTGTTCTGCCGTTAGCGCCACGCCATCCGGCCATTTTCCGAGTTCAACGGCAGTTGATAAGCGCTGATAAACTTCCGGCGTCATGCTGTTGATCATCTCATCAAGATTCATGTTAAATCCACTCTCCGTAGAATAATTTGCTGAATCGTTTCTTCAGCCTTTGGTCTGCTCACCGTTTTCACCATCGGTGAAGTTCAAAGAGGCTGAGTTAACGCAGTAACGTTCACCGGTAGGTTGCGGACCATCCGGGAAAACGTGCCCCAGATGCGCATCACAGTTACCACAGCGGATTTCAATGCGCTGCATACCGTGTGAAGTATCTTTAATGTAACGGATAGACTCTGCGCTGACAGGCTCGTAAAAGCTGGGCCAGCCGCAGCCAGAGTCATATTTTGTCTCGGAACGAAATAGCGGTTTGTCACAGACCAAACAGTGGTAGATTCCGTCACGCTTGTTGTGCAGCAAACGCCCGGTAAATGGCGGTTCTGTCCCGTGATTCTGCGTCACGTAGAACTGCATTTCGGTTAAATTTTTTTTTAGTTCTTCTGGAGAAGGTTGATTAGCCATTTGCTCACATCTCGCTTTATCTAAACTCACATCGCAAGACAGATTCTAACAAAACATTAACACCAGAGTGCGAACTTTTGTTCTAAACTTGATCCGTGCGAAATGGCAGCCTGCAATTCGTGATCACAATCACGTTTTTATCTTGATTGCCCTTTAGAATTCGGGCCGCCGACCCCATGTGGTTTCAAGCCCAAAGGAAGAGTGAGGCGAGTCAGTTGCGCAAAGCTTAAGCAGCAGATTGATTTGTCGCAATGATTGACACGATTCCGCTTGACGCTGCGTAAGGTTTTTGTAATTTTACAGGCAACCTTTTATTCACTAACAAATAGCTGGTGGAATATATGACTATCAAAGTAGGTATCAACGGTTTTGGCCGTATCGGTCGCATTGTTTTCCGTGCTGCTCAAGAACGCTCTGACATCGAGATCGTTGCAATCAACGACCTGTTAGACGCTGACTACATGGCTTACATGCTGAAATATGACTCCACTCACGGCCGTTTCAACGGTACCGTTGAAGTGAAAGACGGTCATCTGATCGTGAACGGTAAAAAAATCCGTGTTACCGCTGAACGTGATCCGGCTAACCTGAAATGGGACGAAGTTGGTGTTGACGTAGTAGCTGAAGCTACTGGCCTGTTCCTGACAGATGAAACCGCTCGTAAGCACATCACTGCTGGCGCGAAAAAAGTGGTTCTGACTGGTCCGTCCAAAGATAACACTCCTATGTTTGTTAAAGGCGCTAACTTTGACAAATACGAAGGTCAGGACATCGTTTCTAACGCTTCCTGCACCACTAACTGCCTGGCTCCGCTGGCTAAAGTTATCAACGACAACTTCGGCATCATCGAAGGTCTGATGACTACTGTTCACGCGACCACCGCTACTCAGAAAACCGTTGATGGCCCGTCTCACAAAGACTGGCGCGGCGGCCGCGGCGCATCCCAGAACATCATCCCGTCCTCTACCGGTGCTGCTAAAGCTGTAGGTAAAGTACTGCCAGAACTGAACGGCAAACTGACTGGTATGGCGTTCCGCGTTCCTACCCCGAACGTATCTGTTGTTGACCTGACCGTTCGTCTGGAAAAAGCTGCTTCTTACGAAGAAATTAAGAAAGCAATCAAAGCTGCTTCCGAAGGCCCGATGAAAGGCGTTCTGGGTTACACCGAAGACGACGTAGTATCTACCGATTTCAACGGTGAAGTTTGCACTTCCGTGTTCGATGCTAAAGCTGGTATCGCACTGAACGACAACTTCGTGAAACTGGTATCCTGGTACGACAACGAAACCGGCTACTCCAACAAAGTTCTGGACCTGATTGCTCACATCTCCAAATAAGTTGAGATGAAACAGTAATCTGTAAGAGCGACTCAGGTCGCTCTTTTTTTTGCCTGAAGATACCCGTCATACTTCAAGTTACCGGTGTGTTGGCAATGCTCTCTCACCCGAATCACTTACTTCTGTAAGCTCATCGGGATCGTTCACTTGCCGCCGTCCTGCAACTCGAATTATTTAGGGTAAAAAAAAGGATTGCATAATGATTAATAAAATTTTTGCACTTCCGGTAATCGAACAAATTACCCCGGTCCTCTCCCGCCGCCAGCTTGATGAACTTGAGATTCTTGTGGTCGATCATCCACAGGTTAAAGCATCTTTCGCACTGCAGGGCGCACATCTTCTTTCCTGGAAACCCAACGGCGAAGAGGAAGTCCTGTGGCTAAGTAACAATACCCCGTTTAAAACCGGCGTAGCGCTGCGTGGCGGCGTACCAATTTGCTGGCCGTGGTTTGGTCCGGCTGCTCAGCAGGGCCTGCCTTCTCATGGTTTTGCCCGCAACCTGCCATGGACGCTGAAAGCGCACAATGAAGACGACAATGGTGTGGTGCTGACGTTTGAATTGCAAAGCAACGCTGAAACGCGTCAGCTATGGCCGCACGAGTTCTGCCTGCTGGCCCGTTTCAAAGTAGGTGCCACCTGTGAAATGGAACTGGAAGCCCACGGTGAATTTGAAACCACCTCTGCGCTGCATACCTATTTCAACGTCGGTGACATTGCGGCAGTAAAAGTCAGTGGACTTGGCGATCGCCTGATCGACAAAGTGAATGATGCTAAAGAAGATGTGCTGGCTGATGGTATCCAGACCTTCCCGGACCGCACCGATCGTGTCTATCTGAATCCGCAAGCGTGCAGCGTTATCCATGATGATGCGCTCAACCGCAATATCGACGTCGTCCATCACCACCATCTGAATGTCGTGGGCTGGAACCCGGGTCCGGCGCTGTCCGTTAGCATGGGCGACATGCCGGATGACGGCTATAAAACGTTTGTTTGCGTAGAGACGGCTTACGCGACCGCGCCGCAGAAAACCCGCGAAGAAAAACCATCACGCCTGGCGCAAACTATCCGCGTTGCTAAACGCTAAAATTGTGTCTGTAGCCTGACGGAGCTTGCGCCTTATCCGGCCTACCAAACATTGCGTAGGCCGGATAAGAAGCGTGAGCATCGCCATTCGGCAAATCAGGCCATATCCAGCGCCGTTTTACCCTTTGGCGCTGGATATGCCTTATCTAACTGCTTCAGCTCATCAACAGAGAGCGTTATCTCCAGCGCGGCGGCATTTTGTTCGACATGCGCTACGCTTGCCGCTTTTGGAATCGCCATCACGCCCGGCAGACGGATCACCCATGCCAGCAAAATCTGCGCAGCACTAACATTGTGCGCGTGCGCGATGTCGTTCACCACAGAGTGAGAAAACAAGTCACCGCGCAATCGCCCCGCCTGAGCCAGCGGACTGTAAGCCATGACCGGCATCTGCTGCTGCTGGCACCACGGCAGTAAATCATATTCAATACCGCGCGATGCTAAATGATAAAGCACCTGGTTAGTGGCACATTCCCGCCCACCTGTGACTTGCCATAACGCCTGCATGTCATCGTAATCGAGATTAGAGACGCCCCAGCGGCGGATTTTCCCCTGCGCAATGAGTGCTTCCATGGCATCAACGGTCTCAGCAAATGAAAAACTGCCCGTCCAGTGGAGCAAATAGAGATCCAGATAATCGGTTTTTAGTCGACGCAGGCTCGCTTCACAGGCGGCAATGGCTTTCTGACCACCGGCATTCCAGGGGTATACTTTCGAGACTAAAAAAGCGCTATCACGACGCCCGGTTAATGCTTCACCCACTACCTCTTCCGCTGCACCATCTGCATACATTTCGGCGGTATCAATCAATCGCAGACCGAGATCGAGACCAGCCCGCAGCGCTGAAACCTCTTCCCGACGTCGGCCAGTATCCTCGCCCATGTACCATGTTCCCTGCCCAATAGCAGGCAGCGATACCTGCTTTGTAAACATCACCTGTTTCGCTGTCATCGCACCCTCCTGTGTTAATGCACCACAGTAAAGCAAAACAACTGGCATGTGTCCTGTTAGGGTGCACAAATTGCACCTTCTAAGATTGGAAGTTGACCGCTATGGCAACGGCAATAAAAAACCCGGGAACAAACAATGCGCCCGGGCCAAATGACAGAAAATCTTAACTGCACTGCGGTTATTTTAAGCGACCTAAATATTTCCCCTCTTTCATCGCGTTAATTTTCCCGTTTTTATAGACGATGACGGAAATCAAGCCCGCGCTATAAGACTGAGCGTCTGCATTGTTCTCATCATTTGCCGCAGCTTTGCCATTAATATAAGCAATACCATCAGCGCCACGTTTAAAGTCTACGCCCAGTTTATTCACATGCACGGGTGTGATTTTACTGGCGTGCAGCGGAGCATTAGCATCGCTGACCATCGTTTTATGTTCATTCTGTAACTGCTGACGGTAAGCCTCGCTGATGGCATAGGCTGGTGCAGCAGCAGATGTTGCGACCAGTACAGCGATAATTATTAATTTCTTCATAAGTTACACCTTAATAATTATTGTGTTTGTGGTGATGACTGGAATTAGTCTCATTTGAGTTATATACGTTTTGCGCGTTCTCCATAGCTTGTTTTTCAGCTACGGCATTGATTGTCGCCTGACGGTTTTGCTCAGCGATATAGCAGGCATCGCGGCTCACGCCCTTGCTTTCGCAAGCACTCATGCGTGAAGCCTCGGTGGAACATCCCGTCAGGATCCCACCCATCACTGCTATCATGATTAACTTTTTCATTATCTCTACCAGGTTTATTCGCAAGAAAACCACATGACATTTAATATCAGAGCCATGCAGCGTTACTGTCTTTACTTATTAAGTTGGAGTAATATCTGCAATCGCTTATTTAATGTCAATTTTAATTTTTTCAGATAAATACCTAAAAGATGTAAAATAAAAATTAACTTAATGATTATATTTTTTCAAATGAAAGTTAACTTTCATCGTTACACAAAAATAATAAAATAGTTATCTTGCTATTTTTAGTGGCGAGAGTTTCACGATAAAATTATACCGTGATTATAAAATAGAATATTATCAATATATTGCGAAACCAGAAATCACTCTCCCAGAACAATGATTCGTGAAACTGTACAGATACTCTTCCATTCACAAACGAATAGATTTCAGTCTCATCAAACAACAGGTTTAATTTTGGTAATTGCGGCAGGAAAAATACGTTAACTATTTGTTGCGGCCGATGTAATGCCAAAACAGCACAAAAAATCAAATCACATGTTTTGGATCAATATTCATCTCTGATATGCACAAAAAAGCCCGCATCTCTGCGGGCTAGTGTTTGACACGCAGTGGCATCAGAACTTGTAGGTAACACCCGTTGAAATCAGACCCGTCCAGGATTTATCCACCATCGGGCTGTCTGTCACTTCATCAGACAGGCGGGTATAACGCGCAGTACCGTATACGCTCCAGTTGCCCAGGAAGTTATAGTTTGCGCTGAGCTCCAGATACGGGTTCCAGGAGCTTTCAGGATCGTAGCTACGCAAGCCGCTACGGGCAGATTCATGGCGTGAAACACCATAATAGTATTCATTCTGGTTTTCACTGTTCCACTCGACACCAATCCCCGGAGTCAACGTCAAACCGCCATTGGTATAGCGGTATAACCACGCCAGATCCCATACAATACCATTGCTGTTATCCAGCGTATCGCCTGCAAGGCTGGTACGCAGGAAACCGTATTGCGTGTTGTGAATGTAAGAAAGGCCAGCCATCATGGTGCTCTTACGTTTATCCAGACTACGCAGACGGTTGTCGTCGCTGTCACCCGGTTTGAAGTACATTGGCGACCAATAGGCCATCACCGACAGCTTATCGGTATCGTCATTCCACAGGTAGTAACCACCGCCCAGACCATGGAACCAGAAGTTATCGCTTTCATAACTCACAACCGGGACCGGGTAAACGTCACTGTCGTAATCTTTGTAAGGGTGCTCAACCACACCAACGCCTGCGCCCAGCGTCAGGTTGCTCTCTGCCTGTGCGACGTTAGCGGAAGTGGCAATAAGCACGCTAAGTGCCAGAAGTTTGAGTTTGGTCACAGTCAATAATTCCTTATTTAAATGTGTAGCGGTCAAAGTTTAACCGTTAATACGCTTCAGCCCAACTATTTTACGGATTCACCCCAGAATGTAACCCCCTAATTTCTCAGCGAGTGATGACATTTTGCTTGCAGGACAGTGAACACTGCATGAATCCTGCCCCATTTATTTACAAAAGATGTGCTTTTTTTGCGGATGAGTTATTGATATGCCATTGAAATTCATTTGCGCACACAGGCAAGTTTTGCAAATGCCATCTACGCTTAATTTTAGAAGGTGTATCACCGAATACGTTGATCTCCTGACCACCACAATGGCATGAGAGTTGCTTATTTCTTCAGCAGCGACGTCGTTCAGTTTACCTCTTCAGGGGCCTCTACTATTCATATGAACGGCTCTTAACATGTGCTAAAAAAACGAAAGGACGGCATACCATGAATATATTCGATCACTATCGCCAGCGTTATGAAGCTGCCAAGGACGAAGAGTTCACGCTGCAGGAGTTTCTTACCACTTGTCGGCAAGATCGCAGCGCTTATGCCAATGCGGCAGAGCGGCTATTAATGGCTATTGGTGAGCCTGTCATGGTCGACACTGCCCACGAACCTCGTCTTTCTCGACTCTTTTCGAATCGGGTGATTGCACGATACCCCGCCTTTGAAGAGTTTTACGGCATGGAAGAGGCCATTGAGCAGATTGTTTCTTATTTGAAGCATGCGGCTCAGGGTCTGGAAGAGAAGAAGCAGATTCTGTATCTGCTGGGGCCTGTGGGAGGGGGGAAATCATCTCTTGCTGAGCGATTGAAGTCGCTGATGCAGCGAGTACCGATTTATGTCCTGAGCGCCAACGGCGAACGTAGCCCGGTAAACGATCATCCGTTATGCCTGTTTAACCCACAGGAAGACGCGCAGATCCTGGAAAAAGAGTATGGGATCCCGCGTCGTTATCTCGGTACGATCATGTCGCCCTGGGCTGCAAAACGTCTGCATGATTTTGGCGGGGACATTACAAAATTCCGCGTTGTTAAAGTCTGGCCGTCTATTCTGGAGCAGATCGCTATCGCCAAAACGGAACCTGGTGATGAAAACAACCAGGATATCTCTGCGCTGGTCGGGAAAGTGGATATTCGTAAACTCGAACACCACGCCCAGAACGATCCTGATGCCTACGGTTATTCGGGCGCACTGTGCCGCTCAAACCAGGGGATTATGGAGTTCGTTGAGATGTTTAAAGCACCAATTAAAGTGCTGCATCCTCTGCTGACCGCAACCCAGGAAGGAAACTACAACGGCACAGAAGGTATCTCTGCCTTGCCGTTTAACGGAATTATTCTCGCCCACTCGAACGAGTCCGAATGGGTGACGTTCCGTAATAATAAAAACAATGAGGCGTTCCTTGACCGTGTTTACATCGTCAAAGTGCCTTATTGCCTGCGGATCTCCGAAGAGATCAAAATTTACGAAAAACTGCTTAACCACAGTGAGCTGACCCATGCGCCTTGCGCACCGGGCACGCTGGAAACGCTCTCTCGCTTTACCATTCTTTCTCGCCTGAAAGAGCCTGAGAACTCGAGCATTTACTCGAAGATGCGTGTTTACGATGGGGAAAGCCTGAAAGATACCGATCCAAAAGCGAAGTCCTATCAAGAGTATCGGGATTACGCCGGGGTCGATGAGGGAATGAACGGTCTTTCGACGCGTTTCGCGTTTAAGATCCTCTCACGCGTGTTTAACTTTGACCACGCCGAAGTGGCAGCTAACCCGGTGCATCTGTTCTACGTACTGGAGCAGCAAATCGAGCGCGAACAGTTCCCGCAGGATCTGGCAGAACGTTATCTTGAGTTCCTGAAAGGCTATCTGATCCCGAAATATGCTGAGTTCATTGGCAAAGAGATCCAGACGGCTTATCTCGAATCCTATTCCGAATATGGACAAAACATTTTCGACCGTTATGTCACTTATGCGGATTTCTGGATTCAGGATCAGGAGTATCGCGACCCGGATACCGGTCAGCTGTTTGACCGCGAGTCGTTGAACTCAGAACTGGAGAAAATTGAGAAACCGGCGGGTATCAGTAACCCCAAAGATTTCCGTAACGAGATCGTCAACTTTGTTCTGCGTGCCAGAGCGAATAACAGCGGTCGCAATCCAAACTGGACCAGTTACGAAAAACTGCGCACGGTCATTGAGAAGAAAATGTTCTCCAATACCGAGGAGCTGCTGCCGGTCATTTCGTTCAACGCCAAAACCTCAACTGACGAGCAGAAAAAACACGACGATTTTGTCGACCGGATGATGGAAAAAGGCTACACGCGTAAGCAGGTACGTTTACTGTGCGAATGGTATTTGCGCGTACGTAAATCGTCTTAAAAAAAGTGCCCGGAGGCGCATACGCTTGCCGGGCCTACAATACACATCCGTAGGCCGGATATGCTCAGCGCATCCGGCGTTACTGATGTAGCATAAAGTTGGCAAATGCAGTACGGGGGGCTTATGACCTGGTTTATTGACCGGCGTCTTAACGGCAAAAACAAGAGCACGGTAAACCGCCAGCGCTTCTTACGCCGTTATAAATCGCAAATTAAACAGTCGATCTCCGAGGCCATTAACAAGCGTTCGGTGACTGATGTGGATAGCGGCGAATCTGTCTCTATTCCGACTGATGATATTAGCGAACCGATGTTCCATCAGGGGCGTGGCGGCTTGCGCCATCGCGTGCATCCGGGTAACGACCATTTTGTGCAGAACGACCGCATTGAACGCCCGCAGGGCGGCGGCGGCGGTTCAGGAAGCGGACAAGGCCAGGCCAGCCAGGATGGCGAGGGTCAGGATGAGTTCGTCTTCCAGATCTCTAAAGATGAATATCTCGATCTGTTGTTCGAAGATTTAGCACTTCCTAACCTGAAGCAGAATCAGCAGCGTCAGTTAACGGAGTACAAAACGCACCGGGCAGGTTTCACCTCTAACGGCGTGCCTGCCAACATTAGCGTGGTGCGCTCCCTGCAAAACTCACTGGCGCGCCGCACAGCGATGACGGCTGGTAAGCGTCGCGAACTGCATGCGCTCGAAGCGGATCTGGAAACCATCGCGAAAAGTGAACCAGCGCAGTTGCTGGAAGAGGAACGGTTACGCAAAGAGATTGCCGAACTACGGGCAAAAATCGAACGCGTGCCGTTTATCGACACCTTTGATTTACGCTACAAGAATTATGAAAAACGGCCCGATCCTTCCAGCCAGGCAGTGATGTTCTGTCTGATGGACGTCTCCGGTTCAATGGATCAGTCGACCAAAGATATGGCCAAGCGTTTTTATATCTTGCTGTATCTGTTCTTGAGTCGGACCTACAAAAACGTGGAAGTGGTTTATATTCGCCACCATACCCAGGCGAAAGAGGTGGATGAGCACGAGTTCTTCTACTCTCAGGAAACCGGGGGAACCATTGTCTCCAGCGCGCTGAAGTTAATGGATGAAGTGGTAAAAGACCGTTACGACCCGGCTCAGTGGAACATCTATGCCGCACAGGCCTCGGACGGTGATAACTGGGCGGATGATTCCCCGTTGTGTCATGAGATTCTGGCGAAAAAACTGCTGCCGATGGTGCGATATTATAGCTATATCGAAATCACCCGCCGCGCGCACCAGACCTTGTGGCGTGAATACGAACATCTGCAATCAACGTTTGAAAACTTTGCGATGCAGCATATCCGCGACCAGGATGATATTTATCCGGTATTCCGTGAGCTTTTTCACAAACAGGGCGCGTCAGTGAAAGATTAACTGAATCAGCACCATCCTGATAAACGACAATCCCAGCAGACGCTGGGATTGTCAGAATTCACTCAGGGAACTTCAAAGGTTACGGTAGCCGTCGCGCTAAAATCGCCACCACCAGATGGCTTGGTATCTGTCGTCATCGTCGGGTAGGCATAAAACGTCGCCATTGCCTTATTGCCAATGACCTCTGCTCCTTGCAAATTATCACCACCTAGCTTAACAGGCGTATTTCCTGAAGAATCGCTGGTGATTTTCACCCCCACCCCATCAATGGTGTTCCCATTGCTGGGTTTCGCGACCAGCACGCCATCCAGCCCTGAACCACTGCTGGCTGAGGTCGGTGAAATTGACCATTTCATCGCACCGTAGGTATCGCCAATGTCTCGTTTACAGGAAAATGTCAGGATTGTGGGTTTTGGCGTATACCCCGATGGTTTTCCCCCTTTCGTCGTAAACGTCGAACTGACGATGTTACCCAGAGGCACTTCCAGAACGACGGGACCATTACTAATTTGGCAGGACTGATCCATCCTCAAAGTACCTGATAAAAAAAAGTGAAAATAGTCATAGCCTTGGCTACCAACAACACTTTTCGAATAATCGCGGGCAGCGGACCAGCTATCAGTTGAATACGCTGAATGGATCTTGCCCCTGGCAATCTCTATACCGGTGAACGTTATATCATTGGTCGGTATTTTAGGCATATAAAAATAGATCGTACCATTACGCCCGGAAACTGAACCACGTTGATTGATATCAATAGTAAGACTACAAGTATAAAGATCTTCTGTATTGTTCCACGTGTTTACACAATCGGAGTAACTACTCATGGTCTGTATCTCCGTCACCGAGTTATTATGTTCCAGGTAGGGTACAAAATAGTAACTCATGGCGTCTGCTGTATTGTCGTAGATACCTTGTCTAATAGCGACATAGAGAGGAATGTTACTCCCTACGTCTGTACTTACCTTATAATATTTAATACCGCCAAACGTTGTGGTACTGGACGTGTCTACTGCACTTGTGAAATCAACTTTAAAAACCTGAGGACCGAAAATATTCAACGTATTAATTTTGTTCGGAAATCTCCAATTCATAGCACCTGAAGGGGAACTAAATTCTGTCTGCTCGGCCAGCGAGCCGACAGTGCCGGTAAAAAGCTTATCCACCTGCATGGTGTAGTTAACATTTGGCACTCCCCCATTTAGGGTTGCAGAGGCTGTTACCGCAGAGGCATTTTCTGAAACAATATATAAACAGACTGCGGGTATCAGTAAAGAATAGTGACAACTACGTAGTTTTGATCTAATCAACTTAATCATAAAATGCACTCACTAACAATGTGGCTGTCACCTGCCCGGCGGTGATTGCGGTTCCCGCTTGCATATATCTGACATAATAATCACGCGGTGTCGCCAACGGAGCCTGAGGGGTAATCGGATACGTCAGAAGGCGACTCTGACCCGTATTATCTAACACGTTCTGATTATCCCGCTGGTCAAATACCGCAAAGCCCACGCCGTTATCAATACGTTGACCAGAACCGTCGACGGCCTGATTGGTAAATATGCCGGGCGCGGCTTTACCATTACTCGCCAACGCATCGAAGCTAATGCGAATGTTCGACGCGGTTATCGGAGACAATATACAGTTTTCAACTATCAACGAAAAATTTTTACTCAGGGAAGAGAGCCGTTGTTCTGAAAATTCCCCTACACCGATGGGTGATAAAAACAATACATCACTATTGAAACGGACATCGCAGGTTGTTTGAATTAGTTCACCGCCAAAATTTAAGCCATACCCACTACCGTCAGCAATAATACCGTCCGCCGCGACAGCATTCCCAGGCATAAAGTAAGGTGTCATCAGAAAGGCTAATGAAATAATTCCCTTTCTTTTCATTATCAACTCACTCACGGTAAACGCTCCAGAATATTCATATCAGATTAAAAAGCGCACGGCATACACGCTACCGCGCGCTTTTATCGGTATTACTCGTAAGCAATATTTACATAAGCAGATGCGCTAAGATCTTTACCCGCACTGTTGGTATTGACAGCGGCAGAAGTGTTAAGCAGTGAGTTTTTAGTCACTACCATTTTGGCATACAGCGGTAATTTATAGGTTTCACCTGTCTTGGTCAGGTTGGCAAGCTCGAAATATTCTAATTCGCCAGCTTTCATGCTAATGGCTTCAAGATTCGATGTTGTTGTTTGATCTTTGAAAATGGCAAAACCAAGGCCAGATAATGCATTAGCATTAAGCGGATCCACGAAAGACGCCGCGGTACCGTTAAAACCATACCCTGAAAGTGCTGTACCGACAAAATCTAGTGAAACACGGGTAATACCGCCACCACAACCCGTCAATTGTATGGACACATCTTTTACCGGAGCTGCTGTAATAACAGTATTGTCTGCTTTGCCCACAATATCGGATGCGTTGATGTTACCAAAAGCAATATCTGTCCCCCCCGCCATACCGGTAAATGCAGCACTACAGGTTGGCTGGGTCAGCGTTCCTTTGAACGTTAAATCAACAGTTGCATCTGCTGCCAGAGCAGAAAGCGGTGCGCAAAACAGAACCGCAGAGATAATTTTTTTCATTGTAAGCGTCCCTTTCTTACTGATAAGTAATATTTACAACAGCGGTGGAGTTCAGAGAACCTGAAACCATGTTGCTATACGCTGCAACGGTCGGCACGATAGTGGACTTAATATAAACACTCCGTTGTGGCGCAAATTTATCTGTGCCAGTATTCACCGTTTGGTTATCTGCCTGCATCGGATAATAGGTCCCCGTTGAATCGTCTTTCACCTCGGTCTTGAACGCCACACCTGTCGCACCACCGGTGGCAGGGATAACCCATTTACCTTTATAGGCACCAGCGGCAATATCAGTAGTACTGGTGGAACTCAAAGAAAGGGTCATGTTGTTTACAGCGACACAGTTATTCAGTTTGAATGACTGCTCAATATTCCTTGTCCCGGCAAATGCCACAACAGGCGTCACCTCGCCAAAATCATATACCAGCCCTTCAGTCCCCGTACTCAGGGTACAGGTACCACGATTAATATGGGTGCTTGCCGTAAAGTCGACTCGTTCAGCCAGTGCGGAACCACTCAGCATCACTGCGCACAGCAAACCTGAAATAAGTGCGGCTTTCCTACCCGCCAAATGCTTATTCATAATCATTCCTTTTTAATTTTAGAGAGTTTTTTACTCTCAAATAATTTGGCAGAAAATATCCTGCCCCTCATACGACAAGAGTGTTATAAGGCGAACACCCGCGCCGCATTTGAAAGAGTGTGTTGCACAACCCCGCTAGCGGGTATTAGTCATAAACAATATTTGCGTAAACATCTGCTTTAAGATCTTTTCCCGCACTGTTGGTATTAACAGCGGCAGAAGTGTTAAGCAGTGAGTTTTTAGTCACTACCATTTTGGCATACAGCGGCCAGGTATAAACTTCGCCCGTTTTGGCCAGGGTCTCCAGTGACAAAACGGTCGGTTCACCTGCTTTATCCGCACTAACGTAAACCGCATCATCAGTCGAGGTAGAGTCGGCATTTTTGAGTAATGCGACCCCCAGACCTGACTCTCTATCACTGGTATCACGGAAATTTACCGCTTTACGGACAAAGCCATAACCTGAAGTGGATGCACCAACAAAATTGACTTTAATATTAGTGATACTATTACAGCCAGAGAACTTCAGAGAGACGTTTTTGACTGGCGCAGCTGGAACAATCGTCCCTTCCGCTTTCCCCACGATATCAGATGCATTGAGGCTGCCAAACGCAATATCCACACCACTAGAACCAGTAAAAGAAGCCGTACAGGTTGGTGCGGTCAGTGTTCCTTTAAAGGTTAAATCAACCGTTGCATCAGCCGCCAGAGCGGAAAGCGGTGCGCAAAGTAACATTGCAGAAATAAGTTTTTTCATTGGTCGCCGCTCCCCTTACAGATAAGTAATATTTAAAACAGCGGCAGAGCTCAGAGAGCCTGAAACCATAGCCGAATACGCGCTAACTGTCGGAACGATAGTTGTTTTGATATAAACGCTCCACTGTGGTGAAAATTTTTGCTCGCCAGTATCCAGCGTGTTGTTATCAGCCTGCAGCGAATAATATGTCCCCGTTGCACCATTTTTTACTTCGGTCTTAAACGCCACACCTGTCGCGCCACCGGTAGCCGGTGCAACCCATTTCCCCTGATAAGTCCCGGAGGCGATATTGACCGTACTGGAAGAACTCAGAGAAACGGATATGTTGTTGACAGCAACACAGTTTTGCAGATTAAATGACTGCTCAATGTTCCTTGTCCCGGCAAATGCCACAACAGGTGTCACCTCGCCAAAATCATATACCAGCCCTTCAGTCCCTGAACTCAGGGTACAGGTACCACGATTAATGTGGGTACTTGCCGTAAAGTCGACTCGTTCAGCCAGTGCAGAACCACTCAGCATCACCGCACACAGGGAACCCGTAATGAATACTGATTTCCCTTTTAATTTGAATTTATTCACTAAAAACTCCTTTTTTAATTAAAGACATCAATGCTGATGTGGCTTAACTTAACGATGATGTTATTAATCACAGATTACGTTATCGACAGACAACGTCTTACTGTTGATATCTTCCTGAGTCGTTTCAGGTAACTGATAATTAAACCGACACTGTTCTTCGGTGTTATCGCCCCAGATAACAGATAACGTCCCGGACTGCTCTATTCCTCGAGTAAAGGCACGACCACCTTGTCCAACCGTGCCCACGACCTCATTATTTTCATTAAATATCTCAGACCCCAGAGGAATATTTTTACCATTTTTCAAACTAAGACGGAAAAATACCGAGCGACGATCGTCCGTAGCGAAAGGAACATAAATAATAGCCCCTGCACGCGGAACAACTTTCGTCGATGTCTCTTTTAATTCGGTATCCTGTTCCATTTTCGATGGATCGATACTCACATCATTAAAGCGGTAAGGTGACAGGCTAGAAACATAGGCATACCCGGCACTGTTAATTCGCGCAGCCCTGTCACCCATCGCCAGTGCGCCTTTCGCACCTTTCGCCTCAATCAATGCAACAGGCGTGTCACCGTTAATGGTTCGTCCGAAAGTTACGCCGCCCTTGTGAATTAAAACCCCACCGCTGCCGTTCACAGACATCTGACGGCTGTTCTCTGTATCGGCAGATATGTTCCCCCCCCAGCTACCGTAACGGGTATCCCAGGAGGCATTCGCCCCAATATTCTCAATCTTATTATCGTCGTAGCCGTTGCGGCGATAACTTGCGTTGACGCCATAGTTCATGCCTGCATCCTGGTTATAACCCGAGGTCGAGGTCGATAAATTACTGTCTCCCTTGCTGCTTCGGGTATAACTGGTGTTCAGGTAATCAAACAGCGGCGCTTTATCACCGGAACGATCGCCAAGCGGTATAGAAAACGACAAATAAACCTGATCGTCTTTCTCATTACCGTCAGTGTAGTAACGGTTAACGGAAACGCTATAGCTGACTTGTCCCAGAGAGTTGCTGTAACCCAACTGATAACTTTTCTCTTTGCGCCCTGAACGCCAATACTCTGATAGCATCGCTGAAGAATAAAATGAGCCCCATCCATTTTCCAGCGACTGGTTGACGTTGAGTTGTACCTGTGACTTGAGGCGATCCTCCAGGTCCATCCAGTCGGTTTCCGATAGTCGATCCACTGCCTCACTCAGCGTATAGAAATCTTTTGTCGAATAACGGTAAGCCGCAATATTGAAACTGGTATTTGTCGAGGAGATAAAACTGTTGTATTTAATCCCCACACTCTGCCCTTCCCGGCTGCCTTCTTCCGCTGACAAATGCGACTGTGTCAAGTCTATTGAGACTGCACCAATCGGCGTATTCAGCGCCACCCCGCCGAGAGCAGAGTAGTAGCCCGACATATATTCAGCACCAGTATATAAAGACAGATAATTATTCAGACCGTATTGCCAGGTTCCCTGGGTGACAACAGGTTTCTCTGCGCTGCTCGATCCGTTATATTCCCCCACCGCCAGCGAATAAAGGCTGACCCCTGGGTAAAGCAGCTGCCCACTGCCATTGAAAGGTATAATCAACTGACGCGTCCGACCGTCCGCCTCCTGAATCGTAACGTCAAGCTGTTCGCTGGAGCTGATCGGATTATAATCGTCAATCGAAAATGCTCCCGGCGGCACGGTTGTTTCTAATATTTTAGTGCCAGCCTGGCTGATAATAATTTTCGCATTCGACTCCGCAACCCCACGAATAACCGGACGGAAGCTGTTCAGGGAGTCTGGCAGCATTCGCGTGTCGCTGCTCAGCGTCACGCCGCGTAATGGAAACCCATCAAAAAAGGTGCTGCTGCTATAGATCTCACCGACCCGTAGCCGTGACTTCAGCGGCGCGACATCGTGTTCCACGTACAGGTTCGAACTGTCGAACGTTGTTCCACTGTCTTTTGTGTAGTTCGCGTCGCCACGGACACGGACGCGCCAGCCCAGTAAATTCAGTCCACCATCAAGGCCGACCCAAGCGCTATCAGAGCTAACCCCACTGTAACTTGAACGATAATAACTGGTGTTATAACCGACAAACGCCGCGTTAACGCCGTCATCCCAGAGCGTATCCGGCACTTCATCAGGACGTGTTGCCAGTACCATGGCCTGTGGAATATTCAGCATAAAACGCTGATCGTTGATATCCATTTTCCATTTAGCCTGGGGGATCAGGATTTTCAGCGAAATGCAGCTTTCCGCCTCTGCGCCAGAAACATTAATGGCACCAGGATCAACACCAAAATTCGCCAATTCTTTCAGGCTCAGGCAAGGAATTGCACGTAACGGATCTTTTGGGTTTTCATCAAACTGAATTTCAAACTTACCCATTTCGCGCTCGTTAAGTACAACGGTTGCGTAATGCTTCCCGGCGGTAACAGGGTTTCCTTTGGAAAAACGGCTAACGTCTATTGGCTGATTAGATAAAAAGATATTACTAAATTCTACCTCTTCATCTTCAGTACCGATTTCCTCACTTTCTTTATTTTCTTCTTTTTCCTGCACATTAGAATTTTCTACTGATGATGCAGGCGAAACACTATTTTGTGCAGGGGTTTCAGTAGCATTCGCTGTCCCGACAACATTCAATAAAATAAATGTGCTAGCAATACTCGACAAACGAAAACGATCGCTAATTAACATATCCATAGAAAAACCCGAACGTTCCATCGTGAAAAAATACTATTTGATAACAGCAGTACCCTCTACATCGTTACCATAATCCGAAATATAGCTATACGTCAGATTGGTTCCTACAGCTGCTTTAAACGTTTTGTTATCAAATGTGAACTTTTCCGTTGCAAAAGGTGCAACCATTCCTGGCTTCGCCGAATTATTACCAACTTTCATCATGTTGAAGGTCAGATAATAAGGGGAGTTATTTTTTGCAACTAATGTGCCATTTTCCGCACGCCATTCAACCTTACCTGCCGCATCTTGTGGTTTTACGGGTAAAGCATCTGGGCGATAAAACATCTTAATCCGAGTACGAAATGCCAGTTGTAATTTATTATTGCCAGCAGCCTCACCTTTTGCTTTTGGCGGAACCTCTAACACGTTCAGATAATAAATACTTTCACGATCTTTCGGCAAACTGGCGTCCATTTTAGAAATACGCAGCGTCTGGCCTTTCTTCGCATCAATACGTGACACCGGAGGTGTTAACATAAATGGCAGATCGATATTTTCCGGCGATTCCGTTGCACGACCATCATCCAACCATGACTGCACCAGCAGTGGACGCGGCCCCTCATTGGTCAGGCGAACGTTAACTTCTTTGGCTGCTTCTTTATAAATCACACGCGTGGTATTAATGACGACATCGGCCCATACAGACGAACTGAAGGCCAAAGTCGCGGCCATAATTGCAGATAAATATTTGATGGACATTTAATTTATTACTCTCTGAAAAATAAGGCGGCAATAAAAACTGCCGCCTCAGTCTTAATCAATAATTACTGGTAAACTACGCTGAAGGTAGCTACCGTTTCGATATCACCAGCGACAACATCTGTACCCGTCTGGACATAACGAGTGTTAAAACTGTAGGTCTGGGCATTCGTCTGTGTACTTTTATAATCCGCTTGATCTACAGTATTTGGACCCATCGCCAGTGTTTTGGTAGCGTCAGTGTCTTTAGTGAAGCCAATCTGCACGCCTTTAGCAGCAGTATCCATGGTATTGACGGAGTCCAGCAGGACGTTACGATAGGTGCTGGTGCCTGAATCCGCATAACCAGTAGAATCAAAGCTAACCGCAACACCGGTTTTACCGGCTGGCATCACGCAGCCTTCCAGAGTGATATTTACAGTACGCATATCTCGAGAAGCATTCATATTGGTACCATTCGCGATCGCAACAGAATCCGTCATATCCACAGCAGCAATCGGATCAATCTGCAGCAAAGTAGAAGTCGGTGCACCGTTGATCGCCACAGCACACGTTTTGTTAATGACTTCGCCATTAATACGAATCTGGCCATCAGCCGCCATCGCATTCACCGCACTTAAACCACCTGCAACCAATGCAGCAACCTGAGCAATTTTAATAATTGAACGACACATAATTCATAACTCCATTTATTTACAAAAAATATAACTAATACTTACCGTGCATTATGCTGGCGTATACAAAAGCACCACATTTTAGTTCCACTGCAGCCCGCAATAGCGGTGTAGATCAAAAACAGTAGCAAAGATTATTAAGGGTAACGCCGTGAGCACATTATTATATTAATGGATGTAAATTGCAACCAATTGACACGCTACAAAATATATATGAAAGCATTCACAAGCCGCATTTAAAATTCACTTAAAACATAGAAAAAAAGTCACACAGAAAATAAAATGATAAGTTAAAACAATTAGTTAAAGAAAACATAATATAATTTATAAATAGAAAAACCTATGACATCAATAGATGAAATACACTCTATTTTTAGGAATAAATCCAAGATCAATCGATCTCATGAATAAATTCACGAGATGAATTTAAAAAAAATATTGATACAATTACAATATAAAATATTTGAAAACAATTTTATTGTCGCAACTTATTTACCTTATCATTAATAAAACATATACATTAGGAACAATAACCACCGCCGTTATATTCCTCCCAACCCAGAACAATAAACGAGTCACTGGATGTCTGACTCTCCATTGCAAGCAATCTGCCTCTCGGCTTTTATAGATAACGTTGTTATCAGCGACCTTAGTGATAACTTCTGCCCATCTTTATGCCCGTATCAGCATGGTAAACACTCTGTTGCTTTAACGCCCCCGGACGCTGACGGGTTTTGCCCTGGCTGACTAAGAACACACGCGAATGATTTTTATTACAAAATGCCCTTCCCAGTAGCGTTAGAGCGGATGTATGGCGTGTGATAGACTGAAGTATCAGACTTACAGGGCTGTACATCATTATGCAATTGCATCATAAAGCGCTCAGGCTCTTTATCTCCGTCAGCGTCGTTGTTTTGACGTTTTCTTTTTTAGTTTATGAGCTCATTGCCAGCGATAAAGCAATGAATGCGTACATGCGCTATATCAATGAGAAAGCCGACTCATCGTTTCTCTATGATAAGTATACTAATCAAAGTATTGCAGCCCATCTGATGCGCACATTTTCATCCCCCCAGGTACCCGCTTCTATCGAGCAACAAAAAGCACTTTGCAACGCTTTCGACAGCGTTAACGGCACTCATGGGCTCAACCTCACCCAGCATAACTACCTACCATTACACGGTACGTTGCAAACCCCCACCACAAAATGTAGCGAGAAACTTGAAGACATATTTCTACTGCCCTCTTTTGACCGGGCGGTAAACGTTAATCGTGAGCAGAAAGATTACGGTCATGGTTTAGGTATGCAGGAGTATAAATTTCGATATTACGTCGATCTCAAAAATAACTACGTCTATTTCTTTGATCTGGTCGACTCGCGGAAATTTGCGATACACAACTGGTCGTTTTTGCAAAAAGGAAACCTGGGTATCAACCAGAATGACATTGACGGTATTTTCACTGGCCGCACGGTAATCTCCCGTATTTATGAAGATAACCTGACCGAGAAAAAAGTGATGAGCTTTTTAACACCGGTCTACTATGCCGGTAAGCTAAAAGGCGTGGTGATGGTGGATATCAACAAAGAGAATTTAAAGAATATTTTCTATACCAGCGACCGCCCTCTCGTCTGGCGCTATCTTAACGTGACGCTTTCGGACATCAACTCAGGTAAAGAGATACTCGTTCACCAAAGTGAGAACAACCTGTTTAGCTATGTTCACTACCAGGAGGACATGCCCGGCGGTATACGCATCACCTTATCGCTTGATTTTATGTACTTTATTGTCTCCTCCTGGAAAGTATTCGCCTTCTATCTGCTGGCGACAATACTGTTGCTGAATATGGTCAGAACGCATTTTCGGCTATATCACAACGTCACGCGTGAAAATATCAGTGACGCGATGACCGGGCTCTACAACCGCAAAATTTTAACGCCGACGCTCGAACAACGTTTACAGCAGTTGGTAAACGCGGGCACCCTCGTGACCTTTATCGCCATTGATTGCGATAAACTAAAAGTCATTAATGATACGCTGGGGCATAAGGAAGGCGATCGCATTATCACCATTCTGGCTAGAGCCATTCAAACCTCGATTCGCAAAAACGACTATGCCATCCGCCTCGGTGGGGATGAATTTTGCATTATCCTCATCGATTACCCCGCTGAATTAACGCCTCGTCTGCTGGAGAGGATTCGCTATAACTTACAAATTATTGCGCAAGATAGAGCAATCAGCTTCTCCGCAGGGATTTATAATATGCAGCCAAACGACACCATTGATGATGCCTACAAAGCATCCGATGCACAGCTCTACCTGAACAAACAGAAAAAACGCGCGGATGCGTAATCATTTTTCTGACAGGATTTTCATTGTTGTACCAGGAGTAAGTCATGACGGAAGTGAACAAAGGTAACGCAACGCATCAGCGTTTAATTTCGCTGTTGTCAGAACAAGGCGCGACGTATCGCGTGGTAAGCCATGAAGCGGTCGGCAAATGTGAAGCGGTTTCTGAAATTCGCGGTACCGCACTGGGCCAGGGAGCAAAAGCGCTGGTTTGTAAGGTCAAAGGCAACGGCGTTAATCAGCATGTCCTGGCGATTCTTTCTGCCGACCAGCAGGCCGACCTGAGCCTGTTAGCCAGCCATATCGGCGGGTTAAGAGCATCACTTGCCAGCCCGGCGGAAGTCGATGCACTGACAGGTTGCGTATTCGGCGCTATCCCACCGTTTAGCTTCCATCCAAAACTTAAGCTGGTCGCCGATCCGCTATTGTTTGAGCGTTTTAATGAAATTGCGTTCAATGCCGGAGTGCTGGAAAAATCCGTGATCATGGATACCGCAGATTACCTGCGTATCGCGCAACCGGAATTACTCCCGTTCCGCCGCGTACAATAGCCGCCCGAGTCAGGTGTAAAAACGTAGCATCGTGCATTAGCCCAAAAAAAATCATAATCATTAAAAAAAGCCTGTTCCGTCACGCGTTTACGCGTACAGTAAGCAGGCTTATTTTTTCTTTTGGCAAGGAAACTACGATGTTTGATGTCACTCTGCTGATCCTGCTCGGACTGGCAGCTCTGGGCTTTGTCAGCCACAACACCACTGTCGCTGTTTCAATTCTGGTGCTGATCATTGTCCGTGTTACCCCTCTGAATACTTTCTTTCCATGGATAGAAAAACAGGGCCTGACTGTCGGGATTATAATTCTAACCATTGGCGTCATGGCGCCGATCGCCAGCGGAACGCTCCCCCCCTCCACGCTCATCCACTCCTTTGTGAACTGGAAATCACTGGTCGCTATTGCCATCGGGGTATTCGTCTCCTGGCTTGGCGGGCGCGGTGTCACGCTCATGGGTAGCCAGCCTCAGCTTGTGGCCGGTTTACTGGTGGGTACGGTACTGGGCGTGGCGCTATTTCGCGGTGTGCCGGTGGGACCGCTCATTGCGGCAGGTCTGGTGTCATTGATTGTTGGGAAGCAGTAGCCAGTCCAGCCAGATAACGGCCTGGCGTCTGTCCCAGGCCTTTTTTGAACATGGTGATAAATGCCGTGGTCGAATCGTAACCGAGCATGTGCGCAACCTGTTGCACGTTATGACCATCTATCAGCGCCTGCAGCGCCAGAATCAATTGAAGCTGGTGACGCCAGCGGCGAAAACTCAACCCCGTTTCTTTAACGACCAGACGGGCGAGGTTCCGCTCACTCATCGCAAATACGCTGGCCCACTGTCCCAGCGTCTGCCACTGCGCGGGCTCCCGTGCCATCGTCGCGACCATTCTGCGGATTTTCGGGTGATCGGAAACCGGCAACTGCATTTGCTCCTGCGGTTGCTGCGGGAGTTCATCAAATAGCACTTGCGTCAGCCGCTGGGTAGACGGCTCCAGCCGTTGATCATCCGTTTTGGACGCCAGCGCCAGAATGAGCTCCCGACATAATGGGGCGATTTTCAGGGTGCAGCAGCGTTCAGGCATCACGACTGCCTGCGGCTCAATAAACAAAAAGCACAGTTGCGCCCCAACGGTAACGTGGTTGCTGTGTGGAATTTCACCGGGGATCCATACCGCATATTGTGGAGGCACCATCCACATGGCATTTTCAACCTCACAGGTGATCGCGCCATGCAAGGCCAGAATCAACTGCCCCTTACGGTGCTGATGCAGCGGACTGAAGAGTTCATCTTCCCGGGCCTGAATACAAAACGCCACCGCCGCATCGTGGTAAAGGTCGGGCTCATACCCATCCAGCCTCAGTCCTAACATAAAAATGTCCGTTTTTAGCGATAAACTGTCATTTTAGCTTGATTCATCCATTGAGTAAAAACGCTAAAGTATCGCCTCGCCTGACGATATGAGAAAAAAATGACAAATATGCCTTCCTCCCGCGGCAAAAACGCAGCCTGGCTGATCGCGGGGATCCTGATGATTGCCACCACGCTGCGCGTCACCTTTACCGGAGCCGCCCCGTTGCTGGATGCAATTCGCACCGACTACGGCCTGAGTACCGCCCAGACGGGACTTCTGACCACCCTGCCGCTGCTGGCCTTCGCACTGGTATCGCCTCTGGCCGCCGCCGTTGCACGCCGTTGGGGTATCGAACGCAGCCTGTTTGCCGCAATGCTACTGATTTGCTCAGGTATTGCGATACGTTCGCTGCCCACGCCAGGTTTCCTGTTTAGCGGCACCGCTATCATTGGTTGCGGAATCGCGCTGGGAAATGTGCTGTTACCTGGGCTGATCAAGCGTGATTTTGCTCAGCATGTGGCAAAACTCACTGGCGCATACTCGCTGACTATGGGCGCAGCGGCGGCACTGGGTTCAGCTATTGTGGTTCCGCTGGCGCTGAGCGGGTTTGGCTGGCGCGGTGCGCTGATGGTACTGATGGTCTTTCCGCTGCTGGCGCTGATTATCTGGTTACCCCAATGTCGCCAGACGGCCAATGCCAGTTTGAGCAACTCGCGCGCTTTGCATTCCCGCGCGATCTGGCGCTCGAGCCTCGCCTGGCAGGTGACGCTGTTTCTCGGGATCAATTCACTTATCTACTACGTGATCATTGGCTGGCTACCCGCCATTTTAATCAGCCACGGCTACAGCGAAGCGCAGGCCGGTTCGTTGCATGGTTTACTGCAACTGGCAACCGCCGCGCCGGGGTTATTGATCCCTCTCGTCCTGAACAGATTTAAGGATCAGCGCGCCATCGCCGCACTGGTTTCGTTAATGTGCGCCATCGGCGCAGCGGGATTCGCGGTAATGCCCGGGCAGGCTTTGCTGTGGACCATACTGTTTGGCTTTGGCTCAGGCGCTACGATGCTCCTTGGTTTGACCTTTATTGGCCTGCGCGCAAGCTCAGCGCATCAGGCCGCGGCCCTGTCCGGCATGGCACAATCCGTCGGGTATTTACTGGCCGCCTGTGGGCCACCGCTGATGGGTAAGATTCACGACCTCAATGGTAGCTGGCTGATTCCATTAGCTGGGGTCGCCGTGTTAGCGATACTGATGGCAGTGTTTGGTCTGTGCGCGGGGCGTAATCGGGAGATCGCAAGCGCATAAAGCAGCGGGCAGGTTTGAGAACAACCTGCCCGTTTTTTATCCTCGCGCAGCGCGCAGCATTGCCTGAACTAACGGCACGGGTTTTCCCGCCAGCGCTCCACGTTCATGCTGAAAGAGTGTGCCGACAAAAAAAGGATGCGTCACCAGCTCAATGGCACGGATATCACCAGCCTCATCCCAGCCAGTCACACGAAGATCACCGCTCTCAAGCTCGGCGGCAAAATCTTCCGATACGCCATAGTTGCAGTGATACCCCTCGGAGATAACACCCCGTCCGTAGGCTTTGGCAATCAGCGTATTGGCCCTCAGTTCAATATCATCCGTTTTTTCTACCAGCGAGCAGGTCAACGGTGCGATGACCATCCGCCCCGTGGTATCCGTTTCCGCATGGGCAGCATCACTCCAGCCCAGCACGTTGCGGGCATACTCCAGAATCGCATGTTGAAAACCGCCACAGGTCCCGAGGAATGGGATGCTGTTTTCACGCGCGTAGCGTATCGCGATCAGTGCGCCTTTCAGGTGCCGATATGGACTGCCAGGAACGACCCAAATAGCATCATAGCCAATCAGATCTTCACTGCTGCTAATATCAGAGGTGGTTAGCCAGTCATAATCAGCCACTAATTCCAGGACGGCAGCGGCATCATCGATAGCAAGAGGAATGGCCTGATGCGCCACAATATCAGGGCTGTAATCACCCACCAGCGCAATGCGAAGCGTATCTTTAAACGGGGAAATTTCCATTAAGCTTTCCTTATGTCCAGACAATGAGGGACAATATAAGGAGCCTCAGCCTACCGATTTTTTGTTGGTATCACAATCCCTTAAATTGGGAGTCAGGACGGGCAGAATGTTACAATTGTCACGTTTTACGATCTTATTTAACCGTAATAAAGGTGTTGAAATAGATCAAAGCAGTGGATTAATGGAGCGGATGAAAAGATGAAAATTCAATGTAAACGCGTATATGACCCAGCAGAAAAAAATGATGGTTATCGCGTACTGGTCGACAGGTTGTGGCCTCGCGGGGTAAAAAAGACCGACCTTATTTTTAACGAATGGAATAAAGCGCTTACGCCGTCATCTGATTTACGCAAGGCGTTCCACGCAGAATTGATTGATTTCACACACTTTTCCGAGCAATATCGCGCTGAACTCGCCCTACAGCAGCAGGAAGGAAAGCGTCTCGCAGAGATTGCCCGACAGCAAACCTTAACGCTACTGTATGCGGCGAAAAACACCCAGCAAAACCACGCGCTGGTGCTGGCTGAATGGATACGTCAATGCTAACAGGATTTCATTTGCCCGTTGTCGGATGATCTCTGCGCCAGAGCGCCCATTCATCAATCACTTCCCCGCCCGGTAATTTGCAGTCCGACCTTACGCCTTGCGGGGTCTGCACAGCAATCAGCGAGCCGCCCTTTTGTTCGCAATATACCGATGCCGGATTCGCCAGACCAATCTTCGGCGGTTTGGGGGCTTCGGGCTGAGTGGTACATCCCGCTAACACCAACAAGCCGGGCAAAATAATAGACGCCAGTTTCATATCGACTCCTGTTAAAAACCTTATCCCGGCAGGTTACCCCGACTTTCCATCTATCTCCATGTTTTACTGTCAGCTTTCAATTTAATGTTTAAGTTTTGAGCGGGATGGCGTGTTTCATCTTTCATCTTGATGTTCTATCATGCGGGCCACGTTAGCCCAGTCATTACTCAGGAGCATTTACACCTCATGTCGGACATGATCCTTGCCAGAGTCTCACAATCCTTAGCCACGGAGCAGTCAGTTGAGAGCCTGGTTCGGCAACTTCTGGAGATGCTGGAAGTGGTGACTGAGATGGAATCCACCTATTTAACTAAGGTCGATTTAGATGCCCGCCTGCAGCATATTTTGTATGCGCGCAATAGCAAGCAGATGCAGATCCCTGAAGGGCTGTCCGTACCCTGGGATGAGACGCTATGCAAACGCGCCATAGACGAAAACTGTCTGTACAGCGACAACGTCCCCGCTCGCTGGCCGGAGTGTACCGCCGCCCGCGCGCTGGAGATAACCACTTTCCTGAGCACGCCGGTTCATCTTCCCGACGGAACGTTTTACGGTACGCTCTGCGCCACCAGTCGCCACCAGCACGCATTAAGCCAACGTGGCGAGCAGGTGTTACATCTGTTTGCGGGCCTGATCGCCCAGTCAATTCAAAAAGAGTCGCTGGTTGCTCAGTTACGCGAAGCGAATGCCGCGCTGATTGCGCACTCTTACACCGATGCCCTGACCGGATTACCGAATCGGCGCGCCATTTTTGAAAATGTTGAGACTCTTTTTTCCCTTGCCCGACATCTCAGGCAGAAGATTATTTTTGCCTATATTGATTTGGATGATTTCAAATTGATCAATGACCGCTTTGGCCACGAGGTTGGCGACCAGTTTCTGATCCAGATTGGTCAGCGTCTGCTTCGCGAATGCGGTGACAATGATATCCTTGGCCGACTGGGTGGTGACGAATTTTTAGTCGTGAGCCTGTCACCGGAAGATGACAGGGATCCGCGAGACCGCCTGCAGCAGGTGAAAAATCAGCTACAACAGCAAATTTGTGGTGACTACCACCTGGGTGACATTCATCTATTTTATCCTGGCGCCAGTCTGGGCGTGGTGGAAATTAATCCGTTGGAGACTGATGTAAACTGCGCGCTTCACCTCGCAGACAGCGCAATGTACAAGGATAAAAAGCGTCAGGATAAAACCACTTTTGTCGTACATTAAGCCCTGCTATGCTAACCCGTCTTTAAATAACTCTGGCAGATAATCGTATGCGACTCGGTATTATTTTCCCCGTCATCATTTTCATTTCCGCTGTCGTTTTCTTATCCTGGTTTTTTATTGGCGGCTACGCTGCGCCGGGAGCATAACGATGAAAAAAACAACGCTTATTATGATTGGCGTGGCTATCATCGTCGTTCTGGGAACAGAATTCGGCTGGTGGTGACCTAAGAAAAAGGCCACATATTAGTGGCCTCTATTGTCTGTATGTTTACTTAGCTTTTGATTTTTCTGTAGATAAACAACACCACAATCGCACCGATCACCGCCACGGCGAAACTGCCGAAGTTGAAACCATCGACTTTACCAAAACCAAAGAAGGTGCTGATCCAGCCACCCACTACCGCACCGACAACCCCTAAGATAATGGTCATAAAGAATCCGCCGCCATCTTTACCCGGCATAATCCATTTTGCCAAAATCCCAGCAATAAGACCGAAAACCACCCATGAAATAATGCCCATAATTTCCCTCACTTATGTTTTTAAATTAACAATTCACTCGTCGTATAAAAGCATAGCATAGCGCTGAAAAATTAAAATTTGTGATCGCTATCACTTCTGTTTTTCATCTTTTTCTGATGTTTCATAAGGTTACACCGCTGACCGGCAGACTAATTTTGTCGCGCCTCGTCATTAATGTCGAATCGTCAGTCATTCTGCTTAACGCTTTGGCCGCCAGCCCCTGCTATTGCTGGGTTTTCACTTCTGGCACACTTTATGCTTAAACAGCCCGTCACTACGACACATCGTAGTCCGCGATACGTATCGCGTGACTGCGTCTACAATTCGCGCTATTTCAGCATTTAACAGGTCTGTTATTGATGAAAAAAATCACCAGTGTATGCCCATACTGTGGGGCCGGGTGCAAGCTCAAGCTTGTTGTTGAGAATAACAAAATCATCCGCGCTGAGGCCGCAGAGGGTGTAACGAACCAAAATCAGTTATGCCTGAAAGGCTATTATGGTTGGGACTTTCTTAACGACACACGCCTTCTGACTCCCCGTCTGACTCGCCCGATGATCCGTTATGAAAAAGGTGGAAAATTCACTCCCGTTAGCTGGGATGACGCCATTCGTTACACCGCAAAACGCTTAACTGAAATCAAAAATACCTATGGCCCTCGTGCCATCATGACCACCGGATCTTCCCGTGGAACTGGAAATGAGACCAACTACGTGATGCAAAAATTCGCACGTGGCGTGCTCCATACCAACAATGTCGATTGCTGTGCCCGCGTCTGTCACGGCCCTTCCGTGGCCGGGTTACAGGAAACGTTAGGCAATGGCGCCATGAGCAATTCCATCAGCGACATTGAAAACTCAAAATGCCTGCTGATCTTTGGTTATAACTGTGCCGATTCACACCCAATTGTGGCCCGCCGGGTAATTAAAGCTCGCCAGAACGGCGCAAAAATCATTGTCTGCGACCCACGCCGGATTGAAACTGCCCGTATCGCTGACCAACATTTGCAGTTGAAAAACGGTTGCAATATGGCGCTGGTCAACGCGTTTGGCCATGTTCTCATCGAGGAGCAACTCTACGATCGCGAGTATGTACAAAAGCATGCGGAAGGACTGGAAACATACTGGGAAACCGTTAAGGAGTATGCGCCTGAAGACGTTGAACATTTAACCGGTGTTCCCGCACAGCAGGTTCGTCAGGCGATGCGTACATTTGCTGCGGCGCCATCGGCCACCGTGATGTGGGGGATGGGCGTCACCCAGTTTGGTCAGGCCGTTGACGTGGTTCGTGGTTTGTCGAGCCTGGCCTTGCTGACCGGAAATCTGGGACGCCCTAACGTCGGTGTTGGCCCGGTGCGCGGGCAAAATAACGTGCAGGGCGCGTGCGATATGGGGGTGCTACCTAACCAGTTTCCAGGGTATCAGGACGTAACCGATTTCGCCGTCAGGGAGAAATTTGCCACCGCATGGGGCATTGACGTTAATCAGATGGATGACAAGGTTGGGACCCGCATCACCGAAGTTCCGCATCTGGCTATCGAAGGCAAAATCAAAGCCTACTACATCATGGGAGAAGATCCGCTGCAAACCGAGGCCGATTTGGGTCTGGTCCGCGAAGGATTTAACGCGCTCGATTTTATCGTCGTGCAGGATATCTTCATGACCAAGACGGCGGAAATGGCCGATGTCCTCCTGCCAGCCACCTCATGGGGCGAACACGGTGGCGTCTTTACCTGCGCCGATCGCGGTTTCCAGCGTTTTGAGAAAGCGATTGAACCCACTGGTGATGTAAAGCGTGACTGGGAGATTATCAGCCTGCTGGCCAGCGAAATGGGCTATCCAATGCAGTATCAAAATAACCAGCAAATCTGGGATGAGATGCGCGAGCTGTGTCCACTGTTCTACGGCGTGACCTATGAGAAAATGGGTGAGATGGGTCATGTTCAGTGGCCATGTCCGGATCTTGATAGTCCTGGTACGCCCTACCTTTACGCGCACAGCCAGTTCGATACCGCCAATGGCAAAGGCAAACTGTTTGCCGCACCGTGGCGAGCGCCTGCAGAAGTTCCTGATGAACAATATCCGCTGGTGCTGTGTACCGTGCGTGAGGTTGGGCACTACTCCTGCCGTTCGATGACCGGCAACTGCGCAGCGTTGCAAGCACTGGCAGACGAGCCTGGGTATGTGCAAATCAATACCCATGATGCTGAAAAATTGGGTATTCGTCATCGCGATCTGGTATGGGTCAGCTCGCGCCGCGGTAAGGTTATCAGCCGCGCGGATGTCTCCGAGCGCATCAATGCCGGAACGGTCTATATGACCTATCAATGGTGGATTGGCGCGTGTAACGAGTTAACCCAGGACAATCTCGATCCTATTTCGAAAACGCCGGAAACCAAATATTGCGCCGTAAATATTGAACACATTACCGATCAGGGGTGGGCAGAAAAATATGCCGCACAAACGTATAGCGACATGAAGTCACGTCTGTGTGAGGCTATTGCGTAAGTCACCGCCATCATCGCCTGAGTCTGGCTTTCCAGACTCAGGCCTTATCTCATGACTTCGCCAGCTGTGGTTCACTGAAGCGGATGGATGCAGCTTCCTCCTGCTTATCCCGCCGCATAAAGCCGAGGTTCATCAGAAACAATCCCGCCATAAACGGTAGTTCGTACAGTTCTTCAATCAGATCGCCATACTGAGCATTGTGCAGAAAGATGGGAGCCAGCAGACGATGATGCTCTACCGTATCGGAGATCAAAAATGCACAGGTGGTGATCGCTAACAGCCACAGAGGTAGCGGTTCATTGCGCAAGCGACGGGCAATATCCTGGCGTAAGCGCTTCGAAATCAGCACTGGCAGAATAATCATGGCAATCAATACCACTGAGATAGCCCGGAACAGGAGTTTAGGATGCTCAGGAAAATAATCGCGGCCCCAACTTGTGCTTCGGCCCAGTAATACCAGCCACCACGCTGCCGCCCAAAGCCAAAATTGCTTCTCGCCTTCGGGACGTGATAAGGGCCTGATGTAACTGAGTGTAAATATGGCACCAAACAGCAGCCATAGCGCCTGGCCATTTTCAATCCAGCTGACGACAGTACCGTTGAGTAGCGGGAGATGCCAGTTCGCGGCGAACGGGATCGCCACGATGGCTAATCCGAGAATGATTGTGGGTAATGTAAGTCGGGTATTGAGTTTCATAAGCGCGATGTTCTGTTTTATATCTGTTTCGCGATCATAACCCCTGTGAATGATCAACTATTAGCAATCAATGCGAATCTCTTAAGGTATTCTTAAGGAATCCTTGCAGGATATTTCCCTGTTTCGCCCAGATAAAAAAACGCACTGCGCCGTCAAAGCGCAGTGCAGTTTTTAGATTAAAAACTAATATATTCAATCAGTAGCAGTGACTAATGCCTACCACCCGCAGACTTCGTGCTCATTTTCGGTATCGTACGAACGCACGGTATTGACCAGATCTTTGACCACTTCAGCTGCCACATCCGGCACCAGTAATGTCATTGGCGCCTCTGTTTCATAATCAACAGAAACACCGTTGCTGTTATTGGTCACGGTTACGGTATAGGTTGCTTTACCCATGATTTACTCCTTGCCGGTGCGCACGACTTTTCGTTGATTTGCACTCTCCATCAGAACTTCCGGGGCGACGAAAAAATCGATATTAAAGTAAGTGTCGTCGGTCATCACTTCGATGTTATGCCATTTTTCCGGTGGAAAAACGCCAAACTGACCGGCTTCAATAATCATCACCTCTACTGGCTCCGTACTGTGTTCGTCTGCGTATCCGAGATATTTGACCGCCCCCTGCATAACCGAAAGTCGAGGATAAACCCCGGCTCGGGTCCCTTTATCAAGGTGGCGTTCGAAAATTCCGGCAGGCGCCGTTTCTTTGTTCCAGAATGGCGTAGAGCGTGTATGGATATGATTCTGTGGAATTTGAAGCATTTTTCTTCCCTTTTCCAGTCGACAACCAGCGAGTCATATTGAACCGCTGCTGTACACAGGGTACGCCTCAAAATATACATTTAAAATACCATTTATTGGTTATAACCCTACGATTATAAATGAAAAGAAGAGCGCAATATTAAAGGCCCGCCGCAATCAGCGGGCCGATGGCATCACGATTGAAGCGTGGCCAGACGGGCGGCAAAACCAACGAAAATCAGGCCGATAAGGGAATTCCCCACTTTCGCCAGTTTCTTCTTCGTACGGATATATTGCGTCACAAACGCGCCGGAGAAAATAAGGAAGCTCAAATAGAAAAAGCTCACTATCTCAAGCGTAATAGCCAGAATAAAGAATGACAGCCCTGAATGCGGCGCATTGACATCAATAAACTGCACGAAGAATGACACATAAAACAGAATAGCTTTGGGATTGGTCAGGCTCAGGATTAATGCGCGCTTAAAAATAGCACCAAACGGGACTTCCTCGGGCACGGCGTCGCTTGCTTTCGATTTCAGTGTTGCATACAGGATCTTCGCGCCAAGATAGAGTAAATAGAAAGCGCCAAGATAACGAACGATATTGAACAAAACGGGCGTTGTTTTAATCAATGCAGCAACACCGGCATAGGCCAAAAACATCAACACGGCATCACCAATAAACACACCGCTGGCGGCGAGATAACCCCCCTTTACTCCCCTACCGACGCTGTTCTTCAGCACAAATATCGTATTTGGCCCCGGTACCAGCACGATAAAAATAGCCCCCACCAGATACGTCCAGTAATTCAGAACTCCATACTCTGCGAACACGTTAACCTCTTCCTGAAAAAACACATGCACTTGCTGCGATACAATATGCTAACGAATGCGACAGGTGATGGAAAGAGCAGGTTATTAATTAAAAAAACCCGCCACTGGTGGCGGGTGTGTACAGATAAGGTTAGCCCAGATTAATGGTGCAGCATCTCATCCACTACTTCTTCGCCCTTCAGCTGATAAGGGTAGTAGGTAGGCCAGTTTTCCATCTCCTCAAGCAAGGCAGCCTGCGAGGTATTTCCCATAAAGATATGGAAGTGGCTCGATTTACGCGGCGCGATAATATGATCGCTGAATTGCACGTATTTAGGCGCTTTGCTGTCAGCGGCTTTACACTCAAACAGATACCGTACACCTTTCTTGCCTGATTTATAGTGCAAGATTTTATACCCGGCATAATCGTATTTGCACGATGCGACCTGATTACCGGTGTGAAATTCCATCACGCCATCTTCGATGCCGATGGTGTCTACATTGGTTGCATAGCCTGTACGGTAATAAGCTTTAATTTGTTCTGCCGTTTTGCTTTTATCTTTCTCCGCTTTCTTTTTGAAAACCGGATCAAGTTCGCCACTGACCAGATACGGATAGACAGATTGCCACATGCCATCCCAGTCGGACAGCGCCCGGTTCTGCACCTGGTTATCATCAAATACCCCTTCCGACGCCTTTTGTTCTGCTTCACTCATCGGCGCACCATGGGAATGATGACCATGGGCCAAAACCTGCCCACTGACCAAAAGCATCCCCAGAGCGATTGTCAGTTTGTTAAAACGAATAGCCAAAATTTCACCCTCAAATCGTTTGCGAGTGAATTGTTATAATATAACGTAACAGTTTAATCAATAGACATTACTGCACGTTATTGCCTCACGCTTCAATGAGTTTTCTGGAGCAAATCTGCTCAAGCAGAGCCTGCTGATGGCTGATAATGAGCATACCTAATGGCCGACGCTGGCACTCTTCAAGCAGCAATACCCAGATATCTTTTTGAATGGAAGGATCGAGCTGGGCGGTAATTTCATCGGCAATAAGAAAACGTGTCCGCGGATCCAGCGCGCGAAGTAAAGCAATTCGCGCCAGTTCACCGCCAGAAAGCTGTCCGGGACGGCGGGTTAACCACTCAGGGTTGATGTGAAGACGGGTAAGCAGTTCAGCATCAGGTCGCCAGGCATCATAAACCGCATCGCCGGTGCTGCGCCGCGGATTAAAGGTTAATTCCGGATGCTGTGGCACCAGTTGCACCGGGCAATACTGGTGCATTGGCAGCGGTTGGTCATCAACCAGAATGTCACCCGAGGTCGGTTTTTGCCAGCCCGCCAGTACGCGTCCCAGCGTTGTTTTGCCGGTTCCGCTGGGTGCACAAACCCCAATGCGTTCTCCGGGGCGCAGAGAGAAGTTCAGATTTTGCCAAAGCACCTTTCCTCCCTGACAAATCGTCACTTCACGACAGCACAGCATCGCGCTCTCCAAAAAGTTGATTTCTTTCAGGCAGGGCCCGCCATTGGCGTTGCAGATGCTCGCTGATCTCTCCGCGTAACAGCTGTTCCCGGCTGACGTTATCCGACACCCTTCCCTGGTGCAGCGCGACAATGCGGTCCGCGTGGCGAGCGGCAAGCGTGAGGTCGTGCGTTACCCATAAAACGCCAGCCCCTTGCTCACATTGCTCACGTAGCTGTTCAAGCAGTTGATTAGCCAGCGGTGCATCAAGCCAGGCGGTAATTTCATCCGCCAGAATATAGCGAGCCTGACTCAGCGACGCGTGACAGGCCAGAACACGTTTCGCCATCCCCCCTGAAAGCTGGCGTGGGAAGGCATCTAATACGCGACTTTCTAGTTGGCTACGCTGGAGCAATCGTTCAATTTTTCCGGCATTCCAGGCCTGGCCAGAGAGCTGACTTGCCCTGCGCAGATGCTTTTCAATCGAGAGCAGCGGGTTAAGCGCCTGAACACCTTGCGGGACATAGCTGAAAGTATTGCCACGACATTTGCGAATATCATCACTGTCCAGCGTTTTCCCCTCCAGGGTGATGGAGCCGTTGAAGCGCAAATTGTCCGGTAAGAGATCAAGCAGACATTGCAGCAACAGGCTTTTACCTTCCCCACTTCCCCCGACTAACGCCACCATCTGACCTGGCGCTACGTCGAAAGAGATATCCTGCAACAGCGAAGACCAGTTTCTCGCGCCGTACCAGCGATAACGCGCCACGTCCAGCGAGACCTGTCTTAAACTCAACATGCGTCACCTCGTAACCATAAACGATGCACTGCCCTTGCGAGCTGATCGAATAACATAACCAGACTGAATAGCATCAGCCCAGGAAACAGCACTAACCACCAGTCTCCATGACTGATAAACCTCAGCGCATCAGCCAGCAACAGGCCCAGCGATGGTTCATGCGGCGCCAGCCCAAAACCGAGGAAGCTCAACGCCGCGCTGTGCAACACCGCGTGGGGAAACATCAGCAAGGTTCCCGTTAACCACTGGGGTAACAATGCCGGGAGATAGTGAAGCCGCCAGCAGTAAAAATGTCCGTGTCCCAGACGCCAGGTTAACGTCAGATAGTCACTGTGGGCCACGCGCTGCGCTTCGGCACGCAGGATTAGCGCCAGACGCGGCCAGTGGGTCAACGCAACCGCCATAATCACCCCATTTTTTCCGCCACCCAGCGTGAAACAGATCAATATGAGCAACAGCAGATGCGGCATTGACAGCATGGCATCGGTAATCAGACGCATTAGTACATCCAGACGCGGATGTATACGTGAAACCGCCGCCATCAGTAATGCGATGAAGCCGCTGCACAACGCCGCGCCAATACCAATTTGCAGACTGGTTAACGCGCCCTGAAAGCAACGAATCCACAGATCGCGACCGAGGTTATCGGTGCCAAACCAATACAGCGCATCAGGCGGTAAATGACGGGCAAGCAGATTAACGCTCAATGGGGTTTCCAGCGTCGCGGCGCCATACACCGCAATGCCTAACAGGCAGCTAAAAGAGAGCAGAAGACGAATCAGCGTCGGCGTCGGATTATAGAGCATCAGGTCGCTCCAGAGCACGGTTCAACACATGGACAAGCCAGGTAGACAGCGAGTTGCCAATGAACACTAACACGGTACTGAACAACACAATCCCCATCAGTAACGGCAGATCGCCGCGTAATCCGGCATCAATAGTGGCCTGTCCCAGTCCCGGATAAGCAAAAACTTTTTCCGCCAGCAGTGCGCCGCCCAGCAGTTCTCCCAACGAGGCGAACTGCAGGCACAGCGCGGGCGTAATAGCGTGGCGCAGAACCTGATGACGCAACAGCGACCAGCCTTTATCTCCCTGCGAACGCGCAAAACGGACAAAATCGCTTTTCATCACGCTGGCGATACTTTCCCGCGTATGAAGTGTAATTTGGCCAAGTCCCAATAAACTTAGCGCGCAAACGGGCAGCACTAAATGGCGCAGACGCTCAGCCAGCGTAGCCATATCGCCACTGTTGCCCGGCTCCCACGCGCAGCAGACCGGAAATACCGGCCAGCGCACGGCAAATAACGCCAGCAGCAGCATGCCAATCCAGAAGGTCGGCAACGACGAAAGCAGATAGCTGAGTCGACAGATTGCTTTATCCGGCCAGCGATTCAGATAACGACCCGCGACAAACCCCATTGCCGTTCCCAGTATGCCGGAGAGCAGCCACGCGCCGCCAAGCAAGGCAAACGAAGTCGCAAAGCGCTCCTTGATTACGCTGGCAACCGGTGCATTAAACAACATTGAGTAGCCGAGATCGCCCTGCAATACACGTATAAACCAGTGACCAAAACGCTCCCATAACGGCTGGTCTAATCCCCAGCGAGCAGCGATACGCGCATATTGTTCCGGCGGCACGTGCAGGAGATCGTTGCCGATATAGGCGCGAATCGGATCGACAGGAGAAAAGCTGAGCAGCATAAAAGTGCCAGCCGCAACCAGCACTAATAACACTATCAGCCGTAGAAAATGGCCTACAACAGACTTCATCAACGGCAGGTCCAGGTCCATTCATCCAGATTATTGAGCAGGGACCAGCTACCGTGGATCTCCGGCGCGCCTTTGCCTAAGTCAATACACGGATTTGCCAGATAAGTGTGCTGAATGTTCAGCAGCCATGCCCAGGCGGCATCGCCCTGCACCCCAGCCCCTTGCTTGCCATCCCACTCCACCTGTTGCCAGAAAGGCAACGCTTTTTGCCAGTCCGGAGCATCAATGGCTTGTTTAAGATGTTGTTCAACGACGGGATTGCTGTAATAGCCTGGATTGTAGTATTCCACGCCCGCGGCCTGATTGCTGTAGTGATGGAAAAGTTCCATCGGATCCAGGCTTCCCCAGCCAAACAGCGTCGGGTTCGCATGCATATGCCGCTCAACGGTTTCCCAGCTTCCGGATTGCAGCGAGACCTGAATACCCACGGGCTCCAGCATCGCACGTACGGCCTCGGCTAAATCCCGGCGCGTACTGTCACCGCTGGCGTACCACAGAGTCAGGCGAGCCTCTTTACCGTCTTTCACGCGTACGCCATCTTTCCCCACCTTCCAGCCGGCTTCTTCCAGAATCATCCGTGCTTTTTCGCTGTCGCCATCTTTGAACGCAACTGACTGTCCCTGCCATGGCAGGCCCTGAACCGCGCTATACGCCGGAATCGCATGACCTTCCATGACCTGATCGGCAAGTTGTTTACGATCGATGGCGTAGTTGATGGCGCGTCTGATGGCGATATCAGCCGTGATATCGTTACCGATCGGATAACCATTGGCGTCTTTTTTACCCGCTGGAACCATCGGGAACACAATGCCACGGTTTTCCACGCTGTCGCGTACCCACAGCTTCAAATTCTGCTGTTGAGGGGCAACCGCCATCGAAGGCGCAATACGCACGAGTCCCAGTTGACCACTGCGCGCTGCGGCATAAGCGTTATCTTCATCAAGGAAGACAAACACCAGCTTACTGAAATCATTTTTCTTACCGGCATACCAGGGGTTCGCCTCCACGATCAGCTGCTGCCCCGGCTGAAAACTCACCAACCGATAAGGGCCCGCGCCAATCGGATTTTTGGCGAATGTTTTTTCGTCATACCGTTTTTCGGGAACAATACCCAAAGAGCCCAGCACGTTCACAAAGGTGCTCTGCGGGCTGCGCAGCGTGATTTCTACCGTGCGGTTATCTTTCAGGCTGGCATGAGTAAAGTTACCCATGTCGATTTTGCCGCCGCTCTTTGCGGCTTTATTATAGGTGAACACCACATCTTCAGCGGTTAGCGGGGAACCATCGGAGAATTTAAGGTCGGGTTTTAACGTCAACGTCCAGGTTTTGCCGTCAGCACTGGTTTCAACTTTTTCCGTTAGCAGGTTACCCCAGCTCATATCTGCGTTTTGTTTTAATAATGGTGCATGCAAAAGCAAATAGCTGCCATGACTCCAGCCCAGCATCGGGTCAAACCCTTCCGTTGGCTCAGGTCCAATTGCCAGCTTCAACGTCTGCCCCTCGCTCACATTTTGCGCGGCGAGAAGTGGTGAGGTTATTGCGAGAGTCAATGCGCACGTAAGCAGTGCCAGCTTGCCTTTAATCATTATGTTATCCAGATTTGCGTTATTTTTATGCCGCTCAACGATTCATTGCCGTTAAACGGTCTCCTGGGGAAGGGATTATGGCGGACTGAAATGACGAAAAAAATGATGCGGCGCAGAAAAGTATGACGATTTTCTAAAATTATCATACTTTTTTCTGATACTCCTAATTGAGTACCCTCTGAATCACAGAAAATAGATTAAATGTTAGCCATTCAATTAATGGCAAATTAATTACAACCTAATGATTACAAATACTAATTATTGGTCATTTCCGCTATTTACTTAGCTAAAACTAATGACAATTTATGTATATTTATTCAAGAAAAACACCAGAAGTGATAAGTTATGTAAACATATAATGATAATTATTTTTATTATCATTCCCATCAATTATCTTACTTCCTTTGAATTTTTAACAAAGGAAGTTTGACTATGCGTTTAAAACCTGTTGCTTCTGTTGTTCTGTCCTGTTTAGGATTTTCCAGTCCCCTGGCCTTTGCTGAAGATGTTATGGTGGTAACCGCTTCCGGTTACGAAAAGAAAATCACCAACGCTGCCGCCAGCGTCTCCGTTATTTCACAGCAAGAGTTACAAACCAATAAATATAATGATTTAGGCGAAGCCTTGCGTTCTGTTGAAGGGGTGGATGTTGAAAGCAGCACCGGTAAAACCGGTGGTCTGGAGATCAGCATTCGTGGCATGCCCGCCAGTTATACCCTGATCCTGATTGATGGTATTCGTCAAAACGGCAGCAGCGATGTGACGCCAAACGGCTTCTCAGCTATGAATACCAGCTTTATGCCTCCACTGGCGGCAATCGATCATATTGAGGTGATCCGCGGCCCGATGTCGACGCTTTATGGCTCCGACGCAATCGGTGGCGTGGTGAATATCATTACCAAAAAAAGCACCGATAAATGGAGTACATCCATCAATACCGGCGTTAACCTGCAAGAGAGTAATAAATGGGGTAACAGCACGGTCGCCAACTTCTGGTCAAGCGGCCCGTTAATCGCTGGCGTACTGGATATGCAGGTTCGGGGTAGCACCACCCAACGTCAGGGTTCCAGCGTTACCTCCCTGAGCGATACCTCCTCCACCCGCGTACCTTATCCTACCGAGTCAGAAAACTATAACTTCGGCACGCGACTCGACTGGAAAACGAATGAAAGCAATACGCTATGGTTAGATCTCGACTCCGCCAGACAGCGCTATGATAACGATGACGGTCAGTTGGGTAACCTGACGGGGGGTTACGATAAAACGTTGCGCTATGAGCGTAACAAAGTCACCCTCGGCCACGATACCGCCTTAACGTTCGGCACCTGGAAATCCTCCCTCGGCTGGAATGAAACTGAGAACAAAGGACGACAACTGGTCTCCTCCGCACTCACGCCAGAGAACGCAGGCCGGGCCGGTGACGCACGTGAACTGAAGAACACCAACGTCATTCTGGACTCAGTACTGCTGACGCCATTAGGTGATTCGCACCTCTTAACCCTCGGCGGGGAATATTGGGATGCGCGGATGAAAGACGGTGTGGTGCTGGCCAATACCGGCGAAACGTTCCATCAAAAAACGTGGGCGGCCTATGTAGAAGATGAATGGCATATTCTCGACTCGTTGGCCTTAACCGCAGGGACACGCTACGAGCATAACGATGTCTTTGGCGGTCATTTCAGCCCACGAGCGTATATGGTTTGGGACGTATCCGACGAATGGACGCTCAAAGGCGGCGTGACGACAGGTTATAAAGCGCCATCACTGAGCCAGTTACATAACGGGATCAGCGGCGTCACCGCGCAAGGAACCGTGAATACGGTCGGTAATCCGAACCTAAAACCTGAGGAAAGTATCAGCTATGAAACCGGGCTGTATTACGAGAACGACACCGGGCTGAACGCCAACATTACCGGCTTCTATACCGAATACAAAAATAAAATTGTCTCGTATTCTATCGATGATAATACCAACAGCTATACCAACAGCGGCAAGGCAAGGACCGATGGCGTTGAATTTGCCAGCACCTTCCCTCTGTGGTCGGATGTGCTGACTTTATCCCTCAACTACACCTACACCCAGAGCAAGCAAAAAGATGGTGACAATAAAGGCGCGCCGTTAAGCTACACGCCAAAACATATGGCTAACGCTCGCCTGAACTGGCAGGCAACGGAAGATATGAATGCCTGGCTGAGCGCACGTTATCGCGGTAAAGCCCCACGCTTTACCGAAAATTACAACAACCTCAGCGCAGTACAAAAGGCCGTCTATGACGATAAAGGCGCTGATTTAAAAGCCTGGACCGTTCTCGACATGGGGATGTCTTATAAGCTGACCAAAGATCTGACGCTGAATACGGCGGTCAATAACGTGCTGGATAAAGACTTTAGCGAGGTTAAACTTTATCAGGTGGGCCGTAATAGCACCTACGCAGGAGATTACTATCAGACTGCGCAATCCACTACCGGATACGTAAACCCGGGCCGTAACTATTGGGTATCATTAAACTACCAGTTCTGATTTAGTTTTTTCCTACCAGACGGGCTGTCAATGATAGCCCGTCTATCACTGGGTATCATCAAAAGCCTGGCACTGTTCTTTTTGCCAGCCAGCGGGGCTCTAATGTTTTTCACCAGAGATAAAGCGACAAGGAATATTTTCGTCCCCGGCAGAGAAAAATGGCGGAATGAGAGGTAAAGCTGAACTGGGACAGAATAATCTGGGCGAGGCTTTAATCGATAGCTTTAAATAGCCATTATGTTTTATGAGTCACGGAGCAACGGGTGCCCCGTGACAGTCATTAACTTACTTCAAATACTCTCCGCTGCGCAGCGCTTCAATACGTTTATCCAACGGCGGGTGAGTCATAAACAGCTCACTCAACGACTTGGATTTACCGTTGATGCAGAACGCCATCATGCTGGTCGCTTCCTGCGGCTCATAGCTGGTTTTCAGACGCTGCAGCGCGGCGATCATTTTCTCACGCCCCACCAGTTTTGCTGAACCGGCATCCGCATGGAATTCACGATGACGTGAGAACCACATGGTAATAATGCTCGCCAGAATACCAAACACCAGTTCCAGCACCGTCGCCACTGCGAAGTAGATCAATGGGTTGCCGTTACTGCCCTCACCCTCATCGCGGTTTCCGCCCATAAAGCCAGCGGCAATTTGTGCCAGAATACGTGAGATAAAGATAACGAAGGTGTTCACCACACCCTGAATGAGCGTCATGGTAACCATATCGCCATTAGCAATGTGGCTGATTTCATGCGCGATAACGGCTTCGGCTTCGTCCGGGCTCATGTTTTGCAACAGGCCTGTACTCACAGCCACCAGCGAAGCATCCCGGCGCGCACCGGTAGCAAACGCGTTAATATCTGGCGCATGGTAGATTGCAACCTGCGGCATAGCGATCCCAGCCTGGCGAGCCTGATTCGCTACCGTATTCATCAGCCAGCGTTCTCTTTCATTGCGAGGCTGTTCGATCACTTCCCCACCAACGGATTTTAACGCCATCCATTTGGACATCAGCAGCGAAATGAAGGAACCACCAAAACCAAACAGCAGTGCCATGATCAACAAGCCTTGAACGCTGCTTGACTGAATCCCTGTCAGGCTCAATACCAGCCCGAAAACGACCATCACAGCCAGGTTCGTCAGCAGGAAGAGCGCGATTCGCATCATAATTTTCTTTTAACCTCAATTTAACAAAACGCACTATGCGATTACCCATATCGTATGGGTCTTATGGCTATTTTCAAGCATCCATAGGTGCTAAGTCACCAGAAAGACACAACTTTACATTTTATCGTATCACACTGACGTCTTCATGCGTTTGTTAAAAAAACAGGCACAATTTCTTGTGCCTGTTGGAGGTTATTTACTGGTTGCGGGCTGTTCCGCTGGCTTTTCTTTTTCAAGATGCGCCAGGTCAAGCGCAATTTTTACCGTTTCATCCAGGTAGGGATCTGGCTCCTGGTAATCCTTCGGTAAATCGTCCAGTTTCTTCAGCGGCGGCTTACCTTCTCGCTTAAACCGATCGTTGATACGCGCCAGACGCATTGCGTCATCTTCGTTATTCTCTTTCTCACGCTGAGCGTAATTGAGAGAAGCGATGTTGCGTTTATCCTTCATCGCATTGAAACGCGCAATATCCTTCATGATGTACTGGAACTCAGGATCGTTGGCAATACGTGCATTGTGCTCTTTTAACAATTCAGGTCCGAACGGCGTCAGATTCTCTGATTTGGTGTAAGTCGCAGCATCAATGCTATCCCACGGCAGCGCGTTATCTTCAAACTTCTCACCGGTTTCTGTTTCTTCATTACCTGTCGGCATGATGATGTCCGGCGTAACGCCCTTACGCTGCGTACTGCCACCGTTTACACGGTAGAATTTCTGGATCGTATACTGAACAGAACCCAGCGCCGGCCATTCCGGACGCAGCATCTGATCATAAATACGGTTCAGAGAGCGATACTGCTGTACAGTGCCTTTCCCGAAAGTCGGTTCACCAACGATCAGCGCACGACCATAATCCTGCATTGCCGCAGCAAAAATCTCTGATGCCGAAGCACTGAAGCGATCGACTAACACTACCAGCGGGCCTTTGTAGTACACAACGCCGTCGGTATCGCTGTCTTCACGCACTTTACCGTTATTGTCACGAACCTGAACCACCGGGCCGGAAGGAATGAACAGACCGGAAAGCGAAACGGCTTCGGTCAGCGCGCCGCCACCGTTAGTACGCAGATCGATAATGACGCTGCTGACGTTCTGTTTTTCCAGCTTCTGCAACTGAACTTTGACATCATCTGTCAGGCCAACATAGAAGCCAGGGATATCCAGTACGCCGACTTTTTCTTTGCCAACGGTTTTCACGGACATTTTCACGGCGCGGTCTTCGAGACGAATACGTTCACGCGTTAACGTGACGGTGCGCGTCTTGGTTCCTTTACCGGCAGGCAGGATTTCAAGGCGAACTTTGCTGCCTTTGGGTCCTTTGATCAGCGCAACAACGTCATCCAGACGCCAGCCAATCACGTCGACCATTCCCTTACCGGTCTGACCCACGCCGACAATACGGTCACCAACGCTTATTGCTTTGCTCTTGGCTGCCGGGCCGCCCGCCACCATGGAGTTAATGACGGTGTAGTCATCATCCATTTGCAAAACCGCGCCAATACCTTCCAGAGACAGGCTCATTTCAGTATTGAACTGTTCGGTATTGCGTGGAGAGAGATAATTAGTATGCGGGTCGATCTCACGGGCGAAAGCCGTCATCGCCAGAGAGAACACATCTTCGCTGTTGGTCTGCGCCAGACGACGAATCGCAAACTTGTAGCGACGCGTCAGCGTTTCACGAATTTCCGCATCGGTTTTGCCGGTCAGCTTCAGGCTGAGTTCGTCAAATTTAACCTTGCCGTCCCACAGCGCGTTAAGCTCTGCTTCGCTCTTCGGCCATGGCGCTTTGCTTCGGTCGAGGTTAAAGGTGTCGGTACCGGTGAAATCCATTGGACGTGCCAGTACGCTTAACGCGTACTGATAACGTTCAAATCGGCGTTTTTGCGCCAGATTATAGAGATCGTAAAAGACATCCAGCTTGCCGGTACGCAGTTCATCGCCGAGGACCGTTTTCTTTTTTGCATACTGTTCGATATCGCTCGCCAACAGCACGTTGTGGCTGTAGTCGAGCAGATTCAAATAGCGATCAAAAATTTTTGCCGAAAACGCCTGATCCAGATCGAACTGGCGATAGTGCGAACGCGTAAAACGCGATGTCACACGTTCACTTACCGTCGCATGCTGGGTTTCTTCCTTTAAAACGGGGATTTGATCGGCACGCGTGATGTCTTCCACAGCAAGTGCCTGGCCTGCTAATGCAAGCAGACCAGCTAACGCAGTAAGCCTAAAAAAAGTGTTCATGCCAGGCCTGGCCTCCGTTTCAGAACACCAGGTGTTCTGCGCGTACAATCAAAGACATACCCGAATTCAGCTGTACACGGACGCCATCTTTGGTGATTTCTAATACGGTGGCATCCATCGCATTATTACCTGCTTTCACCTTCAGAGACTGCCCTACCGTCAGTACTGAAATATCAGATACCGGGGTATGCTGTTCTTCACGAGGAGCACGCGGTGCTTTTGCTGCTGGTTTCTCAGCGCGAGGTTTACGCTCAGCGCCTTCTTTACGACGCGGTGCAGGACGCGGCTTACGCTCGCGACGCGGTGCGTCTTCTTTTTCACCGGCAGCAGCGGCTGCTTCGCGTTTTTTCGCCTGTTGCTCTGCACGTTGCGCCTGAACGCGGGCTTTAGCTTCTTCCAGCTGTTTGCGAGCATGTTCAACGTGCTGCTCATCCAGCTCACCACAAGGGTTGCCGTCGAGATCAACACGCGTTGCGCCCAATTTAACGCCATACAGATAGCGCCAGCTTGAAGTATAGAGACGTAAGGCAGAGCGGAGCTGCGTCTTGCTGAGGTTCATTTCGCCCTCAACACGCTCTACCAGATCCTGAAAAATGCCAATTTTCAGTGGGCGCGCTTCGCCTTCCGCACTAAAACACTGCGGGAAGCGTTCGGCCAGAAACGCGATGACTTCTTTACTGCTATTCAACTTAGGTTGATTTTCCATGAAATTTCCTGATTACAACGGACGTAGCCAACAAGCGCAGGCATGAACAGGCGACATTATAATGACGTCATCAGTAATTGCTACGTTATCCGTTGATTATCCTGCGACGCGCGCAAAGAATTTTTTGTAATCCGTCGTTGCAAGCACGGTTTCAAGCTGTGCCACCAGCGTTCGCAGCCCCTGTTCATCCTCGTCAGTAAAGCGGCCAAACGCCGTGCTATCGATATCCAGCACGCCGATTATCTGATTTTCGACGGTGATTGGCAGGACGATTTCAGCGTTGCTGGCGGCATCACATGCGATGTGTCCGTCAAAAGCATGAACGTCCTCAATGCGCTGAACCTGGTTCTGCGCTACTGCGGTCCCACACACCCCGCGTCCTACTGGGATCCGCACGCAGGCGATTTTTCCCTGGAAAGGCCCCAGCACCAGCGTATCGTTTTCGAGCAGATAAAAACCGGCCCAGTTCACTTCTGCAAGACGTTCGTACAACAACGCGCTGGTATTTGCCAGCGTTGCCAGAAAACTGGTTTCACCTGCCATTAATGCCTGAAAGTCACGGTTCAGATCCGTGTATAGCTCTGTTTTGTTCATTATGTAATCACTTAGTTGTCTTACTTAAAGCTGCAGCCTACTAAAATAAACATTAAATGCGTTAATGCTCAAGATCATTCCCGTCATGAGTTAAGATAACATTACTTCAACAATTTGATTCGCGATACATGGCCTTAACGACACCACGCATCACGCCGACTAAAAAAATAGCCATCAGGTCCATTGGTGATGCACTCCCTCGTGCGCATTACCATCGTTGCCCTGAATGTGACCTGATCTTTAGCTTGCCTAAAATGCGTTCGCATCAAAGTGCATTTTGCCCACGCTGTCAGGCAAAAATTCGTGACGGACGCGACTGGTCATTAACACGACTGGCGGCTATGGCTTTCACCATGCTGCTGCTGATGCCCTTTGCCTGGGGAGAACCGCTCCTGCACATCTATTTATTAGGTGTGCGCATTGACGCCAATGTGCTGCAAGGCATCTGGCAAATGACCCGACAAGGCGACCCACTCACCGCATCCTTTGTACTCTTTTGCGTTGCCGGCGCGCCCATCATTCTCGTAACCTCAATCGCTTATCTGTGGTTTGGCAATATTCTTGGGATGAACCTGCGCCCAGTGCTGCTGATGCTGGAAAGGCTCAAAGAGTGGGTGATGCTTGATATCTATCTGGTGGGCATTGGCGTCGCATCAATCAAAGTTCAGGACTATGCTTTTTTGCAACCCGGTGTGGGTCTGTTTGCTTTTATTGCGCTGGTGATCCTCAGTGTTTTGACGCTGTCGCACCTTAACGTTGAGCAGCTTTGGGACCGTTTCTATCCGCAAAGACCAGCCCGTCGGCCCGATGAAAAACTTCGCGTCTGCCTCGGTTGCCACTTTACAGGTTATCCGGACGCCCGAGGTCGCTGCCCTCGCTGTCATATCCCGTTACGCTGGCGCAGGAATCAAAGTATCCAAAAGTGTTGGGCTGCTCTGCTGGCCTCGATCGTCCTGCTTTTGCCTGCTAATCTGCTGCCTATCTCGGTAATTTATGTCAATGGTGGCCGCCAGGAAGACACGATCCTGTCAGGCATAATGTCCCTGGCGAACAGCAACGTCGGCGTGGCGGCGATTGTTTTTATCGCCAGTATTCTGGTGCCATTCACCAAAGTGATTGTGATGTTTACGTTGCTCATCAGCATCCATTTTAGATGTGAGCAAGGATTGCGTACCCGCATCAAACTGCTGCGTATGGTGACCTGGATTGGTCGCTGGTCGATGCTGGATCTCTTTGTTATCGCTTTAACCATGTCGCTGATTAATCGCGATCAGATACTTGCTTTTACTATGGGGCCAGCTGCGTTTTATTTCGGCGCAGCGGTAATATTGACTATTCTTGCTGTGGAATGGCTGGACAGCCGCTTACTTTGGGATGCACATGAGTCAGGAAACGCCCGCTTCGCAGACTGAAGCGCAGATTAAAACTAAACGCCGTATCTCTCCGTTCTGGCTGCTGCCGTTCATCGCGCTGATGATTGCAGGATGGCTTATCTGGGGAAGCTATGAAGATCGCGGCAATACCGTAACCATTGACTTTATGTCTGCTGACGGCATTGTACCGGGCCGTACTCCCGTTCGTTATCAGGGCGTTGAAGTGGGCACCGTGCAGGATATCAACCTCAGCGAAGATCTACGCAAAATTGAAGTGCGCGTCAGCATCAAATCGACCATGAAAGATGCTCTGCGCAAAGATACCCAGTTCTGGTTGGTCACACCGAAAGCGTCGCTGGCGGGGGTTTCTGGTCTGGATGCGTTGGTTGGCGGCAACTATATCGGCATGATGCCCGGAACCGGCGAGCCGGAAGATCATTTCGTCGCCCTCGATACGCAGCCCAAATATCGTCTGGATAATGGCGATTTGATGCTGCACCTGCGCGCCCCTGACCTCGGGTCGCTCAATAGCGGTTCGCTGGTTTATTTCCGCAAGATTCCGGTGGGCCGGGTGTATGACTACACCATCAACCCAAATCATCAGGGCGTAACCATCGACGTGCTGATCGAGCGTCGCTTTACCAACCTGGTGAAAAAAGGCAGCCGTTTCTGGAACGTGTCCGGTGTGAATGCGGATGTCAGCCTCAGCGGAGCGAAAATCAAGCTGGAGAGTCTGGCGGCGCTGGTCAATGGCGCCATTGCTTTTGATTCGCCCGAAGACTCTAAACCCGCGGTGGCCGATGACACGTTTGGTTTGTATCAGGATCTCGCGCACAGCCAGCGGGGAGTGATCGTCAAGCTTGAGTTACCCAGCGGCGATGGACTCAAGGCCGGCTCAACGTCGCTGATGTATCAAGGATTAGAAGTCGGGCAACTGACCAAACTGGATTTAAATCCAGGCGGTAAAGTGACCGGCGAAATGACGGTCGATCCCAGCGTCGTAACGCTGCTGCGCGACAATACGCGGATTGAATTACACAGCCCTAAATTATCGTTAAACGATGCAAATATCAGTTCGCTACTGACGGGCAAAACTTTCGAGCTGGTACCTGGCGAGGGCGAGCCGCGTAACCAGTTTGCGGTTATTCCTGCTGAGAAGTCGTTGTTACACGATCCGGGCGTCATGACGCTTACGCTGACCGCGCCGGAGAGTTACGGTATTGATGCCGGTCAGCCGCTGATTCTTCACGGCGTACAGGTCGGTCAGGTGATTGATCGCACGCTCTCTGGCAAAGGTGTTTCATTTACCGTTGCCATCGAACCACAGCATCGCGCCCTGGTGCAAGGTGACAGTAAGTTCGTGGTCAACAGCCGCGTTGACGTCAAGGTCGGGCTTGATGGCGTGGAATTCCTAGGCGCCAGCGCCAGCGAATGGCTCAGCGGCGGCATTCGTATTTTGCCCGGTACCAGGGGTGAAATGAAAAAAAGCTACCCGCTGTATGCCAACCTGGAAAAAGCGATTGAAAACAGCCTGAGCGATCTGCCAACTACCACGCTCAGCCTGAGCGCCGAAACGCTGCCTGATGTGCAGGCCGGTTCGGTGGTGTTATACCGCAAATTCGAGGTCGGTGAAGTGATTAGCGTTCGCCCACGCGCCGATGCGTTTGATATCGATCTGCATATCAAACCGGAATATCGCAACCTGCTGACCAGTAACAGCGTATTCTGGGCCGAAGGCGGGGCAAAGGTTCAGCTTAACGGTAGCGGATTGACCGTACAGGCATCTCCCCTGTCGCGAGCGCTCAAAGGGGCGATTAGCTTCGATAACCTCAGCGGCGCCAGCGCCAGCCAACGCAAAGGCGACAAGCGTATTCTGTATGCTTCCGAAACCGCCGCGCGTGCGGTGGGCGGCCAGATAACCCTGCACGCGTTCGATGCCGGTAAACTCGCGGCCGGCATGCCAATTCGTTACCTGGGGATAGATATCGGCCAGATCCAGACGCTTGAGCTGATCACCGCCCGTAACGAAGTTCAGGCAAAAGCGGTTCTGTATCCGGAATACGTGCAGACTTTTGCCCGTAGCGGTACCCGCTTCTCCGTGATCACACCGCAAATCTCAGCGGCAGGCGTCGAGCATCTGGATACGATCTTACAGCCGTATATTAACGTTGAACCAGGACGCGGTAACCCGCGCCGTGATTTTGAACTGCAGGAAGCCACCATTACCGACTCTCGTTACCTCGATGGTCTAAGTATTGTGGTAGAAGCGCCGGAAGCAGGTTCGCTGAATATCGGTACGCCGGTCCTGTTCAGAGGCATTGAAGTGGGGACCGTCACCGGGCTGACGCTGGGCTCGCTTTCTGACCGCGTGATGGTGGCGATGCGCATTAGCCAGCGCTATCAGCATCTGGTGCGGAACAACTCCGTGTTCTGGCTGGCATCCGGATACAATCTCGACTTTGGTTTGACCGGCGGCGTCGTGAAGACCGGTACCTTCAATCAGTTCATTCGCGGCGGAATCGCCTTCGCTACGCCACCGGGTACGCCGCTGGCCCCGAAAGCGCAGGCAGGTAAACACTTCCTGCTGCTCGAAAGCGAACCAAAAGAGTGGCGTGAATGGGGAACCGCCCTGCCACGTTAATCTCTCCCCTTGCTCCGGCGTACATACTCGCGCCGGAGCACTTATGCTACACTGCGCACCTGTTTTTTTGCCGGTGGTACCAAGTGGCTTATTTTCCCGACGCCTTTCTAAACCAAATGCGTGAAGCAATGCCTTCCACGCTCTCATTTGATGATTTTCTCGCTGCCTGCCAGCGTCCGCTTCGTCGCAGCATCCGCGTCAATACGCTGAAAATCTCCGTTGCCGATTTCCTCACTCTGACTGCACCTTACAACTGGTCGCTCACTCCGATACCCTGGTGCGCTGAAGGTTTCTGGATCGAACGCGATGATGAAAAGTCAGTACCGCTCGGCAGTACCGCGGAACATTTAAGCGGCCTGTTTTATATTCAGGAAGCCAGCTCAATGCTGCCGGTAGCCGCGCTGTTTGCCGATGGCAATACCCCGGATCGCGTGATGGATGTCGCGGCAGCCCCCGGCTCCAAAACCACGCAAATTGCCGCAAAAATGAAAAATCAGGGTGCGATTCTGGCGAATGAGTTTTCCGCCAGTCGCGTCAAAGTCCTGCATGCCAATATCAGCCGATGCGGGATAGCCAATGTCGCGCTAACCCATTTTGACGGGCGGGTATTTGGCGCAGCGTTGCCAGAAGCCTTCGATGCCATTTTGCTGGACGCGCCGTGTTCCGGTGAAGGCGTGGTGCGTAAAGATCCCGATGCGCTAAAAAACTGGTCGCCAGAAAGTAATCTGGAAATTGCCGCAACCCAGCGCGAACTTCTCGACAGCGCCTTTCATGCCTTGCGTCCTGGCGGCACGTTGGTTTACTCAACCTGCACGCTGAACCGTGACGAAAATGAAGACATTATGCAGTGGCTGATTGAGACCTACCCGGACGCCGTCGAGTTTTTACCACTGGGCGATTTATTCCCGCAGGCTGAACGCGCCCTGACCCCGGAAGGATTCCTGCATGTGTTCCCGCAGATCTACGATTGTGAAGGTTTTTTCGTCGCGCGTCTGCGCAAAACTGCCGAGATCCCTGCACTACCGACGCCAAAATACAAAGTCGGTAACTTCCCGTTCAGCCCGCTTAAAGGACGTGAATCCGCGCTTGTCACTCAGGCCGCTAACGCCTGTGGATTGCAGTGGGAAGACACTCTGCGCCTGTGGCAGCGTGATAAAGAGATTTGGCTATTCCCAACTGAGATTGAACCCCTGATCGGCAAAGTCCGCTTTTCCCGACTCGGCATCAAACTCGCTGAAACGCACAATAAAGGGTACCGCTGGCAGCATGAAGCCGTCATTGCTCTCGCCAGCACAAATCACAGCCATGCGTTTGAACTGACCCTTGCCGAAGCCGAAGAGTGGTACCGCGGTCGGGATGTCTACCCGCAGACCGCACCGACCACCGACGATGTGCTGGTTACGTTCCAGCATCAGCCGATTGGCCTGGCGAAACGTATTGGATCGCGATTAAAGAATAGCTACCCGCGTGATCTTGTCCGGGATGGCAAACTCTTTACAGGATAACGCACGTTTTTACTGGCGCTTTTGCTAACGTTGACTACGCTGAAAAATGGACGACCTAACTGGTCGTACCACAACCAGCAAATAAACGGAGAGCACGATGATGAAAACCAGTGTGCGCATTGGCGCTTTTGAAATCGACGACGCCGAGTTACATGGCGAATCGCCAGGGGACCGAACGTTAACCATTCCGTGTAAATCCGATCCGGATTTATGCATGCAACTTGATGCCTGGGATGCCGACACCAGCGTCCCGGCTCTTCTTAACGGAGAACATTCAGTTCTATTTCGCGAGCACTACGATCGTAAGTCAGATGCCTGGATCATGCGCCTTGCCTGATTCAAAAAGAACCCGTCGCCAGACGGGTTATTTCTTGGTTAATTTCCCTCATCTATCAACATCTTCTACACTACAGCTATGGCTTTACCATTTGAGGATGGAATGTTCACGCTGGTTCTTTTTGTGTGCTACCTGGGTGGCGGTTGTGAAGATATCGTTGTTGATGTCTACAAAACTGAGCAGCAGTGCCTGATATCGATGGACGATCAGCGTATTCGTAACGGCGGATGTTTACCCGCGGATGACTACATCGACAGCTTCTGGCGTCCGGCCCAGGAATACAGCGATTTTTGATTATTGCAGTTGCACCAGCGTTAACTCGCCGCCAAACACCGCACCGGTATCAATATAGTGCAGATTCTCGTGATCCACCCGCTGACGCAGAGGCGTATGACCAAACCAAAAGTGATCCGCGCCGCGAATGCCGTTGCCTTTATTCATCAGCCTTGTGCGATCCCACAGTACCCGCTGTAAATCGACCTCTTTTTGCCACTGATAATTATCATCAGGGTAATCTGCGTGAGCAATAACGTGTATGCCGTTCTGGCAACGCAGCTCCAGAATCCAGGGTAATTGCCGACACGTTTCAAGAGCGGCTGTCGCCGCTGGCTGCTCCGCCTGCGCAAACCACGAACCGCCATTCATAAACCACAGGAATTGCTCCCCGGTTGCCAGCGCGTCCAGCCCCATCTGTTCATGATTCCCTCTGACCGCGATAATCCAGCGTTTACGCAGTAGTTTCAGGCAACGCAGACTGTCAGGCCCGCGATCGATAACATCCCCCACTGAAACCAGCAGGTCCTGCCACGGATCAAAATGACACAGGCGCAATTTCGCCATCAATAATGAGAAGCAACCGTGGATATCCCCAATCACCCAAACATGTCGCCAGCGCGTCGCTTCCACTCTTTGATAAGCATTGTCAGGCAGTCCCATTTGACCTCCTGTACACAGTTCTCATGCAACTTTAATTTTAGCAAATACATCAGAAAGGCGGGGATGTTTCTATTTATATCCGAGACATAATTATTTATGGATATGTAATCGGGCATCCATTTTAATCCCATTCGCTGTAATAACGACAAGTGGTGTTGGCTTTAAATCGTAACAGTCAAGTATTCGTGAAAGTAAGTCATGAGGAACCTCCGATGAAGCCATAGCTTTCATGACAAACGATTTATCATTAATGGTCCGTAGAAGCAGGCTATTAAAAACTTCTTGTTTATATGCATTGAATTCATAATAACGCTTGGCTTTACAAAAAGCCTTAACTAACGATTCCCAAATTTGTATTTCTTTTTCCGGATCATGGTCTTTCATAAATCCATCATACCAACCCACAAGATCGTTAGGGAACACTTCAGCTAATACAAGCATCAATATTTCGATTCTATCTTTTTGCTCGCTATTTAATTTAGAATTATATTTTTCTTGCATAAGAATATCTTTCATAGATATCAAAAAGTTAGACTCATTATACTTTTCAATTTCAATAGCGATCTCTTTCTTTTCCACCAATATTATAGGATTAATACAATTGAAATTAAGTCGTTCATTTATCTTATTACATTCATCTAGAACTACCTTACTGCAAATTTCTATTGGTAGTTCAAAAAACTCTCTTCTATGGTTTACTCTATAAGGTTTTAAGCGAAGATGAATATTCTTTTCTGCTTCCCGATAATTTCCTACTTTACATGCCATAACCACATCGAATGGTAGTGGAACACCGGTCACCCCATTAAACAATTGCTAGCCCGATGCTCAGGCATGTTCTTTGTAAACCCTATCTTAAAAAGATTATCCTGATAGGCATCATTCTTTAAAATATAAACATAACCATCTGAGTCATTCATATATCCATTCCATCTTTAATAATTTTATCGCTATAATCCGCTCATAATAAATCATAATCCTTAGATTATTACCAATTAACTTTATCCGATATCCCCATGGCTATGAACAAATTAATATACTGTCATTTTCAATAGTACAACATTTAAGTCATATCCATCTGCCACGCTACGAGAACATTTGCATAAAGGGATACAGATAGCACCGAGTTCAAGACCAAAGTGAAAAATGACAGAAAAGTACTTGGATATGGGGACAAAAATGTTTAGATTGTTGTAGCAGGCATAAAATGCCGCACAAAGAATTTCGTGTGTTTTGGCACCGTGCTTTCTAACCTTTTGGTTTTTAAAGTACATAAAAAGAGACCGAATACGATTCCTGTTTACAATTCAAAACGCAATAACCATTAAACTTCAATAAGTTAACACCAAAAAATCACTAAAAAACACCTCATAATACTTACTATTGCACCCATTCAAGATCAATCAGTTGCTATTGGTTTCGTGGTGTCGTCGGGAAAAATTCGGGATCGCATTGATCCAGCGTCTACCCATTTTTAAGAATTCATCAATTAACAAAACCATCATTCCGGTTTACCTTACAAGCTCCTTTTTAAATCATTACCGGTGCGCACCACTTTTTCTTCCTGCCCTATACTTTCAGTCTGACATATGGCTGGAGGTTTCTATGTGTGGACGTTTTTCACAGTCGATGACGCGTGAATACTATCTTGCCCTTCTCGCTGAAGAAGTCGAACGAGACATTCCATATGACCCGGAACCCATCGGACGTTTTAACGTCGCGCCAGGCACCAAAGTTCTGCTTCTTAGTGAACGTGACGATAAACTCCATCTTGATCCAGTTATCTGGGGATACGCCCCCGGATGGTGGGATAAACCACCGCTAATTAACGCACGCTATGAAACTGCGGCCACCAGCAGAATGTTTAAACCACTCTGGCAACATGGTCGCGCAATTTGCTTTGCTGATGGATGGTTTGAATGGAAAAAGGAAGGTGACAAAAAGCAACCCTACTTTATTCACCGGGCAGACGGTCAGACAATTTTTCTGGCGGCGATCGGCAGCACACCATTTGAACGTGGAGATGAAGCAGAAGGTTTCCTGATAGTTACAGCTGCAGCTGACAAAGGACTGGTTGATATTCACGACAGACGACCGTTGGTACTGCTACCGGAAGCCGCGCGCGAATGGATGAGGCAGGATGTTGGAGGGAAAGAAGCAGCGGAAATTGCAGCCGACGGTGTCGTGCCGGCTGATAAATTTATATGGCATGCCGTAACGCGCGCCGTCGGGAATGTGAAAAATCAGGGAGCAGATTTAATTAAGCCTGTTACTTAACCTGAAGCAGGTCCTCATAGCGGGTCGTGTATCGTGGTGACAGCATCTCTCTCTTCATCGCCCATTGTTGCTGTATCCCCTGTCCGGCGAAATAAAGCGCCCCCTTTCCTTCCTTCGCATTCAGGTGATCCAGAATTTCCATCAATTTCTCACTACCCCGGCGCGGCGCATTATCATCGAACAGATTCAACTGGGCGATGCCCTGACTGAAGAAGTCTCCTAGCATTACCCCGGCTTTCTGATATCTGTGCCCGTCTTTCCAGATAGCGTCCAGACTCCGCGTCGCTGCTGCAATGATATCCCGGCTGTCCTGTGTCGGGGTGAGCAGCTTCACCGACGCGCTGTTACCGTAGTACGGTTCGTTCAACGCAAAGGGTGACGTTTTGACAAAAGTTGATATGAAGCGGCAATACTGATGCTCTCCACGTAACTTTTCTGCGGCGCGCGACGCGTAGGTGCAGATGGCCTGTCGCATAGCGTCATAATCCGTAATACGTTCCCCGAATGATCTGGAACAGACAATTTCCTGTTTTACGGGGGCAAATTCCTCCAGTTCAAGACAGGGTTCGCCGCGCAGTTCGCGCACCGTTCTCTCGAGGACAACATTGAAGTGCTTCCGGATAAAACGAATATCAGTATCAGCCAGATCCAGAACCGTCTTAATCCCCATTGCCTCCAGCTTTTTGCTGATACGGCGCCCTACTCCCCAGACCTCATCAACCGTAAGTGCAGCCATCAATTTGCGCTGGCGATCCAGGTTAGATAAGTCCACCACCCCACCCGTTTGTCTCTGCCATTTTTTGGCGGCATGATTCGCCAGTTTCGCCAGAGTCTTTGTCTGGGCAATACCAACGCCAACCGCCAGCCCCGTATTTTGATAAACAGCATCTTTTAATTCCCGCCCAAAATCCTCCAGAACACGACAATTCCTTACACCAGCAAGATCACAGAATGCCTCGTCTATCGAATAAATTTCGCAGCGTGGCGACAACGCCTCCAGCGTGAACATTACCCTGCTGGACATATCCGCATACAGTTCATAATTGCTGCTGAAACAAACCACGCCATATCGACGGAATAAGTCCTTCTGCTTAAAATACGGATCCCCCATTTTCACACCAACCGTTTTGGCTTCAGCGTTACGGGCAATAACACAGCCATCGTTGTTTGAGAGAACCACAACCGGCCTTCCTTTCAGATCTGGCCGGAACGCAGTCTCACAACTGGCATAAAACGAGTTCACATCAACCAGAGCAAACATGTTCAGCTTGCCGTTTTAACGATAAACGTCACAACGCCAAAGATATCCAGCGTGTCTTCGCTGTTTATCATAATGGCCGCATACGCACTGTTTTCAGGAACAAGCATGACGCTCGGGTGCAATTGCAGACGTTTAACAGTGAACTCCCCGTCTACAGCAGCGATAACGATATCTCCATGCGCAGCCTTTCTTGATCGATCGACCACCAACAAATCACCATTACTTATGCCCGCCCCATTCATGGAATCGCCGGACGATTTCACAAAATATGTTGCGCTGGGGTGTTTCACTAACAGTTCATTTAAATCAATACGCTTTTCAACGTAGTCCTGCGCCGGAGATGGAAAGCCACAGGGAACAAGATCGCTGAACAAGGGGATCCCAACTATCTGGCGAAGCTCTGCTGGTGAATAAAACATCATAATAAACTCTCTCACATTGATACTGTTTATACATACAGTATATACTGACGTTATACACAGTAAAGAGGAGTTAAAGCATGTTCGTGGAACTCGTTTATGACAAAAGGAATTTTGATGGTCTGCCCGGTGCAAAAGATATCATTCTGGGCGAGTTGAGTAAGAGGGTTCACCGGGTCTTCCCTGGTGCTGATGTCCGGGTAAAACCGATGATGACACTGCCGGCGATCAACACTGACGCCAGCAAGCATGAGAAGGAACAGATAAGCCGAACTGTTCAGGAAATGTTTGAAGAGGCTGATATGTGGCTGGTTTCAGATTGAGTGTAATGTTTATCATGAATCTGTACTGGCTGATGATCACGCGTACTGTCGGACGATCATCAGCCTGCCGCAACTATGCCCTTGCATACGATGTAGTTGCGGCAGCCCTGTCTTCACGCGCCATTACCGTTAACGATGCCTGAAGCGCTACCTACGATTAATGCCTCCAAAGATTCTATCTGTTTTTGTTGCGCCTTAATCGCCTCGATACACAACCCAACCAGACCTGAGTACTCAACGGCAAGGTGCCGGTTACCATCATCATCCTCTGCACATGCAATCACCTCAGGAAGCACACTCATAACGTCCTGAGCGATTACCCCGGCAGATGGATACTCATTATCTTTCCAGCGAAAAGTAACCCCTGTCAGCAAACTGATTTTTTCCAGCGGGTCTTCTATGGGCTCTATCATTTCCTTCAGGTCGCGGTCAGACGTTTGAGTAAGGCTCACGCAGGTCACGCTGCCGTTAAACGTTGTATTCCCGCGCACAAAGTTCGTACCATCCTGCCGCAGTTCAAAACTGTTGTTATTTGAAAAATTATAGAACGATAACGCCCCGGGACTATTCGACGGATTACCAACAAATCCATACTGATTACCGGACGCATCTTCAAACCGGATATAGGAGCCGGCGGCCTGACTCCCCTGTGTTTTTATCGTTGCCCCACCACCGCGCGCAACCATTCCACCATCTGCCGTTATCTGGGCATTGAACGTCGTTGCTCCTCTGATGTAGTTGGTGCCATCCCCTCTCAGGTCAAAGCTGTTATTACCCTTAAGCCCGTAAAGAGATACAACATCACTGTTTACCGTTCCACGGCCTAAAAAAGCCAGATCGACATTGTTTGTTGCATCCCTGAACCGGATATAGCTTGTATTTGACAGGGTGTTTAGTAGCGTTATACAAGCCCCTGCTTTAGTGAATATGTTTTCATCTGAAAAGGTATTCGATGAGCTTTTGTTAACAACGTTTTCCGCCAGATATTTCCATGACGGCCCAGGAAAGCTCGAGCCATCAGGCAGCTTCACCGTTATCATTCCAGAGGCACTAAACACCTGTTGCCAGTTTTGCTTGTCGTAGTTCAGCCCACGCAGCGCTTCAGCAGCTTGTGTTACTACAGCTGCGGTGACCAGATTCATAGCGATACGAGGGATCGCATACCACGCAGCACCTGATTGAGTTGGCCCTGTGAAGTTACTCACCAGCGTCATTGATGTATTGCTGTTAACGGTCTTAACCGGAAGGGTGTAAGGAATACCACCGACCGTAACGACAATAAAATCACCGGCCGCCAGTTCTGTAGTGAATGCGGTTCCGCTGCCGGCTACAGCAGCAGAGTTATTCGTCAGGATTAATGTTCCTGCTGACATGGATTTCTCCTGAATTCAGATAATAAAAAACCTGCCGTAGCAGGGTTAGTCATTGATAATTAGGTTACTGACACGTTGTACTGGTGAAGTTCGTTATGCTGACCCACCTCCAGTTAAACGGATAACCGGCCTGATATTGTGTCTGGTTTGCAACTTTACGGATCCCGTAAATGGACACGTCTGCTTGCTGATTGCCGATCATCGCCGTTGCTGAACATAAGGGTGATTTCTTTTCGATAGTACCGGAACATGCTACTAATGATAAAAATGCAAGAACGATTAATATAATTCTCATATTGTTACTCGCTGTAGTTATTCATATTCAAAATACCAATAGCGGGCAACAATAGATAATAGATTTAGCAGATCATTTAAAATATATTGATCGTTTAAAACGATCGTACAGACATTCAATATTTTGAAACTTCAACTGCAATAACTGTGTTACCTGCATTTACAGGGGCCATTGGCTCCGCGCTACCAGACGGAATTCTCTGAATGGCAGCGGTATAAATTCGGGTGCTGGCCCCGTTATATACAGCAGTAAAAGTAACCGGCACTGGCCAGAGCTGACCGCCCGGTCCACCGCCAGTTATTCGCCATACCTGCTGACCTGCAACATCCGGGATAATTGCCCATTTACCCGCTCTGCTCTCGTCAATATAAATGCCTCCATTTGCCCCGATTGTTCCGACAGTTACCACGTCCGTCAGTATTTTCGATTCATGAGTAATAACCAGATTCCCCGTCTGGTCGTCCCAGACAGCCAGCCCATACGGAGGATTAGGCATGGGCTGAGGGAATATAGTGAATAAATAGACTGTCAGGGTAAATGCGGTATTCAGTATCTCATAGGCCCGTACAGCCAGTTGTCCGTTTGATTCAATCCAGACAGCACACGCAGCCTGACGGGATGTCAGAACAAACGGGATAACAGGTTGTGATGCATCGGGTATATTAACCAGTTGCTCAATATAATGTAGAGCACCGTTCGATACTGACGAAAACGTCTGCTGTGAATACAGACAAGCAGGAACTGACTGGGGGGTGATAAATGTTTCACCGCTTTTCAACGATAAGAACGCACCATATCTGTCAGCCATTATGCATTTTCCAGAAAAACCAAAACATAGCTCTCATTTGCCTGAGGCTGGGTCAGAGAGTTATCAGTGCCTGCGCCAATTACAATACTATTGCCTGAAACGGTTATTGTTCGGCGTCTCTCTACATACGCTATAGTTTTCGCCAGACCCAGCATATATCCAAGCTTCTTCCCTGCCGGCACGTTGAACGAATATGTACCTGACGTCTGGCCGGCACTCAGCTTTATCGTTCCAATGATTGATATTGGTTTAATACCAAAGTTTGCCGATGATCCGTCCTCATGCCAGCAATCAAAACCAAAATCAGACATTAGGCGCTACTCCGGTAATATGCCCCAGCTGTACCAGCAGTCGCCCGCTGGGACCAGTAAATGACAAGTTGTTATCAGCCTTAGACAGACACCAACCACCCTGATTTGCAATTTTATAGCCCGTAGACCAGAAGGCACCTGAGATTTTACCGTTAGTAATCGCAGCATCCGCAATTTTCGCACTGGTGATACTGGCGTTCTGAATAAACGCATCGCTAATAAATACCTGACCATTAACAACGGCAAACGGAGAATATTGCGTATCACCGCTGCCACTCATCAGGACTAACTGATTGGCGTTAAACCCGACGCGGGTGACTACCGGCTTACCCGCTTCTGCCAGCACCGCAATCGACATTCCGGCGTTATACATCACACCGTTTATTCGAACCCCGGTTTTAAGGGTGTAAATTGCAGATGCCCCGGCCGCATCAACCACGGCGGTGAGCTTATCCTCCAGTGCGGCAGTTACATTATTGAACTGCGCCTGCACTTGAGTGGACATTTCAGCCATGGCCTTATCGACCTGCGCAATAGTCGTTTTAACCACCAGAATATCCGCGCGTACCTCGCCGTACTGCGCCCACTGGTGTTCCACCGTTCCATGGTTGGCCAGCGCATTCTGCAATGCGGCTTCCAGGTTGGTATCAATGTCGCTTGTCAGGCGGTCACCATCGGCAGATGTCAGAAAATCATCGGCAATATCGCCCAGGTAGTCGTCAGCATTCGCGTTGGATTCACCGCGAACCCAGCCAGTCCAGTCACTCTGGTTGCCGATACGGTCGACCAGACGAGCCCGGTACCAGAACTCCTGACCAGCCTTCAAACCCAGTTGGGTGTATGTGTGTTGCGGGTAAGGAACCCCAGCAAGCAACAGAGGATTATTCCCGCTACCATTAACTGAATACTGCAGTTCGGTCTGGAGGGTATCTCCGGTATCTGCCGGGAAAGACCAGTCAATCTGAATACCCCAGTTGATAGCTGTGGTGCGCAGACCAACCGGTTTGGGAACACCCCCAGTACGTCCAGTGAGATGAGTCAGAACAGAAGAGGCCCACAGACTGGACGCTCCACCAGAGTTAATGGCGCGGACGCGCACAAGGTAATCACCGGAATAAATCCCGGAGACCTCTATATTGCGCAGGCCTGTTTCGAGAATATTGATCCACTCATTATCACCGCGTTTCCACTGTGCCTGATACGCGACAATATCCGCCTGAGGTTTCCCGTTTTTATCTACTGGCGCATCCCAACTCGCAACCATGGTCGCAATACGCTGCCCCTGCCGGACCGAGTCGTAGCTGCTAATTGCGATGTTCGACGGTTGCCCTACCAGGCCTGTCGGTATCAAACTGATCGGTGGCGTATCCAGCCGGGCGTTGTTATCAACGGCATCGTACTTCGCCCCGTTGTACTCTGCACCGGTGATACTGTAGGTGTTCTCCTCATCGTTAAATGTCAGGTTGGTTACACGGAAATACTGCAGGCGTAACTGGCCGGCATCGATAACAAAAATGGCATTAGGTAATGGCTCAGCGGTAAAGGCGGTTGCCAGTATCAGTTGCTGGCCATTAACTGCCTGGATGGTTCGGCTCTCAACGGTACCACCCTGAGTACGAATCATCAGAGTGTCGCCGGGTACGGCACTTGTCCCCCGATCGGTAGTTACAGATTTCAGCGCGGCGTTGTATTCAGTAATACGTCCACCATAGACACGGCCAGACAGCCGCTCATTCGCAAACGCAAATACGGTCCCCGGCACATAAGCGAAGCCATCAAGTCCAGTCTGAACAGTGATAATGCGATCCAGCGAGTTGGAATAGACGGCCCACCCTCCGCGGCGCTGAGCTTCACTCTCTCTCGTACAGCCAATCGCGGTCAGTTGCGTCTGCTTAAACTTGAACTGCTTAACCAGATCGGGAAACATCACTGCCGTAGTGCGATCCTGATAGTGATTATCCGGGTCACTAAAGTTTATCAGCGCTGAGCTATAGCGGTTCTTTTCACTTCCACTGGAATACGTTGGCTTGCCGACAACAGAGGCGCGGGTCAGTATCTGAAGTTTTGACGTATCCGCTGGCATATCAGAGACAACATTGAACATATTGTTGCCCCAGAACGTCATGCCGTTAAAACCTGCCGCAATATCCTTAATCACCTGCCAGGCATCAGCCTGAGCCTGGATATAAACATCAAACATAAAGCGAGGCTCGGTACCGCTGCCACCCTTACCATCCGGCACCTTCTGGTCGCAGCGTTGGGCAATACGATACAACTCCCATTTATCGAGCATCGCTGGCGTAACCCTGCGACCAAGACCGAAGCGCGGTTCAGTAAGAATATCGAACCAAATCCATGCAGGATTATTCGTCCATCCCCATTTGAATGTACCGTCCCATGTACCGCTATAAGTGCGTGCAATTGGATCGTAGTTTTGAGGGATACGGATTACTCGACCTTTAGGTTTACAAGAAATTTTCGGGATGTTGCTGAACGACTTTGCGTTGAATGACACATACAGCAGTGCGGTATGCGGGTAGCGCAAGCGGGCGTCGATCACCTCTGTGATGGCCTGCACCTGGGTTTTGTTCTGCAACATCTGGCTGGTACTATCTGCAGTATCCCGGACAACTCGAATCTGCCAGCCGGTGCTGGCTTTGGGAAGATTAATACGGTGGGTTAGTTCGTAGAGCGAACTGAGCTTTTCTGTGATGGTTTTAGTCATAACTGTCGAGTAAGCCCCACCGTCCACAGCAAGGTCGATATGATACTGAACCGTTGTGCCAACGATATCGCCATCATTCTCCTGCTGTTGAAGGCCAGGAATGCCAATTCGTACTAATACGGCATCGATCTGGGTATTGCTGATAGCTCTAGTCCATGGGGTAACTTTCGTCAGCGATACGCCAACCGTAGTTTCGTTCTCGACTGCGGGAAAACCCGGAATCGGTGTCTGGGTCTGTGTGCCCGGTCGAAATTCCCAGGAAACGTTCTCAAAATTCATTGTTCCGTCGGCATTGCCCAGCGGCGTACCATCCAGGAAGATACGTGTGGCATCCAGACCGCCTGCAAACTCGCCCTCACCTAGCGCCAGCAGCATGCGACAGCGAGCCATAGACTGGGCGGAATCCGGCTGTTCTAAGGGCGTGTGCTGCTTCTGGCTGCCGCCTTTTGCACCAGTAATCGTGGCCATATAGCATCCATAAAAAAACCCGCCGAAGCGGGTTGGTGTTTACTGAGGTTTATCACTCAAAATACGTGACTGAAGTTATCTCATAATCAAACGTATTTTCGGCTCCAGGTTTTTCAAAATAGGTAATAATTTCCCCTGGTCGTAACGTCCTTCCAAGTACGTCAATTGTTGAATTAAATTGCTGGTAATCTCGACCCCAGTCTATTCGTAGGCACTTCTGATCATCACTAATTTTACTGATGAATGAATAATCGCCCGGAGGGAAAGAGCCATACCCGTATCCAGTGATGACCCCATACACACCTTGTTCAGGTTTGATATGCCCACCAGAATTTATAGCGGCGACAAACTCCAAAGTAGAATCGATACGATTATCGTTTTCCTGTTTCAACCATTCAGCGACTATTTTTACTGCTGGCATTAAACTCTTCCCTATAATGAAATGCTGAAGAAAATAGCATAACACTTTGCTGATTACCCATGACCTATGGTGCTGAAAGTTAAATGTCTTCTGCAACAATCCCTGCACTGATTATGGCGCCGCCGATCTCCCGTTCTCCATATAGCGCAGCGACCGGATTACCCATCGCCAGGGTGTTTACTGAACCACCGAAAGCATAACTAGGTTTGTTATCGGGATCATCTCGCCCCTGAAGACCTTTTGGTTGGGGTGATAGCATCTGGTAGATACCGCCGGCCATCATTGAACTACCCGACATTATCAAACCGGCAGCGAATGTGAGCCCCACACCTGTCCATCCAGTAAGAACACCGGTTACAACGCCAGCCACAACCATCACGGCCCCAAGGATCGTCTGAAACAGACCAGCCTTCTTTGCACCTTCCATAACTGGTGCGATGCGGATATCACTGTCACCGGCCAGTTCTTTGAAGTCCTCAACGCCGATGTTTCTTTTTCCACGAAACACCGCGAATGTCATTCCATTTTTCTTGGCGTTCATCAGATAACTTTCCAGGCCATCCAGGTTAATGCAGAGTGCCTTTACCGCTTCAGCAGATGTTTGTACCGCCAGTTTATGCACTCGCCCGAATCGGGCACCCAAGGCGCCATACAGACGAATAGTGGTTAAACGCGCCATGGCTTTATCTCCTGTGGCAGGTCTTTGTGACGAACGCAGATCATCGTGCGGTCTTTGAAATAGCCGCGGGCATACGGCGTGATGCAGGATGGTTGCCCGTACAGATGGTGAAGCAGCTCGCCTTCCTCGGTAATGATCCCCGCGTGGTTCCACTTACTGGATTCAACCTGCATGATGACCATACAGCCTGGCGACGGGTCGCATTCGACAAACCCCTCCCGTTCCCAGTTATCGAAATAGAGGTTGTCAGGGTACTGGCTTTCCCACCACGGGTATTCAACGCGAAAATCAGTCAGCATTACACCCTGGGTGGCATGCCAGTCCATGATTAACCCCCAGCAGTCGTGAGAGCCAAGGATGAACGGGCGTCCTATCAGCGGGATAGCGTCCGGCGTTACCTCAGCATATTCATCGCAGTCCGGCGCGTAGATGCCCCAGACCACACTGGAGTTATTGCACTGCTGGCGGTCGAGGTCAGATGGGATAGGTCGTGCGCCATCGCCCGGGTGGGAATGGATGACGCGGACAATGGTCCCGGCATCCTCAGCGTTCGCCCAGTGCTCGCCGTCGATTCGGAAATGCTCTGTCGGATTTTCGTGGGTATTTGGTACGGGGATATAACGCTGGCGTCGGCCAGACTGGATGACGAAGCCGCAGCACTCTCGTGGGGACTCATCCAGTGCATGCGCCCGGATAGCAGCCATAATAGTTTTGTTCATTGGTATTTCCGTTTATCGGGAGAATAAAACCGTTGCGGGGAAACCGCCGAAATCAAGAATCGCGGTGTTTGGCTCTGCCAGCCCGGCACCAAATCGTTTACGGCAGTCACTAAGGCATCCGCCGCACACATCAAGAGAAGGATCCGATACCGCATTCCCTTTGGCATCGAAACAGGCTGTGCCGTTGTAGCTGCAGCCGTCACCACTGCGGTATTGACCGCGCAGCGCCCACTCGCACAACGATGTGATTTGTCTGGTTGGGATAACTAACCCTTGCAGGTCAGCCGGACTACTCAACGACCACGTAACCACCTCATCATCCTCGGAGGTTTTGGTATCCAGCCAGAAGGTCTGGAGAGTAAACATCGACGGATCAGCTGTCGCGTTCACGCCACCTGGGAAGTTCACCGCATCGAGGTAAACAGCGTAGGTGTCGATAATACTCACCTTTGCATTCACCATATCCTTGAACTGGAGGCACAACGCAGTGATATGCCCGTCAAGGTTCGATACGCTCAGTTTCGGTTCTGCGGCCTGGTCGGTCGAGAGAGCGAGGTCAGAAATCTGGAAGGGCCAGAAGTCGAAGATTTTTCCATCCCAGATGATGGGCTTTGGTCCAAGCTTAGTCTCATCACCGTTCGCCGCTTCAATCTCGGCGGGCGTATGCGGAAATGGACTATAGTGAAAGCGGTGAATACCGCCGCTGAACTCTGAAGCATCTACTTCGACCAGGCGGACCCTGCCACCTGGCGCCAGCATTGCCGCCGTATCAATCAGTGCTGTCATGCTCCACCTCAGGCATAGACGCCATAGGCGCGCTTAATCGTGAATGTCAGCTCAGCGAATTTGCTGCTAATCTGGTTTTTGCGCACGGAGTCGGCGACAACGCGGTACAGCCCCTTCTCTTCGCCCGGCGGCGTGATGATAAAAGCTTTAACGGTATGAGCCAGGAGAAAGTCCCGAACGGTATTCACCTCAGCATTAGAACCAACATGCTTCATCGGAACCTGAATAGCAGTCGAGTTAATACCGTTCTCGGCTACCTGCTCGTAGCCATCACCGAACTGCGCAGACCGTATCGTTTGACTATATTCGACAGCACCCGCGCCGAGCTGCGAGTGCCAGTTGTAGGTATCAACTGCCATATTTACTCCATAAAAAAACCCAGCCGGAGCTGGGTTGATAATGATGAGTAGTATCTAAGAAATGTTTAGGCAACTAATGCTTTAATTTTTTTCAAAATATTTTGAGCCATTTCAGCATCTTTTAATATGCAGTCTAATTGTGACTTATGTATATTTTGAGTTAATTCATAATCTGCTTCACACCTGAATTTATGACACATTTTCAGTTTTACAGATAATAGTTGCAATGCTCTTACATGCGCCGGGTGTAAATCTTCGGCACAGTCGGCTAAATACTGAGACAAGCGGGCATGAGTTCCGCCTTTGAAATTTTTGCCCGGGATTGGATGGTTTTTTGGGACACGACCACCAGCAAGTTCATGTGCAACGTGAAACATGCTGTAGTACGCACGGCCTATTGAAGCCCTCAAATTAACTTCATTTTCAGCATGTTCTGCCATCGATTTTGCTAGATGAAGGATTTCAGAATGTGAGATAGCCATTTCAATCACCTATCACATGGAATGTGGCAATGCTATTGGACGAGAAAATTTGATGTTCAACAATCAATGAAGCAAGTTCATCATTGAGTTTCCATAAATTATCAGAGAGATCTGAAGTTATACCGAAAGAGAAAATTAACATTCCTTCTGCGTCAGTATGGATTGATGCTTGTCTCGGTGGGAGTTTCAGCCTTTCTGCAATTTGCATTACAAGAGAAGCCATTTGAAATAAATAATTAGATTCTTCTCTGTCATCCATCAAAATATCAAAGATGGAATCGCAACGCATGATGTCATACCTTTGTTTTTCTGCAAATGCTGATATATCGCAGGAATTGAAAATTGGCTGCCCCTTTATAAGCAACATGGTTTCAAGATCCCCCCAAAACCCTGCATTTAAATAAGCATGGCAAAGCCCAGCAAAACCGACATAAGGGATACTATTGTGGGATATTTCACGTGCCAATCGATACTGGCATCTCTGGCCTAACGCGACTGAAAAATTCACCCACACCACATCATTATAAGGATTGATAAGAGTAAGTCGTCGATGAGTTTCCATAGCGGCAACATAGTTACCATCAACGATTTCTGCAAGTCCTATGACTAAAAGAGACTGATAGGCATCTGGTATTTTTTTAGCCTCTCTGATAACTACACGCAGGCCAAATTCACCAATCAGGTTTTCTCCCGACTCGATAGAGGGAACTAGCTTGTCAAGAAGCTCATTAGTTTTCAGTTGAGGGTTAGCGCTAGTCATATCCGTATCGACCAAAGGATGTTTAGCCGAATCATAGCAAAACTACTAAGATGCCTAAACCTGGCTAAATATACATTGAACACGACGCATCGTTCTCCGGATAGCAACAAAAAGCCCCGCGTTAGCGAGGCTTTTTGAGCTATAGGCCCGGGAGGGCTTGGTTAGTTGTTAAAATGCAGTTGGGTAAATCCCAAATTCTGAACCAGAGCCGTAACCTATCCTGTAAGTTAATACCTTACCTTCGGTTACTTTGCCAGCCTGTTCGCTCATTCCTCCGCCGCACATACCTTTTGGCCATGCACTGAAGATATGATCACCCAAACTAGGGTAGATTGTAATTTTTTGTTCTGGGTCAAGGTCAGCAACTTCACGACCATCAACATATACCCTTGTAAGACAAGCACTCCCCACATAACCAGAGTCACGTTTGATTACAACCACTCCGGTTTCTGGCTTTTTCGTGAAAAGTGACTTATCAAGTATTTGTTTTTCTGGTGCGGGCTTTGCCTGCTCAGTCGAAATAGGTTTTGTAGCACATCCAGTCAGAAATACAGCGCCAAAAAACAGAGCTATCGTTCTCATTATCATCCCCAAAAAATATTGATTAATTACTGGTCATTTCTTCAATTCGGTAATCAGTTTTTCCGTCTTTGCCCTCGATGCATACAGCCCTGAATTTTTGCTCAAGTCCAAATTTGTTTTTTGCGCTAAATTCCTGTGTAGCATAGAAGTTACCATCGCTACCCAACCATCTTTTTGAGTCAAACACAGACATATCCAGGGTGCTTTTGTTGATGACCGACATTCTAACGTAGGCCTCACACGCCCCACGAAGATCATCAAGTTTCTTGTCAGATAACTCTTTGGCTTCCTTTTGTTTCTTCTCTGCCTCAGTTGGCTTATTAACTACAGCAGCAATACCGACTACAACGATAAGAAGAATAAGCATCCCGATGGTTTTGAGAATCTTCTTCAGTATCTTTTTAAGCACTATCATCCCCTGATTAGTATTTTTTTAGCATAATAACCAGGAGATACGTTGGTGTAACCAGTTACGGGTGATATTGCTGTATCAACATCGTAGTGCGGTCATTATTTTGTCTGGAACTGCCTGCCAAGCAATCCATCACTTCTGGCAGCTCGCGCCAGGATCTCAGTCACCTTGGCTTCAATTTCCTTTCCTAAAGCCCTGGCGGCAGCACTTCCATCACCAGAGGTGGTTGATGAGGTGTTGCCCTTGTTATCGACGTAGATATCAATGTTTACCTGCGGCTGCACCCCTCCTCCACCTTGAGCTCTGACGCCTAAACGTCCGGCAGAGTCGCGCGTCAGTGGCATGATTGCCTCTGCGCCGGCCTCAGCGAAGACGCCACCTTTGGCAAACTTCGACGCCCCCTGGAACGTGAAGTATTGAGGAGAATCGTAGACGCCATTCACATACTTACTTAACCCGGATGACTCATACACGCCGCCTTTGGCATTGAACGTTACGCCAGCAGCAGCGTTAGCATATGCCCCACCAGGAGTACTGCCACCGCTACTTCCACCACTTATCCAACCCATCGCTGCCTGCACTGCATAAGCAACCATAAGGCGATTTGTCACCTCAAGGATCATCTTAAGCATTGATTTGCCGAACTCTTTAACCGAAGCGGTACCGGTTGTCATTAGTTCGGTGAGCATGTCAGATAATCCGGTTAACGTAGAACTGGCTACGTTCTTAACAGCGTCATAGGTGTTCGTGGCGGCATCAAGATACTCATTCCAGCCGCTTACTGCGCCAGCCTTCCAGTCGCCGCGCAGCTTGTCTTCTTCAGCATAGTAATTACGAAGCGCTGCCAGCTCTTTCGCATAGCCTGCATCTTCAAGCTTTCCGCCACCATTCAGCCATCCTTGACGAAGTTGCGCCTCTTCCATCAGACGCTGCGTTTGACGACTACTTAACCCGGCGCTATCACGTAATGCATCGGTTTTTTCCGCCATCTGTGTGACGTACTTGTTCGCCTGCTGCGCCAGCCCGTTAATCTTCTGCTGGGCTTCGACTTCCTTATTTTTCTGATCCACCACTTTGGCAGCGTTGAGGATGGCCTCTCGGCTAGACAGGAGTGACTTCTCCTGCGCGGTCAGCGCGCGGGTTTTGGCGGACTCGTCCAGTTCCGCAAAGCGTGACTGTTGTTTGCTGAGCTCAGTATTTTTGGCATGAAGATCGCCAGTCTGTCGCAGGGTTTCGAGCGTTTCGGTTAGGGTTCTAGCCTGGGCGCGGTAATTTTCAAGAGTGCGATCGCCAGCATCCAGCGTAGCTCTTGCCTCTTTGGTCTTTTTGGCAGAGTCTTCTGCAAGCTTCGAGACTGCGTCCCTAGACTCGCGACTAGATCCTCCCTCACCTTTAACCGTGGCCCCTCGCGCTTCGGCTTCATAGCTTGCCTGTGCATTAGGCGCAGTGACCCGCTTCCAGAGTTCATCGTAGCGTTTTTTGTTCGCTGCGATCTCTTTGTCAGCTTCCGCCCCGGCCTTTTTCATTGCCTCGATGTCCATACCGAGGAAGTCGGTTATTGCTCCGCCGCCCGGGATTTTCTCAGCCCATCCTGCAATGGTCCCAGTAAACTTGGAATCCAGAGAGGTAATGTTGAGGAACAGGTCCTTTATCGAAGCTTCAACCAGGTTGAAAATATCGATCACCTGATTTCCCCAGGCGCGGACAGTAATCCCGATATCATCAAAGGAGTCAGATGCTGTTTTCTTCAACCACTGCCAGGACTGCCCAATATTGTCGGTGGCCCTGTTGGTCTCTTCTGCGCGCTTTGCCATAACGCCAGCAAACAGGTTGATGGCTTCGTTTACCGCCGCCTGCTCCCCCTTCTGCTTACGCAACTGGATGATGTGCTTCATCATGGCTTCATCAACAAAGCCATACTGCTCATTCAGGCTGGCCAGCCCTTTCACCGGGTCGCTGACAATCTTGCCGAAGTCGGACATCGCCGTTTTGGTGTCACTGCCAGCCTTGCCCATCAGAGTGATGGACGTGGCGATCTGCTTCATCTGGCTGGCGGTATATTTACCAGTGTCATTCAGCGTAACCAGCGTATCTACGGTGGAACTGATGGATGTATTCGTCTTGCCGGCCACCTCTTCAGCAGCCTCATTGAGCTTCTGCATTGAGGAAAAACCAGCGCCACCCATCATGATGACCGATCGCGCCACCTGATCGAACTGTTGAGACGAACTGTATGCAGCAGCAGCCAGCAAGCCAATGGTACCGACCAGACCGGCCAGCGCAATAGTGGTTGGGTTAATCATCCCAGCCATGCTGCGGATGTATTCGCCGACGCCAGTGAGCGCCCCCTGAACCCCGCCAAACTGGTCTTTAATCTGCCCGCCCTGTTGCAGCAGGATCAGGAAAGGAGACTGCCCACCAGCCAGCTGCGTGGCGATATCGGTGAACTGTGCTGGTAGTGTGCGCATTGCTGCGCTGTACTGGCCGACAGATATACCGGCACGACGCGCCGCTGCCTCCTGGCGAGATAGTGCCTCTGGCAGCACGTCAGCCACGCCAGACAGGCGCTCACGCGTCTGGTTCAGGATTGTATTGAAGTGCTCGAACTGCGCGCCGTTAATACGCCCCGCTTCGAAGTGTGCCACCAACTGCGCATGCTGCTCATCCAGCGAGTTAAACGCGCGGATAGTCGGGTCGATAGAGCCCAGCAGGTTTTTCAGTGCTGCTGATTGTTTCTCGGCAGCCTGGGTCGCGGCCAGTTCTGCCTGGGCGCGCGCCGCTGCTTCTCCGGTATCCGTCAGTTTTAACCGGGTCTCGTCCAGGATTTTGTTGTAGTGCTGAAAATCATCAGTATCCAGGAAACCTTTGGTCTGGAAGTTACGCAGTGCGGCCTGTTGTTCATCCAGCCGGTTCAGCGCCTTGTTAACTGGATCGATATTCTCCAGCAGCCCCTTCAGCGCGGTCTGCTGTTCCTTGATACCTTCAGTGCCCTGTTTCGCAGACTCAGCACCAGCACGGAATACGCTATTAAGGTCATCAGCTTTGCCTACGGCACCCGCCGCGGCTTCACCGAGTTTATCCAGCTCGTTGCTGGCTGTTTTCAGGTCAGAAACATCGGCCCGTAAAGTAATCGAGGCGATCTGGTCAGTCATTATTTCGTCTCCTTATGCATTACCTTGAGAGCCTCGCTTTCCATAATCTGAAGGTCAGCCATGCAGGCCGCCGCATCCTCAACCCCGTGTAACTTAAACATCCAGGGGAGAACATTGTAATCAAGGCCGGTCACCCCGCTCGCACCAACGCGCCATTGAGTCGCCAGTGCAGAGAAGATGGTGAAGGCTTTCCATACCGACGGCAGGATCCCCACCTCTTCCTCCACGTCCTCAGGCATCAAACCAAAAGCGCTCAACTCCGCGAGAGTCGGTCCCGGCGTGTACAACGCTGCGGCGACCTGCCTCAGTTTTTTTCGCGGATACCCATCAGTTCTTTGGTGTAGGCCAGACCGATGCTGTCGAAAGCGCGAGGGTAGTTTTTCAGAAGGATGATCACGTTATCGCGGTTGAACTCATCCGGCAGCGCCCAGCCTTCGACAATTTCCATGAGGTAATTGGCCTGCGGCTCAATAGCAGCCTTTTTACCTTCAGCAGCCTTTTGCAGCTTCTCGTCCATGGAGCGCAGCTCCTCCAGAGTCTTATGGCGGAAGGTTAAGGTCAGCTTACCGTCTTCGCCGCCAGCGCGTGGGATGCTGGCAGTAACGGAAAATGTCGGATTGGGGATCAGGGAGAATTTGGTCATTTGTTCATCTCGGTAGGGCCCGGCTCACCGGGCCAGATTAATCAAGTAATGCTGACGGTGCATCCGGCAGAAGTGAGCGTCTTGCCTGCGGCGTCGGTAACTTCGCAGGTATACACCCCAGCATCGGAAGACTGAGCGGACGGAATGTTGAACGTGGATGCGGTTTTGCCCGGAATGGCTGTGCCGTCCTTCTTCCATACGTAGGTATACGGCGCGGAACCGCCCTGCATGACCACCGACAGATCCAGAGCTGCATTAGCAGCAACAGACTTAGTTGCTGGCAGGTCGGTCAGGAACGCAAGTGGCAGGACGGATGAATCAGCAATCGGGTATCGATCGCATCTTCCAGGCTGGTCGCCATAGTGTAGAGCGGGGACTGTTCCTGCATTTTTTCTTCAGAGGTCTGGTCTACGGACTTCGTGGAGGTATTGTCGGTGCGCAGCAGCTTCGCGCCAGCCTGGCGCATCTGCTCCACCAGGTCGGTTAGAGACTCTTTACCGGCACTGATTGAAGTTCCAGTGTGTTCGACATATTCAAGTCCCTGTTTCTGTCGATCGGAGAACTGAGTCGCAGAGGATGAGCCAATAACCAGTTCCTGCCCCTCCTCCAGCCCGAATACCGTGAGCAGTGGGACGCGCGCTACGTGCAGGATGTTGTCCTGCTCGCTCTGGCTCTGCCAGTGCTTCACGTTCAGCAGCGCCATATTCAGCAGCGGTGGCGAACCACACATGAACCCGGTGCGCTTGGTGTAGAGGGTGACCAAGGTTATGTCCTTGCGGGATGTTTGCCACTCTTCGTGTAGTATCCAGTTGGCCTGGGCATTGTCACCGGTCGCCTTGCGGTAAATCTGCACCTGTCCAGGTGTCAGCAGTCGAATCTGCTCAACCTTGGTCTGCCCGAAGTCGTCTCCGTCCTCGACCACCACTTCTTTGATGCGCAGCTCGGTCAATACGACCTTGCCGCCGACCATCGTCGACTTCCAGCCAATTACCTGTCGGGGATTAAGCATCGTGACGTATGGCCGCGCGCCAGTAGCTTTCTCGTCAGCCTTAGTCTTCACCTGTTCGGCATCTATTCGGGGATAATCCACCAGCGCATGCGAAAGACCGTACTGCATCGCCAGGCTGAAGAATGCCTGTGCCCATACATCGAGGCGACTACCTTCAAGATCCACGTTCTTCGCGAACTCGCGCAGCTGATCTGGGACGTTCTCGCCCAGTTGGATGGGCTCAGCAAATACTCGCCCAACATTCTGGTTGATCGTCTCTTCATACGCAGGGAGTAACGTGGCCACAGCCAAGCGCTTTTTGTAGTCCTCTTTGTCTTCTTTCGGCCAGCGAGGAAGATATTCCTCACCCAACTGGCGCATGTACAGCGTGCCGCCCATCAGGGCATCATTAATGTCCCACGCCTGCACCATGTTCCCATAGTCCAGATTGGGTGTTGAAATATCAGGCATGGTTTTACATCCGTAGTTTGGTGACTTTGCCAGTGGGTTTGATGATCGGGAATTGTTTCACGATGTAATAACCACCAGCATCATTGGGGTGATCGTTGTCAGCTGATTTATCCGGCTCGCCGTTCGCCGCCCACACCTGTTGTTCCAGACTCTCGGTATAGACCGGGCAGCGGGTCACGTTGACTTTGTAGCGGCGCTCGCCGTTCCCGTTGCAGAACATGGCGTTTACTGAGTTGATGCGATCCTTCACTGGCGGGTTTGCGGCATTCACCACCACGCTAAATCCGGCCTGTTTGAGCTGCGCAATATCCGTTGCACTGGCATTGTTCGATTTGCGCGAATCACCGGAGGCATCCGGGTAGATGTAAATCTGACGAGAGGAGACATAACGCCCACCCTCATAGCGCCAGAACTCTTCCTGAATGCGTTTAATCATCGCCGGGGTGTCATAAACTTTTATCAATTCTCGTACCGCGCGCGGCTCGCCATCCCGAAGAACGTGGACGATAGCCGCCATCTTTCCAACGTTAAAGTCCATGCCGATATAGAGCGGTTCGCCAGCCTGTTCTTCATCGGTGCAGTTATTCAGGCGTCGATCGAACTGGTGATAGATGGTGCCGCTGGTCAGGTTGGTGAAGCGCCCCCTCAGATACGCCTTAATCAACTCCGGTGGGTAGGAATTCATCAGCGAAGGGATGTAATCCGCGGGCAGGTTCTTCGCGTTATCGAACGTGCTGGCCTGTATCAGACCATACAGGGACGCAAGCTCTGGCTTTTCACGTACCGCCTTCACGAACTGCTGGTAAACGAACTTGAAGCCTTCCGGCGTTGTCGTTACATCGATGCCGTTACGCAGCCCATCAACTTTGTAACGCATACGGGCTATGATTTTTCGCCAAGCCTGCTGCGCTTTGGCAGCCGCCATGACATCCAGCTCATCCACCATCGCGTTACCGATTTTGAAACCAACTATCGAGCCGGGCTTTTCCATCGAGCGGCAGATTGTGGTCCCGCGGAACCTTCGTCCCTCGTAGAAGTGAACCTCTTTGTTACCCTCGTTGATTTTGACGCTCAGGCCCCAGTCAAAGGCCACCTCTTCGATCGTCGGATAGAAGATGTCACGGATCTGCGGGTAAGTTGGCGCGAAGTAGCCCTGGTTGATTTTCGGGTGCTCCCACATGCCCTTACAGATGCCACCACAACCCACCCACGTCTTACCGGACCCGAACCCGGCAACGTAGGCTTTAAACTTGTGATCCATCGCGAGGAAACGCGCCTGTGGGATGTTAAGTGTCGGGCTGATCCCCATCTTCCGCCCTCGCATCCACTACGTTGATTTGAATCTGCACTGGCGTTGGTTCGTCATCATCACCATCACCGGCCAGCTCTTTGCGGAGTTTTTCCACCTCCAACTGCCGGCGGTCGATTTCGATTTGCTGGAGACGCTTAGCGAACTCGCTATCCGCCAGGCCAAGCCGCTTCATTACGGCTTCGAACATTCGCTCGCGGCTGATAGCGGTTATCTCAACGCCATTTTTGCCAAGCTTCACACCGGAATAGGCAAGTGCAGCATCCGGCGCCAGTTTGCGCGTATCAGCGAAGAACGGCTGACCGATGCCGTCACCATTGCAGCGTGGGCATTCAGGGTTTGGTTCTCGGTTGTGGTCGTAACCATAGCCGCCAGTATCCTGCGGCAGCCTGGCACCTTCCCTTCCCTCGACTTTTGCCGTTTCCTCATCGAACTCCACGGCATCACGCCACTGATATTGATAACCGAAGCCCCAGCAGTAACGACACGCACCACGGCGATACTGCGAAAGCTGGTTTGCATCGAAGGTGGCTAGCTGCCACATCTGCGCGAGGACCTCATCGGCACTGCCAAGCGTGCGCGCAATAGAGGCTTTCTGCTGCTGCGCAATGGCCTGAGCAACGTTAGGATTCGATATGAGTTGACGACCGTAGTTTGGGTCACTATAACCAGCACGTGCAGCGGCAGCGGTGGCGTTGTTGTCCTTAAGGTACTCCGCGACAAATAAGCGCTGCTGAGCAGTAAGTCCATCATCATCTACCAGCTCATTTGCGCTTTTATCTTTCTGCGCAGTGCGCACTTTCTTCTGCGCAATTTTTTGCGCAGTTGGCTTTTTGATGTAGCGCCGTGCAGATGTGTAATTCAGTCCCTGCGCTTCGCACCATTCCTTCGGTGATATACCCGTTTTAGCATGCTCGGCGAGGAACTGGTCTTGCAGCGCTCCCCAGTCCGGTTTTGCCATGATTATGTCCTATGGTTAAAGCCATTAAAAATACCACTCGAAAGTGGCCTTTGTGATGGCAATCTTTGCTTCAAACGTGGCTATTCATTTGGATACCCCGACTTTATGCTGACCATCACAATTGGCCTACCACGCTTTGTTATGCGTCGGTCTGGTTCTTGCCTTTGATGATGGAGAGACATAATTTCTGTTGAAGTGGAGCCAGCACATCGAAAACAAGCTGCTGCTCTGCAGGGAGCTTTTTCGATGCCATAGGTACCTTCCTCTTACAAAGGTTCGTGCTATATTAGAAATCAACAACTTGATTTAAAGGAACAGATATGGAACAGAAGCCTGCTATATATATCGGACGTGCCCGCTCTGCGATTGTAGAAGACAATGATATTTACGGTTGCGAGAGGGGTATACACATAGAGGAAGCAATAACTGCATCAGTCAAACGCAACAAAATATTATCATCTGAAGCGCTTTCTCATATCGACAAAATCAGGAGCATTCTTTTAGACAACGCTGCCACACTTGAGCGAGAAATTGGAACTGAAAACAAAGATAAGGTTCTTTCGGCGGTCAATGAATTACCCAATAGCAGAGACTCCGAAGCTCTTGATAAGTTATTAACAATTTCAAGCCTATGTTCGAACGCAGTCACTATCTGGCCTGTTATAAAACCGATTGTTATTAGCTTAATCGGAGCTGTTAGTTAGACTTTCATCATAAAATGTATTTTCGATGCAAATCTAACCTCTTTGTTAGCATGCAAATATGTGCTCTGCGGGCAACATAAAACCGTTAAACTGAATAAGCTTTGAAAATCATTCGCAATTTGACTGCCATGCTTTGTTGTACGCCAGCACATCACGTTTGGTCTGCTTGTCCATAACGTCAATGTCATGGTCGGTCAGGTAGATGGGCTTAACCCAGTCGCAAGCAGTATCAACGACAACCGGGACGCTTCCACGATTCCCGCAGCTCGCGATCAACATCGTCATCAGGCATATGGCTAACAGTCTGCTGTACATTGCTGGCCTCTTTGGTTACTTCGACGCGGCGTTCTACGGCTGCCTTGGTGGCTGCGGCATTATCGTCGGTGCGCTGTTTATCTGATTTGGCTTCGGCTTTTTCGCGTCCACGCATGCTGCCCAGGCCAAACGCACCCAGCACAAGCATTACGATCAATCCGATTGCCGCCAGAATGGCTTTCAGTTTCGTCATAGGCTCACACGCTCCCGTACCCAGCCATACACGAATGACTCGTTAGCCGGGCGCTGCTCTGCCAGCTCGAGATAGCGCTGCCCTTGGCTGCAATTCAGTGCACGGAGCAATACTGATTCCCCTTCGCTCCCGCGTTTAGCCAGGAACGATTTCAGGGCGCCGATGCTACGAGGGCCAATCTGGCCGTCGGCGATTAAGTCTGGGTAAAGCTTCTGCTGGTCGTTGAAGACATTCAGCCAACGCTGGAACCACTTCACCTGCACTGATGGCCCCATGTTCACGCCAGTGTCGCAGAGTTCGGCGGCAATGGTCGGCGACACAGCTTCCACCTGGTCGAAGCGTGGACCATACCAGTAATCAGCCTCAAGTATTTCGAGTGCTTGCTGGCGTGTCAGGTTGCGCATATAGCCGGAATAACCGTGGGCGCGCGCCGTTGCCTGGGTAATTCCCCAGTTCGTCGGCCCGCCTTTGTCGTTCGGGTGGTTAACGTAGCCGCCCTCTTTGCCGAGGATGCTGTTGAAGATATCGTCTTTGGTCATCATTCAGCCCTTACGACTTTCGCCAGATTGCCTTTGGCTCGCCACACAGCAATACAGATTGCCAGATTGAGGAATAACTCACCCGGGTCAACGTTGCTGTAATGACCGAGAAGAATACGGAAAGCGGTGAAGCCAGCTGCCAGTATCAGCAGGTAAGCCATCCACGCGTAACCGGGTCGATGTGTCTTCCCGGCTTTACTGAAGAACATCAGACGCATCACGATCGCCATACAGATGATCGCGTTTGCGTCCAGGATGACGGAATGCCATGTCATTTCCCTTCCTCCTCCAGTCCGGGCATCTTTCCGCGCCGTGACTTAGCGACGATTCGAAGCAGGACTGCGACGGAAATGGAAGCGGATACCAGCGCACCAACATTCGGTGAAACTTCGATACTTACCGGCGGCTGCAACAGCCCGAGAGCTGTGTTGATTACCCCGGCGAGTATCTTGGCCATGGGAACAGAGAAGAACACGCCGCCCATAAACGAGATGACCGCGAAGAGCATCTGCTTCCAGAGTTGATGAGGCTCTGAGGTCAGCACATACATTGCCGCCCCGGCAAGCGCACATAACATTACGCCAGGCGTCGCCTCCGGGAACATAGTGGCGAAAGTGATCCCTACCGTAGCGGAGGTCACCCCACTGGCAATTGTGATTGGCTCAGACATAGTTATTCCGTGTGTAGAGGGTCAGGCTTCACGGGCTGGATTTATCAACAAAGCACGTAGCGGATGATTCCCGTGAGCCTGAAATAGAAAAGCCCCGCTATTACGGAGCAGTTAATAGAATTGTAAACCTTAAAAATTTAAAGGAACCATAAAGCTACCAGGTTCTGCACCAGGTTCTTTATTTATTTCTTTACGTATTACCTCATTAATCTGAAAAGCCTCATTGTAAACTTTCTCTAAGTTAATTGAGGCTTTCATATTATAGTATGTTTTTTCCTCACAAACATATAACCTTATCGGATATGGCCTAGGGTTGATTGCCTTCCGGTGGGAAATCACAAAATTATAAACTGCAATACCATGACCTTTCATCTTCCCTGCTGTAACTTCTATGTTTAGTTGATCTAAATACTCATCGAAGTGTTGCAAGGTATTCCTCACCTTCACGGAATTAATTTCCTTAACTTCAATGTCTTTTATTTTTTCTTGAAGGTAATTACTTCGCTCAATATGCAACCTGAATTGTTCAGGGGATTCTTCCCTAGTCTTATTTTTAGGAACTGCGATTAGTTTTTTGACGTTAGCCGCATCTGAAAGAATATTATTTATTAATAGATGAATATTGTAATCAATTTTAAAGTAGTAACCAGCATCAGGAAGTGGTGTCTTATGAAAAAGCTCTTCACAGCGTGTTTTTATCGAATGAGTTAACAACCATAATTCGTGCAAATAAATAAAATTAAGTTTCATTTGCTCAAAGGTTTTTGACATAGCGAACTCTCCTTTTCAATAGTCCGCTTTTATAGCATTTACATAAGGGGCCTGTGAATTACTATTCTGTTGCCTACCACACTCTCGCAGTGGCTGCGCCCATGCCCTTGAGTTCGTCACCCCGGTTCGTCTCTGCTCCCAGTTAGCTCTAACCAGTGCGTGATTGGCTGTCACGCGGCGACGCCGGTGCTTCTTTTCTTATTTACCCTCACCAGATGCAAAGCTGGCTCTCTATGCGGAGACTCGGGGCAGCATCATGACTGCTGCATTGCCTTCGACTGCGGTCTATCCGTTTACTGATGCATTTTCTTACCCTCCAGGAACGCAAAAGCCCCGCGGAATTAACCACAGGGCTTGGATGACTTCTTGCTGGTCGAAACGATTGAACGGATTCCCAGCGTTAGAGCTGATACTAGACGAAAATTCCGTAAACTACAATATCTTTTTTCTCCAAAAATTACATTTTGTGGAAAAAATAACTACCGAGTAACAGATTTCAATGCACTGTCTGCATATCCCTCCTGTCTGTGACACTCTTCCACTAGCAATTCAAAAAACGGCTGTATGTGATCATATGCCGTGGTTTTCTTCACATCCCATACAGTGCGGACACCTTCCAGGACACTGGCGAACTTCAGCCGGGCGTAACCTCTTCCGCTGCAGCGGTCGCACACCTTCATAACCGGCACGCCCTGCAACTCCGTTTCCTTCTTGTCCAGTACCTTCCCTTTCCCATGGCAGCGACACGCATTGCTGATAACACCTTTGCCGTTACAGGCCGAACATAAAACGCGTGCTGTTTCCCGAACAGATTTCCATTCTTCCCAATAGGAAGGGCAAACCCCCTTCGTGATTTTTGCCCATTTAGGCGGTTTCCCATCCGGGTACTGAATTTTATTTGTAAAAATATCCGCCTCGGTAAAGCCGTCCCCATCGCAACAGTCGCATCTGCGAACGCTTGCCGCACTACGGGCGTAATCCTGATAAGCAAAAGCGCATAGTATTTCGAGAACTCGTTGGCGTAACCCTTCATCGAGTTCAGTAACTGGTCTGAAATGTCGTGATATCTCAACGGCTGAACCATATAGAGCCTCCATTGCCCGATCCGGGCTGCTGATGCCAATTTTTGCCAGGTAAAGATCGAAACCAAATCTGCACTTAGCATTAACGAGGCCAAGAGCAGCCATCACATCAGTACCAGTGAGATTATCTGTAGCTGTTGCCCGTGAGGAATCACTGAACATCGGGGATTTCGGTGCAAAGTATTTTGCGATTGATTCGAGGTTCATCGTGTTTCTCCAGCATAAGTTTTCAGGTAATTTTTCAGTATCCGGTAGTCCGTCAGTACAGAGCCGGGAAAATGGTATAAGCGCAATCGCTGCCAACGAACACGGAGGTGATCTGCAAAATAGGATTCGAATGTCATGCGGCCTCCCTTGTTTTGACGAGTTGACGCCTCAGCTCGCTGTAATGCTTTCTGATGGCTTCGAGTTCTTCCATGGTGTATCGGTACGGGGTGTTGTTGTTTTCGAGAGCCTCAACGCGCTCAGGCCCAATTTTCTCGATAAGGCCAAGGCGGTACTGCTGCTGATTTCCCGACAGTTGCACATTGCAGTGGTGACATTGTTTATTGATATTGTCTTCATGGTAGCGCAGGTGTGATGCCTTACCTCGCGATCGGTAATGCCCGGCTTCCCACTGGACAGTGTCGAACGTTCCGCAGCTGATACACGGCAGGTCATGGTCACGTTCTCGGATGTAGTCATTAACGACGCGCTGGGTTAAATCCTCCCAGTGCTTAAGCGGCTTAACCGCTGCTTTACGCTGACGCCAGGCGGCTCGCTCTTTCTTCTCAGCGGCACGCTGTCTGGCAGACTCTTTGCGTTGTGCAGCCTCCCGGGCTTTTCTGGTCTGCTCTTTCCCGACGGCGCTGGCGCACTCATAACCGCAGACGGTCTGCGTGTCTCGCACCGGATGGAACCACTGGCGGCATTCTTTGTTGGCGCACTTCCGGCGCGGTAACTTAGCCATAATCACCCCCAGACCTTTTGTCGAAAGGTTCTTGGTGTACGCGCCGGATGCTCGCATTCAGGTAATTTTGCGCTGACAGTCCAGGTGATGTTGTCACGATTAAGGCTGCGTTCTACCGTGGCGCCACGACGGCGGTAACTGGCCACCAGTTCTTCGGCCTGTTCGGTTGTGCATTCGTGATGGTGGAACCAGGAAAATTTCATCGCCATCACCCCGCAAAGCTCATTAGCTGCGATGCGGCGTTTTCCGCTTCTCGCTGAGTCTTGAATGCCCGGGACAATACCCAGCGCCACAGAACATCGAGCGCGGCTTTGTAAAGTTGCTGGAACTCGGTTTCGTCCATGTTGGCGAAAGCTATGCTGCGGGGGTGTTTACGAAGAGTTCCGTCAGGTAGTTGAATGGCGTCGTAGTGGCCGGCCTCGACAATTACCCAGGCACGGTACGCGTCAAAGGATTTACACAGGCTGATCCCATTGGTAATTCGGCGACTGGCTACCTGCTCAAGATACTGCTCGGCAGCATCAAAAAGAGCAGTTTCGCTTCCTCCGAATGAGGCAAGGTATTTGGCGTACCCGGTCACCAATTTACGCTCGTTGGAAGATATTGCCCCGCCAGTAGGTTCCCAGTATTCGAAACCGAGATTGAGTAATGCGAAGAAACGACGGTGAAAGGCCGGGTTGCGTGCCTGCCGGAACTCGGCCACCAGCACAGCACCGAGTTTGATTTTTGATTGCAAAATATCACTGGTCTCCGGCGTCGCGGGGATCAGGATTCCTGAGGACTGCTTGATGAGTTGTAGTTCGTGCGCCATGGTATTCCCCGTGGCGCATAATTGTCAGGTTACTGGTTGTTCAGGCCAGTGACAGAATTATGATTGGGTACGTAGCATTAAGTCAATTTTTAGAAGTCATCTCCCTTACAACTTCCATGATGGTTTCTTTGGACCAGTACAATTCATCTCTGGATAATTTTCTGTTAGTTACAGAACCGGCCTTGGCTGAAAGGATGTAGCGTTCATCCGCTGCAAGTCCGAAAGACAAAAGCTCCCGACCTTTCCCATCGGTTATGATCACCCGTAAATTATCAGCAAGACCTGATTGGGCTACATCTGCCACTTAATCCCCCTGAGCGACATACAGACGCGATTAAAGAATGTCGGCAGCAGCATCAAAGGGATACACATTTTGGTATTCTGATAAATGCGCGCCAGCCTTAAGCGCAATTCTAATAAAACCAGTCGTCAGCGCTTTCCCAGGTATCCTGGAGGATTGATTCAATTTTCTTTTTGTCGTCCTTGTCACCGCCAAAAACACTTAACCCATCTGAACCGGCACGGCGGATTGTGAGCCTGCAATTGTCATAGTGATCATTCAGGCGCTTAAGCAATTCTTTCTCCAGTGCAGGAACCGCGCCTTTAGGAAGTTCTTTCATACGATCAATGGTTAATTCAACTTTCATAATGGCCTCCATTGCATGCACTGTGTTTTTATACAGTATATCTATGAGAGGAAATGATCAACGTTTTAAGAGCACAAATTGTTAATTTTTTGTCAGGAGTAAAAAAAGAAAACCCGCCGTAGCGGGTTTGAATGATTAGCTGAATTGAAATGATTATGGAAGATAGAGACCGGAGAGTATCCCCCCGTCTCTATAGCATCAGAAGTTATATTTGATACCCACCATAGCGCTAGAATCACTGTACCCTTTATCACCTACCTGAGTACCGATATTCCCCCATAGATTCACACGAGAGTTAATCTGCCCTTCAACACCCACTTTGACTTCGCCAATGTTACGGGCGCCAGCCTGGTTGATGTGGACATTATCCATGTTCACGTTATAACTGCGCGTATTATGCAACCAGTTGGCTTCAATGAACGGCTCGAAAGTACGGTCTTTGTTGTCATCCATTGCATGATGGCTCTTCAGGTACGTACGAAGGCCCAGACGGGTTTGTACGTTACCGTCACCACCGCTGTTAACGCGGGTTCCATTGGCTTCACGGTGGTCATCTGCTTTCACACCCATCCAGGTGGCCTGGGCTTGTGGCTGGATAAACCATTCATTAAGCGTCCCTTTGCTGCCAGCAAACTCGCCCAATTTCTGGGTGTAACCCGTCTCCAGCGAGGCCGTAAAGCCTTTAGACTTGTAGGATTCGCTGGCCAGTTGCTGCCCGTTAACCTGGTTGTTGAACCAGCTGTATTGGAGCCAGCTGTCCACATACAACCCTGCTTTATCCGCATCGCTGGCAAACCAGGTGCCGTAAGCGCCAACACTGTAACCGTTTATCGAACCTTTTGAATCATAACCCGTGACTGAAGAGCGGGTAGAACTGTGGTTATTACCGTAACCCGCCATCAGACCCAGGTGGCCTCTGTTCAGGCCATCAGTTGACCACTGCACAATATCGCCACCCAACTGTGCGACATAACTGTTGCTCTGTGTTTTCAACTGACCACTGCCATCACGCCAGTTATTATGGCTACCGACCTGGCGTAGCCACAGACTGGTAACTTTCTTCTCACCAGTCAGAGCATCAACGTACTGCGTTTCCCCCAGACGGTCGTGCAGACGGGTGTTGAATAACGTGTTCGCAGCCGCAATATTTGCAAGGTAGCTGCCTGCTTCCGGGCGGTTGACAGGTGTAGATGGGTCAACTGGTGGGTCTACAGGATCAACTGGCGGCATAGTGTTAGTTAAATACCAGTTGCCACTGTTGGCGTCGGAGCCACGAACCAGAGAGTAGTCGTAAGCCCCTGCAACAATTCGGCCTGCCTGAGAGAAGGTGCCGTCAGATTTACCACCAACGCTGATAATTTCAATACCATTGAGAGTGTAGTCCCCATTGCCCCCGGCATTCGTCACGCTAACGGAAGTATCACCTGACGTATCGCCAGTGATCACCAATTTATCGGTGACTGAATTATCATTTCCCAGTACGGTATTAAATTGCAGGTGACCATTATTTCCCGTGTAATTGCCGTTGACAGTAAGTGTAGTACCCGCTACTGCATTACCCGTAGCATCGTTATGGCCAATACTGACCGTACCACTATTGCTCAATGAGCCGATTTTGTAGTCGATGGGCGCGGAACTACTTGTGCTTTCCCCAAGTGCAAGTAACCCCTGATTATCCACATCACCACTACCAAGTGCATCGGCAGATAACATACGGATTATGCCATCAGAATCGATGGTTGTTTTCGCAGTCATTCCTGAACCGCTACCACTAACAGTAACTGCACCTCCCGTTACTGTAAGGTCACCAGCACCGATCATATCACCAGCAATCGTACCGTTGCTGACGGTCAAACTGCCTTGGTTAAAGTCGAGAACACTCCCAGCTTCAGTCTGGATATTTTTTAATGTCTGAGCGTAGCCGTTCATATCAAATTGGCTGCCGCTACGAATATTCAGTAACCGGGTCTGACCCAGAACGTTGTTATTGCCCATTTTCAGTGTGCCGGCGACCACATCAGTAAGACCACTGTAGCTGTTATCACTGTTGGATAAGCTAACATCGGTATCAGTATCAATGCGCAAATCTCCGGTTCCTGTGATTTTGGCACTTAGGTCTGCAGCATTTCCGGTATTACCTTCAGCATTCAGCGTCAAAGCATTACTAGCCTGTGCCAGCAATTCAACCTCAGTTAATCCATAGTTTACGTAGAGGCCATCTGCATTATCACCACTGGTGAGGCGGTAATCATAAGTACCTTTCGCAACCGTTTCTCCATTTTGAGTGATATCGGAAGTCACCGGCTGAGAAATAACATCACCGTTCTGGTCTATGAAGGAAAGATTACCGCCGTCGCCCGTTACCGTACCATTGGATCCAGCTAATTTAACCATTACGCCAGCACTATCCTGTTGTAACAACGGTAAAGTAGTGTTCGGCGTTTGTGGCATATTTTCAAAGGGTCCGCCGTCAGTGATTTGGATCTGACCGTTACCAGTTAAATTAAGTTCTTTGCTGGTTTCAATGTACCTATCGCTGGTGGTATCACCAGGGTTAACATCACCAAAAATGAGTTTTCCACCGTTAAAGGTAAGACCACCGATATTCTGTGCGCCAGTTCCTACCGTAGTTGCGTTTCCAGTACCAATATGCAACGTAGCATTAGTAAGTGCTGTTGTATTAGTATTCTCCAGATCAAAAGTGTTATTTTTTAAAACAACATCCCCGGCAAATTGATCACTAGTACCCGCGGTAAATTTAAACTCGGCATTGTTATTGTCTGCAATGAGAGTGCCATCCCCGACCAACTTATTGATGAAATCAAACGCGCCTGCGGTTTGCGCTATCAGGGTACCACTACTAGCAATTTGGATTTCGCCAGTACCAAAATTATTGACGGTTGAAGACACACCTTCATCTGTTATCGCAGTCCCAGTGATATTCCAGCTACCTGTATAGGCCTGGTTAGAGCCAACGATGCGCGCTTTCCCAGAGACTGTTGTATATCCTGAACCTGATAGTTGATTTCCAAACGACGACCCGTCTGTATAGGCAATATCGAGTCCTTTGGTATTATCGTTGTTTGCAGTGTTAATAGCGACGCCCGCACTACCCAGAGCTTGGTTGTTAGCAATGGAAAGCAAACCGCCGCTGATGACTGTGCCCTCAGTGAAATTGGAAGCCGCACTAAGAGTCGTGTGGCCAGATTGCTGCTCAACGGAACCATTACCGTTAATTGCAACATCAAATAAATAGCCGCTGCCGGTCGGATTATTTATATTATTGTTAAATATGACCTTATTGTCCCCTGCACCTGTCATATCAATGCTCTTAGCTGAAATATCGGTAGGGGCACCATACTTGGAATCGCCAATGTAAAGATTTGTTGCTCCACCAGCTACGCTGTTAAGTGTAATATCCTGGTAACTTGTCACTTTGGCAGCATGACCAAAAATCACATCGGTTGTGTTTCCACTCACTGTTGACGATATATTAAAGTCGCCAAGAGTGGTTATGCCTGTACCAGTACCATTAATAATCTGCAGCCCAGTACCGCCGACATTTTTCCCTATGACATTGATATCACCATCAACGTTTACAACAGTAGAATATATCCCAGCCTCTGTACTTACCGAATTTATATCAGAAGATAGCTGAGTATTGTTTGTCAATGTAAGATCACCGCCAACGTTGATGCCACTGCTGTTACTATTATTAGTCGCGAGAAATGAACCATTGGTTGTATCAAGATACAGATTCCCACCAACATTTAGCTGGGAATTGCCAACTAACAGGAAGCTTCCTCCAACCTTATTAATTACTGTCATATCGTTGACTACGTTGATCTCTGCCCCCAACTCCGAGCTGCTAGGGTTAGAAATAAACAAATCATTCTTGTCAGCTTCCAGATCAATGCTGTCTGCATATAATTTCGCTGTCGATGAGGCAGAACCGAACATCCATAATGTCGCATTCGTTGCCCCTGATACCGTTTTTAACTCACCAACAGACAGCGTTCCTGCAGAACCGCCAGACTGTTCTGAGGTCAACCCACCTATCTGAGCTCCCCCTATTTGCAACATGCTGTTGGTGCCCATCAATAGACTGCCGTTATCGCTAGCGGTTAGCGTACCACCATTCATCCATAGAGAAGTATAACCCCCAGCGGCAGGGTTCATATTCAATGCTGAGCTACCTGATGCATTTGAAACAGTAACATCAGCCCCCTGATCTACCTGTACTGTTGCAGTACCGTTCCACTGTAGGCCGTCAGAAATAGAGGTCGATGTATTAAAATCAGTATATCCATTAACATCATATGCATGCGCATTACCGCTCACTACAATCATTGCTGAGACAACCAGGCTCGCATTTATCCTAGATATTGAGACCGTTTTTGGAGATGAGCATTTCGTCCTTCCTCTGCCCAATTCCGATACGACAGTCCATACCATAAGGGAATGGTTCCAAACAACGTTGTAAATACGATTCATTTATTTTATTCCAGATTTTCTGATAGCTGAGTATTAAACCTAACCCGTAAAACATGACTGGCAAATCCTCGCCAGTCTAAACTTCACTAGTTACGTTGCAGCCATGCAGGTTTTTAGGCATCCAAAACAAAGACTTACTAGTCTTTTCGTTAGGTTTAGATAGTGAGCGCATGTATGTTCTATAGTACATAACAATTTTAAGGTTTTTCCGTTTTTTGGTTAACCATGAATATGCCTATATTTTGTTGCAAAATATTACAAAGAGCAAATAAGAATTATCTTATACTTCCAGCAGAAAAGTTAGTTCACTAACAATATCAATAGGCATAGCAATTTGAATCATAAACAATTTAATTTTCGGGTGGATTTATTTTAGCCTTTGGACTAAAATAGATACTTTATAAAATATCTTAGACTCCTCAATCCATATTTTGTAATATAACCCCTTCATAATCTAAATCCAGCCCATAATTAACGATACAGAATCAACTTTAGTGCTTGCTTAATTATGTGATGGGTGATAGTAAAGACGCAAATACAACCTCCTCGTCGTAGAAATTTCCCTGCTCAAAATGAGTGACATGGCAGTCGCTAACGATGAAGCTTTTGAGCTCCGCACTCTCCGCAGCCAGCGCCCTGCACTTGCTCTCGGCGTTAGCGAGCTGTACCGCCTGTTCGAGCACCTGCTGTTCAAGTTCTTCGTATGTTGGTTTCATGCTGATGCTCTCCCGTAAAACGCCAGTACACGCTGCATAGCCGGACTTGTGCGGCAAACTGATGTGACCATGTTTTTGCTCATGTTCGATTTGAGCTGCTTTATGTTCAGCTCCCCACCTGGCTGAAGTGAATAGACCGGGCGATGCGGCTCGCCAGTGCGGATTACTACCGCCCTACGTACCAGGTGAAGCAGCAGGTTGTGTGCTTTCTTGCAGTCGCACCCCAGCAGGTTCTGAACCTGGCGCGGCGTGATGCAGTGGTTAACCCGAAGGAAATCGACGATCGCCCACAGTGATTTGCTTGCCATAGTGATTTCCCCCATTAGACCAGACCGGCGTTTTTGCGTTGTTTGTACTGAGCCATCAGCATTTCTGCAGGCGTTGGGCCAGTAGCTGCTTTCGGCGCTGCAAGTGCGCGACGGATTGGCGGTACCGGCTTACCGGACAGTGCTCGCTTTTCCCAGTCATGCAGGATGTCACCAGCGGCTCGGACAAGTTCCTTCTCACTGAACTGTCCCTCTGTTCCACGACGGCGAAGCTCCAGGCAGACGTGGTAATACAGCGGGTTTTTATCCTTCCATGGGAACTGCTCACTGGTCGGGTAGCGAAAAACAAGTTTCCGCCAGCGCCAGTATTCGCTCATGATGTCGTCCACACTGACCCCCAGCGCACCACTCCCCTCACGGCACCACGAAATAAACTGACCCGGCGACGGCCAGAACGGTGACTGGCTGGATCGGGCTTTCTGCATCCCGGCGGAAAGTTGCTCCCGGGAGGTAATGCCTGACTCAGCAAAAGCCGCGATCCATTGCTGCTTTGCAACGCGGATATCAGCATCAGTACGTAGGTTCGTCTGAGTGGATGCCGGGAATACCTGCATGAGGTTTTCAAAAAGCATATCCACCAGCTTTTCAGCGTCAGCGTTAACAACCTTGCGTCCGTCGTAAGAATCTCCAGCCATGCGTGATAGCATTTCGCTGTCGCGATTCTGAATTGCACGATAAAGATCCGGGGTCATAAAAATTTCTCCCATGCTTCAGGACTGTTCCAGTGCGGGCCAGTTTCGGATTTGTTTGCGCTGACATCTGTGCGTGGCTTACGGGTAGTGTCTTCGCTGTGAAGGGTTAACGTGTCCCACTTGGCGCGGAGCTTTGCGGGGGAGAGAATATTTTTGTACCAGAACGAGTCTTTGCAGGCCCATCGGAACAGCTCACAAATCTCTTTGTGGGTGCGTCCGTCCAGTTGGCGCATCAGGCGTATATCATTCGCCCAGCCAGCTATATTCGGTTTTTTCAGGGATGGTTTGGTGATGTCGCGCAGCGCCAGCATCCACTCTGCACAACGGAGATCGTCAGATGTCCCCCACTTGTCACCTTTCGGAGTCTGGACAGCTGCATCAGGAACAATTTTGGAAATTCTCTGACGTACATTAAATACGTTAGTATTTAATATTACTTCTTGTTCATGATTCTCGGGCTTAAGCGCGCCCTTATGCTCGGGGTTATGCTCGGCATCCACTCCCGAAGCCTCGCCATTGCTGTGTTCGTTATGCGCGGGGCTATGCTCGCTGTTATGCGCGGCGTTATGCGCGGGTAAATCGTCCATTTTTTGAGCGTAATGCGCAAAATTTGTGATGGTAATTACAGTGCCTTTTCTCTTCTCGCCAGCGGTTGAAATCATCCCTTCTCTCACGAAAAGAGACAGCATTCGATCCACTGCATGACGGCTTGTTGGCTCCCCATTTCGGTCGCATAATTTCAGCCCGAGATCTGCCGACGTGGTCACCAGTTGTCCGGTTTGTAATGGCCACTGCCGGCCTTTAAAGTTTGCCGTGTAGGGCTGGCGGGCGGCGCCCAACAGAAGGTTCTCCCATAACGTGCGCAGGAAGACATCTTTAGCCCAGGGCTTCTTCAGTACACTCCGGTACAACGGGATGAATCCGGTCTTCTGGTTCTCCATCCGGTTGCTCCTGACGGCGGTACGCGCCGCAAAATCGGCGTAGGCGACATTCGACATAGCTATGCCTCCCTTACCTGGTATTTTGAAAAACTCTTTGTCATAATGACCTCGCAATGAGTACGCAACGAATTGCACCTGAAAGCCGTTGGTGTTCGCGCACCGCGGCTTTCGCCATTTTTGAACCGGTCATATAGCCCCCAGCATCATCTGCACCATTTCCATCAGCGGACCGGTTAACCCAGGGTCAACGCGATACATCTCCACGATCCCCTCGCTCAACTCTTTCAGCTTCTGATGACGTGGCGCATCCATTGCGACGGCAATCTTCGCTTCGCTGGTTTCTTTCTCCAGCCTTGCCAGTCGGGCCATAACGTTGTCTTCTGGTAGCAGGCGGTTGCGGAACTCAATCGGCAGAACCGCGAGGATTGCCGGAGTCAGCAGGCGGACGTTATCGCGGTATCTTTCACTGTTGAAATGGTTATCCAGGAAGCGGAAAAGCTTCTGACGCTGTCGGCTGAGATCATCAGGGAAAGTGATCTCGTCCCCCCCTTGCGCCAGGTACTCTTCGATGATCAGAGCAGAAACGACATCCTGACCATCTACACCCGCCCATGAGCGAACGGCATCACGAATATCTTCGTGACACGGCCCCTTATATGTTTGAGCGCGATTTATCATTCCCCCTCGAGGAATGTCGCTATCATTCTGATAAGTAAGTGTCTGCATAGTGAAACCTCCTAACGTGGTAAACCGTCTGTTGGATTTGGATATGCGTTCGGATCAATTTCATGTGGCGTCACCTGCCAGTTGAGGAACTGACATAATGGGATAATCCTTTTTTGTGGCACCCCGTTCGCATAGATCCATTTCCCGACTGCTTGGCTGCTAATACCGAAGTGCTTGCCAATACGAGTTCGCGATGCCGCTTTACTTATTTTTTCTTGGGTTTCTTTGTTCATGTGCTCTCCTTCAATGATGAATCGAAGAATACACGACGAAAGTTTATGTTTCAACAAACGAAAGATATTGTTTTAGTGCTGAGTGAAACCTTAGGTTGTAAAATGTGCGTATGAACGAAAACACTTTCCCGACCTTCGCTAGAAGAATTCAACAAGTTATGGCTGAAAATGGCTGGTCGAAATCTGACCTTGCTAAAAAAGTCATGCTTTCGCATACGGCTGTTCAAAATTGGGCCAAGGGAAGGAACGTAGCCAGTGGAGAGCGGTTAAAGAGACTTGCTGCTGTAACGGGGAAACCTGAGCACTGGTTCTTTATGGACTCAGAACAAGAAAGTGCGGCAACTCATGTATCTGGGCCTTCAGCAGTTGAACTTGATGATAAAGAACAAGCACTCCTTTCGCTCTTTAATCAGCTTCCTGAAGCTGAAAAGCTACGACTCATTCTTCACACCAAATCGGTTCTTCATGAAATTGAGCTTCTAAAAAACGACGTTTACGACATTATCAACAGCTCTAAACCATAGCTTGGGATCTTTACCACACCACATGGCGCCTCTCTAGGCGCTTTTTTTCACCTCAAAACGAAAGTTTTTCTTTCTTTCACTTTACACGTGAAACTTTATGTTGCAGTATTATCTCCATCGACAACAAGCGCATCGTTGTCAGGTAAAGAAACGTTCCGCCAGCCTGGCGACAAGGGCAAAGCACAGAAGTGAGCTTCGCGGTGGTGAACTGCAGTGTGAAAAAGCTCAACCGTGAAGATCAGCGCCGCGGCGCCACCAGCGAAGTTCACTCAGAAAAACTGGAGAACATCATGGTTCATCAGCACTACGGTACACAGACAGTAAACCGCGGCGCAGTTCAGCCGGGGATGCTCGTCAAACACAAAGACTCAACCTGGACAGCATCAGCTAACGCTCGCGGACGTTTGTATCTGCATCGCGGCGTGGAGATGACTTACACCAAGGATTTGCTGGTTGAAGTTTATCTGAACGGTCTGGGGCATGGACTCAGCCACTAGCGGAGGTCGTCATGGTAGACAAGAAATGCGGTTACTGCGGCAAGCCGGTTAAACCGGAAGAAGTAATCAAAAGCACACTTCTCTATCGCAACGGCTCACAGCTGGCGCGCAAAGAGAAAGAGTATTGTTCCAAACGTTGCGCTTCGCACGATCAGATGGCCCACGAGTCCTAACGTAAAAACCCGCGCAAGGCGGGCCTGTACGTCCGGTGCTTCCGACCAAAGTTACACCGGAATTTATACAAAACCAAAAACACACCCAATGGGCGCTATCAATGGTCCGGGGATTCTAACACCCAAAAAAGAGGATCTCACATGGAATTCTTTTATGTGGTTAAAGCCACTCAGAAATCCGGAAAGCAAGATGCAGTGGTCTGGTTCACTGCAAAAACTGAGGCTCGCGCCAACCTGATGCTGGATGTTGCTCTGGAAGACGCTGGCATCGAAACGGGCCGTGGTAAGGACTACACCAAACCAATTCGCACTGATTTCCCGGTTGTTGACGGTCTGCCAAAAGAAGGTGAAGTTGATTTCACCTGGTGTGATCGTTACGAACTGGCCGAAGACCAGCGCACCTGGAATGTGAAATTGAAAGCTGATGATGCGGCACAGGAAGAAAACCACCAGACAGATAACAATGTCGTTGATGGTGAAGTCGGTACTGAAGAGCAATCTCAGCAGACAGAGCAACCGAACCTAATCGTCGTTGCCACCCTGCCATTCCGCCAGCGCGTACTGGCTCAGTTCATCGGTGATGGTGAATATCTCTATCACGTAGATGCCGTGCAGAAAAACGAGATTGTCCGCCTTGAGATGGACACCGATGACGCGTACGTCCAGAACCTGCTGCTGGCTGCTGAAAACGTAGAACCATTTAAGAAAGCACAGGAAATCGATATACACAGAGTGGTGAATGACCTCAAAAAGGCATTTCCTAATAATGGTAAAACGCCGGAACTGGGGCTGGTCATCCGCTTTTTTAGAAAATGGTTCGACACCCCTCATATTGAACGTGGCCTGCTTGTAAAAGAATGGTCAACCGGAAACCGCATCAGCAAAGTAGTGTCACCGGAAACAAAAGAGAAAAAAGAAGAGTTGCCTCCAGTTCCGGCAGAACGCTACAAACGCGCCGTTGCTCAAACAGTTTATAACCTGAATGTTGAATCCTGTATTGCCCGTATGTATCCCGACGCGGAACCTGGTTCAGTCACGATCGAACAGTTAAAAGCGGCGAAAAATCTCATCGATTCTCGGGATGATGTGCAGGCAAAAGTCATCAAAGTCATTTCTCATATTAACGACATCCTTGAATACGATGCCCTCTCCATTTTCGGCGTCACTCGCGCTATTGACTGGACTGACTGCCTGAATATCGGTCCTGTAATACTTCGAGATCAGGCGCGTAAGTGGCTGGCAGAGAACGGCATCTATTCCAACGGTAAGAAGTCGAACGGCTATAGCGAATGGGAGGAAGATCCACGCGCGGCTCGCCACTCCGAAACCCAATCTAAGGAAGAAATTGGTAAGCAACTTGCTGCTCAGCGTGGAGAGTTCGTCGAAGGTATCAGCGACCCTGACGATCCGAAATGGGTAAAAACTGAGACAAGCCAGCACTCTACAGAAACAGAACTGGTTAAAAATGTCGGCAACGGAATATTCGACGTTACGGCTTTGCTTCAGAACTCAGCAACTCATGGCACGAAAAAGGCTACGGAGACCACCAGCGATGTGCAGGTTCAAGAAACTGTCAGTGATGAAAAACAGGCTGGTGATGAAGTGCAGTCAGGCGAAAGCAGTCTGGAAACTGGTGAAGAGTCACATACCAGCCAGCAGGCCGATGTAAACCAGAATACGGATTCTGTCGCCCAAAATAGCGATTCTGTAAACCAGACTGAACCAGTTTTGGCGCAAACCGAGCCAGAAGCGCAATCTGACGAACCAGCTGTTGTTTACCCTGCTTACTTCGAGCCAGGCCGCTATGAAGGTCTGCCGAACGAGGTTTATCACGCGGCCAACGGTATCAGCTCTACCCAGGTGAAAGACGCACGTGTTTCGCTGATGTACTTCAATGCGCGCCACGTAGATAAAACCATTATCAAAGAACGCTCTTCTGTACTGGATATGGGTAACCTGGTGCATGCACTGGCGTTGCAGCCAGAGCAGCTCGATGAAGAATTTAGCGTTGAACCCATAATTCCGGAAGGCGCATTTACCACCACGGCAACGATCCGCGCGTTTATTGATGAGTACAACGCCAGCCTGCCAGCGCAACTGAGTGCAGACGACATCAAAGCTTTGTTAGAGGAATACAACGCCACTTTGCCTGCACAGGTGCCGCTGGGTGGTTCAGCCGAGGAAACCGGCCAGAGCTATATGTCGCTGCCCGAAGAGTACCAGCGTATCGAAGCGGATCAGAAACAGACCGCTGCGGCGATGAAAGCCTGCATCAAGGAATACAACGCCACTCTGCCTGCACAGGTGAAAACCAGCGGTAGCCGCGATGCATTACTCGAGCAGTTGGCAATTATCAATCCTGACCTTGTTGCACAGGAAGTGCAGAAGCAGGCGCCGCTTAAAGTGTCCGGTACCAAAGCAGATCTGATTCAGGCCGTAAAGTCTGTTAACCCGAACGCCGTCTTCGCCGACGAGCTGTTGGATGCGTGGCGCGAGAATCCGCATGGGAAAGTGCTGGTCACCCGCCAGCAACTGAGCACTGCACTGAGCATTCAGAAAGCCCTGCTCGAGCACCCGACCGCGGGCAAATTGCTGACACATCCGAGCCGCGCCGTTGAGGTGAGCTACTTTGGATTTGACGACGAAACCGGACTCGAAGTTCGTGTGCGCCCGGATCTGGAAATCGACCTGGACGGCGTGCGCATCGGTGCCGACCTGAAAACCATCAGCATGTGGAACGTTAAGCAGGAAGGTCTTCGCGCCAAACTGCACCGCGAAATCATCGACCGTGACTACCACCTGAGCGCGGCAATGTATTGCGAGACAGCTGCGCTGGACCAGTTCTTCTGGATTTTCGTCAACAAAGACGAGAACTACCACTGGATCGCCATCATCGAGGCATCAGCCGAACTGCTGGAACTGGGCATGCTCGAGTACCGCAAGGCGATGCGCGCTATCGCTACCGGCTTCGACACTGGCGAATGGCCAGCGCCGATCACCGCTGATTACACCGACGAACTGAATGACTTCGACCTGCGCCGCCTTGAAGCGCTGCGTACTCAGGCATAAGGGGAAAAGAACATGTCTACTGCAATTACTACCAACGAAAACAAGACGCAAATGATCGATAACATCTCAATTTTGACTAATGGGGAACTTTTCGACCGCCTACGCACCTTGTCGACAGTGATGGCAAATAGTGGCGCTTTTGTACCTGACCACTTCCGCGGAAAACCAGATGCCTGCATGGCTGTGGTCATGCAGGCCGCACGATGGGGTATGGACCCGTTTGCCGTAGCTCAGAAGACCCACATCGTCGGTAATAGCGGAGTATTGGGTTACGAAGCTCAACTGGTTAATGCGGTTGTTACCAACATGTCGCCTACAAAAGATCGCCTTCATTACGATTGGTTTGGCCCATGGGAAAACATCATTGGTCGATTTGTAGAGAGAACCAGTTCTAAAGGCAATAAGTACATCGCGCCTGGTTGGGATTTAAAAGATGAGGCCGGTGTAGGAATTCGGGTGTGGGCAACTATGAAAGGCGAGGATGAACCACGCGAACTGGTACTCATGCTCTCTCAGGCTCAGGTTCGTAACTCGACACTATGGGCAAGTGATCCGCGTCAGCAGCTTGCTTATCTCGCGGTAAAGCGCTGGGCTCGCTTGTACTGCCCTGATGTGATTCTCGGTGTTTACAGCGCCGATGAAGTCGAAGAACGAGAAGAAAAAGTTATTAACCCTGGCTCAGCCCAACGAACGAGCGTTGCTGAAATCGCATGTGACACCGTCACAACCACGCAAAGCGCACAGGAATCATCGGTAAATATCGACTCACTGGCTGATGATTTCCGCGAACGCATCGATGCCGCTCAGGATGTTGATAGCGCAAAAGCACTGCGCGCTGATATCGAAAGCGCGAAGGCCACGCTCGGATCTGCCCTGTTCACCGAGCTGAAGAATAAGGCAGTGAAACGCTATTACTTGGTTGATTCACGTAACAAGGTTGAAGCCGCGATCAACTCCCTACCGTCTCCGGAGGAACCGGATGCAGCTGAACGGTTTGGGGAAGTTGAGCGAGTTCTTGCAACGGCGAAACGTCATCTGGGCGACGAGCTGCACGATCAGTTCAGCATCATCCTGGCGGATATGAAACCGGAATACGTGGCCTAAGGGAGGCGGGAGGCTTCGCCCTCCCACTGAGGAGATGTAATGCGACTGATTAACCGAGCCAATCAGCAATCCCCGTTAGCGCGTCAGGCATGCGACATAGCACTGGCCACTCATGCAGAACGTTACGGCGACTATGGCCGCAGCAAGATGAAAGAGACGTACACGGTGAGAGTTGAAGGCGTAAAGGTCTGGGTTGAGGTAGTTAACCGTAAGGCGAGCTACGTGGCCACGGCAATGACAGGTATGCGCCGGTTGCGCGCTCTGCCAGGTCAGGTGAGTTGATAACGATATTTCATTAACAGTTTTCCGGCAGCTCTATAATAAGTTGCCGGAAGCCGGAGGTAGTATGGCCAAGCTTCTTAATCTGCTGGAATGGGCGAATTCAACTTATTCAACCCCTCCGTCTCTTTCAACACTTCGCCGCTGGGCGCGGGAGGGGCGCATTTTCCCTGCCCCGGAGCTTCACGGCAAAGAATATAAGGTTCAGCCTGACGCCATCTATGTGGATCCGAGCAAAAAGAACCTTCGTCACAAAGCAAAACACCTAGCGCTGCCAACTGGCGGCACTCTACTGGAGAGACTGACTCATGGCGAAAAGGCCAGTTCGTTACGACGCTAACCTGCCCCGTAACCTGACCTATCGTAAAAGAGACAGGCTTTATAGCTGGCGAAACCCGATTACCGGTCAAGAGTTATCTCTTGGCCGGATCGACAGAAAGGACGCCATTTCTCAAGCCATCGAAGCCAATAACTACATCGAACAGAATTACCTTCCATCAGCGCTGCTGGACCGCATAAAGGAAACACCCACATTTACGGTGAAAGCGTGGCTCGAGCGCTACGAAGTAATTCTTGAGCGAAGAGAATTGAAGCCCAACACGATGAAGGTCAGGCGCAATCAGATCGCCACTATCAGTGATGAATTCGGACGTATGCCGTTATCGGCGGTCAGCACGAAGGACGTATCTACTTTTCTGGAAAGTTACATACTCTGCGATAAGAAAAGCATGGCATCCGGGCTGCGTTCGGTGTTGTTGGATATTTTCAGGGAAGCGATTGTCGAGGGGCATATTGAAAGAAATCCGGCAGAGCCGACAAGAACGCCGACACCAAAAGTGAAGCGTGAGCGTCTTTTGCTTGAACAGTTTGAGATAATAAGAGATGCCGCAACAACCCATTCCGAATGGGCTGCAAATGCATGTGACCTTGCACTTGTCACCGGACAAAGAAGAGAGGACGTATCGTTGTTCAGATTCAGCGATATCAGGGATGGAAGGTTGTTTGTCACGCAGGAAAAGACAGGTCACAAATTGGCGTTGCCACTTGATTTGCGACTGGACTCTGCTGATTTGGTACTGCAGGATGTTATCGACCGTTGTCGTAAAAACAACCCGTCAGACTTCATGATTTATTCTTCGGTAAGGCGTGGCGGTAGGAAGCCAGGTCCGTTAACTCCGGACGGAATCACTCAAGCGTTTTCCGATATCAGGGATTCTACAGAGTTAAAGTTTGGCCCCAACCCTCCTCCGTTCCATGAAATCAGGAGTTTGGCGAGTAGACTCTATGAAAGGGAGCGCGGAGAGGATTTCGCACAGAGGCTGCTGGGGCATAAAAATTTAACAATGACCAAAAAATACCTGGACGCACGTGGTGCAGAATATGTTATGGTTTAGACAGGATATGGAAATTTCGAGTAATTTTCGTGGGATTTCGTGAAAGCACCGAAAAAACCCAACGAAAACAAGAATATAAAAAGAGACCGAATACGATTCCTGTATTCGGTCCAGGGAAATGGCTCTTGGGAGAGAGCCGTGCGCTAAAAGTTGGCATTAATGCAGGCTAAGTTACCCTGCCATTTAAGAATAGATGACAGCGCCAGGTTTTCCAGTCCGCGACTAAAGAGGCCTGAAAAAAAGGACGATTGTCACACATCCAAACGTAAAAACCGCAAGTTCTCCTGAGCGAGCCTTGCGGTTTTTTATTGGAAATCAGAACGCTACATCTGACAATTAGCAGAGCTTTTCTGCACGCTCCACAAACGGTGCGAGGCTCATTTTTTCGCCCGGTTTCGCCGGGTCGTCAATCTGGATAATCTCGATTGGCTTCGCCGTAGTTTTCCCACTCTCTACCTGCTGTCTGGCAACATCATTCAATGGGTATTGCACCAGCGTACTGGGATTGATGACATACAGCGCGTTACCCGGACGGCAGGTCAGCATCACCTCTTCCCGATTAAACGCCCACTTATCTTTGCCAACCTCAAAACGGCTGACGGTGATGACCTGTGGCGCAGCCAGCGCGGCCCCTGAACTTGCCAGTAGTAATAACGAGATAATGATTTTTTTCATGCGTTTCGCCAATCCATCAATCAGAAAGGTTCGAGGGTTGCAAACAGGCTGACAATCGCCAGCACAACGGCCCCAATTCCCCATTCCAGCTTAGTCATCCAAACAAAATAGAGTGTCATACTGCGGTTATCCTGCCGCATGCGTGGTACCAGAACATACCTATTCACCAGCGCAATCGCCACCATTAGCATCACCAGAGCACCTTTTAACAAAAGCAGTTGCCCGTAAGCCATGTGCCAGGGAACAGAAAAACCGACAATAAACAGCGCATTCATGATACCGGTAAGTAAAACGCCGATAACGAAAAGATGCCCGTAGCGGGAGAAACGCATCATAGTATTGATGGCCTGTTCCCGCCAGCGGCCTTGCGCCATTTGCATACAGTAAAGTACGGGCAGCAAACCGCCGAACCAGGCGGCAACGCATACCAAATGCAAGGCGTGGTTAACCTGCTGGATTGCACCAGCGATACCGCTATGCAGCGTCGCGTGTCCGACGCCAGCCAGCAAAATAAACTGCGCAATCGTCAGCATTAACAGCCTTCGCGGCATGCTGCGCGGCACTATAATTACCACCACCAGCGTGACCAACGCGAGGATAATCTGCCATAACCAGACGCCGCCAAACTGCGTTTGCAACACGGCGCCCCATACGTCACTAGAAATAACATCCCGCCAGCCTGAGCCCATTAAACCACCCTGGATCGCCAGCATCAGCGTCGCGCTAATAAAGCTCCACGCTGCGGCATGTCGTTGCAGACGCAAAAAACGACGCATCATTAAACGACGAACCGAAACGGGAGCCAGCCATGCGCCGTAGAGCGCACAGCCAAAGACCAGCATCAACGTGGTAAAATGGATAAACCGTAGTGCAACCCAGGTAAATTCCAGCATCGGTTATTTCACGCTAAAGGTATATTGCCCCTTTGTCTTATGGCCATCCACGGAGACGACGTGCCAGTCGACAGTATATTTTCCGGCCTCAAGCGTTTGAGCAAGCGGAATAATCAGTTGTGTTTTGTCCTGTTCACTGCGTGATGCCTTGCCCGTTTTGATCTGTTCTTTGTTTGGGCCTGTTAGCGTTGCGCCGCTGAATCCCGGCTCGACACCTTCAGAGAAATTCAGCGTCAACGCCTGAGGAGATACCGCAACATCGGCATTAGCCGCCGGGCTTTGTTTCGTCAGGTGAGCATGAGCCAGGGCGGCGGGAGTTGCCAGAAGGCTGGCGAGTACGATGAGAGCGTTGCGAAGCATAGATGCAGATGAAGCCATTTCAACTATTCCTTTTTGTTATGTCTAATCTATAGAGAATAACCTTCTACAATGATCGAGTCGAGAATCATCATTTCGGTCTTGCCATTAATGCACACTCTTAGTAACTTTGCGCGCCGAAAGATAGAGAAAAGGAGAAGCCCATGAACATCAATCTGGCCAAACTTGAGCAAGCTGAAATGGATAAGGTCAATGTTGACCTGGCCGCGGCGGGTGTCGCATTTAAGGAGCGATACAACATGCCGGTTGTTGCCGAAGTCGTTGAGCGTGAACAGCCCGAACATTTACGCGACTGGTTTCGGGAAAGACTGATCGCGCACCGTCTGGCATCCGTTTCCCTTTCACGTTTACCCTATGAGCCTAAAGTTAAATAAAACTTATATTACGTTACGATTCCTTACATGATGCCTGCTACAGTATAAGTATATTCTTAATCTATACTTTAAAGATGGTTGTAGACACTATGAAAAGGAAATCATTATGTCGCACTGGAAAATCGCAGCAGCACAGTACGAACCTCTTCAAACCTCAGTTACCGAACATGTCGCGCATCACCTGCAATTCATTCAGGCAGCCGCTCAATGCCAATGTGAATTGCTGGTTTTCCCCTCCCTTTCCCTGTTGGGTTGTGTTGATGAGAATGACGCGCTCCCTGCCCCACCCGATGAAGCGTTGTTAGAACCTCTCGCGCATGCAGCCGTGACTTATCGCATGACGATTATTGCGGGGCTATCGGTAGAACATAACAATCGGTTCGTAAAAGGTATCGCGCTTTTCTCTCCCTGGATGACCTCCCCCTTAATGTTTCATCAGAGCCACGGGGCCTGTATCGCCAGACAGCAAAATGCCATCAGTGTTGTGGATAGCCAGCCGGAAGGTATCGATATCGACCCGGCGTACTCGCTATTCACCAGCAGTCAGTCTGTCAGTGAGCCCGAATTGCTCTCCTCCACATCTCGTCTACAGAGTTTCTCGCATAAATTTGCCATTGCGGTATTAATGGCCAATGCGCGTGGCAGCAGCGCGTTATGGGATGAGCAAGGTCGATTGATTGTTCGCGCAGACAGCGGTTCCTTACTCTTAACCGGTCAACGCACGCCACGGGGTTGGCAAGGTGATATCATTCCTTTACGCTAATCGTTTTGGGTCAGGAGCATGGCATGTTGCGCATAATAGATACGGAAACCTGTGGTCTGCAGGGAGGCATTGTTGAGATTGCTTCTGTCGATGTGGTTGACGGAAAAATAGTCAACCCCATGAGCCACCTGGTGCGTCCTGACCGCCCCATCAGCCCTGAGGCGATGGCAATTCATCGCATTACGGAAGCGATGGTGGCCGATAAGCCGTGGATTGAAGATGTCATCCCCCAATATTACGGCAGCGAATGGTACGTGGCGCACAATGCAAGTTTTGATCGCCGCGTATTACCCGACATGCCCGGGGAGTGGATTTGCACCATGAAACTCTCCCGTCGTTTGTGGCCAGGAATCAAATACAGCAACATGGCGCTGTATAAATCGCGCAAGCTGAGCGTGCAGACGCCAGCTGGCCTGCATCATCACCGTGCCCTGTACGACTGCTACATCACCGCGGCACTGCTGATCGACATCATACAGACGTCTGGCTGGTCAGCAGAACAGATGGTCGATATTACCGGCCGTCCTGCGTTACTCACTACTTTCACTTTTGGTAAGTATCGCGGAAAACCTGTATCAGAAGTGGCTGAACGCGATCCGGGCTATCTGCGCTGGTTATTTAATAACCTCGACAGTATGAGCCCGGAGCTGCGCTTAACGCTGAAACACTATCTGGATAACGCCTAAGCAGACGCCTGTCCAGGCAGTGTCCCCTGCGCCAGTCCGATCAAAAACGCGTATTCCAGGGCCACGCCTTCGTATGATTTAAAACGCCCTGATTTTCCGCCATGCCCGGAATCCATATCCGTGCAGAGTAACAGCAGACGATCGTCCGTTTTCAGCTCGCGCAGTTTTGCCACCCATTTTGCCGGTTCCCAGTATTGCACCTGGGAGTCGTGTAATCCCGTCGTAACCAGCAGATGAGGATAATCCTGCGCTGTAACATTGTCATACGGGCTGTAGCTTTTCATGTAGGTGTAATACTCTTCGTCCTGCGGATTCCCCCACTCTTCAAACTCACCGGTCGTCAGGGGAATGGACTCATCCAGCATCGTGGTCACCACATCGACAAAAGGCACTTGCGCAATGACGCCATGGAAGAGTTCCGGGCGCTCATTAATGGCAACACCCATTAACATTCCTCCGGCGCTCCCCCCCATGCCATAACACAGCGAAGGCGCGCCATAACCCATTTTTAGCAGCGCGTCGCAGACGTCGAGGTAGTCATTGAAGGTATTTTTCTTGAGCAGAAACTTACCGTCTTCGTACCACTGCTGTCCTAACTCGCCGCCGCCACGCACATGAGCAATGGCATAAACAAAGCCGCGATCCAGTAAGCTCAAGCGGCTGCTGCTGAAATCGGCGTCCATGCTGGCGCCATACGAGCCATAGCCGTAGACCAGTAACGGGTTTTTCCCTTTCAGGAAATACTTTTGATGGTAAACCAGCGAAACCGGAACCTCGGTGCCATCACGCGCGGTGATCCAGACGTGTTCGCTACGGTAGTTCGCCGCATCAAATCCTGGGACCTCCGTCTGTTTGAGTACGCGACGCTCTCCGGTGTCCATATCCAGTTCAAACAGCGTGTCCGGTGTGGTCATGGAGGAATAGCCATAACGCAGGCGCGATGTCTCAGGTTCTGGATTATAGGCAAGCCATGTCACATACGCCGGATCATCAAAAGCGATACCGACCACTTCGCGCGTTTTACGATTAATCTGTCGCAGGCTGGTTAAGCCCCGCTGACGCTCTTCCACCACCAGCCAGTCTGTGAACAGCGTAAAGCCCTCCAACATGACGCTGTCGCGCGGCGGGATCAGCGTCTCCCAGGCTTGTTCATCACGCACACGGGTACGGTACAGGCCGAAATTTTTACCCTGACGGTTGGAACGCAGATAAAACGTATGCTGATAGTGATCGAGGCTGTACTCGTGATCTTTGCGTCGCGCTAAAAAGACTAACGGCTCGGCATCCGCCAGTTCTGCGTCAAGCAGCAAAACCTCACTGGTGGTCGCGCTGGCGATATGAATAACCACATAATGTAACGAGGTGGTTTTATGCAGACTGACATAAAACATGTCATCGGCTTCTTCATACACCAGCTCATCCAGTGATGACGGCGAGCCGACGGTATGCCGCCACACTTGATACGGGAGCAGCGTCGTTGCGTGTTTGCGCACGTAATAGAAGGTTTGCGAGTCATTCGCCCAGACCAGATCCGCTTCAACGTTTTCCAGCACTTCCGGATACCAGTTGCCGCTGTGCAGATTGCGAAAACGCACGCCATATTGTCGACGAGAGAGATAATCTTCGGCCAACGCCATGATGGTGTTATCCGGAGATATCGCCAGTCCCCCCAGCGTATAAAACTCACTGTGGGCCGCGCGCTGGTTACCATCCAGCAAGGTGTCCCATTCATCCCACTCTTCACTGAAGGCAGACTGACACTGATAAATGGCATATTCGCACCCCGGTTCATAAATATGCCGGTAGCGATAACCATTCTTTACATAGGGGGCGGAAGCATCCTGAGGCGGGATACGGTCGATAATCTCTTTCAGGACGCGATCCTGCAATGCCTGCTGCGAGGCCATGATCTGGCGGCCATACGCATTTTCTTGTTGCAGATAATCCAGCACTTCTGGCTGCGAGCGGGTGTCATCTCGCAGCCAGTAATAATTATCAACGCGGGTATCGCCATGATTCGTCATGGCGTGGGGGATACGAGAAGCTTTTGGTAGCATGTCATTGTTCTTTTGCTTAAACATCCTATAAGGGTGGCAAAAGACAGCAATGATGCAAGCGAAACATGCGCCTTAACGGTAAGTAATTAACCCGGTAAAGCCTGTTTTTGTTCCTTGAGATCCTGTTCAATGCCTTCACGAACATCCTGCGGGATCTTCAACGCATCGCCCAGCGCGTTCAGATAGCTACGCTCCATAAAGTGGTCGATATCAATCGCCGCACAGCTCAGGAAGTAAATTTCCAGCGCCTCTTCTTCGTTGCGGATCCCTTGTGCCAGGCGCTGAGGATCTAACGGTTGTTCAATAGCGCGTTCGATCAGAACACGGCCCTGCTCTTCCACGCCTGCTTCACGGAGCTGCTGCTCGATGGCGGTACGTTCTTTGGCATCAATGTGACCATCGCTTTTCGCAGCAAAAACCAGCGCCAGGATCAGTCGTTCGGTTCGCTCATCCAGCGGCGAGCTTTGTGCACCGAACTGCGGTTCACCCTGATGCGCCGCGCGAACCTTATCCTTGTATTTGTTCCATAACACGGTACCGGCAACCGCACCGCCGCCCACCAGAAGCGCGCTGGTGCCGTATTTACTCAGTAATTTACGTGAAGATTTGTTGGCAACCAGTAATCCTGCCAGACCGCCTAACGCGCCGGGAACCAGAAGTTTACTCAGCCCTTGCTCACCAGAAGATGACGCGGAAGATCCTTTTTGCCCAAGAAGAGATTGAAGTTGATTCAGCCAGTTAGCCATGTTGCCCCTCAAGTACAGACGAATAATCATCAAAGCGTACCCGAGGGGATGTCAGGAAGTGTTCAGGTCATCAAAAGAAGTGCAAATACCTTCTACCTTCGTTACTGCGACTGATACTCCGCCGTTCCGGCTTTGCAGTCGACTTTTACCTGGTAGTGAATATCCGCGCTTTTACCGCGAACCGTGAGGGGAACTGACCATTTCCCATCTTTACCCGAAATATCGGGCGTATTGACCCAGGCGACAGGATCGGCTTGCCCGACGCGTTTTTGATCGTCAGCCCAGCGCGCAATGCGATTTTGCTGATAATCACGTTTCACGCTCGCCGCGATACCGTCAGCATTCAGTCCTTCGCACTTGGGGAACTGAACTTTCTTGCTTTCCATATTTGCCGCAAATACAGCTACGCTGGCAGACAACAACAGCAGGCTCAACAACGCTCTTTTTTTATACATTCTTTTCTCCTTAATCTCCCCTTCGTCCTTCAGGTTGCCTGTTGCAACGTGAAAAGACGTCAGGGATTGCACAATGATTCAGGGAAAAGCATGGTACAAAACGTCAGGAGCGCAAGTCGTTTCAGGCAGCCTGAGTATCATCCTCAGCGTGCGCATCGTTTTCGACCGCCTGCGGAGAGGGCAGCTTGCCGTTTTTCAGAATGGCGCTCAGCACATCTTTCTGCTCAGCCAGCCACAGGGAAAGCGCTTCGCGCTGCTCGTCTTCCAGCGCTACCGGCGATTGCTCGAGCCATGTGTCGAGCAAATCTGCTGTATCAAGCATTTTGTCATACGCATCGGCTTCCTTTTTGCTGGTAAACGACATTTTTTCCTCACCTTCCCGAATGACTACGTATTTAACTTCAACCGCCATTTTTGCAGCCTCTTAAATTACCTGTATTTATGTACAGTATATTCTTTTTGCGCCTTGAAATCAACCTGGTAATAAAGACAGACGCAAACGTTTTCGTATATACTGCGCCCAGATAAAACAGGGGATTAATTTATGACGTTATTAGGCACAGCGCTGCGTCCCGCAGCAACGCGAGTGATGTTATTAGGTTCAGGTGAACTGGGTAAAGAGGTGGCGATTGAATGCCAACGCCTGGGTGTGGAAGTCATTGCCGTGGATCGTTACCCCGACGCGCCAGCCATGCACGTTGCCCATCGCTCATACGTAATCAACATGCTGGATGGCGATGCTTTACGCCAGCTCGTCGAGCGTGAAAAACCACATTATATCGTGCCGGAAATAGAGGCGATTGCCACGGATATGCTGGTAAAACTGGAACAGGACGGTCAAAACATCGTGCCGTGCGCCCGGGCGACGCAGTTGACCATGAACCGCGAAGGAATCCGTCGTCTCGCCGCCGAAGAATTATCTCTACCGACCTCTTCTTACCGCTTTGCTGACAGCGAAGCCCGCTTTCGCGAGGCCGTCGCCGAAATCGGCTATCCCTGCATCGTGAAGCCGGTAATGAGTTCCTCCGGTAAGGGACAGAGCTTTATCCGTTCCGCCGATCGACTCACTGAAGCCTGGAATTATGCTCAACAAGGCGGCCGAGCAGGTGCCGGACGCGTTATCGTCGAAGGCGTAGTGAATTTTGATTTTGAAATCACCCTGCTTACCGTCAGCGCCGTTGATGGCGTGCATTTCTGCGCACCGGTAGGACATCGTCAGGAAGATGGCGATTATCGCGAATCCTGGCAGCCGCAGCAAATGAGTGACCTGGCGCTGGCTCGAGCGCAGGAGATTGCCCGTAAGGTGGTGCTGGCGCTGGGCGGCCACGGTCTGTTTGGGGTAGAGCTATTTGTCTGCGGTGATGAGGTGATTTTCAGCGAAGTTTCCCCTCGCCCTCACGACACGGGTATGGTGACCTTGATTTCGCAGGATCTGTCTGAGTTTGCCCTGCATGTACGCGCATTTCTCGGTCTGCCGGTTGGCGCAATCCGTCAGTATGGGCCTTCTGCTTCCGCCGTTATTCTGCCGCAGCTTACCAGCCAGAATGTCACGTTTGATAACGTACAGGCCGCTGTGGGCACAGGTATGCAAGTCAGATTCTTCGGCAAGCCAGACATCGACGGGAGCCGTCGTATGGGCGTTGTGCTGGCAACAGCGCAGAGTATTGAAGACGCGGTGACACGCGCGAAAGACGCGGCGGCACAGGTGAAAGTCGCAGGATAAAAAACGGGCCAGATGGCCCGTTTCAGACTCGCAGGCCCGGTAATGATTACCGGGCATTTTGCGTTATTACAGCTTCGCGCCTTCGACTGCTTCACGAGCCAGCTTAGTAATGCGTGCGTAATCACCAGCTTCCAGCGCATCTGCCGGAACCAGCCAGGAACCACCGATGCACAGCACGCTTTTCAGTGCCAGGTAATCACGGTAGTTCGCTGGAGAGATACCGCCGGTTGGGCAGAAACGGACCTGAGAGAACGGACCCGCAATTGCCTGCAGCGCTTTAGTACCGCCGTTTGCTTCTGCCGGGAAGAATTTGAACTCTTTCAAACCGTAGTCCATACCCAGCATCAGTTCAGAAACGGTGCTGATGCCTGGGATCAGCGGAATAGTGCCTTCAGTTGCAGCTTTCAGCAGCGGCTCGGTCAGGCCCGGGCTGATAGCAAACTGCGCACCCGCTTCAGTGACTTCAGCCAGTTGCTGTGGATTCAGTACGGTACCTGCACCCACGATAGCGTCGGGAACTTCTTTTGCGATCGCGCGAATAGCATCCATCGCACATGCGGTACGTAAGGTCACTTCCAGAACGCGCACGCCCCCTGCAACCAGCGCTTTTGCCATTGGCACCGCGTGTTCCAGTTTATTAACCACGATAACCGGTACAACCGGGCCAGTGGTCAGGATTGCTTCTGCACTTGTCTTCCAGTTTTTCATCAGAGTTTTCTCTCGCCTGATTACAAAATAAGTCTTAAAAAGTGATACAGGTTGCGCCCTGCTCCGCACCGGACAGCTTTTCACGCAACGCGCTGAACATTTCACGTCCCGTACCCACGCGCGATGCGCTGAGATCAGGAATGTGTGGCTGACGGGAGGCAAGTTCCTCTTCATCCACCAGCAGCGTCAATTCACCTGTCTGTCCATTCACACGAATGATGTCGCCATCGCGTACTTTTGCCAGCAGCCCGCCATCATAGGCTTCCGGGGTTACATGGATTGCTGAAGGCACTTTACCTGAAGCACCTGAAAGTCGTCCATCGGTAACTAACGCAATTTTGAAACAACGGTCCAATAATACACCAAGTGGCGGCATGAGTTTATGTAATTCTGGCATTCCGTTCGCTTTTGGCCCCTGATGGCGCACAACCACCACGCAATCCCGGTCAAGCAGACCGGCATCGAACGCGGGTAACACATCATGCTGACTTTCAAAGACGACTGCCGGTGCTTCAATAATCTGGTTTTCTACCGGTACCGCCGACGTTTTCATCACCGCACGCCCGAGGTTGCCGCTCAGCACTTTGGTGCCGCCGTGGTGGGAGAATGGTTGGTCAAAGGTGGCGATCACGTTGCTGTCCAGAGACTTCACCGCCCCTTCGCGCCAGTCCAGTTCACCCTCGTTAAGCCACGGTTCCATGGTGTAGCGGGATAAACCGAATCCGGCAACGGTGTTCACATCTTCATGTAGCAGACCCGCATTAAGCAGTTCACGCATTAACACCGGTACGCCACCCGCCGCCTGGAAGTGGTTAATATCTGCCGGACCATTCGGGTACAGACGCGCCATCAGCGGCACGATATCGGACAGATCGGAGAAATCATCCCAGTTAATCAGAATCCCGGCCGCACGCGCCATAGCCACCAGGTGCATCGTATGGTTGGTAGAGCCCCCGGTCGCCAGCAGCGCCACAATACCATTCACTACCACTTTTTCATCGATCATTTTACCGATCGGCATCCATTCATTGCCGTTGCCGGTCAGGCGTGTTACCTGACGGGCTGCAGCCGCGGTCAGCGCTTCACGCAGCGGCGCATCAGGATGTACAAATGAGGAGCCAGGCAGTTGCATACCCATAAACTCCACCACCATCTGGTTAGTGTTCGCCGTGCCGTAGAACGTACAGGTACCCGGAGCGTGATAAGACGCCGCTTCGGATTCAAGGAGCGCCATGCGATCGACTTTACCTTCAGCATACAGCTGACGGATACGCACTTTTTCTTTGTTCGCCAGACCGCTCGCCATCGGACCGGAAGGAATAAAGATTGACGGCAGATGACCAAATGACAGCGCAGCCATTACCAGGCCCGGGACAATTTTGTCGCACACGCCGAGGAACAACGCGCCGTCGAACATGTTGTGGGAAAGGCCCACTGCAGCAGACATCGCAATCACTTCACGACTCAGCAGCGAAAGCTCCATCCCATCCTGTCCCTGGGTCACACCGTCGCACATTGCAGGTACACCGCCAGCAACCTGGCCTACTGCATTGGCTTCATGCAGTGCTTTACGAATGATGGCCGGATAGTGTTCATACGGCTGATGCGCGGAAAGCATGTCGTTATAGGAGGTAATGATCGCGATATTGTTACGCAGCATGCTTTTCAGCGAGGCCTTATCGTCCGGCTGACACGCAGCAAAACCATGCGCCAGGTTACCGCATGCCAGTTGCGAGCGATGAACGGTAGTTGATTTCGCTTGTTCAATACGGGCGAGGTAGGCGGAACGTGTGTCACGAGAACGTTCGACGATACGTTGTGTTACGCGTAACAAATTCGGATTCATAGAGGCTCCTAAAATTTATCTGTCAGAGCGTTGGATCAACAATGTGTTTCAGTTGGGTAAAAATAGCTGAATCGCTTGTTGGCCGTAGCTCAGGGGCAAAATCGTTTCAGGCAGTGTAATAAAAAAAGCCCCGCGGGTGAATCCACGCGGAGCTTAAAAGTGCAAAAATTATTCTACAATCTGTGTTAGATCATGTTACCGGTAAAATAACACCTATGGGCTAGATGATATTTTACTCGAATTCGTTCCAGGAACGACCATCTCGGGTAATCATCGCCACAGAAGCAACCGGGCCCCAGGTCCCTGCCTGATACGGCTTCGGCGCGTCGTTGTCCATCGCCCAGGCTTCGGTAATTGAGTCGACCCACTTCCATGCTTCTTCAACTTCATCACGACGCACAAACAGCGCCTGTATTCCGCGCATTGTTTCGAGCAGCAGGCGCTCATAGGCGTCGGCAAGGTGCGTCTGGTTGAAGGTTTCGGAATAGCTCAGATCAAGCTTGGTAATTTGCAGATTATGCTTGTGATCCAGACCCGGCACTTTGTTCAGTACCTGGATATCGACACCTTCATCAGGCTGCAAACGGATGGTCAACTTGTTCTGCGGCAGATCCTGCCAGGATTCTCTGAACAGATTCAGCTCAGGCGTTTTGAAGTAAACCACCACTTCAGAGCACTTCGTCGGTAAACGTTTACCGGTACGCAGGTAGAACGGAACTCCCGCCCAGCGCCAGTTATCGATATCCACACGGATCGCCACAAACGTTTCCGTGTTGCTGCTCTTGTTCGCGCCTTCTTCTTCCAGATACCCCGGCACTTTTTTGCCCTGGGCAAAACCAGCGGTGTACTGACCGCGAACCGTTTTTTCACGTACGTTCGAACGATCGATACGACGCAGCGATTTCAGTACCTTCACTTTTTCATCACGAATGCTGTCGGCGCTCAGATCGGACGGCGGAGACATCGCAATCATGCACAGGATCTGCAGCAGGTGGTTCTGAATCATGTCGCGCATTTGACCTGCCTGGTCAAAATAGCCCCAACGGCCTTCAATACCCACTTCTTCCGCCACGGTAATTTCTACGTGATCGATAGTGCGGTTATCCCAGTTGTTCACAAACAGGGAGTTGGCAAAACGCAGTGCCAGCAGATTCAGGACCGTCTCTTTGCCAAGATAGTGGTCGATACGATAAACCTGACACTCTTCGAAATACTCGCCGACCTGATCGTTGATTTCACGGGATGTTGCCAGCGACGTACCCAGCGGTTTTTCCATCACAACACGGGCTGGTTTAGCATTCAGCTTTGCTTCACCCAGGCCTTTGCAGATCGCGCCAAAGGTACTCGGCGGCATCGCGAAATAGTTAATGGTGGTACGTGATTTTTGATCCAGCATTTCGCCCAGACGGCTAAACGCGGCGGTGTCATTGACGTCCAGATTACAAAACTCCAGACGACCGCTGAGAGTCTCCCACAAACCTTCGTCGATTTTTTCTTTCATGAAGGTTTCGAGCGCTTCACGCACAACCTTGGTATAGGCTGCTTTGTCCCAGTCGGCACGCCCTACCCCAATGATACGGGTTTCCGGGTTAATCTGGCCGGCCTTTTCCAGTTGATACAGGGAAGGCAGCAATTTCCGCCGCGCCAGGTCGCCCTTCGCGCCGAAAATGACCAGGTCACATGCCTGGGCTGTTTGCGTTACCGCCATGTCATTCTCCTCAATTAAGTGCCTGGTGCTTTTGCCAGACACTGGTTGTAATTTTATTACAGTGCACTGTACTGCTTTTACGTGAATCCGGAAACCGTAAACGCTTATCCAGCCGTGCTGTTACCGCGAACAGTCGCTTTATGGGCGTTTGTCGTCGCAAATTGGACAAAAAAGTCATCTTTTTTCGTACCCCTGAAGACGTAAGAAAACCCGACTCCGATCATGTAATGAAAAAAAACAACAACTATTCTGTCCATTTTGCCCCGTTGCTGCATTAGCAGGGGTAATATCTATACACGAAATTATGCCCCGATTTCTCCGTATCATTGAAATCGTTTTTGCCCATGACCCATGAGTCTACCTACATCATGAATATGCTGGAAAAAATCCAGTTAAAACTGGAACAGTTGAGCAAGTCAGAGCGTAAAGTCGCCGACATTATTCTTGCCTCTCCCGAGCGGGCAATCCATTCAAGCATCGCCACACTTGCTGTGGAAGCCAATGTCAGCGAACCGACGGTGAACCGTTTCTGTCGCAGCATGGATACCCGCGGCTTCCCTGATTTTAAACTGCATCTGGCGCAAAGTCTGGCAAATGGCACCCCTTATGTTAATCGCAATGTGGATGAGGATGACAGCGTAGAATCTTACACGGGGAAAATCTTCGAGTCAGCGATGGCAAGCCTCGACCACGTCCGCCAGTCTCTGGATAACGCAGCGGTAAACCGGGCAGTAGATTTATTAACTCAGGCGAAAAAAATTGCCTTCTTTGGCCTCGGTTCTTCTGCCGCAGTGGCGCATGACGCAATGAATAAATTTTTCCGGTTTAACGTACCGGTAATCTATTCCGACGATATTGTTCTGCAACGCATGAGTTGCATGAATTGTAGCGACGATGACGTCATTGTGCTTATTTCTCATACCGGAAGAACCAAAAGTCTGGTGGAACTGGCGCAGTTGGCGCGGGAAAATGACGCCATGGTTATCGCCCTCACCTCTCACGGCACGCCACTGGCGCGTGAAGCAACGCTGGCAATTACTCTCGATGTACCGGAAGATACTGACATTTATATGCCCATGGTCTCTCGACTTGCTCAACTGACCGTGATAGATGTGCTGGCTACAGGATTTACTTTGCGCCGTGGGGCAAAATTTAGAGATAACTTGAAGCGTGTCAAGGAAGCGCTCAAGGAATCGCGTTTTGATAAAGAATTACTCATCAAGAGTGATGACCGCTAAAAGCAATAACAATGTTCTACCCTTTTATCATCCGGGTCGTTCATTTACCGTTAATATTTGAGAACGACCGGATTAATGTTCACGCAACACCAAGTTGTTTCAGTCAACGGAGTATTACATGTCCAGAAGGCTTCGCAGAACCAAAATCGTTACCACGTTAGGCCCGGCAACTGACCGCGATAATAACCTTGAAAAGATTATCGCCGCGGGTGCGAACGTCGTACGAATGAACTTTTCTCACGGCTCTCCAGAAGATCACAAACTGCGGGCGGATAAGGTCCGTGAAATTGCCGCAAAACTGGGACGTCATGTAGCTATTTTGGGTGACCTGCAGGGACCTAAAATCCGCGTATCAACCTTTAAAGAAGGTAAAGTATTTCTTAACGTTGGCGACAAGTTCCTGTTAGACGCCAACCTCGGCAAAGGCGAAGGCGACAAAGAAAAAGTCGGTATTGATTATAAAGGACTGCCTGCTGACGTCGTCCCAGGCGATATCCTGCTGCTCGACGACGGTCGCGTACAGCTTAAAGTGCTGGAAGTTCAGGGCATGAAAGTCTTCACCGAAGTTACCGTCGGTGGCCCGCTGTCCAACAATAAGGGCATTAACAAACTAGGCGGCGGTCTCTCTGCTGAAGCCCTGACCGAAAAAGACAAAGCCGACATCGTCACCGCTGCGCAAATCAGCGTTGACTATCTGGCCGTCTCCTTCCCGCGCTGCGGCGAAGATCTGAACTATGCCCGCCGTCTGGCGCGCGACGCTGGCTGCGATGCGAAAATTGTCGCCAAGGTAGAACGTGCAGAAGCCGTCTGCGACCAGAATGCGATGGATGACATCATCCTTGCCTCCGACGTGGTGATGGTGGCGCGTGGCGACCTGGGCGTTGAAATTGGCGATCCTGAGCTGGTAGGTATTCAGAAAGCGTTGATTCGCCGCGCACGTCAGCTGAACCGTGCGGTCATTACCGCCACGCAGATGATGGAGTCGATGATCACCAACCCAATGCCGACCCGTGCGGAAGTGATGGACGTGGCTAACGCCGTCCTCGACGGTACCGATGCCGTTATGCTCTCTGCAGAAACTGCAGCAGGTCAGTACCCGGCTGAAACCGTCGCGGCTATGGCGCGCGTCTGTTTGGGTGCTGAGAAGATCCCGAGCATCAACGTCTCTAAACACCGCCTTGACGTGCAGTTTGATAACGTTGAAGAAGCGATTGCCATGTCAGCGATGTATGCCGCTAACCACCTGAAAGGGGTCACCGCTATCATCACAATGACGGAATCCGGTCGTACTGCGCTGATGACTTCACGTATCAGTTCTGGTCTGCCGATTTTCGCGATGTCTCGTCATGAACGTACGCTGAATCTTACTTCCTTGTATCGCGGCGTCACCCCAGTTCACTTTGACAGCGAAACTGACGGCGTCGTTGCCGCCAATGAAGCAGTGAATCTGCTGCGCGATAAAGGCTATCTGGTTTCCGGCGACCTGGTCATTGTGACGCAAGGCGATGTCATGAGCACCATTGGCTCAACGAATACCACGCGTATTCTGACCGTCGAGTAACGCCCCGTTTGATGTAAAAAAGCCTCTCGTTTGAGAGGCTTTTTTTTATTTCTTCGGATAAAGATCTTTACGCTTATAAGGCTCAATTTCACCCGGTTTACGCGTCTTAAGCAGTTTTAGAATCCAGGTGTATTGCTCGAGATGCGGCGCCACAAAGATTTCCACTTCTTCGTTCATTCGTCTGGCAATGGTGTGGTCATCCGCCGTCAGGATGTCATCCATCGGAGGACGAACCTGAATCGTTAAGCGATGCGTTTTCCCATTGTATACCGGGAACAGCGGCACCACACGGGCGTGACACACCTTCATCAGGCGGCCAATCGCCGGTAACGTGGCTTTATAGGTAGCAAAAAAATCCACAAACTCGCTGTGCTCAGGGCCATGGTCCTGATCCGGCAGGTAGTATCCCCAATATCCCTGACGTACAGACTGAATAAACGGTTTGATGCCATCATTACGCGCATGCAAACGACCACCGAAACGACGGCGTACCGTGTTCCACACATAATCGAATACCGGGTTTCCCTGATTGTGGAACATCGCAGCCATTTTCTGTCCCTGGGAAGCCATCAGCATCGCTGGGATATCTACGCCCCAACCATGAGGAACCAGAAAAATCACTTTTTCATCGTTGCGACGCATCTCTTCGATGATTTCCAGCCCCTGCCAGTCGACCCGATGCTGAATTTTTTCCGGACCGCGTATGGCGAGTTCCGACATCATAACCATCGCCTGAGGCGCAGTCGCAAACATCTCATCGACAATAGCTTCACGCTCAGCTTCGCTGCGCTCAGGAAAGCAGAGGGATAAATTGATCAGTGCTCTGCGACGCGAGCTTTTTCCCAGCCGCCCGGCCATTCTTCCGAGCTTTGCCAGAATTGGATCGCGAAATGATGCTGGCGTTAACGAAATGCCTGCTATCGCCGCTACGCCCAGCCATGCCCCCCAGTAGCGCGGATGGCGAAATGATTTGTGAAACTCGGGGATATATTCAATATTCTTTTTTTTCGTTTCCATGCTCTTCCAGTGTCTGGTGCGGCGAAAAGTAGATCTGCTGATAGTGTAGCGGCGCGCGATGCGCCGCACAAAATAAAAAAGCCGGCACGCATAGCGTACCGGCTCTGTCAGCGTGTTAATTAATCGAAACGCAACTGAGGAACAACCTCTTTCACCTGTGCCAGGTAATCTGTACGATCCGAGCCGGTCAGGCCTTCTGTGCGCGGCAGTTTCGCCGTCAGAGGATTCACTGCCTGCTGGTTGATCCAGACTTCGTAGTGCAGATGTGGACCCGTTGAACGCCCGGTATTGCCAGACAGCGCGATACGATCGCCACGTTTCACTTTTTGTCCTGGTTTGACCAACAACTTACGCAGGTGCATATAACGTGTGGTATAGGTGCGACCATGACGAACCGCAACATAGTATCCGGCTGCGCCGCTGCGCTTCGCTACAACCACTTCGCCATCACCCACCGACAGCACCGGCGTCCCCTGCGGCATCGCAAAGTCGACACCTTTGTGCGGCGCAACGCGTCCGGTCACCGGGTTCAGACGACGCGGGTTAAAGTTGGAAGAGATGCGGAACTGCTTAGCCGTCGGGAAACGCATAAAGCCTTTCGCCAGTCCGGTACCGTTGCGGTCATAGAACTTACCGTCTTCAGCACGGATTGCGTAATAATCTTTGCCTTCAGAACGCAAGCGGACGCCCAGCAGTTGGCTTTGCTCACGTTTACCGTCCAGCATTTCGCGAGACATCAGTACCGAGAACTCATCGCCTTTTTTCAGTTTGCGGAAATCCATCTGCCACTGCATGGCCTTAATCACTGCGCTGATTTCAGAGCTGGTCAGTCCGGCATCTTTGGCACTGGCGACGAAGCTTCCGCCCACGGTGCCTTTGATTCGGCTGTTAACCCAATCGCCCTGCTGCATTTCGCTGCTCATTTTAAAACCCGTCGCGGTGCGATCGTAAGTACGGGTTTCACGACGGGAGACTTCCCAGGTCAGGCGCTGCAAGTCACCTTCCGCGCCTAACGTCCAGGAAAGTTGCTGACCAATTTTCAGATTACGCAGTTGTTTGTCGGAAGCCGCGAGCTGGCTGATGTCACCCATATCGATGCCGTACTGATTCAGAATACTGCTCAGCGTATCGCCCGTGGAGACGACATACTCATGCACGCCGGCTTCACCAGACGTTTTGTCATCCAGTTCGTCCTGTGGGATAGCTTCGTCTTCCTGAGCGGCCTGATCGATAGGTTCGCTGGCCTCAGGCAATAGTGAACGAATCTCGCTTTTTTCCAGCTCGATAGTTTTGACGATGGGTGCAGAATCAGGATGGTAAACATAGGGCCGCCAGACAGCGACGGCCAATGTCAGTACGGTAAGCGACCCCAGCATAACGCGATGGGGCCGCGGCAGATTATTAAATGCCAGAGCGACAGAGCGGGCTATCTGTTGCACGTAATCACTTCCTCATTAATCTCCTTTCAGGCAGCTCGCATACTGGTTGGCTAATTGGTTCAAAAACGCTGAATAGCTTGTTTTACCCAGTTTGATATTCGTTCCGAGCGGATCCAACGTTCCCATTCGAACGGATGTCCCTCTCGCGACGGCTTCAACGACCGCTGGCCTGAACTGTGGCTCAGCAAAAACGCAGGTTGCTTTTTGCTCAACCAACTGTGTTCTTATTTCATGTAAACGCTGCGCACCAGGTTGAATCTCAGGGTTCACGGTAAAGTGACCAAGCGGTGTTAGTCCGTAGTGTTTTTCGTAGTAGCCATAGGCGTCATGAAAAACGAAGTAACCTTTTCCCTTGAGCGGCGCGAGCTCGTTACCTACCTGCTTATCGGTTGCGGCTAATTGTGCCTCAAAATCCTTCAGGTTGGCGTCAAGTTTGGCTCGACTTTGCGGCATAAGTTCCACTAATTTTTCATGGATTGCAACCGCTGAGGCCCGTGCTATCTCTGGGGAAAGCCAAAGATGCATGTTGTAATCGCCGTGATGGTGATGCTCGTCACTTTTTTCACTGCCGGCATCATTATGTCCATGATCGTCATCATCGTCGTCAGCACCTTTCATGAGTAACGGTTTCACGTCATTGAGCTGCGCAATCGTTACCTGTTTTGCGTTAGGAATATTCTTGACTGATTTTTCCATAAACGCTTCCATCTCAGGTCCAATCCAAACGACTAAGTCCGCGCCCTGTAAGCGTTTTACGTCTGAAGGACGCAATGAGTAATCGTGTTCGGAAGCCCCGTCAGGCAGCAGAACCTGGGTGTCAGTAACCCCGTCAGCAATGGCTGAAGCGATAAACCCCAGTGGCTTAAGAGAAGCCACGACAGCGGCATTTGCCGACTGTGTTGCACTACCCCAAAGAGCAGCGGATAATGCTGCGAAAAGAAGCGTATTTTTATGTAACATAATGCGACCAATCATCGTAATGAATGTGAGAATTGTGATATTATAACATTCTATAACTTCTGCAAGACTAAAATTGATATGACGACTTTGGTTTCACTGGAAAATGTCTCGGTCTCTTATGGTCAACGCCGCGTCCTCTCTGACGTATCGCTTGAACTTCGACCCGGTAAAATATTGACGCTTCTCGGCCCAAATGGTGCCGGGAAATCTACGCTGGTTCGCGTTGTATTAGGGCTGGTAGAGGCTGATGAGGGAGTTATCAAGCGTAATGGTCGATTGCGGATTGGCTATGTGCCGCAAAAACTGTACCTCGATACAACGCTTCCGCTGACGGTAAGTCGGTTTATGCGCCTGCGTCCCGGCACCAAAAAAGAAGATATCCTTCCGGCACTGAAGCGTGTTCAGGCCGGACATCTGATGAATGCGCCGATGCAAAAACTCTCTGGCGGGGAGACACAACGCGTCCTGTTGGCCCGTGCTTTATTGAATAAACCTCAGCTACTGGTGCTTGATGAGCCAACCCAGGGCGTGGATGTCAATGGGCAGGTCGCACTGTACGATCTTATCGACCAGTTGCGACGTGAACTGGATTGCGCCGTACTGATGGTTTCTCATGACCTGCATCTGGTGATGGCAAAAACCGATGAGGTACTGTGCCTGAACCATCATATTTGTTGTTCTGGTGCGCCGGAAGTGGTTTCCATGCACCCGGAATTCATCTCAATGTTCGGACAACGCGGTGCCGAACAACTCGGAATTTACCGTCATAATCATAATCACCGCCACGATTTACAGGGTCGTATCGTCTTACGCCGGGGAAATGGTCACTCATGATTGAATTGTTATTACCCGGTTGGTTAGCCGGGATCATGCTGGCCTGTGCCGCTGGCCCGCTCGGCTCGTTTGTGGTCTGGCGTCGAATGTCTTATTTCGGTGATACGCTGGCCCACGCTTCGCTACTGGGGGTCGCCTTTGGCCTGCTGCTGGATGTAAACCCTTTCTATGCGGTCATCGTCGTCACCTTGATGCTGGCAGGCGGTCTGGTATGGCTGGAAAAACGCCCCCACCTCGCGATCGATACTTTATTGGGCATTATGGCCCACAGTGCGCTGTCATTAGGGCTGGTTGTCGTCAGCCTGATGTCCAACATCCGAGTGGATCTGATGGCCTACCTGTTTGGTGATTTGCTCGCCGTGACGCCAGAAGATCTTATTTCCATCGCCATTGGGGTGGTTATCGTTCTGGCGATTTTGTTCTGGCAGTGGCGCAACCTGCTGTCGATGACCATCAGTCCGGATCTGGCATTTGTGGATGGCGTGAAGCTGCAACGCGTTAAGCTACTGCTGATGCTGGTCACAGCATTAACTATTGGCGTGGCGATGAAATTTGTCGGGGCGTTAATTATCACCTCGCTGCTTATTATCCCTGCGGCAACCGCCCGTCGCTTTGCCCGTACGCCAGAACAGATGGCAGGGGTTGCCGTTGGTGTGGGAATGATAGCGGTTACAGGCGGGCTGACCTTCTCGGCCTTCTATGACACCCCGGCAGGTCCTTCCGTGGTGCTGTGTGCTGCGCTGCTGTTTATCTTCAGCATGATGAAAAAACAGGCGAGCTAATGCGTATTTTAGCCGGATGGAGGCTATTGCCTTATCCGGCTTTTTATTTCATGAGCGAAATGCTTCCCTTCCCGCGGTTTATTAAATGTTTATCCCCACAGCCACATAATCAGCGTTAAACTATTTATACCGTTATTTTAGGGAGAAACGATGATGCGCGTACTGGTTGTCGAGGATAATGCTTTATTACGCCACCACCTCAAGGTTCAGTTACAGGATTTAGGGCATCAGGTGGATGATGCAGAAGATGCGAAGGAAGCGGACTATTATCTGAATGAACATCTGCCGGATATCGCGATCGTTGATTTAGGACTCCCCGATGAAGACGGTTTGTCATTGATCCGCCGTTGGCGCAGCAATGAGGTTTCGTTGCCGATTCTGGTGTTAACCGCGCGTGAAGGCTGGCAGGACAAGGTGGAAGTACTCAGCGCCGGAGCCGACGATTACGTCACAAAACCGTTTCATATCGAAGAGGTGGCTGCGCGCATGCAGGCACTGATGCGTCGCAACAGCGGTCTGGCATCGCAGATTATCTCTCTTCCTCCTTTCCAGGTGGACCTCTCTCGGCGCGAGTTATCCGTCAATGATGAAGTTATCAAGCTCACGGCGTTCGAATACACCATTATGGAAACACTTATCCGTAATAACGGCAAAGTGGTCAGTAAAGATTCGCTCATGTTACAGCTTTACCCGGATGCCGAGCTGCGTGAAAGCCACACCATTGATGTTCTGATGGGGCGTCTGCGTAAAAAAATACAGGCGCAATACCCGAATGATGTCATCACCACCGTGCGTGGCCAGGGATATCTTTTTGAACTGCGCTAATGAATAAATTATTGCGTCATTTTTTCCCGTTATCACTGCGGTTGCGCTTTTTACTGGCAACCGCAGGCGTGGTATTGGTGCTTTCGCTGGCCTACGGCATGGTTGCCCTGGTGGGTTACAGCGTCAGCTTTGATAAAACAACGTTCCGCCTGCTGCGGGGCGAAAGTAACCTGTTCTATACCCTGGCAAAATGGGAGAACGGTAAGATAAACGTCGAGCTGCCCGAGAATCTCGATATGCAAAGCCCAACAATGTCGCTGATCTATAACGAAGACGGTGAGTTGTTGTGGGCGCAGCGCAATGTTCCCTGGCTGACGCACAGTATCCAACCAGAATGGCTAAAAGCGAACGGTTTTCATGAGATTGAAGCCAATGTAGATGCCACCAGCACCTTACTGGGCGAAGATCATTCCGCTCAGCAGCAGCTAAAAGAAGTCAGGGAAGATGATGACGATGCCGAAATGACCCACTCGGTCGCCGTGAACGTCTACCCCGCCACTGCCAGAATGCCACAGTTGACCATAGTGGTTGTCGATACCATTCCTATTGAGCTAAAGCGCTCGTATATGGTCTGGAGTTGGTTTATTTATGTGCTGGTCGCCAATCTGTTGCTGGTCATTCCGCTGTTATGGGTAGCCGCTTGGTGGAGTCTGCGGCCTATCGAATCGCTGGCGCGTGAAGTCCGTGAGCTTGAGGAACATCATCGAGAGATGTTAAACCCCGCCACCACGCGCGAACTGACCAGCTTGGTCCGCAATCTTAATCGACTTTTAAAAAGCGAACGCGAGCGCTACGACAAATACCGTACGACGTTAACAGACCTCACCCACAGCCTGAAAACACCGCTGGCGGTATTACAGAGTACGCTCCGCTCGATGCGTAATGAAAAAATGAACGTGAGCGACGCGGAACCCATCATGCTGGAACAAATCAGCCGTATTTCCCAGCAGATTGGCTATTACCTGCATCGCGCCAGCATGCGTGGCAGCAGCGTGCTGCTTAGCCGCGAACTGCATCCGGTCGCGCCGTTGCTGGATAAACTCACCTCGGCGCTAAATAAGGTGTATCAGCGTAAAGGCGTCAACATAAATCTCGATATCTCACCCGAAATCAGTTTTGTGGGCGAACAGAACGATTTTGTCGAAGTGATGGGCAACGTGCTGGATAACGCATGTAAATATTGTCTGGAGTTTGTCGAAATTTCAGCGCATCTGTCCGAGGATCAGCTACACATTCTGGTTGAAGATGATGGTCCTGGTATTCCGCAAAGCAAACGGGAAGTGGTGTTTGACCGTGGACAGCGTGTCGATACGCTACGACCAGGGCAAGGCGTTGGACTGGCGGTGGCGCGAGAAATCACCGAACAGTATGACGGGCAGATTATTGCAGGCGATAGCCTGCTGGGTGGCGCGCGCATGGAAGTTATTTTTGGCCGCCAGCAGCCGGGGCAGATAGACGAGTAATCGCCGCATGTAATAAATATGTACTGATTTCCCGCTTGCGGTTAAGTATCCGTTATAATCGGTTGCAGATACCAGCCTGCGGGATGCTCATTATGGAATACCAACTCACACTTAACTGGCCCGATTTTCTTGAACGCCACTGGCAGAAACGCCCGGTGGTCTTAAAACGTGGGTTTAACAACTTTATTGATCCACTCTCTCCTGACGAACTGGCTGGACTGGCAATGGAAAGCGAAGTCGACAGCCGACTCGTCAGCCATCAGGACGGTAAATGGCAGGTTAGCCACGGTCCGTTCGAAAGCTATGATCATCTCGGCGAGAACAACTGGTCGCTGCTGGTACAGGCGGTCAATCACTGGCATGAACCCACCGCCGCGCTGATGCGTCCGTTTCGCGAACTGCCGGACTGGCGGATTGACGATCTGATGATCTCCTTCTCTGTCCCCGGCGGCGGCGTTGGCCCACATCTTGATCAGTACGATGTGTTTATCATTCAGGGAACCGGGCGACGTCGCTGGCGCGTGGGCGAAAAACTGCAGTTGAAGCAGCACTGCCCTCATCCGGACCTGCTGCAGGTCGCCCCGTTTGAAGCCATCATCGATGAAGAGCTGGAACCCGGCGATATCTTGTACATTCCACCAGGATTCCCGCACGAAGGCTATGCGCTGGAAAACGCCATGAACTATTCGGTCGGTTTCCGCGCGCCAAATACCCGCGAACTGATCAGCGGCTTCGCCGATTACGTTTTGCAACGTGAGCTGGGCAGCACGTATTACAGCGATCCTGACCTGCCGCCGCGCGATCATCCGGCTGACGTTCTGCCGCAGGAAATGGACAAGCTGCGTGAAATGATGCTTGGACTGATTAATCAGCCGGAACATTTCCAGCAGTGGTTTGGCGAGTTTATTTCTCAGTCTCGTCATGAGCTGGATACTGCTCCACCGGAGCCGCCGTATCAGCCAGACGAAATTTACGATGCCCTGAAGCAAGGGGATGTGTTAGTGCGTCTGGGCGGATTGCGCGTATTGCGCATCGGCGATGACGTCTACGCCAACGGTGAGAAAATTGATTCACCGCATCGCCCTGCCCTGGAAGCGCTTGCCAGCCATATTGTTCTGACGGCCGAGAACTTTGAGGATGCGCTGGAAGATCCGTCTTTCCTTGCCATGCTTGCCGCACTGGTAAACAGCGGATACTGGTTCTTCGAAGGATAATACGAACGGTGCCTGATGCGACGCTAGCGCGCCCTATCAGGCCTTCTGGAGTGAAATACTGTAGGCCGGATAAGCGAAGCGCTATCCGGCATCTATCGATAAATTTACTGCTGCTTTGCGGTTAACTCCGCAATACGTACAATCACCCGCACCGCTTTTTCCATTCCTTCCAGAGTTACAAACTCATGTTTACCATGATAGTTGTAGCCTCCGGTAAACAGATTCGGACACGGTAACCCCATAAACGACAGCTGCGCGCCGTCGGTGCCGCCACGAATAGGTTTCAGCACCGGCTCAATATCGCAATCGCGCATCGCCTTCTGGGCGATATCCAGCACATGCGGATGCTCAATCACTTTTTCGCGCATATTGTAGTAGCTGTCTTCAATCACCAGTTCGATATAGCAATCCGGGTGTAACCCTTTGCCGACCTTTTTGGCGATCTCCATGATCTTGCGTTTGCGCGCTTCAAACTGCTTGCGGTCAAAATCACGGATGATGTAGTGCATATCCGCCCGATCGACCGTCCCTTTCATGCTCGCCAGATGATAAAAGCCTTCGTAGCCTTCCGTCGTTTCCGGGCTTTCGTCTGCCGGAACCTCAGCATGAATACGAGCAGCCAGCGACAGCGCATTCACCATCACCCCTTTTGCGGTACCGGGATGGACATTGTTGCCGACAATTTTGATATTAACCGACGCGGCGTTGAAGTTTTCAAATTCCAGCTCTCCCACGCCACCGCCGTCAACGGTATAGGCCCACTGCGCATCAAATGCCGCAACGTCAAAATGCTTCGCCCCTTTACCAACCTCTTCGTCCGGCGTAAAGGCCACGCGGATATCACCGTGCGGAATATCTTTTTGGATGAGCACCGCCAGCGCGGTCATGATTTCCGCCACGCCTGCTTTATCATCCGCGCCCAGCAGCGTTTTACCGTCTGTGGTGATCAGCGTCTGACCCAGAAGTTGATGCAGCACCGGGAACATCACCGGCGACAGAACTTCATCACCAATGCCTAACGCAATATCGCCGCCGCGATAGTTTTCAACGATTTGCGGATTAACGTTTTTACCGCTGAAATCCGGTGAGGTATCCACATGGGAAATAAAGCCGATCGCGGGAATATTGCCAGCAACGTTAGCGGGCAACGTGGCCATCAGCGTCCCCTTTTCGCTCAATGAAATGTTAATCAGCCCCATCTCTTCGAGCTGTTGTTTGAGCAGTTGTAATAACTTCCACTGTCCTTCGGTGCTGGGTACCTGCCGCACGCCCGATTTTGATTGGGTGTCCAGCGACACGTAGTGTAAAAAACGCTCAAGTAGTTTATCCATGCAGTCACCCTCACTTTTTGTGACAACATTATCAATAAGCAACAAAAGACAAATATTGCGTCAGGTCACTTTTATCCCCGCAAGTGAGAATATTTCGCCCTGACATCCCCTCTGACTATAGGGCTAAGTCAGTAATTCGCAACAAGGATTGGCGATTACCATGGTTTGCCGTAGAATAACGGCCCTCATTAAGAGTCATCAAGGTGGTTAACCACGAACCCCGCAGCGGTCAGCCATCCGTTGCGTTTACATGGGACAGAGTAAAAAATTGAATAAACAACCGCGTTCGCTTTCTCCACTGGTGCAATTAGCGGGAATTCGCAAAAGTTTCGATGGCAAAGAGGTGATTTCCAGCCTGGATTTGACCATCAATAATGGCGAGTTTCTCACGCTGCTTGGCCCCTCTGGCTGCGGTAAAACAACCGTTCTTCGCCTGATTGCCGGTCTGGAAACGGTTGATTCCGGTCATATCATGTTGGACAACCAGGACATCACTCACGTTCCTGCGGAAAACCGCTACGTGAACACCGTCTTCCAAAGCTATGCGTTATTTCCCCACATGTCCGTATTTGAGAATGTGGCCTTTGGCTTACGCATGCAAAAAACGCCCGCAGCCGACATTACCCCGCGCGTTACCGAAGCTCTGCGCATGGTGCAGCTGGAAGAGTTCGCCCAGCGAAAACCGCATCAACTCTCCGGTGGACAGCAGCAGCGCGTAGCGATTGCCCGAGCGGTGGTCAATAAACCCCGTTTACTCCTGTTAGACGAATCTCTCTCTGCGCTGGACTACAAACTGCGCAAGCAGATGCAGAACGAACTGAAAGCGCTGCAACGTAAGCTTGGTATCACCTTTGTCTTTGTCACTCACGATCAGGAAGAGGCGCTGACCATGTCAGACCGTATCGTGGTGATGCGCGATGGCAAGATTGAGCAGGATGGTACGCCGCGCGAAATCTACGAAGAGCCGAAAAATCTGTTCGTCGCCGGGTTTATCGGTGAGATCAATATGTTTAACGCGACGGTGATAGAACGTCTGGACGAACAGCGCGTTCGTGCTAACGTTGAAGGTCGTGAGTGCAATATTTATGTCAACTTCGCGGTGATTCCCGGACAGAAGCTGCACGTCCTGTTACGCCCTGAAGATCTGCGCGTTGATGAAATCAACGACGACAATCATATCGAAGGCCTGATCGGCTACGTGCGTGAACGCAACTACAAGGGCATGACGCTGGAGTCGGTTGTGGAACTGGAAAATGGCAAGATGGTGATGGTCAGTGAATTCTTCAACGAAGACGATCCTGACTTTGACCACTCTCTCGACCAGAAAATGGCGATTAACTGGGTAGAAAGCTGGGAGGTCGTACTGGCTGATGAAGAACACAAGTAAATTCCAGAGTGTGGTGATCGTCACCATTGTCGGTTGGCTTGTGTTATTTGTCTTTCTGCCCAACCTGATGATCATCGGCACCAGCTTTTTGACCCGCGACGACGCCAATTTCGTCAAAATGGTCTTTACGCTGGAAAACTATACACGCCTGCTCGATCCGCTCTATTTTGAGGTACTGGTTCACTCCCTCAATATGGCGCTGATTGCCACGCTCGCCTGTCTGGTGCTCGGCTATCCGTTTGCCTGGTTTTTGGTGAAACTGCCGGAAAAAGTGCGTCCATTGCTGCTGTTCCTGCTGATTGTTCCGTTCTGGACCAACTCGCTTATTCGCATCTACGGACTCAAAATATTCCTCAGTACCAAGGGCTACCTCAACGAATTTCTGTTGTGGCTCGGCGTTATCGATACCCCCATTCGCATCATGTTTACCCCCAGCGCGGTGATTATCGGCCTGGTGTACATCCTGCTGCCGTTTATGGTGATGCCGCTCTATTCCAGCATTGAAAAGCTCGATAAACCGCTGCTGGAAGCCGCGCGCGATTTGGGCGCCAGTAAACTTCAGACCTTCACCCGCATCATTATTCCGTTAACGATGCCGGGAATTATCGCCGGATGCCTGCTGGTTATGCTGCCCGCAATGGGGCTGTTTTACGTTTCCGATTTAATGGGCGGGGCGAAAAACCTGCTGATTGGCAACGTGATTAAAGTTCAGTTCCTGAACATCCGCGACTGGCCGTTCGGTGCTGCCACCAGCATTACGCTGACCATCGTCATGGGTCTGATGCTGCTGATCTACTGGCGCGCCTCCCGCTTGCTGAACAAGAAGGTTAGCGACATTGATAGTTAACCGATATTACTCAAAAAGTTAAAATAATCATGGCATGCAGTTTACCCTCAAGTAAACTGCATGCCAGGTCAGGAACGGGGATAAGATTTGTAAAATCAGAAAGGAATTGTAAACCCGCAAAATTATGCCGTCATGATACGCATGAATTTATTATCGATATTCAAGAAATTGTCTTCTGGATTCATCATCTTCAAGGTACTCAAATGAGAGAAGGCGAATTTTGGTAAGGTTATAAAACCACTCGCAATCGTTTCGTTGAATAATTTCGCCAGGCTTGAAACATATTCCTGATGCTTCCCGGATAATCGCATATTTACCATTATTAAACCTGGCCCTGTGGATACAGAAAGATTGACCAACCTGCCCATGACAGCTGTTCGAAAGGATATGTCCTTCAATAAAAATAGATTTTTTAGATTTCATCATCATATCCTCTCAAACTACAGTACAGGAGCAATATTGTCATTTCCCAACATCACTCACGTTAGGTGGCAGAAGCCGATCAGCCGCCGATACACCAGCATTCTGATGGTCTGAACAACAGCCCGCAGGCAGGGCACTCCAGAACCGCATCTTTTCTTAGTTTACCTGCTTTCTGATCGGCTCTGTATGCGCATACCGGGCAGGCAACATGCACCGGTCTTTCTTTAAAGTGCCTGAGTCCTTTTGTATAAGACATAAATAATTCTCTGAGGAACACAGTAATTATTATACGCCTTAATATAAAAATAACTGGCTTAAGTTATGTTAATTTATGATTAAATCAGGAGATCAGATATTGAAAATTAAACGTCTGATTTATGATATAATACCCTTCCGTGAGAAATTTATCATGAAATCAGAAGACACCCTTGACTGGTACCCAGCCCAGTTGCCACCAGTGAAAATTATTCTTGGCGAAGCCGTGCTGGCAGTGGGAAAACAGGGCCGACCTATTAATACCCGAACTTTGCTGGAATACCTTCAGGTCATGCAGGACAAGCAAAAAAAACGAGATGACAAAATCGCCATGCAGACAGCGATTGAGGTTCTCAGGGATAATCAGCGCATTAACGGCAGACGTTAATGCGCGTCTGGACTCAGTGTCAGTTCTGAATAATCTCAACCGTATGGTTTTGTCCATCATCCCGCAGCGGTATTCTGTCATCAGGGAGGAGAGCACCATCCAGTGTAACGCGATATTCTGCATCGCCGCGTGAGACACTAATCTGATAATGGCTTTCGCCATATTGATAAGCCATAGAAAAAGACGGCCACCCATCCGGCAACCGGGCATGAACCGTCAGGTCAGCACCGGAACGTTTTATCCCCAGTAATTCCTCGGTAAGTAAACGCCAGGCCCAGCCTGATGAACCGGTATACCAGCTCCATCCGGCACGTCCGATATGGGGAGCGACGCTGTAGACATCAGCGCTCATGACATAAGGCTCGGCTTTATAGATCCCGACTGAGTTCACATTCAGAGTATGATTTATCGGACTGAGCATGGACCAGAGTTGCCAGGCACGATCGGCATTCCCCATTCGGGCAAATGCCATCACAGCCCAGATAGCGCCATGTGTATACTGCCCTCCGTTTTCCCGCACACCAGGCAGGTAGCCCTGTATGTAACCCGGATTTGGACCGTGCCCATCGAAAGGCGGCGTCAATAGTTTTATCAGTCCCCCCTCGCTATCCACAAGGTGCTTATCCAGCGCCTGCATGGCCTTTGCGCACCGTCCCAGGCTAGCGGCCCCGGACAATACTGACCAGCTCTGGGCAATCGCATCAATCCGGCAGTCCTGTGAGGCTTTCGACCCCAGGGGAGTACCATCGTCAAAATATCCACGCCGGTACCATTCACCATCCCAGGCGTGGGCTTCGAGATTGCTTTGCAGGCGTACAGCCTGTGAACGGCACATTGAGGCGACGCTTTCATCCAGCCTGCGATCAGCCAGCGCCGCAAACCGCTGCAAAATGTCGAACAGGAAGAAGCCCAGCCAGACGCTTTCACCCTTGCCGTCGATCCCCACCCGGTTCATGCCGTCATTCCAGTCACCCGCCCCCATCAGCGGCAGACCATGCTCCCCGAACTGTTGTCCATACTTAATGGCTTTGACGCAGTGTAACCAGAGTGTCTCTTCGGTACCGCTGATCACCGGCGTATCATAGGCAGACTCTTCACCAGGCTGAAGCGGACGTCCCTCCAGATAAGGAATACGTGTTTCCAGTACATCCATATCCCCCGTCGTTTCAACATAGTGGCAAACGGCAAGCGGAAGCCACAGATAATCATCGGAACAGCGGGTGCGCACCCCGTTGCCGTGTGGCGGGTGCCACCAGTGCTGTACATCACCCTCAATAAATTGCCGTGATGCACAGAGGATTATCTGTTCTCGCATCCGGTTCGGATCAGCATGGCTCAGCGCCAGCGTATCCTGCAGTTGATCGCGAAAACCAAATGCGCCGCCGGACTGGTAGTAACCGCTGCGAGCCATCAGGCGACAGGCTACCGTCTGGTACAATAGCCAGCCATTCACCAGTAAATTTACCGATGTGTCGGGGGTGTTAACCGCGATTTTATCGAGCACATTGTGCCAGTGGTTGTGAACCCGGTTCAGCTCCTCGCGGACCGTCTCCTCATTCATATAACGGGCAAGCGTCTCCTGAGCTCGAATATGATTCTCCTCTGCGCCGAGGATAAAAATAAACGTCCTCTGATCGCCATCAATTAATGTTACCGCCGATTGTACTGCCCCGCAGGGATCCAGACCGGCGCCCGTTTTACCTGAAAGCCTGCGTAGCTTCATGACCGACGGGGCGTGCAGAGAACCATTACGACCGATAAACTCCCGGCGATCCCCGGTCAACGAACAGTCATTACCGCTGACGGCAAAAAAGGCAGTACGACCGCTACCGTTATCACCATAAAAGTTGTTCGCCAGCACTCCGCAGCCGCCAGGCGGTCTGGCCGCATGAGTCACAATGTGAGGGGCTGAGCGAGTTCGTGTTCCTCCGAGCGTCCACTCCACATAGCCGGTGACGGAAAGTTTGCGTGTCCGCCCCGAAGAGTTACTGAGCGTCAGGAGCGCCAGTTTAACCGGCGCCTCTTCGGCAACCAGGACCGTCAGCTCGCTGTCTATACCACTCTCTCGATGGGCAAACACGCTGTAACCGAAACCATGGCGGGTCAGGTAATCACCATGTCCGCGAACAGGTAAGGCCGTCGGTGACCAACACTCACCGCTCTCTTCATCGCGCAGATAAAACGCCTCGCCGCTGCGATCGCTCACCGGGTCGTTCTCCCACGGTGTCAACCGGTATTCATGTGCATTCTCATACCAGGAGTAGGCCTGTCCCGCCTCTGAAATCACAGTGCCAAAACGGGCATTTGCCAGTACGTTTGACCAGGGTGCCGGTGTCTGCGCATCTTCCCGCAGGACAATCTGATATTCCCGACCATCCTGAGAAAATCCACCGTACCCATTGAAATGGCATAACTGACTGATATCGGGACTCCAGTCCGTATGTTGATTACGCTCGCGTACAGCCCGTGGAATGAGTGCTCTGGCCTGAGGTTTAAGGGTGTGAGTACGCTGATTAAGCTGCTCATTAATACTGCCTGTGCGGTCATCAAGATAAAGACAGGCCACGCTCATCAAAAGCAACTTATCCTCAGCAGAGAGATGCTCGCCATTACGAACAAAAATACCGCCCGTTTTGTCCAGCAGGCTGGCTTCAGACCCGGCATAAATTAAGTCCATAATCTGATTTTGTAAGCCCTGCTGGTAGCCGCCGGGACTGTTATTCAGGATAACCAAATCAACATCCAGCCCTTTCTGTCTCCAGTAACGGTGCGCCTGAATCAGTGTGGTCACTGAGGCAATACTTTCCTCGCTGGTAATACTGATCAGCACTATCGGCAGATCGCCTGAAATTGCCCAGCCCCACAGACCGGACTGACCACGCCGGTTGCGGCTGATCGCCTGGCCTTCGGCGCGCAGCTCCTGGACAGGGTAAAGCACCGCGCTGGCAAGACGATTAAACAAAGTGGCATCATCTTCACTGGCGTTCATCTGGCGTAACACCACCAGACTGTGAGACCAGGCCAGTTCAAAGACGCGATCAGCGATAGGGTAATCGCGGTATTTTTCCAGCAACGCCAGGCTCTGCTGGCGGGTCTCGCTGATGCCATAAATGATATCAATCGTGACCGGCTGCCCCGGCTGCAGAGTGATGGTGTGGCGTATTGCCAGGATCGGATCCAGCACTGACCCCGACGTGTTGCTGAGCGCCCCGCCTGTCTTTATTGCCTGGGCATCCGCAGGGTTTCTGCCACGACCAAGAAATTTTGCCCTGTCTGTTTCAAACGAAACGTTATGACGGTTATCGCCATGCACCACCATCATGTGAAACAGGCAGGGACTCGCTTCACCCGGGGAACGCGGGCGCCGGTGGCAAAGAATAGCGTCACGCTCAGGATCCAGTTCCGTCTGAATAAACAGATTGCTAAATGCCGGGTGTGCCAGATCGCTGGCTTCAGGCGCCAGTACTACTTCGGCATAGGTTGTCAGTTCCAGAGAGCGAGGCTGGCGACCACGATGAATCAGTGTGAGTCGTCGCAACTCAATATCATCCTCCGGGGAGATCACAACCTGAGTTTTGACGCTGAGCCCATCGAAAGTGCGTCTGAATTCAGCACTCGCATCGGTGAATATCACTTCCTCGTCATGCCCGCTGGTGTGGGCTGTCGGTTGCCAGGTATTGCTCGACACATTCCCCGTCTGTATATCGCGGATATAGCAAAATGCTCCCCAGTTATCGCGGGTGGTATCACTGCGCCAGCGCGTAAGCGCAATATTATTCCAGCGACTATAGCCGCCGCCGCCCGTGGTCAACATCAGATGATAATGGTTGTTGGACAGCAGTTGAATATCCGGGGCTGGCGTGTCCACGCCATAGAAAATACGGGGTTCATAGCGAACGGGTTTGACCCTGCCCTCATGAGATTCAAAATGACGGCGTGGGCTGTACAGATCGACCGCATCCGGCACGCGTTCCTGTAACAGCAGGCTCGCTGATCGGAAGACCGTACTGGACATGAAGCGTTCAGTCATCGGGGCGTCAAGTAGCACATGAGCCAGCGCCTGAAACGCCATGCCCTGGTGATGCGCCATCCAGGACTGAACCACCGCATAGAGCTGACCGGTTGCGAGGCGAGAGGGAGTATAGTCCAGCGCTTCATAAAAACCGTATTCACCATGTGCGCCATTTTTTTGCAGCCTGAACAGGTTCTCACAGGCTTTCTGTGGCGAGACCATCAACGCCAGCAGTGTGGCGTAAGGGGCGACAACCATGTCATCAGCAAGCCCCCTGCGCAGGCCGAGACCCGGCACACCAAATGCCTGATATTGATAATTATGCTGAACATCAAAAGCATGATAACCAGACTCTGAAACGCCCCACGGTACTCCGCGTTCTTTCCCCCAATGAATCTGGCGCATAACCGCCGACTGACTCATTTCATCGAGCAGGCTGCCAGGCCAGGTGGGCATTACCAGATTCGGCATCAGGTATTCAAACATTGACCCGCTCCATGACATCAGGGCGGTTTCATTGTCAATGGTGGTGAACAGTCGCCCCAGCGCGTACCAGCTTTTAAGAGGCAGTTGATTAGTGGCAATGGCAAGAAAGCTGGTCAGGCGGATTTCAGACGGCAGAAGATCGTAGTGGCTCTTGTCAGGCATATTCGTGTCACAGTTATAGCCAACACTGAGCAGACTGGTTGCTTCGCTATACAGAAAGGCGAAATCCATCCGGGCATGCTCATCCAGCCGTTGTTCAAGTTCAGTGATAATATTGAGTCGCATCCGGGCCTGCTCCGTCGCTGACGCCGGGGGGGTTCCTACACCAGTAAATGTTGCGCGGGCAAGCTCGCACAAAGTCGGCAGCGTCTGTTCGTTCCAGGATGCAGGTAACCAGCCAAGCAGCAGCGACCACTCATGGCAAAGCTGAACCAGTTGATGCTCCAGATGTCCTGCCCAACGCATCTGAAGAGGAGATCCCTGATGGCATAGCGTGTTCAGGTGATTGCACTGGGTGCGCATATTTTTCAGCTCGCTGAAAAATGTCTGCGGAGAGAGCGACACCGCGCTCAGGCAGTGTTTTCGCAGCAACCGCAAGCTGTCAGGCGGGTTCTGACCCCACTGTTTTTCCAGAATATCCAGCGTATCGTTCAGTCCTGCCAGTATCTGTTGGCGATTTAAAACTGGCTGATGACGCATGGCGGACAGCCCTGCACGCAGGGTCAACAAATGCCCTGCCATGTTGCCGCTGTCGACGCTTGAGATATAGCGTGGGCTGAGGGGGGCCAGCGTACGAGTGTCATACCAGTTGTAGAGATGGCCCCGGTAGTGCTCCATTTTATCCATTGTGTCGAGCGTGAGCGACACGCGCCGGAGCACTTCCCCGCCGGGCAGGTAGCCAAAGTCCCATGCCGTCAGGTTAGCCATGAGGGAAAGGCCAATATTGGTAGGAGAAGTTCGATGGGCCACCGTCGGCTGCGGTATTTCCTGGTAGTTATCAGGCGGAAGCCAGTTCTCTTTTTCTGTGGCAAAGGTTTCAAAAAACGCCCAGATTTCACGGCTTGTCTGGCGCAACAGCTGTTTTTGTTCCGGATTGGGCGAAAACACCTTACGCGCAGGCTGGCGACTCAGCCAGCTCATCAGCAGCGGTGCCACACACCATAACAAACCGATCGGCAACGCAATCCCCAGCAGTTGTGGAGCAAATTGTCCGGTCAGAATTATCAGCATCACACCACATGCAACATTCAGCCACATCGCCTGATAAAAACGCGCGACAGTGGGGCCGGCCTGATTGCTGTCCTGGCTGTGGCTGACCCACTGGCTGAGGTGACGCCTGCTGATCCCCAATCGCCATAACGTCACGGCGATCGCTTTTAGCGAATATCCGGCTTCGTGCGGCAGTATCGCAAAATTAAGGCCGATACCTGACAAACGCTTCAGCGCACCCGCCCCTACCAGTAACAGATGCGGCTTCAGGCGGCGACGCAGAGGTTTATGCAGCAGGTCATGGGTGATGCAGAGGATGGTTGGCAACAGCCATATCAGCGACAGTAAGCCCAGCCAGTAAACCGGATTAGGTACCCCAAGCAGGGTGAAGAACAGCAATACCAGTAATGAGGGGGCGACCAGACTGCGACGCAGATTATCAAGTAATTTCCAGTAAGAAAGCGCGGTCAGCGGATTCCTGGTCCGGGTTCCATCGGCTCTTCTGACACGTGGTTTCAGCCAGTTAAGCAGTTGCCAGTCACCCCGGATCCAGCGTGAACGGCGTGCAACATCCGACAGATAATTATTCGGGTACTGTTCATAGAGTAACACCTCACTGAGCAGACCCGAACGTGCATAGCATCCTTCGAGTAGATCATGGCTGAGAACCAGGTTTTCCGGGCAGGTGTTGGCCGTGGCCTGCATAAAAATGTCAACATCGTAAATCCCTTTGCCCACGAACGATCCTTCCCCAAAAAGATCCTGATAGATATCCGACGACATCATCGAATAGGGATTATTGCCCGGTATGCTGCTGCGCATGGCGGCGTAACGTCCCTGACCGTTGCGTGGTATCTCCTCCGCAAGGCCGGGTTGTAAAATGCCAAATCCTTTGACAACCCTCTGGCGTACCGGATCATACTCTGGCGTATTCAGCGGATGCGCCATTGTCGCGACCAGTTTGTGCGCCGTATCGCGCGGCAGCACCGTATCACTGTCCAGGGTAATGACGTATTTAATGTGGCCCGGTAAAAGGTTAGCAGGCATGTCTGCAATGCTGACGAATTGTGTCCCCGGATGGCGCAACCAACTGTTCAGTAACGCCAGTTTTCCCCGCTTGCGTTCATAGCCCATCCACGTTCCTTCAGCGGGGTTCCATTCAGGCTGGCGGTGTAGCAGGTAAAAACGCGGGCGGCTGGAGGGATAGCGGCGATTCAGCACCTGCGTATCGGCGATCGCCTGTCTGAGCAGCATCTGGCTTTCCGGCGAGGGTTCATTTACAGAATCAGCGAAATCAGTGAGCAGCGCAAACCTGAGATTTTCGTTTTCATTCCCCAGCCAGCAGACTTCAAGACTGGTGAGGAGTTGGCTGAAACTTGCGTGGCTGGTCAGCATGCAGGGGATGACTAACAGAGTGGCGCTGTCAGGGGGAATGCCGGTTGAGAAATCCATCCGCGGCAAGGGGCGAGGAACGCGAAAACGGGTAGTGGCGTCACTGAGTAAATCGCTCATCAACTGAGTTACAGCGATAATCAGAGGGAATATCACCGCGATCAACAACCAGTCTGCGCCCTGCATGGCTGTTTCGTGCAAAATTGCCGCGGTCGTTGCGGTTGTCAACAACGCCAGGCTTCCAAGCCATGACAGCAGGGTTATTCTGTTGAAACTGTGCCGCAGGCGCATGAGCCTTGAGGTGTCTGCTAACAGATGAATTTCCAGCGCCTGCCGACCTTCGCCTGCGAGATAATAACCAACATGATATTCCAGTGTATCGGGAGCACTGTTTCCTGAAAGCGTCAGCACCCTGTCAGCAACTTCAGGCTCGCTGAGACCACTGTCTCTGGCCAGTACCTCAACAACGTGCCGGTAATGATCCCGGGTATTGAAGTGCATCCGAGGATAGATACCGGCAGGATCATTGCGTAATGCCTGTTCGACGACACTTATCGTTTCGGCGAAATCAGCCCAATCCGTTTCACTCAGTAATCGCAGGCCCGCGATACTGTTACTGACAGATAGCTGGCTGGCGGCAAGCTGTTGATTGAAATTATGTATGAGAACGTCGGTGGTGATCCCCTGTTCCCGAAGGCACTGATCAACCCAGGTCAGAGGTAACGACAGCGCATTGCCATGCCCCTGCAGACGCCGCACCAGCTCTGCGACAAACGCACTGGTTAACGTAGGTCGGGAGCGTGCCATATCGGCAACAACCATGATTAAATCGCCAGGGGCATTCTCTGCACATCCGAAAATCTTTGTTATCCACATATCGGCCAGCGTTCTGTCCTGCTGCGCTTTGATCACTTCGATACTGATACGACGAAGATTTTCAATCAGCGCCAGGCGCAGCATTCCCGGTAACGCCCAGACTTCACCTAATGTCAGCGGGGTCACCTGTTGATAGGCGGTGAGATAGCTGGTCAGGCTGGCGGCATCCCAGCGCCCGTCACCGTGAGCAATGGCCTCTGATGCAATATTGTAAATTCGTGGGCAATTCAGCGGCGACATCAGCGACGGGAGACCTTTACCAAAGCTTTTCGGCAAGTGCTGGCGGACAGTGCGGATTTGTTCCTCAATCAGATAATAATTGTCCAGCAACCACTCCCCGGCAGGCATGATGCTGGTCTTTTTACCCGCGTTAAGCTCATAACAGCTTTGGGTAATGATGGCCTCATTCTCGCCGAGTCTTTTTAGAAGATAATAAGGATGTTTATCCGGCGATAATTTATGGGTCCGTGCGAGCTTCTGACCGTAGCGTTCCATCTGGGCGGTCGAAAAGAGTTCTGACTGCAGCGTGCTTTCACCGGCAGGATCGTTCGCCGAAAACGTTACGCTTTCGGTAGCATTCATCGGAATATGGGAGCGGTTAAACCACGCCCTGGGGTTCATTTTCATAGCATTGCTCTGATGCAGAGTTAGCATGCAGGAGCAGTTGCGAAATCAGTTCAGAAACGTTCTCTCAGGATGGGCGTAAGGCATCAGGGATTTAACAGCTGCCGGGATTTGACTTAAGTATAGAACACCGGGTTTAGGTGCAACTAAGTGTCAGGGTTATCGTGGTGAAACAAACAGTGTTTTACAGCCAGGACACAGCATTGTCTGCTTAAGGCGAATTTTAGAAATAGATTGGGATGAACGTAAGCCGCAGGCCGGGCAGATGACAGTAGTCGTCGATACGCCGCCGAGGTACTTCATTGCGTAATCGATGAGAGACATGGTGATTACCCTTTCGATGAATGAGATTCACTGTACCACGTTTGGATAAAATTTAACCATTTAATTTATCGTCCTATTCTTTATCCAAAAGGGGGATATCACAGGGTAGATGACGACGTTTGCCAAGATAGATATTTGCAGCCACAGGGGCCGTTGAGACCGTTGACCCGCCACTCTTGGATACGGCTCCCTGCAGCCCGCTCTGGTATACAATGACCCGCTTCGATATTTTTTCCGGGAAATACTATGATATTTACCCTGAACTTTTCCTTTATGCCTTAGTCTAATAATCAAATCCATCTGAAATGAAGAAAATTTATGATTACCAGCCTTTCATTGGTATTTACCGTCATTACCGCTCTGTGCATTATGTTGTTTGCTGCGGTAAAAGTAGGAGTTGGGTTATCTAACAATCCCGACCGAAATGATAATTAACCCATTCGCAGGCTACTACGTCATCCCACTCCCCTCAATGTGATACCCACTGACCACGAAATTTCCGACAAGTGCATTCCCTGCCCTGAGCCAGCAGTAGCCCGATAGCGCGGACTGGCATCGGAAAGGCCCCATTAAAAAGTCAGGCCTTGTCTCTATGATTAAAAATGAAGGTTTTGACAACATCCAAATTTTTTGACAGCAATAAAAAAGCATTACCTTTTAAGATAATGCTTTTCATTCAAGCTGGGTCTTTTAACAATTAGATCAATGTAATTTTAATATCATAGCTTTCAAGCCCAGTCATTTTTTCACGAGCAGTAAACTGGATGTCGGAAACTTCTTTGCCTGTCTTTTTTTTGAGTTCAACAATTTTTTTTGTAATGAATTCAGAAATATCCGCTTCAGTTTTTGTTTTTAACTCTTCGACGTTCATTATTTACCTCTCTTGATCTCTAACGTATCAACGCCAAGTATGTAACATTCCCCGTGGAGCACTTATAACAGCGCTGACATGTTTAAAAGATAGAATGGAAAGACTCAATAATCAAGAGGTTGCAGTACAATCTTCATACAAGAAAAGCGCAAAACATCTGCAAACCACTGGACTACTATCTTGGTCGGTAAAGAAACAATCAGATGTCACTTCAAAAGCTTCGATGCTGCCTCGAGAATCTCTTCGGAACTGACATCGCGATCAGAGGCAACATAAACTATTTTATGGTCTCCTGTCAGAGATGGAAATCCTGCTGACATCACGGACAGGTGTGCTTTTTCCCCATTGGGAAACTCACGCATTATTGAAGTAATTCCCTTCATTACGGATACAACAACTGCCGGTTCTGAGTTAAAAAAAACGATTACTTTTTTCATAATGATACCGTGATGGTTCGTACAGAGATGAACGGTTTAGCATACAAAAAAGGCTCCATAAGGAACCTGAACTTTATTTTCTAAAATCTAACGAAGTCTGACCAGAACGAATGTATAGCGCAACATTGTCAAATGTAATCATTACCGATTTGCAAAAAATACATTTTGCTCCGAAAGGATTTTTTTCAGTAACATCAAAGCTCGACGTTCTGTACTGAGATCCGTGGCAACACGGGCATCTGAAGTGAATATGATGTGTAATAACAGTTACCTTATACAACCACGACATTAACTGCTGAGGGGCCTTTAGGTCCCTGTTCAACACTAAACTCAACTTCCTGATTCTCATTCAGTGTCTTGAAATCGTTACTCTGGATAGCAGAAAAGTGGACAAACACATCTTTACTGCCATCTTTAGGGGTGATAAACCCAAAACCTTTTTCAGGATTGAACCATTTAACTAAGCCAGTCATTTTATTAGACATAATTATTACCTTTCTTGAGTAAGCCCTTGGGTAGAATGGTCCGAAAAAAATCATCAGAGAGAAAAGCCAGCAAGGAAATCTCAACAGGAACAAGAAATAAAATTAATACAGCACTTGCTTTAGATAAATTCGTTACAAACCAAGAATTCATTAACGCATGATTAACCAAACATAGCAAGATTTAGTTCTATAGGGAAATCGCACATGATTCTTATCATAAAAATGAATTTAAATAGCTTAAATCGAAAATTATGTCATGCTGCTTAAGACCTTTATCTATCACCCTAAGTTTTCAGGGATTTTGACTCACGGAAGAGTAGTATTTCCTCCATCTCAGCATAATATTTAGCTTCTACCACGAAATTTCCGAGCATATCAGAGAGGATTACAACGTCAGCTCCTGCTGTTTTGCTTTTGGCAGGAACGGCAAGATTTGTTGTACCGGTGTGCAGCTGGCAAAGAGTGTCAGACAGGATAGAAAAAGCCGCATATGGCTGCCTGGGTTATATTTATCAGTAGATTGATCGCGTCTTAATGCCCGGCTGACACTAAGCTCACCATAACAATGCAAAAATCCTATTGTTGGTGCAAACGCACCGTCATAGCGCATCACTGAAACAATATGAAACAATCAAACAATCAATGCCCATGCTTTTTTGTTTGTTGTTGACATTTAAATCTGCCATTAATTAGGAACCGAATCTGTGGAGGATATTTATGCTCAAACTTTTCCATTACCATTCTCAATACTGGATATTTCTCGCACTTGCACTTTCTGTTTACGTAGTTGCTTTTCGATAACACATGAATAGGTTGTGTACTGCTTCCATCTAATGTAGCCAGAACTTATATTTCATGAGCTTTGGTCCGGGCCTTAGCTCATCAAAGTGCATTGTTATTAATATAATGATACCGTTGCTGATATAAAGCCGTGCACAGACACCATCTGACCTGTTTTGATTAGCCTTATAACAACCTGTAAAAGAAAACGTTTTATACATGCTAACCAGTATTTTGGAAGTCCACAACTTTTTAATATCTGTCAAAGTCAACATGTTGAATTTAAGTCAGGGGCCACTCAAGATGTGTAGAACCGCTTACCACCATAATGGCAAATCCACAGATATTGTGGGTATTAAAAATTACGTCTTCTTTCGCTACTGCATTAGCAATTGATTAACAATAACCTATATCAGGCATCGCCCTCCTTTTTTATAAGTTAAAAAAGTAAGACGAGATTATTTTTTCAGTGTGTATCTGAACTTTCTTTATAATTCTGTCTATGTTAAAGATTTTAACCAATGAAAAACAATATTTTTTCCATTGAACGGAATAAACCGATAAGTCCTTTAGAACTTAAGATTTACCGCAACTATCGCGTAGTTCATGGGATCCGTATTGCTTTAGCATTTGTTATAACTTTCTTACTGATAAGAATGTTGAATTTACCAGACCACTCCTGGCCCCTGATTACACTGGTTGTGGTCATGGGACCAATTAGTTACATGGGCAATGTGATACCCAGGGCACTTGAACGTATGGCGGGAACTGTAGGGGGTGCGATTTTGGGGATCATCGCATTACACATTGAAATGTACTCTCTCACTATGATGATGCTGTGGTGTGGATGCGCAGCTTTCCTTTGTGGTTTTCTGGCCATGAGTAAACGTCCCTATGCCGCATTATTGATTGGTATCACGCTGGCGGTTGTCAGCAGCGCTCCTGCAGGAGACTTACAAACAGCATTGTGGCGAAGTACCAACATTATTATAGGATGCATTCTGGCGATGTTGTTTACCAGCATTTTTCCCCAAAGAGCATTCATTAACTGGCGTATACAACTTGCTGACTTTCTTTCTGATTATCTAAAAATAACAACTGCGGGAGTCTCCCGAAACGTTCTTGCGCCTCCGAGAATGACCAAACTTCAAACGCGAGCGCTGAATAATGTAGTAAAAATGCGCAGTCTTATTACACCAGTAAATAAAGAAACAAAGATTGCGAAGAGTCTACTTGAAGATATTCAATCGATAACCCGCGATATGATAGCGGCGCAAAAATTTCAGATAAATGCCCACTGGGCATCCCGTGGCAGTCGATTTCTCATATTGAATACTCACACGCTGTCAGATATGGAACAAATGACCCGTAGCACCCTCAACACCCTCGCACATGCCTTGCATGAAGGAAACCCAACGCCGATAGCATCAAATAGCGAGCATCTTCTCGAAATTACTAAAGAGTTGCATTGTCTTTTACTCGCCAATGAGGGCGAGGAAATCATTGAAAGCGCCGTTCACGGATATGTCTGGTTGAGCATTCAGCTTGCTATCCAACTTGAAGCACTATCAACCCTAATCACAAAAGCGCTTAAAGAAAATAATTGATTTCAATGTCAATCGACAAATATGTAATCATTATTGCCTCACACCGTCCAGATATCACAACCTATCTTTTAGTAATGAAAAAGGCCCATTTTATTATGTGGGCCAGAAAAGAAGAGTTTTGCACTACCAGGCTGGATGCCTCTCAGTAGGTCTTTGATTGAGAAACCATAATCCGTGAGCACCGTAGGTGATTTATAACACGTTTACAGAACCGATTTTTTCCTGATAAATATCAATATTTCTCTTATCTCATCGGCCTTTTGACCGTGCAAGGCATGACTTTTCCGTTCGAGCAAATCAATGATATTCCCTGTCGTAACCCTTTTGCCATTTTCAAGTAGCTGGATAACTGTTTCACCAATTTCCTGGGCCATAATATGGTTTTGTATGATTCTCAATGCGTTGCCCTTTATATGGTTATTAGTAATACCGTTACACATCAGACATGATGTTAATAGCAAAACAAAAAATACAATTCTTTGCCCAACTTACTTGTATGTTGCACGGATAACCCTGAAATGACAAAACCCCGTTAGAACGAGGTTTTTATTCATGGTGTAACCATAGAGGATCAAACCCTCGTCTCCTGCAAGTTCAAAAGTCGCCCGCTCAATTCGATGAGGTAGTAGCTGACTGGCGGCCCTTGTTGGACTTAAACCAGTGCCCGGCCATAATGAATCTTGCCGCCTTAACTGGAAGGTCAGAGCCAAATGTTACTTTCGCAACACCTGTTCATTTGATTTACTGGAAGTATATGGCGCATAGTTATCAGGTGTGATCATTGAGGATTTACAAAAAATACACTTTGCACCAAAGGGATTTTTCTCAGTCACATCAAAATGGGAAGTTCTGTACTGTGACCCATGACAACAAGGGCACTTAAAATAAATATGGTCGGTCATGATGTTAGCCTTTATTTGCTACAACACTCACTACCGCAGTGATATCCAAAAGATCTATTTAACTAATAATTTCTCTTGGTTTTCAGCATCAGGTTACAACTCACTATTAAAAGCAATAAAAAATAAATATTTCTTATCAGTTCACATGAGGAATCTAAAATAATATAATTTTCTTTATATTATAGCACCAGCGATTTTTGGGATGTTGTTAGCTTTTACGAATGCACTTAAGCGTGCAAGAAAAACTACAGAGGTAAAACAACAAATGACATTTATAAAATAATCATTTCAACTGTTCTACCCAATAATTAGACTCAGACATCTGTTCAGCTTTATGTTGACAGATGTTGAGTTTCTGAAAAACCAATATATCTACTCAGGCATTCACCGTCTTCGCTATCGTATATTGGTTTACATCAGGAAAAATATCAGGCAGCTACAACGTTTTCAGCTGACGGCCCTTTTGCACCAGCAGTAATGCTGAACTCAACTTTTTGGCCTTCATTCAGCGTTTTAAAGCCACCACTCTGAATAGCAGAGAAGTGTACAAACACATCTTTACTACCATTGTCAGGGGTAATAAAACCAAAACCTTTAGACTCGTTAAACCATTTTACTAAACCAGTCATTTTATTAGACACAGGTAATTCCTTAAATTCTATGTAGCCTTACGGCGAAAAGGGCTTCGCACACAATCTAATTAGTAACGATAAGAAGGCTCAAAAGAAAGGATTATCTGTGGATAACGCTTGAGATGAGAACTGCTTTACTAAACCGCTTTAATGGGTCTGTGTACCTAACCGACCCCTCATTAATCACACACCCCACAAACAATAGCAAGTTATTTTTTCATTTAATTTTTCGCAAAATCTTAGAAATGGAAACTGAGACAGCATAATCAATGAGTTCTGTTCACCAGCAATAACATACAGCCGGTCGTCCCCTGGATAACGAAAAATAAAATAAAATATATTTATCAGTCACTTAAAGGAAATCCCGTTTCAATCCGTAAAAATCCAGCAACGAATTTTCGTGCTATTTTTCGCAGCTAAGGAAATTAATAGCAACAAAGAAAATCATTTCATCCAACCAGTAAACTCTGAAACAACCATAACATTTACAAAACTATGCTCCTTTTGTTTCATATCAGTGTATTATCAGAGAAGGAAAATTAAAAAATTTGAAGGAGAAAAAATGCAACGACAGGCAATGATTTCATCAAAAATAAAATTTATTGGTTACTACCCATTAGAAAAGATTCTGGAGATAGGGTTCGTAAATTCTTCAACTTTCCAGTATGTGGGCGTTCCAGAAAGCATCTATAACTCTTTTCTCACGGTGCAATCTAAAGGCCGTTTCTTTGACGGTGTCATTAAAGGTAAATTCTTGTGTCGTAAAACAGGGTGATTCAAGAAATTTACGCTGTAGATAGCGTAAAACGCCGTTCTGGTGTTTTCTGTTTTTGTTACCACCGGTCCAGGAAATTGATATCCAAAAAACCACTATTCCCGTCAATTTCGTTACCCTTCGTTAAGCATGCTCCCTGCAGCGTTCACAGGTTTCAAACACTGGGACGCCATGCTCTTTCGTGGCTTTGCAGTCAAGTACCTCCTCTTTACCACCACAGCGGCAGCGTGCGCTAATTGTTCCCTGAACCGATTGCTATACCGACACTCGCAGTCAGGAATGGGTAAAGCGGGTCATTTAAATGGCCTTTTTTTCCCGATCATCCTAAAAATTGTTGTAAAATTCGCGGCCTTAGTGATAGCTGCTTCTTTTTTGGCTATCTGTTTTGGCGAGAAGTTTTGGAGAGATTTTGGAGAAGAGAAAAAGTTGATTATTTTCAATACTCTGAAAACATCGCGCCTTCTGAACAAGAAGGTGAAACGAGAATGATCGGTCGGCTGCTCAGAGGCGGTTTTATGACCGCTATCTACGCGTATCTGTATATTCCAATCATTATTTTGATTGTGAACTCCTTTAACAGCTCGCGCTTTGGCATCAACTGGCAGGGTTTTACCACCAAATGGTACGGCCTGCTGATGAACAACGACAGCCTGCTACAGGCAGCGCAACACTCGCTGACGATGGCGGTGCTATCCGCCACGTTTGCCACGCTGATCGGCTCACTCACAGCGGTTGCACTGTACCGCTACCGTTTTCGCGGTAAACCGTTTGTCAGCGGCATGCTGTTCGTGGTGATGATGTCGCCGGATATCGTAATGGCGATTTCTTTGCTGGTGCTGTTTATGCTGATCGGCATTCAACTGGGTTTCTGGTCACTGCTGTTCTCGCATATCACTTTTTGTCTACCTTTTGTGGTGGTGACGGTTTACTCACGTCTGAAAGGTTTTGATGTACGAATGCTTGAAGCCGCCAAAGATCTCGGCGCCAGTGAAGTGACTATTCTGCGCAAGATTATACTGCCTCTGGCAATGCCTGCAGTGGCTGCCGGCTGGTTGCTGAGCTTTACGTTGTCGATGGATGATGTCGTCGTGTCGTCCTTCGTTACCGGGCCTGGTTATGAAATTTTGCCGTTAAAAATCTACTCAATGGTAAAAGTCGGCGTATCACCAGAGGTGAACGCGCTGGCGACCATTTTGTTGGTTCTGTCGCTGGTTATGGTGATTGCCAGCCAGCTTATTGCACGTGATAAAACCAAGGGCCGCTAAGGCCCTTAATTCAGGGGACGTTAAATGATGAAAAAATGGTCACGCCACCTGCTCGCGGCGGGTGCTCTGGCACTGGGCATGAGCGCCGCTCACGCTAATGACAACAACACGCTCTATTTCTATAACTGGACCGAGTATGTCCCACCTGGACTGCTGGAGCAGTTCACCAAAGAGACTGGCATTAAGGTTATCTATTCGACCTACGAGTCGAACGAAACCATGTACGCCAAGCTCAAAACCTATAAAGACGGCGCATACGATCTGGTGGTTCCGTCCACCTATTACGTCGATAAAATGCGCAAAGAAGGCATGATCCAGAAGATCGACAAGTCGACGTTGACCAACTTCCACAACCTCGATCCGGAAATGCTCAACAAGCCATTCGACCCCAACAATGACTACTCTATCCCGTATATCTGGGGTGCGACGGCCATTGGCATCAATAGCGATGCCATCGACCCGAAAACAGTAACCAGCTGGGCCGATCTGTGGAAACCGGAGTACAAAGGTAGCCTGCTGTTAACGGATGATGCGCGTGAAGTGTTCCAGATGGCGCTGCGCAAGCTGGGATACTCCGGCAATACCACCGATCCTAAAGAGATTGAAGCCGCCTATAACGAGTTGAAGAAGCTGATGCCTAACGTCGCGGCATTTAACTCTGACAACCCGGCCAACCCGTATATGGAAGGCGAAGTCAATCTGGGGATGGTGTGGAACGGCTCCGCGTATGTTGCGCGGCAGGCAGGTACACCGCTGGAAGTGGTATGGCCGAAAGAAGGTGGGATTTTCTGGATGGACAGCCTGTCTATTCCAGCAAACGCAAAAAATAAAGAAGGTGCGCTGAAGCTGATTAACTTCCTGCTACGCCCGGACGTGGCGAAAGAAGTCGCGGAAACCATCGGTTATCCGACGCCAAACCTGGCAGCACGTAAGCTGTTAAGCCCTGAAGTAGCGAACGATAAAACCCTCTACCCTGATGCAGAAACCATCAACAAAGGGGAATGGCAGAACGATGTTGGTTCCGCCAGCGCTATCTATGAAGAGTATTATCAGAAGCTGAAAGCAGGACGCTAATTCAGCGTTGTAAGGAATGCCCGATAGCGCTGCGCGTATCGGGCAAAAAAATCACAGTCCTTTCAATAATTTCTCAACAAACTCAGGCACCACCTGGCTTGCCGGACCGTAATACTTCTCTTCAAACTCGCTTCCTACCTGGCTCGGTTCGAGATTTAGCTCTACCGTATGCGCCCCATGTAGTCGAGCTTCATGCACAAACCCCGCTGCCGGGTATACATGGCCCGATGTACCAATCGCAATGAACACATCGGCCATTGCCAGTGCCATATAAATTTCATCCATGCCCAGCGGCATTTCACCAAACCACACCACGTGCGGGCGCAGCGGCGCCGGAAACTGGCAACAATGGCATTTATCTTCCGCAGTCACATCGCCAGTCCACTCCAGAATCTGCCCGCTTTGCGAACAGCGAACCTTGAGCAGTTCGCCGTGCATATGGATTACGTTCTGGCTGCCCGCACGTTCATGCAGGTTATCAATATTCTGCGTCACCAGTAAAAAACGGTCGCCCAGCTCGGCTTCGAGTTTTGCCAGCGCGATATGCGCCGCGTTAGGCTGGATTTCTGATTGTTGCAACTGATGACGACGGGCGTTATAAAACGACTGGACCAGTTGCGGATTACGACTAAATCCTTCCGGAGTCGCAACGTCCTCTACCCGATGTTCTTCCCAGAGACCATCCGCCGCGCGAAAGGTTCGAATTCCTGACTCAGCGGAGATTCCCGCTCCCGTCAGTACCAGCACTCTTGGTTTTTCCATCAATTCAGGCACCACTCTGTCTCTGAAAAAGATTCGTTGACGCAGGCGATCGCGCATATGGCGTTTATTTTTACGAAAGCGGCTTAACCGATGACCCCGGCGCGACAGCATAACAACCTCTTTGTATTAATCGGTAAGATGTAGGAAAGCGGCTCCGCGCATCCCGCCCGCATCACCGTGCCGCGCCCGCTCAATACGCGGCACCCGGGCAACCGGCAGCAGATGACGTGGCAGTCGGTCCGCCAGTTGCGTCGTAATAGCGGTAAAATTCGACAAGCCTCCGCCAATCACCACCAAATCAGGATCGACGATAGTCAGGATATTCCCAAGGCACACCGCCAGCAAATCCAGATAGCGTTCAACATGGGCACGTGCTTGTTCATCACCCTGCTCCCACAGGGCGATAATTTCCCGGGCATCCAGCGATTGATGGTAGTAATGCTGATACAACCACGCAAATCCACCGCCGGAAAGATAGCTTTCGATGCATCCCAGTTGACCGCACCCGCAGCGGCGCAATGGGAAATCAAAGCCCATCAACGTCAGCGCATCGACTGGCAAACGAATATGACCAAACTCGCCGGTGATATAGCTGCGCCCGGTGATGGATTTTCCGTTAAACACCAGACCGCCGCCAACACCGGTGCCGAGGATCAACCCCATCACGAGCGGATATTGGGTGAACTCGTCATCCCAGGCTTCGGAAAGAGCAAAACAGTTAGCATCGTTATCCAGACGCACATCGCGGTCAAGGCGAGCGCTGAGATCGGCGCGGAGCGGCTTACCACTGGCAGCAGGAACATTGGCCGCATACAGCGTGCCGTCTTCCGTTTCCGGCATGCCAGGAATGCCGATGCCTACCGAACCTTTAACGCCGAACCGCTGGTCCGCTTCCGTCACCAGATTGCAGACCGCATCAAGGAAAGCATCATAGCTGTCGCGAGGCGTAGGGACGCGTGTTTCCCATTGCAAACGACGTTGCTTATCAAACACGCCCAGCGCAATTTTGGTCCCGCCGATGTCAAATCCGTAATACATCACCGCTCCTTGATACACGTCATCCTTCAAGATGCCTTGGGGTTGGCTGCGCCCTCACCCTCCAGTCACATCGTTATCTATGCTCATGGAGATTTCGGTTTGCCGCCTTACCGCCGCATGAATGCTTTCGTGTATATATTGTTATTGGCCGCTAAGTACTCTCGCAGGATCAATATTGCTGGCGCGACGCGCCGGATACCAACTTGCCAAAAGACTCAGCACGAGTGCTGTCACCAGCACGTAAATCACATCCAGCCAGTGTAATTCCGATGGCAGGAAGTCAATGAAATAGATATCGCCGGACAGGAACTGATGGCCGATAAGCGCCTCAATCCCGTTAATGATCGGCGTCAGTTGCAGCGAGACAAGCACCCCAATGACGACGCCTATCAGGCTACCGAACAGACCCGCCAGCAGGCCGTACCAGACAAAAATGGCACGGATAAGGCCATCTTTAGCCCCCAGGGTTCTTAATACCGCAATATCGCCGCTTTTGTCTTTTACCGCCATCACTAACGTGGAAACGATATTAAAACAGGCCACGCCAATCACCAGCACCATCGCCAGATACATAATGGCGCGGATCATCTGGATATCGCGATACATATAGCCGTATGTACCGATCCAGCTCTTAATGTACACATAGTTATTGGTGACTTCACCCGCGTCTCGCACCAGCTTATTGGCGTTAAACACGTCGTTCACTTTCAGCGCGATCCCGGAAACGCTGGATCCCATATCCAGGTATTGCTGCGCATCTTCCATTGGGATCATGGCAAAGCTGTGATCGAGCTGACCGCTCAGTTGCAGGATCCCCGTGACGTGCAAACGCACGCGTTTAGGCTGCTGTAACTTATGATCCGCACTGGCGTTAGGGATCATAATCGATACCCAGTCGCCCTGCTTCACCTTCAGCGCATCGGCAATTCCCTTACCAATAATGATTTGTTGCTCACCCGCTTTGAAATTATCCCATGCGTGGTTTTGCACAAACGAGGGTAGCGCGCTTAAACGCTGCTCCTGCTGCGGATCAACGCCCTTCACCTGCACTGCGCGTAGGTTCGCCCCACTCTCCACCAGCCCGGTAAAGTTAATATAAGGCGCCGCAGCAGCAATGCCTGGTACCTTCTGTACCTTGTCGAGCGCTTCCTGCCAGTTGTTCCACGGCTGATTCACGGCTTCAATCTCACCGTGCGGCACCACGGCCAGAATACGGTTGTTTAGCTCACGCTCAAATCCGTTCATGGCGCTTAAGCCGACGATCAATACCGCTACGCCCAACGCAATGCCAACGGTGGAAATCACGGAAATCAGCGAGACCATGCCGCCGCGCCGCCGACCACGGCTAAAACGCAGACCAATCAATAACGATAAAGGCGAAGCCATTACTCAGCTCCCATCAGGCTCAGTTCAGCCGTCAGGCGACCATCGCGCATTTCAAGCTGTCGACTCATGCGCTTCGCCAGTTGCAGATCGTGTGTCACCACCAAAAATGCCGTGCCCTGAGAGCGGTTCAGCTCACCCAGAAGCTCGAAAATGCTGTCCGCGTTACGCGCATCAAGGTTACCCGTTGGCTCATCCGCCAGTACCAGGCGCGGGTTATTCACCAGCGCACGAGCAATGGCCACGCGCTGGCGTTCACCGCCTGAAAGTTCAGACGGACGATGGCTGGCACGATGGTCCAGCCCTACTGCTTTCAGCATATCCCGTGCGCGCTCGGTGATTTCAGCCGGTTTTTTCTTGCCGATCAGCAACGGCATCGCCACGTTTTCCAGCGCGGTAAAGTCCGGCAGCAGATGGTGGAACTGATAAATGAAGCCCAGCTTCTGATTGCGCAGTTCCGCTTTCGCCGCCGACGAGAGTTTGCTCATCGGCTGACCGCTAAAAATGACATCGCCGGAAGTTGGCGTATCCAGCCCGCCTAACAGATGCAGCAACGTACTCTTACCGGAACCGGAGCTGCCGACAATCGCCATCATCTCACCTTCACCGACGCAAAAACTGACATCGTGCAGTACATCGGTCTGCACTGTGCCTTCCTGATAGCGTTTGCACAGGTTGTCGCATTGCAACAGGATCTTATTCATAACGTAAAGCCTCAGCGGGTTGAGTGGCGGCAGCGCGCCAGGAAGGATAAAGCGTAGACAGCAGCGCGATGGCCATCGCCACCAGCGCAATGACGATAACCTGCAGCGGCTCAATGGCGACCGGCAGCGCAGCCCCATCCAGAAGCACACCGATAATTGGCATCAGGTTGTTCAGTTGACTGGCGAGTAATGCGCCCAGCACCGCGCCCAGCAGCGCGCCGATAATCCCGGCACTGGCCCCCTGCACCATAAACACCATCATTATCTGCCGCGGCGTCAGCCCCTGCGTTTGTAGAATCGCCACTTCCCCTTGCTTCTCCATTACCATCAGACCCAGCGAGGTAATAATATTAAATGCCGCCACCGCCACGATCAGGCTAAGCAGCAGCCCCATCATGTTTTTCTCCATACGCACGGCCTGGAACAATTCCCCTTTGCGCTCGCGCCAGTCCTGCCATTTGGTGCCTTGCGGCAGCGTTTGCTGGCTCAGCGTATCAACCTTTAACGGTTCGTTCAGCCACAGACGCCAGCCGGTAATATTGCCCACCGGGTAACGCATCAAACGTGATGCATCCTGGATGTTGGTCAGCATCTGGTAGCCGTCGACTTCGCTGTTGGCGGCGAAGGTGCCAATTACCGTAAACAGACGCTGGCTCGGCAGACGCCCCATGGGGGTAAACTGGCTGGCTGAGGGCACCATCACGCGAATTTGATCGCCACGATTAACACCCAGTTGCCCGGCAAGCTGCTCTCCGAGGATGACATTATACTTACCCGGCTGCAGATCTGTTTGCTTCACATTGACCAGATATGGCGTTAATGGATCTTTTTGCGCCGGGTCGATACCCAGCATCACGCCGACTGCCACGCTACGCGCACTTTGCAGTACCACATCCCCCGTGGTTATCGGTGCAACGCGGTTGACGCCGTTCAACACCACCGCTTTTTCCGGTAGCTGTTGCGGGTTTAGGGAACCCTGTTCAGACGAGAGGACGGCCTGAGGCATCAGGCCAAGAATATTGTTTTGCAGCTCGCGCTCGAAACCGTTCATCACCGACAACACCGTAACCAGCGCCATTACCCCGAGAGTAATGCCAATGGTGGAGAGCCAGGAAACGAAGCGACCGAAGCGATCTGCTGCACGCCCACGCATATAACGCAGGCCGATGAATAGAGCGACAGGTTGGTACATGAAATCCGTCTGGTTGCTGTTAGCAAAGTCACGAGTATATAAGCGAAAGCGGAATGGGTAAATGACTGAACCGTAAGTGTTCGTCAGCACTATTCTTAAAAGTATAAATAAATCAAACCGCTAAAGTTGTCCCTCTCCCCTGCAACCCTGATCCCTGACCTTTATCCTAAAAAAACAAAATGCAGACAGTTACGCATTACAGCGCACAGCGGGTTGCGCAGGATGGCAGGCTATTGCAATCAATATGGATGCGCCGTCTCAATGAATAAAAAAGAACTATGGATTAATCAAATCAAGGGGTTATGCATTTGCCTGGTAGTGATTTACCACTCGGTGATCACATTTTACCCGCACCTCACCACTTTTCAGCATCCACTGTCAGAGGTGTTGAGCAAATGCTGGATTTACCTCAATTTGTACCTGGCACCGTTTCGCATGCCGGTGTTTTTCTTTATTTCGGGGTATCTAATCCGCCGCTACATCGATAACGTCCCGTGGACAACCTGCGTGGATAAACGGATCTGGAGTATCGCCTGGGTGCTGGTGCTTTGGGGAGTGGTGCAATGGCTGGCGTTGGTGGCGCTCAATAACTGGCTCGCCCCGCAGCGCGATCTGACCCATGCCGCCAACGCCGCTTATGCGGATTCGATTGCGGGTTTTACCCACGGGATGCTGACCGCCAGCACCAGCCTGTGGTATCTGTACGCGCTGATTGTCTATTTTGTTCTGTGTAAAATTTTCAGCCGTTGGGCGATGCCGTTGTTAGCATTATTTGTGGCGCTGAGCGTGGCGATCAATTTTTTCCCGACCCCTTGGTGGGGAATGAACAGCGTGATTCGCAATTTGCCCTGGTATAGCCTCGGCGCATGGTTTGGCGCAACGCTGATGGCGTGGATCAAGGAAGTGCCCCTGCGCCGCCATGCGGTCATTGTTTTGGGTTGCACAATCGTCGCCATCATCGCGTGGCTGGCAAATGTCTCGCTATTGCTTTCTCTCCTTTCCATTGTGCTGATCATGAAGCTGTTTTATCAGTTCGAGCTCCACTTTGGCATGCGCGCGTCCAGTCCGTTAAGCGTGATTGGCGCCAATACCATCGCCATCTACACCACTCACCGTATTCTGGTTGAGCTGTTCAGCTTAACGCTTATCCCCAAAATCAATCATGCCACCTGGCCTGCATACGCGGAGCTGGCCCTGCTACTGGTGTATCCGTTCGCCTGTCTGCTGCTGTGCACCCTGTTTGGCCTGCTGGTGCGTAAGATTTCACAAAAAACCGTGGCCGATCTGCTCTTTTCCCCGCCCTCTTTATCGCTCGCCTCGCGCTAACCCCTACGCGCTTTTTGCCCCCATTCGGGGGCGAATCAATTTGCTTATGAGAAACGATCACGGATAATAAAGAACATTGCTTATCAGATGTATATCTAAACGAGATCCTGACAACCGAATGCCTGAACAACATCGTTACACGCTCCCAACGGGCGCTTCCGATCAGCGCCAGTTGGGTGAGCTTACGGGTGCCGCCTGCGCAACGCTGGTCGCCGAAATCGCCGAACGTCACGCGGGTCCAGTGGTGCTGATCGCGCCAGACATGCAAAATGCTTTGCGTCTGCATGATGAAATTCGTCAGTTTACTGACCAGATGGTGATGAACCTGCCCGACTGGGAAACGCTTCCCTATGACAGCTTTTCTCCCCATCAGGAGATTATCTCCTCACGGCTCTCCACGCTGTATCAACTGCCCGCCATGCAGCGCGGCGTGCTGATCGTTCCGGTAAATACGCTGATGCAGCGTGTCTGTCCGCACAGCTATCTGCACGGTCATGCGCTGGTCATGAAAAAAGGCCAGCGGCTTTCGCGCGACGCCCTGCGCGAACAACTGGACAGTGCTGGCTATCGCCATGTTGATCAGGTCATGGAACACGGCGAATACGCCACGCGTGGCGCATTGTTAGATCTGTTCCCGATGGGCAGCGAATTGCCTTATCGTCTGGATTTCTTTGATGACGAAATCGACAGCCTGCGTCTGTTTGATACTGACACTCAGCGCACGCTGGAAGAAGTCGATGCCATTAATTTGCTGCCCGCACACGAATTCCCGACTGACAAAACGGCCATCGAACTGTTCCGTAGTCAGTGGCGTGATACGTTTGAGGTAAAACGCGACGCCGAGCATATTTATCAACAGGTCAGCAAAGGCACGTTACCTACGGGGATTGAATACTGGCAGCCGCTGTTTTTCAGCGAGCCGCTGCCGCCGCTGTTCAGCTACTTCCCCGCCAATACGTTGTTGGTAAATACCGGCGATATCGAGACCAGCGCTGCACGCTTCCAGGCCGATACCCTGTCACGCTTTGAGAATCACGGCGTTGATCCGATGCGCCCGCTTCTGCCACCGGAATCGCTGTGGCTGCGGGTTGATGAGCTGTTTTCTGAACTTAAACGCTGGCCGCGTGTTCAGCTGAAAACCGAGAGTCTGCCGAAGAAAGCGGCGAATACCAACCTCGGGTTCCAGAAGCTGCCAGATATCGCCGTTCAGGCACAGCAAAAAGCACCGTTAGATGCATTACGTAAATTCCTTGAAGGCTTTACCGGTCCGGTAATTTTCTCGGTGGAAAGTGAAGGACGCCGGGAAGCGCTAGGCGAACTGCTCGCCCGCATCAAAGTCGCGCCGAAGCGGATATTGCGACTCGACGAAGCCGTAGACAACGGTCGTTATCTGATGATTGGCTCAGCCGAGCACGGCTTCATCGATAGCAAACGCAATCTGGCGTTGATTTGTGAAAGCGATCTGCTCGGTGAACGTGTGGCGCGTCGCCGCCAGGATTCTCGTCGCACCATCAACCCGGACACGTTAATTCGTAACCTCGCGGAGCTGCATCCCGGTCAGCCAGTTGTGCATCTGGAGCACGGCGTGGGTCGCTATGCCGGTATGACCACGCTGGAAGCAGGCGGCATTACCGGTGAATACCTGATGCTCACCTATGCCAACGACGCCAAACTGTATGTGCCGGTGTCGTCGCTGCATCTGATCAGCCGCTACGCCGGCGGCGCGGAAGAGAATGCGCCGCTGCATAAACTGGGCGGTGATGCCTGGTCACGCGCCCGACAGAAAGCCGCTGAGAAGGTTCGCGATGTCGCGGCAGAGCTGCTGGATATTTATGCCCAGCGCGCAGCGAAAGAAGGCTTTGCCTTTAAGCATGACCGTGAACAGTATCAGCTGTTTTGCGACAGCTTCCCGTTTGAAACCACGCCGGACCAGGCGCAGGCGATCAACGCGGTACTCAGCGATATGTGTCAACCGCTGGCCATGGACCGCCTGGTGTGTGGCGATGTCGGCTTTGGTAAAACCGAAGTCGCGATGCGTGCCGCCTTTCTCGCCGTAGAGAATCACAAGCAGGTTGCCGTGTTGGTACCGACCACCCTGCTCGCTCAGCAGCACTTCGACAACTTCCGCGACCGCTTTGCCAACTGGCCGGTACGCATTGAGATGCTGTCCCGTTTCCGTAGCGCTAAAGAGCAAGCGCAGATTCTGGAGCAGGTTGCCGAAGGTAAAATCGATATTCTCATCGGCACTCACAAACTGCTGCAAGCGGATGTGAAGCTAAAAGATCTGGGGCTGCTAATTGTCGATGAAGAGCACCGTTTCGGCGTTCGCCACAAAGAGCGTATCAAGGCAATGCGCGCGGATGTAGATATTCTGACTCTGACGGCAACGCCAATTCCACGCACGCTCAACATGGCGATGAGCGGCATGCGCGATCTGTCGATCATCGCCACACCGCCCGCTCGTCGTCTGGCGGTCAAAACCTTCGTGCGCGAATATGACAACCTGGTGGTACGCGAGGCTATCCTGCGTGAAGTTATGCGCGGAGGACAAGTTTATTATCTCTTTAACGACGTCGAAAATATCCAGAAAACCGCTGACAGATTAGCGGAACTGGTGCCGGAAGCGCGCATTGGTATCGGCCACGGGCAAATGCGCGAGCGCGAACTGGAACGCGTGATGAACGATTTCCACCATCAGCGTTTTAACGTGCTGGTGTGTACCACCATTATCGAAACCGGGATCGACATTCCCACTGCCAACACTATCATCATTGAACGAGCTGACCACTTCGGTTTAGCGCAATTGCATCAGCTACGGGGTCGTGTGGGACGCTCACACCATCAGGCATACGCCTGGCTGCTAACGCCGCATCCAAAAGCGATGACCACCGACGCACAAAAACGCCTGGAAGCCATCGCCTCGCTGGAAGATTTAGGTGCAGGTTTTGCGCTGGCAACCCACGACCTCGAAATTCGTGGCGCTGGGGAACTGCTGGGCGAAGATCAAAGTGGCTCCATGGAAAGCATCGGCTTCTCACTGTATATGGAGCTGCTGGAAAACGCTGTCGATGCGCTCAAAGAAGGGCGTGAACCGTCGCTGGAAGATCTCACCAGCCAGCAAACCGAAGTCGAACTGCGCATGCCATCGCTTCTGCCGGATAACTATATCCCGGATGTCAACACGCGACTGTCGTTCTACAAGCGCATTGCCAGTGCGAAAGGCGAAACCGAGCTGGAAGAAATTAAGGTCGAGCTGATAGACCGTTTTGGCCTGCTGCCCGACCCGGCCCGGACGTTGCTGGATATTGCCCGTTTACGCCAGCAGGCGCAGAAACTGGGGATCAGAAAGCTCGAAGGCAATGAAAAAGGCGGTACTATTGAGTTTGCCGAGAAAAACCACGTTAACCCGGTCTGGCTAATTGGTTTACTGCAAAAACAACCGCAACACTTCCGTCTGGATGGTCCAACACGCCTGAAATTCATGCAGGAGTTGGGCGAGCGTAAAGCACGGATCGACTGGGTTCGCCAGTTTATGCGCCAGCTTGAAGAGAACGCCGTAGCCTAGCGTCAAGCCGGGTGAGTCCTCCACTCACCCGGCCTGATGAATTTACAAACTCTTTGCACTTCCCTGCACTTCCCGACACTGCAAACCGCCATAATTCTTGTTTACTTTTACATAATAAAAACCACGTAAAAACAATGGATTTATGGTGATGTTAAACAATAAACGACTCTCTCGCTGGTTAGCATTTTTTACGCTTGCCGCGACCTTCGCGTTAGCACTTCCGGCCCAGGCAAATACCTGGCCGCTGCCGCCACCGGGAAGCCGCGTGGTGGGTCAGAATGCCGTTCACGTTGTCGAAGACAATGGCGGTTCTCTGGAAGCGATTGCGAAAAAATACAATGTCGGCTTTCTGGCGCTGCTACAGGCCAACCCCGGCGTTGACCCTTACGTACCACGTCCGGGCAGCGTGCTGACTATTCCGTTACAAACCCTGCTGCCGGACGCGCCGCGCGAAGGCATTGTTATCAACCTCGCCGAACTGCGTCTTTATTATTACCAGCCGGGGACAAATTCGGTGACCGTGTATCCTATTGGTATTGGCCAGTTAGGCGGTGACACGCTGACGCCCACAATGGTAACCACCATCTCTGATAAACGTGCCAACCCGACCTGGACGCCTACGGCAAATATCCGCGCGCGATACAAAGCAAACGGGATCGACCTTCCTGCCGTAGTGCCTGCCGGGCCGGATAACCCGATGGGCCATCATGCCATTCGCTTAGCGGCATACGGCGGCGTGTATCTGCTGCACGGAACCAATGCTGATTTTGGCATCGGAATGCGCGTCAGTTCCGGCTGTATTCGTCTACGCGACGGTGATATCGAAACTCTGTTCCGTCAGGTGAAGCCAGGAACCAAGGTCAATATTATCAATACGCCAATCAAAGCATCTGTTGAACCTAACGGCGTGCGCCTGGTTGAAGTACACCAGCCGTTGTCCGAAAAAATCAATGACGACCCGCAATTGCTGCCGATCGTGCTGAACGCATCCATGCAGACGTTTAAGAATGCGGCGCAAACGGACTCTGCCGTCATGGAACATGCGATGGAGATTCGCTCAGGCATGCCGGTCGATGTCACCCGTCATCACGACGTTGCTCAACAACCGCTGTAAACTCAGCGCATAAAAAACCCCCGCTGGATTTTATTCCGCGGGGGTTTTTTATTTAACTCGCAGTGGCATTGCGATGGGTTAAATCTTATTTGTAGATAACTGCAGTCCCGTGGAGGGTGTTAGGACCGGTAACAGAAGTAATACGGAAAGACTTCGCCCCCATCTCATCCGCTTTCTGCGCCAGTTGATCTTCCAGAGAACCTAAGTTAGTCCCCGCATTCGCTGAAATAGTACCAACTTTCTGTTGGCCCGCAGGTGTGGCCTGAACTTCAACGGCAGCAAAGCTTGCAAATGAGAGTGAGCTAAGAACAGCAGCAACAAACAGAGTTTTTACGTTTTTCATGATAGTGACCTTTAGCAGATGAATGTATGTCGCAAATATTAACTTAACGATCGATAGGTAAATCATAGATGTGATCCAGGTCACACGTCAACATTTTTTTGTAATGATCGTTATATAAAATACAAAGACCTTATTTTTCATATCAATAGCGTAAAATTATTTTTATCGTTAATCCGCTGGAGTGTGCAGTCGAATATTTTTATAATGGTTATTCAATAAACCCAACAAAGGTACATCGGCGCCATGACAACTGAAATGACAGGTTGTGCTAAAAAAAGCCGTGGCCGACCAAAAGTGTTCGACAGGGAAGCCGCGCTTGATAAGGCCATGACACTCTTCTGGCAGCACGGGTATGAAGCGACATCGCTCGCCGATCTCGTAGAAGCAACTGGCGCAAAAGCGCCCACGCTGTATGCGGAGTTCACCAATAAAGAGGGGTTGTTTCGTGCCGTACTGGACCGCTACATCACCCGCTTCGCGGCGAAACATGAAGCCCAGTTATTTTGTGAAGAAAAAAGTCTTGAGTGCGCGCTGGAAGACTATTTCACCGCAATAGCGACCTGCTTTACCAGTAAAGACACCCCGGCGGGATGTTTCATGATTAACACATCCGCGACACTGGCAGCCTCTTCCCGGGATATTGCGCACACGGTGAAATCCCGCCATGCCATGCAGGAACAGACGCTTACCCAGTTCCTTCACCAGCGCCAGCAACGAGGCGAAATTCCGTCCCATTGCGACGTGCAAAAACTGGCCGAATACCTGAACTGTATTTTACAGGGTATGTCGATCAGCGCCCGTGAAGGCGCAACGTTTGAAAAACTGATGCAGATCGCACACACGACTCTGCGACTGTGGCCTGAACTTATCAAAGTTTAACCCTTTCCCGCTATTTCCCCGCAGTACTGACACCACCGGGAGCTGATTAAGCCCCCGGTTAGATTCCCGCGGATTACCCCTACATTATTCAGTGTTTTCATCATCTTATCCGATCATTTTTTGTAAAATGTATTGATAACAACAATTATTATCAGCAATATTCGCATTTGTTTTAACACCTGTTTCACAATGTAACCATCGGTTTCTCTACCGCCATAACAAAAACAGATCGACTCTTTTTAAAAGGAATACAAATGCATAAGCGTCTCTGGGTGCTCAATCCTCTCCTGTTGTCTTTAACTCTCCCAGCCATCGCGGCTGAGGAAGATAACCTCATCGTCAGTGCCAACCGTAGTCAACGCACCGTGGCAGAAATGGCACAAACGACCTGGGTTATTGAAGGAAGCGAGATTGAACAGCAGGTTCAGGGGGGGAAAGAGTTCAAAGATGTTCTTGCTCAGTTAATCCCAGGAATCGATGTCAGCAGCCAGGGGCGCACAAACTACGGCATGAATATGCGCGGTCGTGCCATCGTAGTACTGATAGACGGTGTCCGTCTGAACTCCTCGCGTACTGACAGTCGTCAACTTGATTCTATTGATCCGTTTAACATCGCACACATTGAAGTCATCTCAGGTGCAACCTCACTGTATGGCGGCGGCAGTACCGGTGGGTTAATCAACATTGTCACCAAAAAAGGCCAGCCGGAGCGTGAAGTAGAACTCGAACTGGGGAGTAAAAGCGGCTTCAATAACAGTAACGATCATGATGAACGCGTTGCCGCGGCGGTGAGCGGAGGAACCGATCGCGCTTCCGGGCGCATGTCCGTCGCGTATCAACGGTTTGGCGGCTGGTATGACGGCAATCACGATGCCCTGCTGCTGGATAACACCCAAACCGGCCTGCAGCACTCCGATCGTCTGGACGTGATGGGCACCGGGACGATTGAGCTTGACGACAACCGTCAGTTACAACTGGTTACGCAGTATTATAAGAGCCAGGGGGATGACGATTACGGACTGGATCTTGGCGAGAACATGTCCGCCGTGACGGGAAACGGTAAGGCTTATACCAGCAGCGGACTGAATTCCGATCGTACTCCCGGCACCGAGCGTCATCTGATCAGCCTGCAGTATTCAGACGCGGATTTCTTCGGCCAGAACCTGGTCAGCCAAATCTATTACCGTGACGAATCGCTGAAATTCTACCCCTTCCCTACGCTGAGCAAAGGCAAGGTCACCAGTTTCTCCGCATCGCAGCAGGACACAGACCAGTTTGGTGCCAAAATCACCCTCAACAGCCAGCTGATGGATAACTGGGAGCTGACCTGGGGTGTCGATGCCGATCACGAAACCTTCGATTCCAATCAGAAATTCTTCGATCTGGCCTGGTCCCTGCCCTCCGGCGGTATGGACAACCGAACCGCTTATACCACCGGGCGTTACCCCGGTTACAGCATCACCAACTTCGCGCCTTTCCTGCAGAACAGCTATGACATTAACGACATCTTTACCCTCAGCGGCGGTGTGCGCTATCAATGGACCGAAAACAGGGTGGATGATTTCGTGGGTTATGCCCAACAACAGGGAATTGCCATCGGCCTGGCAAACTCCGCCGATACCATTCCTGGCGGTAAAACCGATTACGATAATTTCCTGTTTAACGCCGGTATTCTCGCCCACCTGACCGACCGTCAGCAGACATGGTTTAACTTCTCTCAGGGCGTGGAGCTTCCGGACCCGGGGAAATATTACGGTAACGGCACCTATTCCCTGGTTGGCGATCATTACCAGCTCCAGCGCAGCGTCAACGTGGCGGATTCACGCCTGGAGGGGATTAAAGTTAACTCCTACGAACTGGGATGGCGCTACACTGGCGACAGTCTGCGCACGCAGCTGGCCGCTTACTACTCTACTTCGGATAAATCGATCGTTATCAACCGCAGCGATATGACCATTAACGTCCAGCCCGACGATCGCCGTATTTATGGCCTTGAAGGTGCGGTGGATTATTTCATTGCGGATACGGACTGGAGTCTGGGCGGTAACTTCAACGTCATTAAATCGGAAGTGAAGCAAAACGGTAAGTGGCAGAAATGGGATGTCACCCTGGCTTCCCCGTCCAAAGCCACCGCGTGGGTCGGCTGGGCACCTGAACCGTGGACATTGCGCGTACAGAGCCAGCAAACATTTGATCTGACGGACGCCAGCGGCAATAAGCTGGACGGCTATAACACGATGGACTTTATCGGCAGCTATCAGCTCCCGTTGGGTAAACTGACCTTTAGCGTGGAAAACCTGCTGAATGAAGAATACACCACGCTGTGGGGACAACGTGCGCCACTGCTGTACAGCCCAACCTACGGTAGCCCGTCACTGTATGAATACAAGGGCCGGGGCCGCACGTTTGGTCTGAACTACGCCTTAACCTTCTGATAAAAAAAGCCCCCCAGCCTGAGCGAATGGGGGGCTAATGTTCAGGATAATGCTATTTTACGCTTTGTTATTCAGTACCAACTGTCCATTGTTATCCAACGGAATTTGCGCGCCGGGGTCCTTATCCATACGGATTTTCCCCTGCTGATCGCCAATTTTGTACGTCACGTCGTAGCCCAGCATTTTTTCAGATTTGTCATACACCGTTTTACAACGCTGCTGCGTAGTAGTGTACGTATCATTTTCTTGCATCGAACCCTGGATCTGGTTACCTGCATAACCGCCGCCTAAAGCACCGGCCACGGTAGCAATATCTTTACCGCGTCCGCCGCCAAACTGATGGCCGATAACGCCACCAGCAACCGCACCCAACACGGAACCCGCGATACGGTTTTCATCTTGTACCGGCTTACGGTGCGTGACCGTCACGTTCCGACACTCCTGGCGCGGTGTTTTTACCGACTCTTTAATCGGTGTTGCAGAGACAACTTGTGCATACTGTGGGCCACGCTCGAAAACGTTAAGACTGGCCACCGCTGCAACACCCAGCGCAGCAGCTACGCCAATCCCTATACCCGCCAACATAGATTTATTCACGGGACTTCCTCCTTTTTTGCTATTAGCAACAACTTTGCAACAGAAGGTAAGGAATGCCAATCAGATTACGGATGAAAATAGCACGAGGAGGAGCGAAGGCAGGATGATTCGGAGAACTCTGAAGGAAAGCGCCGGATAAGTACAAACATCCGACGCCATAAGCCGTATTAATGCAGTTTCAGACGCGGGCGGATCACCCGGTTAATGCTGCCAACCAGCATCATCAGACCGGTTTTAAAGTAACCGTGCAGAGCAATCTGGTGCATGCGGTACAGTGAGATGTACACAAAGCGCGCAATACGCCCTTCTACCATCATCGAACCACGGGTCAAGTTACCCATCAGGCTACCCACGGTAGAGAAGTTAGAAAGTGAAACCAGAGAGCCGTGGTCTTTGTACTGATACGCTTTCAGCGGCTTGCCGTTCATCTGCGCCAAAATGTTGTTCATTGCGCAGCTTGCCATCTGGTGCGCAGCCTGAGCGCGCGGCGGCACAAAACCACCTTCCGGGCGAGCGCAGGAAGCGCAGTCGCCAATCGCGTACACGTCGGGATCGCGCGTGGTCTGCAGAGTCGGCTCAACCACCAGTTGGTTAATACGATTGGTTTCCAGACCGCCAATGTCTTTCATAAAGTCTGGCGCCTTGATCCCCGCAGCCCACACCATCAGATCGGCTTCAATGTACTCGCCATCCTTGGTATGCAGTCCGCCTTCATCAGCGCTGGTTACCATCGTCTGGGTCAGTACGCGTACGCCCAGTTTGGTTAACTCATTATGCGCAGCACTGGAAATACGCGGCGGCAACGCAGGCAGAATACGCTCACCGGCTTCTACCAGCGTAACGTTCAGCGCTTCGTTGGTCAGCCCTTTGTAACCATAGCTGTGCAGCTGTTTTACCGCATTGTGCAGCTCGGCTGAGAGTTCAACCCCCGTCGCACCGCCGCCGACAATGGCGATATTTACTTTGCCGTTAGCGCCCAGATTCGCGGAATACTTCAGGAACAGATTCAGCATCTCCTGGTGGAAACGACGCGCCTGATGCGGGTTATCCAGGAAAATGCAGTTTTCTTTGACGCCCGGCGTATTGAAATCGTTGGAGGTACTACCCAACGCCATCACCAGCGTGTCATACGGGACTTTGCGCTCAGGAACCAGCAGCTCGCCCTTCTCATCGCGCAGCTCGGCAAGAGTAATGGTTTTCGCTTCGCGATCGATATCCACCACCGAACCCAACTGAAACTGGAAACCGTGGTTACGGGCATGCGCCAGATAGCTCAGCGCATCCACGCCTTCGTCCAGGGATCCCGTCGCGACTTCATGCAGTAACGGTTTCCATAAATGGCTGTGGTTTCTGTCCACCAGCGTGATTTTGGCCTTTTTCTTGCGCCCCAGCTTTTTACCCAGCTGCGTCGCCATTTCCAGTCCGCCAGCACCGCCGCCGACAATCACGATTCTTTTTAATGGTGTAGTCAACGTGACCCCCTTAAATTTATTAACCAATTGTTAATTAAAAGTTATAGGCATAGCCTTTAATTAACAACAAGTTACGATAATGAAAATGTTCTTCGAGAGTGAGAATAACACGAACGGTGCATTGGTCATACCAAAATTGATGTGTATCAAGTTTTGATGCTGAAAAGATAGACAACACGAACTTTAAGAACAAAAAAACCAGCCCGAAGGCTGGTTTTTTACACGTTCATTGAGGATTAACCTAACGTCTTGAACGCTTTGATGCGCTGCAAATGCGGGGAGATATTCTTAAACTTGTGCGTCTGCTCTTCGTCCCAGACTATCTCGTAAAAATGATGCAGCTCTTCTGACGAACGCTGACTATTGAGCGCTTCATCATGACGTGACAGGATCACCAGGCAGCGATCGCGATTCTTTTCGCGGAAATTGGTCACGCATTTTGTCGCGATATCGGCATACTCTTCAGGCCTGTCGATTTTTCCCTCCATGTTCTCATACGGGAACAGGTTGGGATTAAACACTACCTGACGAATATCACACAGGAAACCAATCCGTTCAGCCCAATATCCCCCGAGCCCCACGCCACAAATCAGCGGACGGTCGTCCACATTAAGCTGCAGCATTTTGTCCACTTCTTTCAGTAGATGCTGCATGTCATGTTTAGGATGCCGCGTACTGTAGCTAATCAGCCTGACATCCGGGTCGATGAACTGCAGCTGCAACACCTTTTCGTGGTTGCCCGGGCTGTTAGAGTCAAAACCGTGTAAATAGATAATCATCGCATCCTCGCCAAACTTGCGTTAATGACCTGCTTTCTCTTCCTGCCAGCGCTCATGAAGCTGGTTGAGCTGGGCGCTTACCGTCTTCCAGCGTGCCGAGTCCATCAGTTCCTGACGTGAAAATGAACCTTTATGATACAAACGTGTAACACGTTCTGCATTGATCGGCGACAGATTATCTAACACACTGACCGCTCCCTTACGATTATTGCAGACCAGGATCATATCGCAACCCGCATCCAGCGATGCCTGACCACGCTCAGCATAGCTTCCCATAATCGCCGCCCCTTCCATCGACAAATCATCGGAGAAAATGACGCCATCGAAACCAAGCTCCTGACGCAGCACCGTTTTCAGCCAGTGTGGCGAACCGCTCGCCGGACGCGGGTCCACGTCACTGTAGATGACATGCGCAGGCATAATGGCATCGAGTTTGTTTTCCGTAATCAACGTCTGGAACACGGACATATCTTTTGCACGAATTTCGGCTTCTGAACGTGGATCGGTTGGGGTTTCTTTATGCGAATCCGCCGTCACAGCCCCATGCCCGGGGAAATGTTTACCGGTAGTTTTCATGCCAGCAGCATGCATACCGTCAATGAAGCGAGTCGCCATAGCCAGCGCTTTCCGCGGATCGGCATGGTAAGAGCGTTCGCCAATCGCCGCGCTGATATGCCCCACATCCAGCACCGGCGCAAAACTGATATCTATATCCATTGCGATCATTTCGCTGGCCATTAGCCATCCGGCGTCCTGAGCCAGATTGCCGCCTTCTTCCAGACCGTGCAGCGCAGCAAAGGATTGGGCCGCGGGCAGACGCGTAAATCCTTCGCGAAAACGCTGTACCCTGCCGCCTTCCTGATCTACCGCCACCACCAGATGATTGCGTGATGCCTCGCGAATCTGGCGCACTAATTCACGCAACTGTTCCGGGTCATGATAATTTCGGGTAAAGAGGATCAACCCACCTACCAGCGGATGCGCCAGAATCTCGCGCTCTTCAGCGTCCAGCTCATACCCTTCGACATCCAACATTACTGGGCCCACACTGCTCTCCTTATCCTTTCATTATTAGCTGCCGCCAGGTTTCATCGGCCAGCCTGATAAATTGTCGATCGCCGGTTTGTCGCCAGCGATACTCAAACCACCCCGCTTTCAGCATTATGACCCAGGGCCGCCATCGTCTGACCTGCCGCCACAGCGCGTTTTGTTCAATGTACGCTCGTTGGGCGTAGGCGCTCACCAGCCGTTGGTGCTGAGATTCGTCGTTGACCCAAACCGCCGCCAGTTCCAGAGCGATATCACCGTCTCCGGCATATTCCCAGTCAATCAGCCGCAGTCCTGATGCTGTACGTACGATGTTGTCACCGTGGACATCCATATGCAGAGGCCCCAGACGCAAAGGTCGAGGCTCACCGCTTTTCCTGAGTCGCTTCAACGCTTGCAACCAGCATGGCGTACGACGCGCCGGATCGCCACACTGCCAGTACTGTTCGAGTAGCGGCAGCAGACTGATTCGCCAGCCCAATTGGGGTTGTTGGTGCAGATGATACAATAAGCCAGCGAGTTCGTCGGCGTCCGGCAATCTGGATTCTACCTTACCGTGAAAAAAGTCGACCGCCATCCACCCACGTATATAAAAGCGGGGGCGCGGCGCAAGGCTTTCAGGCAGATGCTTTAACGCGTGATAGTGACGTAAGAAATGCGATTCCGCCGCGTCAGGGTCGTGATGACAGCGCAACACTAAGCGGTGGGTATCGTGTTCGATGATGCAGCTCCCGCCGCTCAGGCCGCTCTGGTTGGCTACGACGGGATGATACTGCGGGAAATAGCGCGACAACACCTCGTCGCGCGTTAGCCGGTTATTGTTGCTGTACGGCACCTTTACCTGACCAGATTATCTCGCCAGTTTGTACCAGCATTAATTGCATTTGCAGCGCCGGCGAATTGACGTTGCCGGAGGCGCTGGAATAGAGCACATACTGTGCGCCAACGTTACGGGCGATACCAATCGCTTTGCTGCGCGTTCCCAGACTGTCGTTCGGCGACAAACCTAACTGCTGTTTGGCGAGAGCCAACTGCTGGGCGGAAACCAGGGTAAACTTGCCGTTATTCGCCAGCGCGTTCCTCAAGGTCTCGGTGGCTTCACCGGCATTCAACGAGCCGTTGGTCCGGTTATTCACGCTATCAACCAGCAGAACGCCTCCCGCTTTGACGCCGTCAGCCTGCAGCATTTTACCGACCATCGGCTGCATAGCCCCGTTCCAGTCATAGTGACGTTGACGCGGCGTCGGCTGCGCCGTTTGGTCCTCGTGCTCAATCGGACCCGGCTGCTGCGGTATGCTTGGCACCGTTGGTACAACCGGCACCGGCTGTTGCGGCTGCGCGGGCTGTTCCGGCACCGGCTTCACTTCCTCTACGGGTGCGGGCTCACGTTGCGCCACACAGCCAGAGAGAAACATCGCCAGCGCGGCAATCAGTGCGTAGCGATTCATTTTGATCATCAAGATTCACCCCTTACAAATAAAGATAAAGTCTAACCTTGTGCGCCCCCAGAAAATTGGCGCTGCCGTACAGCGTCACCGACGAATGAGCCGGGATAGTCACGCTGCGTGGCGCTTCCAGAGGATGCATTTCCAGTCCTCTGGCGTCATACCAGTAAAACCGATAATGAACGGTAACGGGTTCTTGTCTTTCGTTATAAAGTCGCGAGGATGCTGAGGCCTGAATATCAGACGTGGTTAACGTCGGTTGTTCTGCTGTAATGCCCGACGCCAGAATCGTTGATTCCATCACCAGCGACTGTTCATCACTTACCGGAATTTCAGGATGTGCCCGACAGCCAGCCAGTAGCAGCAAGCTCAGTGAAAGTGCAATGCATCCTCTGGTCATGCTTAGAGACCTTTATGCGCAAGCATTGGACCAAGCGCACGTCCACCCAGCAGGTGCATATGAATGTGATACACCTCCTGACCGCCGTGACGATTGGTATTCATAATTAAACGATACCCATCCGCAGCAATGCCTTCCTGCTCGGCGATTTTCGCCGCTACGGTGATCATGCGACCCAACGCCTGCTCGTGTTCCGCCGTCACATCGTTGACGGTCGGGATCAGGACGTTAGGAATGATCAGAATGTGCGTAGGTGCCTGAGGGGAAATATCACGAAACGCAGTGACCAGTTCATCCTGGTACACGATATCTGACGGAATTTCACGACGGATAATTTTGCTGAATATAGTTTCTTCTGCCACGACGTTTTCCTTTTTCATTAACAGCCCAAGCGTTATGCCATGCTACGCCGGGTCACTCTGCGAGTATAGAGTATGAGCGAGTTACTCACGCTCTTTCAACTTTAACCCTCGATTTTTTAAGCAAAAAGCCCTGCCACTGCTGTTCTTATAACCATTTCCCGTCGCTATTGCTTAAGCATAGTACTGAAACAACATTTCACTTATGCCGTAGCATCTGTTTACACATTGAATGTGAATGCGTATATTTCGCATTTGCATTCATATGCAAACTTAATAATTTACAACCAAAGGGTTCATCACAACCTCAGCGATTCGAACTTAATATTAATAATTATCAAGGACTTTTCGATGTCTTTCACAACACACAACGGGGATGACCAGCGCCAACCGGGGCTTGCCCCTTCTGTACTGGCAGCCTGCATCACGTTAGCACTATTGCCTTCCACCGGCCTCGCAGCCCCTGCTGAAGAGACGGTGATCGTTGAGGGCTCTGCTCCAGCCACATCCAGCGAGGAGCAGGATTACAGCATCAAATCAACGACTGCTGGCACCAAAATGCAGATGACGCAGCGCGATATTCCGCAATCAGTCAGTATTATCAGTCAGCAGCGCATGGAAGATCAGCAACTGCAAACGCTGGGCGATGTGATGGACAACACGTTGGGGATAAGCAGAAGTCAGGCGGATTCAGATCGCAGTAGCTATTACTCTCGCGGATTTCAGATTGATAACTACATGGTCGATGGGATTCCGACCTATTTTGAATCCCGCTGGAATCTCGGTGATGCCCTTTCCGACACGGCCCTTTTTGAGCGTATCGAAGTGGTCCGTGGCGCAAACGGGCTAATGACCGGGACGGGTAACCCCTCAGCCTCGATTAATATGATCCGTAAGCATGCCACCAGCCGCGAGTTCACCGGTAATGTTTCTGCGGAATATGGCAGTTGGAATAAACAACGATATGTGACCGATCTTCAAAGCCCGCTCACGGCAGACGGCAACGTGCGCGGGCGCATCGTGGCGGGCTACCAGAATAACGACTCCTGGCTTGATCGCTACAATAGCGAAAAAATGTTCTTCTCCGGGATTGTCGATGCCGATCTGGGCGACACCACCAGCCTGTCTGCGGGTTATGAATACCAGCGCATTGATATCAACAGTCCAACCTGGGGTGGATTGCCGCGCTGGAATACCGACGGCAGTAAAAACAGCTATGACCGCTCGCGCAGCACTGCGCCGGACTGGGCGTACAACGATAAAGACTTCAACAAAGTGTTTGTCACCATCAAGCAACGTTTTTCCGATACCTGGCAGGCGACAATGAATGCCACCCACTCCGAGGTCAAGTTTGACAGTAAAATGATGTACGTCGATGCCTATGTCAATAAAGCCGATGGCACGCTGATTGGCCCGTATGGCAGCTATGGTCCGGGCTATGACTACGTCGGAGGTACCGGCTGGAACAGCGGCAAGCGTAAGGTGGATGCCGTCGATCTGTTCGCCGACGGCGGTTACGACCTGTTTGGTCGTCAGCATAATCTGATGCTGGGCGGCAGCTACAGTAAACAGAATAACCGTTACGAAAGCGCGTGGGCGAACGTATTCCCCAACGAAATCGGCAGCTTCTATACCTTCGATGGTAACTTCCCGGAAACCAACTGGAACCCGCAGTCATTGGCTCAGGACGATACCACGCACATGAAATCGCTCTACGCCGCAACACGTATTTCGCTGGCCGACCCACTGCATTTGATTGTCGGCGCGCGTTATACCAACTGGCGTATCGACACCCTCGCCTACAGCATGGAACAAAACCATACCACGCCGTATGCGGGCCTGGTGTATGACATTGACGATAACTGGTCTACGTACGCCAGCTATACCTCAATCTTTCAGCCGCAGAACAAGCGCGACAGTTCCGGTAAATATCTCTCCCCAATTACCGGCAATAACTATGAACTTGGCCTGAAGTCCGACTGGATGAACAGCCGTTTAACCACCACCCTCGCGGTCTTCCGCATTGAACAGGATAACGTGGGCCAATCAACCGGCGTACCAATTGCCGGTAGCAATGGCGACACGGCCTATAGAGCGATGGATGGAACGGTCAGCAAAGGGGTCGAATTCGAAGTTAACGGTGCGATCACCGATAACTGGCAGATGACGTTCGGCGCGACACGCTATGTTGCTGAAGACAACGAAGGCAATGCGGTAAACCCGAACCTACCGCGTACCACAGTAAAACTGTTTACCCGTTATCGCCTGCCAGCCATGCCGGAACTGACCGTGGGCGGTGGGGTTAACTGGCAGAATCGTGTTTATAGCGATACGGTCACGCCGTATGGCACATTCCGAGCGGAACAGGGAAGCTACGCCCTGGTCGATTTATTCACCCGCTATCAGGTGACGAAAAACTTCTCTGTGCAGGGTAACCTCAATAACCTGTTCGATAAAACCTACGACACCAATGTCGACGGTTCTATCGTCTATGGCGAGCCGCGCAACGTCAGCGTCACCGCCAGCTATCAGTTCTGATTCGAAACACATCACGCTCCACCTGCTCGTCAGGTGGAGTGATATTGATACATTGCGGCGAAAACTCCCCCCTTTTTTACACCACAATAGAGGTATCTCCTGCTACGACCAAGCGCAAAAAATCATCCCGACGATGATTTTTTATTTTTGGGTTCCACACCACACCTATATCCCAGCGTATTTGCTTTTCCATAGGCATTAATAAATTAACATTGGCGGGCAAAAAAGTACGAACGCTTGCGGGTAAAAAGGCAACGCCGTTACCACCAGCAATTAATGCCAGTAACGACGTCATATCATCCGTAGCGGACACCGTAACAGCCTTCAACTGGTTACTTTGGAGAAAATATGCAGTTTGTTCAGCAAGGCAAGGGCTGGTAGACGGATCGAGTTGGAGTAAGGGATATGCCGATAGTGCACTCTGAATATTCATATTGTGTATATCGCTATTCGCCGGCATAGCAAGCGCCAGCGTTTCCTCATAAAGAATATATGAAACCAGACCTTTACTTACAGGTGCCCGCACAAAACCAATATGCAACCGCCCCTCCAACAGCATTTTCATTTGAACACTAGAAGGAAGATGATTAATAACAACCTCACACTCAGGAACTTGCTGATGAAATTGTCTTATCCACTTTGGAACTTGCTGAAATGACGAAATCCCAAAGCCCATAAATAACTTTTCACGATTTTTCGAATTTACCTCTCTCGCATAGTTCAGAAATTCAATATGGGATTGTAAAAGCTCATTTGCTTTAGAAAAAAGCTGCTGCCCCAATACAGTTAAACTTGCGCCATGACGTCCGCGCAAAAAAAGAACGCCACCTGTCAAATGTTCCAGCGTCTGTATCTGCTTTGATAGTGCTGGTTGCGTCAAGAAGAGTTCTTTTGCAGCATTGCTGTAACTTCCTTTCATCGCCAAGGTAACAAAAGCTCGAAGCAGTTTTATATCTATTCCTTTCATTTATTGAACCCTGAAAAAAATGGAATTATACAAATACCTATAACAGGCCCATGATAGCAAGGGATGGCAATAAAGAAAAATAACTGACCAGTAGAAAACTGTAAAAAAACTATCAATTAATATTTAATTATAAAGGAATATAAATATGCCAAATGTAGCCGTGCTAACAAATGATTTGCAATATGAGTTTACGTATAAAATCACCCGATCGGCTCAGGAATTAGAACAAAAACTAACAGCATTTAATCAATTTCTTGATGGTGTCAGAAACCAAAACCAGGCCGTCATCCATTTGCAGTTAATAAACGATCCCGACGACCCCGCAGTACAGCGCCGCTATAAAAATCGCGCTGCGGGTATTCCAGCTTTGGCCGGGCGGCCAGAAAACCAAATAATCGACAGTATTTACCACCCTTCTGACCTCATCGTAGTAAAAGGGAGAGACAGTGGTTTCTTTAACAATAACCTCGATGAAACGCTGCAAAATCTGGGCATCAAAACGGTTATCGTGACCGGTTTGCAAACGCACGTCTGCGTTCAAACCACCGCTGCAGATGCTTTTTTCCGCGGATACAATGTGTGGGTGCCAGAGGACTGCGTTTTTGCCCCTTCCACAGATGACACCACTCGCGCCTTAGAGTGGCTTGCCAACTATTGCGCAACCGTTGCCCCTTCAACTGAGATTTTATCGCTGTTGGCAAAACATAGCGATCTTCCTGAGCGCAATGAAGGGAAATCCGCATGAAAAATCCATTAATACAGGAACTGGAACCGACAGATACCGTTGTTCTGGACCATGGGACAGGCGCTCGCCTTAGTCGAGAACTTTTCGAACTAATTGCGGAAATTCTCGGCGATACCTATCTGGGTACCATGGAAGACAGCGCCTTACTCGACCTACCGTCGCGACAAATTGCATTTACTACCGACTCTTTCGTTGTTACACCACTGATCTTTGGTAATGGGGATATCGGTAAAATTGCGGTATGCGGTACCGTCAACGATCTTGCTGTGAGTGGTGCACGTCCGCTGTATCTGACGCTGAGTCTTATTATTGAGGACGGCATGCCCATATCCGAACTCGTCACTGTTATTGAATCGGTCCGCGATACTGCTATTGCGGCAGACGTCAAAATCGTTGCCGGGGACACCAAAGTTGTTGGGAAGGGAGAAGCCGATCGTCTGTTCATTAACACGGCTGGCTTGGGCGTTCTTGAACAGTCCCCTGTTTCAATTAAAAACGTTCGTCCTGGGCAAAAAATAATACTGAGTGGCTATATTGGAAATCACTCTATCCACCTGCTATCCCTGCGAGAAGGACTAGGATTTGAACGAAATATCCTCAGCGACTGCGCCCCACTCAACATGATGATTCGCCAACTTCTCGATACCGTTCCTGCCGGAAAAATTACCTCAATGAGGGATGTAACTCGCGGTGGCCTCTCTGCAGTGCTTCATGAATATGCGCGTGCAGCAAAACATGAAATGCGTTGCGAGCGACAATCTTTGCCGATCCAGCCTGAAACAGCGATGGCGGCAAATATGCTGGGCGTCGATGTCATCAATCTTGCTAACGAGGGATGCCTTTGCTTGTTTGTAGAATCGGATAGTGCAGAAGAAGTGCTCAAACTCTTACAAGCGCACCCGCTTGGCCAAAAGGCCGCGATTATTGGCGAGGTATTAACAATCCCTCAAGCCAAAGTCAGCATGCTTGAACAGGATGGAACCGTATCGACTATAGAGGAGCTCTACGGTGCAGAATTGCCACGACTCTGCTAAGCAATGCGACGCAGTGGAAACCCGGCGTTACCGCATTTGCGGTATCGTCCAGGGGGTAGGATTTCGTCCTTTAGTCCATCGACTGGCTCGCACCTTCGAAGCCACAGGCTGGGTACTTAATGATTCCGAAGGCGTATTGCTGGAGCTACAGGCCACGTCCAGACATATCGCGCAACTCATTGATGAGCTAGTATCTAAACCGCCACCAATGGCCCGCATCAATAGTATTGTGGAAGTACCACGAGAAAATTCGGTTCAACAATACGCAGAATTTAGTATCCGTAAAAGCCGTCAGTTGGCGCGGATGGATACTATTATCCCACCAGATTCAAACGTCTGTAAGGATTGCCTTAATGAAATGTCTGACCCGCTAAACCCGAGGTATCGGTACGCTTTTATTAATTGCACCAACTGCGGGCCACGATACTCAATTATCCAGGCAATGCCTTATGATCGTTCACAAACAACAATGCAAGCCTTTGCAATGTGTCCTGCCTGTCAGCGTGAGTATGATGACATCAATAATCGCCGTTATCACGCGCAGCCCAATGCTTGTCCAGAATGCGGACCAAAACTGGACCTAAGGTCTTGCAACGGCGAAACGATAATCACAAACGATATCGTCAAATTTGCCCTAGCAAGGCTACAAGAGGGCGCGATTATTGCGATGAAAAGCCTTGGTGGTTTTCATCTGGTTGTTGATGCGAATAATGAAAATGCCGTTTCGCAACTGCGAAAGCGCAAGCACAGAGATGCCAAAGCTTTTGCTATTATGGTAAGGGATTCAAATCAGGCAGCTCGCATAGCCCGTGTCAGCGCGCATGAAAAAAAAATTCTGGAAAGTGTTGAGCGCCCAATCGTATTACTGCGTAAACGTAAAAATACACTGCCGGAAATTATCGCACCGCATAACCCCAATATTGGTGTCATGCTCCCATCCACACCACTTCAGTATTTAATGCTAGAAGATACCACAATGCCAGCCCTGGTGATGACCAGTGGTAATCTCTCAGGCCATCCAATCGTATTTGATAATACGAGTGCTATTGTGCAGTTGGGTGAAATCGCAGACTATTTTATTCTTAACGATCGTGACATTCATACTCGTGTCGATGATTCCGTTGTCCGTGTCATGACCCATGGTAATAACCTTTCATTCCTTCGGCGCTCACGAGGTTATGCCCCCTATCCTGTACACCTTACTTCCCGGGTTGATCCGATCATCGCTCTTGGCGCAGAACTAAAAACAACCGTGAGTATAGCGAAGGGTAATGAGGTGTTTATGAGCCAGCACATTGGCGATCTCAAAAATGATCTTACGTTTACATCACACCTTACGTGCGTTAATCATCTGCAAAAGCTTCTTAATATTGAGCCGAAGGTTGTGGCTTGCGATCTCCATCCAGCGTTTCGCTCGACGCGTCGTGCACTGGAACAATCGCAACTGCGGGTTATTCAGGTGCAGCATCATCATGCACACATGGCATCGTGCATGGCTGAAAACGGACTCAGTGGAAAAACTATTGGCGTTGTGTTCGACGGTACGGGCTACGGCGTTGATGGCACTATCTGGGGTGGCGAATTTCTTGTAGGGGATACCAGAAGCGTTAAACGTGCAGCACACCTTCGTTATATCGGCCTACCAGGCGGTGATAGCGCGGTTAAAGAACCCATTCGGATTGCTATTTCGTTATTAACGGAAATCTACGGGGAATATATTCCTGAGCTTTCTATTCCTGGCCTACAAACATTGTCGGCTGTCCAGAGGGACGTTTTCGCCAAAATGACTTACCGAAGGATCAATACACCAGTGACCAGCAGTATCGGCCGACTTTTCGATGGCATTTCCGCATTAATGGGCATTTGTACACATATTGAATATGAAGCACAGGCCGCCATTGAATTGGAAGCATTATTGCAGAGCGATCTTCATATGTCGCAACCTTTTTCTTTCTCGATTGTCGAGTCAGAAGACCATCTCGAGGTGGATTATCGCCCGATGGTTCATGAGATGATTACAGCATTAACAGTACACTCCCTCGATTTACCTGAATTAAGCAGGCGCTTTCATTCAACTATCGTAGAGATTATTACCGCAGTCTCTACCCGTTTATCTGCCCTTGCCATGACACGGCAAGTTGTACTGAGTGGAGGTGTCTTTTGTAATGCGTTCCTTCTCTACAATGCCCTTGACAGACTGCAAGCGGCCGGACTTAAAGTTTACTGCCATCAACTCGTCCCCACTAATGATGGTGGCATCTCTTTAGGGCAAATTGTCGTTGCATCCAGACTAAGCCAAACGAATTAACTTAATAATAAGGAAATAAAATATGTGTAATGCCATCCTGAAAGCTGCTGCCGTATTATTTGATATGGACGGTGTGCTTATTGATTCAAATGAAGTGATTGAAAGAGCCTGGCATGAAGCGGCTGCAATGTATGGTAAAACAATATCGGAACAAGAAATTATTAAGCATATCCACGGACAGCCTGGTCCGCATACTATTCGGGCGCTCTTCAGTGACCTACCGCTCGTTGATCAGCAAAAGGTTCAGGCTCATATTATTCATGTTGAAAATACTGCGTCTTATAATCCTATCCCGGGAGTCGCAGAACTTATTACCGTACTGGATGCTTCAGGTATTCAGGTTGGCATTGTAACCAGCGGCTGGCGTGAGAAAATCGACCGTGTGACGGCGATGCTTCAGATTCAGTCCTGCATTTCTGTGATTGTTGAGCGCGATGACGTCGCCCGAGGGAAACCTTTCCCAGACCCTTATCTTCTTGCAGCCGAGCGTTTTGCTATTCCCGCGGAGAAAACAATCGTCTTTGAAGATTCCAAAAGTGGCGTCACGTCTGCTGTTGCAGCTGGAGCTTTTTGCGTCGGGATCGGTAGCGCTGAACTGATTTCCTGCGGAGCTCGGCTTACTATTTCGGACTTTACCGGTGTTGAAGTCATATCACGACTGGATGGAAACATCGCGATTTCATTTTGCCCAGGGCATGTTTTGATGATCGATAAAAAAGACGCATCTCAAGAAACAAAGTAGAGTAAAAAGGGCCATCAATGGAAATCGCGCAAAAAGGACGCTGGGCTGTTACAACATTATTTTTTGTTAATGGATTAGTTACCGGTGCCTGGGCTGTGCAAATTGCCCAACTGGTTTCACGTTTTCACATTACTGATAAAGTAATAGGCCATTTGATACTTATTTTCGGTCTGGGTGCATTATTTATGATGCCGCTATCCGGCATGGCGATGGAAAAATATGGCTCACAACGCATCGTGCGTATTTTTTCCATCGCAGCCTCGCCTGCTCTTATTCCCGTGGGACTCGCACCTGATATCTACCTGTTAACACCGATACTCTTTTTTCTTGGTGCCATGATCGGGGCAATGAACGTTGCGATGAATTCGAATGCAGTTGCCGTCGAGAAAGCCTTATCACGCACAGTGTTATCTTCATGTCACTGTTTTTGGAGCATAGGGCTTTTCACTTCAGGCCTGATTGGGGGGTATCTGGTTAAGCAGTTCGGTTTTCTCACGCACCTTTTTTTGATTGGCACGTTTTCCTTAGCGATAACATTGTCGGTATGTCCACATGTCATCAAAGATAAATCGATAAGAATTAAACGTTCAATTAAAGAAAAACAGCCTCATCATTCGAGCACCATCTACGTTATCGGTGTTATTGCCCTGCTGGCCATGATCCCGGAATGTGCGGTCGTTGACTGGTCGTCACGTTATTTACTGAAAAACCTTAATGCAACTACGGAAACGGCAAGTCTTGCTTTTGCCTGCTTCGCGGGAACCATGGCGATTTTTCGCTTTATGGGGGATTTCATTCGCAATCGTTTCGATGCCATTTTTGTAATGCGCACATCCAGTCTGGTGGCTGGAATCGGACTGCTGGCAGCGGCAGCGGCAAATACCCCTTGGCAGGCTACCGTTGGTTTCGCTATTGCTGGTATCGGTATCGCCAATCTGGTACCGATTGCTTTTTCCGCGGCCGGAAACCAGCCTGATATCTCAACCAATGCAGGAATGGGTGTCGTTACCACCATTGGTTATCTGGGCACGTTGCTGGCACCTGCTCCTGTTGGTCTGGTCGCTGAACTGACGGGATTTCCTGTCGTATATATAGGGATGGCCGCCATGATGGGCGTGATTATGCTGCTTGCCCCTCTCGTTCGGGTAAAACCCTGCGAAACTTGAGGCAAGCTGGATGGGAAAGCCATTGGCAAGCCTGATGTCGCCTAACGCATTGAAAACAAAAAGCCCGCTTAAGTTTCCTTAAGCGGGCTTCTTAAATATGGCTCCTCTGACTGGACTCGAACCAGTGACATACGGATTAACAGTCCGCCGTTCTACCGACTGAACTACAGAGGAATCGTTGTGGAGGCTTATCTTAGCGGCGAAAAAATTTTTGTCAAACCCCATTTCCCCGAATAAGTTTCAATTGATGCTTCTCTCGACAGTTTGTTGCATTTCCAGACATTTTAAATGGAAAAAACTTTGCAGCTTTTTGGATTCTCCCTCATCATTTGAAATGAGGTTTCAACTTTCTTCTTTAAGGTCCACTTTGAACGTCTCCGCTGCCTTACGCCAGGTCGCTTCCCGCACACCCTGGTATGCCAAACGCAAGAGTTATAAGGTTCTCTTTTGGCGCGAAATCACTCCGCTTGCTGTCCCCATTTTTCTGGAAAACACCTGTGTGCTGTTGATGGGCGTACTGAGTACCTTCCTTGTTAGCTGGTTGGGAAAAGAAGCAATGGCTGGCGTTGGTCTCGCCGACAGTTTCAATATGGTCATAATGGCGTTTTTTGCCGCCATCGATCTGGGAACCACGGTGGTGGTAGCATTTAGCCTGGGAAAACGAGATCGTCGACGGGCAAGGGCAGCAGCCAGACAATCGCTGGTGATCATGACGATTTTTGCTACCGTGCTGGCAGCGGTCATTCACTATTTTGGTGAACAGATTATTGACGTTGTCGCCGGTGAAGCCACCCCCGACGTTAAGGCTTTGGCACTCACCTATCTGGAACTAACGGTGCTCAGCTACCCGGCGGCAGCCATTGCTTTGATCGGTAGCGGCGCACTCCGCGGAGCCGGAAATACCAAAATTCCGCTGTTGATTAATGGCGGTATGAATATCCTAAATATCATCATCAGCAGCATCCTGATCTACGGGGTCTTTTCCTGGCAAGGGCTGGGATTTGTGGGGGCAGGACTCGGGCTGACCATTTCACGCTACATCGGTGCGTTCGCCATTATCTGGGTGCTGATGATTGGTTTTAATCCGGCGCTGCGTATTCCCTTCAAAAGCTATTTTAAGCCGCTCAATCTCGCCATTATCTGGGAAGTTATGGGGATCGGTATTCCGGCAAGTATTGAGTCAGTGCTATTTAATGGCGGTAAACTGTTAACGCAGATGTTTGTCTCCGGCATGGGAACCAGCGTAATTGCCGGAAACTTCATTGCATTTTCCATCGCCGCACTCATCAACCTGCCGGGGAATGCTTTAGGCTCCGCGTCGACAATCATTACCGGCAGGCGTCTGGGAAATGGTCAGATAGCCCAAGCGGAAATCCAGTTACGCCATATATTCTGGCTCTCAACAATCGGCTTAACCGCCATCGCCTGGCTAACCGCCCCCTTTGCCGGCGTTATGGCCTCATTTTATACCCACGATCAGGATGTAAAAGAGGTCATAGTCATCCTAATTTGGCTCAACGCAGCGTTTATGCCGATATGGGCAGCATCCTGGGTGCTACCATCAGGGTTTAAGGGCGCGCGTGATGTGCGTTTTGCGATGTGGGTATCGATGTTGGGCATGTGGGGCTGTCGTGTTGTGGCGGGTTACACCTTGGGAATCGTATTAGGATGGGGTGTAGTCGGCGTTTGGTTAGGGATGTTCTTCGACTGGGCCGTGCGCGCCGCGTTATTTTACTGGCGTATGGTCACAGGCCGCTGGTTATGGAAATACCCTCGTCCCGAGCGTGAAAAGTGCATAAAACAACCGGTTGCGTCTGAATAAGCGACGAAATGGGGAATATTTCAGCAAACGATCGCATTTAGCTATTCAAGCTTTGACAACGCTGAGTGGCATCGCTAATATTCGCCTCGTTCACACGATTCCTCTGTAGTTCAGTCGGTAGAACGGCGGACTGTTAATCCGTATGTCACTGGTTCGAGTCCAGTCAGAGGAGCCATATTTAAGAAGCCTGCTTAGGAAACTAAGCAGGCTTTTTGCTTTATATCTGATAATCAATCACGGCTTCATCTGGCTCCATCGCCTGGCGCTTGATTTCATCGACGGATAACCCTGCGTTGCATAGCTCAATGAATCGCCAAACGTAGTTGCGCTGCAGTTGCCCGCGTTTCAGGCCCAACCAAACGGTATTTGCATCAAATAAGTGCCGGGTATCCAGACGGGTTAAGCTCCCCTCCTCCTGCTCTCCACTGGATTGTTCTGCCACCAGCCCGATTCCCAGCCCCAGCGACACATAAGTTTTAATTACATCCGAGTCCTGGGCGCTGAGGATAATATCCGGCACTAACCCTTTACGGGCAAATGCCTCATCGATACGGGAACGCCCCGTAATCCCCTGACGATACGTAATTAATGGCCAGTGGGCGATAGATTCCAGTGTGAGAGGAGACGTTTTCACCAAGGGATGATCGTGAGGAACAAGCAGGCTGTGGTGCCAACGGAACCAGGGAAAAGCTACCAACAGCGGATCGCTGCTCAGTCGCTCGCTGGCAATCCCGATGTCTGCCCCACCGTTTTGCAGCAGTACGTCAATCTCCTGCGGTGTACCCTGGATCAGTTCCAGACGTACCTCAGGAAAGAGCTCACGAAAGGCTTTAATCACCGCGGGCAGGCTATAGCGTGCCTGTGTATGCGTGGTGGCAATCGTCAGTACACCGGACGTGTCATTGGTAAACAGATCCGCCAGTCTGCGAACGTTGCTGGCCTCATTCAGAATACGCTCGGCAATAACCAGCAAGGCTTTGCCCGGTTCGGTCATGCCCAGCAGGCGTTTACCGCGACGGATAAAAATCTCAATGCCAAGTTCATCTTCAAGTTCACGAATATGTCGGCTGACTCCCGACTGCGAGGTGTACAGTATATTCGCGACTTCCGTCAGGTTGTAATCCTGACGGGCCGCCTCGCGGATTATTTTAAGTTGCTGGAAATTCACTTTTCGCTCCGGGCACATCAGACATTACGCTATTGTTAAAGTCTGATGCCCGGCATAACAAATAATAAAAACCCGCATCTTATTCCTGAAGGGAATAAGGTTTAGCTGACCAGCTGTAGTTCGCGGTTTTCCAGTGCCGGACGGCTTACCAGCGACAACAGGATCTCCTTCACGGCCTGTGCCTGCGGCGATAAGCTCCCTCTGGCTGAGACGTTCAGCGATAATGGCAGATTCATCGACGGGGTTGTTATCCGCGCCATCCAGCCGTTCGCGGCATTACATAATGAACGTGCCGCCGACTCAGGCAACACTGTGACGCCCATCCCACTGGCGATGGCAGCCGTTAAGGTGGCGATAGATTCAATTTCGCCAATCACTTTGGCCGTCAGGCGACGAAGCGAAAAAGCTTCATCTACACGCAGGCGAACTGCGCTGTAATCCCGTGGCAAAAACAGATTCATCTGCGCCACCGCGGCTAAATCGACGCTTTGCCCCGGGCAATCACGCGTCCCGACCAGGTACAGATCCTCTTTAAGCAACGGTTGACTGCTGATACCCGCCACGGGTGAGCGCTCGTAGAGCACCGCCATGTCTAAATGCCCGCTGAGCAGCTTGTCATTCAGCACCGCCCCACTGTTTTCATGCAAATAGACCAGCACATCGGGCAGCTCTGCTCGTACTGTCTGTAATAACGGCATAGTGATGGCTGACGCCGCCGTCCCCGGCGCCAGGCCAATAGAGACCTGTCCCCCCAGGGTCTGACCTACGTTATTGACCGCAAGTTGCGCCTGCTCGCACTGGCGTAAAATCGTCCGCGCATGGGCATACAACACTTTCCCCGCTTCCGTCGGTGTGACGCCGCGTTTGGTGCGAATCAGCAGTTGCTGATCCAGTTCGCCTTCCAGCGTAGCAACCTGCTGGCTCAGCGCGGGTTGCGCGATATGCAACACTTCCGCTGCCTGGGTCAGGCTACCAATATCGACGATTTTCACGAAATATTTCAGTCGTCTGAAGTTCATTTTGCCTCCTGTCGGAATACCAGAACCCGTGCTGGCAGTCATTAAATTCAGGATTGCAAGATGCTTGCCAGTTTAGTCAGCAGCCGTGTTTTACGGTTAAAACCGCGTAAAGTCAGGATCAAAGGTAAAGAATGGACTTTTTGCACACCTGAATCTCTCATTCTGGCTGCCCTGGAAGAGGTAGGCGCGCACCAGAATGGGGCAAAAGCATAAAAAGACGGAAAGATCACCGCTTTGCTGATTTTGTCAGCAAACGAACGCACAAATGTATTTCCCCCTTTGACAAGCCTCATCGCCCTCGCTAATATGCGCCTCGTTCAAACGATTCCTCTGTAGTTCAGTCGGTAGAACGGCGGACTGTTAATCCGTATGTCACTGGTTCGAGTCCAGTCAGAGGAGCCAAACTCTTGTTTTCATGCCGCTCTGCGAATCCTTATGTAATTTAGATTCAATAAGTTAGCGTGAAAAGTCTTCCCGATGTATTTTTAGTTTTCCCTCCGCATCGGGAGAATTTGGTGGTCAGATTTGGGGTCAAGTTGGTTCGATGACGGAGTGACCCCCAAATGTCTCTTAACGACTCAAAAATCCGCAACTTAAAACCATCCGCAAAACCCTTTAAAGTCTCCGATTCCCATGGTCTGTATCTGCTGGTTAATCCAGGCGGTTCACGTCTCTGGTATCTCAAATATCGTATCAATAGAAAAGAATCTCGCCTTGGCTTAGGCGCATACCCTGATGTGTCTTTGGCTGATGCTCGTCAACAGCGTGATGGTATCCGTAAATTGCTGGCGCATAATATCAATCCTGCACAACAGCGCTCTGCGGAAAGATCCACTTCCTCGCCAGACAAAACTTTCAAGTATGTGGCACTGGACTGGCATAAAAGCAACCGAACATGGTCAGAGAACCACGCCTCCCGTCTGCTTGCCAGCATGAACAATCATATATTCCCTGTGATTGGACACTTGCCCGTAGCAGAACTAAAACCTCGTCACTTTATTGACCTGCTAAAAGGCATTGAGCAAAAAGGTCTGCTGGAAGTCGCAGCACGCACCCGGCAGCATATGTGCAACATCATGCGTCATGCCATACATCAGGAGTTGATAGAGAACAATCCGGCAGCAAATCTGGAGGGTATCATCTCCCCGCCCGTTAAACGTCACTACCCCGCCCTTCAGTTGGAGCGGCTACCGGAACTGTTGGCTCGCATTGAGGACTACAAGCAAGGACGAGAGTTAACCCGCCTGGCCGTATTACTCACCCTTCACCTATTCATCCGTTCCAGCGAGCTTCGTTTCGCCCGTTGGTCTGAGATCGATTTCAAAAATAGAATCTGGACCATTCCTGCCACTCGCGAGGCCATCTCCGGTGTCCGCTACTCTGGGCGTGGTGCAAAAATGCGCACTCCACATATCGTTCCACTCTCCCGTCAGTCCATCGCTATTCTGAAACAGATACGGGAAATATCCGGGCATCGCGTGCTGATATTCCCCGGTGACCATAATCCGTATAAGCCAATGTGTGAAAACACCGTCAACAAGGCGTTGCGCCTGATGAGATATGACACAAAAAATGAAATCTGCGGCCACGGATTACGGGCAATGGCCTGTAGTGCCCTGATGGAGTCTGGCCTGTGGGCACAGGATGCGGTTGAACGGCAGATGAGTCATCAGGAGCGTAACAGCGTTCGAGCGGCTTACATCCATAAAGCAGAATATCTCGATTCCCGTAAAGCGATGATGCAATGGTGGTCGGATTATCTGGATATGTGCAGGAAAGCGTATGCCCCACCTTATATTTGTGGGAAGGAAATCAGTTACACAATGGGATAACCCCTCTGACAGAATAAGCCACAAAAAAAAGCCGTATCAGTCTGTACTGGTAGGGCATTTTTCTGGCTTCAACTCGGAGAAATTGTTAAGCCGTTTATGAGCATCTTTAACCGAATTGACCTGCGTGAATCGAAAGTGTGAGGTCCGCTTATCATTTAGATCTATCCACGGAAACGGATTGGGTCAGTTATGAGCGAACTATAGTCATTCTAACCCTGAGAATTACACTTTTGAGTGATTCAGGGTATGCGCTTACTGGTTACGAATATTGAGCGAGAATCATGTGATGATCGCCGCTTCTCTTTCGAACCAGTAGGTGCTCCGCGTTCGCTAACGAATACTCAGGGCATGCAGATACACTGCTGACTATATTTCTTTCGAAGAGCGTGGAATGCATACCAATCCCCGATGAAAGGAGTTGGTGATGACTGCGACTAATCAATTTGCTGCACATGTTGGTCTGGACTGGGCAGATAAAAAACACGATGTCTGTGTTCAGTTCAAAAACGGTGAACGCGTATTCCATGTGATTGAACATACGGCAGAAGCGCTTGATATCTGGCTTACTGAGTTACACCAGAAGGTAAAAGGCAGAATCGCAATAGCTCTCGAGCTGAAGAAGGGCCCCGTGGTATATGCTCTTCAAAAATATCCCTTTATCACCGTTTTCTCCGTCCACGCTTTGTCCCTGGCTCGTTACCGGCAAGCCTTCTCACCCAGCGGCGCTAAAAATGACCCGCAGGATGCCGAGCTAGCATTAGAGTTAATGCTACGCTATCCCCAAAAGATAAAAGCCATTGAACCCGACAACGCAGATATCCGGTTACTCCAGCAATTAGTTGAGCAGCGCCGACTGCTGGTCGAAGACAAGCGTCGCTTTGTAAATCGGCTCATCAACACGCTTAAGCAGTATTACCCCCTGCCCCTGGAATGGTTCTCCCATCGGGACAATTCACTGTTCTGCGAGCTAATCATTCGCTGGCCCAGCCTGCAACAACTCAAACGGGCTCGCAGCGATACTGTTCGTCATTTTATGAACGCTAAAGGTGGTCCTGCTGTTGCATATACCGAACAGCGGGTTGCAAGTATTGCCAATGCTATTCCACTGACCACAGATAAAAGTGTAATAGAGGCAAATGCATTGATGGCAACAGCACTCGCATCTCAAATCAAACTGGCAGGCGACCTAATCAGAACCTACGACGAACGTATTGAATCCTTATTCGGTACGCTTCCGGATGCAGAACTGTTCAAATCACTTCCTGGAATGGGACCGTGCATGGGTCCAAGGATGCTTGCCGCACTGGGTGATAACCGCGACCGCTTCAACAGCGCTGAAGAAATTCAAAACTACGCAGGTATTGCACCGGTGACAGAACGAAGTGGCCAGAAATCCTGGGTTCACTGGCGATGGCAGTGTGCTAAGTTCGTCAGGCAGACTTTTGTTGAATGGGCTGCCAAGACGGTTAACTCATCATACTGGGCCAGACTTTATTATCAGGGACTGCGAGAAAAAGAGAAATCGCACCAATCTGCAATCCGGGCTCTTGCTTTCAAATGGATAACGATCATTTACCGCTGCTGGAAGACCAAACTCGGTACGATGAAGCGAAGTATTTGCTGGCTCTCGAAGCGCGACACTCGCCCTTACTGAAGCCATAAAAAGCTTGTTGAATGTCTCAGGGCGTGAAGCGGACGCTGGTGTTCTTTGAATAAATCCGGCTTCTGTGCTTGTGCACTAATCCAGGGAAGAAAAATATTGCGTCGGTGATTTACCCAGCGCTTTTCTGAACATCGTAATAAACGCACTGACCGAATCATATCCCAGCGTTCCGGCTACGCGCTGCACGGGCTGACCTTCAGACAGATGGCTCAGGGCAATCATCAAATGCAGCTGCTGACGCCAGCGACCAAAGCTCATTCCTGTCGCCTCTTTTATCAGCCTGGCCAGAGATCGTTCGCTGATGGCCAGATGAGCAGCCCAATGCTTTAACGTTCGCCGGTCATCTGGCTCATTAAAAAGTGCCTCAGCCATAATCCGGATTTTAGGATGATCTGATACAGGAAGATGGAGTGCTTCAACCGGCACATCCGGAATATGCTCCAGCAGCACCGCTGCAAGCCTGGCGGTTTTACTGTCAGGAGAATAAGCATGTTCCTGCTCTGCAAGATACAGAACAAGCTCGCGAACCAGAGGTGTAATCGCTATGGTACAGCAGATTTTCGGCATCGCTGCCGTGCCGGGCTCGATGAATAAAAGGCACGTGTCTGCATTCTTCGTGATCCGGCAACGGTGGGGGATTTCTCCCGGAACCCAGACGGCATGTCCTGGTGGAACAAGCCACAGCGCATCCTCAACCTCACAGCGCACTGCACCGCGCAAAGAGAGAATAAGTTGCCCCTTGCGATGAGCGTGCGGACTTTGCCCGGCATACTCACCTGACGATGATACATGCAGGGCGATAGCGGCCTGACTGAAATCATCGGCATTAAACTCTTCCGGCGAGGTCACAGATTTTTTATTAACTGGCATGATTTAGCTATATGTTGTCAGGTTATCTATATTCTGTAACTCATGCGTCCTTTAAAGTCTTTCTTTTTTCAGAGAAAGCAAAACTTATGTCCCACACTACGAACAAGTGGTCTTCAATCATACTTGTGACCGGCATCCTTTTTATCGCCATTAACCTGCGTGTTCCTTTTACCGCTATAGCACCCGTTTTAGAGTCCATTCGCCATGATTTTGGGCTAAGTATCACAGCCGTTGGGTTGCTTAACTCGCTTCCTTTACTGGCCTTTGCCGCCTTTTCTCCACTGAGCGCATCGATTTCCCGCAAGTACGGCCTGGAACGCACCCTTTTTGGTGCCCTGGTCGTGATTTCAGCGGGGATTCTGCTTCGCTCAACAGACAGCGTCTGGGCGCTTTATGGCGGAACAGTGTTAATTGGTATCGGGATTGCCCTGGGCAATGTCCTGCTGCCTGGCCTGATCAAACGTGACTTTTCCGGCAACGTGGCTTCCGTGACGGGAGCATATTCCATCACCATGGGCGCCGCTGGCGCCATTGGATCTGCCATTGTCATTCCTCTGACGCAGAGCTGGGGCTGGAACATCGCGTTAGCCATGTTGGTTATTGCACCGCTCCTTGCGTTGCTTTTATGGTTGCCGCAGTTGAAGAAAAAGCATCAACTGCCAGTAGCAGGTGAGAAAAAAGCAGCGACCGTTGCGGTCTGGCGCTCGTCTCTGGCGTGGCAGGTCACCTTGTTTATGGGCCTGAATGCGATGCCGTTTTATGTTGCGGTCGGCTGGCTGCCAGCCATTCTGACAGACAGTGGGCTCTCCTCAGCTCAGGCTGGTGAGGTACATGGCATCCTTCAGCTCACCACCGCCATTCCCGGCCTGATTCTGGCAGCCACGCTGCGTCGTCTTAACGATCAGAAATTAGCCGCTGCTGGCGTCAGCCTGTTAACCGCAGTGTCCTTTATTGGCATCCTTTATTTGCCAAATCTGGCGATGCTGTGGGCTGCACTCCTCGGCTTCGGCTCGGGTGCCAGCATGATGCTGGGTCTGACCTTCATCGGGTTGCGCACTACAAACGCTGGTGATGCTGCCGCGCTGTCAGGTATGGCGCAGAGTATCGGTTATCTGATGGCGGCGATGGGACCGCTGTTGCTGGGTAAAGTACAGGAGTTGTCCGGAGGTTGGACGGTGCCATTACTGATGACCACAGCAATCTCAGTTGCAGGAGCCTGCACCGGAATGGCTGCCGGACGAGATGCGCACCTGGAACCTGTACAGCAGCCGGGCTGAATGGGTTTACACAGCAAGGTACCAGCTGATCCTCTGCGGCGGATGCTTTCCATCGAGGTTCTGAAGCGTCTTAATGGTACCGGAGCCATCTGTACTATCCCGATGAGCGGACTTTTCGGTGAAAAGGCCGCTCAGGGCGAGCGTAACATTCAGCGGCCGCCCTGAAGCTCAGGGCGATCGCGGTCAGTAATAATATAATAAACAAGCCTTATGACTGTTTGGCAACGATGAATCGCTTTTCATCACTCATAAAGGCTTTTTCACTGGCGGGTGAAAGGATGGCACCGAAATTCATATGCGCGCGGAGTTTCCATGATGGAGGAACATTCCACTCAGTGCGAATATCTTCATCGATCAGAGGATTATAATGCTGCAGGTTGGCACCAATTCCTTTTTCAGCCAGCGCCAGCCAGACAGCATACTGTGCAATACCTGTGCTGTGCTCAGACCATACCGGGAAATTGTCCGCATAGGCCGCAAACTGCTCCTGTAGTGACTTGACAACATCCTGATCCTCGAAAAAAAGTATTGAGCCGGCAGCCGCTGCAAACCCGTCTATTTTATCTGAGGTGCCGGAGAAACTTTCTGCAGGCACGATTTTGCGTAACTGTTCACGCGTGAGTTCCCATAAGCGAGCGTGCTGCTCACCCAGTAAAATCAGAAGCCTTGAGCTTTGCGAGTTAAAAGCAGAAGGAGCCTGCTTCACTGCCTCAATGACAGTGCCGATCAGCTCGTTCTCCGGGACAGGAATATCTTTTCCAAGTACATAAATGGTGCGTCGTTTTCTGGCAAGCTCTAAAAAGTTACCTGTCATGAATTAGCCCTCAGATGAATTGTTTGACATCGTAATTTGCCCCGTCTTGCCCTCTGACTGGACTGATAGGGTCAGCATGCAATAATACACGCTGACTCATTAGTGCATGCTTTCCGAAGGATTACGGACAGGATGCGACATTGTTAAAAGTTTGGACTGGAAGTAAAGATGCTTCATCAGCCCACGCTTCTGAAGCATTAACGGCTCCGCATCTTATTAATCTGAATACGCCTCCGAAGACACGGTCAGTGTGATATTATCGCTTACATAAGGAACGTATTTATCAATTTTAAAGTCTGATCTCTTAATCACACCGGTGGCGTTAAAACCTACCGCATTTTTCTTCTCCATAGCCTGAAAACCTGCTTTGTTCAGGGTTGCATGAAGAATAACCGGCCGGGTTATGGATTTAATGGTTAAATTTCCCCGTACGTCATACTTATCACCATTCATTTCAATGCTGGTGCTTTTAAAATTTGCGACCGGATATTTCTCCGCATCAAAATAATCTGGCTGACCAAACTCTTTATTCAGTGCTGGAACGCCGGTATCAATACTGGCTACAGGAATGTTGATATCAACCAGTGATAAAATTTTTGTTGCCGGATCGAACTTAACTGTGCCATCTACATGATGAAGGGATGCCGTCGGGTTCGAAAAACCTAGGTGGTTCCAGCTAATAACCACAGACGTATGCGATTCATCAAGTTTATAACTCGCTGTTTTCGCCTGTGCAGCAGTAGTAAAGAGAAGTGAAAATAACAGTGAAGCAGAAAGTACATGATATTTCATTGATATAACCCGATTCATAAGGATTGATTGTTATTAGCGCAGGCGCTTATATAGCAAGCCGGCTTATTTGATAAAATTTTCGTTATTACACAAAAAAATTATTTGTTCGTGCTGGCGGCTAATGGCTATCAGTGTTCGTAACGTATGACATTATCGTGTCACAAACTCAGCATTACCAACTCATTATCTGGTTATTTCAATAATTACGATGGTTAAGCCGCAGCAGCATGGCACATGCAAATCTCTTGATTTCAGCGCTATAGTAGATTTAGACTAACTTATCTTCAAGTACCCACCTCAAGGTAAGTATGGAAAAATTCAACGACTGTTTTACACTGGACAACAAAGAACCCGGTAATGTTTTGCGGGAGGCATGTCCTGCCCGTGAAGTTCTCGAGGTTCTGGTGAGCAAATGGACATTGCTCATTATTCATGCCCTTTCTGACGGTGCATCAAGGCCGGGTGATTTGCGAAGAAAAATTCAGGGTATATCAGAAAAGGTGCTGTCACAGAATCTTAAGGAACTTGAAAGCAGGAATCTTGTTACGCGCACTGTCTTTCGTGAAGTACCGCCCAAAGTCGAATATGCACTCACGGAACTGGGAACGTCCCTCTGGCAGGCAGCGAATGAACTCAACCGGTGGGTAGAACAAAACTGTCACTTTCTGATTAAAGACACTGATCCTTCCATGTGACATGCCATTGTTCATTTATGAGTGCTGCGGGCTAACAGGAGCATATAAGAAGGCAGGCTGCAGGCGCCGAAAAGCGACTTCCCTTGCTGGCTCAGAGGCGGTATCGCCTGCTGGCCATGAGGGAACAGCAAGGCATTTTAACAACAAGTCCCTGCAGTTTGTTGTATCAGTACAAAAAGCACTCGCGTCTCAGTCTTTGCCCGGCCCATGGTCAAACCGGGTTCCTTTGCCGATGGCATAAAACTGCCCCCCGGCGACATAATGTATGGTTCGTAATTCGTCAGGTGCTTCATCAAATATCCAGTGTCCATTGCGAAAAACCCGATCGTCACTCCACGCGCCGGCAATTTCTCCCATAAACAGATTATGTTCCAGCTCATATGCCGCGTTGGGTATTACCTTACATACAAGCCAGCCAGCACAACCCTCTACCAGCGGAACATCGAACTCTTTCAGGTAGAACGTCGGTATTTTATGATTCTTGTCAGGCCTGTCACGGTAGCTGTGCTCACCTGCGTACAAAACGGTTTCCATCTGGCTGACTACGGGGATCTGTACGGCAAACAGACCACTTTCTTCCACCAATCCACGGGTATAAGCCTGCGGACCGATATACGCCATGACTTTATTGATCCCCACCAGACTCACCCAGGCAGCGGCCATCACATTGGCATTACCATTATGCTTAGCGGAAATCATTGTAGTTGGGCCGACCTGCAATAATCGATATGCTTTGTTCAGTTCGACTGGCTGTAAAGACACACGATTTCTCCTTCCCATAAATGAAAAATGTGCCGTTATCAGCAACGGCACATTTGAAGGCGTTTTAATACACTGATGATCGCCTGAAGATAATCAGGCTAATACCGTTTTGTATCGTCCGGCCTGAGCTGCGATTTCTTCGTCAGTTATCGTCGCGCTTCCGCCTGTAATGAACGGCTTGATGTAGTTCATACCCAGATACCCGGAGATGGTTTCAAAAGACAGCAGGTACTCTCCTACCGTATGTCCGGCAGCGCCATCAGGCTGATAGGCAGACTCAGCACCTCCAAGCGAAACTGCCAGCATGAGTTGCTTGTCGTGCAGCGCCTGTGTTTCTCCACCATGTGACCAGCCGTACGTCAGTACATCGTCAAGCCACTGTTTCAGAAGTGGCGGCGTGCTGTACCACTGCATAGGGAACTGCAGCACGACACGATCCGTCTTCTCCAGGGCAGCCTGTTCAGCGGCCACGTCGATTTTGCCATCCGGATACAGGTCATAGAGATAACGCACTTCAACGCCTGTCAGTGATGCTGCACCTTTTGCCAGGGCTGAGTTTACCCGGGACTGATTAATGTTGGGATGGGTAACAAATACTGTTGTTTTCATAGCGATCTCTTATTTTTTCAGAAGAATGTTTCGTCAATTTCAAGCCGGGATAAGGCTTCGTTGATATCATTTAATTCGGCGTCACTGAGCTGAACATTTGCGGCGTGAAAATTCTCTTCCAGCCGGTGTAGTTTTGTTGTTCCCGGGATCGGCACAATGTAAGGCTTCTGAGCCAGCTCCCAGGCAAGAACAATCTGTGCTGAAGTTGCGTTGTTTCTTTCTGCAATTTCAGCGATTAGCTTAAGAAGCGTCTGGTTATTTTCCATCACCTCTGGTTTGAAGCGCCCCATCATGCCCCGGTAATCGCCTTCCCCGTAGGTTGTATTAGCTGTGACCTGACCACTCAGGAATCCATTACCCAGCGGGCTGTAGGCCATAAAACCAATATCAAGTTCATCGCAGACCTTAAACAGATCCTGTTCAGGTTTACGCCACATCATTGAATACTGGTCTTCAACCGCAGTGACCGGGCAGATGGCATGAGCCCGGCGTATGTAAGATACGGGCGCATTGGATAAGCCCCAGTACTTTATTTTGCCCTCCGCGATCAGCTCTTTCATTAATCCTGCCACCACTTCCGGCTCAACTTTTGGGTCGACACGATGCTGATAAAACAGGTCGATATGGTCGGTCTTCAGGCGCCTGAGGGAACCTTCCAGTTGCTCTCTGACAGATGCCGGACGGCTGTCTAATACCGGCACCAGCTGTCCATCACTATTTTCCATTCCTGTCACGCCGAATTTGGTCGCGATGACAACGTTGTCCCTGTGTTTGCTGAGCGCTACCCCCAGCAGTTTTTCGTTTTCAAATCCGTAAATGGGGGCAGTGTCGAAAAGGTTGCAGCCCAGCTCTACAGCCTTGTCTATCAGCTTTGTCCTTTCCCGGATCTCAACTGAATAGCCATAGCCATGGTCCATGCCCATGCACCCCAGCCCCATTTCCGAGACATGAAGCCCCTGGCTACCTAACCTTCTAATTTTCACGATTATTTCACCCTTCTTTAAGGTATTAACTATTCTTAGATGCTAAGTATACGGTTGGATTTATTGCTGAAAAATTGTTAATTTAGAAAATCAGAATTGCTAAAATCACAATTATTATGAATAAACTCGATGCCCTGAGATTTTTTGTTACTGCTGCAGAAACAATGAATTTTCGCGAAGCGGCAGTCAGGCTGGCCATTTCTCCATCCGTGGTGACACGCACGATTGCTGATCTGGAACATCAGCTTGGCGAACCGCTTTTTAAGCGCAATACCCGATCCATTGTGCTGACCAGCTTTGGTGAGTTTTTCTTGCCCCGTGCCATGCGGCTGCTTGAAGACTCAGAGGCCCTTTTCCAGACGGCCAGAGATGACAATGAGATGAAGGGTGTTGTGAGGATCACGCTATTCCGGTTTCCCGGCCACGAGCAGGTGTTATATGAGCTTCTGACCGCTCTCGATCCCTATCCTGAGCTGTTTATTGACTGGCGGTTAGACATGATGAAGCTGGATACTGTCCAGAACCGTATTGATATGGGGATCCGTATAGAGCGGGAGCCAAACCCGAATTTTATCGTCAGGCCCATTACGCTGGTTCATCATGCCCTGATGACTTCTCCCCGGCTCATTGACAGGCTGGGCGCACCGAAAAATTTTGAAGACCTGCGTCAGCGTTACCCTTTCAGCGGTCTGCTTAACCCTGAAACCGGCAAGGTGTTTGAATTTATGCTCGACGGCGTCAATACCTTTATTCCCCGGCACCTGGAGTTTTTTACCACCGACTCCCAGTCTGAGATTCAGGCTGCGTTAACCGGTAAAGCCGTGATTCAGTCGAGTAATCTGGCCTGCAGGGAATACCTTGAAGACGGCAGGCTGGTGAATGTCCTGCCGGAACTGAAACTGGAAACCTGGCAGCTTTATCTTTACCGGCCCTATCAGACCCTGGTACCACAGCGCATCAGGACCGTTTTTCACATCCTTGAAAATATTTTACTCAGACACTTTAGTTAAAAGAGGGCCCGGATGTGGCTGGCGCTCTTAGCCGGCGTCCCCCCGTAAACCGGAGATGTGAATTTCTGGGTACAGCCTTTCTCCGGGAAGTCGCTGCTCCGGGATGCTCATATCCGCGAAATAAAGTCTGCCGTTCTTTCAGGTCCCCTGAATACTGCTGACTTTTAGTATGCAACGGGGAGCTGTGACAGACGTATCAACTGAATATTTCATCTATCCAGTCTGCAAATGCACGTACGGCGGGTGAAAGAAAACGCTGATGGGGATAAAGCAATGCGACAGGAACAGACGACGGCTGCCAGTCGGCCAGGACTTCAACCAGCGTTCCTTTCTGAAGGTGTTCTGCTACAACGTTCTCAGCAAGCTGCGCCAGCCCGAATCCTTCGAGGCACATTTTTATATAGAGTCCCGTCTCGTTGACGGCTGCCTGCCCCCTGACGGGTACGGACAGCGTTTCTGTTCCCTTTACAAAACGCAATTCGTCTGTACGCCGGCTTTGTCCGGAAAAATAATGAATAGCCCGGTGATGAGATAAATCTTCAGGTGACTGCGGAATACCGTACTCCCTGAGATAATCGGGAGAGGCGCAGGTGATCCAGCGAAATTCTCCGAGCGGACGGGCTACAAGCGTGGAGTTAAGTAACTCTCCGGTTCTGATCACGCAGTCCACGCCCTCCTGAACCAGGTCAACCTGCCGGTCGCTGACGCCGATCATCAGGTAAATATCAGGATAACGGCTGTAGAACTCTTTCAGGTTTGGCATCACGAGGAAGTGCGCTATACCGCCGGGCATATCAACGCGTAAACGACCACGGGGGCGCCTGTTCGAATCGGCCAGACTGGCTTCCGTATGTTCAATTAAGGCCAGAATTTCCCGGCACTGCGCCAGATACTGCATACCTTCCGGAGTCAGGCTGACACGTCTTGTGGTCCGGTTCAGCAGACGCACCTGCAGATATTTCTCCAGGTTTTTGATGGTGCTGGTAACAGTAGAAGAAGGCAGGGACAGTGTTTCCGCTGCCCGGACAAAGCTTCCGGCCTCAGCCACCCTTATAAAAACCTGCATAGCCTGAATACGATCCACCTGATTGCGCTCCTGAATAGCATGTGACGGTGATAACCATCATTATTCGCAAATTCTGAATGATGAAAACACGTTAGTCATCTTTTTCAGCTTAAACAGGAGGCGTATTGTTTTCCTTCTGAACCTGAAAGAGACAATTCAAATGACCGATTACTGCAGAAATATTGTTAACAATCAGACGGAAAATGCGCCGGTAACGCTGATCAGCGGTGCAACCATACTGAGTATGGATGAGAATGTTGGTAACCATGAACGTGGCGATATTCTTGTCACAGGGTCAACCATCACCGCCATCGGTAAGGACCTGAACGCCGAGGGTGCTCACGTCATTGATGCCACAAATATGATTGCCATGCCGGGGATGGTCGATTCTCATCGTCACGCCTGGGAAGGCCAGCTGCGCCGCATCAACCCAAACGCCACCTGTCTGGACGACTATAGCAATGCCACGCACTTCTCGTTTGCGAAATACTATCGGCCCGCAGATATCTATGTCGGTAATCTCCTGACGGCGCTGGGCGCGATTGATGCGGGTATCACTACCATGATTGATAACTCGCACAACAGCCGTACCGCAGCACATGCAGACGCCGCCGTTGAAGCCCTGCTTGATGCCGGAATTCGCGCTATTCATGCGTCCGGCGCGCCGGTAGCAGGCGAATGGGACAGAGCGCACTGGCCGGGTAACTGGCAGCGTCTGCAGGAAAAATATTTCAAAGACAATCCTGAGGGACTGGTTTCTCTGGGCGTCATGGCCCAGCTGGAGCCGGAATTGTGGGCCGAGGCCCGCCGGCTCGGGCTGCCAATCGTGACCGAATTCTTTGGGGCTGAGATGGCTTCAGAGCTTAAATCACTGCATCAGCAGGGCCTGCTGGGCCCGGACAATATCTTCAATCACTGCACAGCACTGCCTGATGAGGGCTGGGAAATCCTGCGTGAAGCCGGCGTACGAGTGAACGTCTGTCCGCGCTCAGATTCGCACTATGGCATTGAAAGCGGGATGTTTGCCATTGAGGCCGCGCAGCGCCATGGCATCAATCCTGGCCTGAGCGTGGATAACGAAACGTCTTACAGCACAGATATGTTTATGGAAATGCGCGTGGCGTTCTATCTGCAGCGCGTGATGGGTATGCATAAGCAGCACTGCTGTGATTCAGGGCATTCTCTGACAACGCTCCCGGCAGCGCAGCTGCTGAAGTCGGCAACCGTCGATGGTGCGACCTGTGCCGGACTACAGGATAAAGTGGGTAGCCTGACGCCAGGCAAACAGGCCGACCTGATCCTGATTAACGCTGCTGATCTCAATCTCTATCCGAACGGGAATGCCTTCGGGACGGTGGTGCATGCAACTGAACGCAGCAACATCGATACTGTCATGATTGGCGGGCGCATCGTCAAGCAGAACGGCAAAGTTCTGGGCGTGGACAGCGAGCGTCTTCGTGCTGCCATCGATGAATCACGCGAACACCTTTTCGCCGCCGCCGGGTATGAGCCGGACATCTTTGCGGAGAAATTCCTGCCGCTGGTACAGGCAAACTGACAGGGAATAACAGCATGAGCGCGATTTATTACGTAATAGCTTTTGCAGCGGGTCTTGGTATTACCTTGCAGACAACCCTGAACAGTCAGCTCGCAAAAGGACTCGGGGGCGATCCGGTCACCGCCGCGTTCTTTTCCTTTACGGCCGGGGCGTTGAGCCTCGGGATTTACTCGCTGCTACGTGGCGGGTTATTTAGCTCTCTCGCTGCTATTCCTTCGCAGCCAGCATGGAGTCTGGCGGGCGGCCTGATCGGTGCCTGTGCGTTGTTCAGCTACGTGGTGCTGGCACCGAAAATCGGTTTTTCAGCCCTGCTCGGGCTGGCAATCGTTGGGCAGTTACTCTCGTCGCAGATGATTGACCATTTCGGTCTGCTGGGTGCTGTACGGCGACCGGTTTCGCTACTCAAACTGGGGGGCATGCTGGTCATGCTGGCAGGACTCGCCATCATGCTTTTTGGTGACAAACTTTCAGCGCGTTTTTTGCCCTGACAGGGTGGGAATAGCTTGTTACTGCCGTCTGCCATAATGCAGATGGCCTTACGCTTTTGGTCAGGCGCGATGCGAAACTTTTATATGCGGGAGAAATAACATGTTTTCAGTGTCTGCTGATGCCAGAAATTTGCTGGGAGAGTGCCCAATCTGGTGCGAGAGGACACGCAGGATTTACTGGACTGACATTGAAGGCAGCGAGCTGCTTGCCCTTGAAGAAGACACCAGTGTTGTGATGCGCTGGTCCCTGCCTGAACGCCTCGGATCGTTTGCTCTTACTGAACATTCTGACGTTTTATTGATGGGACTGGCGTCCCGATTCGCCTTCTGCGATCTGAATACGGGTATCTTTACGCCGGTTGTGGCGTCACCGGGAGGACCGGGAACACGGACAGGGGATGGTCGGTGCGACCGCGAGGGTAATTTCGTCTTCGGGACCATGGATGACGGATACCCCGCGAAAATCATAGGAAGATTTCACAGGCTAAATGCAGCGACACTCAGCATTGAGACGCTACCCCTGCCTGAGGTGGCCATCCCGAACAGCATCTGTTTCAGTCCGGACGGCAGCACGATGTATTACTGTGACTCGATGCAGGGCCGTATAATGTGCTGTGATTACCCCTCCATGAATAACCAGCGCGTGTTCACTGCAACAGAAGGAAAGGGAGCGCCTGACGGCTCCTGCGTGGACGCAATGGGCTATGTCTGGAATGCCGAATGGGGAGGAAGCCGTGTTGTACGTTATCGTCCGGACGGAACGACGGAGAGTATCCTGCCCTCTCCAGGAGTTCAGAGCACTTGCCCGACACTCGCGGGAGAAGCATTCACAACGCTGTATTGTACCAGTGCCAGCGTGGGTCTTTCTGTGCCGTCAAGGCATGATGGAGCATTGCTAAGAGCGAAATCAGCCGTATTCCCCGGTTTACCGGAGAGCCGGTTTTCAGCGCACACAGCGTAACCGCTTTGCTATCAGTGCCAACAGGGGGAACAGAGTCTTTCTCTTCACCATATTCGGGCAGGCAGGAGAAAGACTCTGGTATTTATTACAGCAGCTTAAATACGATTATAATGAGCTGCCCGGGGTCAGATTTGCATTTATCCAGGCTGCCACGTCGGTAACCGGAATGTTATGGCGTTCATTGAATGTCTGCTTTTTATCCCATGCAACACCCCGCCCCTGTGCAAAAACGGCACGATACTTAGACATCATGTCTTGCGGGTTGAGCGCGAGTTTATCCATCAGATATTGTTCGCTCCATTCCGTGCAGCTGAAAGGACGGCCAAGCGCTGATTGCAGCTTATCTGCTACCTCTGCGTAGGTCAGTGTATCACCGGCGATATACACAATTTCGTTCCGGATGCGAGGAGTTTTAAATACGATCGCTGCCGTCAGCATCCCGATATCATCGGGAGTTGTCAGCGTCATGGTGTTGTCAATACTGCCGAGTGCGTGAACAGTATCGTTCTGCAGATCGACCACACCGAAGTCTGGTTCGAACAAATAGCTCATGAAGATGCCGGTCGAAATGATGACCCACTCAGTTTCATGCTGGCTGCGTAGTAAATCACGCACGTCAATCTGCGCGTCGAAGATGTCTTGTGGACTGCCGCGTCCGATGGCATCAAAATCGGCACCAAACTGCCATGGAAAATAGCGTGGAATCCGCGCCTGCAGGGCCGCCTGCGCCAGTTTCATCGGTGTATTTATGCCGGCCGCGTACCCCGCGCAGCCAACGACTGTGTCAAATTGCGCAAAGAGGCTGGCCAAATCGTCGACAGAACTCATGACGAGATCGCCCGTGACTATATTAATACCGAGGTTTCTGATTTCCGTGATAACGAATTGTTTTCCAGGTTCATCTGACGTTACGGTACTTTCGCGCAGCAGCACGCTGATTTTCGTTCCCTCCACATCTTTTGCCCGAAGGGCAAGATTTCGCAGAACGGGGAGGCCCAGCTCACCGGCACCGAGCACGAGGATATTTTCAGACGTAGTGTTAAGATCTGTTTTGTTCATAATCTGGCCTTACATGAATTGTTGCACCACTCTAGCAATTCATAACAGGCTAAAAAAGAAGGTACATGTATGATACCGGGAGTCAATGAAATGGATCGGGAAGATATTCTTCAGTATTCGCAGGCTGTTTGTAAGGGGCTGAGAGACGATGATGATGGCTTGCGGCGGGAGGTGCTGGCTCATGCCGGAAGTCGCTGGTCGCTGGGTATCGTCAACACGCTTGGCGTTTATGGCAGACTGCGTCATGCCGAAATTGGCAGGCGTATGCACGGAGTGACTCAGCGCATGCTGACGCGTACATTACGACAGCTTGAGCGTGACGGACTGGTTATCCGCCATGATTTCAGTGAAATCCCGCCACGAGTCGAATACGAACTGTCCGATACAGGTATGGAGTTACTTGTACGGATGATCCCGCTGTGGACCTGGATTGTCGATAATGCTGATCGCTTTCGTGAAGACCGGTTGAGATATGAAAAAAATAACAGTAACCCGGGGACGTAACTGGCCATGAATATAAAACATCACTTTTCATGGTTTGTAACGAATACAAGTATCTGAATAGATAAGCCTTCGGATATGTATGTATACAGTAGTCATCCGGAGACAGAACCGATTTCACCGGGCTCGGCCGGGATGGTGTAATTAAAGAGGATTAGATTTTACGTATCTCTATCATCAATATCAGTCGGTGCATATTTCAAATGGGTGTTATAGCGAATTTGATTTTCGCCACCATTAATTCGGCCTTAAAAATTATCTGACAGGATGACCTATCCTTTCAGAATAATAGGTTGACTGGCGAAACAATATTTTAAAAACTGGTGATTTTTTATGATTCCTAAAATAAATAGTGAAGTCTCTTCTGATTATCATGATCTGCCTGGTTATATTCATGGGGCGAAAATTATCCAAGTCGCTTTGACTAAACACCCTATAGACAATATCAGTGATGTGGTTTATGAGACAGTGAAAAACACTCGTTCTGTCAGGCAATTGCATATGTCTTTTCTGGTTCCTCGTACCAAAATTTTGAAACCAGCCATCATCTATTTTCCTGGGGGAGGATTTATGACAGCTGAGCACAATAAATTTGTGGAAATGCGCATGGCTTTAGCGGAGGCTGGCTTTGTTGTTGCAGCGGCAGAATACAGGACAATTCCGGATACTTTCCCTGCGCCAGTGATAGATGCTAAAGCAGCAGTAAGATACCTTCGTCAACATGCCCACGATTATGGAATTGACCCCTCACGAATTGGTGTATTTGGCGATTCTGCAGGAGGATGGCTGGCGCAGATGCTTGGTACCACTAATGGCGATAAATCATTCGATCACGGCGATTTTCTCAGCCAGTCCGCTGATGTGCAGGCTGTGGCTACGCTTTACGGAATATCAGATCTGCGTAACATAGGTGACGGTTTTCCGGATCACCGACAAAAAGTGCATCAGTCTCCTGCAGTCGCGGAGTCACTGCTAATTAATGGTGTGGCTTTCAAGAATTTTGCAGGTGCCTCCATCAGTTCTGTACCTGAAAAAGCGATAAATGCAAGCCCCATAGGACGTCTCAAAGGATGTAAACCTCCGTTCCTAATAATGCATGGAAGTAAGGATACATTAGTATCGCCTAAGCAGAGCGCAACGCTTTACAAAGCCCTTTTGGAATCGGGGAACAAAACGGACTACGTACTTATCGAAGGTGCAGAACACGGTGATGATCACTGGTATCAACCCGTTGTCATAAATAGGGTTGTTGACTGGTTCAGCGGGCATCTTTGTCCTGATAATACATGATGACTGACGCTCTGTTGAATCACTCAAACTGTTGTCAGCAACGTCCGCTTCACGCCCTGAGACATTTGACAAGCTTTTTACGGCATCAGTAAGAGCGATTTTCGCTCTTCCAATGCCAGCAAAATAGTTAGCGAACGTGGAGCACTTACTGGCTCGAAAGCAAAGCGGCAATCATCAAACCGCATGATTCTGGCACAGTATTCGTAACCAGTAAGCGCATACCCTGAATCACTTAAAAGTGTAACTCTCTGGGTTCGAATGACTATATCTGGCACAGGCTGTGTGAAAACTCTGCCCTAGAACTGAAGTGCGCGCATCTACGCAAAATCTGGAATTGCTCGACTGGTTAGTTTACGTATGAGCGCAGTTTTCAGCCCTGTTTTAGTCGCAGTTTAATCTACCAAAACAGTTTTCACACAGTCTGGGCTCGGAGCGGACAGGCTCAGGAGTATGATGTCCGCTATAAGCGAACAGCGGAAGTTCGCATAGAATAAAAATGGCAATGTTGCTTACATCGTCAGAGCTGGCAGTGAAATGTTGACCATTTTGCAGGATGTCCGATGAATTCACGCAATGCGTCGAGAAATACCGTGACTCTGGCAGGTGGGTGACGTAACGCGCGTAGCGCATATATTCCTGTAGATACATGTGGTTGCGATGACATTTCCGGAAAGAGTTGTACCAGCGCGCCACTGTTAATCTCATCTCCCGCCACCCAGTCCGGCAGGAACGCGATCCCCATCCCTTCGACCGCTGCCTGACGCATTGCTTCGAAATCATCACAGCCAAACATAGGCAGGCCCGAGTTTTCTCTGGCCGGATGGCCAATCACGCTCGACCAGCAAAGCAGATCCGCACCGTACAGCTTATCGATTAACCGATGTGAGGCGATGTCGTCCAGCGAGGCGGGAATCCCCGCGCTTTCCAGATAGGCAGGGCTTGCGCACAGCACACGTATTTGCGTTGCTATTTTGCTGGCAATCAACGTGCTGTCGGCCATATTACCAATACGGATGACAACATCAAGGCGTTCAGCGACGGGGTCTGCCAACCGTTCGGTCAGATCCAAATCGAAGCTCAGCGCCGGATACTGTCGGGAGAGTTTTGCCATAACCGGCAGCACATAGCGTTTACCAAATGTGGGATAACACGCCACTCTCAGCACACCGGTTACTTCGCCCTTCATTGACGCCAGTTCCTGCTGCGTATCCTCCAGTGAATCGAGGATCCGTCTGGCGCGAATCAGCAACATTTCCCCGGCATCCGTCAGGGTTAAATGCCGTGTAGATCGCAAAAAAAGCGGGGTATCGAGGTATGCTTCCAGCGCATCAATCTGCCGTCCTATCGAGGAGGGCGTGCGTCCGCGACGGCGACCAGCACCCGAAAAACTGCTTTCACGGGCGACATCGACAAAGACTCCAAGGAACTCGGCAAATTTCTCTGATTGCATCTGTGCATTTCTTGCATAGCTGTTGTGGGGAGAAGCCATCTTATCAGTGATGTGCGCTGAACTTAAGATCCCCTCAGCCGAATGACATTACACAAACACGCACACACTGAGGATAACGACCATGCAAAATCATCAATACGATCCCCTTTATCTATTCATCGACGGTGACTGGATTGAAGCGGGCAATCGCGACACTGTCGCTGTGATTAACCCCGCAACCGAAGCCACTATCGGCCGCTTGCCGCTCGCGACCGCCGCCGACCTTGAACGTGCCCTGTCAGCCACCCGTTCTGGCTTTGACATCTGGCGCCGTACCGTGCCTGCCGAACGCGCCCGCATCATGAAGAATGCCGCTGCCCTGATGCGCGAACGCGCTGAACATATTGCCTCGTTGATGACGCTGGAAGAAGGGAAGCCCCTGGCTGAAAGCCGCGACGAAGTATTGCGTGCAGCCGACTATTTTGAATGGTTTGCGGAGGAAGCCCGCCGCATTGATGGGCGCGTTGTACCGTCAAATCGCCCCGGTGTACTGCAACTGGTCAAAAAAGAGCCCATCGGCCCGGTTGCCGCCTTCACTCCGTGGAATTTCCCGGCCATTACCCCGGCACGCAAATTATCAGCGGCGCTGGCCGCAGGTTGTAGCGTGATCCTGAAACCCGGTGAAGAGAGCCCGGCGACGGCGCTGGCTCTGGCACGCTGCCTGGATGATGCCGGTCTGCCTGAAGGCGTACTGCAAATTGTGTTTGGCGTACCGGATCAGGTTTCCGCCACGCTGATCGCCTCACCGGTTATTCGCAAAGTGGCATTCACCGGTTCTGTACCGGTAGGTCGACTGCTGTCTGAGCGTGCTGCCGCCGGTGTTAAACCGATTACCCTGGAACTGGGCGGCCACGGACCGGTGCTGGTTTTTGCCGATGCCGACATTGATGCGGCGGCAACTGGCGGAGCGGCTAACCGTTTTCGGGGCACCGGCCAAATCTGTATCTCTTCAACCCGTTTTCTTATTCAGCGAGGTGTTTACACACAGTTTGTCGAACGCTTCGTGAGTGCGACGGAGCAACTGATTATCGGCGATGGCATAGCGGAAGGCACTCAGGTGGGGCCGCTGGCGAATATCCGCCAACTGGAAAAAATGGAATCGCTGATTGCCGATGCTGTTGCCCTGGGCGCGAAAGTGCTCACTGGAGGGAAACGGCTCAACCGTCCTGGCTTTTTCTTTGAACCTACGGTGCTTACCGATGTGCCGATGGAAGCACGGATCATGCACGAAGAACCCTTTGGCCCGATCGCCGTGATGCGTCCGTTCGACGCGCTTGAGGACGGGCTGGCAGAAGCAAACCGTCTGCCGTATGCCCTGTCAGCTTACGCTTTTACGCGTGACGCCCGTACCGTGCTGGATGTTGGCGATGGCCTTGAGGCCGGAATGATCGGCATTAATCAGTACCGCATGGTGGCGACGGAACTGCCTTTCGGCGGCATGAAAGAAAGCGGACATGGTTCGGAGGGCGGTCGGGAAGGTCTCAGCCATTATCTGGTGAATAAATTCATCAGCCAAATCTAAAACACACTGGCACTAATGACAGAATATAAGAGGAACTGACCATGAAAGCTGTTGATTTTACTCGCCCGCGTGAAGCTGCACGCGCATTTACTCCTAAACTGTCCGGCTTCGTTGAGCAACCACTGTATTCCGATGTCTGGACAGATCCGGACCTGGCACCACGCGACCGTAGTCTGATTACCATCGCCTGTCTTATCGCGCTGAATCATTCCAATGAGCTACCGGCCCACCTGCGTCGCGGCATTGAAAACGGGCTGACCAAAACAGAAATTTCCGCCCTGATTACGCACATGGCGTTTTATGCAGGCTTCCCGGCAGCGATTACCGCTTCTGGTTATGCCAATGCCACGTTTGAAGAACAGGCCTGAACGACGGCTATCCATCTTCTTATTTCGGGAAAGAGAATCATGAAAGCAATCACTTTTGAACAATTCGGTCCGGCCGATGTACTTAATATCAGTGAAGTCGCAGACCCACAGCTGCGCCCCAATGATCTGCTGGTTCGCACGCGGGCAGCGGGGGTCAACCGGGCCGATCTAACTCACCGACGCGGCGGGTATGGCCGCCCTGATTTTGGCGACTCGACGATTATGGGGCTGGAAATCGCCGGTGACGTTATTGCCGTCGGGGAGAATGTAAAAGGCTACAACTTGGGTGACCGTATTATGGGTATCGTCGGGGGCGGGGCTTACGCTGAAATGGCCCGCATTGATTACCGGATGGCTATGCCAGTGCCGGAAGGTATGGACTATATCCATGCGGCGGCCATTGCCGAGGTCTTTGTAACCGCGCATGAAGCGCTTATCCATCTGGGGAAACTGAAGCCCACGGAAACGGTACTGATCCACGCCGGGGCCGGCGGTGTGGGAGGTGCCGCCGTGCAACTGGCGCATGCGACAGGCGCGACGGTAATCACCACCGCGAATGCTGCAGCACACGATCTCGTTCGCCGTCTGGGTGCCGATCACGCCATTGATTACGTGACAGAAGACTTCTCCGAGGTTGTCGCCAGCAGTACGGATAACAAGGGGGTTGATCTTATTCTCGATTTTATTGGCGCGCCTTATTTTGAACGAAACGTGAATGCACTCAACTTTGGTGGACGTCTGGTGCAGATTGGCATCATGGGGGGGATTGAAAACGCGAAGATCCCGCTGGATCGGGTGTTGTACCGCCATCTGCAGATTATCGGTACGGTAATGAAATCGCGTTCGCAAGAAGTGAAACATGAGATGTCCCGTCGCTTTAAAGAGTGCTGGTTAACTCGCTTCGGTAAAGATGGGCTGAGCCCGGTGATTGACAGCGTATTTCCGCTGGCTGAAGCCAGCAAAGCTCACCAGCGTATGGAAGACGGCCTCAATGTCGGAAAAATTGTGTTGACGATGTAGAGGACGCAAACAATAAGGCGACTTTTCCTGCCTTTTCGTCACTAACCCCCTTCGCTATCTGGCATGAACAGCCCGCGCAATATTCTCTGGGCTGTTCAATGTCAGAGGATGTATGAAGTACCGTCAAAAAAGCATCACTAATGGGTTAAAAGTGATACCAGAGTATTGCTGTTACATTGTTTGTCAAAGCTAAGTTCAGATGTCCGCTCATGGCACCAAACTGAATCGCCACGGATAATCTAGACACTTCCGAGCCGTTGATAATACTGGTTTTCATATTCTGTCGGTGACATCTGATTGCTCGAACCATGCCGACGCTTACTGTTATAAAACATTTCGATGTAATCAAAAATATCGCTGCGGGCTTCTTCCCGCGTTCCGTAGATCTTTTTCTTTATCCGTTCGCGTTTCAGCAACTGGAAAAAGCTTTCTGCAACCGCATTATCGTGACAGTTACCGCGACGGCTCATGCTCCCCTCCAGGCCGTGTGATTTCAGGAACGACTGCCACTCATGGCTGGTGTACTGACTGCCCTGGTCCGAGTGAACCAGCACCTGTTTTTGGGGATTACGCCGCCATAAAGCCATCAGCAGTGCATTCAGGACAATGTCCTTTGTCATCCGGGATTGCATTGACCAGCCGATAATTTTGCGTGAGAACAGATCAACAACCACAGCAAGATACAGCCAGCCTTCGTGGGTCCTGATGTAGGTTATGTCCGTTACCCAACGCTTATCCGGAGCATCCGGATTGAACTGTCGCTGGAGCCTGTTGGGCGATACGATACTGGCCTCGCCTTTGTGTGCCCGCGGGCTCCGGTACCCGACCTGAGCCTTTATCCCGGCACGATTCATCAGTCGCCAGACTCTGTTCACTCCGCACTGTTGCCCGCTATCCCGCAAGTCCAGATGGATCTTGCGATAACCATAAACGCAACCGGACTCCAGCCAGAACTGTTTGATCTGTCCCGTCAGTCTCAGATCTACCTGGTGGCGCTGAGAATACGGTTGCTTAAACCAGGCGTAAAAGCCACTGGGATGAACATTCAGCACCCTGCAGAGCAGACGAACAGGCCAGCAACGGGAGTTGTCACGAATAAAGGCGTACCTCAGTCGGACAGCTTTGCGAAGTACGCCGCGGCTTTTTTTAATATGTCCCGTTCATCAGTAACCCGCTTCAGCTCTTTCTGGAGTCGGCGGATCTCGGCCTGAGCATCTGACTGTTCTTTATTAGTGGATGAGTCCGGACCGTACTTCTTTATCCAGGCGTAAAGGCTGTGGGTGGTGATATCGAGACGTGTTGCAACGCTGGAAACAGAATGACCGCGACCAATAACCTGTTTGACTGCTTCAATTTTAAACTCTTCGGGATAACGTTTACCGCTCATGGGCACCTCTCTTTAAGTCATCTTAAATGACTCCGAAGTGTCTGTTAAACCCGTGGCGATTCAGTTGACTGTTTCATTTTAAAGGAACTGTACGCATCCATTTACATAGATTTACCAGCATACTCATGCAGTGTTCTACTTGTTCAATAGCAATAAACTCATCCGGCTTATGCCCCTGCGCCATGCTGCCTGGCCCGCAAATCAGGGTGGCAATCCCCGCTTCATCAAACAATCCCCCTTCGGTGCCAAACGCCACGGTTGAGAAATCATTGCTGCCACTCCATTGCGCCAGCCACTGCGCGAATTGCGATTGCGGATCGGTGAGCAGGCTAGGATAGTAGCTCAGCGGCTGAAAACGGATCGCGCTCTCGGCTGCCACCGCCTGCATTTGCGGTAACAATTGCTGTTGCGAGAACAGCTCGACCTCGGTCATCACACCCTGAACATTAGCGCCCGGCAGATAGCGGATTTCAAAATCAAACTGACAATCCTGCGGCACGATGTTCAGCGCGCTGCCGCCCTGAATCATACCGGTCTGGAGCGTGCTATAGGGGGGATCAAAACGCGCATCCTCGATCTGCTTCAGTTGCTGCGCCGCTGCGCCCAGCTGGTTGATAAGCCTGGCCGCGTATTCGATGGCATTGACGCCAGAGGGTGCATAGGCCGAGTGACAGGCGCGGCCATGCACCTGACAACGCATCGCCACCTTGCCTTTGTGTCCATACACCGGGCGCATTTCTGTCGGCTCGCCGATGATACACATGGCGGGTTTTTCCGCAGACGCGCGCAGATAGTCCACCATGCTGCGCACCCCGAGGCAGCCCACTTCCTCATCATAGGAAAAAGCCAGATGCAGCGGCAGGCGCAACGGCTGGGTCAGAAAGTTATCCAGCGATGCCAGCACGCAGGCCAGAAAGCCCTTCATGTCGGCACTGCCACGGCCATAGTAGCGCCCTTCCTGTTGTGTCAGGGCAAACGGCGGCAGCGTCCATTGCTGACCATCGACCGGCACCACATCGGTATGACCGGACAACATCACCCCGCCGTCACCGCCCGGTCCCAGCCGGGCATACAGATTGGCTTTGCGCCCGCTGTCATCCATGATGCGTTGCGACGCGATACCCCGTTGCGCCAGAAAATCTTCAATCCAGGCAATCAACGCCAGATTGGATTCGCGGCTGGTGGTATCAAACGCCAGCAGTGCCGCGAGGATGTCGCGTACCGCGTTACTCATCGCCGGGTACGCCATAGCTCGGGGCATCGCGTGGATCCAGTGCCCGGGTGACGTAAGCCTGCATCTGCGGTTCATACGCCAGCCACAACTTGTGCAGCTCTGCCAATGGGTTTTCTTCTGCCCAATCGACGCGCAGGTCCACCAGCGGCCAGGTGTAATCATCGACTACTTTCACGGCAGCAGAATGCACCGGCCCCGCCTCACCACCAGCGTCGATCCCCGCCTGCAACGCCGTAATCAGACGACTGGTGAGTTCACCGGTGGTGGCTTCAAAAGCCGTCACCATTGCGGCGATCACCGCTTGCTCCGCCAGCATATTGCCTGCGGCCACGCATTCTTTGCCCTGCACCACATGATAAATACCCAGCGTCTTGTCACCGCTAAAGGCGGCGCTGCGACCGCTGGCGTCAATGACAGTCACCTGGCGATACTCGCTAAAGCGATCTTCTGCCAGCGCGCTTTTCAGTGCCTGTTCCGGCGCTAACCCCGCCTCCAGCCGCGCCAGAATCTGCTGCCCCAGTGCCGGTAATGTAATGTTCTGGCTGGATACCGCCCCCACTCCGGCCACCAGCCACGGGCAACGCGCGCCGACGGCAATGCTCGACGAGCTAATGGCGATACCGAGTTGGCCGGACTCCGCACAGCGTGCGGCAATCGAAAGCGTCATTTCGCCTCCCAGTCATCCGGGATCACCGCAATCACATCAATTTCCATCAGCCACTGCGGCTGTGCCAGCGCCGAAACCACCAGACCAGTTGAAATCGGAAACACCCCTTTCAGCCATTTGCCCACTTCCTGGTAAACCGGCTCGCGATAGCGTGGATCGGTAAGATAGGTGGTGGTTTTCACGATATGGCTCAGGTCGCTACCGGCTTCTTCCAGCAGCTGTTTGAGGTTTTTCATCGCCTGTTCGGTTTGAGCGCGGGGATCGCCCAGCCCGACCAGATTGCCTGCAAAATCGGTACCGACCTGGCCGCGCACGTAGACGGTATTACCAGCGCGTACCGCCTGGCAGAGATCGTTGTCCAGCGTCTGATTCGGATAGGTTTCTTTGGTGTTGAACATACGAATACGTTGATGAGTAGGCATAACAGTTCCTTAAAGCGAGTCAGAGGGAGCGCGGTAATGCTGGTACTGGCGCTGGATAGCGATCTGGTCAGCAATAAATTTGGCATCGTGCCAGACGCCCCAGATAAAGGTGGAACCACGACGTGACAACCACGGCAAGCCGAGAAAATAGACGCCAGGCTCGCTGGAAACACCACGATGATGCTGCGGTCTGCCCTGGTCATTAAAGGCATTAACCTTCAGCCAGCTGTAATCGGCCACGTAGCCCGTCGCCCAGATAATGCTGGTGATGCCAGCTTCGGCCAGATTAAGTGACAGCTGCGGATGGGTTACGCAGGCGGGGTCTGGCAGGAACTCACGTGCTTGCGGTTCAGGCGGTAAATCAAGACCGTTACGGTCGATATACGCGTCAGCAGCATCCAGCAATGCGAGATAATTAGCATCGCCGCGCGCAATATTCACCGCCAGGTCATCCTGAAAACGTACGGTGTTAGCGGTGAAACTTTCAGTCAGGCCAACGAGGTTAACGCCCTGCGCCGCCAGACGACGGAAATCGACGGTATGCCCACCGCGTGCGCCACTGACGGCGATGGTGACATGCTCTTTGCCCGGCTGGCTGGCTGCGGCATCCCACAGACCGAGTACCCCAAGCCACCAGCAGAAGTCCCGGCCACGGTAGGAACGTGGTGGACGATCGTGCGGTCCCACCGACAGCCATACGGGCTTACCGGCACGTTGCAGCTCATCAGCAATCTGCACGCCGGAAGAACCGGCACCAACCACCAGCACGCCCCCCTGCGGCAGCTGCTGCGGATTTTTATAGTCTGCCGAGTGCAGCTGTTGTACCTGGCTATGCTGAGGAGCAATCGCCGGGATGACCGGACGCTGGAAAGGACCGGTAGCGGCCACGATACGCTGCACATTGATCACGCCTGCGGAGGTGGTGACGGTGAAACCACTGCGCCCCTGATTGCGTTCAGCGCTTAACACTTCGACGCCAGTATGAATCGGTGACTGGTTCATGGCGGCGTAGCTGACAAAATAATCGGCAACCTGTTCTTTCGCCACGAAGCTGTCAGGTGAGCAGCCGGGAAACTCCATCCCCGGAAAGCGGTCATGCCAGGCCGGACCGTTGGCAACCAGCGAATCCCAGCGACGACTACGCCAGGATTCGGCAATCCGATTTTTCTCCACTACCAGATGCGGAATGCCCAGACGCGTCAGGTGTTCGCTCATGGCAACCCCCGCCTGACCCGCGCCAATAATCAGCGTATCTGTTTCAGTTTTTAATGATGTCATTTCAACGTCCTTCATCCCGCATCACGCAGGGGATTAACCACTTAAGAAGGACCCAAGACTATTGGAGCACGTGCAGGCGGTAAAATATTATAAAGTGAGCGTCTGGATAGAAAATATTTAACCTGCTGGCAACCTTGTCCGCCGAAATAAAATACAAAGCCCTGTTAAAGCCGCATCCGCTCTGCACAGGCAAGATAAAAAGGTGCTGAGATAAATCAAATTAACGCGATTCACAGACAACATTTTTACTTATTAATTTTGCAAAATTGACGATATTTAATATTGCCAACGATGCTTCAGTGACGAGCAGACGCGCACCAAAATAAGGCATTCAGCCAGAACGTGGCATTTTAGATGTTAATAATCAAATAGTTAATTAGATTCAAAAATATCTCACCTGTCATTCTTTAACGTTCCAATTTGGGGCAGCCAATCCATAAGCGAGATTGCATCTTTTTTTTATATTAGTTGGCTATATTTTTCTTCATTTCTCTCTATAGCCAACTGTTGCAACATCCCATCAACGTTATTTTCACCCCTCCCAATTTTTTGGGTGGTTATAACCGCAGCCATGCGGCAAGCCTGCAAATGACTTTGTTGAGATAACTATGATGACAAACAACCCAAAAGATAATGCTGTTGCAACCACAATAGAGTTGAGCACCATCCAGCCCATTCCCGCGCATGAACGTCATGGCAAGCCACGGGATCTTTTTACCATCTGGTTTGGTTCAAACATCATGTTGCTTACCGTGATTACCGGTGCGCTGGCGGTGAGTATTTTCCACTTATCTTTTATGTGGGCCACCCTCGCCGTATTGATTGGTAACCTTGCCGGTGGGCTGTTTATGGCATTGCATTCCGCGCAGGGGCCACAATTAGGTGTGCCGCAGATGGTGCAAACCCGCGGCCAGTTTGGTTCTTATGGTTCCGTGCTGGTGGTGGCGTTAGTCGTCATCATGTATATCGGCTTTCTGGCATCGAACCTGGTGCTGGGCGGTCAGTCACTGCACGCCATCTACGCACCGGTTTCTACCGATACCGGCATCCTGGTTTCTGCGGTACTCAGCCTGGTCGCCTGTGCCTTCGGTTATAACCTGATTCATGCCTACACCAAGGTGATGTCGTGGGTATCCGGTATTATTTTGCTCGCGGCCTTTGCGTGGATTGTTTTCGTGCATGGTCTGCCGACTGATTTTCTCGCACGTAATGGCTTTAATCTCAGCGGATTCCTCGGTGCCATTTCCATCGCCGCGTTATGGCAGCTGGCCTATGCGCCTTATGTATCCGATTATTCCCGCTACATGCCAAAAGATATCAGCGAAAAAAGTGTCTTCTGGTGTAGCTACCTGGGATGCGTACTGGGTTCATTGTTCCCGATGATTCTTGGCATTCTGGTTTCTATTTGCATCGTGGATGGTGATTTAATCACCGGCATTGTGAATATGACCGGCGGATTATCCTCCACCGTAATTATTGTGTTTGCCTTAGGCATTGCCGCGACCAATGCAATGAACCTCTATTGCGGCGTGCTCTGCACCCTGACGCTCGGCCAGACATTCCTGCCTAAATGGTCGCCACTTTCTGGCGCCCGCATTGTGGTTTCGATTGTCACCATCCTTATCGAAGTGCTGATTGCGATTTATGGTCAGGAAAACTTTCTGGTCAATTACACCAACTTTATTCTGATGCTGCTGTATGTGCTGGTGCCGTGGACGGCAATTAACCTGGTTGATTACTATCTGGTGGCCCACGGTAATTATGATGTCGCTTCATTCTTCCGTCGCGACGGTGGCATATACGGTTACTTCAATTCAAAAGCCATTTTCTGTTATCTGCTGGGCATCATCGTCGAGATTCCCTTTATGTCTACCGCCATCTATACCGGCCCGGCAGCAAATATGTTAGGTGGTGCCGACATCTCCTGGATTATTGGTTTAGCCATCGTCTCACCTGTTTATTATTTCCTCTGCCGTACTCAGGCAGTGGCGCAAACCTCTGTTGCTAAATAATCACCGGAATGACTATGAACAATAGCAAGACCTATGACTACATCATTATTGGTGGTGGTTCCGCAGGTTCAGTACTGGCCGCCCGGCTTGCAGAGCAGGCAGATCTCAAGATCTGCCTTATCGAGGCCGGTAGCCGTGATGAAACCCCGCGTATCCAGACGCCTGCGGGCACCATCACCCTGTATAAAAGCAAAAAGTTCAGCTGGAACTTTTATTCAACGCCACAAAAAAGCCTGGGGGGACGGCAAATCCACGTCCCGCGCGGCAAGGCGCTGGGTGGTTCCTCATCCATGAACAGCATGATTTATATTCGCGGATTACCTTCTGATTATGACCGCTGGGAACAGCAAGGTTGTGAGGGCTGGGGCTGGAATAATGTCCTGCCCTGGTTCAAACGATCGGAAAAGAATCTGCTGTCTCAGGACCCGGCATATCATGGTTTTAACGGCGAATTACTGGTCGATAAACCGCGCGATCCCAATCCGGTATCAGCGCTGTTTGTCGCGGCGGGCAAGCGGGTCGGATTAGCGGAGAACACCGACTTTAACGGTAAATCGCTGGCGGGGGTCGGCATTTACAACGTCACGCAAAAGGATGGCAAACGGTTATCATGCTATCGTGCATTTTTGCATCCCCATATTGGGCGCAGCAATTTGACCGTGATGACTGACTGCACCGTGCAAACGTTGATCATTGAAGACAAAGCGGTCAAAGGCGTGCGAATAACTGAGCATGGCCGCGATCAACCCACGTCAATTCTCTGCCGCCATGAAGTCATCCTTTCGGCCGGCTCGATCGGCTCACCGCATATTCTGCTGAAATCAGGTATCGGGCCTGCTGCCGAACTTGAGGCCGCAGGTATTCCGCTGGTGCACCCTCTTCCCGGGGTGGGCAAAAATCTTCAGGACCATCTGGATGGTCTGGTCACCGTGCGTTCCAGAAACCCTCTGACGCTTGGTTTTTCCCTCGCCGCCTGGAAACCGATCCTGACATCCCCCTTCCAGTATCTCTTTCGTCGCAAAGGTTGGCTAACCACCAATTATGTTGAAGCCGGTGGCTTTGCCGCGACAAAACTCAGTAGCGATGAACCCGATATTCAGTTCCATTTTGTGCCGGGTTATCGCAGCCATCGTGGCCGTTTATTTGAATGGGGCCACGGCTATGCGATTCACACCTGCGTTTTACGTCCGCGGTCGATCGGCGCGTTGCAGTTAAAGCGTGATGGGCAGATCGCTATTGATTTTAATTTCCTCGCCGATCCTTATGACGCCAGCGTGCTGGTGGAAGGGATAAAAGTGGCAAGGAATATTCTGGCTCAGCCGGAATTCAATGCATTGCATGGCGAAGAGATGCTGCCGGGCAAACATATCCAGACTGACGAACAGCTGCATCAATACGTCAAAGAATATTGCGCCACGGTTTTCCATCCGGTTGGCACCTGCAAGATGGGGCGGGATGAAATGAGTGTTGTCGCACCGGACACTCTCAAGGTATATGGCGTGGAAAATTTGCGCGTGGCAGATGCATCAATTATGCCGACGCTTATCAGCGGCAACACCAATGCGCCTTCAATTATGATTGGCGAACGTGCGGCAAGCATGATCCTGCAAGGAACGCCGGTAGCTGAGACCGAGACGAATAAGGAGAACGCTTATGCATAATCGTGATTACTGGCAAGGTCTGCTGAACCAACAACGCTTTAGCACGCATGCCCTTATCGGGGGTAAACCTTACTTCGCCAAAGCGGAGAAAACCTGGGCGGTGGTGAATCCCGCCACCAATGCAGTGTTAGCGGACGTCACCGCTTGCCAGGCTGAGGATATTGACGCTGCGGTGCGTTCAGCACGCCAGGCATTTACCTCTGGTATCTGGTCTGAATGTCCTTTAGCGCAACGCAAAGCCGTGCTGCGCAGGCTGGCGGAGCTGATGCTGGAGCACCGGGAAGAACTGGCGCTGCTGGAAAGCGCAAGCATGGGGAAACCGGTGCTCGATGCCTATAACGTTGATGTGCCTGGTGCTGCTCATGTGATGGCCTGGTACGCAGAAAGTATCGATAAGATTTATGACGAGGTTGCCCCCACCCGTCCGGGTACCCTGGCAACCATCACCCGTGAACCTGTCGGCGTGGTTGCCGCCATTGTGCCGTGGAATTTTCCCCTCGATATTGCCGCCTGGAAAATTGGCCCAGCGCTGGCAGCCGGAAATAGTGTGATCCTGAAACCCTCGGAGAATTCGCCTTTCACCGCACTGAAACTGGCAGAACTAGCGCTGGAGGCCGGGTTGCCCGCCGGGGTGTTAAACGTTGTTACCGGGCTGGGGATCGAAGCCGGTGCTGCGCTGGGCCAGCATAACGATGTTGATGTGCTGACCTTTACCGGTTCAACCGCGGTGGGCAAAGCCTTTATGGCCTATTCCGGCCAATCCAATTTGAAGCAGGTGTGGCTGGAATGTGGTGGCAAAAGCGCCAACATTATTTTTGCCAATTGCCAGGATCTCGATTTAGCCGCCGAAAAATCCGCCTTCGGTATCTGTTTCAACCAGGGTGAAGTTTGTTCAGCTAACTCCAGATTATTAGTTGAGCGTAAGATCTATCCCGACTTTATGGCGAAGTTGATCACGAAGTTGCACGGCTGGCAACCTGACCACCCGCTTAACCCCAATGCGAGGATGGGCGCGATGGTTTCGACTGCGCATAAAGATAAGGTGATGGATTTTATTCAGACCGCAGTGACTCAGGGCGGTATTGTGCGCGCGGGTGGCGAGCAACGCGAAATCGAGACAGTCGCTAACTACATCCTGCCGACGGTGATTGAGATTGAAAGCGAAAACGTTAACTTATGGCGTGATGAAGTATTCGGTCCGGTGCTCGCGGTAAAAGTCTTTGATGATGAGTCGGAAGCCATCGAACTGGCGAATAATCATATTTACGCCCTTGCTGCGTCTGTATGGTCGGACGACCTGAATCAGGCACATCGTGTGGCGCGCAAACTGAACGCCGGAACGGTGTCGGTCAACACCGTTGATGCGCTGGATGTGACCGTTCCTTTTGGTGGCAATCAGCAATCGGGTTTTGGCCGCGACCTGTCTTTACATGCCTTTGATAAATTCACCAAATTAAAAACCACCTGGCTTGAATTACGTTAAATACAACTGACGTTTGCTCTACCCGCAACGGGTAGAGTAACAATTTAATGGCTGCTGACGGCCGGAGTTAATTCAACACTGCGGCAATAATCCATAAATAACCGCGTGGGCCGCGTGGGTTCATTATTTTGCAGATAAGCCATAATCAGCGTCGATGCCGCCATTTCATCGATAATATCCAGTTGCACCAAGCGCTGCCCATCGTATGTCATATCCGAACAGGGCCGGGTCACCAGCACCGAAAAGCCCAGCCCCTGCCCGACCATGCACCGCACCATTTCAATTGACGGAGAGCTATAGGCCACTTCAGGGTAATAACCATTCTCTTTGAAAATGCTGATAAAGTAATTTTTGCTGGGTACCGCATCCAACAGGATCATCGGTTCGCTTGCCAGTTCCTGTAATGTCACCGCACTTTTTTTCGCCAGCGGATGCGCCGCCGGTAGCAGCGCATAGGGTTTATGCGGCGCATTCAGCGGTTCTTTCTGAATCGCGTTGTCCAGGTCAAGATCGTAGAGAAATGCCATGTCAAAACGGCCACGATGTAAACCGTGCATCAGCTCATGCTGTTCACCGTCGTACAGCTGAATATTGATTTCCGGATAGAGTTTTTTGAAACCTGCAATCAGCTTGGGCATATACAGCGGAGCCGCCGATTCAAAACAACCCACGGCGATGGTGCCGCAAACCAGCTCATTTTCTGCGCGTGAACTTTGCTCAAACTCATAGGACAACCGCAGCAACTCCTTTGCTTTTTCGTAGAACCGTCTCCCACTGGAGGTGAGCGATACGCCCTGTGCATGATGGCGAATGAACAGCTGCTGTTCAAAAGCGTCCTCAAGGTTTTTGATGGCGACCGAAATCGAAGGCTGGGCGATATGCAGCTGGCGTGACGCTTCGGCGATGCTTTCGGTCTCAACCACAGTGACGAAATATTTAAGTTGCTTGAGTGTGAAATGTGTCATGAAAAAACCTTTATAAAATATCTTCGCGTTAACATTCTAAATAGTCTCATTCTATCTAATTTTAATATGCAATATTTGCGCCATAGTTAAGAGCTACATTGTTATTCTAAAATTTAAGCTTCAGTTCGCCCTTCTGTAGATAGACATAACCATGGGTGTAACGCGACTACCGTTATGCGTTGAAGCCTGGGGGGGTAGAAAACGTCACAAGTAGCGTAGCTACTCATTGTGGTATTTATCGGTGGCAATGACTCAGCCAGAAGCCAATGTTTCTTAAATGCTTCAGTTTAAGATGTAGAACCTCTGCTCCCAACACCGCTGCCGACGTGGAGGCTAAAATGTCAATTTATGAATCTATATGGATTGCTGCCGAAACAGCATGACATTTCGTCTTCCGCCCGAGAACTAAGGATTACTGCTAGTTAGTCATATTGGTTTTTGTAATAGCCCCATGCTCGCAAATGCGACCCAGTCAGAGGAGCCAATTTCCTGTTTGCATGCATCTTTGCGAATCCTTATCTGATATTGATTCAAGAGGTTAGCGTGAAAACTCTTCCCGGTGCATTTTGATTTTACCCTCCGCATCGGGAAAAATTGGTGGTCAAATCTGGGGTCAGGTTAGTTCGATGACGGAGTGACCCCCAAATGTCCCTTAACGACTCAAAAATCCGCACTTTAAAACCATCCGCAAAACCCTTCAAAGTTTCTGATTCTAACGGTCTGTACCTTCTTATCAAACCAGGCGGCTCACGTCACTGGTATCTTAAATATCGTATAAACGGCAAAGAATCCCGCATTGCACTGGGTGCCTATCCTGCCGTCTCCCTGTCTGATGCCCGCCAGCAGCGCGAAGGTATCCGTAAGATGCTGGCGCTGAACATCAACCCGGCACAGCAGAGGGCTGCTGAACGCAGAGCCTGCACACCAGAGAAGGTGTTTAAAACAGTGGCGCTGGCATGGCATAAAAACAATAAAAAGTGGTCGCAGAACACCGCTGACCGTCTGCTTGCCAGCATGAACAACCATATCTTTCCTGTAATTGGTCATCTGTCCGTCACGGAGCTTAAACCCCATCATTTCATTGACCTGCTGAAAGGTATTGAGGAAAAGGGCCTGCTGGAAGTCGCGTCCCGCACGCGGCAGCACCTCAGTAACATCATGCGCCATGCGGTCCATCAGGGATTTATCGACACCAACCCGGCAGCAAATCTTGATGGCGTGACGGCTCCCCCCATGAGACACCACTATCCCGCCCTGCCGCTGGAGCGGCTGCCTGAATTGATTGAACACATTGAAGCATATCATCAGGGCCGTGAACTGACCCGGCTTGCTGTCCTGCTGACGCTGCATCTGTTCATTCGCTCCAGTGAGCTGCGCTTTGCACGCTGGTCAGAAATTGATTTCATAAACAGAATTTGGACGATACCCGCCACACGCGAAGCCATTGTGGGTGTGCGTTATTCAGGGCGCGGTGCAAAAATGCGCACTGCTCATATCGTGCCCCTCTCACAGCAGGCTATAGCTATTCTGAAACGGATTAAGGAAATATCCGGGGCTTACGAACTGGTCTTCCCCGGCGACCATAACCCGTACAGGCCGATGTGCGAAAACGCGGTTAATAAAGCACTGCGCCTTATGGGATTCGACACGAAACAGGACATCTGCGGACATGGCTTTCGGGCAATGGCATGCAGTGCCCTGATGGAGTCTGGCTTATGGTCGCAGGATGCAGTGGAACGCCAGATGAGTCACCAGGAGCGCAACACCGTGCGTCTGGCTTACATTCATAAGGCTGAGCATCTGGAAGCCCGCAAGGCGATGATGCAGTGGTGGTCAGATTATATCGATACATGCCGGGTCGCATACGTACCACCTTTTAACACAGGGCGGGATAAAAACAACGAAGCTGCATGACCAATAACAAAAAGCTGTATCAGCATACCCTGGTACGGCTTTATTCATTTCTGATGGCTTGCCAACCCCTCCACCCCGACCCGTCGCTGCCTGTAGAAAGCTGTTACACAACAACAACACGCTTGCGCCGTCAGCCCTGGCGTGCCATTTCATTTGAGAGCAAGGATCATCCCTACTGCCCCAGCGACGAGAACGGCATCAATGAGAAGCTCGAACGTATGCGTCTGGAGTTTCTGGACGAGACGTTTCGCAATCATCGAACCGACGAACAATGCGATGCCGATGGCAAGTCCATGTGTGAGGACAGGCTGCGCGAGTGCGCCCGATATACCGAACGTAGCTAGCTTGCCAGCGTAGAGCAGGATTGCGCTTGCCGCCTCTGATCCCAAAAATACGCCTCCACTCATTCCGTACCCGGTAAATACCGGCACGCTGAGCGGCCCGGTGGACAGCACGAATCCGGTCAGAAACCCGACAATCGCCCCGGCAAAACTCATGTGCCAGAGATTCAAGTGGAGGTTCGATCGTCTGATGAGACGGCGCAGCGGGATCATCGCAAGGAAGAAAGCTGCCAGGAATACCTCCACTGTGCCAGGAGAAATCGTAAGTAACGTGTGCGCCCCGAGAACAGCCGCAGGAACTCCCGCCAACGAATAGGCAAACACCGGTCGCCAACGAATCTCATGCCACCAGACAATCACCCGTCCGATGTTGCCGAAAAGGGAGGCGATCGCCATAACAGGCACAGCAATCCGTGGCCCGTACGTGGCGACGAGGACGGGCAGCATGATTAACGACGAGCCAGTGCCGACGACACCGCTGAGTACTCCGGCACCGAGAGCGACGAAGAAGAGAAGTAAGAGTGCAATCATCGGCTTTAAGATCAACCAGGGCCATCGCTCGCAGCCGCAAGAAGCGGTACCAGGATGTCGCTGATCGGCGTTGGAATGCTGTGAACCCGGCCGCGACGCGCAATGACGCCGTTGCGGATATCCCATTCAAGCGGTCGGCCAGCTTCTCGATCCGTGAGGATGGAGGTGCTCATGTCTGCAGGAGCCGCCCGGAACTTATCGAGGATCTCCTGCGGCACTTCGTCTCCGAGTTCAGCGCCCTCTGCACGTGCCACGGCCAGGCATTCCTGCAGATAAGCCAGCGTAAGCCTGGCGATATCAGCACGGCCAAACATGCCTGAGCGGCGGTGCGTGAGTGCCATGAGTCCAGCCACCGCATTCTGCATCAGCTTGCGCCAGGCCAGGGAGCTGAAATTCGCGGCCAGATCTACGGAGCACCACGTGCCTTGCAGCGCTGCGGCCACTACACGGGAAGCTGGTGCGTCTGGCACGCTGAGGCGCGCCTCACCACGCAAGCGTACCGAGCCATCGGACTGCGCTTGAGCAGGGAACCACACGACAGCGGGAACGATCTGTCCGGGCAGAGAGTACGTAGCGAGCCTGTCCAACTGTTCGACCCCATTCTGGAGCACGCATATAACCGTCTCCGGGCCAGTCAACGCCCTGAGCCATTCTGCTGCCGCGTCGATTTGTGTGGACTTGACTGCCAGAAAGATAAGATCAACCGTGCGAGTGATTTGTGCCGGATTCGTCTGTACCGGACCGGGTACGGTGATAAAGCGGTTGCCATCTTGCAAGGTCAGGCGATCGCGGGGAGTACGTCCACACAGCAATGGTGTGCGGCCGACTTCGTGTAACGCCGCCGCGACTGTTGTGCCGATGGCACCTGGACCTAAAACAGCAACAACTGTATTGATTTCAGTGTTCATGAATGTGGACTCCTTGCAACAGAATCTAATTACGTGGTGGTTGTGCCCTTCCCAAAGGACATGTAATATATTACATATGAATAAAGAAAATGGTAATAGAATTTCAGAAGGTGAGCAGCGGTTACAGCAATGGCTTGGCAGCATTCACGCCCGAAGCGGCGACCTCGCTGCAAGTGAGGCTAAAGTTGTCGATCTCCTGCTTGTCGATCCTTTATTTGTCGGTACAAGCACGGCAGCACAGGTTGCCACCCGTGCTGGTGTATCACCGCCGACAGTAATACGCGCTGCACGAGCGATCGGGTTCACCGGGTTCACTGAACTTAAGATAGAGATTGCCCGGGCTCGTGGCACTGCCCAATTCTTTGCCCCGCCTGAAGTTCTTACAGCGGATGCGACGCTGGCATCAGTGCTGGAAACATCAATTCGTGCTGGTGTAGACGCACTGACTGCGCTCAGCGGTGCTATCGAAATCTCCGCACTTGATGAGGCGGTCGATTTAATCCAGAGCGCACGCCAGGTATTTGCATTTGGTGCTGGTCCCTCTGCGACGGTTGCCGCTGATGCGGTCTTTCGTTTGCGGACGGCGGGTGTGATAACCGTCAGTATCCAGGATTATTTATCAGCGATGATTGCTGCTCGTCTACTCGGTCCAGGCGATGTCATCATCGTCGTCAGTTCAACAGGGCGCACATCATCCACACTCTCCATCGCTGATGCAGCATCCTCGGCAGGAGCATCGCTTATTGCAATAACTAACCAGTACGATACCCCACTGGCGACACTCGCCAACGTTTCGCTCGTTGTTGGCGGAATGCCACTCCCGGCACAGATGGCCGCTGCCGGGAGTCGACTGGCCCAGCTCGTCGTTATTGATACGCTGGTCGCTGCTCTCACTCTGCGGGATAAAGAACAAAGTCGCCGGGCTGAACGGGCGGGTATTGATTTGCCCGATATGTCCTGATGCAGTTCAGCACGGTAGCAATGATTCTTACTGCTGCGGTAGCTCATGCAGTATGGAATATAGCCTCAAAATACAAGAGGGAAGACACTCTTGTGTTCGTCTGGGCGTACAGCTGTGCCTCATCATTGCTGTGGGTCCCGTTCAGCCTCATTCTGATAGTTGAGGGACAACAGGAACTCGACTGGAGACTCGCTGTCGGCGCAGTTATCTCGTCTGCACTTCATATCGCTTATTCTCTAATCTTGCAGGCTGGCTACGAGCGCGCCGAACTGGGTGTTGTTTATCCGATTGCCCGAGGAAGTGGACCAGTTCTGACGATACTGTTTGCAACCCTTCTCATGGGAGAACGGATTTCACCAGGCGCTTTACTCGGCGCTTTTATCGTTATCGCTGGTATTTTCGTTGTCACCGGCAATCCGTTCAGGAGCGGAAGCCGACCACTACAGGGAATGCTTTGGGGGGCAGCGACAGGCACCGCCATCGCTGGCTATACACTCTGGGACGGTTATTCGGTAATCTCTCTGCACCTGGATCCAGTGCGCTACTACGCCAGCACACTCCTGCTACAGAGTCTGATTCTTACCCCTGGTGCGATGCGGCGACGAAATCGCATTCCAACTGCTGTACGTGTGGATATCATCCCAATCCTTATCATTGCTGTATGCTCTCCCCTTGCCTATATCCTTGTACTGACAGCCATGCAGAGCATGCCACTGGCACTCGTCGCTCCTCTCAGGGAAACATCCATTATTGTCGGCTCCCTTCTTTCGTACTGGCTTTTTCGTGAAAATCATCTGGCACGCCGGATTGCCGGTGCAGTGGTGGTGCTGACCGGCATCGCAATAATTAGCCTTTGATCGCTTCGTTGGATGCCAATCGTCGTCTTATTGTCAGCGTGGATCGTTCGTCGAAATTCAGTTTTCATCACCAGCTTGATCGCAAAGCTATGCCACATAGCACTATTGGCTTTATAATCATTAACGGTAAAAGTGGTATTGAATAGTTATACGCCGATGCAGCACATTCAACATGTAGCCTGATTCTGATGACCACTTTCGTTAGAAATGGCTTACTCCATACCGAGAGTTCGTGATGCTCAAAACAGAAGATCTCAACACCATGATATCAATTGATGAGATTCACTTTGCTGACTGGCAAATCTGGCCACAGCTAAGGATTCTGTTACATCGGGGTAAGCCAGTAAGAATTTCTGCCAGAGCTTTTGATGTTCTGGTTGTTCTGGTGAGTGCTGGAGGTAAAGCGGTAAGTAAAGAATCTTTACTTACTCAAGTGTGGGGAAATGAAATCGTCGAAGAAAATAATCTTCAGGCACAAATTTCTGCTATACGCCGCATACTGGGACATGACCGCCATCTACTGATTACTGAATTTGGTTGTGGTTATCGCTTTAATATCAACAAATTGCCAACTAAACCGCTCTCTAAATCAGAAATACCTGAGCCCGCTGTTACCCCTTTTCTCGCATCGATTCTGGGGCGTGATAAAGCTGTGCAGGAATTATGCACCTTATTGGATCAATACCGTCTGGTGACGGTTACAGGCTCAGGGGGCGTGGGTAAGACTCGTTTGGCATGGGAAGTCGTCAGCCTTACACACTCGCATTTTCCTGATGGAATATGTGTGGCTGAACTGGCGCATATCACCGAAGCATCCAGCTTGCTATCTGTTATTTCACAAGCGCTCCATCTTCCATTAGCTGCCATTCATAATGATGCCGATTTACGGCAACAGCTTGCACGGCGTCGATGTTTACTGCTGATTGATAACTGTGAACATGTAATTAGTGAACTGGAACCAGTGATTACGTTGCTCCTGCGCCTGGCTCCCCATATAAAACTGTTGTTGACCAGCCAGGTAGCGTTACAGGTTGCCGGCGAGCAACAATATCTACTACCGCCATTACAAGTTCCTGAGAGCGAAGAGGCTGATACCCACGAGTTACTGACTTTTGACAGTGTCCGCCTCTTTATCGAACGTGGGCAGGCCAACCGACATAATTTCCATCCATCAGCCAGCGAACTGTCGTTGATTGGCGAGTTATGCCGTCATCTTGACGGTCTGCCGTTGGCGATTGAACTTGCGGCCTCCCGTCTGCCAGTCATGAGTGTCAAAGAGATCTATAGCCGACTGGAAGACCGTTTCCAGCTATTGAGCAATACGCACAGCTCTCTGGTGCCCAGACATCAGAAAATACTGACCACGCTGGAGTGGACTTATCAGTTACTCAACACTCGTGAACAAAGATTATTTTGCTCTCTGGGGATCTATACCGATATGTTCAGTGTGAAATCAGTAAGTGACCTTCTGCTGATTAAAGACAAGCATCGCTGGCAGGTTGTTGACGATCTGCAAAGATTGCTGTCTTTATCCCTGATTCAGGTCAGTACTCAGGTACCAGAGACCCGTTTCCGCCTGCTGGAAACCATGCGCCAGTTCGCATGCGATAAACTCAGGCAACAGGGTGAATATACTGTTCTTGAAGCCCGTTTTACCGGTTATTATAAAGTTCTGGTAGAAGAGGCCCAAGGTGATTGGTTTATGCTGCCAACGGGACAGTGGCGTGAACGTTATAGCCATATGCTTAATGATTTGCGGAGCATATTACAGCAAACGTTGGCTGAAGGGGCCGCTCCCTCTAAGGGGCTTGAGATCTTACAAGCGATGACCCCTTTTTGGATTGAATATTCACTCTACGATGAATGTCAGCGCCATATCTATCCTTTGCTTTATGAAAATACTTCTCGGGTAGTATTAACGCTACGCCAGAGAATGAATCTCAGCGCTGTAGCAGGTAAGGCGTCAACCTGGGCAAAAGGCCCTACGCCTGAAACACATTCAGCCTGGAAAACCGCGCTTGCACTTGCAGAAAAGCTCGACGACAAAGAAATACGTTTACAGGCTCATTACGGATTATGGTTGTATTATCTGCGTACTGGCGAGTTGGATAAAGCGCTTGAGCATGCGCAATCTATGTGCGAGCTGGCACGGTCCATTAGTGACGAGGAGGCGATGGCAACCGGGCTGCGTATTCTCGGTGTATCCCTGCATTTTTTGGGGCGTCATTATGTCGGGCGTGATTATCTCCAGCAATCTCTTGACTGGTATGAACATGGCGAATTAAGTCACTCTTTCCGTTTTGGTCTTGATCAAGAGAGCGCCGGTCAGGCCTTTCTGTCTCGTTTACTCTGGTTACAGGGTGAGTATAAGGCCGCGAAACAGATGGCATGGCGCGGTGTTAAAAAAGCCGCTCGTTTGCAGCATGTCTGTTCTCTTTGCTGTGCACTGGCTGAAGGCGCTTGTATGACAGCAGCACTGGATCGTAATCCGCGTTGGGTTATAAAGGCCGCAAACTGGCTTATTCATCTGGCAAAAAGGCATGATTTATATTTCTGGAAGACATACGGCGAGCTGTTTCTTGTTTGGGCCAAACAGTTCAGTCATACCGATGTTAGTCAAACCACACTGTTTAGCTCGTTGCGGGCGATGGGATTAGATTGGCAATATTCCCCCTTGTTGTCAGAAATTGATACCGGGTTATCGCTGAGAGCCACCCGCCAGGATCATGAAAACTGGTGCACGCCTGAGCTGATGCGTCTTTCTGCCACTCAATTACCTCCTCAGAAGCAACGCCTGCTGTTGGAGAAGGCCCTGGACAAAGCGCGTCAGCAACAGGCTCATGGCTGGGCCCTCCGTATTGCTTATTCATTGGCGACATTGCAGGCTGAAGCCGGGGAAAAATGGGCTGCTAAACAATTGATACAGGACGCTTTACATGATGTTGATGACTCAGACAATGCGACGGATGTAAGAAGTGCTATTGCGCTATGTGCCCGAATAGGGGCCTGAATATTTACGTTTTACGGCTATCAACATCCCCATGATCACGAGTCCGCCCCCTGCTGAAGAAATCAGCGCCCAGCTATGAGTTGTCTCCCATAACCAGGTGGCAGTCAGTGAGCCACATGCTCCGCCAATAAACATAACGCACATAAATAATGTATTAAGACGGTTTCTGGCATCCGGACGCAAAGAATAAATCGTGTGCTGATTAGCTATCAGTACACATTGCTCACCCGCATCCAGTAGTAGAATGCCCACCACCATACCCACAATACTGTTCCATCTCCAAAAAACAGTCCAGGCTAGCAGCATGAGTATCACACCAAAAACAACCATTCGGAATGGTCCCTAACGATCGCTGAAACTTCCCGCCAGAGGCGCACACAGAATACCGATTAACCCCAAAGCAGCTAGGGCGCCGGTTATCCCTGCACCGTAATCGTAGCGATGAGCTAACCAGAAAGGGAGCACGGTCCACAGCACGCTGAAGGAGGCAAACAGCATTGCTTGTGTAAGAGTTGCACCACGCACCTGCGGCTCGTTTTTCCACAGCAGTCCTAATGAACGTAATACCGCCAGATAGTTAAACTTTGGCGTTGACAACGACTGAGTAGGCAAAATGCGTAAGATGAAAAATATAGCCAGCAATGTCATGATCGCGCCGGATAAAAAGACGCCACGCCAGCCGAAATACTGACCAATAAGGCCTCCGATAGCCCGGCCAGCAAGGATACCTGCCAGGACACCGCTCATCACCGTACCAACGGTTTTACCTCGTGCAGAAGTTCTTGAGAGCGAGGCGGCAAGCGGCACTATCTGTTGAGCTACTGTTGCAGCCATCCCGGTAAGGAAGGAGAAGAACACCAACACTGTCGCCGTTGGGGATAACATCATGCCGATCATTGCCAGGAAAAGCACCTGCGCTTGACGCAGGATAAGCCACTGACGTTCAATATAATCGCCAAGGGGGATCAGAAAGAATAAGCCCACCGCATAGCCTACCTGGGTGACCATGGGGATCAAAGAAACAGCTCCCCATTCATTGGGAAAGGATCCGGCAATTAAATTCAGGACAGATTGATTAAAATAAATATTAGCCACAACAATACAACAAATAATCCCCAGCATAAGAATCCTGGTAGAAGAAAGCTCGTGATTGTCCGAACGCATTGACCACTCCTGGCACTAAACTCAATATTGTCTGGAGTATAAGCAAAGGCGACACCCAACTCTTTGACCGCTTTTTTCAGACATCTGAATTCTGATGCACAAGCTCCTGAAAAAGAGATTTGTTACTAATACTGCTCATGTTATTGACTGTGCTTAACTTGAGGAGCAACAAATGGATTTAAAACTGACTGGAAAAGTGGCTCTGGTAACTGGAGCCCATACCGGAATTGGTTTCAGCATTTGTGAAGAATTGGCCGTGAATGGTGTGCATTTAGTCATGGTGGCCAGACGAGAACCTGAGCTGATTCTTGCTGCGAAAAAAATTTCAGAGAAATACGGTGTTTCGGTGCTGCCTATTGCCGGGGATGTGACTGATCCCAAACTACCTTCTTTAGTGGTTGAACAAGCGGAAAAAGTTTTTCAGCGTATTGATTTACTGGTGAACAATGCCGGAAGAGCCCATGCGGGCACGCTGTTAACCACTTCGGAAGAAGACTGGCAGATAATGACTGAGACCAAATTCTCCGCCATGCGACGTTTTTGTAAGGTAATCATCCCCGGGATGCAGAGACGAAACTGGGGGCGTATTGTCAATATCTCATCCATTGGCGGTATCTACCCTAATCCGCAACTTACCGTCTCACACGCACTGAGCGCCGCTATCAACAACCTGACCCGTAGTTTAGCACTTAGCGTGGCTCCGGATGGCATTCTGGTCAATGCGATCGGAGTGGGTGCTGTCGCGACGGATAACTGGGCGCAGAACATGCTACCGAATGTTCGCAATCGTCGTCCTGAACTGGCTGACAGAACAGACGAAGAGGTAATGGCATTACTGGGTAAAGAGAAAACGCCTGTGGGCCGCTTTGGACTTCCTGAAGATATTGCTGCAATTGCTACGTTCCTACTTTCTGGGAGGAATCAGTTTGTTACTGGACAGACAATTGAAGCATCAGGCGGAGCAGACAGATTTATGTAATGTCTTCCATTCAACTTAAATAATGTTTGAGAATTGAATTAGTTTAACCTGATATTTGTTCTTCTTTTCAATCACTGCGAAATATGAGGCCGGATATGGGGGACTGAAACGCTAAGAAGCCCCCGTATCAATATAATCCAAATATTATAACGTAATAGATCCCGCACCATGAAATTAATTTCACTGGAAAATTCATGGTATTTTTTTTAAAAAACAGAAATAGAGGAAAACCACTATGTCAAAAAAACAAACACTATCAAATACAAACTATAGTTCGCCTGACTGGCTGACTATCCGTGAAGCAGTCGAAGTGATAAATAAAAAAGGACTGAAAATTAAAAAAAAGTGACATTTACAGGCATGCATTACATGGCAGCATTCATCTCTCTATTTACTTTCAGTCGCCAATTACATTACGAAAAATACAGAGATCGAGCTACAAAGTAAGGCTCAGACCATGTGATATGTCATCAATAAATCGTTTATGCCTTCTTGACAAAAAAGCGTTTATTGAAGGACATAATTTTATTGTTAGCACTACTGGCAAATATATCATTCCCACAGAGAGAGTGATTGACACTCTATTGATTGGATATGAATATGTTCTAGTGCAAAAATTACTTTCCCGATCTCTTAAAATACCATTACCTGTAACAGGAGCTATTGATTTTAATCATGGCATAACAGTTAGCTTACAAGGAGAACCATTTCAACTATTCGATAAAATGACATGGGAAGAAAGAATAACACAAAAAATTATGCAACTCCCTAAAAACATTTCACCATATGTACATAAAGAGATATTCTCAAAGAGGATAAATAATTACCTGGGGAAAGAGTATTTCCCGGCTCATATTTTACCTCGGGATGCCTGGTTTGTTATTCGACATGCTGAACTTGATAAAGTCATTGACATCATAACCAATAGCAGAGTGCCCTCATTATCTGCAACGCGAATATCAACACCACTATCTCGTTTTTTCTGGCTGGCCTGTAAAAACAATGAAGTCATCCGTCCATTAATTAGTAAACCGTACAAACTACTATCTATTTTCGAACAATGGGCATCTGACGAAGGCATTACCGACAGGCTCAGTGGTGATACGTTAAAAACTGCACTCGTACGCGGTTCCCCCACATCAATGTCGGATTGACGCAAGTGAATTTTACCAAACCCAAATGTCCGTATTAAGGACTCTAAAATCAGTAATACGGACATAATTAGTTTTTTTGACTCTTTTTTCCTTGTCACCTCAAGGGACATTGTATTTCTGTACTACTGGTATCAATACATATCATCAATTATCAAGCATTAGAAAAGTAAAAGCAAAACAGTACTTAAATGCTCGCAACCACGCATATACATTAAAGCCACTCCTTATTAAAGGAGGGTTTAGTCGAATTGCATAGGTTCGATCGAATCCAAAATGCACGAAATAGATTAACCTTAATTTATCCAATCATTAAATACATACATGGGCTCGTAATTATATTCCAATTAATGAATACGAATTTACTTACCAATACATTACACATGCAAAAACACGAAAGCATACATTGCACAGGAAGACTTAGATTCTTTTCAATGAAATAAATGAGTGATTTCATTTCGTTCAATAAATCTATAACTGAGGTACTAAGACCATGATTACCAGATGAACCCCGTCCATAATCCAGATAGTTACTAAAGATTTAAAAGCTCACCTTATGATACGAGTAATTACCTTACTCCAAAGAAGACTTGCTTTTAATATTTACGGCATTTTTTCTATACCGGTGTGGTGGGACATTATATCTTTTTCGAAATGCCCTGGTTAATGATTGCTGAGAGTCAAAGCCAAATCGCATCGCGATGTTTATCAAAGATTCATTTGTTGTGATAACAGCTTCTAAAATAAGATATAATTCTTTCTCTCTGATAAAACCTCCTAGACTCTGCCCTGTTTCAGAAAAAAACAATCTCTGCAAATGCCATTTTGAATATCCGGACTTGATAGCCACATCATCAATTTTTAGTGGCATCTCTATATTTTTGTTTATCCAAACAATTAAGTCATTTACAATATCTTTCCTGTTTTTCATAACCGAAACCTCAGAATTACTCTAACAGAAACACATTCTCATCAGGCATATAGATCAAGAGCTGACAATCCCTAAGTTCTGCATAAATCCTCAATAGAGACCATACTTTTTATTATGGTGTGATGGATATACTCGCAGACAGTCCAGCCACCAATTCAATTCCCTCCGGCAATCTGTCAATATGAATCCGAACCGGGATACGCTGCGCGAGCCGCACCCAGCTAAAGGTTGGCTCGACATTAGGCAGGCCAAGCCCCCCGGTCTCGTCATTGTTATCATCTATTCCGCGTCCGATGCTCTCAACATGACCCGTGATCACCGGCTTAAATCCCATCAGCGTAATGTGTGCAGTATTTCCCGTGCGGATATGTTGCAACTTAGTCTCTTCAAAATAGCCAACCACCCAAAAACTATGGGCATCAATGATGGAAACTTTAGTTTCTCCCGCTGTGGCATAGTCACCAGGGCGAAGCCGCAAATGTGTGACATAGCCCGTAACCGGAGACCGAACAATAGCATGCGATAAGTTAAGCTCTGCAAGGTCCAGCGCAGCCAGTGCACCGTGGTAATTAGCCGCAGCGACGCTGGCTGCGCTGGCTGTTTGTTGTAAATCCTCGCTGGAAATTACCCCTTTAATCTGAGAGCGTCGTCTCGCCGCATCCTGGCGCATCAGCATTTCATGACGTTTCGCCTCAACATCAGCCTGTGCGCTGACCACGGCCAACCTCAACCAGTGCGGGTCAATGGAATAGAGCACATCGCCCCGATTAACCCACTGATTATCGCGGACGGCCACATTCAGCACCGGTCCGGAGACATCCGGCGCAATCTGTACCACATCCGCACGAACTCGACCATCGCGGGTCCAGGGGGTTTGCGCATAATGTTTCCAGAGAATAAAAGCCAAAAGCGTAGCCACCGCCACAGCGCTGAGCGTCAGCACGTAGCGGCCCAGTAGAGAAAGTAACGATTTCATTTAAAAAACCCCAGTTCGGTCAGCCCCTGCAGCAGCAGGTAAAAAGTAATAATGAAGACGGAAAAATCGATCATCGGTCTAAAGGGCAAGCGGCGGTAACCCTTGCTGAATGACAAGATATGTACGATAAATAGCGTACATGTCAGTGCAATGAGGGCAATTACCAACAGACCGGGTACAAAAACGCCCTCAATATTGAAATCATTGATCATTAGCAGGCTCCATTTTCTGAACGCTTAATGCGCAGTAAAGATCAACCAGTTGATCGACATAATGTCGCGATAGTTCATCTGTTACGCTCAAGCTGCGCTCAGTCAGAATGGCGATCCGTTGAAGTAAGGTGTCAATATCTGTCGAGTGTGTAAGAAGGGTGAGTACTTCTTTTATTTCTTTGTTCGCATGCGCATCACATCGGCGTAATCGCATTACACACAGCCCTATGCGCAGGGCGTACAACAAATGATGTGCCCGTTCCGGTGACTGTCCGCTGCGCTGCAAACGCGGCAGTATCAACGCAGCCCGATCGATCATCAGGTTGATCCAGAGAGTTTCATCAGTATTCAGCACACCTTTCACGCTGCGGTTAATATCGCGCTGACATAATTGAAGCAGGCGATTTATTGCCGCATCTGCCTGTACAGTTTGCAGAAAGCCCATGCTGAATACCGCAAAGCCAGTTGCAGAAAATAGTGCGATTGCGGTATTCACCGCCACGGCAAAATCCCCGCTGTAGTGGGCACCCAGCTCGCACAAAATAGGCAGCGTCAGTGTGATCCCCATCGCCATAAACGTGGTAGGCGGTCTGGCCTGGAGCGATCCAGCCAGCAGATAGATCGGAGCTAAAACCGTTACCAGCACGATAAAATCACTGACTTGTGGTAGTAGAACGAAACTGTAGATCAGGCTTATCACAACGCCCCAGAAGGAGCCGATAATGTATTTCACAATATGCGGGGCAGGCGTATCGAAGCCGCCAAACAGTGTGCAACAAACGCCAAGGATAGAAACCGCCGTACCGCCATCAGGCCATGCCGAGAAAATCCACACCATGCAGCCGCTCAGAATGATGGTGAAAGCGCCCAGAGCGGTGCGGGCAGCAGTGAGAGAATCGCGGTGGAATACATACCCTCTCACGGTATTCTTTTCCGATTGCGCAGGCGTCTGCTTCGCGTGATGAATGGCGTCCGAAAGACGATAGCACTGCTGCACAAGGACAATGGCCTCTAACAGGTAGCGCATAAAACTTACACGCAGCGCTTCTTCAAGCGTCAGCTCATACACTGAATAGCGCTGCAGTAATTTTTCACTGCTTTTTTTGAGCGCTTCACCCTCGCTTTTGAATTTTCCTTCATCTTTGCAGGCCAACCAGACCTCAACATCACCCAGCAGAATTTGCACATCGACAGGTATCGTCGCTATCAGCGCTAAACGGTCGCGTAACTCACAGTTAACAATGACTAATCGCGCAAGCCTGTCATGAAGCCTTTTTCTCGCTTGCCGGACCGGTACAGAGAACGCAAAATCATAAGGGACATGATGGCTGATACCCTGCAGGAACTGTAATGCCAGTGCCATATGCAGCGGCCCGGAAGCAGCGTCGGGTTTGCCTGCTAAAGTCTCTGCGATACGCTGTCGCGCCGCGAGTAGCGTCTGCGACAATTTACTGTTGAACTGGCCTGAGATGCGCGCGGGCAATACATAGCGATGAATAAGTGCCGCGCAGAAGATACCGATCATGATTTCCTGTATCCGAGTGATAGCGATGTCAAAAATCGCGCCAGGATCGGATACCGCAGGGAAGCCAATCAGACTCGCAGTGTAACCAGCCAGGACAAAACCATAGGCCCGGGGCGTGCGTTCCAGCAAGGATAAATAGAGGCAGAAGGTAATCCAGCCTGTCAATATCACGCTGCAAAATACGGAGGAATTCGCGAACGTGGGTACAATTAATACCGTTATGCCCGCGCCGACTACCGTTCCCACCAGACGATACAGACTTCTGCTCAGCGATGCTCCGACGGAGGTTTGGGAAACAATATACACGGTGATAATTGCCCAGGAAGGCCGCTCCAGGCCAATTGACAGTGCAATGTAGTATGCGAGCATCGCTGCGGCAAAACTCTTCGCGGAATAGAGCAGAGCGTTCGCATCATTCAGTAGTGAAGGAGAAGCCATACCGCGAAGACGTTGGCATATCGTGTGTAAAAAATGAAAGTAACTCGCGTTAATTTTTTTCATGCCGGAAATTATTACCGGCTTGCATATCCACTTAAATACTCTATTCTGTCAAAAAATACCTAAATGTTGCCAATCTATGTTACCCCCACTCGCCAATACGCTGTTTGATCCGGATGCCACCCCCTGTCCCGCAGTCGCGCGTCATCTGGATTTTGTCGATTACGCGGCCGAAGTGCCTGTGCATACGCACCGCAAAGGGCAATTGATTATTGCCCTCTATGGGGCGGTCATTTGTCGCGCCGAAAATGATATCTGGATCGTGCCGCCTGATTGTGCCGTCTGGATCCCTGGGGGAGTGCCGCACAGCGCCAAAGCTACCTGGAATGCGCATCTCAACTATCTGTTTATCGAACCCGGAGCCGCCGCGTTGCCGGAGCGATGCTGTACTCTGGCAATTTCCAGTCTGATTAAAGAACTTGTTGCCCGTTTAACCCGCGAGGGCGTCGGATACCCACCAGAAAGCCATCTCGCCAGACTGACCAGAGTAACACTTGATGAATTAGCCACCATGCCTCAGCAGAAACTGAGCCTCCCTGTGTCGTCGCATCCTAAAATCCGCGCCATGGCCGATGCTCTGGTCAGTCAACCTGATGACCGAAGCACATTCAAAACATGGGCAAAAAGACTGGCGCTTAGCGAGCGTTCTCTCGCGCGTTTAATGCTGCGCGAAACCGGGTTGACGTTCGGACGCTGGCGTCAGCAACTGCAACTGATAATTGCTCTCCGGGAACTGGCTAGCGGCGTTTCGGTTCAGAATGTTGCAGCTAATCTGGGGTATGAATCGGTTAATGCGTTTATCACCATGTTCAAAAAAACAATGGGAAGTACACCCGCGCACTATTTTGCCGAACGGAAAACAAGCGCACACTTAACCGATATTTAGCGACATCAGGTTATCCAAAAAACCATAGGTGAGTCATAGAGCTGCCATATCCGTCTCCCTGTGCGGGGGATCACACTACAGAATCTTTACGGCATGGAACCTCCAGCCAAGACTATATTGCCTCAGCCGCCTTAACGATAACAAGAATCAAAGGACTTTATTATATCTGTTGGATCGGTCTATACATGATCGGGAAGCACAATCAATTCAGCATTGTGTTAAGGAAGTAGTTGAGCATATATGTTTCGACCACACAGAACACTTCTATGGCGATGCTTCATAGCGCATTACCGCCAGAGTGGTAACGCCCCCCCTGACTGAAATTCACAATGAATGTATTTAACCGCATCTTTTTATTGTCCTCATTATCACGCTAAGTCATGACACCATTGCACCAGCGAAACGCTGAAAACTACACAGCAGCACAACTATCCTTCTCCACATCCTTATACAACTAATAACTTATTATTTATTCACTACAAAACCGTACTAAGGATCTTCCCATCAGTAATAAGGTGCTATCGGCTTTTCCTAAGCTTACTGCTGTGTTCTTTTATTTTCTCTGGACATGCACCAGTCATTCCACAATAGGAGAATACAATGACATCACATCAGTTATTACGTTTAAAACAGGTCGAAGAAAAAACCGGTTTGAAACGCTCTCAAATTTACCTGTATATGAAAAATGGAACCTTTCCACGTTCAATAAAAATTGGCCCGGCCAGTGTGGCCTGGCTCGAATCGGAAATTGATGAATGGATCAGCCTTAAATTGGCCGGACGTTCAAACAGTTAAAAATGTCCGTTTATTTGCTCAACTTTTCCATATAGATTGAGGAGATAACAGAATGATTCCATTAATTAATTACACCATCTTAACTGATGCGTTGCACGCTCTGAAAGTTGGGGATATTCGTCACTGCGAGTCCCTCGGATTCACTTTCGACGAAATGAATGCTCTTAATCAGTTATCACTCGATGAACTGTTTGCTGTCAGCCGGGCGACGGCTCCCTTTGTTTCGGTCAGTGTCCGCCATGATGTCCTGCATCATTTACTGGCGCAGGCCCGACAGGAATACCGACAACAGCAGCAGATTAACCGGGCTATCCGGCTGGGCGGTTCTATCGCGTTGCTCAACCACTACTTTGGCTTGACGTCTAATGATGTCTGCCTTCGCCGACGGCTGCTTGGTGTCAGCGTGCCATATGGACGTACACCTGAGCCGGATGAAGAGACAGATGCCGAGATCTGGCGGCAATGGCAGAAGTGCCGGGTGGAAAGCCTTGAATCCCCCGACGCGCTGATGGCCATGATGCAGGTTACTGAACTCCTGCTACCAAGTTCCCTGGGACTATCACTCACCATGGTATGGAGACGTATCACGCTTTGTGAAAAGGAAGTTGCCGCTAACAGGAGGGCACCACATGCCGGATGAGATCGATCGCGATCAGGAATTTAATGAGCAGCGCCTGGAGGAGATGATTGAACAGAGTCGTTTTAAGCCGGGGTCGACACCATCATTATTTCACTGTCGTGTATGTGGTAAACCCATTCCAGAAAAGCGACGGCAAGCACTGCCGGGTGTAACCACCTGTACGGAATGTCAGGAAAAACTTGAACGTAGTAGCCGCTGACAGGATAAAAAGGACGTGTAGAGATGTTATATCTCTGCATGTCTTTATTATTCACGGTGAATGTTAATACCACTCTCTCGTGTTTTTTAAATCCTCATTATTCTCACTGCATCTTAAATACTCCACTATTTTTCTCTCTTCTTTTTGTTTTGAGTTTCTCATTTATATCCCTCACCAGATATTCGAATCTGAGAACGCCATTACAGCATTAGTCGCCCCTATGGACATTAATTCGTCCTGACAGGGTATTGCTCTTTAACAAAATGGATCGGGCTGTCACGTAACCACAATTCAGGGTGCCGCTGAATGTTCTCGCTGACCCGTTAAAACCGGAATGCAGAACCGGGATGTGACTGGTTTATTTCATTTACTGTTTTTGATCAAAGGAAATTCCATGAGAAAACCCGCTTATCACGTCTTTGTTACCCAGGAAAGCCAGCCCGATGTGCAGGGCGAAACAAACACGTACTGGACAAAAGTTGGCGTGGCCTTCGCGCATAACGGCAAGCCCGGTCTGAATATCGTGCTGATACCCGGTATTGCGGTTTCCGGCAGGCTGGTACTGCTCGAACCGAGAGAAGAAAGCGACATTTCACAGGATGCCGCTGCCACTTAATCCATTTTCTCTTCTTCTCACCCGGCGGCGTACTTTTCTGTAAGCCGCCGGTCTCTCTGTTGCGAGGCCAGCATGCTTTCCACCACTGCCTTTCTGGCACTGGCGGTGCAGTGCGCCGCCAGTATTCACCCGTCCACGTCACTTGATGTCGCACGGGTCGAATCCGGCTTCCACCCCTACGCCATTGCTGAAATCCTGCCAGACAGCCGGGGCGTGATTTCACATTTCCCCTCGAGCCTGCCGGAGGCGATCCTCCTTACCAGACAGCTGGCTGCACAGGGCCGACGCTATTCGGTCGGCCTGATGCAAATCACCAGCATCAATTTCCGCCATTACGGCGTCACGGCCAGCGACCTGCTTAACCCTTGCATCAATCTGTCGGTATTTGAGCGCATTCTCGCCGACTGTTACCGGCGCGGCGGAACACTGAAACGGGCGCTCAGTTGTTACTACTCCGGCAACTTTGAAACCGGCCAGCGGCCGGAATCCGCCTTTAACCAGACCAGCTACGTGCAGCGCATTGGCTATGTCGTCCCGTCCACGCGGAAAGACCGGCAGCGTGCCCCTGACCGGAACGCACAGCCGTCTGTCCGTTATCCCGCCGTTGTGCTGCGCGGCGAGCCTGCCGGTGCCACTGCGCCGATCCTGACTTCCCTGCATTATCCCGGTTCCGTCATTCGCGGCGCTATCCCTGTTATCCCTGATGAGGAGAAATGATCATGCGTAAACGCCGTTACTCCGCTGTTGTTTCCGTGCTGCTGTCTTCCCCGGTGCTGGCGGCGGACAGTGGTTTTAACAAGGCCAATGAAACACTGAGCAATACCTCGACCGGCCTGCTGGGACTGGCCGCCGTCACCATCACGCTGGCGACCATGTGGGTGGGCTACAAGGTGCTGTTCGACGGCAAGAGCCTGCACGACATGCGTAACGTCATCATCGGCGCGATCCTGATTGTCGGTGCATCCGGCTTCGGTGCCTACTGGGCGTCATAAGGGAGGCAACGATGGCTACGCTGAATAAAGCGCTTACGCGGCCTGCCGCCATTATGGGTATTCCTCTTGTGCCGTTCGTTCTTGTCAGCGGGGCCATCGTCCTGCTGGCGGTCTATGTCAGCTATTACCTGGCGGTTCTGCTCATTCCTGCCTGGGCGGAAATGAAAAATAAAGCCCGAAAGGATATTCATTATTTCAGCCTGCTCTGGCTGGCGTTTAAAACCCGTGGACGGCTTTTCACCAATACCCATTTTGGCGCGAATGCCCTTCTGGCAAACCAGTACGATAATGTTGATGTCTCGGAGTTTATTCAGAAAATGAAATTAAACGAGCGTATTACGCTGGATAAATATATTCCGTATTCCTCCCATATTCACCCCTACGTCATCAGAAATCGTCACCGTGATTTTGTTGCCACCTGGGAGCTGGGCGGCACAGTCTTTGAATGTGAAGACGAACATCACCTGACCCTGATGGCCACGCACCTGAATAACGTTATTCGTTCGTATGAGGGGCTGCCGGTAACATTCTATATTCACCGGCTCCGTGAAAAATACCATGATACTTTTGAAGCCCGTTCGGGTATTCCCTTTTCCGATGAGGTAACACGGCGGTATTACCAGCCGGTAAAAGAAAAACCGTTCTGGCGGCACCGGCTGTTTTTTACCGTCTGCTACGCGCCGTTCTCTGCGATTGAGAAAAAAACCATGAAAGCGCAGCCGCCCGGTAAACGCCAGCCAGCACTGGAGGACGCGCTCAAAATCATGCTGGAATACCGCGACGCGCTGGAGTCTGCGTTATCCCGCTATATGGCAATGCCGCTGGGGATATATGAAGAAAACGAGCGGGTGTATTCCTCACAACTGGCGTTCTTTCATCGTCTGCTTACCGGCCAGTGGCAGAAAGTGGCCGTAACGCGCTCACCATTTTATGAAACGCTCAGTACGCCAGACGTCTTTTTCACCACCGACACCGGTGAATGCCAGACGGTCAGCGGTTCCCGCTTCTTCCGCAGCCTCGAGATTAAGGATTATTCCCCGGAAACCCATACCGGTATGCTGGACGCACTGCTGTACGCCGAAAGCGAGTATGTTCTGACGCAGTCCTTTACCTGCATGGCGCGGGATGAAGCGCAGGATCATATCCGGCTGGCGGAAAAACGGCTGAACTCAGCGGACGACGACGCGATTTCCCAGCGCGAAGAGCTGATTGTCCTGCGCGACCTGCTCCAGTCCGGGCATGTGTCGTGCGGTAAATTCCACTTTTCCCTGCTGATCTCCTCAGACAGTGCCGGGCAGGTGGTGAAGGACACTAACGTTCTGGCCCAGCCCTTCGCCGATCTGGGTATTATGACGACGCTCTCCACCCTGTCACTGCCCGCCGCATATCTGGCGCAACTGCCGGGCGTCTATACGCTGCGTCCCCGACTGGTGGCCGTCAGCAGCCAGAATTTTGCCGATATGGCCTGCCTGCATAACTTCCATCCCCACAAACGCAGCGGCAATCCGTGGGGGGAAGCCATCGCCATCCTCACATCGCCCGGCGGTGGCGGGTATTACCTGAACCTTCACGACAGCCAGGCCGGACGGGATGACACCGGTGAGAAAACGCCGGGAAATACGGCGATTATCGGGAAAACCGGCTCCGGCAAAACCCTGCTGATGACCATCCTGCAACAACTGATGCAGAAGTACCGTAACCCGGCGTCGTTTGCGCCTTCTGCCACCCTCAAACGGCTGACCACGGTGTATTTCGATAAGGACCGGGCGGCGGAGATGGCGATCCGCCAGGCGGGCGGGCGTTATTTCCGCATCCGTACCGGCGAGCCCACCGGCTTCAACCCGTTTGCGCTGGAGCCAACCCGCCGGAACATCAGTTTCATCAAACGGCTGGTGCGCATGCTGTGCCGCCGCAACGGTAAGCCGCTCGATCCGCGCGATGAGGAGCGGATCAGTGCCGCCGTTGACACCATCATGCTGGACTATCCGCCGGAGTACCGCCGGTTCGGAATCACCCGGCTGCTGGAAGTGCTGCCGGAGCCGCCGACCACAGACGCCCGCACCAACGGGCTGCGTATCCGCCTGAAACAGTGGGCACAGGGGGGCGAGTTCGGCTGGGTGTTTGATAACGAGGCTGATACTTTCACCATCAGCGATGTCGATAACGTTGGTATCGACGGCACCGAATTTCTGGATGATGACGATATTCGCGGCCCCGTGACCTTTTACCTGCTGTATCGCGTGACCAGCCTGCTGGACGGTCGCCGCCTGGTGATGTTTATGGATGAGTTCTGGCGCTGGCTGTCCGATGTCGAATTTTCCCGTTTCTCGCTCAATATGCTGAAAGTTATCCGCAAGCTGAACGGCATATTCGTCCCCGCAACACAGTCACCGGATGAAATCGTCAGACATCCCATCGCCCCGGCGATTATTGAACAGTGCGGCACCCAGATTTTCCTCGCCAACCCGAAGGCCAGTCATGCGGATTACGTGGAGAAAATGAAAGTGCCGGACAGCGTTTATGAGACTGTCAGGAACCTTGATCCGGGCGAGCATTATATGGTCATCCTGAAAACACCGTTGCGGGCCGGGGAAACCCGCCCGTTTGTGGCGTTGGCAAAAATGGATCTGTCCGGGCTGGGTAAACTCACCCGGCTCCTCAGCGGCAGTGAGGACAACCTGAAAATATTCGATGCCATCTATCAGGACGGTATGCGACCTGATGAATGGAAAGAAACCTTCCTTGAGCGGGCAATCTGATATTAATACGGAGGTCGTTGATATGCGTACCAGATATACCTTTCTGGCATTATCGTTATTTTTCCCGACGCAGACGTTCAGCGCCGGAATACCGGTTTTCGACGCCGTGCAGAATACCGAATCCATTAACCAGTGGATGCAGAAATTACAGCAATGGGAGGATACGGTTACCCATTATAAAAGTGAACTTGATGCGTATAAAAAACAGTTAGCTACTGCAACCGGCGTGCGGGATATTCAGGGTTTTCTCAGCGATGCCCGAAGCCTGAAAACCGATATTGATAATCTCCGTAAGAGCAGTATTTCACTGGATGATCTGCTGACCACGCAAAACAGTTCATATTCTTCTGAACTGCAAAACCTTTACAGTAAATACAAATCATTCAGCGTATGCAGCGAGGAACAGGAAGGGATAAAGTCTCAGGCCCTGGCCGACAGTTGTAAACAGATAATCCTCAATCAGGCAATGGCGATTGAGAATACCACTGACGTTGAAAACAGGATCAACAGCACACTCAGCGATATATCAGACTTATCTGACCGTATATCGAATGCACAGGATTCGAAAGAGTCTCAGGATCTGGCTAACGCCATCGCGGCGAAAAGCGTACAGTTAAATGCGCTGACAAATCAGTGGGAGATGTCTGTCAGACAGGCTGAACAGCGAACGACATTGCTGGAACAGCAAAGACAGAAAGCCTTTGAACAGCAGCAGCTATCGGCACCTGTTGCTGACCTTAATAATTTATAAGGAGGTTATCCGTGGTCAGATCCTTATTCACCTTATGCACACTCTCAGGCGTGATATTACTTTCCGGCTGCAAGGAAACCAAATCCGAAACCTGGTATAAGCAGCATCCTGACGAAACATATGCGGTTTACACGCAATGCCTGAAGGATGGCGAGGCAAGCGATAACTGCGAGTTTGCTCAACGGGCTGCCATTATGTTCGCTCAAATTGGCAAACCCGGAATAAAAGAAAAATTTGAGACATTCTTTCAGCAAGAAGCCGAAAAGAGAAAATCCGTCACACAATAATATCTCCTCCAGCAAAACAGAGAATTCTCCCTGTTTTTTATTTCCTTTCTTTATCTATCAGGTGAGGCACCATGTCCGGTGGTATTTTTGTGGGTATGGACAAAAACATCATGGATGGACTGAATGCCGTACTGGAAGGTCAGTCTTCCACTTACGGTACGATGATCAGCGTTATCATCGTCAGCTCTTTTACCTTATTTATACTGTATCGCGGTTATCAGACGCTGGCTGGCAAACTCCGGGCCCCGGTTGAAGATGTCGTCTGGGATGTGGGGCGAATGTTGCTGATCACCACCTTTGCGTTAAACCGGGATGGCTGGCTGGATATGGCGGTAGCGGCTATCCAGGGACTCAAAGACGGTGTCAGCGGCAATGATAACGTCTGGGCGCTGCTTGATACCGTCTGGGAAAAGGCACAGACACTGGGGCAGACACTGTTCAGTATGGACACCTCGACTTACGTCAAACTGAATGGTGGCTTTGCCGAAGTGCTGGTATGGGGCGGCGCGATCGTTCTGTTACTGGCTGCCACCTTTGTCAACCTGCTCGCTGAAATTATCATCCTGTTAATGACGACCACCGCGCCGCTCTTTATTTTCTGCCTGCTGTACGGTTTTCTTAAGCCGATGTTTGATAACTGGCTGAAAACGATTTTCGCGGCAATATTAACGATCATGTTTTCCGCCTTATCCATCCGTATCGCCATCAATTACCTGAATAAAATCCTTGATGCAGCGACCCGGACATCCAATGTCAGCAACATGGTGACGCTGGCGGCACAGTGCCTGCTGGCCGGGATTGCAGCGGGTGTGGTGGTCTGGTTCTCGGCGAAGCTCGCCAGCGCCCTCAGCGGAGCCGCTGTACAGGCGGTGTTACAGGGGGCGGCCATGAGTGGTCTGACCGGACTGGCGAACAAATCCGCTGACCTGGCCGGGCCGGGGATAAAGGGCGGTGCCCGCCTGGCTGCGAAAGGCGGCATGGCCGTCGCCGCGGCGACCGGCAGACTCACTGGCGCAGGCGCGGGTAAAACCGTGAGCGCCTGGCAGAAACGCGCCGCCGCCATCGAAAGCATGAAACGCCTGAACCGGCAGCGTCACCGTTAATCCTCCCGACCCTTAATTTCCTTTCCCCGTCACGCCGTGGCCTGCGCCACCGGTGCGGCATTTCTGCATCCCTGTAATAAGGAACTTCCATGAAATTCAGCATCTTCCTTCTGATGCTGTGCGCGCTCACGGGCTGCGTACAGTATCAGGGCGACCTTCCGCCGGTATCCGGCGAACCCGAGCCGGTAAATTCCCCCGCCATCATTCAGGAGCTCACTCACCATGTCTGATATTCAGAACATTGTTAATGTTTCCCGCTCTTTTGAATCCATCCTGCTGGAAAAGGAAGAGCGTTCCCGAAGAACCGCCTGGCGGGTGGCCGCTGCCGGACTGATTCTGGCCGCAATGGCGATTGCGACCATTATTATTCTGCTGCCGCTGAAAACCACCGACACTGAATTATGGTCAGTGGATAAACAAACCGGGCGCTATGAATATATGACGCGCGTAAAGGAGCGGGATATTTCGTCTGAAAAGGCACTGGCGCATTCACTGGCAGCACACTATGTCAGGCTCCGCGAAGGATATAATTATTTCTCCCTCCAGCGTGATTATGACGACGTGCAGTTATTTAACAGCGACAGCGTGAACCGGGACTATCTGGACGGGTTTAACGGCGACCAGGCACCGGACGTGATTTTTAACAAGGCGGAATATATTGTTGATATCGACATTATTTCCAATGTGCATGCGCCTGCCACCGGGCCGGATAATCTGGCAACCCTGCGTATCAAGCGCACTATCCGCCGTATTGCTGATAATTCCGTGAAAACGGATGTCTGGAATATCCGCCTCACATACCGCTACGTCCCGCACCGGCAACTGACCGACAGCCAGCGCGAAGTGAACCCGCTGGGCTTTATCGTCACCAGCTACCAGCGCGACAAAGAGCTGAGGGGGGAATGATGCTGAAACACATTCTGCTCCTCACGGGTTTACTGGCGTCATGCGTGGCATGGAGCTCGGCGACACCGCGCGGCAGCGCGTATGACAGCCGGATGCAGAACGTCACGTACAACAGCCAGAACGTCACGGTCGTCAGTACCCGACCCGGCTACGTCACCATGCTGGTATTTGATGACGATGAAACAGTCATCGATGCGCAGGCGGGTTTTCCCAGAGGCTGGACCGTGACGAAAAGCGATAACCGGGTGGGTGTCAGCCCGAATCCCATCGCCCAGCCAGTCACGGATGCCAGCGGCAACAACATCAGCCAGGTCTTTCTGCCGACGGCAAAAGACTGGAAAACCAACCTGTTCGTGGTGACATCGAAACGCGACTACAGCCTGGAGCTGAACGTACTGGATAAAGACTCTCCCGCCCAGGCATTCATTATCCGCTACCACTATCCTGACGAACTGCGGAAAAAGTCAGCCGCCGCCAGTGCCACCCGCCAGCAACAACAGCAGGAAGCGCTGGACCGACAGCGGATAGCGTCGGCATTCCGGCATCCGGCCACGCCGCGCAACTGGCGCTACACCAGGCGTGTAGCCGCCGGTTCAGCCTCCATTGCCCCGGACTTTGCCTGGGATGACGGTCGTTTTGCTTATATCGGTTTTTCTCCCGCGAAAACCCTGCCTTCCGTTTTCCGGGTGGTTAACGGTCAGGAGCAGGCGGTCACGCCCGGAACGGTTAAACGGGGCAACTACACCGTGATGGTGGTTCCGGCATCTCCGCAGCTGGTTCTGCGCTACGGGAGCTCAGTGGTGGGGATCGAAAACGACGGATTCGGGCGTATCCCGCTGACCAACAGTGACACCGTTTCGCCGTCCGTTACGCTGGAGGCAAAATGACCGACAAATCTTTCCCGGACGAACCGGAAAAAACCACCGCCGAACGGGAAGCGGAAGCCCGTGAACGCGCCCGCGCGGCAATGGCATATCAGGAGCCGGAGCAGAAAACGCCGCCCGGTAAGCCGGAAGTGACCCGTTTCCGTAAAGCTTCCGGTCACCGCACGCTGATCGTCAGCCTGCTGAGTCTGGTCCTGGTCATCGCGCTGGCATCCGGTGGCGATCGTCTTCTCAGCGCCCTGAAAAGGGGTGATGAGAAAGAATCTGACACCGCGTCGCCGCCCTCCTCCGGGGCGGTGCAGCAGGAGCGTAAAAATCTGGGCATGGACAGTAATCCGTTTGGCCTCTTCGGGCCAGGGAGGCAGGAAAGCGTAGCCCCTGCCAGTCAGAGCCCCCCTGCCACTCCAGCCCTGCCGCCCGGGCCACCCGCCCTGAACAAGGCGGCAGCGCTGGCAGACGGGCTGAACAGCGGCAGTACAGGGTCAGGCGACGATATACGCACGTCCCGAAGCGGATCGCGCAGCAATGCGGGAACGTCGGGCAGCCCGTCAGCCTCCACGGCGTACACATCCTGTCAGTCGGTACTGGTCAGTGGCGAAGATGGACGCCTGCGCTGCCCGGATACAACAGCACCGGCAGGCAGCAATAACAACGACAATCCGGGCGTCGCACGCGTCACCGGTGTCAGGCGGCTGGGCCTTGATCCCGATCTCTATATCCCGGTGGATCGCTATATTCCGTGTTCGATGATGCGGCGCTTCGTGTCCGATGTTGGCGGTCATATCTCCTGCCTGATCGGTGAGAATGTCTGGAGCTCCAGTAACCATGTAATGCTGATCCCGGCGGGAACAGTTGCCCGTGGTATCTACCGCACCGGGGCACTGCAACACGGGCGCAGCCGGATGTTTGTACTGTGGACGGAGTTGCGCACGCCGGAGCCCGGCAGCCTGCAAATCCCGCTCACCGATACGCAGGCCACCGGCCCGCTTGGCGAGGCGGGGATCACGGGCTGGATCGACAGCCATTTCTGGGAGCGTTTCGGCAACGCCCTGATGCTGAGTACCGTACAGGACGTGGCAGCAGCGGCATCAGATGCCGCGCCGGGTAAAGACCGCAATACCGACTATACCGAAAATACCCGCGCCGCCACGGCGGAAATGGCGAAAACGACGCTGGAAAACAGCATCAGTATCCCGCCCACGATGTACCTGAACCAGGGCGATGTGATCGGCATCATGACCGGCACGGATATTGATTTTTCCTCTGTTTATCAACTACGGCTGAAAAAGAAATGGTATGAACGCTGAAAACCTGTCACTGGACTTTATGAAAAACCGGCTCTTTGGTGATTTTCTTGCGCAGGATGGCCTGACAGAAATTGCCGTTAACCGACCGGGCGAACTGCATACGAAAATCCGGGGGAATTGGCATAAACAGGCATCCCCGATCACGCTGCGTCAGTGTCATGCCTTTGCCAGGGCGCTGGCATCCTGGCAAGACGACAATATTGACGATACATCACCCATCCTTTCTGCAACATTAAGATCCGGCGAACGTATTCAGGCGATTATTCCCCCGGCCTGTGAGCGTAATACGGTATCCATTACGCTGCGCAAGCCTTCGTTTGAGCAGAAAACACATCAGTCATGGATTGATGCAGGATTTTATCAGCGTGTGGCTGGTCAGGAGAGAACGGAAAGCCAGGATGATGCACTGGTTCAGTTATATCACAGCGGGAATATCCCCCGTTTTATGGAAAAGGCCGTGGAATATGGCAAAACGATTTTTATTGTGGGTGAAACCGGCTCCGGTAAAACCACCTATATGAAAACGCTGCTGCATTATATTCCACTGCATCTTCGGCTGACCACAATCGAAGATAATCCCGAAATCCATTTTTATCACCACGCCAATTATGTGCATCTTTTTTACCCGGCGGATGGCGGGGATAATGCCATTGTCACCCCCGGCAGGCTGATCCGTGCTAATTATCGGATGAACCCTGACCGGATATTACTGGCGGAAATTCGTGGGCGGGAGGCATGGGACGCGCTTAAAATTATTGGTTCCGGGCATGAGGGATTAATCACCTCCCTGCATGCAGGCAGCCCGGAAGAATGTATTGAAGGGATCATTGACCGCTGCTATGAAAACCCCGACTGCCGGAATATTCCTTTTGATGTGCTGTTACGCAAGGTACTTAAAAGCATTGATGTCATCGTCAGTATTGACATACACGGCGATGTGCGCCGGATGAGTGATATTTACTTTAAGCCAGTTCATTTAAAAAGCATGAAAGAGGCATTCAGACAATAACTCTGGCAAATAACATTACCCTAAATACGCAACCTTTCATTAATCATACCGGTGACTGAAATGAAGAAAGTCATACTCTCCTTATTATTTCTCGGCGTTATGGCGTCATGTTCAACATCCGCAACGACCGCTGAAGCCTGCGAAGTGGTTTTATGCATGTACGGTAAAACAACGGGAAACAGCGGCAGCAGTGAATGTCATTCCGCTGAACGGGCATTCTTTAATATCGTGAAAGAGAATAAACACGGTTTTCTTCCTGACCATACGGCCGATGCCAGAAAATCGTTTTTACTTGAATGTGTTTCGGCAGACCCGGCGGCTATCAGTCAGGTCATCAGTAAATATGGCCGCGTTCGTGGTTAATACTGGCGAGACGGGCGGAGAGCGTGACGGTTTTCAGGTTTTTATGGCTTCTGTTTTTCGCGGATTAAGGAGCGAAGAAACAGGGGCCGTAAAAATGAGGCAGCGGACAGAAATATTTTCGCGGGTTAAGGAGCGAAAATAATTCAGGCACCGCGCCTCACCTGCAAACAGCCGCGCCCACGCGGATTTTGCAGGCCGGGGGAGCCGGATAAATTTCGCCGCCCCAGCGAGCGAAAAGCTGTCGCCCACGACAGCGGTTTATTTGGGGGGCATCGCCCCGCACACCGTCGCAGATAAGTCTCCGGCCAAAAGCCGGTAGCGTGGCGCGACCACCCTCTTTAAAGGTCAGCTTCCCTTTTATTCCCGCTACGAGGAACGAGTAAAGGGAAGAAAAAGGCGAAAGCGACCGTCTTAAAGGGGGTGGTCGCGCGTAGCGGGCGACGGTGTGCCGCCGTTGACGTTGGGGGTTTTGGCACGGCGTCCAGCCGCGACATTACCCCCATGTGACAGGCCATAAGGGCGTCCAGCCCGCATGTACTGGTGCACGCCGTTTCGTGCAGGAAAGCATGCTTCCCTGCACATGGCCGCAACGCGGCCACCTTCTTTACCCCATACGCTCGCCCCGCCTTTTCGCCCAACACCGTGGGGCGAACTGATGGGGCGATGTCATGGGGCGAACTGCTGACGAAGGAGGCATCGTGATTTTGAATAAGCTGGCCGTTTCACTGTCGCCGATAGTGAATGGCGCGCTGAGCTTCATTGCTTTTATGCAACAGCATCAGCTGATGCTAGCGCTGTTATCGGGGCTGACGATGCCGTTTTTCGCGTCGATGAAAAGCGATGAACGGCAAAAAGCCCCGTTGTGGCAAAAGCTGATTATTGCTTTCTCCATAGTCTGTTTTCTTTGCGGTACGATGGGGCCGGTACTTATCTGGATTTTCCAGTGGCTTTATCGGGGCCGTGTTATCGCCAGCATTCCCGTTCTGGCATGGCCGGTGCTGATTACCTTTACCGTAACAGGTTTTATTTTCCATATTCTGCTGCGCAGGGTATTAACCCCTGAATTAGATAAAATAAAGAAACGCCTCGTCAGGAAAACCACGCTTGAACGGGAATTACGCACCGATGTCCGTACTGTGAAATCCCTGCTGCCGGAAACATTGCATTATGACCCGCTGGATTATATCGACCTGAACAAAGGGTTATTTATTGGCATGGACCGCGATATTCAGCCGATGTACCTGCCGTTAAAAGACTGGCAAAAACAACACGCGGATATCATCGGCACCACCGGCGCCGGTAAAGGCGTTGCCACCGGGATATTACTTTACCAAAGTATTCTGGCCGGTGAAGGCGTATTTGTTATGGACCCCAAGGATGATGAATGGGCACCACACCTTTACCGAAAAGCCTGTGAAGATGCAGGGAAGCCCTTTGCCTTAATTGACCTGAGGAAACAGGCATACCAGTTAAACCTGATTGAAGAGATCACCGCCGATGAACTGGAAGAGCTTTTTGTTGCTGGTTTCAGTCTGGCAGAGAAAGGTCAGGAGTCGGACTTTTATCGCATTGATGACCGGAAAGCGGCCCGGATAGCCGCGCAGTTTGTCACCCGTAATACTGCCTCAACCATTCGGGATGTGTATAGCGGAGACTACGTTCAGGGCATTGCAGATAAGATAAAAGCCTTTTTCGGGAAAATTGAAGAGCTGGCCTTACTCAATGCCATTAATGCCCCCACCGGATTTTCGCTTAATACGATATTTGAGGAAGGTGGTTGCTGTTATGTGATTGGTTCAATGCGCAACAGCAAAATCATTACCGCGCAGCGCATGCTGCTGGTTCGCCTGTACCAGCTGGCAGAAAGGCGTGAGCGAGTGAAAGACGTGCCCCGCCCCATTGCTATTTATCTTTCGGAACTGAAATACCATTTATCCAGGCCCGCGCTGGAAGGTTTAGGCGCGGCACGCGATAAAGGCGTGCATATTATTATGGACCATCAGTCGATTGCCGATTTAAAAGATTGTCCGGCAGATTTGAAAGGTGACGCCGTTGTCGGTGCGGTGGTTGAGAACGCCAAATTCAAACTGGTTTACCGTGTCATGGACCCGGACACCGCGGAATGGGTAGCCAGGATGTCAGGCACCATATTAGTCGATGATGAGGTCCGCAAAGCGAAAACCGATGCCGTGCTGACAGAGACTATCGACGATGAACGCACCATCAGGCAGGCCGAGCGTTTCTTTACCGACAGCAATATGATCTTGAACCTACCCGATTTTGTCAGCTTCATCTTTACGACAAAAGCACTCCCGGCTGCTTCGCTGATTTCGCCCATCAGGGTGAAAAAACGCGAACTGGAGATCAGTGCAGTGTCGCCCGCGATTGCCGCCAGCGCCGCAACGGTAAACATCACCCTGGATTTTAACGAGGAGGAAACCTCCCCCCGACCGTCATCAACGCCGGATATCACCAAAACTCGGCCTGATCTTTTTTTTGATACGGACGAAAAAGATACAACAACACCGATTGCCGATAAAGAGGATAACCCGTCATTGCTGGATTTTTAAAGGGGGGAATGATGCTGATCACCGCATACCGCGAACGCCAGACGCGACACCGCGAAAAAATACAAAAACTGCTGAATTTCCTGAAAGAAGAGACGTACAGTGACTTTAAAACACTGATGCTTCTCTTCGGCTTCAGGGATCATAAATCGCTGTATTCCCTGCTTTCAAAAGTCGAGGGCATGGGGTTAATACAAAAGCACGTCCTGGTATCACGCACGATGAAAATTTCATTGTGGGGCATTACCAGTGACGGGATAGCCGTTGTGTTAACACCCGACGATGCACTTTTCCCGGCGCGGTTTGAGCCGTCAAAAGTTACCGGCTGGACGCTGGAGCATCACCTCGATAATCAGGTCGCCCGGATCACCCTTGAGCAAAAAGGCGCATCCGGGTGGATCAACGGCGATCGCACAACCTTCCTCAGTCGTTACCAGGTCAGTCACCGGCCGGATGGGCTGATCACCTTTCCCGGCGGCACCGTGATCGCCATAGAGACCGAGCGCCGCCTAAAAACTAAAGCCCGTTATCAGTCGATCATCGCCAGCCATTTACTGGCCCGGACCCGTAAAGACTGGATTTACGTTTTCTATATCGTGCCGGATCCGCAGAAAAAGCGCGGTCTTGAACGGTTGTTTGACAGCATCCGGCACGTCATCGTTAACCACCAGCACATCCCGCTGGAAACCCGCCACCGAAATGTCTTCCGCATCTACACGCTCGACGAGTTGCAACGGCTGGATTTAGGCAACTTCATATAGTTGTTCTGTTTCACCAACTGCCCCAACCAGCCCACCAGCAGTGCAACGACCAGAAGTAATGCCCTACCGAAATACTCCCCCATCATCAGAATAGACAGGAGTCCAGAATGAACAGAGAAACTGACCGACTTTCGGACGTACTAACCGAAATGAGCGCAAAAGCGCTGGTCACATGGATGACGCATTCCGCATTGCGGGACATACCGCGCGAAGCATTATTGGAACGCGGCAACGATTTTGTATATGCCCTGCACGCAAATTTTGTGCTGCTACGTGATCTTCTGTCAGAAACGCTGGAAGATATTGAGCAGCAAAGTCATGGCCTCGAAGAAAGACTAGATTGCCTGGAGCAGCGGCTGCAGACGCTCCAGGCAGTTACTGATAACAGAGAATAGCTGCCCGTTCAGTCCTATCCGTGTGGCTTGCTTTATTCCACTGTAGTGACATGACTGTTCGGTGCTCGCCTGGCTGCGCTCCGCCTCACTCATGTCTCTACAGCGTTACTGGTCAAGCCTATCCCTGCACACAAAGCCGCATTCCTTTGCGGCCACTTCCTGCTCAGATTTTATCAATTAAATAACGATGCGCTTTCGATGCCGCGCTGGCGGCCTTGAAAATATAGCGTTTGTCGTTCTTCAGTGCTTTCAGCCAGGAAGCAATATAACTTTCATGCTGAACCTCTCCGACAATCCCCAGGTCCGCCATCAGGAACGCGCTTCCCAGTTCGGCGATCAACTCCTCAAAAGCATAATCCTCACTGCCAAACTTCCCTCTCATTTCTCGGTTCAGCCGACTTTTGGCCCCGCTCCAGTGAACCAGCTCATGCAGGCCCGTAGCGTAGAAATTGGCAGCATCGCTAAAAAGACGACGTTCCGGTAAATGGATTTCATCGGTTGACGGTGCGAAAAAGGCGTTTTGTCCCTTCTCAATGATGGTTGCACCACTGTTACGGAAAAGCGCTTCCGCACGCGGTAACGACTCAAAGGTCTCTGCCGGGCAAACTGCTTTGTCACTCAGAGGCAAACCGTCAATTTGCCCAACATTAAACACGGTAAAAGTTTTCAGCATCGGGATATAGTCAGTTTCTCCTTCGTTATTTTCCCTTTCCAACATGGTATAGAAAATAGCTGTTGTGCCGTGTTCTCCCTTACGTACCTGCCCGCCTTCCGTTTTTGCCTGTTTGTAGGTCATCCAACGCGAATCATTGAATCCCTGTTCTGACGCACTGCACCACAACAACATGATATTCATTCCACTGTAACCCATACCAGTTGCGTAATTGGACGGTAAACCCGACATACCAGGGGTACGCTGCCACGGACACGCCCAGGGTTTAACACCAGTTTCCAGTGCCGCAATGATGCTGTCAGTGACGGTCTGATAAATATCAGTTTTGGTTTTGGAAAATTTCGTTTTTGAGGAGCCTGACGGGTCCAGCGGGGATACGCTGGTCGCTGCTGCGGTGTTAGGGGCGCTAGCCTGGGTATGCAGGGAAATAGTCATGATTTTTTCTCCGTCAGTGGTGTGATTTTCGTCTTCGAATCGCCTGACGGTTCGCTTTCCCGACATCGTTCCGGCCCGCAAGGGCGCAGAATGCGTGCTATTTACCCTTGCGGGACGGGTTGTGTTGGGAAACGATTAGCCGGAAGCTGATACGGGAACGAAAAGCACACGGAAGGAAAAGATATGACCTACATAGCCGGGCGTAGCGCCCCTTGGTTCGCAGCGGTGAAATGGGTTGAAGGTTGTGATTTAGAAAATGAATTTCACTGTATAACTTCAGACCTGATGTAGCAGTGTTCTGAGGTAGAACACATTCAAGTCTGACACTCATCTTTAACGAAAGCGGACGTTAGAGAGTACACACTAGGCATAAAGCTACGCCACAAGGGTATATCTCTTGAAGAAAAATGGAATGACTATATCGATAAGCGTTAAGTGAACGCCGTATTGACGGTTATTTATCGGTGAGAACCACGTTCCATGGCAGCAATTCGGCCACTTTATTTGTAGACGCCTTCGGCAGTACGCCAGGATATGGTGCAGATAAGCCTCAGGGTCAATACATTGAGTTTGCACGTGCCTATCAGCCCATAAAGCAGTGCGCCGCGCTCACCGCCATTGTCACTACCGAAGAATATATAATTCTTTTCCCCAGACAGACCTCTCTCAGCGCCCGCTCCGCATCATCATTATCAGGTTCCACCGGCCCGTCATCGCAGTAATAACACAGAGCACCCCACTGATTGAACGCATAAGCGAACGCCACCCCCAACCGGGATTTCTACGACAGTGTCGCGCTTTTCTCTATCAACCACTTATGCAGCGAAGCCAACTGCGGTTTGCTCGGGGATTGCCTGGCAGCTAGGCGCTCTGATGCCGGGAGCCCGCGTATTTCTGGCCTCAGCCTTATTTAAGGTCATGATAAAATCCCACATATTCAAGTGCTGACTTTTCAAGGGATTATCCTATAGGATCAGTTGCCTTCCTGTTGGCGCGTAACTTAAAGCTCATCAATTCAGCTTATGAGTTTTTTATTATTTATTCTCATAGCTCTGCGATTGATACCTGATCAAAAGAGTAGTATCAATTGTCTCCTTCTAAATAAAGCATGCTGTATAGAGCTTGAAATTTAATCTATTGAGATTGGATACATAGAGTTTGATGCACCTTTCAAACAAATTCCAAACCTCCAATCGATAGTATAAATTAGGAATATTCATCGGTATTGTTTTGAGAGGTTTTCTACCCCTCTCAAAATGTTTTCTAGTTATCGCAATAAATAATTGGAACAGCATTAGCCTCTTTTACAGCATGAGAAAAAGAAGACAAGATCCATAGCAGTTGAATCACATGAGGCTTAACCGGTTTTTTTCTTCGCAAATTAATGAACTCGCGTTCTATCTCTTTTTTGGATAAAAATGAACAGCTAAGAATGCATTTTCTATGCAATTTAACATCCTTAAAAAGGTCGTCAAGGTATTTTTTAATGTTTTTAGTGTCACCTTTTCTTACCTTTTTTATCTTGGTTGACACTGACTTTTTATTGTAAACTCCAGTATAGTTTTTATTAAATTTTGTTTTTAATTTAACAGTAAAATCAGCAGTGTTAAAATACATATATCCAAGATTTTTTATACCCTGACCAACAACGTCATGAAGTTTACTTGCTGATGTGCTTTTGTCACCATGCTTTGAATGAATGAAACAAATGCATGAATCCGCTTTATTAAATGTGATATGGTCTGCCCATTCATTCCCTAAGTCATCGCAAAAAATGTAATCATCCCCACTATGAATGTTTTCCACCACATCAAACATGGAATCATTAGAGAACTTATCCATTCCTTTTAAAAGCAAACCTTTCTCACTTAAAACGTTTTTTATATTAGCTTTAGGGACAAGCATTTCTAATATGCTATTGATTTCCGATATGCCTGAAGAGTCTTCGAAACAATTACCCATAAAATACATATAGCATGGGTCAGTAAACGTAATGCTGTAGAAACCATTTTTAAAGATAAAACTTTGCAAAGTTATATCTTTAGAGTTGTACGAAACTTTTATTTTTTTTAGAACAGTAGAGTCAATCGTTAGTGTTTTGTTGTTTTTTCGTACCTTAGCCTTACCAAGCGGCACTTGAATAGTCAAGTCAGGTTTTATTTCATAAACTTTTTCAAGTTTATGAAGCAACCGATTTACTTGTATTTCATTTAGAATGCAATCGGATCCATCAGGCAATTTGTATTTTAGTATGGCGCCTTCCGATTGTAACTTTTCATATAATGAAGTACTTTCTATTAATAAGGCACTTGGCACAGTAGAGCTTAAAACCTCACTTAAATCTTTTTGTTTTGCAAAAGAATTGAGGAAGTCCTTAACCCCTCCACCTTGCCTTATCAGACAAAGTTGATTATAAGACCATGTCGCAATTTCATCGAAATTAACTCTCTGTGACGCCTCTACCAATCGTCCTGAACCAGAGATTGTCTTAATTATTGCACCTTGCCTAAGTTTTAAGTAGTAAGGTATTGACCTGCCAGCAGCATGAGTAGAGTAAGAACCTTTAAGATCTGCTGATTCTGCAGATCTATTTCTGATTGCCTTATCTGAATTAGTTATTGTTCTTGTGGATATTTTTTGGAATAAAACATCAGAATCATTAAAGGTGCTAGCCAATAAATTACTCGATACTAAATTAAAACTTCTTTCAATATCATCTGAAATATTTGCACAGCTTTTCTTTATTATTGCCACACTATTATCAAACTCAAGAATTAATATAAAAGCATAAATTTTATCTTGGTAGTTCTCTCCGCCCTCGATCTCCCCAATAAAATACACTGGCTTGAGTGTTGGGAAGATTCGCAATGAATATTTATACGGGATATCATTTTCAATTAATCTTTTTTCAATTCTAAATTCCTCTAATAGGTAATCACTACCAGGTTCAATATTGTCATCTGCAGCATCCAAAATATTAGTTATTTCAACGTCTGTTATTGTTCTGTTTCGATTGTCTTCTGGTATTATTAAGTTATAGAATTGAATGTTTTTTGTAAGTTCTAATCTATCAATCATCATAAAACTCCTGTTAGTATTTGGCACATTTTCATGATTGTACATTCCCTTATAAATCACACCATTAATATCTATCTATCATAAGGTTGAACAGGCGAATCGCTAATGGAAGATTACTCTTACCGACGAGGTTCTCGCCCAACAAGACTATGTTGCCCGTCAGAGGGATATTAACTGTCTCAAAATCACGAAAGTTGAGTATCTTTAAATTTGCAAAACACATAACAACCCCTATAAATCAACCTATCAAATCTAGCCATCATATTTTTACTAAATTTATTGCTTTGGCACAGCACTGCAGCAAGTTATAGTTAATGCCTCAATTGGATTTATGTTCCAGCGTTCACATTCTCATGCAGAGCCAAACCTTATCTTCTCCAGACCTACTTACAAATCTTTCGCCTGCCTAGACGTCGTTGTTCCAGTTAAACCTTCATTACTTCAGTCACCGGATAGTAGCTATCCCCGCCAACATAGCACAGTGTTCTTACACTCAGAAATAAGTGCGCTGTAGGCTCAAATTTGCGTCTTGCCATTATTTCTGGGGTGTTATCCAGCTTGTTGGAATAAGTTTTACGCCATTACGCCAGCGATCAGAGACTGCAGCCTGAAACCAGTCATCTTTAAGGTCTGCATGGTCCATAACTATTATCTGTAAATCAGGGGCGAGCGTTTTAGCAGCGTGGTTGATTAGGCTGAACAGCCGATTTACAGCGTTCTGATCTTCATTCTTCAGAGCGTCAATAGACCCATCATTATCTTTTTCAGGTGGATAATGCGCCTGCGATGGCTGGTCGAGAATTAGAAATCCTGGCACGGGGCGTTTTTTTTGACGGAACCAGCGATGAAGGGCCAGATGAGCCAAAATATGGTAGCCGACCCAATTTTCCCCGCTGCCCATACGGAAAAGTGGTACCGGTCCGTCCAAGGTATCTGCCACAACGGTGAGTTTGCGAATATCTAGACGCAGGTTGCTTCCCTGATGTTCTAGATCGAGAAGTTCCGAATATTCAGTCATATAACGGCCGATTATATTGAGGAAGGCCGCAAGTTTCTCTCGTACAGCAGTCGGATCCAATTTTTTTTCAAGGAAACTTACAGTCAATTGCTGATTTTCTAACCGGGTGCGAAGACCCGAATACTGCTCTGCATCGCTGACAGTTTCAAGATACTGTGCGATTTTCCCCAGAGTCCGCGCCTGCAGCATAAAGTTTTCCTGCTGTACTCGCAGATATTCAGCTTGTTGGATGCAATCACTGATTTTTTTCTGATTCTCTCGAAGATTATTGAGGAGAGTATTTTCCTGTATTTGGAGGGCTGCTAAGCGCTTCTGGAGCCTTGGATTTTCTGCTTCTACCGCCTCAAGTTGTCGGCTCAATTCACTGAGTGAATGGTTGAGTTGAGCAACAGAAGGAGGAACGTTTTCGAGGTGACTTTCGCAAAGAGGACAAAGCTGCGATACCTCTGAGGACTTTATCAAATTCACTACGCTGAGTCTTGCACGCTGCTCCCGCGCCTCTCGCTCATAGCCGGTTGATTCTGAGGTAAACGCCCGCGTTTCACGAATCTCGCTATTCAGTCTCTCAAGCTCAGTACGCATCCCTTGACGTTCTGAGCGCAGTCGCATCAATATGTCATCATGATCACTTACTACAACTGCATCTGAAAATACTCCTCGCTCGCTCAAGCTTTGGAGCAGAGTCATGCAGGCCTCATAGTTTACAACTACGGTTCGATCGTCGGTAAGCCCTGCCATTTTAGCTTCTTCAAGAAGAGCTTTTGCACGCGGAAATGTGGCGTCATCCAGCGATTCAGCTTCCCGTACCAACCTTTCAAGCTGACGCAGTAGTTTTCGCGCATCGTCCAATTGGGCTTGCTGTAAGAGCCGCTCTTCATCCATTGCGCCAAGAAAATAAGGAAAGGTGTCCCGGATAGCCTGCGCTATAAAACCATCATCTTGGCGATGAAACAGACGCTGTTTGTTATCAATATCGTTCTGATCCTGGAAACAAAAAAGAAGCGAGTGGCGGAAATTTGCCTCCAGAGAGGGTCGCGTAGGACTCGGGGGACGGTGTTCGTTTTCATTAATGCCGATTGCCGTTCCCAGAAATTTCTCCACAGCGTTGACTGTAGTGTTTTTGTGGAGAGTTGCGCCATCGGGAATCGACAGGGAGCTCCCGCGGGCAATATAGATGTCGCCGTGAGACTGTGTACCGGCATCTGGATTGCGTCGCGCGATAAAGATTTGGCTATCATTCAGTTGAAAAAGGATCCCATACCATTGTGTACATTTGCGGATAACGCCATCGGCTACGTAACATTCGCTTCGCCCGGTAACGTAATCAATAATATCAATTATTGCTGATTTACCCGTTTTGGATGCGCCGGTCAAGATGTTCAGTTGACCGGGATGAAGGGTGATTTCACGACGTTCTCCCCCGTGGTTGTAAATCACAAGGCTGGCTATCTGAAGACTCATGGCGCTATCCCCCATGCAGCATAAATAGTCGCTGTTGTACCAGCTGCTGCGAGCCAACGCCCCAGAAATGCCGCACGCTCAATGCATTCTCCGGCTTCCTGAGTAAACAGCGGCGTTCGTTTTTCTGAAGGTGAGAGCAGTTTAGCTCCTTTCTTTAAGTCACCATTTTCATCCAAGCAAAGAGCGCTTTGCCTTGTGCCAAATAATATGCTCTCACGGGTAATACCGTTTAGCCGCCTGACTCTGTCGGGGAAATTAATCATCGTATCTCGGTTGTCCTGGCACCATGCCATTAGTGACGTTACGGTTGTAGCAGGCAGAGCCTTGCGTGTTTTCTGATGAAGAATTATCGGAAGGATTATAAAGGCTAGTGCAAAGGGTAAAGAGCAACCGGTCTTTTTATTGAATTCTGACGATGTATTGGCTATAAGCAATACGCAGAAAGCTGGGTTGAAGAGGTAGCTCTCCTCGATGGGACGGGAAGACCAAGGCTCCATCATCAATCCTCTCCTTTCTGTTCATCACTATTATTCTGCATGAAGTCAGGGTGCCACCCCACTGCGTATCGGTTAGCCAAAATATGGTAGCTTCCGTGGGTAAGAAACCGCTCTCGTAGGCTGCGGAGAGGAAAACATGCCTGCTGTTCTGCCCATGTGAACAGGTCCTTTCCAGAACGTATACGATCGGACTCATCACTATCAGGTAATAAATCGTCTTTCTGTGCGGCGAATCGTGGTTGCCAAGCCTCTATCAGGTCTTGCTCGAACGTTTTAAGCTCATCATTAAGCAATAATTCTTCTCTTACCCATTTTGAGCGTTGCTCTGAAGCTCGGTAATAATCACGGATGGCATACTCAATACGGGCCGAACCGAGATTTATCTTACGCAATTGATTGACAAAGGGTCGACTATCTAGCTGAGCGATCACTTCTTGAGGAGGAGAAAATGACCGAAAATCTACAGGTAATGAGGAACGTCGAAACTCCTCTCGCAGTTCATCAATGCGGGATTCAATAGCCAGCACTGGGATGCTGCCCACCTCATTGCCGCTGAGCATACGTATCACTTGGTCGAACCACCAGCCTTCTAAACGCTCGGTGAAAATTTCGATATGCTGTCTTCCTACAGCACGGTGCAACTGCCGGTAAATATCTTCTTTAACATCAGTAATCGAAGGAGATCTATCAAGTACATATATTGATCTTAACAGAGCAAATCGAGCCTCCTCCGGTAAGAGCTTATAGGCGTTGAAAGCTTCTTGTAGCGCGCGGTTATTTGAACTGTTTGCAGTCGTGAGTAACAAAAAATCGGCTTGAGCCTCGTTACGACTTTCTGTTCGTAATAGAAAAGATGCCGAATTCGAAGGTGCCAAACCAGTTGTTATTAGGAAGTGACGAGTTCTTGAGAAACCGCCACTATCGGTGGCTACACTTTTTATCCAGATGAGTAGCGTTTTCCAAAGGTCAGCGCTGCTGTCAGTCAGCTTTCCAGTTTTGGCTTTATGATGTTTGGTCTGGATAAGATGAATCGGTAAGCCGTTTGCCTCAAAAGCTATATCATCAAACTTTTCAATTGAAATCCTGAACTCTGGTGAATCCAGAGTAGCTTCCAGTCCTTTTAGCAATGCGTAGCGACACTGATACAGATAGCCAGTGGCCGACGCGCTGGCCTCATGCGCGTTACTCATCCCGTCACTCCGTTAATTTATCGATAATATTTTCTAACTGAAATCCAATCAATTTACTACTGTCAACACCCAAGATTCTGAAAAATATTTTATGAGTGGTGACCTGCTCCCCGTTGATTAGTACACCCCGATGTTAGTAATGTCTTCATAAGCCACATGAGGGCATCCCCATGAAGAAGCGTTTTTCCAACCAACAGATCATTAGTATTCTCCGCGAGGCTGAAGCCGGGGTAACGTCGAAGAACTTAAAGTGATGACGTGAGGCAACTTTTGGGTTGGAAGAAAATTGCAGCTTGCGGCCGTCGCACTGAGGGTTTAATCCACCTCTCTCAGAAAGACCTGGCATAAGAATACGGAGCTTTTGAATGCTATATCCACGTTGGTGCGACATAACTATCCAAGAGCAAGACAACAAGCAGCTATGGCGCTTGTCCGAACGCGATGGAGGAAGGGCTGCTATCGAAGCTACCCTAACTACTCGGATCCGAGCTCACTACGACAATTTGGACGAAATAGCTGAAGACGTCCGTGAGTTGGGATATCCAGGCGCGGCTGCAATTTTGGCTGAGCGCATGCCGCGCTCCACCCGAGCACGTTCGGGAGAGCTTGGCGAGATCCTCGCGTCCGAGTTGGTCGAAGAACATCTTGAATTCGAGGTTCCGATCCGTCGCCTGCGATACAAGGATGGTCGAGAGATGGCGCTGCGCGGCGACGATTTCGTCGGTCTAAAGCTCGATGACCAACAAAATTTGCACTACTTAAAAGGCGAGTCTAAGAGTCGTGCAAACCTTGCCAACGCCACCATCTCTGAGGCGCGAAAAGCACTGTCCAGAGACGATGGCAGACCTACGGCAACATCCCTTCTCTTCGTCGCGGATCGACTCATGGAGGGTGAAGGCGAACGACGGCAGATAGGTAGACGGATTCGTAATGAAGTCGCCAGTCGAGCTGCGCCCCAAGGGCGAACCAGTCACATGCTGTTCACCTTGTCGGGCAACGCCACGCCTCAGGCACTGTACGACGATCTCGCAGCGGCGGATCTGGTTCGTCCCCATCTTTCTGCAAATTTGCGCATAGAAGACCATCAGGCCTTCATTCTGGCCTGCTACGAGAGGGCTCTGGCACTTGGAAACGATTGAAGAATTGACTGCATTCCTGCTCGACATCACACAAGACGGATATCGAGGTCGCCTGCAGGCCCGGGGTCAAGCAAGGGCTCTTATTCGCCATGAAGGAAACTTGCCACCAGACGCTCCAGCCTTCAGCGAAGGGCTCGACTCCGATCTTGCGGACTATGGCTTCTCAGTACTACGTGTTTCCTTGGCGCTACGCGAGCTTGGAGGCGATGCAGTGACTTGGCGAAAAGGCTTCGTACAGGCAGGTGGGGCTTTTGAGGCATTGGTTCAGAACGGGTCACAGGCCGACGCATCTCGAGGGTTCTATCGAACAATGGGGGCTGCTTCCTATCACTTGGCCAACTACTCTGCGCTGGCATTTTCGCTTCTGTCGCAATTACAGGCCGATCAGAATCGTTCGCCTGCCGAGGATGCGCTCGCGCTCCTAATCGTGCGTGATCTTCAAGGCCTGGTTCAACGTGCGAGGGATTGGCTTAGCAGCCCAGCGAACCGAGATGAGGGAATCGCCAGAGCTGCGGCCGAGGGAGCGCTTGACCCCGACGATATCGTTTCGCGTGTAGCGACGTCGACAATGTTCAGAGCATTGGTGTTCTTTGAGTTTGCCCTGCAAACCGGCCAAGAGTCCCTCGTTGTAGAAGCTCGCAACCTGCTGAGACGGGCGATTTCGTTGACCGGAGCGGCCAGCGCGGTGTCACTCTGGTGGATTCTTCGAATCACCGTGAACCTGATAGATGATCTTTGGGCAAGCAGTCTGCACAAGGTTCTGCCCTCCGAAGGGCCACTTGGCTCGCAAGACTACGCACAACTTCGGAAGCTTTTTGTCTCTGAGTTGTACTGCAGGAGGTCATCTGAGGTCGAATTGTGGCCTTCTCAACTTCTGGCGGCACAGCGAGCCGTCGATGTCTCCGACGACCTAGTGGTCGCGCTCCCCACGAGCGCGGGCAAGACACGGATTGCAGAGATCGCTGTGTTGATGGCCCTGGCGTGTGGTAAACGCGTTTTGATAGTCACACCACTCAGGGCTCTGTCCGCTCAGACCGAGCGCTCCTTCCGCAAGACATTCACACCTCTTGGATTTTCTGTCTCGTCGCTGTATGGAAGCAGCGGTGTAGCAGGAAATGACGAGGATGCGCTGCGGGAACAGAACATCGTCATAGCCACCCCAGAAAAGTTGGATTTTGCTTTGCGGAACGACCCCGACATCATCAATGATGTCGGCTTGATCGTCCTAGACGAAGGACATCTGATTGGCCCAAGTGAACGCGAGATCCGCTATGAGAATCTGGTGCAACGGTTGCTGCGGCGCACTGACCATGGCGACCGACGGATCGTTTGTCTTTCGGCAATTCTACCGGCAGGCGATCAGCTCAACGATCTGACTGCGTGGATTCGCAGTGATGCGCCTGGCGATCCGATCCAGTCCAGTTGGCGCCCTACGCGTCAGCGCTTTGGCACTCTGTCTTGGCTCGGAAATTCTGCGCGGCTGAGCTTCGACCTTGAGCCAGATGGCCCTTTCATTCGACACTTTGTGCCAGAGGTCCCACCCATTCGCCCTCGTCGAAAGGCGTTTCCAAAGGACAACAAGGAGCTAACTCTCGCAGCGGCATGGAAGTTCTCTGAGCAAGGAAAGAGAGCTCTCGTATTTTGCACCCAACGAGATCATGTTGAAGGATTTGCCGAGACTGCCCTGGACCTGCAGCGACGAGGCTTTCTGCCATCTCTGCTTGCCAACGCCCAAGAGGTTGAACGTGCCATGTCCGTAGGTAGGGAGTGGCTAGGCGCCGAACATCCTGCAGTACGCTGTCTGGCCATCGGCGTTGCGATTCATCATGGTCGTCTTCCCGGCCCCTTCCTGCGGGAAGTGGAGACACTACTTGCCGCAGGCGTTCTACGCGTTACCGTGGCATCACCCACCTTGGCGCAGGGACTGAACCTCAATGCAGCGGTACTCCTGATCCCAAATCTGTACAGGGCGGGCACTCTGATCACGGGTGAGGAGTTTGCCAACGTTGCGGGCCGCGCCGGGCGCGCATTCGTGGATCTCGAAGGACTCGTGATCCACGTAATGCATCAGCCAGAAAATTGGCGCCACCAGCGATGGAGAGAGTTGGTCACGTCGGCCAAGACTCGGTCACTTTCAAGCGGCATCATTGTCGTGGTAAACGAGGTCATACGTCGCCTCTCGACGTCGGGTGTTTTTGCGCGTGGGGATGCCATGGACTACCTGTCTAGCACGCAAGATGCTTGGTTCCCGGACGCTGTAGATGGTGAGATGGAGTCAGACTCAATGGAGAGCCTCATCGAGCGGTTGGATACAACCGTCCTTGGGCTCGTCGAAGCGCTTGACGCGCAAAGTGCGGATCTACCAAGGCTGCTCGATGAAGCCCTTGCGGGTTCACTTTGGGCAAGGCAAATCGCTCACCTTGACGGCGTCGAAAAGCAGAAGCAAGTGTGGATTCTCCTCAGTAGAGCACAGCTCATTTGGAACAAAACAACGGTCGAGCAACGCAAAGGTCAGTTCGCGATGGGAGTGGGCCTAGAATCGGGCCTTGCCATCGACGCGTTGGCTGTCGAGCTGACTGTGCTTCTTGACCGTGGCGATGCAGCCGCCCTCGCCAGTGACGCAGATGCCCTGATCGCTGCTCTCATTGGAATGGGAGAGCGGCTTCTTGCGATCCGTCCCTTCGTTCCAGATGACCCACTGCCGGCGAACTGGAGAGACTTGCTGGGAGCTTGGGTGCGAGGGCAAGACGTAGCGGCCATCGGCCAAGAGGGAATGCGCTTCGTGGACGACGCATTTGTCTATCGCCTGGTTTGGGCGATTGAAGCCATCCGGATGAATCGGCGCATCAATGGAGACGAATCAGAACTACCCGTCGAAGGAGCTGCTGCCGCCTGCCTGGAAGCTGGACTACCGTCCAACGCCATGGCCATGCTTGTTCGGGCCGGACTGCCCTCGCGGGTGGCCGCCAAGACAGCCGTGGAGCAGCTCGCGCCCTGCTTCACAAATCGCGCGGAAATGAAAACCTGGTTACGATCGGAAGAAGTAGCAGGCTTCGACCATGTTCCTGGATGGCCCACGCTTGAGACTCATGCAATCTGGCAGCAGTTTCGGCACGACGTTGTGTCAAGCGTAGATGGCAGGTGGGCGTCGCAGGAGTGGACCATGCAATGGGCAACAGACTCAACAGTGCCTCTGCGTATTGAAGTTGATCCGCAAGATGGACAAGTGTCGATCGCGACGCCAGATTTTTCACAGCTCACAACAATCAGACAGAGGCTTCAGGCGGAACTACCGAGCCTGCTTGAAGTTGAATCTCTACAGAACGGAACGAGTGTCACCATCCGCCGTATTGGAAAAGGCGAGGCGCGTTGGGTGGATAAGGACTGATAGCTTTTTTGTGTAGATGGTACGTCAAATCAGCCACTGCTCCGAAAACGACACGGAGCCTGCTCCGGCCACAATGACCTGATCCTGCATACGCACCTCAACTAGCCCCAGGGCTTCCTTGACCACTTCACGCGGATACACCGATGCACTGTCGATGGTGCCGTGGAACATCTCCCGGTACTTGATCAGCCGGTGGCGCGTATCCAGAAACAGCACCGCAAAGACTTCATGCTCAAAGCCTACCAGCTCGCTGCGCAGGTATTCCTTGACCAGCGCCGTGGAACTAAAACGGGTGTACTTAAACTCTGACTAACAAAAGATTTGTATGCTCAAGATAGATTGCATGTACAGCATAAGTGGTCAGTTTGGGGGGCTTGACAGAAAGGGATTTGCGATTTAGCTTAATTATCAGCCAATTAATGGCAAAGGCGATCCCAGTCAAAGGAGCCGTATTTAAGAAGAGTCCGCTTAAGGATACTTAAGCAGGATTTTTTGCTGTTCTGCGTTCTGTATACCCGTTAACAAGACGATACCCCTATCACACTCTTGGTAAAATGGCGGACATCAGTGACCAATCATTGCTTTTGTCTCAACACCACAATGTTAGGATCATTGGCGCAAATTTAAGTATTCCCCTCTTATCTAAGGTTTTTTTATGTTTTACAGACATGGAGTCACAGTATGATGCAAAAACATTTTGACATTGTTCAGGCTATTATCGGTAACTGCTTTATGAACAATATGGCAAACAATAGATTTTTATACAGCAAGACGAATGGTAGCTCAACTACAAAATACCCATTAAACTGCATAGGTTTTTTCTCATGGAATAGCAGTTTGCAAAATAATTACACAAAATTTGTCTTATTTCCTATTTTCTTTGATTATCTGGATAGCTATGTTGATCTTCGTTTTGACTGTGTCAACGAAAGCTTCAACAAAAAAATCCTCATTCTCGAATCCAATATTGATAAAGATTCAATTGATGATTTGTTCCTTCATACGCTGTACAAAATGTGTTCTCAGATTAGAAATAAAATGCTTCACCATCGGCTCAACTATAACGGTGCCGAAGTGACAGCCAGCGAGACCACTGTCACCATTCCGCAGTTTAGAGTTATCAATGAACTGATTTACCAATATGTAAAATTCTCAAAGACCGGTAATTCACTCTTTGAAAAAAACGCTCTCTATTCCGGGTTAGTTGATATTCTTAAAAAAATAACGATAGTGAACATGAGTTTGTTCAACGAGTAGAGTTGATGTCCGACTACTTGTTCATAACCCCCTATGAAGCTCGCGATTTGCACACTATCAACGCCCCCATGACTTCCACTGACCTCATTATCGATCGAGTCTCTTATCCTGCAAAATGTTTCTACGATGACAATGAAATATTTAAGGAAAAATATCCAGATCCTGAAGAAAAAATCATCATTGGAAATCGTTATTATTTTTTCCAAATGGAAGACAAATTATACTTAGTACCTTCGGAAGCGGTAGACCATCGCAAAAAGATCACTTTCGGTGAGATTGATGCCTGGGAGTTTCAAACACAGTAACCTTTCTACATGCCCGATGCACGAGTGTATCGGGTACTTCAGCGTGAGCCAGTGCATCCGGGTTATGCTCGCAGGAAGAGATACAAAGAGTGCAGTCGGTGAAAATGTGGAAACAAAGCATCACCTATTACGATACATACACTGACTTTATGAGTAACATCAGGAAAATCAAACTTCATGTCCCTGAAAACTTCCAGCAGACCGATATAGCTGGGGTTGTTAGCGACCAAACCACCATCCGCAAAATAAGTGTGGAGATCTTCACAATAGGTTGGTGATTTGTTTTGATTTGGTGATTGATCTGATCGCACAATCCGGGCTGGGTTCCCTCAAAGTGATCTACTATTCCGCGCAGCTATTTAGTCGATGTTGAGCAGGTCATTAATATGCGGCGTTCATGGTCAGAGAAACCAACTCGATAGCCGACTGGCGAGAGGCCATTTTATGGTCTGTTGCACTTCAGCACTTGGTGGTCATTCTGGTGGTCTTGACAACAAGAGCTTTCAGGTTTAGCTTATTTATTAGCCAGTTACTGGCAAAGGCGATCCCAGTCAGAGGAGCCAAATTTAAGAAGCCTGCTTAGGAAACTAAGCAGGCTTTTTGCTTTTCTGTTTTTCATTCATCTTATTTTTCATGTAGCCCTCTGGTGAGGGAGATAATCGTTTTCTCTTCCCGTCTGTCGCGGTAATCTCATAACGGTCGTTAATATATCGACTGCAATGTGTGTAGCCCAATTCAAATACTAATAACTAAAAGACAGTACAGACAGGATAACTATGGATTCCACTCTCACCTCCGCGGGTCCCCAAGAGGACGTCTCTTCGCTTCATCGTGCCCGACGCGCTGCGCTTGGTAGCTTCGCTGGCGCCGTGGTCGACTGGTATGATTTTCTGCTTTATGGCATCACCGCCGCACTGGTCTTTAATCGCGAGTTCTTCCCGCAGGTTAGCCCGGCAATGGGAACACTTGCCGCATTTGCCACCTTTGGCGTCGGATTTTTGTTCCGTCCGTTAGGCGGGGTTATCTTCGGCCACTTTGGCGATCGCCTTGGCCGTAAACGCATGCTGATGCTCACCGTCTGGATGATGGGGATTGCCACTGCGCTGATAGGGATTATTCCTTCTTTTGACACTATTGGCTGGTGGGCCCCTGTGCTGCTGGTGACGCTACGCGCCATTCAGGGATTCGCCGTTGGTGGCGAATGGGGCGGCGCGGCGTTGCTCTCGGTCGAAAGCGCGCCGAAAAATAAAAAAGCCTTCTACAGCAGTGGCGTTCAGGTCGGTTACGGCGTCGGACTGCTGCTTTCTACCGGTCTGGTCTCACTGATTAGCTCGCAAACTACCGATGAGCAGTTCCTGAGCTGGGGCTGGCGTATTCCGTTCCTGTTCAGCATCGTACTGGTTTTGGGCGCGTTGTGGATGCGCAACAGAATGGATGAATCAGCCGAATTCGAACAGCAGCAACAGGCAGCGCAACCAGAGAAAAAGCGGTTACCGGTGGTCGAGGCGTTAATCCGCCATCCGGGCGCATTCTTAAAAATTATCGGCTTGCGCTTATGTGAACTGCTGACGATGTATATCGTCACCGCGTTTGCCCTTAATTACTCTACGCAGAACCTGGGCCTACCCCGCGAGCTGTTTCTGAATATCGGTTTGTTAGTGGGAGGACTGAGCTGTCTGACCATCCCCTGCTTTGCCTGGCTTGCCGACCGCTTTGGTCGACGGCGCGTGTACATTACCGGTGCACTGGTCGGTACGCTGAGCGCCTTCCCGTTCTTTATGGCGCTGGAAGCACAGTCTATTTTCTGGATCGTGTTCTTCGCGATTATGTTGGCCAATATTGCGCACGATATGGTGGTCTGCGTACAGCAGCCTATGTTTACCGGTTTGTTTGGCGCAAGTTATCGCTACAGCGGCGCAGGCGTTGGCTATCAGGTGGCAAGTGTGGTTGGCGGTGGTTTTACCCCTTTCATTGCTGCAGCACTGGTAACATTCTCGGGCGGAGACTGGCACAGCGTGGCCATTTATCTGATGGCCGGGTGTCTTATTTCCGCCGCCACTGCATTGCTGATGCGGGATAAGCAGCACAGTTAAGCCCTGATGCGAAGGTCATTCGGCCTTCGCACAATCTTCCTCAACGTCTGACTTTTGTTTCATATTCCTGTGACATACTATCGGGAGAGCAGTACATCTGTGGAACAAGGAGACAGACATGAACAATAAGGGCTCCAGCCTGACCCCAACTCAGGCACTGGATAAACTGGACGCGCTGTACGAGCAGTCGGTTAAAGCACTGCGTAGCGCCATTGGTAAGTACATTGAAACAGGGACGCTCCCTGACATAATTGCCCGCCATAATGGTCTTTTTGTTTACCCATCGCTTTGTGTCACCTGGGATGGCAGCGCCACCAATCCCCCGAAAACCCGCGCTTATGGCCGTTTTACCCATGCGGGCAGCTATACCACTACGATCACCCGTCCGTCGCTTTTTCGTCCCTATCTTGAAGAACAACTCACGCTGCTGTATCAGGATTATGATGCGCATATCTCCGTCGAACCGTCGCAGCATGAAATCCCTTATCCCTATGTGATTGACGGTTCTGAGCTGACGCTCGACCGCTCAATGAGCGCCGGATTAACGCGCCATTTCCCCACTACCGAGTTGTCACAAATTGGCGATGAAACAGCCGATGGTACCTATCATCCGGCGGAATTCTCCCCGCTGTCGCACTTCGACGCCCGACGAGTAGATTTTTCGCTCGCACGACTGCGTCACTACACGGGAACGCCGGTTGAACATTTCCAGCCATTTGTGCTGTTCACCAACTACACCCGCTATGTCGATGAGTTCGTGCGCTGGGGTTGCAGCCAGATCCTCGATCCGAACAGCCCCTATATCGCGCTGTCATGCGCGGGCGGGATCTGGATCACCGCTGAAACGGAAGCTCCGGAAGAGGCCATCTCCGATCTCGCCTGGAAGAAACATCAGATGCCCGCCTGGCATTTAATCACCGCCGACGGTCAGGGGATCACGCTGGTCAATATCGGCGTTGGCCCGTCTAACGCCAAAACCATTTGCGATCATCTGGCCGTCCTGCGCCCTGACGTCTGGCTGATGATTGGACACTGTGGCGGCCTGCGCGAAAGCCAGGCGATTGGCGACTATGTTCTGGCCCACGCTTATCTGCGTGACGACCATGTGCTGGATGCCGTACTACCGCCGGATATTCCGATTCCGAGCATTGCGGAAGTACAACGCGCACTGTATGACGCCACCAAAGAAGTCAGCGGCATGCCCGGCGAGGAGGTGAAACAGCGCCTGCGTACCGGTACCGTCGTCACCACCGACGATCGCAACTGGGAGTTACGCTATTCCGCTTCTGCGCTACGTTTTAACCTCAGTCGCGCGGTGGCCATTGATATGGAAAGCGCCACCATCGCCGCCCAGGGCTACCGCTTCCGCGTCCCTTACGGCACGCTGCTGTGCGTTTCCGATAAACCGCTGCACGGCGAGATCAAACTGCCTGGTCAGGCCAACCGTTTTTATGAAGGTGCCATTTCCGAGCACCTGCAAATAGGTATCCGGGCAATTGATCGTCTGCGTGCTGAAGGCGATCGACTGCACTCCCGTAAATTACGTACGTTCAACGAACCGCCGTTCCGTTAAGGCCTGAAGGTAACTATGCACAACTCAACTCCTCTTTCCGCTCTGCGCAACCTGCTGTTAGCGCAAGGGCTGGATGGCATGATTGTTCCGCGCGCCGACGCTCACCAAAGCGAAGATTGTACACCGCATGACAATAAGCTGGCCTGGCTGACCGGTTTTAGCGGCTCCGCTGGTCTCGCGTTGGTCCTGCGCGACCGCGCATTAATGTTTGTCGATGGACGCTATCAGGTCCAGGTGCGCAATGAAGTCTCGCTGGATGATTTTGAAATTCACCATTTACATGACGAACCGCTGGCCGACTATTTGCAGTCTCACGTTGCTGCGGGCGCGCGTATCGGTTTTGAACCGTTGCTGATGGTCAACAGCCAGTTTGAAGCACTGTCGGCGACCCATTGCGAGCTGGTGCCTCTTGAGCAAGATCCTTTCGACCAGGTATGGCTTGACCGCCCGGCATCCCCCTGCGGCATCATTCGTGAAATGCCCATTGAAATCAGCGGGGAAAGCAGCACACAAAAACGAGCCCGCGTCGTGGATCTGCTCACGCAACAACAGGCCGACGTTCTGGCGATCACGCTGCCGGATAACATTGCCTGGCTGCTGAATGTGCGCGGTTCCGATCTGCCAATGGTGCCAGTGCCGTTTTCGTTCGCCCTGCTCCATCGCAGCGGCGAGCTGGAATGGTTTGTTGATAGCAACAAAACCCAGCAGCTCCCTGCTGCACTGCTGAATACGCTCACGCTGGCCCCACAAGAGAGTTTTCTTGCCCGCTGCCAGCAGTTGGCCAAAGGGAAACGCTTTTTGGTCGATAAAGACTACGCCCCGGTCGCGCTGCGTTTTGCCATTGTAGAACACGGTGGCGAAGTCTTATGGGCACCCGATCCCATCACCTTGATGAAAGCGCACAAGAATGACGTTGAACTGGCGGGCTATCGGGAATGCCATGAACAAGATGGCGCGGCCTGGGTTAACTTTCTGGCATGGCTTACGCATGAAGTTCCCTTGCGCGAAGCGGCAGGCAATCCGGTCACTGAGCTGGAAGCGCAGGCCAGGCAACTGGAATTTCGCCAGCAGCAGCCGGGATTTATCGAGCAAAGCTTCAACACGATTTCGGCCTCAGCCAGCAATGCCGCAATGTGCCATTACCATTCCAGCGAAAAAACCAATACGCCCATTACCTCTCAGGCCATGTATCTGAATGATTCCGGCGGCCAGTACCATAATGGTACGACGGATACAACGCGCACCCTCGCGTTTGGTCCACAGGATCCGCAGCGTCGTCTGCATTACACCGCTGTGTTGAAAGGCTTTTTGTCGCTTATCTCGCTGCAATTTCCCAGCGGCACTCAGGGTCATCAACTGGATGCCTTTAGCCGTCGGGCGCTGTGGGATCTGGGTCTGGATTTTGATCACGGTACGGGACACGGCGTAGGCCATCAGCTCCTGATCCATGAGCAGCCCCATCGCATTGCCAAAAAAGTAAACCCCTGGCCTCTGGTTGCGGGCAATATCATTACCATCGAGCCGGGTTATTATCTGGCCGGAAAATATGGGATCCGTATTGAGAATCAGGTAGAGATTATCAACAGTCGTCCTGGCTTCTGTCGCTTCTCAACGCTGACGCTGGTGCCGATTGATTTAAGTCTGGTTGAACTGCACCTGCTAAGTGAGGCTGAAAAGCAGTGGATTGATGATTACCACCAGCAGGTCAGAGAGACGTTATCCCCACGCGTGAACGCAGAGGCTCGTCCGTGGTTGTTCGCCGTCACTGCGCCGATTCGCGTTCAGGCCAATTAATGCATTAAAAAAGGCAGCCCGCTGGCTGCCTTAATTCTCCCCAACTTTTTACTGCTTAGCTGTGACGGATGTACTCATCCATTTCAGTTTTCAGGTTATCGGACTTAGTACCGAAGATAGCCTGAACACCGGAACCCGCCACTACAACGCCCGCTGCACCCAGTTTCTTCAGGCCAGCCTGATCCACTTTGGCAACGTCAGCGACGCTGACACGCAGACGAGTGATGCACGCATCGAGGTTAGTGATGTTTTCTTTACCGCCGAATGCCGCAACCAGGGCCGGAGCCATTTCGCCGGACGCACCCGCTTTGGTGTCTTCGGTAGCATCTTCACGACCCGGAGTTTTCAGGTCCAGCGCTTTGATCAGCACACGGAAGATGGTGTAGTAAACAATCGCATAACCGATACCGACAATCGGGAACAGCCACAGTTTGCTGCTGTTACCGGACAGAACGATAAAGTCGATCAAACCGTGGGAGAACGACGTACCGTCACGCATACCCAGCAGGATACAGATCGGGAATGCCAGACCAGCCAGAATTGCGTGGATGATGTACAGGATCGGTGCCACGAACATGAACGAGAACTCGATCGGTTCGGTAATACCGGTCAGGAACGAGGTCAGCGCCGCGGAGATCATGATACCGCCCACTTTCGCGCGGTTTTCTGGTTTAGCAGAGTGCCAGATAGCGATAGCGGCAGCCGGCAGACCGTACATTTTGAACAGGAAGCCACCAGACAGTTTGCCCGCAGTCGGGTCACCCGCCATATAGCGAGGGATATCGCCGTGGAATACCTGGCCCGCAGCATTGGTGTATTCACCGATCTGCATCTGGAATGGAACGTTCCAGATATGGTGCAGACCAAACGGCACCAGGCAGCGTTCAATGAAGCCATAGATACCGAACGCTACGACCGGGTTCTGGTATGCAGCCCACTGGGAAAACGTCTGAATAGCAGTCCCGATCGGCGGCCAAATGAAGGACAGAACCACACCGGTGAAGATAGCGGCCAGACCAGAAATGATAGGAACGAAGCGCTTACCCGCAAAGAAGCCAAGATACTCAGGCAATTTGATACGGTAGAAACGGTTGAACATATACGCTGCAATCGCACCGGAGATAATCCCCCCGAGAACACCCGTATCAGCAAGGTGTTTAGCTGCGATCTCTTCAGCAGGTAAATGCAGAACCAGCGGCGCAACAACAGCCATGGTCTTAACCATAATGCCGTAGGCAACAACGGATGCCAGTGCAGATACGCCGTCGTTATTGGTGAAGCCTAACGCGACACCGATGGCAAAAATCAGCGGCATGTTTGCAAAAACAGAACCGCCTGCTTCTGCCATTACGTGCGATACAACGGCTGGCAGCCAGCTGAAGTTAGCGGAACCGACACCCAGCAGGATACCTGCAATCGGGAGTACGGATACCGGCAGCATCAGCGATTTACCGACCTTTTGCAGGTTAGCAAATGCATTCTTAAACATAATTGAGAGTGCTCCTGAGTATTTGTGCTTTTCTACGTTCTCACGCATTAGCGAGGGGGGAGAACCTCGCCGTGTACAGGGCATCTAAGTACCCTTTATTTATTACACAGAGTAAAATAATTCAGTTTGTTTTTGTTTGACGGCTATCACAATTCAGTCGTGGATGGCCGTAAAATCCGCACATTCCGATAAAATGCGTTTCTGAATGTGTCAAACCGGTTATTCACCGCCCATTTTGAGGCGGTGAACTTTACTCGCTTTGCTTATTAATTACGAGCTTTAAAAAAAGTCAGTTAACGAACGGATTGCAGGCGAGAAGCGTCGATGTGAAACAGGCGGGCAAAGTTATCAGTGGTTGCCTGCGCCAGTTCTTCAACGGCAACACCTTTCACTACGGCCATATACTCCGCAACGTCACGGGTCATGGCAGGCTGGTTCTCTTTTCCACGATGCGGTACAGGCGCAAGGTAGGGAGAATCCGTCTCAACCAGCAACCTATCCAGAGGAACATAGCGGGCGGCATCACGGAGCTGATCTGCGTTACGGAACGTGACGATGCCGGAAAACGAGATATAAAATCCGAGGTCCAGCAATTTGCCCGCCGTTTCTCTGTCTTCTGTAAAACAGTGTAGTACGCCACCACAATCCGTCACTTTTTCTTCGCGCAGAATAGACAGCGTATCGGCTCGCGCATCGCGGGTATGTACGATAACTGGCTTTTGTAACTCACGGCCAATCTGAATATGATGGATAAAAGATTCCTGCTGGCGCACCTTTGTTTCCGGCGTATAGAAATAGTCCAGCCCGGTTTCCCCCATCGCCACAACGCCCTCTTCGGCGGCAAAACGGCGCAGGTCTTCAACATCATAGGCTTCATCCTGATTTAACGGATGCACGCCGCAGGAGAACACCACATTGTCACGTTCACCGACCAGTTCGCGCATACTGCGGTATCCTGGCAGAGTGGTCGCGACGGCAAGAAAGAATTTCACATCGCGTGCGGACGCTTTCGCCAGCACGTCATCCACGTCCTTATGCAGAGATTGATAATCCAGGCCATCAAGATGGCAGTGTGAGTCGACTAAAAACATAATGTCTCTCTCAAAGATGGGGAACAGGCAATACGGTGCCTGGTTGCAGGTAATGCTCAATACGCAGGATAAGATCGGTTAACACCAGTTCACGGTTTACGCCTGTTACGTTCAGCAACTGCTGACGGCAATGACAAACGTCACCGAGTATCGCCTGTATCCGGGCGACGGATAACCGTTCTGCGATAGAAGATATCAGGTCCAGCGCATCAGGATTGGTTAAATGGGAAATCCCATACGGACGCTTCAAGGCATCCGTCAACAACGTTGCCAGCCAGTGTAAACGGGCGGCAGCCTGATCGTGGTTTAACGCCGCGAGCAGGATATACCAGTCACCTGCGTTTAATGTGTTTGCCAGTGCCGCACAAAAATCTGTGCGATGCGCCCAGCTTTCAGCCTGTAACAACGAGAGTGCCGCACCTGGCGAACCCGCGCTCAGGCGTAATGCGCTCAACAGCGCTTCTGGAGATGCGGTCACTTCGCGGGCGAGCCAGGAGATAGCGTACGACTCAGCCGGCGGCGCAAGATGGTGTAACCGGCAGCGGCTGCGCAATGTCGCCAGCAATCGCGCAGGCTCTGTGCTGGCGAGGAAAAACCAGGTTTGTGCCGGCGGTTCTTCCAGCGTTTTTAGCAGGGCATTGGCAGCGGCATCAGTTAACTGGGCGGCAACAGGGATCCACACCACTTTCGCACCGCCAAGGCGTGAATGCTCGTACAGTTTTTCACTCACTTCACGTACCGCATCAACTCCCAGCGTGCTTTTACCTTTTTCCGGCAGCAGCGAATAGTAGTCAGGATGCGTCCCCGCCTGCATCAGCTGACAGCCCCGGCAGTGTCCGCAGCTTTTATGCCCTTCCGGCTTCTGGCACATTAAATAGCGACTGAGCGCGTAAATCAGCGCGTCGTCACCCATTCCGGGTAATGCCTGAATCAGTAACGCATGGTGACCACGACCCGCCTGGTAGCTGGCTACCAGTTTTTCAAAATCTGGTCGTAACCATGGGTACCATTTCATGCGCCCTGCTCCTGCACCCACTGGGTGATGGTATTGCGGATATCAGCCATCACAGCTTCCAGCGGCTGCGTAGCGTCGATGGTACGAATGCTGGCATCTTTGGCAGCCAGTTCAAGATAGCGCGCGCGGGTGCGATTAAAGAAATCGAAAGATTCCTGCTCAATACGATCCAGCTCGCCGCGCGCACGGGCACGCTTCAATCCGACCTCTGGAGTCACGTCCAGATAGAGCGTCAGGTCCGGGCGAAAATCACCTAGCACCGCATCGCGCAAGGTTGCCAGCATGTTTTGATCGATGCCGCGTCCGCCCCCCTGATACGCCTGGGTCGACAAATCGTGACGGTCGCCAATTACCCATGCGCCTTTTGCCAGCGCAGGTTTAATAACGGTTTCGACCAGCTGTACGCGCGCGGCGTAAAACATCAGAACTTCAGCTTTGTCAGTGATGACCTCGTCACCCACCGACTTAATGTCCAGCACCAGACTTCTTAGTTTCTCAGCGAGCTGCGTTCCCCCCGGTTCGCGGGTAAAAACCATGTCACGAATACCGAGTTGCTCAAGTGTCTCTACCACCACGTTACGCGCGGTGGTTTTTCCGGCGCCTTCCAGGCCCTCGATGACGATATAGTTACTGCCCATTTTTTTCCTTAAGCACTTTCAGGTAATCCTGCACGGACCGGTTGTGGCTGGCAAGATTGGTGTTAAACGTGTGACCGCCTTTACCGTCAGCCACGAAATAGAGGTACGGCGTTTTTGCCGGATACGCCGCGGCCTGCAATGAGGCCTCTCCCGGCATGGCAATCGGGCCAGGCGGCAACCCCGTAATGGTATAGGTGTTATAGGCGGTCGGGGTATCTAAATCCACACGCGACAACTTGCCATTATACCGTGACCCCATCCCGTAAATCACCGTCGGATCGGTCTGTAAACGCATGCCAATCCGTAAGCGGTTAATAAAGACGGAAGCCACCTGGTCACGCTCGCTGGCAACCGCAGTCTCTTTTTCGATAATAGAGGCCATGGTTACCAGCTGATTTTTGTCCTGATAAGGCAGGCCTTCAGCGCGCCCTTCCCAGACGGAGTCTACCGCTTTAACCATTTTCTGATGCGCGCGTTTTAGCAACGCCACGTCGGTTGTATTGGCGGTATACATCCAGGTATCTGGCCAGAACCAGCCTTCTACCCATTGCGGGTTCTCCAGCTTCAGCGCCTGAGCAACGGTCTCGTAATTATCATCGCTCAGCGTATGTTTGATGTACGGGGCGTCGCGCAGCTGCTTGAGGTAGTCGCTCAGACGCATCCCTTCAACCAGACGTAACGGAAACTGCGCCTCTTTACCGCTTTCCAGCAGTTGCAACATGTCCCGCACCGTCATGTCGGGCGTAAAACGGTAGGTTCCGGCTTTAAAATGCGACAGTTCGGGTTCCACACGCAGCAGCCACTGGAACACACGCGGACGATTGATAACGTTGTCCGCATACAACTGTTCACCGAGAGCCAGACGGCCCGTACCCGCTTTCAGCGTAAAAATCGTCTCTTCTTTAATCAATAATTTACTGTCCGCCAGATGGCGAACTTTCCACATTCCCACTCCTGCAGCTATGCCCAGCACAACCAGCAATAACAGGACAACAAGTAACAGTTTTTTCATGACTAATTCGGGTGCTCACAAAGTGGGGCTAAAAAATCGAACAACATACGTGCAGACAGCAGCGTGTCGCCACAGGTGCGTACGGGAATAACAGGCATTAACGCATTACAGACGACGATTTCATCGGCCTGCATAACCTCTTCCAACCCGGCATACACTTCGACAATGCTGAACGACGATTGTGCCAGCATCCGGATACAGAATTGTCGCATAATGCCGTTCACTCCGGCCTGATCCAGCCGGGGAGTGTAAACCACATCCCCCTTACGCCAGAACAAATTAGCCGCACAGCATTCCGTAACCCATCCCTCACTGTCAAGAACCAGTGCTTCATCAGCTGCCGTCTGCTCAAGATGAGAGCGAATCAACACCTGTTCCAGTCTATTCAGGTGCTTAAGTCCGGCAAGCAACGGATTACGCCCCAGACGCACTGGACTTAACGCCAGCGTTATCCCCTCATGCCGCCAACGATCGTAATGATCGGGCCGGGCTGAAACAGAGAGAATACGTGTGGCACTGCGACAGTTTGCGCCGCTGTAACCACGGCCACCGCTACCACGGCTGATAATCACTTTTAACACGCCACGCGCATGCCCTTGCGCCAGCATTTTCATTTCACTTTGCAGCTCTGACCAATCTTCGAAAGAGATCAGCAATTTTTGGCAGGCGTCTTGTAAACGCGCAAGATGCGCTGCAAAGAGGCAAATTTCGCCGTCAATAATACGCGCAGTGGTAAAACAGCCATCACCGAATTGGGTCGCTCGATCGCTTGCGGCCAGCATATTCTGCTCGCAGCCATTAATTAAGAACATGGTGGCTCCTTATTTCTGGTCCGCTAGTTTGGCAGGATGAACAACACAGGACAAGGGTGGAAAACCGAATAAAAAAAGGCCCGACAAGCGGACCTTTTTAAATTGCTATCGATGCTAACGCACCACCTGGCAGACTTAAATCTTTTTAAAGATCAAAGAGCCGTTGGTACCACCAAAGCCGAAGGAGTTACACAGTGCGTACTCCAGACCACTAACCTGACGCGCTTCGTGAGGTACGAAGTCCAGGTCACAACCTTCATCCGGGTTATCCAGGTTGATGGTTGGCGGAATAGCCTGATCGCGCAGCGCCAGGATAGAGAAAATAGACTCTACCGCGCCCGCCGCACCCAACAGGTGTCCGGTCATGGATTTAGTGGAGCTTACCATCACACGGCTTGCCGCATCGCCAAAGACAGATTTCACTGCCTGGGTTTCGGCTTTATCGCCAGCAGGAGTAGACGTGCCATGCGCGTTGACATAGCCGATCTGACCCGCTTCGATAGCCGCATCGCGTAGTGCGTTGACCATTGCCAGCGCAGCGCCCGCACCGTTTTCAGGTGGTGACGTCATGTGGTAAGCATCGCTGCTCATGCCAAAACCAACGACTTCAGCATAGATTTTTGCACCGCGCGCTTTCGCATGCTCGTACTCTTCCAGTACCACCATGCCTGCGCCGTCGCCCAGCACAAAGCCATCACGTTCTTTATCCCACGGACGGCTTGCCGCTTGCGGGTTATCATTACGTGTAGACAGCGCACGTGCCGCGCCAAAACCACCCACGCCCAGCGGGGTACTGGCTTTTTCTGCACCACCCGCAACCATCGCGTCTGCATCGCCGTATGCAATGATACGTGCTGCATGACCAATGTTATGCACACCTGAGGTACAGGCGGTCGCAATGGAGATGCTTGGCCCTTGCAGGCCGTACATGATGGTCAGGTGACCTGCCACCATGTTAACAATCGTTGACGGAACGAAGAACGGGCTGATCTTACGTGGACCGCCATTCACCAAAGAGGTGTGGTTTTCTTCGATCAATCCGAGACCGCCAATACCAGAGCCGATAGCGGCGCCAATACGGTGAGCGTTCTCTTCCGTAATTTCGAGACCAGAATCCTGCATGGCCTGAACGCCAGCGACAATTCCATATTGAATGAAAGCATCCATCTTGCGCTGTTCTTTGCGCGAGATAATGTCTTCACAGTTAAAATCCTTTACTAAGCCAGCAAATTTCGTTGCATAGGCGCTAGTATCGAAATGGTCGATCAGGCTGATGCCACTCTGACCGGCAAGGAGAGCTTTCCAGGTAGACTCTACGGTATTGCCGACAGGAGACAACATGCCCAGTCCGGTCACAACTACACGACGCTTAGACACGGTTGTCCTCCAGGGAGGGAAAATAATTCAAGTGGGATAAAAAGATAAAACTCAGGCGGTCGAATGACCGCCTGGAGATGTTCACTTACGCCTGGTGGCCGTTGATGTAATCAATGGCAGCCTGAACGGTAGTGATTTTCTCAGCTTCTTCGTCCGGAATCTCAGTATCAAACTCTTCTTCCAGAGCCATTACCAGCTCAACGGTGTCAAGAGAATCTGCGCCCAGGTCTTCAACGAAGGAAGCATTGTTGGTTACTTCTTCCTGCTTAACGCCCAGCTGTTCGCCGATAATTTTCTTAACGCGTTCTTCGATAGTGCTCATACTCTTAAATTTCCTATCAAAACTCGCTTTCGCGATGGTTTTCGTAGTGTATAAAATGTTGAAAAATTTGCAACTAAATCCCGGCAGGTCTTACCACGATTTTACGTTATTTTGAGGGCATTCACCCTAATAACGCAAATTTTTTTATCTCGTGGTTAAACCATGTACATCCCGCCGTTGACGTGCAAAGTCTCACCTGTGATGTAACTTGCTTCGTCAGAAGCTAAAAATGCAACCGCACTGGCGATTTCCTGAGCGCCGCCAAGGCGACCCGCAGGAACCTGCGCCAGAATACCCGCACGCTGATCATCAGACAGCGCACGCGTCATGTCCGTTTCAATAAAGCCCGGAGCAACAACGTTTACAGTAATGCCACGAGACGCAACTTCGCGCGCCAGTGATTTACTGAAGCCGATCAGACCCGCTTTCGCCGCAGCGTAGTTTGCCTGACCCGCATTTCCCATGGTACCAACCACAGAACCGATAGTGATAATACGCCCATGACGCTTTTTCATCATAGCTCGCATTACCGCTTTTGACAGACGGAAAACAGATGACAGGTTGGTTTCGATGATATCGTTCCACTCGTCATCTTTCATGCGCATTAACAGGTTATCACGAGTAATCCCGGCATTATTGACCAGGATATCGACTTCACCAAATTCTGCGCGAATATTTCCCAGAACAGATTCGATAGATGCTGGATCGGTCACATTCAACATCAGACCTTTACCATTTGCACCTAAGTAATCGCTAATGGCCTGCGCACCGCTTTCGCTGGTTGCAGTACCGATAACTTTCGCGCCACGGGCAACGAGTGTTTCAGCAATTGCGCGGCCAATGCCACGGCTTGCACCGGTAACCAGCGCGACTTTTCCTTCAAAACTCATGGTCTTCCTCTTTTATTGCTCTAGCGCCGCAGAAAATGCCGCCGGCTCATTCAGTGCCGAAGCAGTCAGGGTGTCAACAATACGTTTCGTCAAACCGGTCAGAACTTTGCCCGGACCAACTTCATACAGGTGCTCTACGCCCTGGGACGCCATAAATTCAACGGTTTTAGTCCATTGAACCGGGCTGTACAGTTGGCGAACCAGCGCATCGCGAATAGCGTCTGCGTCTGTTTCGCACTTCACGTCGACGTTGTTCACAACCGGAACAGTCGGCGCGTTAAAAGTGATTTTTTGCAGTTCAACGGCCAGTTTCTCAGCAGCAGGCTTCATCAGCGCGCAGTGAGAAGGAACGCTGACCGGCAGTGGCAGAGCACGCTTAGCGCCAGCCGCTTTACAGGCTGCGCCAGCACGTTCTACGGCTTCTTTGTGCCCGGCAATAACTACCTGACCTGGTGAGTTAAAGTTTACCGGTGAAACCACCTGGCCTTCGGCAGACTCTTCACACGCTTTAGCAATAGCAGCGTCGTCCAGACCGATAATAGCAGACATGCCGCCAGTGCCTTCCGGTACCGCTTCCTGCATGAATTTGCCACGCAGTTCAACCAGACGAACGGCATCGGCAAAACCGATAACACCCGCACATACCAGCGCAGAGTATTCGCCCAGGCTGTGACCTGCCATCAGCGCAGGTGTTTTACCACCCTGCTGCTGCCATACGCGATAAAGCGCAACAGAGGCAGTCAACAGTGCTGGCTGCGTCTGCCAGGTTTTATTCAGCTCTTCGGCCGGCCCCTGCTGAGTCAACGTCCACAGATCATAGCCCAGCGCAGCTGATGCTTCAGCAAAAGTTTCTTCAACAATTGGGTAGTTTGCTGCCATTTCAGACAACATCCCAACGGTCTGGGAACCCTGCCCCGGGAACACAAATGCAAATTGCGTCATGTTTAAATCCTTATACTAGAAACGAATCAGCGCAGAGCCCCAGGTGAATCCACCCCCAAAGGCTTCAAGCAATATCAACTGCCCAGCTTTAATACGCCCGTCGCGGACGGCTTCGTCCAGCGCGCACGGTACGGAGGCCGCGGAGGTATTGCCATGTCTGTCGAGCGTCACGACAACATTATCCATCGACATACCCAGCTTTTTCGCGGTTGCGCTAATAATGCGGAGGTTTGCCTGATGCGGCACCAGCCAGTCCAGTGCAGAACGATCGAGATTATTTGCTTCCAGCGTTTCATCAACGATGTGTGCAAGCTCGGTCACCGCGACTTTAAATACTTCGTTACCCGCCATCGTCAGGTGGATCGGGTTTTCCGGGTTCACGCGATCGGCATTAGGCAGCGTCAACAGTTCGCCATAGCGACCATCAGCGTGCAGATGCGTAGAGAGAATGCCGGGCTCTTCTGATGCGCTCAGTACAACCGCACCTGCGCCATCACCGAAAATAATGATCGTCCCGCGATCGGTTGGATCACAGGTACGAGCGAGGACATCTGAGCCAACCACCAGAGCATGCTTCACTGCGCCAGACTTAACGTACTGGTCGGCAACGCTCAGGGCGTAGGTGAAACCGGCACAAGCGGCTGCAACGTCAAACGCCGGACAGCCTTTGATCCCCAGCATACTTTGGATCTGGCATGCCGCACTTGGAAATGCGTGTGTGGATGATGTGGTGGCAACCACAATCAGAGCAATTTGTTCTTTGTCGATGCCCGCCATTTCAATTGCACGGTTTGCGGCGGCAAAGCCCATCGTCGCAACTGTTTCATTTGGCGCTGCAATATGGCGTTCACGGATACCTGTGCGAGTGACGATCCACTCATCAGATGTCTCAACCATTTTTTCCAAATCGGCGTTAGTACGCACTTGTTCAGGCAGATAGCTGCCAGTACCAATAATCTTCGTATACATGTACGCTCAGTCACTTTTTGGTTATATACCGCCACGAGCAAATCGCTGATACGTTGGCAGCATTCACAAACGCACCGTTATCTGTGTGCTCGCGAGTTTGCGTTTTCGCCACCGTCCAGCAGTTCGAATCCAGCTGGGTATACAGATTCCAGGCGAGCGGCAATTCGCTGAGGAACTTGTCGCTGCACCGCCTGCACTGCCTGTTCAATCGCGACTTCAAATGCTCGCTGATTGGCCGCACCATGACTCTTAATCACCGTGCCGCGCAATCCTAACAGACAGGCGCCATTATACTGGTCGGGGTTGAGGTGACTAAATCGCCTTGTCAGGCTTTTTTGTAACCAACGTTTTAATAACAGCAGCCACCACGACCGTTTTTTGCCCTCACCCTGAGACTTCAGCAGTGAAAGGAACATTCTGACAACACCTTCCATCGTCTTTAATGTGACATTACCTGTAAAGCCGTCACAGACCAACACATCAGTTTTGCCAGTCAGTAACTCATTGGCTTCAAGATAGCCGATATAATTGATAGAAGGGATTGTTTTTAGCACTGCAGAAGCATCCCGAATACTGTCGAGACCCTTGGTTTCTTCTTCACCGATATTGAGCAACGCAACACGGGGATTGGCAATTCCAACCACCTCTTCTGCCAGCACGGAACCCATGACGGCAAATTGCACCAACATCGTGCTATCACAATCCACGTTGGCACCCAAATCCAGCACCACCGTTTTGCCCTTTTGCTGATGGGGTAAAACCGTCACCAGCGCAGGACGCTCAATCCCCTCAAGGGGTTTGAGCAATAACTTCGCAAGTCCCATTAGCGCGCCTGTATTACCGGCGCTCACACAGGCTTCCGCTCGTCCTTCTTTCACGAGCTCCAGGGCAACGCGCATTGAGCTTCCACGACTGGCGCGAATAGCTTGCGAGGGCCGGGCATCACTGGCAATAACTGACTGAGCAGGGATAATCTGCAGACGTGAACGTTGTTCGAAGTCAGCTTTGGCAAGTAATGGCGTGATTGTATCGGGATCCCCGACTAAAAGAAGTGTGAGTTGCGAATTAGAATTCAGTGCCTGCAATGCTGCAGGCACTGTCACGGTAGGGCCAAAATCTCCCCCCATGACATCTAACGCCAGGGTTAGACGTGTCAAGGTATCGTCGCTGCCCGGTTAGGTGTTTCCCCAGTTACCCGGGGAAAGCCTCACTAAGCTTCATCACGCGTGTACTCTTTGTCTTTCTCACCGTAGCAGGAAAGCCATTGAGTCATGCGTGATTACTTAGCGATTACCTTACGGCCACGGTAAAAACCGTCGGCAGTGATGTGGTGACGCAGGTGTTGTTCACCAGAAGTTTTGTCTACAGACAGGCTGGTGACTGCGGTCAGAGCGTCATGAGAACGACGCATGCCACGTTTGGAACGGGTTGGTTTATTCTGTTGTACGGCCATGGACCTTACTCCTCAATTACTTACGCTTTAAGCTGGCTAATACGGCAAATGGGTTTGGTTTTTGCGCTTCATCAGGCAATTCGCCAAAGACCATGTCCGCCTCGGACACTTCACAGTGTTCAGAATCATGCACCGGAACTACCGGCAAGGAGAGGATAATCTCATCTTCAACCATTGCAAGCAGATCGATTTCACCGAATTCGTTAACCTCAATCGGCTCATACGCTTCCGGGAGTGCTTCAGCCTGCTCGTCAGAACGGACAGGACTAAAACAATATGTTGTGTGAACATGAAGTGGGAACGGTTTCCCGCAACGCTGACATTCGAGCGTAACCGACACCTTTGCATCACCGGTTATAACGGCAAGGCGCTGGTTATCGATAGCGAACGACATGGAGCATTCCACATCACTGTCCACACTGACTACAGAATCGGCGACACGCTCAACCAGATCAGAAGTATAGATACCTTCATAATCGAGGCGTTTCTGAGCCGTACGAACCGGATCAAGAGTCAGGGGTAATTTTACCTTTTGCATAGGGCGCGCATATTAACTTTGTAACGTCATATAGTCAAAGAAAAAGGCAGCCTGTGGTTGCCTTTTGCCAATAATTCGCACACATTGCGGGTCATCGACTTAAAATCGCTCAACACAAGCCATTACAGCCAGCTTGTAGGACGAAGTCCATAGTTTAAAATGGCTCTCATCAATACGCTATATGCGAGGGAAAAAATATGCCTCAACTTATTCTTGCTTCTACCTCTCCCTGGCGTCGCGCTTTACTAGAAAAACTGGCAATCCCGTTCGAATGCGCAGCACCAGAGGTTGATGAAACGCCGTTACCGGGCGAAGCCCCCCGGCACTTAGTCTTGCGACTGGCGCAGAAAAAAGCGCAATCTCTCGCCCACCGTTATCCATCGCACCTTATTATTGGTTCCGATCAAATTTGTGTTCTCGATGGTGAAATAACCGGCAAACCGTTAACAGAAGAAAATGCACGCCAGCAGTTACTCAAAGCCCGTGGCAATATTGTGACGTTTTATACCGGACTGGCGCTGTATAATTCTGCGACCGGACATTTACAAACTGAAGTTGAACCGTTCGACGTGCATTTTCGTCATTTAAGCGAAACGGAAATTGAAGATTACGTGCGCAAAGAGCGCCCGCTGCATTGTGCCGGTAGTTTTAAAAGCGAAGGATTGGGCATTGCACTTTTTGAGCGTCTGGAAGGCCGCGACCCAAATACCTTAATCGGTTTGCCGCTAATCGCACTGTGTCAAATGCTGCGACGAGAAGATATGAACCCGTTAAAAGCCTGACGGGTTGACGGCTGTACAGGCCAATCCTGTAGGCCTGATAGGCACAGCGCCATCAGGCCTACAGGTAATGCGCGATAATATCAATGCGCATCAGCCTTTACTGCGTAACACCTCGAGGCAGCGCTTCAACTGCTTATCCATTGGCGCTTCAATACGCATTACTTCACCCGTCCCCGGATGAGTAAATTTCAACGCTGCAGCGTGCAAAAAGAGCCTGCTCAGTCCGGTATCCGCCAGTTGCTTATCGAACTCACGATCGCCATAGCGGTCGTCAAAGGCAATCGGATGCCCGGCATATTGCGTATGCACGCGAATCTGGTGCGTGCGTCCGGTCACCGGACTGCAGCGCACAAGCGTAGCGAACGCATAACGCTCTTCCACTTTAAAGCGTGTTTCCGATGGTTTGCCTTCCTGATTCACCCGCACGATACGCTCGCCGCTTTGCAGAATGTTCTTTAACAGCGGGGCCTGAACGGTTTTGACATGGGACTGCCACTGGCCGCGTACCAACGCGAGGTAGTCTTTCTGCATGCCTTTTTCACGCAGTTGTTCATGCAACGAACGCAAGGCAGATCGTTTTTTGGCCACCAGCAGCACGCCGGAGGTATCCCGGTCGAGGCGATGCACCAGTTCAAGGAAACGCGCTTCCGGGCGCAGCGCACGTAAGCCTTCAATGACGCCAAAGCTTAAGCCGCTTCCACCATGCACGGCCGTACCTGAAGGCTTGTTAAGCACCAGAATGTGGTCATCTTCATATAAAATGACATCGGTCAGCGCCGCGACCTTCTGCAAATTCGGTGAAATGGCCTCTTCTTCACGTTCAGCGACACGTACAGGTGGAATACGCACAATGTCCCCGTCTTCGAGTTTGTACTCGGGTTTAATGCGTTTTTTGTTCACCCGCACTTCGCCTTTACGCAAAATGCGATAAATCATACTTTTCGGCACGCCCTTGAGCTGGGTGCGCAAAAAGTTGTCGATGCGTTGCCCTGCTTCGTCGGCAGTAATGGCAACTGTTTTTACGGCTGGAGTCTCTGTTTTCATGGGGGCCGATTTTAAATAGCCATCAAGATTCGCGCCACACATTTTTCTATGCTTATATTAACTGCTATACCTTATTACTTAAGTTTGACATAGCCGATTTGGTGGTTATTAAAGCAATCACTACGCGGAAGTGAAAAAACTGTGAGTAACCGGGTGATAAATGGCAAAAGTCATCTTGCTATAACAAGGTTAGCAGTGGAATAATGAGGTTGTTTCCGTGTTGAATCTTGTTAAAACAAGACCTTTTCCGGAATGACCCAATTTTGCCCGACCGATCATCAACGCAGCAATGGCGTAAGACGTATTGATCTTTCAGGCAGTTAGCGGGCTGCGGGTTGCAGTCCTTACCGGTAAGTGCTCTATAGATTTCGCGTTGTAGGAAGGCGGCAAGTCTGGGAACCCCAGGTGCTTACTCCTGTAAGTGGTTGGGGTAAGAAGATGAAGCCAACGCACCCACAGCGTGAAAGACGATAAGCACAATGGAAGCTTCTCTGGAGAGTAACACCCAGACTGTTCCCCTGATAATTGCGCTGTGTTTCCGTATGAAATACAGGCAACCGACACTCTGCGCCTCTTTGAGCTGACGATAACCGTGAGGTTGGCGACGCGAATAGACACGAGGCCATCGGTTCACACCCGGAAAGGCATTACTCTGCCCGCAGCTTAGTCGTCAATGTAAGAATAATGAGTAAGTTACGATGAAAAGAATGTTAATTAACGCGACTCAGCAGGAAGAGTTGCGTGTCGCCCTTGTAGATGGGCAGCGTCTGTACGATCTGGATATCGAAAGTCCTGGACACGAACAGAAAAAAGCCAACATCTATAAAGGCAAAATTACCCGTATTGAACCGAGTCTGGAAGCTGCTTTTGTTGATTACGGCGCTGAACGTCACGGTTTCCTCCCGTTAAAAGAAATTGCCCGCGAATACTTCCCCGCTAGCTACAACTCCCATGGTCGTCCCAACATTAAAGACGTGTTGCGCGAAGGTCAGGAAGTCATTGTTCAGATCGATAAAGAAGAACGCGGCAATAAAGGCGCTGCGCTGACCACCTTTATCAGCCTGGCAGGTAGTTATCTGGTTCTGATGCCGAACAACCCGCGCGCGGGCGGCATCTCCCGTCGCATTGAAGGCGACGACCGTACCGAATTAAAAGAAGCGCTGGCAAGCCTGGAACTGCCTGACGGCATGGGACTTATCGTGCGTACCGCAGGTGTCGGCAAATCTGCCGAAGCGCTGCAGTGGGACCTGAGTTTCCGCCTGAAGCACTGGGAAGCGATTCAAAAAGCCGCTGACAGCCGCCCTGCTCCGTTCCTGATCCATCAGGAAAGCAACGTTATCGTTCGCGCATTCCGTGACTATTTACGTCAGGACATCGGCGAAATCCTCATCGACAACCCGAAAGTTATGGAGATGGCGCGTCAGCACATCGCCGCGCTGGGTCGTCCGGATTTCAGCAGCAAAATCAAACTGTACACCGGTGAAATCCCGCTGTTCAGCCACTATCAAATCGAATCTCAGATTGAGTCCGCGTTCCAGCGCGAAGTGCGTCTGCCGTCCGGCGGCTCAATCGTTATCGACAGCACAGAAGCGCTGACCGCTATCGATATCAACTCCGCACGCGCGACCCGCGGCGGCGACATCGAAGAAACTGCGTTCAACACCAACCTTGAAGCAGCCGATGAAATTGCTCGTCAGTTGCGTCTGCGCGACCTCGGCGGCCTGATTGTAATCGACTTCATTGATATGACGCCGGTTCGTCACCAGCGTGCGGTTGAAAACCGTCTGCGTGAAGCCGTGCGTCAGGACAGAGCGCGTATTCAAATCAGCCATATTTCTCGCTTCGGCCTGCTGGAGATGTCCCGTCAGCGTCTGAGCCCGTCGCTGGGGGAATCCAGCCATCACGTATGCCCACGCTGCTCCGGCACGGGTACCGTACGTGATAACGAATCACTGTCGCTGTCTATTCTGCGTCTGATCGAAGAAGAAGCGCTGAAAGAAAATACGCAGGAAGTTCACGCTATTGTTCCTGTGCCGATCGCATCCTACCTGCTCAACGAAAAACGTACCGCGGTAAATGCTATCGAGACACGTCAGAATGGCGTGCGCTGTGTGATTGTGCCAAACGATCAGATGGAAACTCCGCATTACTCCGTGCTGCGCGTACGCAAAGGGGAAGAAACACCAACCCTGAGCTACCTGCTGCCAAAACTGCATGAAGAAGCGATGGCATTGCCGACTGAAGAAGAGTTCGTCGAGCGTAAACAGCCAGAGCAGCCGGCATTAGCCACCTTTGCAATGCCAGAGGTGCCGCCAGCCCCTGCTTTGCAGGAACCTACTGCGAAGGCCGCCGCGCCTAAAGCCGCAGCAGCGACCGCGGCCGTCGCCGCGCAGCCAGGTTTGATTAGCCGTTTCTTCAGCGCACTGAAGTCCATCTTCAGCGGTAGCGAAGAAGTGAAACCGGTTGAACAACCTGCGCCGAAAGCTGAAGAGAAAACCGATCGCCAGCAGGATCGTCGTAAACCGCGTCAGAACAATCGTCGCGACCGTAACGATCGTCGTGATAATCGCGACAACCGTGGCGAGCGTGATAACCGTAACGAGCGTTCAGAAAGCGGTGAAAACCGTGAAGATAACCGCCGTAACCGCCGTCAGTCGCAGCAGCAAAATGCGGAAGCGCGCGATAACCGCCAGCAGTCTACTGACGTCGCCGACAAAGCGAAATCCGGTGATGACCAGCAGGCTCCGCGTCGCGAGCGCAACCGCCGTCGCAACGATGATAAGCGTCAGGCGCAGCAGGAAGTTAAAGAGCTGAACCTGGCAGAACAACCTGCGCAGGATACCGAGCAGGAAGAGCGCGTTCGTCAGCCTCAGACTCGCCGTAAACAGCGTCAGCTGACTCAGAAAGTTCGTTACACAGACAGCCCGGCTGTTGAAGTCGAAGTCGCTACTGTCGAGGTGGTCGCTGAAACGGCTGTCGCTCAACCAACTGAACAGCCCGTGCCGGCACAGCGTACTGAACTGGCGAAAGTTGATCTCCCTGCCGTCGTTGCGACTGAGCAGGAAGACAACAGCGAAGCGCGTGACTCTAATGGTATGCCGCGCCGTTCCCGTCGCTCACCTCGCCATCTGCGCGTCAGTGGACAACGCCGTCGTCGCTATCGTGACGAGCGTTACCCGGTTCAGTCGCCGATGCCGTTAACGGTTGCCTGCGCATCTCCAGAATTAGCGTCCGGTAAAGTCTGGATCCGCTACCCTGTTGCTCGTCCTCAGGATCAGCAGGTTGCAGAGCAGCGCGAGCAGGAAACGGTTCAGGGGCAAACTGCACCTGTCGCCGTAGAGCCTCAGGTTGCTGCAACTGCCGTTGAGCATATTGTGAACGCCCCTGCTTCGGTTGAAACCGTACAGCCAGAGGTGGTCATTGCTGAACCTCAGGCTACCGTCGTTGAAACCACGCATCCGGAAGTCATCGCTACTCCGGTCGAGGAACAACCGCAAATTATCGCTGAATCTGACGCGCCTGTTGCTGAGGATACCGCGGCGAAAGCCGAACCTGTCGCTGAAATTGTGGCTGCGCCGGTTGTCGAAGAATCTGCGGAGGTTGTTATTTCTCAGCCTGAAGTGGCTGAAGAGATTGCCGAGGTTGTGGAAACAGCGCCAGTGGTTGAAGAAGTTGCCGCGCCGCAAGAGGTTGTTGCAGCACCGGTCGTCGAAGACGCAGTCGTTAAGGCTGAAGTTGTCGCAACCCGCGTTGACGCAGAACATCTTCACAGCCACGCGGCCGCCCCGATGACCCGAGCTCCGGCACCAGAGTATGTGCCTGAAGCGCCGCGTCATAGTGACTGGCAACGCCCTGAATTCACCTTTGAAGGTAAAGGTGCCGCAGGTGGACACAGCGCCACGCACCAGGCGACTGCGCCAGCAACGCGCCCGCAGCCCGTTGAGTAAGTCATAAGCAACATCAAAGCCGACCTTCGGGTCGGCTTTTTTTTATCTCTGCTCTACACACTGACAAACTGAGAAGGCGTGGTTACGCTGGCAATCTTTAGCGGTGCGATTGCGCGGGTAATAAGATTAACGGGTAATCTGTCGCTGAGAAAATAACAGTGGCCTAAAAAAATGCCCGCTCCGGGGTGTTAAAGGAGCGGGCAGACAAACATATCCAGTTTCATGATATGTTCAAAAAGGTGTTACCGGTTCAGTTGAAATAGCGACATTCCCTGCATATCGGTAAATGTTTTGTACGATGCCTGCAGTGCGGCCTGCTGCATCACGTAGGACGAAATCGCTGCGTTCCAGTCAACATCCACCAGATTGCTCATCTGCTGAGTCTGGCCCAATGCGCGATCGGCGCCCAGTGAATCCAGTGAACTTAACTCGCTGAGTTGAGTCCCTAATTCTGCACGAACAGAAAGCACGTTATTCAATGAATTTTTCAGGCCACGACTGGTTTTATCAATGGCTGCAGAGGCGGTAGCTTTTGCCGCGTCATTGCCCTCAATCGGGGTTTTGAGCGCATCAATAGCGGTATCCAGCATTTTGAACAGGTTCTTTTCCTGAGTACCGCCGCCTGGTTCCGGTACGGCATTACTGGTCAGATTAACAAATACTTTATCGCCAGTATGACCAATCACCATGGTACGGGAGGCATCGACCTGCTGGGTCACATTTGTTGTACCGCCACTGTAAGCGCCATCTGCCTGAGCAAACGGTGCAGATTCTGTTTTATATCCGCCAAAAATATAGCGTCCATTACCGTCGGTGCTGTTCGCCAGGTTCATCAGTTGATCGCGGATCCCCTGCAGGTCGGTGGCCAGCGATGCACGGTCGTCATCGCTTAACGTGCCGTTCGCGGCATAGACAATTTTTTCCTGCGCGGTCTGAATTGCCGTCGTTACCTGACTCAGTACGTTCTCTTCCAGCGACACTTTTTGCGTCGCAAATGAACGTGCCAGCGTATATTGGCTGTTCTGCGCCTGTGCTTGAGAAAGCACCACGGCCTGCGAGGCGGCGATCGGATCGTCAGATGGGTTGATCACACGTTTGCCCGTTGACATCTGCTCGCCGAACTTCATCCATTCAGCCTGAGAGTTAGTGATGCCACGCATATTCTGCTGGTACATCATCTGGGTGCTGATACGCATTGTGTCCCTCTCCCTTAGCGAATATTAATCAGTGCATCAAACAGCGCATTTGCAGTTTGCAGCACTTGCGCGTTAGCCAGGTAATACTGTTGGTAGCGCTGTAAGTTACCGTATTCTTCGTCGAGGTTGACGCCGGAAATAGACTGCTGCTGCTTATAAAGCTGCGTTACCACGTTGTTCTGGGTAATGGCGCTGGTTTTCAGCGTCGCGGTTTTGTTCCCGACATCGCTTACCAGCGTGGCATAGGCATCGTTGAAGGTCTTATTACCCACGGTAGCTTTGGTCTGCAGATCCAGCAGTTTCTGACCGTTACGGTTATCGCTTTTTCCCTTATCAATATCCGGGTCCGGATCATTTTTTGAGACCTGGGCCATGGCGATTTTCGACTCATCGGTCACCATGACTTTCATATCAACAACGGCGTTACTGACAGGTTTCACTGTGAAGCTGTCATTTGCTTTTGCGCCAGTGTTAACGGTGATTTCCATCCCGTCAAAGGACATCTTCCCACCGGTAACGGTAGCTTTGAAGCTGGTATTATCCGCCAGGCGAGTAACCTGCCAGTCCGTCCCGTCATAAACGATTTTATAATCGGTCGCCTGTACAGCAGAGCTGTCGGTAATCTTCGCGCTTAACGATCCTGTTCCTGTATTTTTAGCGTTGTTGAATACTGCCGGGCTACCGATAGCAAAGAAATCCTTACCCTGATCGCCGTTCGCATCAAAACCTTCTTTATGCTGAGTGTTAAACGCATCGGCAAACGCCAACGCCAGTTGGCCCAGCGTGTTACGCGTCTGGTCAAGCTCTTGAGAACGGAAGGTCAACAGCCCGCCCAGTGAACCGGTATTCAACAGTTTTTCGGGAATTTCAACCTCGCCGGCAACCCCGTCGACGTAGGCCACTGTGGTTCGATTGGGATCGTCACTGGAGGGCACAGCCGCCAGCTGGCGTGCATTGCTGCCCTGCACCAGTGAATAGCCGTTCGCCATGGTTATGTTGTAAGTCCCGCCGTCCTGAACGCTGACTTCAACACCGACAATCTGGTTCAGTTCACTGACCAGTTGGTCGCGCTGGTCGAGTAAATCGTTAGGCGATGCGCCCGCGCCGACGCCGGTCAGACGGGAAATCTGATCGTTGAGGCTGGCAATCTGTTTTGAATAGTTGTTGATCTGGTCAACGCTGGCCTTGATCGCAGTATTAACCTGCTTGTCTTGATCGCGCAGATACTGGTCGGTTGTTCTGAACTGGTTGACTAAACCATCAGCTTTACCGATCAGCGCCTGGCGCGCCGCCGGGTCTTCCGCGTTACTGACAAGCGTTTGCAGGCTGGTAAAAAAGTCCTGCATTGAGGTCGAAATGGAACTGGTTTTGCTGGAGAGCAGATTGTCGATTTTCGACATTTGTTCATAGCGCGTTGTCAGGCCGCTGCTTTGGTTCTGCGCGGCACGTAACTGATTCGTGATAAAGGAGTCATACTCGCGCTGTACGCCAGAAACATAGACGCCATTGCCAACCCAGCCCCCCGCACCCAGCGTGCTGTTCGCTTGTGCCATAATTGTCGTTTGACGGGTGTATCCGGCAACGTTATAGCTGGAGATGTTATTACTGGCAGAATTCAACGCGGCCTGCGCTGCGGCGAGTCCACTCATCGCGTTATTAATCAAGCTGGACATGGAGGTTCCTTGTAATCCTTCAATACTCGTTATTATCGGCAGCAGGTTGGTAGACTTGAGCTATTTAAAAGAGATTATCGATATTCGTACTGTAGGTTTTGCTCACTTTTTCGCTCATCGATTTCAACTGCTGGATCATGCTGGTTAATTTACGCGCATAGTTAGGGTCAGTCGCGTAACCGGCATTCTGCAAAGCCTGTGCCCCCTGCTCGGCGGTAGCAGCGGCGGTTACCGCCGCATAGCGCGGGTTACGCGATATCAGACCGACATAATCCGACAGTGCCTCAAGATAAGAGCTATAGACGCGGAATCGGGCTTTCACCTTTTTCGCCTCGCCGTTTTCATATTCGGTGGTGGTGATTTCGGTGGTTGGGCCTTTCCAGCTTCCCGAAGCCTTCACGCCAAAAATGTTAAAGCTCGGTTCACCGTTCTCACGGCGGATTTGTCGCTGGCCCCATCCGGACTCCAGCGCCGCCTGCGCCAGAATCAGATGATGCGGAACCCCGCTTTGCTGACTTGCCAGCTTAGCCGGCAGCGATAGCTGGGCGAGGAAGTCTTTGCTGTCACCTGACAGCGGCTCATCATTGCTTTCCGTCGCGCGGGGAATGGCTTTACGGACCAGTTGCGTCAGCGCCTGGTTTTGATAGCTGGTCACCGTTTCCAGAGAGAACTTCATTGGCACCTGCGGCGTATCGTCTGCGGGTTGCGCCTGGCCTTCGGTCATCTGCTTAACCATCATTTCAGCCAGTCCCAGACCTTTACCTGCGGTCATCTGCTGCGCAATTTGTTGGTCATACATGCTGGTATACAAACGTGTCGAATCACTGCTAAAAACGCCATCTTTCGGCAGCGCTTCACGCATGCTTTTCAGCATCATTTGTACGAACATCCCTTCAACCTGACGGGCAACCGGGTGGATATTCGCCGCCGGGTCCTGACCCGCTTTCGCTTTCAGTTCGTTCAGTGATTGCGCATCCCAGGCGGCACTGGTCAGCAGTTTGCTGTCACCAATCATTAGATGATTTCCAGTTTGGCGCGTAAGCATCCCGCGCTCTGCATCGATTGCAGAATGGACATCAGATCCATCGGCGTTGCCCCTAGCGCATTAAGCGCACGCACAACGTTGTTCAGGTTGGCGCTGGAACGCACGCTTTGCAGCGAACCGCCGCTCTGGCGCAGATCGATCTGGGTTTGAGGCGTCACCACGGTCTGTCCACCGCCAAACGGTGTATCCGGCTGGCTGACGTTCGCCTGGCGGTTTACTGTTATCGACAAGTTGCCTTGCGCGACGGCACAGCTATCCAGCGTGACTTCACGGTTCATAACGACGGATCCAGTGCGCGAGTTGATAATCACTTTCGCATCCTGCGGCGTGACGTTCACCTCCATATTCTGGATGTCAGCCAGGAAACGCACTTGCGAACTGTTGCCGCTTGGCACGCGTACCTGAATCGTCCGGGCGTCCAGCGCAGTGGCGCTACCAAAGCCGCGCGAACGGTTAATGGTGTCGGTTATCTGCTGCGCCATAGTGAAATCTTCATTATTGAGCTGCAGATTAATGGTGTTACCGCCACCGAACTGGCTGGGTAATTCACGTTCGATGGTCGCGCCGTTGGTAATACGTCCGCCATTGAGCTGGTTTACCTGCACGCTGCTGCCACCCGCAGCAGCGCCTGCACCGCCTACCAGAATATTCCCCTGCGCCAGCGCATATACCTGGCTATCGACCCCTTTCAGCGGGGTCATCAGCAGCGTACCGCCGCGCAGGCTTTTGGCGTTCCCCATGGAAGAGACCACCACGTCAATGGTTTGCCCCTGACGACCAAAAGCAGGGAATTGCGCGGTCACCATCACCGCCGCCACGTTTTTCAGTTGCATATTGGTGCCGGTTGGCACGGTAATTCCCAACTGCGAAAGCATGTTGTTGAGCGTTTGCGTAGTAAACGGCGTCTGCGTAGTCTGGTCACCCGTGCCATCCAAACCGACCACCAGCCCATAACCGATCAACGAGTTTTCCCGCACGCCCTGAACGCTGGTCAGGTCACGAATACGGTCGGCATGCGCAAAGGTGGTTATCAGCACCAGTACCATTCCAACTAAAGATTTAAACACTGGCTACCTCGCTTACATCGGCGACAAGTTAAGGAAGAAACGCTGCAACCAGCCCATATTCTGCGCTTCATTGATGTAGCCGTTGCCGACATACTCAATACGTGCGTCCGCAACCTGAGTTGACGGTACGGAGTTGCTGCCACTGATGGTGCGCGGGTTAACGACCCCGGAGAAGCGAATGAATTCAGTGCCCTGATTAATGGCGATCTGCTTTTCACCCACAACATGTAAGTTGCCATTCACCAGTACCTGATCGACCGTTACGGTCAGCGTACCGCTGAAGGTATTGCTGGCGTTCGCGCCGCCTTTACCGTTAAAGGTGTTACCGCCTGAAGCTTCTACGTCAGCACGCTCGTTGCCAAACAGTCCTTGCAAATAACGCGGTACGGTATCAAAGCCAAAGTTGGTTTTGCCGTCGCGGCTGGCATTAGCCGAAGAACTTTTGCTCGCGCTGACGTTTTCCTGCAATACGATGGTCAACGTATCGCCAATATTGCGCGGACGGCGGTCTTCGAATAGCGGCTGATAACCGTAGTTAATCGGTTGGGCCGACTGGAAGATTGATCCATTCGCCACCGGCGTCGGGCCAGGAACAGGCTGGGCAGACGTTGCGCCCTGCACGAGGGGCGTGGCCGGGATCCAGGCGCATCCTGTCAATGAAACCACCAACAGGGCTAAAATTGGGTATGGGTGAAGCGCGTATTTTCGCATTGCGGTCATCTTCAAAATCAGTGTGCCGGTGAGGCTTTCACCCCACCGGGCCACACTTTAGAGTTGCGTCAGTTTTTGCAGCATCTGATCGGTGGTCGATACCGCTTTACTGTTGATTTCGTAAGCGCGCTGAACCTGGATCATGTTTACCAGCTCTTCCGCCACGTTGACGTTAGAGGTTTCAACATAACCCTGGTACAGCAGACCCGCGCCGTTCAGCCCCGGAGTGCTCTCATTCGGCGCACCGGATGACTGCGTTTCGGTGTACAGATTCTCACCAATGCTTTCCAGACCGGTATCGTTCATAAAAGTAGTCAGGTTAAGCTGCCCAACCTGAACCGGTGCTGCCTGGCCCTGCTGGGTTACGCTGACGATACCGTCGCGTCCAATGGTGATACTGAGCGAGTTAGCCGGGATGGTGATAGCCGGTTGAACCTGAAAACCACCCGCAGTCACCAGTTGGCCGTTCTGATCCACCTGGAAAGAACCGTCACGGGTGTAGGCGGACGTGCCATCAGGCAGCATGACCTGGAAAAAGCCCTGCCCTTTAATCGCCACATCTTTACTGTTGTTGGTCTGCGACAGATTCCCCTGGCTGTGTAAACGCTCGGTCGCGACCGGGCGCACACCGGTACCAATCTGCAAACCAGACGGCAGTGTGGTTTGTTCAGAAGACTGTGCGCCAGGCTGGCGAATCGTCTGGTACAACAGATCTTCAAACACGGCACGTTGACGCTTAAATCCGTTGGTACTGACGTTTGCCAGGTTGTTGGCAATCACATCCATGTTGGTTTGCTGCGCATCCAGGCCGGTTTTGGCGATCCACAATGAACTGATCATAAAATGTCCTGTATTAACTCATCGACAGCAGTTGGTTGGCGCGACCCGCGTTATCATCCACGCTACTGATAATCTTCATTTGCATTTCGAAACGACGGGCGTTGGCGATCATGTCACTCATCGCGGCTACCGGCTTAACGTTACTGCCTTCCAGCACACCCGACATAACGCGAATGCTGGGGTCGGCCTGTAACGTAGCGCCACGGGTAGCCTGTGCGGCCTGAGTCAGACGGAACATACCGTCATCGCCACGTTGCACTTCACTCCCCGTGGCCTTCACCAGTTTCAGTCGCCCAACTGGTGCAACGGTGTTAGCCGGATCGCCAGGGTTGAGCGCCGAGATCGTGCCGTCTGCCGCAATGGTGACTTCTGAACCTTCCGGTACGGCTATTGGTCCGGCTTCGCCAATCACCGGGTGTCCCTGAATGGTCAGCTCCCCCGTAGGGCTTACCTGAATGGCGCCATTTCGGGTATATCCTTCGCTACCGTCCGCGGTCTGCACGGCCAACCAGCCATCCTGTTGCAGCGCCACGTCCAGCGGACGTGAGGTATAGTCCATCTGACCCGGTGTCATATCGGCCCCCGGCGTGGAGGCCACCACCAGCGTACGCGTCGGTAAAGACAATCCTTCAACGGGAACCGCGCGCAGCGCATTGAGTTGCGCACGAAAACCCGGCGTTGAGGCGTTTGCCAGGTTGCTGGCCGTCACCGCTTGTTGATTCAGCGTCTGACTGGCCGCGCCCATGGCGGTATAAATTGCGTGATCCATTAAGCCATCCCGTCAGGCGCTTAGCGCAGGTTGACCAGCGTGTTGAGGATCTGGTCCTGGGTTTTGATGGTCTGCGCGTTCGACTGATAGTTACGCTGGGCGACGATCATATTCACCAGTTCTTTACTCAAATCCACGTTTGATGCTTCCAGCGCGCCGTTGGTCAGCTTGCCGAAGTTACCCTCGCCTGCGGTACCCAGCAGCGCCACGCCGGAAGACTGAGTAGCTGCCCAGACGTTGTCACCCTGAGAAGCCAGACCTTCGTTGTTGGCAAAGTTTGCCAGCACGATCTGCCCCAGAACCTGTTGCTGTTCGTTGGAGTAGTTACCGACCACAGTACCGTCATTGTTAATCTGGTAGCTCACCAGGTCGCCCGGCTTGTAGCCATTCTGATTCGTGGCAACGATGTTGTTGGCGCCAGTGTTTTGCTGCATGGAGTTCAGGAAGCTCAGAGAGAAATTTGCCGCATCAGCACCGTTAATCTGCCCGGTTGTGATGTTGATTTCCTTTGGCCAGACGGTAGGAGGCGTTGGTACCGCCTCGGCGGCTGTGGCGCTAATCCCTAAGAACACACCATTTTCATTAAAGCGCATAAACCCTGCTGATTTTGCAGCGGCTCCGGTTGAAGCATCCTGTGTGTGAACTTCCCAGGTGTTGCTCTGCGCATTTTTGACATAAAAAATATTCATGTCATGGGCGTTACCCTGGCTATCGAAAACGGTAACGGTGCCTTTTTTGTTGTAGGAATCCGCATCGCTGGGATTAAACGGGGTCTTCGTTGGCACCTTGTCAGTGGAGTTCAGGTTGATCTGCATTGACGCAGTCGTGGTGGTTTTAGCCGCCATCAGCGTATTAGGGATAGTGATCGGCGCCGGGTTAGCACCTTGCTGTATCGTTGGCGGTGTACCGGTAGCCGGATAGCCCGTCAGTTGGAGCCCCTGCATGTTGACGATATTGCGGTTTTCATCGAGCTTGAACTGACCGTTACGGCTGTAGAAAACGGAACCGTTGCTGTCTACCATGCGGAAAAAACCGTTCTGGCTGATAGCGACATCCAGCCCGCGACCGGTGTTGGTCGTGGTACCGTCGGTAAAGTCCTGGGTAATGCCCGCAACTTTAACGCCCAGACCCACTTTAGAACCGGCGAACATATCGGCAAAAGAGGCCGTACCGGATTTAAAACCGTAGGTGGCGGAGTTGGCGATGTTGTTACCAATGACATCGAGGTTGGTCGCTGCAGCGTTCAGACCGCTGACCGCTTGTGAAAAGGCCATGACTTACTCCTGATAAGTGTGAAGGCTTAAATGATCTGCCGTACTTCGTCGAGGGTGGTGGTTCCATAGGTGCCCAGATCCAGCGTATTACCGCCGTTACTGCGAATAACGCCCTGCACCAGCGCAAACTGAAGCGGCTGAGCCACCAGTTGTGTTCCGCCATTACTGGCAGCAATTGACACGTTGTAAGAACCGCTTGGCGCATCCGTGCCATCGGTCATGGTGCCGTCCCAGGTAAAGGTATGAACGCCCGCTTTCAACCCACCAATATCAATGGTGCGTACCACCTTGCCGTCTTTATCGGTAATGGTTGCGGTAACCTTATCTGCCGGTTGCTGCAGTTCAACGCCAAACGGCGTAGTGGTGGTTTTTGCGCCCTCTTCCGTACCTTTACCGGTCAGGATGGTGGTACCTGGGATCATGACACCGTGGCCAATCAGCGTACTGGCCTGCAGCGACTGACTGTTGTCGATCTGCCCGGAGATCGATCCCAACGTGGTGTTCAGTTTCTCAATTCCACTCACGGTACTGATTTGCGCCAACTGGGTGGTCAGTTCGTTGTTTTGCAGCGGGTTGGTTGGATCCTGGTTTTTCAGCTGTGCAACCAGCAGCGTAAGGAAGCTGCTTTGCAGGTCCGCGGCGTTGCTGCCCGTCAGCGAACTCTTCCCCGTTGCGTCATTCACACCCGTCGTGCTCGGGTCATTCATTTTTACAGCAATAGACATGTGCGCCTCCTTTTACTGGCCTAGCGTCAGCGTTTTGAGCATCAAGCTTTTCACCGTATTGAGCACTTCGACGTTTGCCTGGTAGCTACGCGAGGCTGACATGGTGTTGACCATTTCGCCGACGACGTCCACATTCGGCATTTTTACGTAACCGTTAGCATCGGCCAGCGGATTACCGGGTTCATAAACCAGCTTATCCGGCGCCTGGCTTTCAATGACGTCAGCGACTTTTACGCCACCGGTTGCCGCACCTGGCGCGGCATCTACCTGAAAAACAACCTGCTTCGCGCGATAGGGCTGACCGTCAGGTCCGGTGACACTATCCGCATTCGCCATGTTGCTGGCCGCCACGTTCAGGCGCTTAGACTGAGCCGTCAGCGCAGAGCCTGCGATATCAAAAATATTTAACAGCGCCACGAATTAGTTCCCTCCTTGCAGCACGTTCATCATGCCTTTGATTTGTCCACCCAACGCGGTCAGCCCCATTTGATACTTGAGGCTGTTGTCTGCAAATTGCGTACGCTCCCGGTCCATATCTACCGTGTTGCCATCGAGAGATGGCTGATCAGGAATGCGGTAGAGCAGTTCCGTAGAAGGAGCGGAAACGGTCTGGGCCGGAATGTGTTGTGCAGAGGTCAGCGTCAACGAGACACCGCCGGTTTCTTCCCGTCCTCGCACCATGACTTTTTTTAATTCACTGGCGAAATCCAGGTCGCGCGCCTGATACCCCGGCGTGTCGGCATTGGCTATGTTGGCCGCCAATACTTCCTGGCGTTGGGCGCGCAAATTCAGCGCTTCCTGTTGAAAACGTAAGGCGGCGTCGAGCTTATCGAGCATATCTCCTCCGCAAATGACAAAATTCAGCCGACAGCTTAAATCCCATTACGCGCGCGTTATCGCCGGAATAAACGCAAAATGCGTCGCTATTTGTTGCGTTGATGACTGCGTCACACAGGTAGAATCCTGTCACTACCTGAAAAAGCGCGAGGTTTTGATGCAAACGTTTAAACGTGGAGTCGTCGTGGCAGCACTGCTGTTCAGTCCTATGACGCTGGCGCAAGACCTGAATTCACAGCTGACGGCATGGTTTTCCCAGCGTCTGGCCGGATTTAGCGATGAGGTCGTCGTTACTATCCGAACGTCGCCAAACTTATTGCCGAGCTGCGAACAACCAGCATTAAGCGTGTCCGGGAGTGCAAAATTGTGGGGTAATGTGAACGTGCTGGCGCGCTGCGCCAACGAGAAACGTTATCTGCAGGTGAGCGTGCAGGCCACAGGAAACTACGTTGTTGCCGCCGCGCCCGTAGCTCGGGGTAGCGCCCTGACTTCGGCCAGCGTAACGCTAAAACGAGGTCGACTGGACCAACTCCCTCCGCGCGCCGTGCTGGATATGAATCAGGTGCAGGATGCCGTAAGCTTGCGCGATCTGGTGCCAGGTCAGCCGATACAGCTTTCAATGTTGCGCCAGGCATGGCGAATCAAGGCCGGTCAGCGCGTCCTGGTTATCGCCAACGGAGATGGCTTTCGGGTGAATGCCGAAGGTAAAGCGCTGAACAATGCCGCCGTCGCCCAGAATGCCCGAGTACGGATGATTTCAGGCCAGGTGGTGAGCGGTGTCGTCGATTCTGATGGGAATATTCTTATTAACCTATAATAGGTTAAAGATTTTTTAGCGTGTGCCGATAGATAAACAACCAATGATTACAGCGGGCCGCTATAGCGTAACCCCTCGATGAGGATAAACAAAATGAGCATTGATCGTACCTCACCATTGAAGCCAGTAAGTACCGTTCAGCCACGTGAAACCAGCGATGCGCCGGTACAAAAAACGCGGAAGGAAAAAACCACCGCCACCACCAGCACCAGCGTCATGCTGAGCGACGCCCAGGCCAAACTGATGCAGCCCGGCTCCAATGACATCAATATGGAACGCGTGGAAGCACTCAAAACCGCAATCCGTAATGGCGAGCTGAAAATGGACACCGGAAAAATTGCCGACTCGCTGATCCGCGAGGCGCAGAGCTACCTACAGAGTAAATAAAGTATGACTCGTTTGTCAGAAATACTTGACCAGATGACGACCGTCCTCAATGACCTGAAAACGGTAATGGATGCTGAACAGCAGCAGCTTTCCGCAGGATATATTAACGGCAGCCAGCTACAGCGTATTACAGAAGAAAAAAGCTCTTTGCTGGCAACCCTTGATTATCTGGAGCAGCAGCGCCGTCTGGAGCATGACGCCACGCGCAGCGCCAATGATGAAATTGCCGAGCGTTGGCAGACCATTACCCGGAAAACACAGGACCTACGCGAACTCAACCAGCACAACGGTTGGCTGCTGGAAGGGCAGATCGAGCGCAATCAACAAGCGATTCAAGTGCTGAAACCGCACCAGGAACCGGCGCTGTATGGCGCAAACGGTCAAACCTCTGCTGCGCACCGCGGCGGGAAAAAATTCTCTATCTGATGCTAGCCTGATAACGTTTTGCTTATCAGGCCTACGCGTTTGTAGGCCGGATACGGCGTCATGCCGCCATCCGGCATTAATCTGTTACGCCGTCCGGCGCACAAACTCTTTCACTTTAAAGCCCAGCACCGCGAGCGCAGCGAAGTAAGCAGCAATACCTGCCACCACAACGGCCATCAGACGCAGCAGACGCCATAACATCGTTCCCTGCGACCAGTCCGGCATGATGTAGAGCATCCCAACCAACGCCGCCGACATCACCAGCACAGAAATCACCAGTCGCGCCAGGAACCAGGCCCAACCCGGTTGTGGGGTAAAAATTTTCTGTTTACGCAGTTGCCAGTACAGCAGTGAAGCGTTCAGACACGCCGCCAGACCAATCGACAGCGACAGCCCGGCATGTTTCAGCGGCCCAATAAATGCCAGGTTCATTACCTGGGTCATAATCAGCGTGACAATGGCAATCTTGACTGGCGTTTTAATATCCTGGCGCGAATAAAAACCAGGGGCCAACACTTTCACCACGATCAAGCCAATCAAACCTACCGAGTATGCCACCAGCGCGCGCTGCGTCATCGCTGCGTCAAAGGCGGTAAATTTACCGTACTGGAACAGAGAAACCGTCAGCGGTTTGGCCAGAATCCCCAACGCCACGGCGCTCGGTAATGCCAACAGAAAACACAAACGCAGGCCCCAGTCCATCAGACGGCAATACTCATCATGATTACCGCTGGAAAAACTTTTGGACAGCGAGGGCAGCAGGATAGTCCCCAACGCGACGCCAAGTACGCCAGACGGAAACTCCATCAGACGGTCAGCATAATACATCCATGACACTGAGCCAGAGGCCAGAAATGAAGCGAAAATCGTATTGATGATCAGTGAAATCTGGCTGACAGATACCCCAAGGATCGCCGGGCCCATTTGCTTGACGACGCGCATCGCCCCCGCATCACGGAAGTTCACGCGCGGCAGCACCAGCATGCCAATTTTCTTCAGGTGCGGAAGCTGATAAATCAGCTGTAGCACGCCGCCAACGGTAACGGCCCACGCCAGCGCCAGCACCGGAGGGTGAAAATAAGGAGCAGCAAACAGCGCGAAACCGATCATGCTGATATTCAGAAAGGTCGGCGCAAACGCCGGAATGGAAAAGCGATTCCAGGTATTCAGGATCGCACCCACCAGCGAAGCCAGTGAGATCAGCAGAATATACGGAAAGGTGATCCGTAGCAGTTGAGTGGTCAGCGCAAATTTGTCCGCGGTGTCGGCAAACCCAGGCGCGGTGACTAAAATCACCCACGGGGCAGCCAGCATCCCGGCGACCGTCACCACGGCCAGCGCCAGGGTCAACAGCCCGGAAACGTAAGAGACAAAGACGCGGGTCGCATCCTCACCCTGCTTACTTTTATATTCGGCAAGAATAGGCACAAACGCCTGCGAAAAAGCGCCCTCAGCAAAGATTCGGCGCAGCAGGTTAGGAAGTTTGAATGCCACAAAAAAGGCATCAGTCGCCATCCCTGCGCCAAAGATTCTGGCGACAATCGCATCACGCGCAAAACCCAGCACACGTGAAAACATCGTCATCGAGCTGACGGCTGCCAGCGACTTTAATAAATTCATCTATGTTGTATTCCAGACTCTGAGGCAAAACCCCGACAAACCTGCCCGTAGGTCGGATAAGGCATGATCGCCGCCATCCGGCACTTTTGCTGTGCCTGATGGCGACGCCGTAGCGTCTTATCAGGCCGACAAACCAGCCTATGGTTAAAAAGAGGTGTTATTTTTGAGTTGGCATATAGTACCTGGATTACAATGAATTACTACCGCCAGATGTTACAGGGGGTTATTCAGCCATTGCCTCCCGCCACAGCTTTTCGACAACGCGCTGGGCCAGGAGCGCCTGCTCACCTGCCGTCTGGGGAACCGTCTGATTTTGCACGCACTCAATGAAATGACGTGCGCATCCGGCAAAACCACGCTGTTCCAGGGTAGTTTGCCAGCCTGCTACCGGCTTGTGCACCACTCCTTGCCCGCGCTCTTCCCGCCATTCCCGCATATCCGTGACGTCAATCAGGCCACCATCCGTCACCGCCTGCACGCTCTCGCGCTGGCTACCGGCGCGGCGGTGCATACTGGTCGTTACCTGCATTTGCCCGGCACAAAAATGGTGCTCCGCATAGAGCATCGCGCCGGATTCATTGGTTAACAGCGTACCGTTATTTAACTGCACTTTCTCTCCCGCCAGCCACAATGCGGTATCGACAACGTGCAGATAGTCGTCCAGCAGAGTGAAGCGCAGATCGTGCGGCCCGACGCTGTCCGTCCGGTGCTTATCCATGCGTACGGACGCCGCATTGCCCAACTGGGATTTGAGATCCTGATACAGCGGCGCAAATCGACGGTTAAACCCCACCATCAGCGTCAGCTTTTTCCGCTCGGCCAGCTCCACCAATTGTTCAGCCTCGCGCAGGTTTTCCGCCAGCGGTTTATCCACGCACACGTGAACCCCGGCATTCAGCAGTTCGCTGACCACCGCATAATGCGTTGCGGTACTGGAATGGACGAAAACCGCATCGCAGGTTTGCGCCAGATTAACCAGTGAATCAACGTAGGGTATCCGCCAGGTATGACAGATACGCTGCGCTTTTTCCCGCGAAGGTGAAAATGCCCCTTCCAGCGTCCAGTCTGCACTAGCGCCCAGCACGGGCAGCCAGGCCTTTTGCGCAATTCCGCCGAGCCCGACAACGCCGATACGTAATTTATTCACATCAGTCTCCCAGGTGCGCCAGCAAGGAATCAAGCCGCTGCTTAAGCTCCGCGACGTCTGTTTCCAGCGCGTCAACGCGCGCCTGTAGATCACCCGAAGCTGCCGGAAGTTCATCTGCCGTGGCCATCGCTTCATCAACGTCACCGCAAAACAGGTGCATATAACGGCTTTCACGTTTGCCCGGCTCACGCGCCAGGCGAACGACATAAGGACCATCTTCCCGGGTTGCCAGTTTCTCCAGTGTCGACTCTACTTCGGCCATGTCGCTGAATTCGTACATCCGGGAAGCGCGGCTACGTAGCTCACCTGGTGTTTGAGCGCCGCGCAGCAACAGCGTGGTAATGAGCGCGACTTCCCCCGCGCTGAGCTTAAGATTACCAAACTCAGAGTTGCAGAAACGCTGCTCATATTTCGTGACGCGATTACCAAAGCCACTCACCGTACGCAGGAAATGCCGTTTCACCAGGTTATCAAGCTGATCCTGCACGTCGGATTCCGACAGGTTCATCACGGGTTCACGATTCGTTTTTTGATTGCAGGCGGTTACGACTCCGTTAACGGAGAGCGGATACTGTTCAGGTGTAGTCACTTGTTTTTCTAATAAACAGCCAATCACCCGTGCTTCAGTGGCGGTTAATTCGTATTTCATCGTCTTCTCCATTAATCATGGCTGCATCTGAAACTTAGCGGCCGGGGGTCCATTCTGATGTGGTCAACGCCGTCAGCACGTGATCGCGCCACTGCCCGTCAATCAGCAGGTAGTCTTTGGCATACCCTTCTTTTTCAAAACCCAGTCGCGCCAGCAGGTCACCGCTGCGTTTATTATGTGGCATGTAGTTAGCCATAATGCGGTGAATATGCTGCGTGCGCTGCATATAGCGGATGGCCGAGGTTAAGGCTTCATACATCAGCCCCTGCCCCTGCCACTTCTGCGCAATGGAGTAACCGAGATAACAGGCGTGGAAAGATCCCCGCACGACGTTCGAGAAGTTCGCGACGCCAATAATCTCTTTTTCTTCCGGATCGAGCAGCGCAAAGTAATAAGCGGTGCCCTGTTTATGAAACTCAGAGATCATGCTCAGACGCGCCTGCCAGCCTGACGGATAACAGTGGCTTTCATCGCGAATAGGCTCCCAGGGTTTTAAGAAATGACGATTTTCTGCGTAATAATCTGCCAGACGCCAGGCATCACGCTCATGCACTAAACGCACGACCAGGCGGTCCGTGGTTAAGCGCACTTTTGGCACGTTACTGCGATAGCCAAACATTCTATACCTACTCCTTCCCGTAACGTCTTCAATACGCTATTCGCATTACTATACCTGCGCAAATACGCCCTGTGAAAAGAGCAAAATGCCATTTTTTGAATTATTCACACATTTTGATGAAAACTCTCTATCAAGACGGACTTTTGATAAAAAAATATTGTCCCGCGAAGGGTGGGAAAAGCGATGACGACACCGCAGAATAGGAGGTGCTTATCTTTTAAACTCTATCCAGAGTGACGAGTTTTTCCCTGGAGGGGAAATGTCGCAAGTCTCGCAGGCAAGGAACCTGGGTAAATACTTCCTTCTTATCGATAACATGCTGGTCGTGCTGGGTTTCTTCGTCGTTTTCCCGCTGATCTCAATTCGTTTCGTCGATCAAATGGGCTGGGCCGCCGTGATGGTCGGTATCGCGCTTGGATTACGTCAATTTATCCAGCAAGGTTTAGGTATCTTCGGCGGTGCTATTGCTGACCGTTTCGGGGCAAAACCGATGATCGTCACCGGCATGCTGATGCGCGCTGCCGGATTCGCCACCATGGGCATTGCCCATGAACCGTGGCTGCTGTGGTTTTCCTGCTTTCTTTCCGGGCTGGGCGGCACGTTGTTCGACCCTCCCCGCTCGGCGCTGGTGGTCAAACTGATCCGTCCGGAAAAGCGCGGGCGTTTTTTCTCTATTCTGATGATGCAGGATAGCGCCGGGGCCGTGGTTGGCGCGTTGCTCGGCAGTTGGTTATTGCAATACGATTTCCGTCTGGTGTGTGCCACCGGCGCAATTTTGTTCGTTCTGTGCGCGGCGTTTAACGCCTGGCTGCTTCCGGCATGGAAACTGTCGACGGTGAAAATTCCTGTGCGCGAAGGAATGAGCCATGTGATGCATGACAAGCGCTTTGTCACTTATGTGCTGACGCTGGCGGGCTATTACATGCTGGCGGTACAAGTGATGCTGATGCTGCCAATAATGGTAAACGACATCGCTGGCTCACCGGCCGCTGTGAAATGGATGTATGCCATCGAGGCGTGCCTCTCTTTAACGTTGCTCTACCCGATTGCCCGCTGGAGTGAAAAACGCTTTCGCCTTGAGCATCGCCTGATGGCCGGTCTGCTGGTGATGTCTTTCAGCATGATGCCCATCGGCCTGGTCGGGAATTTGCAGCAGCTGTTCACCCTGATTTGCACGTTCTATATTGGCTCAATCATCGCCGAACCGGCGCGTGAGACCCTGAGCGCCTCGCTGGCGAATGCACGTGCCCGGGGAAGCTATATGGGTTTCAGTCGACTGGGACTCGCCATCGGCGGCGCCATTGGTTATATCGGCGGCGGCTGGCTGTTTGACATGGGTAAAGCCCTGGCACAACCGGAGCTGCCCTGGATGATGCTCGGTATTATCGGCTTCATCACTTTCCTGGCGCTGGGCTGGCAATTCAGTCTCAAACGCCCAACGCGTGGTATGCTGGAGCCTGACGCCTGATAGCCAATCTGGTGTACGCGCATTTTTCAGTTTTTTCTGCTGTTACCCGCAGCGCTGGTGCTCGATGATGCTTTGTGTCACGATTACACCACAAGCATCATGTTGAGGAACCCCATGAAAAAGTTTTTTTTTGCCGCTGCACTAATTGTCAGCGGCCTGTTGGTTGGTTGTAATCAACTCACGCAATACACGGTTAGCGAGCAAGAGATTAATCAGGCCCTGGCGAAGAATAATAACTTTTCTAAAGATATCGGTTTGCCTGGCGTCGCTGAAGCACATATCGTACTGAACAACCTCGCCAGCCAGATAGGCCGTGAAGAACCCAATAAAGTGACGCTGACCGGAGACGCCAATCTGGACATGAACTCCCTGTTTGGCAGTCAGAAAGCAACCATGAAGTTGAAGCTAAAAGCTTTACCGGTTTTCAATAAAGAAAAAGGCGCGATTTATCTGCAAGAAATGGAAGTCGTGGACGCTACCGTCACGCCGGAAAAAATGCAGTCGGTACTGCAAACGCTGATGCCTTATTTAAATCAGTCGCTGCGCAACTATTTCAACCAGCAGCCAGCGTACATTCTGCGGGATGACAGCAGCCAGGGGGAAGCGCTGGCGAAAAAACTGGCGAAAGGCATTGAGGTGAAACCGGGAGAAATCATTATCCCGTTCACCGACTAATATGACAGAGGGCGCCGATGCGCCCTTTTTTTTTCGTGCAAACGAAAACGTTTCCGCTTATCCTTTGTTTCCGGCAAAAAAGACTATCCTCAGCCGGAGCATATTGATGACTGCACCATCCCAGGTTTTAAAGATCCGCCGCCCAGACGACTGGCATCTTCACTTTCGCGATGGCGACATGTTAAAAACTGTCGTGCCCTATACCAGCGAAGTTTATGGCCGCGCCATTGTCATGCCGAACCTGGCTCCGCCCGTCACCACGGTGGACGCGGCTATCGCTTACCGCCAGCGAATTCTTAACGCGGTACCTGCCGGACACGACTTCACGCCATTAATGACCTGCTACTTAACGGATACGCTGGATCCCAATGAGCTGGAACGTGGATTCAACGAAGGCGTGTTCACCGCCGCAAAACTCTATCCGGCCAATGCCACCACCAACTCGACGCATGGCGTAACCTCTATTGATGCCATCATGCCAGTGCTGGAACGGATGGAAAAATTGGGTATGCCTCTGCTGGTGCACGGCGAAGTGACGCATGCGGATATCGATATTTTCGATCGCGAGGCGCGCTTTATTGAAACGGTGATGGAACCACTGCGTCAGCGCTTGACTGCGCTGAAAGTGGTGTTCGAACATATCACGACTAAAGATGCTGCCGAATACGTGCGCGACGGCAACGACCTTCTGGCGGCGACCATTACGCCGCAGCACCTGATGTTTAACCGCAACCACATGCTGGTCGGCGGGATTCGCCCTCATCTGTACTGCCTGCCGATCCTCAAACGTAACGTCCATCAACAGGCGCTGCGTGAGTTGGTCGCCAGCGGGTTTAACCGCGCCTTCCTCGGTACCGACTCAGCGCCGCATGCGCGTCATCGCAAAGAGTCAAGCTGTGGCTGTGCGGGCTGCTTTAATGCGCCGACCGCACTGGGCAGTTATGCCACCGTGTTTGAAGAGATGAATGCACTGGACCATTTTGAAGCCTTCTGCTCACTCAATGGCCCACAGTTCTACGGTTTGCCGGTGAATGAAACCTTTATTGAGCTGGAACGCGTGGAGCACCAGGTCCCGGAGAGCATTGCGCTGCAAGATGATACGCTGGTGCCTTTCCTGGGTGGCGAAACGGTACACTGGTCCGTGAAAAGCTAAAAAAAGTGTAGCCAACTGGTGAGAATGACTGTATAAATAAACAGTATATTCCACAGGGGGCTACTATGCGTATTGAAGTCACTATTGCCAAAACTTCACCTTTACCTGCTGGTGCAATTGACGCGCTGGCAGGTGAACTCTCCCGCCGTATTCAGCACCATTTTCCGGATAACGAAGGTAACGTTACCGTCCGTTATGCCGGCGCAAACAATCTGTCGGTTATTGGTGCCACCAAAGAGGATAAAGAACGCATCAGCGAGATCCTCCAGGAGACCTGGGAAAGCGCGGATGACTGGTTCATCAATGAATAAATAATGATATGCAGTGATGTTTGTTTGCCGGGTCGCCCCGGCTTTTTTATACACACCATCTTTTAATCAATAGTTCATTCCTTCTGGCAAACTGATATTTTAATAATAAATTCCTGGCTATCTTTTAACCACAACACCAAAATAATTGTGCAACATGCTTAAAAAAAATGAATAACATGTCGGTTTGTTAGTCAGATAACGCTGAAAACGAAAATTTTATGTGCTTACCTCTTTAAATTTTCAATGAATACCCTTATTTATTGATATACTGAAGTTGCTTCAGAAAAAACGCATTGAACCTCGAAAACCGTTGTCTAGTAACACGAATTAGGGGGCATGATGGAAAAGAATAATGAAGTCATTCAGACTCATCCGTTAGTAGGATGGGACATCAGCACTGTTGATAGCTACGATGCGCTGATGCTGCGTTTGCACTACCAGACCCCGAATCGTCCAGACCCGGATGGGACTGAAGTTGGTCAAACGCTCTGGTTAACCACTGATGTTGCCAGGCAATTTATTTCGATATTAGAAGCAGGAATCGCTAAAATTGAATCCGGCGATTACCAGGTAAATGAGTATCAGCGACATTAAATCTGATACATCCAACCATCAAAAGGCACCTTTCCGGTGCCTTTCTTATTTCCAGGTTGAATATTCCGGGTCACTTATTTACCCTGCTACTATCGCGATTGCAGAGAGAAGCGGATGAAATACGACTTAATCATAATTGGCAGCGGTTCCGTGGGCGCCGCAGCCGGATACTATGCCACTCGCGCCGGTCTGAAGGTTCTGATGATCGATGCGCATATGCCACCGCATCAGCAAGGCAGCCACCACGGCGACACTCGATTAATTCGTCATGCCTATGGCGAAGGTGAAAAATATGTTCCGCTGGTGCTGCGTGCGCAAACATTATGGGATGAATTATCCACCCAAAATGAAGAGCCGATTTTTGTGCGCTCTGGTGTCATCAACCTTGGTCCGGCAGATTCAACCTTCTTAGCGACCGCGGCGCAAAGCGCAAAACAGTGGCAACTCAATGTTGAACAACTGGATGCAGCAGCCATTATGGCGCGCTGGCCAGAGATTCGCGTACCTGAAAACTATATCGGTCTGTTTGAAGCGGAGTCTGGTTTTTTACGTAGTGAGTTAGCGATTAAAACCTGGATCCGTCTGGCGGAAGAAGCAGGCTGTGCGCAGCTATTTAAATGCCCGGTCAGCGCAATTCGTCATAGTGATGATGGCGTCACGGTAGAAACCGCCGATGGTGACTATCACGCGCAAAAAGCGGTGATCAGCGCCGGAACCTGGGTACAGGCATTAGTCCCTGAACTACCGATACAACCGGTACGCAAAGTGTTCGCCTGGTATCAAGCCGATGGGCGTTACAGCGTTAAGAATAACTTCCCTGCCTTCACCGGAGAGCTACCAAATGGCGATCAATTCTACGGTTTCCCGGCAGAAAACGACGAGCTAAAAATTGGTAAGCACAATGGCGGACAGGTAATTCATTCGGCAGAAGAGCGCAAGCCGTTTGCCGCTGTAGCCAGCGATGGTTCTGAAGCCTTCCCATTCCTGCGCACAATACTGCCAGGCGTGGGTTGCTGTCTGCACGGTGCGTCCTGCACCTATGATAACTCACCAGATGAAGACTTTATTATTGATACTCTACCGGAGCATGACAACACGCTGATCATCACCGGGCTGAGCGGACATGGCTTTAAGTTTGCCTCCGTCCTCGGAGAGATTGCGGCTGACTTCGCCCAGGACAAATCGTCTGACTTTGACCTGACGCCCTTCAGGCTAAGTCGTTTTAAGCGATAATAAATGAATGGCCTCGTTGGTGAGGCCATTTTTAATGACAGGAATAACGTTGATGCGCCGCATCTTTCACTATCTGGTTAATAATATTCGCGAGCATCTTATGCTCTACATTATTTTATGGTCGCTGCTGGCAATTATGGATGTGATATATATTATGTTTTTCTGAACCCGCAACGCTGACACTAATTGACATAAACTGATATTAACTTAATTTTCATTGCAATTAACTGAACAAGAAAAATACCTTAACCCCCCCAGAAACCACGCCTTAATGTCATCCATCCCTACTAATTCCTTGATGATTACTTCACAATTCAATCAATTTTATTGAATCAAAAACAAATATCATCATTATTGTTATTTATTAGTTGCATTAATGTCTTTTACGCGCCATTTTCATTCACTTCTGAAATATCTAACGGTGCACTTATGCAATTCAATAATACTTCACAACGCTATGGCGTGGTGTCTGCCGCTTTACACTGGCTGATTGCGATTGCTGTATATGGCATGTTTGCGCTGGGATTGTGGATGGTCACACTCAGCTATTACGACGGCTGGTATCACCAGGCCCCTGAACTGCATAAAAGCATCGGCGTTATGCTCATGATGGGGCTGGTTATCCGCGTCGTCTGGCGGTTGATCTCCCCTCCTCCTCCTGCGCTGGCAAGTTATTCCCGTTTCACCCGCATCGCGGCGGCACTGGGTCACCTCGCGCTATACACATTGCTCTTTTCAATTGTCATCAGCGGGTATTTGATTTCGACCGCTGATGGCAAAGCGATAAGCGTATTTGGTTGGTTCGACATTCCTGCCACCCTTGCCAATGCGGGCGCTCAGGCCGACCTCGCCGGTAGTGTGCACCTGTGGCTTGCGTGGACCGTGGTGGTTTTATCGCTTCTGCACGGACTGATGGCCCTGAAACATCACTTTATCGATAACGACGATACCCTGAATCGCATGTTGGGAAAATCGTCATCTGACTATGGAGCTTAAAATGAAAAAAAACCTGCTGGGACTTACACTCGCCTCTCTGTTATTCACCACCGGGTCAGCCGTGGCGGCAGATTACAAAATTGACAAAGAAGGACAGCATGCCTTTGTTAATTTCCGTATTCAGCACCTGGGTTACAGTTGGCTGTACGGCACATTTAAAGATTTCGACGGGACTTTTACCTTTGATGAGAAAAATCCCGCAGCCGATAAGGTTAACGTCACCATCAACACCAACAGCGTTGACACCAATCACGCCGAACGCGACAAGCACCTGCGCAGCGCAGATTTCCTTAACGTGGCCAAATTCCCGCAGGCGACCTTTAGCTCTACCAGCGTGAAGAAAGAGGGGAACGACCTGGATATCACCGGTAATCTCACCCTGAACGGCGTCACTAAACCGGTTACGCTGGATGCGAAGCTGATCGGTCAGGGCGGCGATCCGTGGGGTGGCACGCGCGCAGGTTTTGAAGCAGAAGGTAAAATTAAGCTGAAGGACTTCAACATCACCACCGATCTCGGCCCGGCGGCTCAGGAAGTCGATCTGATCATCTCAGTGGAAGGCGTCCAACAGAAGTAACGTATGAGTTGCCGGATGGGGCTAAAGCCGCCATCCGGCATGATGACTATTGCGCAGGGTCCGGAATACCCAGTTTGGTATTCAGACGACCGCGTGACTTATTAAATATTTTGTTGCCATTTTCACGTCCTGCTCGAAGACGACGTTGCTCTTCTTCCGGCAACTTACTCTCTTCGCTACACAACTCGCTACAGCAGCCGTTATACTTCTGCGCGCAGGCCGGACACTGGATAAACAACAGATGGCAGCCATCATTTTTGCAATTAGTATGGCTGTCGCACGCCGTTCCGCACTGATGGCAATGCGCAATAACATCTTCAGAAATCCTTTCGCCCATACGCTCATCAAAAACGAAGTTTTTACCGACAAAACGCACAGGAAGCCCCTGTTCACGCGCCTTGCGGGCATATTCAATAATACCGCCCTCAATGTGCCAGACTTTGCTAAATCCGTTGTGTTTCATCCAGGCGCTGGCTTTCTCACAACGGATCCCGCCTGTGCAATACATAACGATTTTTTTATCTTTATGCGCCTGCATCATTTCAACGGCTTTCGGTAACTGGTCGCGGAACGTGTCTGCCGGGATTTCTAGCGCATTCTCGAAATGGCCCACTTCATATTCATAGTGGTTGCGCATATCAATGAATACCGCGTCAGGATCGTCCAGCATGGCGTTTACTTCCGCCGCCTTCAGGTAATCACCTACGTTGCTGGCGTCAAATTGCGGATCGTCAATGCCATCCGCCACGATGCGTTCACGCACTTTCATGCGCAGCACCCAGAACGATTTACCATCATCATCCAGCGCGATATTCAGACGTAACCCGGCGAATGCGGGATCAAACGCATAAAGCTGCTGACGGAATGCCTCGACGTTGCTTTGCGGTACGCTGATTTGCGCATTGATTCCTTCATGGGCAAGATAAACGCGCCCGAAGACGTTCAATGCAGTGAACATCTGGTACAGCGCATCACGCGTGTGCTGAGGATTGGCGATGGTGAAATATTTATAGAATGAGATCGTCGTGCGCGGCTCGGTCTCAGCCAACATTTTGGCTTTGAGCGCATCGTTCGAAATGCGGTTGTGTAACACTGGCATGGTGTACGTATCCTGCAAATAGGGAGAAAATGAAAATCGGCGGCATAATAAAGCAAACACCGCCAATTTACATCCACACATTTTACGCTACATTTCTTACTCCAATATAAAAGTGCAACAACAATTGCTGGTTTAATCACCGTTCTCCCGTCACAAATTTTTGATATGCGCGAAAAAATGCGACAATACAGGCAATTGGTCGTTTGAAGACAGGATAGACATGACGAATTTACCCAAGTTTTCGGCTGCGTTACTGCATCCACGTTATTGGTTAACCTGGCTGGGCATTGGCATCCTTTGGTTAATCGTGCAGTTACCCTACCCGATTCTTTACAAGTTGGGCTGCGCATTAGGTCGTCTGGCATTACGTTTGATGAAACGTCGGGCAAAAATTGTTTCCCGTAATCTGGAACTGTGCTTCCCGCAAATGAGCGAGCAGGAACGCCAGCAGATGGTCGTCAAGAACTTTGAGTCCGTGGGCATGGGCGTGATGGAAACCGGAATGGCCTGGTTTTGGTCTGACAAGCGCATTTCACGCTGGACGGAAGTTATCGGGATGGAACATATCCGCGACGTTCAGGCGCAAAAGCGGGGAATTTTGTTAGTGGGTCTGCACTTTCTGACCCTTGAACTGGGTGCGCGTCAGTTTGGTTTGCAGGAGCCGGGGATAGGCGTATATCGCCCTAACGACAACCCACTGCTCGACTGGCTACAAACCTGGGGCCGTATGCGCTCTAATAAATCAATGCTCGATCGTAAAGACCTGAAAGGAATGATTAAAGCGTTGAAAAAAGGCGAAGTGGTCTGGTATGCGCCGGATCATGACTACGGTCCCCGCGCCAGCGTATTTGTCCCGCTTTTTGCTGTTGAACAGGCCGCAACAACCTCCGGGACCTGGATGCTTTCACGCATGTCGAATGCCTGCCTGGTACCGTTTGTTCCTCGCCGCAAGCCAGACGGTAAAGGTTATCAATTGATTATGCTGCCTCCGGAGTGTTCACCGCCGTTAGACAACGCGGAGACTACGGCTGCGTGGATGAATAAGATCGTTGAGCAATGCATCATGATGGCCCCGGAGCAATACATGTGGCTACACCGTCGTTTCAAGACGCGCCCCGAAGGTTCACCTTCCCTGTACTAAAGCACGGTTGCAGTCCTGTGGACTGCAACACCTCCCCCGCCCGCTTTAGGTTTAACTGCTATCCGCATTGCAGCAACTATCAACCAGGCGCATAATTAGCCTGCTTTCTTATATTCAATCGATAGCGCAAACAGCGCGCCACACTGCGGAACGCTATGTCACCCTCAGATGCTCCCATAAACTGGAAACGTAACCTCACCGTTGCCTGGTTGGGTTGTTTTTTAACCGGTGCAGCATTTAGCCTGGTTATGCCCTTTTTGCCCCTCTATGTCGAGAGCCTCGGCGTCACGGGTCATAGCGCCCTGAATATGTGGTCAGGTCTGGTCTTCAGCATCACTTTTCTCTTTTCCGCCATCGCCTCTCCTTTCTGGGGTGGCCTTGCCGATCGCAAAGGGCGAAAAATCATGCTGCTGCGTTCCGCATTGGGTATGGCGATTGTGATGCTGCTGATGGGGCTGGCGCAAAATATCTGGCAGTTCCTGGTCCTGCGTGCCCTGTTGGGTCTGCTCGGCGGTTTCATTCCCAACGCAAATGCACTCATCGCCACCCAGGTTCCGCGCAATAAAAGCGGCTGGGCGCTGGGAACGCTTTCCACCGGCGGCGTCAGCGGCGCACTGCTCGGACCGTTGGCAGGCGGGCTGCTCGCGGATCAGTACGGACTACGCCCGGTATTTTTCATCACCGCCAGCGTACTGCTGCTCTGTTTTATCCTGACGCTATTTTTTATTCGCGAACGTTTCCAACCGGTGAGCAAGAAAGAGATGCTGCACATTCGCGAAGTCGTGGCCTCGTTAAAAAATCCCAAACTGGTGCTGAGCCTGTTTGTCACAACGCTGATAATCCAGGTGGCAACCGGGTCCATCGCGCCAATTCTGACGCTGTACGTTCGAGAGCTGGCTGGCAACGTCAGTAACATCGCCTTTATCAGCGGGATGATTGCTTCCGTACCGGGCGTGGCTGCGTTAATTAGCGCCCCGCGGCTCGGCAAATTAGGTGACCGAATTGGCCCGGAGAAGATCCTGATTGTTGCTCTGGTCATCTCCGTGCTGCTGCTTATTCCAATGTCGTTTGTACAATCGCCCTGGCAACTTGCCGTTCTGCGCTTTTTATTGGGGGCCGCTGACGGCGCTCTGCTCCCGGCAGTACAAACGCTGCTGGTCTATAACTCAACCAATCAGATCGCCGGGCGTATTTTCAGTTATAACCAGTCATTTCGCGATATCGGTAACGTTACGGGACCGTTAATGGGGGCGGCAATATCCGCCAACTACGGTTTTCGCGCCGTCTTCTGCGTGACCGCGGGCGTCGTACTGTTTAACGCTTTCTACTCGTGGAATAGTCTGCGCCGTCGCCGGAACACTGAGGCCACGGGATGATTTTTGTGCATTCATACTTGCAATATCGGAGAATCAACTATTATTTCCCTGAATACTTCATTAAATCAAAGGGAGACTCTGATGACCATGTATGCCACGCTGGAAGAAGCCATTGATGCCGCTCGTGAAGAATTTCTGGCTGATAACCCTGACCTTGAGCCCGACGAAGCCAGCGTTCAACAGCTAAGCGTACAAAAATACGTGCTACAGGATGGTGACATTATGTGGCAGGCGGAATTCTTTGCTGACGAGGATGAGGGAGAGGGTGAATGCCTGCCAATGCTGAGTGGTGAAGCGGCCCAAAGCGTTTTTGATGGCGACTATGATGAAATTGAAATCCGTCAGGAGTGGCAGGAAGAAAACACGCTTCACGAATGGGATGAAGGTGAATTCCAGCTGGAACCTCCCCTGGATACCGAAGAGGGTCAGACCGCGGCCGATGAATGGGATGAGCGATAGCTACTCGTAAGGTCCGTGGTGAATGTCGAGCGGGAGCAGCAAGGTATCAAACACCAGCGAAAATGGCAGGTCGAGGATGGTGACGTAGCGCCACGCGGAGTCCCGGACATCCCATTGCACACCAGGATAGTATTGGTTTCCGTGCCCTTGCCCTGGGATAGTTCGGCTAATAATACTGCCGCATCCGCTCAGGAAGCACACCATGATTGCCACTGCCAATATTCGCACCTGATACCTCACGGCTCTTTTATTTAGTATAAAAAAATACCGGCACCAGGCCGGTATTTTCACGTTACATAACGCTTACTTTTTCCTGAGCGCCAGCGGATTCAGGGTCAGTCCCTGGTAGTAATTCACCCACGAAGAATACTTATCAGGTGAATTCCAGACGCGATAGTGCAAACGCGCCATCGTCACCGGATCGCTCAACAGCACCAGACGGCGGTCACGGTTTAGTTTCTCCGGCGTTTCGTTCAGCGCCTGCTCCACATGGCGGTCACGGGCAATCTCAAGCACGTTACTCGCGCGGTGACGTGCAGTCGCCATTGCCGTTGCCAGTGCGTTAAATGACGGGTTAAACACCGCATGCATAAAGCCGTCGTCCAGTGTACGATTGCGGTTCATCACCAGGTAGGTATCCGTATCCACCAGCACCTGCGGCGGAGAATACTCTTCCGGGATCAGGAACAGCTTCCAGCGCTTGGTACGTAACCCAACCGTGGAACGGCTGGAAATCACAGAAACAAACGGCGACAGGATCAGCGAGAAGACAATCGGCGCCAGCCAGAACAGGAAACGCAGATCCAGCCAGGCCATACCTACCGCCCACACCAGCCCCAGCAGTAACTGAGAACCGTGACGCATAAATGCTTCACCCCACGGGGTGGAATCGTCATCACGCTGCGGTGAATTCCACACCACTTCCCAACCGAGGAAGGCGCTCACGACGAAGACGGTATGGAACAGCATACGCACCGGCGCCAGCAGCACGGAGAACAGAACCTCCAGCAGCAGCGACAGCGTGACGCGGATAAACCCGCCGTACTCTTTCGTCCCTTTACACCAGATGAGCAAAATACTCAGCAGCTTCGGCAGGAACAGCAGCACCATCGTAGAAGCAAACAGCGCGATCGCCAGTTCAGGACGCCACTGCGGCCATACCGGGAACAGCTGGCGCGGTTGCAGGAAGTACTGTGGTTCCGTCAACGCATGCACCACCTGCAATGCGGTCGATAACGCGAGGAACATAAACCACAGCGGCGCGGACAGATAGGACATAACGCCGGTCAGGAATACCGCACGGTGAACCGGGTGCATCCCCTTCACCAGGAACAGACGGAAGTTCATCAGGTTGCCATGACACCAGCGACGGTCACGCTTGAGTTCATCCAGCAGGTTCGGCGGTAGCTCTTCATAAGAGCCCGGCAGATCGTAAGCAATCCACACGCCCCAGCCGGCACGACGCATCAACGCCGCTTCGACGAAGTCATGGGAGAGGATCGAACCCGCAAACGAGCCTTCGCCCGGTAACGGCGCAAGCGCACAGTGTTCGATAAACGGCTTCACGCGAATAATCGCGTTATGGCCCCAGTAGTGCGATTCCCCCAATTGCCAGAAGTGAAGTCCAGCGGTAAACAACGGACCATAAACACGGGTCGCAAACTGCTGACAGCGCGCATACAGTGTATCCATACCGGAAGCCTTCGGTGAAGACTGGATAATCCCGGCATTTGGATTCGCTTCCATCAGGCGCACCAGCCCGCTCAGACAGTCACCGCTCATCACGGAGTCAGCGTCCAGCACCACCATGTAGCTGTACTGATTTCCCCAGCGACGGCAGAAGTCATCAATGTTACCGCTTTTACGCTTCACGCGACGACGACGACGACGGTAGAAAATCTGCCCTTCGCCTTGCACTTCGGCAATCAGCTCCATCCACGCTTTTTGTTCTGCTACGCAGATATCGGGGTTGTAGCTGTCGCTCAGGATGTAAACATCAAAATGCTCGGCGTTGCCCGTCGCTTTGACCGACTCCCACGTGGCGCGAAGTCCCGCGAATACGCGGTCAACGTCCTCGTTACAGATCGGCATAATCAACGCGGTCCGGTGCTCGGGATTTAACGGCTCGTCCCCAACCGTTGAGGCGGAGATACTGTACTTATCTCGCCCAATCAACAGTTGCAGGAAGCCCATCAGCGCGGTCCAGAATCCTGCTGAAACCCAACAGAAAAGCACGGCAAACAAAATGAGAATGCCGGTCTGGAGCATGTAGGGCAGCAGTTGCATAAAGGAGACCCATAAATCCTGCCCCATCATGTCAACAGGATTAATGAATGCCCAACCCTGATACGGAAGGATCGTCTTCATATACCAGGTTGCGACGACCGTTTGCGCCAGCGTTAAGATTAACAACGTATAGCGGCGGATGGTGCCAACCGTACGCCATTTTTGCTCGCTCTCCTGTTCTTCTTTCGTCAAACGCGAAAGATAACGCGGAGTCACATCGCGCCCGCGCAGGCGATCCCAAAAGCGGCCAACCGGGTTGGTACGCCAGGGATCGGGGAACATAGAGGTACGCGTTGCTTTTGGCATCGCCTGCAGCTGATCGCGCCCCTCATCGTCCTTAACCAACTGCTCTTTGGCCAGAGAATCCGGCCACGCCTGCTCCAGGCGAGCTTTCACCGAACCCTGCGGTGAATCATCTTCGCGCGAGTACGTACGATGCTCGGCATCCAGCGCCTGATGAACGGCGCGGATGTCAGTTTTCGGCAGTGCCGCTTTTTCGATATCCGAAAGCGGCATTGCGTCAATATACTCAGTTGTCTTATTCATTGGCAGGTAACTGGTAGCTCCAGGTTTCACTCAGCGTCTGATCGGCATTGACCAAGGCAGCACGCATTTCAGTGGTTTTCTTCACGTCTTTCACTTTCACGCGCAATACCAAACGCCAACCTTTAGTTACCGGGTTGTAGCGCACAGTACTTTCAACGATCTCGCCGTTGTCGCCAATACTGGTTTGTGCGGTAACCGGGGTATCCTGCGGCAGCTTTTTCATATCCGTGCCGGTAAAGTCCACCACAAACGCGATGGTGCCATCAGGCTGACGAATGAGGTTAGACTGTTTTACATCACCGGTAGAACGACGAGTCTGCTGGACCCAGGCGCTATCAGGGGCATGAAGCTTGTCTTCGTCACGCGTGAACGTCAGGGTGTACTTGAAGTTCATCTCTTTACCAGCTTCAGGCAGTTGATCCGGCGTCCAGTACGCAACGATGTTATCGTTCGTTTCATCGTTAGTTGGGATTTCAACTAACTCAATCTTACCTTTACCCCAATCACCTTTTGGCGTGATCCAGGCGCTTGGGCGCAGATCGTAACGATCGTCGATATCTTCAAAACGCGAGAACTGACGGCCACGCTGCAGCAGGCCGAAACCTTGCGGGTTTTCCATCGCAAAGCTGCTCACCGCCAGATGTTTCGGGTTATTCAGCGGACGCCAAATCCACTCGCCGTTGCCAGCGTGGATCGACAAACCGTTAGAGTCATGCAGTTCCGGACGATAGTTGGTCGCCGGAGAAGGCTGGTTTGGTCCGTACAGGAACATACTGGTTAACGGTGCCACGCCCAGCTTGCCCACTTTGTCGCGCAGATAAACTTTGGACTGAACATCGACTACCGTGTCACGACCCGGAATGATGACAAAGCGATACGCTCCGGTTGCGCGCGGAGAATCCAGCAAGGCATAAATGGTCAAACGTTTGTCAGTCGGTTTCGGACGCTCGATCCAAAACTCACGGAAGCGGGGAAATTCTTCGCCAGAAGGCAGAGCGGTATCAATCGCGAGACCGCGCGCAGACAGACCGTAGACCTGCCCTGCCCCCAGAACACGGAAATAGCTGGCACCGAGCATGCTGACGATTTCGTCGTTTTTATCTTTGCTGTTGATCGGATACAGCACTTTGAACCCGGCGAAACCGAGATCTTTTACCGTGTCTTTATCATGCTGAACATCGCCAAAATTAAAATAATCCGGGCTGTATTTGATTCTTTTCACCGCTGTAGCGGTAACTTCGTTGATTTTGACCGGCGTGTCGAAGTACATACCCTGGTGGTAGAACTCGAGCTTAAATGGGGTCTTGAGATTACTCCAGTAGGCTTTATCGCGGTTAAACTGGATCTGCTGATAATCCGCATATTTCATGTCGCGGAAAACGGAGGGCAAGTTACTTTTTGGCGCCTCATAGCCTTTACCGGCTAAGGATTGAGCTTGTTTTGCAACATCATCGATGCTGAACGCCCAGCTCGATGATGTGTACAGCGTTAACATAACTGCTGCACCCAACCAACGCATTTTCATCATTTGTAGTTTATGTTTCATAATTAGTAAGCACTTCCCCCTTTGTGTGCTTATATTGATCCGATCCATTTTAATGGATAATCGGGTATTCCGACAACTGAATCCCTGTATTGTTCGCGCGCTGGCTCATGGTTTAATCAGGTTCAACTACCTGTTTTCACTTTGCGTGCTTATCCTGGAGACAGGTTGTTGGACTTCGTGTAGGGTTGCCCTCGAATGTAACCATTATTCGTCTTAGGGATAAGACGAAAAGTCTGAGAATACATAACTGTCTATGAGCTCTGTATCACCACCACGCGAATATTTTCTTGACTCCATCCGTGCCTGGCTAATGTTGTTAGGGATCCCATTCCATATTTCATTGATTTACTCGACCCACACCTGGCACGTGAACAGCGCGGAACCGTCGTGGTGGTTGACCCTGTTTAACGACTTTATCCATGCTTTTCGCATGCAAGTCTTCTTTGTCATTTCGGGTTATTTTTCCTACATGCTATTTTTGCGCTATCCACTAAAGCGCTGGTGGAAGGTGCGTGTAGAACGCGTGGGGATCCCGATGCTGACCGCGATTCCATTACTTACGCTGCCGCAATTTATCATGCTGCAATACGTAAAGGGAAAAGCAGACAGTTGGCATACTCTCAGCGGCTACGATAAATACAATGCACTGGCCTGGGAGCTGATTTCCCATCTGTGGTTTTTACTGGTTCTGGTCGTATTAACGACCGTGAGCATGTGGGTGTTCACCCAGATGAAAAACAGACTGACGCGTAGTGACGCCGCCAGCGCCCCGGCGGTGTCGATGACTAAATTATCGCTGATCTTCATCTTGTTAGGTGTCGGTTACGCTGCCGTCAGAAGGACAATTTTCATCCTCTACCCTTCGATTCTCAGCGATGGCATGTTCAATTTTATCGTTATGCAAACGCTGTTCTATGCGCCGTTCTTTATCCTCGGCGCACTGGCGTTTATCAACCCGAATCTGAAAGCGCTGTTTACCACACCGTCACGCGGTTGCACGCTCGGTGCTGCATTCGCATTTGTGGCATACCTACTCAATCAGCGTTATGGCAACGGCGATGCCTGGATGTATGAAACAGAATATGTCATTACCATGGTCATGGGACTGTGGATGGTGAACGTCGTCTTTTCGTTGGGTCACCGTTTGCTTAATTTCCAGTCTGCCCGCGTGACCTATTTTGTCAACGCGTCGCTGTTTATCTATCTGGTGCACCACCCGTTAACGCTGTTTTTTGGCGCTTACATCACACCGCATATCACGTCGAATCTGCTGGGTTTTCTCTGCGGTCTGCTGTTTGTGGTTGGGATTGCGGTAATACTGTACGAAATCCATTTACGCATACCGGTGCTGAAGTTTCTCTTTTCGGGTAAACCGCCCGTTAAGCAGGATAAAAACAAGGCCGTAGCCGGCTAGTTTTTCCCTCAATCATTGTGTGGTTCAAAGCAGCCATTCAATGGGTAACACGGACGCCAGCTTTACCAGAACCCGCTTCCAGAATCCTGTGGCGGGTTCTTTTTTCAGGACCTGTTCACTGCCAGAAAGTCGGTCGACCCAATTAATTCTCCCCCAACGGTCAAGGCGTAGCTGCCAGGCCATATCACGCTGGCTTTGCATAAACCGTTTATGAATCAATTCGGCCAGCACTTCACTCTCAATCACAAATCCCATTTCCGTATTGAGCAGCGTCGAACGAGGATCAAAATTAAGCGAGCCGATAAACACTTTGCGATCATCAATACTGAACGTTTTCGCATGCAGGCTGGACCCTGAATTACCGGTTAATCCACGATCGTGAACGACCGAGACGCGATCGCGGGTCGGTTTAAGTTCGTATAATTCTACACCGTAGCGCAGCAGTTTTTTTCGCCAGCGCGCATAGCCCGCATGGACGATCGCCACATCATTCGCCGCCAGTGAATTGGTTAAAATGGCAATCTTGACGCCTTTTCTTACCAGTCTCAGGAGCTGCGCCACACCGGCACGCGTCGGCACAAAGTAGGCAGAAATAATATCAATACGTTCGGTCGGCGAGCCCATTACGTCAAACAAACGCTGCGGTAATAGCGAGTGGCGCGGCGCTTTCCCTTCTCCTTTTGCAGGATCATCGCTCAGCAAACGCGTTTTGGCCCAAATCAGCGGCAGCGACCTTTGATCGAGACTGGACATAAACTGGCTGGTTTCCAGCTTATGCAGATAGCGGCGGGTAATATCATCGTTATACCAGGATTCTGGTAGCTCAATACGCTGCACAGAATCTGGCTCAGACATCTCAAGCACATTTTGTAACGTTGAAACCGAGCGGCAGTGCCAGTAACGCTCAAAATCATCTGCCACATCTTTGACAACCGGCCCGATAGCCATGACGTCCAGGTCGGAAAATAGCGGTTGCTCACCCGCGCCAAAATAGGCATCGCCAATATTACGCCCACCAACGAGAGTCACCACGCCGTCAGCGGTATAACTTTTATTGTGCATGCGCCGATTAAGCCGGGCAAAATCGGTTAAATAGCCCAGCGCGCGCAGGATGCGAAAGGAAAACGGATTGAAGAGGCGAACTTCTATATTGGGGTGCTTATCCAGCAGACGCAGCGTGTCGTCCAGACCCGGCGTGTTGTTATCATCCAGCAGCAAACGCACCCGTACGCCTCGCTTCGCTGCGGCCAGCAGTACGGAAAATAGCAATAACCCGGACATGTCGTTTTCCCAGATGTAATACTGCACATCCAGGGTACGTTCCGCCATTTCCGTTAACCGATAGCGAGCAGCAAACGCATCCAGGCTGTCATCCAACGCAAGAATGCCGCATTCTCCCGGGTGGTCTTCGCAAAGGGGCGTGATGGCACGCTCAAGTCGCGTCATATCAGTCCGTGTGATCATCACCTTGTTGTGTTAGCAATCTCTTATAAAGTTGAGCGTTTTCGTCATCAAAGCACACGAAGTATATCTGATCAGGAAGTGCGCGGCGGGTAATAAATTTCAGCACCGTTTTCACCGCTATTTCTGCCGCTGCGGCGCGTGGATAGCCATAAGCCCCGGTGCTAATCGCCGGAAAAGCAATGGAGTGATAACCATTGGCCAGGGCCAGTTGCAGGGTGTTTAAGTAAGCTTCTTCGAGGCGTTCGGCCTCATGATGACCTCCCCCTTGCCAGACGGGTCCTACGGTATGAATGACCGCTTTTGCCGCAAGCGCCCCCGCCAGAGTGATAACCGCATGCCCTGTCGGGCATTCTCCTTGTTGCTGGATAACCTGTTTGCAGGCCTCCAGCAATGCTGGTCCGGCAGCGCGATGGATTGCGCCATCGACGCCACCGCCTCCCAGTAGCGATGAATTCGCCGCATTGACAATCACATCAACAGCGACAGTCGTAATATCGCCATGTAACACATGAACACGTGATTGCATAAGTTCCCCCTGACAAAACACCATTCGTTAAGTGTACAGCAGGGTTTTCCCTTAAATCTCTCTTTTTAACCGTAAGTGTGCATATCTACGCCACAGCGAGTCATTTATATTCAATATTAAGAATCGCCATGTTTTTCTGTTCATTGAGGTAGTGCATTTTGACTGTGGCAATTTCCTGCACATTCTGAGGGGCTGTCGCGAGCTGTTGCGGGTTGTAAAGACTATTCTGGTTGGTGCCGTTGCGGATACATGACAATTCAATTTGCTGCTGCTGTCTGTTAACGTCGCAAGGTGATTCAACTATCGCTCCGCGAAAATGAATAACCCCGCCGGTTGTGATTTGCTGCGCAATTGCAGGGAGGGTTAAAAGAGAAAAAGCACATAAACTGGTACTTAAAATACGCTTTAATAATGTACACATAAGGGTTCCTCAATGATTAGCCATCTTTGAGGGATCGAAATGATCCTTCACCGCTACGATTAACGATCAAATACAAACGCTCACACGCTTCTATATTCATAGAACAGCAGCGCATTCCCAGCCACACCCTTAATGCAAATACAGCAAAAAATTATGGGTGACTGTTTGAGTCAGGCCATTGTTGCGACAGATGCAGAGACTGCCCATCTGAAACGGTAACGATAATTTTGACCGAGTCCTCAGATGAAATATTAAAGCTCAGTTTGGTTAATTCAATCGGTCGATTAGCAGGGACCGAAAGGCTTATTTTCTGCTGCGACTGGCTTTGTCCCCCCTGCCCTTTACGTATGGCAAGGACTTGTACCTCACATACGCACGGTTGGGTTAACGTCACCTGAGGAATAATGGTGTACATATCACCTTGCTGAGTAGTATTGAATGTTATTTGATTTGCCAGCGCGGCAATGAGTAATAGCGTATGCATCATATTCTCCCGAAAAAAAAACAGGGCTCACGCCCTGTTTATTATCAGTCAGAAACTGAATTAGTGTTGGTTAGCTGTAGCGTTGTTGCCAAAGCCAACTTGCTGAATCAGCACATTGGAGTCAGAAGCGGTCTGATTAACCAACGCACCGTTACGGCCACCGAACTGGGTTACACTAATATCAGCATTTTTAGCATTCCACTGATCGATAGTGGCATTGTTCTGGAAGCCAGTCTGTTTCAGGCTAATGGTACTGTCATCAGCGCCCTGACCAACTACAGCCCCGTTACCACGCCCCTGTTGTGTGATAGTGACATCTGATTTACGCGCATCACTTTGCAGAGCATTCGCAGCGTTGTTTGACCCATATTGGTAGATACTCAGTGAAGAGTCTGGGCCATAATTACTACCGCCACCATGATGATTGCCGCCCCATTGCGGAACAACACCAGCCAGAGCACTGCCAGAAACTACGATTGCTGCGAATGCTGCCACTTTTAAAAGTTTCATGGTAAACCCCCATCGGATTGATTTAATCGTCGTTAATGGATTAGCGTTGAGTAACGCGAATTGCCATTTGCGACTGTCTCTGCACCACAACTGCTGTTTTTTGTGTACCGTACTGAGTAATATTGGCTTTATTACCAGAACCTTTCTGGATAATTACCGCCGTATTACCGTATGAACCTTGTTTAATACTCGCGTCATTGGAACTACCCGTTTGATCAATATATGCAAAGTTATATGATCCCGTCTGGTCTGTTTTCGCTCGGTTACCAGAACCTTCTTGCGAAATAACCGACAATAACTTCGAGCCCCCCTGTCGAGTATTTGCACTGTTCGCAGTGCCAACCTGACCAATAATGGCTGCCTGATTAAATGAAGACTTACTTAATTCATTTACCGCAAAGTTATATTCTGAGTTAGCTAAATCATAACTTGTAGCGGATGCAATCCCAGGCACACCCAGCATTGTAAACATCATAAATAACAACTTGTTTTTCATGTTGTCACCCTGGACCTGGTCGTACATAAGGTTAAATTATTTACCACTCAAATTATTGTTAACGTGACTTACATTTGTTAACGCCACGTTACGATGAAGAGTATGTCCGTTGAAACATTTTAAATAACTCACCCACCAGTTGTATTTTTATATCCAGATTCACCCCAAAGTACTAATTAACCGCAATTAACACCGTTATAGCTCTGGATTTTATTTCTTTTGTAACCCAATGACTGAATTTCTATGCAGTAACAAAAAAACGCGTTTCCCGCGTTTTCTGGGCCTTGCAGACGGTAGTGGGATTGTCCTCGGTACAAGTCGTGACAAGTGTCATTTTTTTCTATCTAAAATTGTTCAACTTAAAGTGAGACCATAAAATCAAAATTCATTAGAAATCTAAAACCATCTAATTATAATTTTATCCCTTAAAATTCAACAAGATATTATAATTTGTATGATTTTTTAAATCTATGCAATAACGCTAAAATGTACAACTTTACTATCAAATCTAAACTCCACAAAAACGCAAAAATCACATTTTAATATATAAATTTACATTATGTAACATGTTTAACACTTGCTTTAAGATTTGTAATAGCTAGATTGAAATCAGTTGAAGTCCATTTGTTTTAATATTTTCACCCCGTTGGGTCGAAGTTTTATTTCTACACAGCAGTGCAACATCTGTCAGTACTTCTGGTGCCTCTATTTTAGTAGAGGCAACTGTCAGGTGTGCGACTAAAAAAGTGGAGTTTCATCATGTTTAATGAAGTCCATAGTATTCATGGTCATACATTATTGTTGATCACTAAACCATCCCTGCAGGCAACTGCGTTATTACAGCATTTAAAGCAATCGCTGGCGTTAACCGGAAAACTACATAATATTCAACGTTCTCTGGATGATATATCCTCCAGCTGCATTGTTTTACTGGATATGATGGAGGCAGATAAAAAACTGATCCATTACTGGCAAGATAATTTGAGCAGAAAAAACAACAATATAAAAACTTTATTGTTGAATACCCCAGATGATTATCCTTACCGGGATATTGAAAACTGGCCGCATATCAATGGCGTATTTTACGCAACTGAAGATGAGCAGCGTGTAGTCAGCGGTTTGCAGGGTGTGTTGCGGGGCGAATGTTACTTTTCGCAAAAGCTCGCCAGCTACCTGATCACGCATTCCGGGAACTACCGCTATAACAGCACGGAGTCGGCATTACTTACGCACCGTGAAAAAGAGATCCTTAATAAACTGCGTATCGGCGCCTCAAATATTGAAATCGCGCGTTCACTATTTATTAGTGAAAATACGGTGAAAACACATCTTTATAATCTTTTCAAAAAGATAGCTGTCAAAAATCGTACGCAGGCGGTCTCGTGGGCCAATGATAACCTCAGGCGATAAAGCCATGAAACGCTATTTGACCTGGATTGTGGCAGCAAATTTGTTCCTTGCTGCCGGGAATCTACACGCGGCTGTAGAGGTGGAGGTTCCCGGACTGTTAACTGACCACACTGTCTCTTCCATTGGCCATGATTTTTACCGGGCCTTTAGTGACAAGTGGGAAAGTAAGTACACAGGAAACTTAACCATTAATGAAAGACCCAGTGCACGTTGGGGAAGTTGGATCACCATAACGGTCAATCAGGACGTTATCTTCCAGACTTTTTTATTCCCGACGAAAAGAGACTTCGACAAAATTGTGGTCTTTGCATTGGCAGAAACAGAGGAAGCATTAAATCGTCGGCAAATAGATCAAACACTATTAAGCACGAGCGATTTAGCGCGCGATGAATTCTAAAACATGATTTTGTCCGGAGGCTTTCATGCGTGTCAAACATGCAGTGGTTTTGCTCATGCTGATTTCACCATTAAGTTGGGCCGGAAATATGACGTTCCAGTTCCGCAATCCTAACTTTGGTGGTAACCCAAATAACGGCTCTTTTTTACTGAACAGCGCCCAGGCGCAAAACTCGTATAAAGATCCGAGTGCCGGCGACTACGGGATTGAAACCCCAACAGCGCTGGATAACTTTACCCAGGCGATCCAATCACAAATACTCGGTGGCTTACTTACCAATATCAATACCGGTAAGCCGGGAAGGATGGTAACCAGCGATTTTATCGTTGATATCGCCAACCGGGATGGACAACTGCAACTGAATGTCACGGACAGGAAAACGGGGAGAACGTCGACTATTGAAGTGTCGGGTTTACAAAATCAGTCGACCGATTTCTAAATTATAGCCACGAAAGGAAAAAATCATGCAGCGCTTACTTATCATGGTGGCAGTAATTTTACTCAGCGGATGTTTAACAGCCCCGCCGCAAGAAGCCGCTAAGCCGACATTAATGCCCCGAGCCCAAAGCTATAAAGACTTGACGCACCTGCCCATGCCTACAGGTAAGATATTTGTCTCGGTATACAATATTCAGGATGAGACTGGCCAGTTTAAACCTTATCCGGCAAGTAACTTCTCAACCGCCGTCCCGCAAAGCGCCACGGCGATGCTTGTCACCGCATTGAAGGATTCTCGTTGGTTCGTTCCGCTGGAACGTCAGGGATTGCAGAACTTGCTTAACGAACGAAAAATCATTCGTGCAGCTCAGGAAAACGGCACAGTTGCCATTAATAACCGGATCCCTCTGCAGTCTCTGACCGCGGCAAACATCATGGTAGAAGGATCAATTATTGGTTATGAAAGCAACGTTAAATCGGGTGGCGTTGGTGCGCGCTATTTCGGTATTGGCGCCGATACGCAGTACCAGCTCGACCAGATAGCGGTCAACCTGCGTGTGGTTAACGTTAGTACTGGTGAAATCCTCTCATCGGTGAATACCAGCAAAACTATCTTGTCTTATGAAGTGCAGGCTGGGGTATTCCGCTTCATTGACTACCAGCGACTGTTGGAAGGTGAAATTGGCTACACCTCTAACGAACCGGTTATGCTTTGTCTGATGTCAGCAATTGAAACCGGTGTTATCTTCCTGATTAATGACGGGATTGATCGCGGATTGTGGGATTTGCAGGATAAGAAACAAGTTGATAATGACATCCTGGTTAAATACCGCCATTTGTCGGTACCTCCGGAATCCTGAGTGGTCTGATACAGCATAAAAAGCGTGAGGAAAACCCTCACGCTTTTTTTATTTACTGGTCAGCGTCGACGATAGCCGATTCTCACGACGAGATGCCAGCCACAATCCGCTGTTTTTCATCGCATAGCCGAATACCAGCCCCAGCGCCAGAGAAGGCACGACCAACTGCCAGTCACCCTGCCCTGCAAACGTTGCGCATGCGCCAATAAAGGTGCCCGGCACAAATGAAAGCAACCATTGCTTTGCCTGAATACACATGAGAAACGCGACAATTCCCGTCATGACATAACCAATAATGTCCATATGCGGGGCAAGCGCGCTACCGTTAATAATCACCAACGCCCACACCACACCGCTTAGCAGCGTACACGCCGAGATCCACAACCCTTTCAGCCCACCCTGCGGACAGGCAAAATAGGCCGTGCAGCCCAGAAAGCCAGCCCAACTGAGTAAACCAAGAGATACGGCCACCCATCCCCAAATCCCAGAGAGAATGCCCGTTGTGATTGCAATTGAGAGAAGTATGTTCATGCCGCGTATCTTAGCAGAAAAACGGCATGGGAATGAGATCGTGCACACAATTCATGCAATGATGTAAATTGAGTTGCAGTTTAATGAGACCTAAATCACATTTATTCTTCAGTATCTTCCTGCAATTCGTCCCACATCGCGCCAATGGCATCACGCGTTAACGGTGCCATGGTACGCCAGAACTGTGTGTTTGCGTGCGCTTCAACTTTGCCAAGGAACGTGCCGCACCAGGGCAACAGGTATTCCACAAACAAGGTTTCGAGTGCTTCACTTTCATCTTCCGCAGACTGGTCTTCAAGCCATGAAGCCGCCAGCAACAGCGTGCCAATATGATCTGCAGGCGTATCTGCCAGCGGCATTCCGCGGGCAGAAAGAAAAGCACGAACATCGGATTCTTTCGCCCCTTCTACCCAGGCGCTACGATAAGGCGGCACCGCACACTCGTCGCCGACAAACAGCGCGTTGTAATCCGCAGCCAACTGAGGCATATCGCAGCTTTTCTGCAGACGAGTGAGCAGTTCGTCCTGTTCCAGCGGCCAATTGGCGGACAGTTTACCTTCACTAATCAGGGTAAACAGAGGAACCAGTAAAGGGTCTTGCGGTTGGCGGTAAAACAGCGAGCCCAGTACACGACACAGGATAGAAAACTCGTTCATTGATATATTCCAGTTAGTAACAATTACAGTTCAGCAAATTCCGCGATCGGCTCCATGCCTCGCGATTCCAGAAACGCCAGCAGGCGTTTAGGGGTGACGTTTAAAATTCTGTCTTCCGGGAAATTTACATCATCCAGAATTTTACGGCATTCACCAAATTCACCCAGTGTGAAAGCGGTATGTGAATCCGACCCTAACGCCACCCAGCCTCCGGCATCACGCACCGCCGCAGCGACCGCGCGACAATTGTCCTCACTCCCCTTACGCGAATGCAAAAACGAGGAGTTATTGATTTCCAGCGCGACCTGGTATTTTGCCGCCGCCTGCGCAATCGCTGTGATATCAACGGGATATTTGGGATTCCCCGGATGGCTGATGATGTGCACGTGACCACTGGCCATCGTGGCTATCATTGCCTGGGTATTGGTGTCTTTATCGTGAGGTGCAAAAACCGGCTCATGGAAGCCCGCAATGATGAGATCCAGGGAGGTAAACATCGGACCTGAACAGTCGATTTCGCCTTCAATATTCTTAATATTCGCCTCGATACCGCGCAGGATCCCTACGCCATCGACGATACGAGGCCAAATGCGCATATTAATAAAGTGCCAGTGATGAGGCGCATCCGCCATGTCCGGTCCATGATCGGTTATGGCAAACAGCTTGATGCCTTTGCGATGGGCTTCGGCGATGTAATCACTTAAGGTGCTGTAGGCGTGGGTACTGGCGACGGTATGCATATGCAGGTCAACGGGATACATAACTCTCTCCTGTAGTCATTTTCCGTCAAGGATAGCAGGTATCGTCGCCATTTATTAGCTGAAACCCGGCACTTGCCGGGTTACCATCAATATCCCCGAACGCGATCGACCTGACCCGTTACGGATTTCCCACTTTCCAGGTCCAAAATCGTACGGGAGATGTAGTCCACCGCCTCTGCCGGGCGTGTTACCGCGGCGATATGCGGCGTCATTGCCACACGCGGATGTTTCCATAGCGAGCTGGTTTCCGGCAGCGGTTCACGGCTATAGACATCCAGCATGGCACCTTTTACTTTGCCGCTGTCCAGCGATGCCAGAAGATCGTCTTCATTGAGATGAACGCCGCGCGCCAGGTTCAGCACGTAAGCGCCATCCTGCAATTGGCTGAGTAAATCAGCGTTAATAATGCCTACGGTTTCTGCCGTATTAGGCAGGAGGTTGATCAGCACGCGAGTTTGACTCAAAAACGCGCCCAGTTCCTCGGTACCGGCGAAGCTTTCCACACCAGACCAGGATTTACGCGTACGACTCCAGCAGCGTAGCGGGAACCCCCATGCTTGCAGACTTTCTGCAACTTTTGCGCCTAAAACACCAGCGCCCATGATCCCGACGCTAAACTCATCGCGGGTATATTCTGGCAACGGTTGCCATTTCGCCTGGTTTTTTAATGCCTGGTAGTCATCAAAGCGACGGAACCAGTGCAATACCTGACTAACCGCATATTCCTGCATTTGCAGGCCCATCCCCGTATCTTCCAGACGGAAAAGCGGGATCGACGCATCCAACATTTCCGGATGAGCGTTTAGTTTACTGAGAATAGAATCGACGCCCGCACCCAGCGCAAATACGGCTTTTAATTTTCGTCCGGCGAGCATTTCAACCGGAGGATGCCAGACCAGCGCGTAGTCAGCATGCGCATTATCACCTGCCTTCCACTCACGGACCCGCGCGCCAGGTATGGCCTTTGTCAGCGCATTAAGCCACCAGGTTGTATCGAATGTTGGGTGATAGAAAATTATATCCATAGCGTCTCCTGAACATTGTTATGCGGAACGTACTCGCACTTATAATCATCATTTTTCGAGGGAACATCAGAGTAGCAAATTTTAGGGTGCTGGCAAAAAAAACAATTCCCGCTTATTTAAGCTGCATATTGATTGAAGTTTGTGTAAATGCACGTTTTTTTCAAAAAGTTGATTGACGCCGGAGCGGTATTTCCCTAAATTAGCGCCCGTTCCGGTAGCACAGGAACAACAATATGGTGAGGTGTCCGAGTGGCTGAAGGAGCACGCCTGGAAAGTGTGTATACGGCAACGTATCGGGGGTTCGAATCCCCCCCTCACCGCCATATTCGAGAAAGAGCTCGTACGCAAGTACGGGCTTTTTTTTCGCATGTTGCACGCCTGCGGGGGGATGAGAAGCCCCGACCGGGGGTCGACAACTGGCGCAGCCAGTTGGACAGACTGAGAGTGCAGCGAACAGGCTGCCCGAAGGGCGAGCGAAGCGAGTCAATCCCCCCCTCACCGCCATATTCGAGAAAGAGCTCGTACGCAAGTACGGGCTTTTTTTTCGCATGTGACCCGTCCTGAATAGCGTTAACCTGTAGGTCTGATAAGCAACGTGCTATCAGGCATCATCCCCCGCCCCGTTGCACATTATCTAAACCACTCTTATGCTGTAACTACCGCTTTCTCAAGCAATCAGGAAAATAACGGCATGTTAAACATAGAAGGAACTTTGCTTGATGAGATCATGTCGCAGGCAGACGAAGCAGGATTTATTCCTTTAAAGGTTTTCTCGCGAAAAATCCTCAAACGTACACCGAATGAAATAAATACGTTTTTCGATCCTGACAGCCGATTCTACGAAGAGTATCAGCGAACGGTTATTTGCAACGTCAGGCATAACGTCACCATTAAAAAAACCTACACCAGCAATGGGATCTTACGAAAAGAAACTACGGAAGGTGGGATTTATAAGGATGACCTACTGACCTTTCTGGTACAAGCGCTAAAGAAAATAGACGAAAATAACCAGCTGTTTGACCAGGCCTGCGCCAACTACTGGAGCAGCAAAAGAAAGTAATCTGCTGACGTCAAATAACAAAGCCCGGTTTCCCGGGCCTTGAAGACGGAGTACTTATCAGTTGTAAGCATTGAGCGTCCGCTGACAGAGTGCCGAACGGACGCAATCGTCTTTATTGAAACGAACAATCCCAACCATATCATCTTCTTCGAAACGGGCCAGCGCATCGCTTAGCCCTGAGCGAACGTGGGCGGGTAGATCGCACTGGGTCACATCCCCGTTCACAATCACCGTCACATTCTCCCCGAGGCGAGTCAAAAACATCTTCATCTGCGCTGCAGTAACATTCTGAGCCTCGTCAAGAATGACCACTGCATTTTCAAATGTGCGTCCACGCATATAGGCGAATGGCGCGATTTCCACCTTACCAATCTCAGGCCGCAGGCAATATTGCATGAAGGAGGCCCCCAGACGTTTCACCAGCACGTCATACACTGGACGAAAATAAGGCGCAAACTTCTCGGAAACATCTCCAGGTAAGAAGCCGAGGTCTTCATCAGCTTGCAGAACTGGACGGGTTACAATGATCCTGTCCACGTCTTTGTGGATCAGGGCCTCTGCTGCTTTTGCCGCGCTGATCCAGGTTTTACCACACCCGGCTTCACCGGTAGCGAAGATCAGCTGTTTACTCTCGATAGCATTCAGGTACTGGGCCTGAGCTTCATTCCGCGCCGTGATTGGCGTGGCGTCGCGACTATCACGCGCCATACCAATCGCTTCTACGCCGCCCATCTGCACAAGCGAGGTGACCGATTCATCTTCACGTTGTTTATGGCTACGCGAATCCCGCCTCAGCACACGTTTTGCTTCACGACGAGCTTTGATCACTGCTTTTTGTCTTCCCATGGATAGCACCTTGAGTTGTAGGTATACATCACACGCGCCGTTGGCGGCACGATTATGCGCACGAACATCTGAGGGTTGGCTTCCTTGTAAGCCATTGCTTGCTTTCGGATAAGACGCCACACACGGCTACGCGCACCGTACAAGGTGTCAGTTACGAAGATAAGAAGTGAAAGGGAGAGAGATTTAGCGGTGACGAGGTGGCTACCGGAAGAGAAACGTCCGCGTAACGTACTGCAGCTACTGTGAAAAATGTGTCCAATACAGGACTTTTCCATCGCGATCTCCATAGTGAACGACTATCACCGCCGGGAACTACCGCTGTTTCTTATAATTACATCATAATCTTTCGTTAATGCAACAATATTTTTACTTGTCGTTAACTTAAATTCTATCTAATCACCAAAGACAGTCTCTTGCAGAGAGATGACAGAATTATTTCAGTCTCGTACCGATCATAAAAAATAATTTGTTCATTCATACAGATGTCAGGAAAAGCCCCGCTGTACAACGGGGCGTAATCATCAGGCTTCGAGCAGAGACTGTCCCAGATATTGATCTGCGGTTTTGACACCCGGCAAAGCAAAGAAGTAGCCCCCACCAATTGGTTTGACATACTCTTCCAGCGCTTCACCGTTGAGGCGTTTCTGCACAGTCAAAAAGCCTTTTTCCAAATCGTGTTGATAGCAGACAAACAACAGTCCCATATCCAGTTGACCGGATGGGGTCACACCGAGCGAATAGCTGTAGCCACGGCGCATCATCAGGCTGGACTCAGTCTCTTTCGTGCGCGGATTCGCCAGGCGGATATGACTGTCGAGCGCAATCACCTCACCCTCGGGATCGCTGGCATAGTCAGGCACATCATGCTCGTGCTGCATACCCAGCGGCGCGCCGGTGTGTTTATTTCGACCAAATATCGTTTGCTGCTCTTTCAGCGGCGTACGATCCCAGAACTCGACGCGAAACTGAATGAGCCTGACGGCCTGATAGCTACCACCTTGCGCCCAGACAGGTTCGCCCTGCCCGTGCGTAACCCACACCACGTCCTGCATCAACTTCGTATCCGTCGCGTCCGGATTCGCGGTGCCGTCCTTAAAGCCAAGCAAGTTGACCGGGGTCTCTTTGCCTTTGCTGCGCGCGGCATGGTCGGAAATAAACCCTTCACGTTTCCAGCGCACGCTAAGGAGATCGGGCGTATGTTTAATGATATCGCGCAGTGCATGGATAACGGTGTCCTGCGTGTTGGCACAAATCTGCAGCAGCAAATCACCATGGCACAGCGCCGCATCCAGCGAATCATTCGGGAAGCGGGTCATTTTTTGCAGCTTTTTCGGCATCTGCGATTTCAGGCCATAACGTTCATCAAATAGCGAGGCGCCGACTGACAACGTCATCGTCAGGTTATCTGGCGCAATGTATGCGCCGAGGATACCGGAATCCATAGGGGGCAAACGCGGATTCGGCGTATCCGGCGCCGGCCCGCCCGTGGTCAGAAACGCAAATCGGGCGGTCAGCAAGCGGAACAAGCGTTCCAGATCAGCCTTATCGCTGGCGAGAACATCGAACGCCACCAGCATCATCGATGCCTGCTGTGGCGTCAGGATCCCTGCCTGATGCTGACCATAAAACGGCTGCGCTTCACTACGCGCATCGGGGGACAGCGTTCCCGGCGCACTTTGTGGTTTTTGCGCGTGGGCAACCGGACATCCACCCGCCAGCGCCAGCGCCCCACCCAGGGCGCCCATCCCTTTCAGTAAACGTCGGCGTGAAGGTTCGCTCACGCCGTTTTCATTATCTTGCTGCATTTTGCTTAATCCAGACCCAGAACACCGCGTAATTGCGACAAGTCTTCCGCCAGCGTCGTGATTGGCCCTTTCAGCGCATTGCGATCGGCGTCGGTCAGTTTGTCATAGGTTTCAAAATCGTCTTTGGTACGGTACTTGCTCAGAATGGTATCGACTTTTTTGAAGTTCACATCCACCTTCGCCAACAGCTCAGCATTGGATTTTTGTAACTGAGGGCGCAGGAGATCGACGATTTTCTGCGCGCCATCGATATTGGCCTGGAAATCCCACAGATCGGTATGGCTGTAGCGATCCTCTTCTCCGCTGATTTTGCTGGCAGCGACTTCTTCAATCAGTCCTGCTGCCCCGCCAACCACTTTTGACGGTGGGAAGGCCAGTTCGCTAATACGCGTTTGCAGGTCAAGAACATCGCGGTTTAATTGGTCGGCATACTTGTCCATGCCTTTGGTGGTGTTGTCGCCGAACAACGCTTTCTCCAGGCGGTGGAAGCCGGTGAATTTAGGATCGGCGGCTTTTTGCTCATAATCATCTTCACGCGCATCGATGCTGCCGTCGAGATCGGAGAACAGTTCAGCAATCGGTTCAATACGCTCATAATGCTGACGGGTTGGCGCATACAGCGATTTCGCTTTTTCCAGATCGCCAGCTTTAATCGCATCGGTGAATGCTTTGGTACCCGCAACCAGTTGTGCAGTTTCGGCTGTCACATAGGCTTTGTATTCGGTAATTGCGCCACTTAGGCTCAGCAGAGCATCGCCCTGCGCGGCATCCGCCGTTGCGCTACCTTTTACAATGAGTTTGCCTTTCGGGTTAGTCAACAGACCGCAGGTCATATCATATTCACCTGGCTGCAGGTTAGCTGTCATTTTCTGGCTAAAGCCCGGCGCAATGTTTTCACGTTCTTCAACCACCATAACCCCTTTAAGGATCTCCCACTCCAGCGCTTTCTGGCTGTGGTTCTGGATGATGAACTGCGTTTTCCCAGCGTTAACCGTTATCGTCATCGGCTCACACTGTTTGTCGTTAACCGTGACTTTCACCTGCGGAATATCGGCGGCTTGTGCAGAAAAAGCGGAGGCAAACAGCGCGGCAATACCCAACTGCAGCGCACTACGGCGAAAATTAAACGTCATGACCTATCCCTATAAATAAGTATGTTGTAACTAAGGAGTATTCTGCATCGCGTTTTTATCAGGGTGCGGTACGCGATGCCGTAGTGCCTGAACGCGGCGGCAGTGCAAACATAATCAATGCCGGAATCAGGTAGATAAACCAAATGGCGACTTCGCTGACGCTCGGCGCTTCCTGATAGCCGAAAATACCTTCCATCAATGTGCCAAACAGCGAATGCGTTGAAAGCACGCTGCTCATGTCAAACGCCACATCCTGAAAATGATTCCATAACCCGGCTTCGTGGAACGCACGGATGGCCCCAGCAGCAAGACCAGCGGCCACCAGCAAAATGAACAGGCTGGTCCATTTGAAGAATGCCCCGAGGTTGAGGCGAATGCCGCCGAGGTAAATCAGGTAACCCAGTACCACCGCGGTGGCCAGCCCCAGCATCGCACCTAACGGTGGCCAAATGCCTACATCCTGCTGGAATGCCGCCAGCAGGAAGAACACCGATTCCAGCCCTTCACGGGCAACGGCAAAAAAGACCATCATCACCAGCGCCCAGCCGTGATGATTGCCGCGTTGCAACGCGTTATCGACAGCCTGTTCAAGCTGGACTTTGACGTTGCGCGAAACTTTACGCATCCAGAACACCATCCAGGTGAGGATCACCACGGCAATGACCGCCACGATGCCTTCAAACAGCTCCTGTTCCTTTTGCGGAAATTCACCGGTGGTTTCATTGATGAAAACGCCTAACGCCAGGCATAACGCCGCCGCCAGCAGAACACCAATCCACATCACACCAATCCATCGACCACGCTGAGTCCGTTTCAGGTAGCTGGCAATCAGGCTGACTATCAGCGCGGCCTCTAACCCTTCGCGCAACATAATAAGAAATGGAACAAACATGCGAAGAACCCTTAAACGTTATTCTCAGTCAATTGATGAAAAGAAAAGTAAATTACAGTGATAGTGATTATCATTACAGCAAAGAAAAACTCAAGCAGAATGTTTTGAGAATGATGACTTAATGTAAACAGTTAGGCGGGTAACGATTAGGGCGGTTTTGCAGCGGGGATAAATAAAAAAGCCCGCACGCGGCGGGCTTAAGGAGCGAGGCGGATTACTCTGCCTGTAAACGTGATGGCGGAGCTGTATGATAATGCGCATCAGCCTCGGCAAAACGTTGCTGCATAGCGGCTGAAGGCGCTTTACCCAACAGGCTGAAGACCACAATACCGATGCTGCCGAAAATAAAGCCCGGGATGATTTCATACAGACCCAACCAGGCAAACTGCTTCCAGACGATTACCGTCACCGCACCGATGAGCATCCCGGCCAGCGCGCCGTTACGCGTCATACGCGACCACATTACGGAGAACAGAACCACCGGACCAAACGCCGCGCCAAAGCCGGCCCAGGCGTAGCTTACCAGACCAAGCACACGGTTCTCCGGGTTCGCCGCCAGCGCGATAGACACCAGCGCTACAACCAGCACCATGATGCGACCAATCCATACCAGCTCTTTCTGGCTGGCATTTTTACGCAGGAACGCTTTATACAAGTCTTCGGTAATTGCGCTGGAGCACACCAGCAGCTGGCAGCTCAGAGTCGACATCACCGCAGCGAGGATCGCAGACAGCAGAATACCGGCAATCCACGGGTTGAACAGGATTTGCGCCAGTTCAATAAACACGCGTTCGGCGTTCTGGTTAACGGCACCGGCAAGCTGTGGGTTGTTGTTAAAGTAAGCGATACCAAAGAAGCCAACGGCAACTGCACCTGCCAGACACAGGATCATCCAGGTCATACTGATGCGGCGAGCATGAACAATGCTATGGTGAGAATCAGCCGCCATAAAGCGCGCCAGAATATGCGGCTGCCCGAAGTAGCCCAGACCCCAGCCCATCAGGGAAATAATGGCAACAAAATTCAGCCCTTTGAACATGTCCACGTTCTCAATGCTCTTTTGTTTAATCACTTCCAGTGAATCGTCAAACCCACCCACGCCAATGACCACCATCACCGGCGTCAGGATCAGGGCGAAGATCATCAGGCTGGCCTGGACGGTATCGGTCCAGCTTACCGCCAGGAAACCACCGATAAAGGTATAAATAATCGTCGCGGCCGCCCCTGCCCACAGCGCTGTTTCGTAACTCATGCCAAAGGTGCTTTCAAACAGACGCGCCCCTGCCACAATACCGGAAGCACAGTAGATGGTGAAAAACAGCAGAATAACCAGCGCGGAGATAATACGCAGAATTCGGCTTTTATCTTCAAAGCGACCGGTAAAGTAATCCGGTAACGTCAGCGCATTGTTATTGTATTCGGTATGCACGCGTAAACGTCCGGCCACCAGTTTCCAGTTGATCCACGCGCCCAAAATAAGGCCAATAGCGATCCAGCTTTCTGAAATCCCCGACAGGAAAATCGCGCCAGGCAGCCCCATCAGCAACCAGCCGCTCATGTCAGATGCCCCGGCGGATAACGCGGTCACGAATGGACCCAGACTGCGTCCACCCAGAATGTAATCGTCAAAGTTTTTGGTTGAACGCCATGCAATAAACCCTATCAATATCATGCCGAAAATATAGACACAGAATGTCACTAACATCGGTGTGCTAATAGCCATCAAAACTCTCCAAAATTATGTATCAGCAATGCCGTGGCTTGCCGTTTTATTACCCTGCCGGAACGTGGCAAAGATATCTATGTTTACCAGGGCGACCGTATCCTGCCGGAAGCGATGGTCATTCACAATCGATTTAACACACCATTTACATCAAATTTGATCCAGAGTAGATAGCATTTTTCTGTAGGTTGCACTCTCTCACACTTTTTTCGGTTGCACCTTTTAAAAGTGTTAACTACCGCAGAGAAAAAGATTCAGCAACTTTTATAGCCCCCGTCAAAACACTCACGTTTATTAACATTTCATTCATTTCCAAGCTTGCAAACCAAGTCACATTTAACACGGTTGCACAAAGTTGCAACATAGTGGATATTTCTCGGTAACTATCAGACCCGTATTTCAGTACAACAGGAGTAAACGGCATGGGAACCACCACGATGGGGGTTAAGCTGGATGACGCCACTCGCGAGCGTATTAAAACAGCAGCATCACGAATCGATCGCACGCCACATTGGCTGATCAAACAAGCCATTTTTAATTATCTCGAAAGACTGGAAAATGACGACGCGCTTCCTGAACTACCGGCCCTGCTGGCGGGTGCTGCGAATGAGGGCGATGAGTCGACCACGCTGCAAAATGAAGCGCATCAGCCTTTCCTGGAATTTGCTGAACAGATCCTGCCGCAGTCAGTTTCTCGCGCGGCAATCACCGCTGCTTACCGCCGCGCCGAAACCGACGCCGTACCGATGCTGATAGAGCAGGCTCGTCTGCCGCAGCCTATCGCCGAGCAGGCGCATAAGCTGGCATACGATCTGGCAGACAAACTGCGTAACCAGAAGACCGCCAGCGGTCGCGCCGGGATGGTACAAGGTTTATTGCAGGAATTCTCCCTTTCTTCACAGGAAGGCGTCGCGCTGATGTGTCTGGCCGAAGCCTTGCTGCGTATTCCTGATAAAGCGACCCGCGATGCGTTAATCCGCGACAAGATCAGCAACGGTAACTGGCAGTCGCACATTGGCCGCAGCCCGTCTCTGTTCGTCAACGCGGCGACCTGGGGGCTGTTGTTTACCGGTCGTCTGGTTTCTACGCATAACGAAGCCAGCCTCTCACGCTCACTCAACCGTATTATCGGCAAGAGCGGTGAGCCGCTGGTGCGTAAAGGCGTCGACATGGCCATGCGCTTGATGGGCGAGCAGTTTGTCACCGGGGAGACCATTGCTGAAGCGCTGGCTAACGCGCGTAAACTGGAAGAAAAAGGCTTCCGTTACTCCTATGACATGCTGGGCGAAGCGGCCCTGACCGCCGCCGATGCACAGGCTTATATGGTTTCGTACCAGCAGGCGATCCACGCCATTGGTAAGGCCTCTAACGGGCGCGGTATCTACGAAGGGCCAGGTATTTCTATCAAGCTGTCGGCACTGCATCCGCGTTACAGCCGTGCGCAGTACGATCGCGTGATGGATGAACTCTATCCTCGTCTGAAATCGCTTACTCTGCTGGCACGTCAGTACGACATCGGCATTAATATCGACGCCGAAGAGGCTGACCGACTGGAGATCTCCCTCGATCTGCTGGAAAAACTGTGCTTTGAACCCGAACTGGCAGGCTGGAACGGGATCGGTTTTGTTATCCAGGCCTACCAGAAGCGCTGCCCGTATGTTATCGACTACCTGATTGACCTCGCCACGCGCAGCCGCCGCCGCCTGATGATCCGTCTGGTTAAGGGCGCCTACTGGGATAGCGAAATTAAACGTGCCCAGATGGACGGTCTGGAAGGTTATCCGGTCTACACCCGTAAGGTGTACACCGACGTTTCTTACCTGGCCTGTGCGAAAAAACTGCTTGCCGTACCGAATCTGATCTACCCGCAGTTCGCCACCCACAACGCCCATACGCTGGCGGCGATTTATCAGTTAGCCGGTCAAAACTACTATCCGGGTCAGTACGAGTTCCAGTGCCTGCACGGCATGGGCGAACCGCTGTATGAGCAGGTCACCGGCAAAGTTGCGGATGGCAAACTGAACCGTCCATGCCGCATTTATGCACCGGTCGGCACGCACGAAACGCTGCTGGCGTACCTGGTGCGTCGTCTGCTGGAAAACGGCGCCAACACCTCGTTCGTCAACCGCATTGCCGACACGACCCTGCCGCTGGATGAACTGGTTGCCGATCCGGTCGAGGCTGTTGAAAAACTGGCGCAGCAAGAAGGTCAGGCCGGTCTGCCGCATCCGAAGATTGCCCTGCCGCGTGACCTGTACGGTAAAGGCCGCGAAAACTCAGGCGGGCTGGATTTAGCTAACGAACATCGTCTGGCCTCGCTGTCCTCTGCCCTGCTCAACAGCGCGCTACAAAAATGGCACGCTAAACCCATTCTGGAGCACCCGGTTGCTGACGGCGAAATGACGCCAGTCGTTAACCCGGCCGAGCCGAAAGACATTGTCGGTTACGTGCGTGAGGCGACTCACGCTGAAGTGGAACAGGCGTTACAGAACGCAGCGAATAACGCGCCGATCTGGTTCGCCACACCGCCACAAGAGCGCGCCGCCATTTTGCATCGTGCCGCCGTTCTGATGGAAGGTCAGATGCAGCAGTTGATTGGCATCCTGGTACGCGAAGCGGGTAAAACCTTCAGCAACGCCATTGCGGAAGTACGCGAAGCGGTAGACTTCCTGCATTATTATGCCGGTCAGGTTCGCGATGATTTCGATAATGAAACCCATCGACCATTAGGACCGGTGGTTTGTATCAGCCCATGGAACTTCCCGCTGGCCATTTTCACCGGGCAGATTGCCGCCGCGCTGGCGGCGGGTAACAGCGTGCTGGCAAAACCGGCGGAACAAACCCCGTTAATTGCCGCCCAGGGCATCGCTATTTTGCTCGAAGCGGGTGTCCCGCCGGGCGTGGTACAACTGTTGCCTGGTCAGGGTGAAACCGTCGGGGCGCAGCTCACTTCCGATGAGCGCGTACGCGGCGTCATGTTTACCGGCTCAACGGAAGTCGCCACGCTGTTGCAACGCAATATTGCCACCCGCCTTGATGCTCAGGGGCGTCCAATCCCGCTTATCGCCGAAACCGGTGGGATGAACGCAATGATTGTCGACTCCTCCGCGTTGACGGAACAGGTCGTGGTCGACGTTCTGGCTTCAGCGTTTGACAGCGCCGGACAGCGCTGCTCCGCGCTGCGCGTCCTGTGTCTGCAGGATGATGTAGCCGACCATACGCTGAAAATGCTGCGCGGCGCGATGGCGGAATGTCGCATGGGTAATCCAGGTCGCCTGACCACGGATATTGGGCCGGTAATTGATGAAGAAGCCAAAACCAATATTGAGCGCCATATTCAGGCCATGCGCGCCAAAGGACGCCCGGTGTTTCAGGCCGTGCGCGAAAACAGCGACGATGCGCGTGAATGGCAAACCGGTACCTTTATTGCTCCGACGCTGATCGAGCTGGAAAGCTTCGACGAATTACAAAAAGAGGTGTTTGGTCCGGTACTGCACGTCGTGCGCTACACCCGTAACAATCTGGGCAACCTGATTGAGCAAATTAATGCCTCCGGCTACGGCCTGACGCTGGGCGTACACACTCGTATCGATGAAACCATCGCCCAGGTCACAGGATCGGCACACGTGGGGAACCTGTACGTTAACCGCAATATGGTCGGTGCCGTTGTCGGCGTGCAGCCATTCGGTGGCGAAGGCTTGTCTGGTACAGGGCCAAAAGCAGGTGGACCGCTGTATCTGTATCGCCTGCTGGCTAACCGCCCGGAAAATGCGTTAGGCATTACGCTTGCCCGTCAGGATGCAGACTACCCGGTCGATGCGCAGCTTAAAGCTGCACTCGTTCAGCCGCTGGAAGCACTCAGCGAATGGGCAACCGATCGACCCTCGCTGCATGCGCTCTGCCAGCAGTTTGGCGAACTGGCGCAGGCCGGTACTCAGCGTCTGCTGCCAGGACCCACTGGCGAGCGGAATACCTGGACGCTGTTGCCGCGTGAACGCGTACTGTGTATCGCCGATGATGAACAGGACGCGCTGGTACAGGTTGCCGCTGTGGCTTCCGTTGGTAGCTTAATCCTGTGGCCAGATGATGCGTTCCATCGTGAACTGGCAAAACGTCTGCCAGCCGCCGTCTCCGGGCGCATCCAGTTTGCCAAAGCGGACAACATCACCACGCAGCCGTTTGATGCCGTTATTTTCCACGGCGATTCCGATCAACTGCGTTCACTGTGCGAAGCGGTAGCTGCCCGCGAAGGGGCGATTGTATCAGTCCAGGGCTTTGCCCGTGGCGAAAGCAATATTCTGCTGGAGAGGCTGTACATTGAACGCTCCCTGAGCGTCAATACCGCCGCTGCCGGGGGGAACGCCAGCCTGATGACAATCGGCTAAGGTTGTGGTTAATTAAGGCTCCGGTTAGGGGGTAATGCCTGTCAATTAAGCATTACGGCGAACATGTGATTTCGGCTCAGGGTTCCGTTCACCTCAGCAATATCAATTCTATGAGGCTCAGACACCCGTGAACGTGCAAGAGAGGCTCACCGCCGCCTCCCTTGCATCCCTGGCTCCCGGCGGGAAAATCGTCGCTGCGCGATTCATTCGTCTTATGCCGTCTGCCTTCGGGTCGGGGCCGGGCCTGCGTCCCTGCAGGCCGCCCCCTCTGCCCGCATCCCTGCGGGCAGCCCCGGTCAGCCGTCAACGCCTCATCGATTTTCAGCCGGAACGAGGTCATCGCTGCAACGCACTGACTTCCAGTTAACTCTGTTTTGCTGTTCAGATAAAAAACGCAGGGGGTCAGGTGTGGGCTGGTCCGGCTGAAAATTGCCGACGTGTTTCCGTAAGGCCGGGAGAACCCGCAGGGATGCGGGTTCAGGGCGCGTTTTGCAGGGACGCTTCCTCGCGCCCGGCCCGGTAGCCTGGAGGAATAAACGGAGGGGACCGCGGAGCGGCAATTTTCCCGCCGGGAGCCGGGATTGTTAAGGGTACGGCGATAGTACCCTTAACACGTTCACAGAGAGGATCGTTTCAGAGAAGTGACAAACATAAGGTGAACGTAGCAATATACCGGAGGCAACAGATTCATTACCTCCGTATGTGCCACTCATCCTCGTTAACTGACAAGCATGACTCCGGTAACGGGGCCTTTTTTTATGGATCCAGAGGGAAGCATGAAACGAATCGTACTGACATGTGCAACGCTGCTGTTGAGCGGCCAGGCGCTGGCGGATGACTGCGCCAACGCGAACACTCAGATTGAGATGAACACCTGTGCGGCAGAGCAGTTTAAGGCGGCCGACACCAAACTTAATGACACTTATCAGAATGCGCTTAAGCGCGCCGCCCCGACCCAGCGCGATTTACTGAAAAAAGCGCAAATCTCATGGATAACCCTGCGCGATGCGGACTGCGCGTTAATCAGTTCCGGTACCGAAGGCGGTAGCGTCCAGGCGATGATTTCCAGCCAGTGTCTGACGGATAAAACCAACGAGCGTGAAGCGTTTCTCGCCTCACTTTTGCAGTGTGAAGAGGGCGATTTAAGCTGTCCGTTACCGCCTGCCAGTTAACGCACGCGGATCCCTTCAATAATCATCCGCTGCACGCTCTCCACCGTTTGGTTAAAAAAGGCTTCATCACGCAGCGTTGCGCCCGTTACCGCCTCAACCTGTGGGGCAAAGTCGGCGTAGTGCTGGGTTGAAGCCCAAATCATAAAAATCAGATGATGCGGATCGACCGGAGCCAGTTTCCCACTTTTGATCCAACCGGCAATCAGCGCCGATTTCTCATCAATTAGCGTTTTGAGATCGCCAGTTAATTCAGCCATCAATAAAGGCGCACCTGCCAGCATCTCCATACAAAATAGCCGTGAAGCCTGAGGGTAATCGCGCGACACTTCCAGCTTAAGGCGAATGTATTCTTTAATGGCCACCAGCGGCGCAAAGTCTTCGCGAAAAGCCTTCAACGGAGCCAGCCAGACGTCGAGGATTTGCCGCAAAACGGCAATATAGAGCACCTCTTTTGACGGGAAGTAATAAAGCAGATTCGTTTTTGACACACCCGCCTGCTCAGCGACCTGTTCGAGACGCGTGCCGTGGATCCCATATTGGGAGAAGATATTTAATGCCGCGGTTAATATGGCCTGGCGTTTTGCACTGACGGCCTGCGAGCGCTTACCTGTTTTTTTCTCTGCGCGTTGGACCATGCGCCCTCTCCTTCTTGTGAGGGCGTCAGCATACCAAATCACGCGGTGAATGGTTAAATTAAAGCGACTCCGGCGGTGCCTCTTGCACTACCCCTTTTTTCTTTTTGAACTTCAGTTCGCTGACCAGCACGCCAACAATAATGAATGCTGCGCCGAGCAAAGCCAGTAGCGGTAAGCGTTCCCCCGCCAGGCGACCAAAGATCCCCGCCCACACCGGCTCACCGGTATAAATGACCGTCGCGCGCGTCGGCGAAACGCTGCGCTGTGCCCAGTTCATGGTGACCTGAATAATCGCACTGAAAATCCCCAACCCCAGCGCCACCACCAGCAATCCCGTAGACATCGGTGGTACGGACTCTCCGGCCGGTCCCATCGCAATAAACGCCACTATCGAAGCGGTTGCCAGTTGTACCACCGTTACCCGCCGCACATCCACTTTTCCCGCCCACGCGCTAATCAGGATAATTTCTGCCGCAATCGCCACCGCGCCGGCGAGTGTGATCCACTCTCCTTCGCCTAAAGCCAGCAAATTGCCTCCTGGTCCGGCGAGAAAAATCAACCCGATAAAGGCCAACACAATGCCGACACACGGCATCAGGCCGGGCATACGCCCCAGACACAGCCATTGTAAAAGCGGGACCAACGGCACATACATCGCGGTAATAAACGCCGATTTACTGCTGGGAATAAACTGTAGCCCCCAGGTTTGCAGACTATAGCCCAACGCAATTGCGATACCGATCGCAACGCCTGCTTTGACTTCCAGCCACGTCAGTTTATGCAATGTGCGTAGTGACAAAAGCGCGACCGCCAGCGCAGCGGTGGCAAAACGCACGCCGACAAAGAAAAAAGGTCCGCTCAGGGTAACGGCATATTGCACTGCCAAAAACGTGCCACCCCAGAACATAGTGATCACAATAAGGATCGCTTCCTGAGGTTTAACAGAAAAGGAATAACGAGAAAGTAATGACATGAGACACCCGATTAACTGAATGTCGTTAGTCTGCGTTGCGTTTTGTTACAATTCAACCTTGCAGACAAAAAAACCGCCGGAAGAAACCGGCGGCGGTGGGTGGCTACGTAACGTCTGACTCTGATCATCAGCCGTCACGGCATATCTGACAGCTAGCCCGGCAATTACGATTTGTTGTTGCCGTGGCTATTTTTGCCCCCTTTTTTGCCTGCCTCTGAAGCGCGTTGCGGGTCATTCTTAAAGTTGCCCCCGCTGTGCTGGCCACCTTTTCGACCTGCTTCTGATGCTCTTTCGCGATCTTCCGCAAAGTTGCCGGAACCGCCTCGATGGTTTGCCATTACTGACCTCCGTCATTGATTAGACATCATATTGCATAGGTACTGAGGAGTGATACCTCACGCAGCGTTACGGGCGATACCCTGAAAATAACTGCGTGGGATTAAGCATAGTGAAGCGTGGCCTGAGCAGCCGCTAACTGTAATATCCTGCAACAGGATTGGCGGTGATAGAGAAATAATCACAGCGAGAAATCAATAAGTCTTTCTTATGACTACCAAATTCCACCCGGTTAAATATGTATCATTTTGCAACAAGAGAAGTTGTTATAAAAATTGTTATAAATCAAAGAAGTGATTGTGAAATTTGCACTCCTGACAGTACGTCATATCTTTAAAGGTAGGTAGCGAGTCGCTACGGACACGGTTAACTCGAGGAGTAGTGTAAAATGGCAAAAGTTCTGGTGCTTTATTATTCCATGTACGGACACATTGAAACTATGGCCCATGCAGTCGCAGAAGGCGCAAATAAGGTTGATGGCGCGGAAGTGATTATTAAGCGCGTACCAGAGACCATGCAGCCGGAGATTTTCCTCAAAGCTGGCGGCAAAACACAAAACGCACCAGTCGCAACCCCGCAAGAACTGGCAGATTACGATGCCATTATTTTTGGTACCCCCACACGCTTTGGCAATATGTCCGGTCAGATGCGCACCTTCCTCGACCAGACTGGCGGGCTGTGGGCTTCAGGCGGCCTGTACGGCAAACTCGCCAGCGTATTCAGCTCGACAGGAACCGGCGGCGGTCAGGAACAAACCATTACATCAACCTGGACTACGCTTGCTCACCATGGGATGGTGATTGTGCCTATCGGTTACGCGGCGCAAGAGCTGTTTGATGTTTCTCAAGTTCGCGGCGGTACCCCTTACGGCGCAACCACCATCGCCGGAGGCGACGGCTCACGCCAGCCAAGTCAGGAAGAATTATCTATCGCCCGCTATCAGGGTGAATATGTCGCAGGTCTGGCAGTAAAACTCAACGGCTAATCTTCAACAGGAGGATTCGAATGCCAACTCAAGAAGCGAAAGCCCATCGCGTCGGCGAATGGGCAAGTCTGCGCAATACATCGCCGGAAATAGCCGAAGCCATTTTTGAAGTCGCGCATTATGACGAGAAACTGGCGGAAAAAATTTGGGAAGAAGGTAGCGACGAGGTGCTCATCAAAGCCTTTAAGAAAACAGACAAAGATTCGCTCTTTTGGGGTGAACAGACTATCGAACGCAAAAACGTCTAGCGCTCAGACTCCCCCGCGAACACGGGGGAGTTTTTCTTTTACTTAGCCGCCTCATTCAACACGCTGTCGAACTTATCTATCGGGCAAAAGCCATCCGCATCTATCGGACACCCTTTCAGCTCCAGCGTTACGCGCTGCGCCGGGGATTTCAGGGTCAGAACGTCTGCATTACGCAACTGCTGCGAGCTCTGATACACGTACTCGATTTTCATCAGATCACGATTCGCGTTGCTGTCATGCCAGCGCTGGAAGACAATCTTCCCGCCAATCGGCGTACGCTCGTTCTGATCGTGAAGCTGGTACGGTTTGAAATCCAGCGCGGTGAGCAGCGATGCGATGTTTGAGTCATGCCCCACCAGCACGGTTATTTTTGGCGCTTTTACGCGTTCAGTAACCAGCGCATTATCAATATACTTCACCAGCGGTTTGGCGACATTCTGCGCCACTTCCGGGGAGGTGAACAGGCTGTCCTGATAGCCATTTTTCAGCTTCGACAGAACCTTCCACTGTTGATCGGATTTAATCTCGCCCCAGGCAACCTTATCCATCGGGAAGCCTTCGTAATATTGCAGCGTGAAGGCATCAACCAGCGAATTTCCGACCTTCAGCGGCCCCGAAACCCCAGGCTCCTGCTGATATTTCGCGCTAAACGTATCTTTGGCACCGGTCAGGGAACACTGCTGTTTTTCTTTGCAGGACGGAGAGTCTTTGTAGTCGGTCATTTGCTCAAGCAACTGATAGCTGTCGTTGAGCTGCATTTGGCTACGCTCTTTCTCCATTGCCTGAACCGCCTGCTGGCTGAAGGCGGCGGAATCATCGGTGATCACCGGGTTAAAGGTGGGATCCATGGTGCCCATTTTTTCCTGATGATGGACCGGGACGTCGCAACCCGGGAAAGCACCGGTGACAAAGAACTGCGCCGTCGCGACGGTACGCTGCAGGCTGTTAGCATAGGTATAGACCGTACCCGGCGCCGGACATTCGCCCGATTTCACCATCCCCTGCTCTGCCAGCCACTCTCGCATATAGTGGCCCATATAGATTTCCAGCACGCCGCCTTTGGTGGTGAGTTGCCCGCCGGGGACATCCCATTCTGGCCATTGTTTGGGGGTGGACTGCTCAAGAACACTGCCATTATTGGCTAAAGGTGCGCGTAAGTTATGCCGACTCATCATCAATACTTGCTGAAGCTGATAGCCTTCCGGCGCGGTCTGCGCCTGCGCGGCGGTTGACATTAATACAGCCCCTGCCACGGCTGCGGCGATTAACGATTTATTCATCCCTACGACCTCTTGTTGTTATCAATCACAACAGAGTGTGACAGAAATATGACATATTTCCCGGAACGCTTTCGCAAAACGAACCATCTACGGTGTCGTTTTAATACCGAACTCGGTTTCTAATTTGCGAATGCCAAGCGGGGTGAAGGTGACGCGGCGACCACTCAGCTCCGTTTTTATCCATCGTTTTTCAATCAGCCAGCGTAGCAGCGATGCGCCAAGCACGCCGCCGGGATGGTAACGTCGTTCACTCCAGTCCAGACAACCACAGGTTAATTTCCGCCGCGATGCGCTCGCAGCCAGGACAATCCCCATTTGTGCCAGTTTTTCCTGCCCAAGAGAGGTCAGCGTTTCACCATCCGGCGTTAACCACTGACGGGAAACCAGCGTATCGAACAGCCTCACCGCCACCTCGCCAGCGAGATGATCGTAGCAGGTTCGGGCATGTCGTAAGCCTGCCGGCGTCGTGATTTTTCGTGGCGTTGATGTAGCCCACGCCACGCCCATCAGACGCTCCAGCAGTTCAGCGATATCGGAGCCTGCAAGGCGAAAATAACGATGCCTGCCCTGCGCGAGCGCCACAACAAAACGTTGTTCGCACAGACGCGCCAGATGCGCACTGGCGGTCGACGCTGATACATCCGCCACTGCGCTGAGCTCGGTCGCGGTCCAGGCGCGGCCATCCATCAGGGCGCACAACATTCGCGAGCGCGATTTATCGGCCATCGCCGCCGCGGTGAGCGCCATTCGCGACTCCAGAGCGCCCTCTTCCTCACTTAACATCACTGATGCCATAGCGACCTCTTTGACCCTGAATGTCTGAATTAACGATGCCATGAATGCGTTCTAAAGTCACCGCACAGGTCACACCGCACGCAGCATCATCTCGATACCCAACCCGACCAAACAAAACAGAAAACAACGTTTAAACACGAGCGGAGAAATAACCCGTCGTACACGGGTTCCTAACCACTGACCAATCAGCGCAGGAACAATGGCCAAAGCCGATATGCTCAACGACTGTACGGGCAGCGCATTGTGCCACCACAGACCAAGCGCCAAAGCCAATGTCGAAAACGTAAAAGAGATCCCGAGCGCCTGAACCAGTTCATCTTTCTCAAAACCCAATGACTGGATCCAGGGCACGGCGGGCATCACAAATACACCGGTTCCGCCAGTCAATAAGCCAGTAACAAATCCTATGATGAGGGAGTACGGTTTTTCATGCTGCGGAGCCACTGCGATTTTCTTTCCGGCCAGCGTCCAGATAGCGTAAGCCACCAGCGCCACGCCAAGCGCAAACTGGGTACGGGTGGTATCGCCGCCGGTAATCCAGGCGCTGGCAAGCAGTGTCGCCACCACCACCGTCAATAACATTGGCCACAGTCGTTTGACTAATTGACGCGTATTTCCGCCACCGCCAAACTGAAACAGATTGCTAATCAGCGAAGGCAACAGCAGCATGGCCGCCGCCGCAACCGGCGAAATAAGCGATCCGAGGATCCCCATAGCCACGGTGGGCAATCCCATACCAGTGACGCCTTTTACCATCCCGGCGAGGACAAACGTGGCGGCAATCATCATCACCAGAGCGGGCCCAAACGCTAACGAACTCGTCATGTTGCACTTTCCTGAAAAAGAGAAGATGACCCATTCTGGACGTTAATCGCGGTGCTCGCTTCGCCAGGCAACGAAATATGTCTTCCCGCTTACGGGTAATAATATAAAAAATGCCGGGTTTCCCCGGCACATTATCAGAACGTTTTTGCCCACCACAGCCGAAGCTTCATGCCCCAGTAGCTGGTCCAGCCGCTGGTTGTTGACACCACCCGACCTTGTGACATCACCACCAGCGTGGGCGTGACGCTAATCGCCCAACTGCGGGAAATTGCCCCATTCGCATCATTGATGACCGGAAAGTCCACGCCTTTACGCGACAGCCAACGAGACACCTCAGCTTCACTGCCGGAGCGTAACGCAATGGTCATCACGTTTGCCCCTTCCGAACGCAGCCTGGCGACTTCCGGCGTCGTGAAGCGGCAAACGCCGCACCAGCTCGCCCAGAAATAAAGCAGCACCGGCTCGTCTTTGCTGAGCGCCGCCAGCGTGACGGTTTCACCATCCAGCGTTTGCAAAGGCGTGCTGTCAAAAGAGCCAGGGAGCTGCGGCGCGCGCCAGACATCCATCAGCAGCATCGCCCCTGCCAACAGCGCCAGTAAGATCAGCCCTTCGCGCAGCCAGCGGCGCAGTTTACTGAGCATTGGCCGCCGCCAGCTTTTCTTTGACCACTTCCTCAAGGGTTTCCCACGGCACCGCACCGGGAATAAGCTCATCACCAATAATCGTTGCGGGGGTGCCCTGCACGCCCACCAGTCGCGCCAGTTGCAGGTTAGTGCTTAGCGTTTCAGCGCTTTGGGCATCCAGCGTCACCGGACTGGCTCCCGATTTTTCCTGCGCCTGTTTGATACTGACATCGGTATGGTAACCCTTTTTCTGCATCAGTTTTTCATGTAGCGCCAGAAACTGCTGCGGATGCTCAAGCCAGGTGGTCAGCACGGTCTGCGCCGCCAGTTCCGAACTTTCCCCTTTAAACGGCAGCGGTTTAATCACTACCGCCACGTCAGGATATTTCTGCACAATTTTTTCCAGCATGGGATCCAGTTGCTTGCAGTACGGGCAGTTGTAATCGGTGAAGTTTATCAGGGTCAGTTTCGCCTGCTTAGCGCCAATCCGCGGGCTGTTGGGATCGTTAAACAGGGCCTCCTGGATTAATGCTTCAATTTGCTTTTCCTGTTCCGGGGTAAACGGTGCAGGCTCTTTCGCTACGCTGACGGCAGAAAACAGGGTTAACAGCAGAACAATCATTATTTTCATGGGGTTACTCCTTTGGCATCGGTCAACGTTTGCAATACCGCATCACGGGTTAACAACGTTGGTAACGCCTGGCCTTCCGGCAGACCGGGGCCATAAATTTGGTTATACGGCACAGCAACCTGGCCGCGTTTTTTCAGAAATTCGGTGATGGCTTCAGAAGGGAGCGTCCAGTCGCCGCGCAGCGCCACTACATCCGGCTGTTGCAAAGCGGCCTGTACGTCATCTTTATGCAACACGTTGTATTTGTTGACCTTACAAGTGATGCACCAGTCGGCAGTGACGTCAATGAACACACGCTTATGTTGCGCCAACGCATCCTCAATCGCCTGCTCGCTAAGCGGTTGCCAGTTCACGCTTTCTTTAGCGCTAGCGTGTCCGGCCAGCCCTAAATGTGGGAGCAGCAACGTCGCAAGCCAGATAGCCGAACCCAGCATCATGACACCGAGAAGACGCCGCAAAATATTCATCCAGCGTCCCGGACGCGGCAAACGCAGCGCCAGACCGGGACGCAGAGCCACCAGCAGCCACGGCAAGCTCATCCCCAGGCCAAGTGCGATAAACAGTCCCCACAACGTTGGTAACGAAGCGGTCAATGCCACCGCTACCGCTGTTCCCAGAAACGGGGCGCTGCACGGCGTGGCGAGCAGGGTCGCAAATGCGCCTTGCCAGAAATGTCCCGACAAGCCGTTACCACCGCGAGTCGCCAGCGTGGTGGTCATCGCCGAAGGCAGGCGGAATTCAAACCACCCGAACAGGCTGGCGCTGAACGTCAGCATCACCACGACCATGACGCCAATGAACCACGGGTTCTGAAACTGGATCCCCCAGCCCAGCGCCTGATTGGTTAAACGTAGCACTGTCATCAATAGCGCCAGGGCCATAAAAGAGACCAGGATCCCGGCTACCGATGCGAGGAATTGACGGCGGATCTGGCGACGGCTTTTTTCCTCAACCAGCAAAATAGAGCCCAGTTTCATGCCGAGAACCGGTAACACGCAGGGCATCAGGTTGAGGATTAAACCGCCCAGCAGCGCCATTAGCACCACCTGCCACAATGGGAGTGAGGCGTTCTCAATAACCGGGGCTTCGCCAATCGCAAGACGACTTTCCTGGGCAACACCGTTATCTGCCAGCACCAGCGTGACCGACTTACCGCGTAAATCCGGCGCGCCTTCCCCCCAACCGTCATGAACGGGTACCGTGGCGCGTAACGTCTCACCTGCGACGTGAATTTGCGGCATGCCAAAATCAGCATCATTAACGGCGTCAAGATACAGCCCTGGCGCAGTCCATCCTCCCGCGCGGTGAGCCTCGACGACCAGCTCGCCGGCCCGTGCGCCAGCGCGCAAAGTATCGGTCAGGCCGCTGGCAAGCGGGATCTGCCCCATTGCCTGCGCATAGTCATGCGCAAAAGTCGGGTCCTGGGTCGTGGAGGTCACGGAAAAAGGAAAATCCGTCAACAGGCAAACGTTGCTACAGGTGGATAGCGTCAAAACACCGCTAAGCGTGGCGGGCGATCTGCCGCGCACAACCATCGGGAACGTCACATTATCGTGATAGCCCTGGGTCGTGATATTAGCGACCTCAAAGCGTGCAGGGGTTGGCCAGAACCAGTCGACCGCAGGCATTTCCCCTTGCCAGGCGATAGATGGCGCGACGCCTCCCTCGCCCGGCGAACGCCAGTAGGTTTTCCAGCCGTCCTCCAGTTTAACATCCAGCAACAGACGAGTTTCGCCGCCTGAGGACGTATCAGCGCGTAACCGCACACTGGCGTGATCGTTATCGGGTGAACGCAGCCAGCCGGGTTCAGCCGCCCAGGATACGGGCAGCCATAGCAATAACAGACAGAGCAGCGCCTGCCTGAAAACAGTCATCATATATTTTCTCCGTGAATAATTATCTAACAGTCAGCAACGGCTGTTCTGTCATTCACGGAAGACGCAAAATCGCAGATGTACCCTTAGCGTGGGCGGCGAGATGGCTCGCGGTGGGAAAAAAGGCAGACGAAACGCCCGCACTGGCGCCAGCAGCGACAGTAGCAGACACAGCACCAGAATAGCGCCTTCGAACAGTACCGGGGGCGCCGCCAGTAATGACTTCGCGCTCAGTTCACAAGGGGTAACGGACGAGGCCTCATCGGTCTGAGCTTGTCCGCTTACGACCACGCTTGTGGCAACGGTGTCCATCTGCAACGCGTGCAGGCCCGCCATGCGTTGTGCGGTGCAAACCATCACCACAACACATGCCAGACAGAGGAACCACCATCCCATCCGTTGACGTTTCGCCATTATACCCTCACTGATTGATGCGAGTTATCTTAACCACTCACCAGGTTTTGGCAACCTTTGCGCTGTAAAGTTATGTCCTGTCATCAGCAGGATATACCGCGATTTCAATCAGATTGAGATCGGGATCTCTGACATAAACCGAGCGAATCGGTCCCATCGCACCGGTTCGTGCAACCGGTCCCTCAACAATATCGACCCCGTGCGTTTGAAACGTGGCAATCACCTCTTCCAGCGCACGCGTGGTGATAAAACACAAATCCAGCGCCCCCGGCGTTGGCGCGTGAGCTTTGGGTTCAAACTCTTTTCCCCGAATGTGGAGGTTAATTTTCTGATTGCCAAAGACGAAGGCTTTCCGCCCTTGCGCGAAGGTTTCCAGCCTCATCCCTAAAAGTTCGACATAAAAATGAACGCATGCCTCTTCATTATTGGAGGTCAATACCAGATGATCCAGGTGGTCAATCATAGCGATATCCATTTTGGTTGCTCATCACTGACACTTACCCTATTCATTCAAACGCTACAAGAAAAAGAAAATCTTACGGCTGCGTTGACAGAACATAGCGCAACGCGTTGCTGCTCACGTTTTATAAATTAAATGATAATTAATCATATTTTCGTTTTTATTTATTACAATATAACATTGCCAAAATAATTACGAAAATATCACGGAAGTGATCATTCACTATTTACGAAGAGTACCAAAGGATATTCGCAGAACAGTACATAAATACTGTCCCGCTACGTATTGATGCGTAAATGAAAGTAAGGGTCAGCGCATTTTTAGGTGATTATCGTATTATAGCCCGACGCAATGAAGAGCGTATTCATTCGCAGAAAATTTGTTTATTGAATGTTATTTAGAGTATATGGAAATGAAAAAATATTTATTACCCCTGATTGGGTTACTTTTTACCGTTAGCGCTCAGGCAGCACCATTTACCGACGGCAAAGAGTTTATCTCACTGGAAAAACCCGTCGCTTCAGCCCCGGCAGCGCTGAAGTTTTTCTCGTTCTATTGTCCTTCCTGCTATCAGTACGATGAAGTTTTTGAAATCACTGATAACGTGAAAAAAGTTTTGCCTGCTGACGTCAAACTCACCGAATACCACGTCGACTTTTTAGGCCCTCTGGGGCAAGACATGACGCACGCCTGGTCCGTCGCCATGCTGTTGAACGTGCAAGATAAAGTTAAACCGTTGCTTTTTGATGCCGTGCAGAAAAAACAAACCATTAAATCGGCGGACGATATTCGTAACGTATTTATCAGCGCGGGCGTCAGTGCCAGTGATTATGATGCCGCATGGAATAGTTTTGCCGTAAAATCACTAACCGCCAAACAGCAAGAAATGGCTAAAGCTGTAGATTTAACCGGGGTGCCCGCCATTTTTATCAACGGTAAATATATGATCAATCCGAAAGGACTGAAATCTGATGACCTTAACGCGTTCGTACAAAACTATGCTGATACGGTCCGCTTCCTGATCACTAAATCCTGATGTTTAGCTAATCTCACTATTCGCACCACACAACAGACGCCATAACGTTAAAAAGCGCTGTTGGTGGTGCAATGCCCGCATCGTTTATAGCAATATCCTCCCTTCCCGGTTGGCATTCTCCGTTATCAGGATTACCCTAAACTTAGCGGTGATACCTGTTGTCAGGGTTCACCTTCTGCAAGTGTTGATTTACACGAGAGAACGCTATGGAATTAAAGGATTATTACGCCATTATGGGCGTGAAACCGACAGACGATCTCAAGACAATCAAGACCGCCTATCGTCGACTCGCCCGTAAATATCATCCTGATGTCAGCAAAGAGACTGACGCGGAGGCCCGGTTTAAAGAGGTTGCTGAAGCCTGGGAAGTCCTGAGTGATGAACAGCGACGCGCCGAGTACGACCAGTTGTGGCAGCACCGCAACGACCCACAGTTCAACCGTCAATTCCAACAAGGAGAGAATCAACGCTATAACGCCGAAGATTTCGACGATATCTTCTCCTCCATTTTTGGTCAGCATGCGCAACAGTCTCGCCAGCGTCATGCCAGCCGCGGGCACGATATTGAAATTGAAGTCGCCGTATTCCTCGAAGAAACGCTTACTGAGCATAGCCGCACGATCAGTTACACCCTGCCGGTTTACAATGCGTTCGGCATGGTCGAACGTGAAATTCCTAAAACGTTGAATGTGAAAATTCCGGCTGGCGTCGGTAACGGTCAGCGTATTCGTCTGAAAGGCCAGGGCACCCCCGGTGAAAACGGCGGGCCAAACGGTGATTTGTGGCTGGTGATTCATATCGCGCCACATCCGCTGTTCGATATCGTTAATCAGGATCTGGAAGTGGTCGTTCCCCTGGCGCCGTGGGAAGCCGCGCTGGGCGCGAAAGTAACCGTTCCGACGTTAAAAGAGAGCATCCTGCTGACCATTCCTGCGGGCAGCCAGGCCGGGCAGCGGTTACGCATTAAGGGCAAAGGTCTGGTAAGTAAAAAACATACCGGCGATTTGTATGCGGTGATCAAAATCGTCATGCCGCCGAAACCTGACGACGCCAGCGCCGCCCTGTGGCAGCAACTGGCGGATGCACAAAAGACCTTTGATCCGCGCAAAGAGTGGGGGAAAGCATAATGGCTAACGTCACCGTCACCTTTACCATTACCGAGTTTTGTCTGTACACCGGTGTGTCAGAAGAAGAGCTACATGAGATTGTCGGCTTAGGGGTGATAGAACCTCATGAAGACGAGACTTTTGACGATCATGCGCTGACCGTCATGCGTCGCGCGATACGCCTGCGTCAGGAGCTGGAACTTGACTGGCCGGGAATTGCCGTTGCGCTGACATTGCTGGAAGAGAACGCTCAACTGCGGCAGGAAAACCGCCTGCTGCGCCAGCGATTGTCTCGCTTTATCAGCCATCCTTAGTGTGTCAAGGCCAGCATGATGCTGGCCCTTTTATTATCCGCAACCCGCTCTTAATGACATTGCGCAGCAGATGGCATACAGTCAGCGATAAGAATTATCTCAAACAATAAGACGTTGAGCCATGCAGCTTAAACCCCTCACAAAAGGTCGTTTTCACAATATCTGGCAGCAGGATGATGCCTTAATTGAGAAGATATTCCAGGAGTTGCTCTCAGAAACACAGATTATCCAGGAAGATGACTATCTTTACCGCCAGGGACAGGTAGTCGATCGACTGATCATGGTGCAGTCAGGAAGAATTTCTCTGCGTTATAGCGCGGAGAATGGTCGCCGTTTCCAACTGGGTGCAATGGAATGTGATGAGCAACTGTTTGGCGAAATGGAGTTTTTTACCGGGTATCGTTGCCAGCTTGATATCGTAGCCGAAGAACCGCTGACCGTGGCGGTATGCAACTGTGACCGTCTGGAGGAAGCGCTGAACCAGCACCCCAGACTGGCGATATTTTTCGCCAGCGCAATGGCCGTTGATTATCAGGATATGCTGGAAATCTTCCTGCACCGGATGCTCTACCCTATCGTACATAACGTGGCGTATGACCTGTATCGCCAGCATCAGGACAAGCAGCCAATGGATGGTTTTCATAAAAAATACCAGGAAGCTGAGCGATTCGGCACCACCGACCGGGTCTATCGGCGGGCGGTGAAAGCGCTGACGGATGCCGGGCTGGTAACGCGCACGAAGCAAGGACTGGAAATTAAGGATCTGGATGGGCTGCGTAAATTTCTCGGCAATGACATTATTGACTGACACACCAACCCTGGCAAACGGAGCATTGGTGTGTCATTTCAGCGCAATCAGAACTTATAGGTGAGGTTGAAATAGTGACCCAGCCCGGTGGTACGCCCTGCTCCACCGTGGTTTTCCATCAATGCCATGTTGCGGAAATATTTTAAGCCATAACCTACCGCATAATGCTCTGAATGCCAGTAGATGCCGTTATACCATTCAATCGCGTTATTGCTATATAACGGCTGGTTAGCAATCTTGTTCGCGGCGAACTGGTAGTCAAAGTAACCCTGATAGTTCAAATAACTGCCGTTGGCGAACGTATAGAACGGCGTCGACCAGTTGGTCGAGAACATGTAACCATCCCACTTGCCTTCGTTATCTGCACCATAATTTTCACGTACATAGTGCGCATAAATGTTCATTCCCACCAGACCAAACCACGGCACTTTAACATCCGTGCCGAGACCAATGTAATGCTCAAATAATTCCGGGTCACCAATGTTATTTACCGTTGCGATATAGAATTCGTTAAATGGCCCAACGGATAAATCTTTATTAAAAATGGCGTCCAGGGAAAAACGTGGAGATATCTTGGCAAAGAAGTTATCCCCCCCGTGACGATCGTCCTGCTCGCGATCCAAAATATCAAAGAAATCCACATAACCATACAGATCGATAATCCCGGATCGTGCGCCAAACTCCAGCTCAAGATAGGTGTCATTACGAATACCATAAGGCACTTTCGCATCCACACTTTGCATTAAGTTCATCTGCATCCAGTTAAAATCATTTTTGCGGATGTTGCCATCGGCATAATCAGCCGCAAGCGCTTGCGTACAGCACATCGCAATTACCGCACCCAGAACTGTTTTTTTCATCATTGATTTATTTTTCTTCAGCATTTTCAATTCCTTTGAGCAAGGTTGAGTGTCGCCCCACCAGATAAATGGCGTGACGGCGGGCTATCTAATTAAAGAGGCAAGCGTTATTACTGTGTTTAATTACGTTTGAGTTTTAATGTACCCATCAACATAATAAAGATAATTAAATACAACACCGGTATTGCGTACATAATTTTCTGCAATCCCATAGTTTTTTCCATTAGCGCACTGATCGCCGGACTAAACATGGCGCCAGCACTACCACTAATTAAAATATAAGAAACGTTCTGGCTACTCGCGCGCTTCACGAAAGAAACCCCGTAGGCAATAAAGGAGTTATACAGCGCTGCGCAGACAAACCCGTAACTATAGGCCAGATAATCAAGCCCGGAGATATTTTCCTTCGTGACAATGATGGTGGTAATAACGCAAGCTAACAAAATAATGCTAAGCAGAAAATAATGTATCTTTACGCGGGAAACAATAACGGTTGAGACTAACGCGCCGACCAGCGCAGCACCCCAGTATTGCGTAATAATATTACCTGCTTCTTCGAAGGGAATACCAAATTTGTTCTTCACAAATAATGGTGCCCAGGTCAGGAAGGTATACAGCGCCAACATACCTAAGAACAGGCCAATGCCTCCGCTGATAATCCCTGGATTCCACTCGGATTTCACCGGGTCTGCGCTATCCGCTGCTGGGGCCGCTTCACAGGCGGTAAAGCGGGTGAGAGCCACAACGCCCAGCGTGAGTAAGGCCACTATGCCTACGCTCAGATAGCTGTAACTCCACGACATATTGTGCGTCAGGGCGAAGGTGGTAATCAGCGGGAAAACTACGCCCGCGACGTTAAAGGTGGCGTCCTGCACCACCAGCATCGTACTTTGAATGCGATCCTGCCAAACCGACACCACGATCGTTCCCGCCACGCACAGACCAATCCCGCCGCAGAAACCCACCAGGGTCATGGCGACCATCACCGGCCATAAGCCAGGGCTTAAGTGCATTGCCAGAGCGCAGAGGAACACTATCGAATAGATAATGAGCGTCATACGCTTAACGCCGATTTTCTCAATCAGGAAAAAGGCGGCAATGGTCCCGGCTAACGCCCCACCGTTAAGCAACGAAAATATCGAGGCGACGGTATTCACATCGGCACTGTAGCGTACTGCAATCGGTTCAATCAGCATGCCAAACTGACTGGCAAATCCTGCCATAATAAAATTTGCCAGAAAACTAATCAGCGTAAGTGCTATTTTATTCTTCATATAATGCCATCTCTGATTGGTTCATTTAAATGCTGATGCTAAGCCGTAACAGCTGTATTTAGCGCCAGCTCTATCATATTTTTAAAGGTTAACTGCCGTTCTTCCGCCGTTGTTTCTTCTCCTGTCAGGCAATGATCGGATACGGTTAATATAGCCAACGCTTCAATATTAAACTGATGCGCTAAAGCGTATAACCCTGCCACTTCCATATCCACACCCAGCACACCAAACTTTTCCAGTGCAGGTATTAAATTTTCGTCAGGATCGTAATAAAGATCGCCACTGAAGACATTGCCGACTTTAACGTCAATACCGGCCTTCTGCGCCAATGCCCACGCCTGCTGCAATAATGGGAAATGGGCAGATGTCGCCATCGTGTAGCCCGCGCTACGTTTTAAATTTGTGATGGAATCCGTTCCGGCGGCGATGGCAAGAATAATATCTCGCATTTTGACATGATGTTGTGTTGCCCCCAGACTGCCGACACGAATAATTCTCTGTACACCGAAATCATGTACCAGTTCATGAGCATAAAGCGTCATTGACGGTATACCCATGCCATGTCCCATCACCGAAACAGGTTGCCCAAAATAAAGACCGGTATAGCCCAGCATATTGCGTACATTGGTGACTTCGCGGTAATCCATTAGATAATTTTCGGCAATAAACTTAGCGCGAAGCGGATCGCCCGGCATAATAACGGTTGGCGCAAAATCACCCGCTTTAGCATTAATATGTGCAGTCATAACAATTCCTGAATTATGGGTATTGAAGATATGCAGGGATTGTAACCAGCGGATTGCAGAGGATTGAGGACAAAAGTCCTGCTCAGAGGATCGGCCTCTCATTTCTGAGAGTTAGTGTTGCGGGCAGAGGGTACAGAAGAAAAATGAGCCTCCTCCACAGCGAAGAAAAGCGAGGGCCAGCGCAACAAAGGAACAGATTTGCAACCAAATCGTTGGTTACCACCGCGTTGACACGAGTATCCATTGCAGCGTCAATATTGTTTTTAAAGTGGTCTTATTGTTATTATCATTTTCCTTTATAAATTTGAGTTATGCTGTCATGATCCCATTTAGGTTTAGTGAGATGACTCCCGCCGATATTCCTGCTGTTCAGTCGTTTCTTGTTGAGCATCTTAATTTATTCTTCAATGCCGGTAGAGCCATGCCTTCTGCCGAAGAAGATCTCTTTGATCTCGAACAACAGTATATCTTGCAGGAAAGGAATTCATTACTTTGCGCGTGGAGTGAAAACCAGGAATTAATCGCCACACTGGCGGTATGTCAATATGATGATCGTATTACTGAACTACGTGGTCGCTATAACTTGTCTGAAACGGCGGAAATTTGTCGTTGCTACGTAGATGAGCGCTACCGCAGACAGGGGATCGGAAGTCAGTTGTTTGCTTTAGCTGAGGTATTCTGTCAGCAACATCAATATAAGACTTTGTATCTTCACACACATCATTTTTTACCCGGAGGGTATTATTTCTGGTTACGTAACAATTTTAACGTGATTATGGATATGCAGGATGAGTGGCAATTGGTACATATGGAGAGTACACAAAAAAAGAGTCAAGCGCTGATATGCGGAACTTTTGATGGTGATCAATATGTTTCATACACAGAAGTTTCAGCATGCGTGTAATTTGATCAATATCAACCAATTCTCATTTAGCTTCCTGTTGCTATTTTCATTTACAACATCGCAGTAACCAACAAAATCATAACTCACTGTATTAAATGGGTATTTTTTTCTACACCACTACCTTTTATCTCTTACCCTCTATGGTTGACCTTGTTAACAATTGCCGCTAGAGTCGCTTTCGACAGCATTTCATTACATTTTTGTATATGAATAGGAATATGGTGAGAATTATTCAATTCAATTCCATAACTGCCCCCGCAACTGTAGGCGGATGCAGAATATCCCTGTGTGGCTCATAAACCACAGGTCACTGTAAAGTTCATCTTTATGGGAAGGCCGATATTCTGATTACCGTGAGTCAGGAGACCTGCTGTCAAAGGTGTATGCCATTGAGTGGACGGGATGGTCCATGGGATGAATTATTTGACGCAAGCGGTAGTGTATTTATGAATAAGATTTTGGCTGAGTAAAGCTTATTTGCATTTTTTGCATATCTTCATTCTTAAATTTCACGATTCAATGTCATCTATCTTCATGTTTCCTCCCGATATATGGAATGAAATAAGCCATGACCAGACCTTTAGATTCTGGCATCAACGGGACGATGATAATGCACGCTAATTCTACCTTTTACTTCTCTAAAAAAACGCTTCTGGCTATTTTTGGCACGACTGCTCTCCTGCTTACTTCCGGTTTTTCCGAGGCAGCAAAAACCGAATATCCTCTGACGATTAAAAACTGTGGCCGCGATATTACCTTCAATCAGGCACCAACGCGCGTGGCGACGGTGGGTCAGAACAGTACCGAGATTCTCTATTCACTGGGGCTGGCCGATCGCGTCGTGGGTACTTCGCTGTGGTTTGGCCCGGTACTGGAGGCTTATAAAACAGCAAACGAAAAAGTCGCCGTTATCGCGCAAAATATTCCAAGTTTTGAAGGGATCGTGGCGAAAAAACCGGATCTGATCGCCAGTCAGTTTGAGTGGCAAATCGGCCCTGCTGGCACGGTTGCCTCTTACGAACAGTTTAGTGAACTAAAAATTCCCGTTTACACCGCGCCAGCTGACTGTGCGAAAGATAACGAAGATGGTGGTGATGGTGTCCGTAAGGGCATGTTTGATATTGCCATGGTGTATCAGGAAGTCGCCGATCTGGCGAAAATCTTCGATGTTCAGGATAAAGGCGAGGCGCTGATTGCCAGCCTTAAAGCACGTGAAGCCGCAGCGAAAAACAAAATTACCGGAATGGATGAGAATGTTTCCGCCGTGTTCTGGTTCTCAAGCGCCGACCTCCAGCTTGACCCTTACGTTGCCGGGAAGTTTGGTCCGGCGGCATGGATCGCCCAAACGCTGGGAGTGAAGAATGTGATTGATTCTGCTGAAGAGTGGCCAACGGTGGGTTGGGAAACCATCGCAAAAGCGAATCCTTCACTCATTGTGCTCGGTGAGATGAGCCGTCGCCGTTTCCCGGCGGATGACTGGAAGGTCAAGATGGAATACCTCAAGTCCGATCCTGTCGCCAAACTGGTTCCTGCCGTCAAGGAAAACCATCTACCGGTCATTGACGTACAGACCATGAATGCCGGGATCAGAACTATTGATGGTGTGGAAAAACTGGCTGATGCCCTTGTTGAATATGGCTTAGCACATCCGCAGGCTGCTCATTAATCTACGTTTTGCGCTATATCCTCACACGGTATAGCGCATCTCCGTTACTCAGGAACGCAGATAATCATGAGTGATTCACGCAGGATGCGTCGCGCTGTTGGTCAGCTTGCGGTGAGAGTCAGTGGGCATGCCGTTTGGGTCAGTGCGCTAATGTGTGGCGTGCTGCTGGCGGGGATTTCCATCGGCGAAACGCTTATCCCCTGGCAGCATGTTCTCAGCACGCTGGCAAATCATCTTTTTGATACACACTATCCTGTCGATGCGCTGGATGCAGGGATCGTCTGGAACTACCGCCTGACCCGAGCGCTGGTCTCGGCCAGTTGCGGCGCGTGCCTGGCTGTTTCCGGCGTAGTGTTACAGTCGCTGCTACGCAATGCGCTCGCCGAACCCTATCTACTGGGGATTTCTGCCGGAGCGTCCACCGGGGCGGTGCTGATTGCTCTCACTGGACTTGGGGCTGGCATCATCAGTATGTCATTGGGCGCTTTCATTGGTGCGCTGACGGCATTTCTGTTCGTTGCGCTATTGGCGATGGCCGCTGGCGGTAGACAAGGTGGGGGTGTAACAACCCAAATCATCCTTGCCGGGATCGCCAGCTCCCAGCTTTTCAATGCGATTACATCGCTTATCATCACCCGCTCAGCAAACGCCGAGCAAGCACGCGGTATTATGTTCTGGCTGTTGGGCAATTTGAGCGGTGTACGCTGGCCCGATGTAGTCTTAGCCATTCCTACCGCTCTGGTCGGTATCGCGCTGTGCTTCTGTTATGCCCGCCATCTTGATGCTTTCTCCTTTGGTGCGGAGTCTGCGGCATCGCTGGGCATTCCGGTAAAACGTACCCGTGCAGTACTGATTGCCGCCGTCACCGGCATGACGGCGATTATGGTCTCCATTGTGGGGGCGATCGGCTTTGTCGGTCTGGTGATCCCTCATGCTGCTCGTCTGCTGGTCGGCAACCAGCATCATCGACTGCTGCCGGTTAGTGCGCTTACCGGAGCTATTTTCCTCATTATCGCTGATGTTATTTCCCGCACGTTACTACCCGGTCAGGTACTCCCAATAGGCGTGATCACGGCTCTGGTTGGCGCTCCTGCGTTTTCAATCATTCTGATTAGAGGAAACCAGAACAAATGACGGTGAATCTCGTACAGCCACTCGTTACCTCTGCGCAAGTCGTTATTGAAGCCTGTAATTTGTACTGGAAGGTAAAAGGTAAGACGATTGTTGAAGATATTTCACTCAGCGTAACGCCCGGCGAGTTTGTCGGCATCATCGGTCCCAACGGCTCGGGCAAAACGTCACTGATTTCACTGCTGGCCGGTTTGCTGAAGCCAACTTCCGGGCGTATCACCCTGCAGCAAAAGGCGCTCCAGCATTATTCGCGGCGTCACCTTGCGCAGCGGGTGGCGCTGGTCGAACAACAGGCAGAAACCAGCGAGCGTCTTACCGCTTTACAAGCCGTTTCTCTGGGGCGCACGCCCTGGCTTAGCCTGCTCTCGCCCTGGTCCGCCAAAGATGACGATATCGTGCAAACTATGCTGGAGAAGGTCGATCTCCGTGAATTACAGCACCGATGCTGGCATACCTTTTCCGGGGGAGAAAAACAGCGCCTGCATATCGCCCGGGCGCTGGCGCAGCAGCCGCAGTTGTTACTGATGGATGAACCCACCAACCATCTCGACATTCAACATCAGATTGGCCTGCTTAGTCTGGTTAAACGTGAAAAGCTCACGGTCATTGCCGCTCTGCACGACCTCAATCATGCCGCGATGTTCTGCGATCGCATCATCGTCATGACATCCGGGCAAATGGCGATGCAGGGGACTCCTTGCGCCGTGTTTACCCGCGAAAACCTCCATGCCTGGTTTGGTATCGACGCCATTGTTGAACATGAAACAGGCGCTGAAAACTGTTTTATCCGTTATCAAAGACCTGATGAATTTTAAGGAAGAATCGATGAAATATCTCAAACAGAGTCTGAAAGTTTTATGTTTACTCGCCCTCGCCTCTTCAACCTTCGCACAAACTCACGACGTTTTGATGAAAAATCGTGGGTCTGCGGGACCAATGGTCTATGAGCCGGATTATCTGGAGATCCAGCCCGGGGATACGGTGAAGTTTATCCGTAAACATAAGAGCCACAACGCGGCTTCAATCGCTGAATTGTCTCCGGCTAACTATCCCGGTTTTTTGGGAAAAATAGATGAAGAGATCGAAGTAACTTATGACAATGCCGGATTTTACGGCATCAAATGTACACCGCATTACGCTCAGGGCATGGTGATGCTGATTAAGGTAGGAGATGCCACGTTACCAGCAAGCTATCGGGCATTCAAAGCACCGGGTATTGCTGATAAGCGCTTTCAGGAAATTTACGCGCGTATCGACAAACGTTAATCCGCGATACTCAGGGAGAAATTCGAGGTGACAGAGAACAAACTTGCAGATGGCGAAATCCAGGAACAGCGCCGGGAATGTCTGTGTAAACTGACAAAATTCGTCGGTGCGGCAGGCGTCGCTGCTGCCGTCTGGCCGCTGGTTTCGGCCCTGGGCCCGGATGAGAAGACTCTTGCGGAAAATGAACCGATTGATGTCTCTCTTGCGGGGGTTGCTGCTGGACAAACCGTCAGACGCGTATGGCAGGGAAAGCTGATTCTTATTCACCATCGCACCCAGGATGAGATTATTACTGCCAGAAGTGCCGACTGGCATACGCTTATCGACCCACAACCGGACAGCGAGAGGGTCTCTGCTACTCATCCTCAATGGCTGGTGGTTCAAGGGTATTGTCCACATGCCGGGTGCGTACCCAACGCCCGACCAGGAGGGGTGGGTTGGATCTGTCCGTGCCACGGTTCAGAGTTTGATACGTCCGGGCGCGTGACGCGCGGCCCCGCGACGACCAACCTGGCAATCCCGGACTACGTTATTCATTCGGATGGTCAGGCCGTGCGTATCGGCACGAAGGAAGCCTGAAATGAGGAGTGAGCGCGTCTATTCGCTTCGCTGGCGTATCCCGTTTCCTCGCTCGATTGCCGGACTCTGGGTATTCGCAATCGGCGCCATCCTGCTGGTTATACTCGGTGTGCAGATCCTCACGGGTATCGTGCTGGCGATGTTTTACGTACCGACGGCCGAGCTGGCATTTGACTCCATTATTCATATTATGCGTGCGGTTCGCCATGGAGAACTGTTACGCAACATGCATGCTATTGGCGCGTCGCTCTTTTTCTTTGCCTGTTATCTGCATATTTTTCGTGGCATGTACTACAGCGTTTACCGCAAGCCCTGGACGACAATGTGGATGATTAGCGTGACGCTGTATATCCTGCTGATGATGACCGCATTTCTTGGTTATAGCCTTATCTGGGGGCAAAAAAGCTACTGGGCGGCTACGGTAATTACCCGCTTTGCCCAGGCCATTCCGCTGGTGGGCGATACCCTTTACGCATATTTAGTCGGCAGCCATACTCCGGGAACGCCGATGCTTGGCCGCTTTTTTGTTCTCCACTTTATTCTTCCCTTTGTGATTGTCGGCGCAACGGTTTTTCATATTCGCACCGTACAGTCGGCGTTTGCGCAGGCGATGAAAAAGAGGTTTAGCGAGAAAGAGTCCAGGAGCCTGCTGTTCGATTACAAAATTACCGATCTTGATGCCATCAAAATCATCCTTTTTTTGATGATTTTCGCCTGGTTTTTATTCTTCGCGCCGCATTATCTGAGCAGCGCCGATAACTTTATTCCTGCGGATCCAACAGTTACACCCGCGATTGTTGCGCCGGAATGGTATTTTCTCCCCTTCTTCTCCATCTTGCGTTGCTTCCCAAATGAATTCGTTGGCTTAGCCGCAATGTGCAGCTCGGTACTGATTTTCTATTTCCTTCCCTGGCTTGATACTTCCCGGGCTCGTTTTCGCCATTACAGCAAACTGGTTAAATGCGGATTCTGGCTGTGGGTCATTAATGCCTGCTTTTTAGGCTGGTTAGGGTCGAAAGCGCTGGTTGGCCCCGATCTTATTGACGGTTTCCGTAACGAAGAGGGCTGGATCCGTGCCGCATCGCAGCTTTCGACTCTGATTTGGTTTGCCTGGTTTTTAATCGTATTACCTTGCCGTCGTTTTCTGGAAAAGCAGGATTGATGATGAAACAACTATTGAAAATCAGCATTCTGTCCTTTTCTCTGTTGGGACTGGGTTCCTCCTATGCGCAGGAAGCCACGCCTGAACGGCAGGAATGGAGCTTCAGCGGCATCAATGGCCAGTATGATAAAGCGCAGCTTCGACGTGGCCTGCAGGTTTATGAAGAGAAGTGTCGCGCTTGTCACGGCATAAAGCACCTTAGCTTTCGGTCGTTGACCAGACCCGGCGGTCCGGAACTCACGGCTGAAGAAGCAAGAAGTATCGCCAGCGGCTATCAGTTTCCTGAGATTCAGGATGACGGCCAGATTGGTGAGCGAGACGGGACGCTAAATGACAGCTTCATCTCGCCGTATCTAAACGAGCAGGAAGCACGATACCTTAACAATGGTGCTTCTCCCGTTGACCTGAGCTATATCGTGCGTGCCCGCTCATACGATCGCGGATTCCCGCAATTTCTGTTGGATGCTTTTCTGCCCTACACGGACCAGGGAGCAGATTACGTCTACGCACTGCTAACCGGTTATCAACCTGCCGATCCCGAACTGAAGGCTAATCGCTATTTTCCCGGTGGCGTGATTAACATGCCGAAACCGCTGACCAGCGGAGAGATTCAATGGCGCCCGGCGTCGCTACAAGCTGAAACGGAGGAGCAATATGCCAGGGATGTTACCGCCTTTCTGGCATGGGCGGCCGACCCAACGCTCGCAGAACGAAGACAGCAGGGATATTACGTTATGGGCTACCTGGCCTTTATGCTGGGGCTGCTATGGATATTACGACGAATGAAAAGGCGTTCGCTCATGTAGGCCTTGCCAGATATGAAGATGATTCAGTTCGTCAGCTTTCCGCCGGGCAGCAGCGCTGAGTTGCCCTTGCGCGACTAAGGCTGGTGAAAGATGGCATGACATAAACTGCACAAAACAAAAAAACCCCGAGCTATTAAATAGCTCGGGGTTTATGTTTGGCGGAAGCGTAGTCCGCCAAATTAATGTCCGATAATGTCAGAAATTGTTTATTTTTACCATTAATAAACAATATGTTGTCAAAATACATTGTTCGAGGACGTCTTGCTACATACGGAAAAATCTGACATTTTATGCAGTACCTTATGCATGGCGGTTTGTATGACAGGATTTTACTATGCCGAAAAAAGCAAAAGAACTCACCGGACTCGCAGTCGCTAAGTTGAAAAAAGAAGGTTCTTTTGCCGTCGGTGGCGTTGACGGCCTGTATCTTAGAAACAGAGGCCAGTCGCGTTCATGGGTGCTTTGCGTTGCTATGGGGGTAAGAGTAAATGCTCTAGGAAGAACCGTTCCGAGACGTTTAAACATGGGTCTAGGCCCCTACCCTGAAGTTTCATTAGCAGAAGCGCGTGACAAAGCTCGTGAACTGCGTAAACAAATCCGTAATGGGATTGACCCCCTTGCAGAAAAACACGCTCAAAAAGCATTTCAGGAAAGTTTAGCGCACAAGAACAAATCCTTTGCTAGCTGTGCTGAAGACGTTATCGCAATTAAGACCAAAGAGCTAAAGAACCAGAAACACATTGCCCAATGGCGGTCCACGCTGGAAACGTATGCTTATCCTGTTATTGGTCAAAAACCCATCTCTGGGATTACTAAGAATGACCTGCTAGCAATACTTGAACCAATCTGGTTAACAAAAAACGAAACAGCCAGCCGTCTGCGTGGTCGCATTGAAGCGATCATTGATTACGCAAAAGCGAAAGAATACTTTGAGGGCGATAACCCTGCTTCATGGAAAGGTATGCTTAAGCCCCTCCTGCCAATGCCAAGCAAGGTTCAGACCCAAAAACATCATGCTGCATTACCCTACAACGAGATCGGTTCGTTCATGGCCGAACTAAGTAAACGAGCAGGCATTTCAGCGCGAGCACTTGAGTTTTCAATACTGACAGTTTCGCGCTCTGGTGAAGTCCGTGGCGCTGAATGGTCAGAAATAGATCTGAAGAACAAAACTTGGACCATCCCAGCCAGCAGAATGAAAGCCAGCAAAGAGCATAAGGTTCCACTGCCTGAGGCTGCCATTGCCCTGTTAAAGGATTTACCCCGCTTCAAAGAAAATAATCTTGTATTCCCTGCCCCGCGTGGAGGACAGCTATCAGATATGTCATTGCTGGCAGTCTTGAAACGAATGGGACATAGTGGTTTAACACAACATGGCTTCCGTTCAACATTTCGTGATTGGGCTGGTGAAACCACAGACCATCAACGTGAGGTAATTGAACATGCGCTGGCTCACCAGTTAGCTGATAAGGCTGAGGCTGCGTATCAACGTGGGACGTTATGGCCTAAGCGTGTGGCGTTGATGGATGATTGGGAGAAGTATTGCCTTTCTTAGACACGCCTGCGGATTACAAAAAATCATAAATTACTTTACTATCCGGAAAGATATTTAGATACTATAAATTTCTAATCATGTTTAACTAAAAGTTTTATATTTTAAGGAAAAAATCATGAGCGATATAGATGAATATGATATTAACTACTCACGATATGGTTTTGAATCGCTTGCACTAGCCCATCCTGAAATGGATATAAAGGGATTATGGTATTGTGATTCAAAATATTATGTGTTGATTGAAAAAGATGGAATGCTCACTGAATCTGATTTAGAGAAATTTGAAAAAATACAAGAAGAGCATCGAATTATTGGTAGCCCTAAATTATTACTAACACAAACCATTCCTAATGGTGCAATAAAAATCAGAGGAAGAGAAAACTACGAAGTTGCTCTTTCCTTTGGCGCACCATATACAAATTCCGAATTAGAAAATTTACTTTTTCAATATATAAACAAAAAATTACACCCATTTAGGTATAATCTTAAACTCCCATCATTATATTTAGAACTGTCTTTCTCCAAACAATTAACCGAAGATGAAAAAGCAGAAATAGAAACAACATTATATAGCATCGGCATTAAATACAAGATCAAATATATAACAGACTACAATTTACTAAATATCAGCAAGTCTGAAACAAAACACTCAGATCCTTTAGCTTTAATACCAAACAAAATATTACCTAATAATATCCCAACAAAGCTAAGAAATCTACATGAGGAAGATGAGGATTTTTGGCTTGATAACCGAAGTCGAATTCTTACATCTTATGATTTAGAAAAGGACAAGGTTCTCCCAACGAGTTTCAATAATAAATACAGCAGTTGTTTTGTTGACGCACAAGTTCTGAGGCCTGACAATATAAGAAACTATTTATCAATTTATGAACGAGTGATAATATCATACCCTCTCATAGGACAAGATAATGACTTTTTAAGCCATTTAAAGATACCAAAGCATCACCTATTAGAGTTAATATCAAGAGGAAGAATTCAATTTGCGTTACCGCAAAACATAACAAGATATAACGTATCTTTTTTAGAAGAGTGCCTAAATACTCATCCTGAATGTATTATTTTATCCAGACGTTTAGCATCATCATCAATCGTTGACATCCGAAAAAAAACAGGTTTTCTTGCTACAACCTTTTCTTTTGAAGAAAAATTAAACATTCTAAAAACATTGAAAAAATTAGATAGTGAAATATTCAATTTATTTGTTTCCGCATTATCTAAAAATTGGCACTCAATGGAAATGAATATCCATGAACGCGGAGCCATGGGGGTAGCAAATATTGGCATAGCTCCAGTCATGTCCGAACTATTCAATAAAAAAGGTCGTGATCTTTATCTTGAGTTATTATTTTCCGCAATGCCACTAGAATGGGCTATGGCATTAAATGCTGATTTTTATCCATATCAAGGCAATGAGCATTCACAATATAATGCTTCGGCGTGCTGTTTATATGGATACAATGGATTCAGGATAGATAAAGATGCAATTGTGCAGTCAAAAATCGGTGAAATAGCCACAAAAATATTATCATTAGATAATGACATATCAGCACTAGAATTAGACGATGCGATACTCAGGGGTGATATACCAAGAATAAAAAACTTTTCAAAAAAACTTTCAAATTTATCAAGTGAAGAACTTGATATGAAAATTTACGAACTAAATAAAGAAATAAGAAAAATAGAAAATAAAGAAAGTAAGCTATCTTCGTTAGATCTATGTGGATTGATAGCATCTGCAATTGGTGTTTATCATGACAACCCTTATATCCCATTGGGATTTGCTTTTTTTAAAATAATATCTGGAATGTTAAACTCCAACGATATTAGCTCACAAAGCATCGATAAAATAAAATCAACACTTTTAGGCACTCAAAATGAAACATTGTTGATCAAGAGAACAAAAGCTAGATTACACTAAAAACTCGCTTTAATATAAAATCAAAATGCACAACATCTTTATCATGTCGTGTACTTTGAATTTATGAAAGTAATTAAAATTTTCTCATTAACCTGAAATCCAAGAATGGCTTGCATCGCTTCTTTAAGTCGTTAATATAAGAAGTTTAGTAAAGAATGAAAGAGGCAATATATGTCATCCAGTAATAGCAATAGTAGTTCGACATTTTCTGTATTAAGTTTTGCAGATGGACTATGGGATTTAACCAAAGTAGCAAAAGTGATTTATTTTACCCTTTGCTTCGATGTACTTTTTTTCTATTTAAAAGGATATGGTCTCTTTGGTATTAAGCTGGGTAAAGAATTCGATTTATCATTAGCGGATCTGGCCGGAATGATTATAGCTTTAGGTATTTTCTCATCAGTAATATTAGAAGTAATGACATTGTTTTTTTACATGTTCTTATCAAGAATAAAATATAGCGATTATTTACAGAGTAAAGACGAGAGGAACTATTCACGTTCTTCAACTGAAGTTTTTATTTCTGAGCTGCGAGATGATGCCTTAGATAACGGAGACGATATGTCATTTAAATTATATAAGGAAGAACAAAATAAAAGCGAGAAAAATCTCAAAGAAGGAAGGTTGATTGAAATAGTTTCTGTCGGGACTTTCTTTGTTTTCTTCATAGAGTGGTATCTATCTGCATCGGACGGTTCCAGTAAGATGTTTATTGACTGGTTATGGGAACAATCTAAACATCGCGATCCAATAACTCCGCATTACCTTATTGGTCTTTTAGTTTCGTTAGCATTACTATTCTATGCCGTAGCAGTTTGCTGGCCTAAAGAGGATAACCGCAAAATATATTATCCTAAGCTTGCTAAAAAACTGAGAAAAAAAGAAGAAGACCGGAAGAAAAAATTTGAGAACATGTAATATATTTTAAAGGGCCTTTCGGCCCTTTCATTTTCCCTTAAAGGGAACTCTCCATTGGAGAGAATATACATATCCCCATATATGGGGCAATCAGACACTTGATAAAGTGAATATTCATAAGGAACACTTATTAAAAACATCTATTGTCAAATTTATTTCTCTTAAACTTTCAGGTTTAAAAATAATCGTATAGCACAACTATGAACAACACACTACAACATAAAATGCATTGTCCATAGTGGTCCGTATGGTATTCAACGCAACTCTTCGTCTTCACACACTGGCAATGAGTCAATAGCAGCAATTTTCTTTAGTTGAGCTAGATAATCCGAATTGTTATCTACCAACCAATTTAATACAGAATAATTAGAAAGTAATTTTTTAATATGGCCAATAATCACTGCCAACTTTAAATTATTTGTACCATATATATTTTCGAGTTGTTTAGTCTCCATTTCCATAGCAGCCATTTCGCGCTCCATTCTGGCAAAGTTTTTTGCTATGTCTTGTTGCTTGAGCTTCGAATCTTTCGGATTTATTAACATGTCATCAGGAGTATAATGTAATAATGATAAAACAAATTTACGACTAAAATTGTTTATACTCATCATCGTGGATACCGCTTCCAGCTGTCTTTCTGGTTTCATTTTACGTAAAATAGCAAATATCGCTTGAGGTACATGTTGATTTGCTAATAATGCAGTAGTTTCCGGACTAATCCCATCAAGTAATCTGAACTTTGCCCTGAGTGTTTCTACTGATATATTAAGAGATTGACTAATTTTTTCTTCTGAGACACCAGCATCCACTGCCTGTAAGATCATACGATACTCCTGAATAACTGGTAATCGATTGACATACTTATTATAACTGTAAGATTCTTCATCCTCAGAAATCAAACAAGGCACAGTGGATAGTCCAATATCCTTTGATGCTTCAACTCTTAAATGACCATCGAGTATGATCTTTTCTGACATTTTATTAATATAAATTACTATAGGTTCTATGATACCAACAGTTTTCACAGTTGAAAGTATTTGAAGATATTTAACGCTTAATTTCACATTGATAGGCAAATCTTTCCCATATAACAGGTCAGAAATATTAATAATATAACACTTATTACCGAAGTTAGGTTTATTCATTTTCAAGGCCTCGCTCAGGGTCAACATTATCTAAAATAAATGCAGGGACAGAATTTAGGCTCTCAACAGATAGGAGTTTGGAAAACTCTCGATTTCTCAGTAAATTAATCATTATCTCTTTAACAACCATTAGGCTAGATATTGTAAACTCAGATCTTGTATGAATAATTTTATGCCTTTTGACATTTTCTTGATAAAGTTCTTTTAACTCATCAGAAGTAATCCGCTTCTTTTTTATTCCCTGAACAAAAGAATTATTATCACTTCCCTTACCTGATGTTTCTCTCTGAGCTAAGATCCTTTTAATTGCACCGATCTGCTTTGAGTTAAGATCACCAGAATTAAAACCTTCTAAAAGAAGGTTTTGTATATCAACTCCTTTAGCTCTTGATATTTCCACCGCTATATATATCGGAATTCTACCAGACTCAACAGCAGAAAGTAATTTATCTTCACCATTTTCTTTTAATGATACAATAGAAGCTACCCAATTCTTAGAACGTCCAATTTTATTAGCAATCTCTAACTCCGAAAAACCTTTATTCTTTAATTCCATAATGCTGTTGAGAAGCTCAGTCGAACGTGGTTTTCTTCGAGCAATATTTTCTGCAAGACTCATGATATGACCATCTTCATGATCTACTGACTTTACTATTGCTGGGATTTGGTTTTCACCTAATATTTGATAAGCCTCAATCCGCCCTTGACCACAAATTAAATCGTACACATACGTCTTACAGGTTGAATCAGATAACCTAACCGTAATAGGTTTTTTTAGCCCTATGTTTTTTATACTTTCAACAAGTTCATCGTGAATAGATTTGCTTCTTGAACGTGGATTAACGATTCTGATCTCGGAGATATCTATAAACTTTATTTCTTCGTATTCATTCATCAGTGAATTCCTTTTAAAAAACATCACGTTTAAGGATTTGCAAAAAAGGTATCAAGTCATCATATCGATAAAACTCTAACTGGAAAGGATTTAACTCTTCAAAAACAAACTGATTATCTAATAACTCTATTGAAGGGAATATATAGTAATCTTTGGTGTTAACGTTTTGACTATCAAGTCTAACAACGATACAAATATCATAGCTAAACCTTCGCTCAAACCGGATTCTCCAGCGTTTTCTCGTGTTATTCATAAAACAACGGGAGATAACTACAGACATTTTAACTTCATCATTAATAGTAAATAATTTAGACTCCTCATCATATTCAACATAACAGCCTTGTTCTGCAATATCAAAAATGAGTTTTTCAACTAAGCTATGGTATTTCTCTCTTAGCAAGGAATTAATACGCAGATAGTCATAATCATGCTTTGGTTTATAGTCAATTAATTTATAAGCCTGTAATAGGCCACCAAAACGTTTCCTATAAACAGATGAGGATGGTGTATCATCATCTTCATCAATAATTATACCGGAAAGTTTCCCTTTTGTTTTAAAAAGCTCGGAGAGTTTACCAAGTAAATCTTCATTACTAAGGTGAATGCTTCTATTACTAATAATAGCCTGCGCTTGTAAAAATAACTCAGGAGAAATAATAGCTTCAAAAGCATTTTCACATCTTATCCATTCATGCTGTGGGTTGTGGATAAGCCGCTGCTTTAAACGAGAAGATGTTCGGTTATAGACATTATGACCAATATACTTTTCGTTAGTTAAAATCTCGTGGATCTTTCCTCTGGTCCATTTAGTGCCATGCTCTGCAGTAATCCCTCTTCTATTCAACTCAGAGGCAATAACCCTCTCTGGCTTAGAGTTATTCACGAATTGGTCGTATATCCATCTAACCGTTATGACCTCATCTTCCGGCCCTAATACTAAAATTATTCGATCAGTCTGGATGCTTTTCCACTCTTTATATTTAAGAATACCTTTAATTTTTCGATTTTCATCTATCAGCATTCTACGTAAACCATAACCAGCAGGACCACCTTGATGATATCCACGACTGGCTAAATTAATTTGTCCCAAAAAAACTTTTTGCGAAAGATTCTTGCTAAACGAAGATGCCTCTTTTCGGCTGACAAACAACTGAAAATCAGCATAATCACCATCCGAATCTGAAATTGGATTAGCACAATATATTATTTCAACATTATTTAATCTGAGTTGATGTGTATAATAACCAAACTCATCATTATGGGGAAATCTACCAAAACGGCTGATATCATAAACTAAGACGGCTCTGATGCTAATTTTTTTTAGAATAACATCATCAATAAGTTTCTTGAATGCTTCTCTGCCGCTCGTAGTTACTCCACTTTTACCTGAGTCATCGTAGGTATGAATGATATTCATACCATGTTCCGATGCATATTTTCTTATAAATTGGGACTGATTAAATAATGAATATTGCTGATGGTCCGTAGACATCCTAAGATACTGAGCAACGTTGACCTCATCCATAACATCCACCTCACCTCATAATAAAGATTGTGGTTTCATGGAAAGCCAAAATTCAAAAACCTTTCTCCACAATACTCTTTTTAAAAGACGCTTAAGCTAAACTACACCATAGAGCACTGTGAATTTCTTGAACACGATCCCAAAAACGAACACTTTTTGAACAATTTCCTCTACAAAACTAAGTACTTAATTGTCCATGAACATATAAAAACTATCATTATCATAATGTTATTGCTTTTGAGCCATTACACCTGTCGACCTACCATATCCTCATGTAATCTTTTCCTTCTCAATTCAATTCTTGCTGTAGCCTCCTTATTAATATTCGAAGTTTGTAATAATATCTCCAATAAAAAAATATTCACCAGCACTTAATGATTCCCGCTGAGATGTTATCGTTGCACCTGAAAAAGCGTTATTTGAATTGATTACTCCATTAACCTAACAGTCAAATGTAATACCCATGAAATTGTTGCAATCTGTTTTGTTATATTTCTGAAATTATTTACACCCTGATTATCCATGTTTAAATTACCATTCATAGGTGATTCGTCATCATGGCAAAATGAACTGTTCGGAATCCCGCCAGTCACCTAATTACATGTGTATAGTCTTCTATCCGGCTCTCTACAGTTACTTCCACCATTATTACATTCATTTCCTCGATATCTTGACACTTCTATTTGTTTTAGACGATTAGGGTCGTTTGGACAAGAACAACCTCCGGTATCTTTATTTGGAACATAACACTTTCCCTCAACAACAATAAACATCCTATTTACACTTCCGCCCCCTTCTTTCCACACACCATTAGTACAAGATAATATAGAACCATCAACTGCCCGACCTTGTAAACCATTAGGAGAACATCCATTTCCAGCATAGGCCACTCCATTTAGTTGAAGATATTCTCCAACTGTTGTTCTACCACCTGATACAACTCCACCAGCACCATAAACTTGTCCAACTGCATCAATATTGCCATTAGAGTGTACGTAGTTAGAATTAAGGTTTCCTGATGCCCATACATATCCAGCATTAACTGTTCCATTAGCATCTATATTCCCGGTTGATTTAACGTATCCGCCATATAATCCTGCTGAAGTCTGAATGCTTTTACCATTATATGCTGTTATAGTATTGAAATCTGTCATATTCCATCCGCCACCATATTTTTGGAAATAAATTCCCCCATCTCCCATGGTTCTGAACCAGTTATTAGTATAGGTCTCACCTCTGGATGTTATGGTTGTTCCTGATACGGTTTTATTAGAATTTAAATTTCCATTGACTTGACCATTACCCGCTACAATCAAATCAGAGTTTAATGTTGCCACACCGCCAACATCTAATGTTGTGTCTATCACCGCTGCCCCGCTAGTTCGTAATACCTCCGTAGTTATGGTTCCCGCTGCCGTTATATTTCTGGCATTATTTATGTCCTGATTACTCATGTTTAAATTACCTGTCATAGGTAATGTGCCATCACGACGCAAATACACTGAATACATAGAAGAATCGTATCCAACACGATACGCCAGTAGACCCGCTGCAGTAATATTATTAAAAGCTGATGATGTCTCGGTCCATGCGCCCTGTAGACCTGATACTAAAGCTGCTGATTTCGTCATTCCGCTATCAATACCAGCAACTTGCATAGCCTTTCCTAACAAGTCATAACGATACTTCCCGCCTTCCAGCCAAGGCGATGTTGTTGTAATAAGACCATTGATAACAAAATTGGGAGCAGTTCCTGCGCGTTTTAATACTATTTTGTAAGATGACTTTTGCATGTTAACGCCTGTATAACCTACAGGCAGGAACCCTTCATTTACTAACGTTTGATATGTAATTTCACAACCATTAGACGAACATGTTCTTGGTCCCGGATCACTGGACTGACTGCTACTTGATGAAAGTGTTGATAGTTTATCATAGTGAATGCTGATATAGCGATTTACCGCCTCTCCTATCTGTTTTATCTGATTACCAACAGTATCAGCCATCATGTTTTCTTGATTATTTTTCATATCCTGAAATTTTATAAATGCCATCATACCACCTACACTCAACACTAAAATGAGTTCCAGTAATGAGAAGCCTTTCTTATTTTGTTTTTTCATTTTCATCGTCCTTTTTGTTTTACGTACATATCAATTAGCAAAAATAAAAAAGAGGTCAAGATTGGTTAAGATATAATCCACAAAAAACATTTAATATAAAATTTTAAGAGGGGTAATTTTATCCATTATCGTCTTTTGTATGTTATCCTGCTCATGACCTTAAACATTCAGGATAAAAGATAATGACTGAAGCTATTAAAGCAATTAATAACATCCGTACCCTTCGCGCTCAGGCACGAGAAACAGATCTGGCTACACTGGAAGAGATGCTGGAAAAATTAACTGCTATTGTCGAAGACAGACGCCAAGAAGAATCACTTGCACTGCAACAAAATGCTGAACGTCAGGCCAAAATTGAAGCGCTTCGTGCGCAATTGCTTGAAGATGGTATTGATCCATCTGAACTGCTGGGCAATCCTAAATCTTCCCGTCCGGCTGCCGTTCGTGCTCCTCGTCCTGCTAAATACAGGTACATTGACGAAAATGGTGATGAAAAGACGTGGACGGGTCAAGGTCGTACGCCAAAAGCGATTACTGCTGCACTAGAAGGTGGTAAAGCTCTTGAAGACTTTGCCATCTGAGTTTGGTTGTAATTTATTGCCACGGATGGCAGTAAAAATTGACTACCGCGCCCTCTGGGGCTTGGTCAACAGCTCCCCAACCTAAAACAAGTTTTAAGCCGTGGAGCTGTTCGGACGTGAATTGATTTTATGGTCTGAATATTTTGAGGACTCTTTCAATGTAGATTTGTCCATTTAATTTATACCTTTCGATATCGTGCGTATGTAAGGATGGAACTTCTAACAACAAACCAAAGAGTAATTGTTTATCTACCTCACTTATATCACAGTTTAAAACCTTGGCAACTTCAGCACCAAGAATTATTTTTTGTCTCGTATTTTCTTTTTTGCTGTCTCTTTTTTCTTTTGCTTTAAGGTAATTTAATTTGTTTTGTGCTCCAGCAATTTTTTGCTCAAGTGTTTTCTTTATTTCGGCCCTGCTTCTATCACCCACAAAGGCTTTACCTGTTAAATATGTATTTTGTATTTTATCATCACTCATTATTTACCCCACTGATTTCTATGATTATAAGGGACATTACTTCTGAACTCATCATCTGAAAGTGCACACTTGATTGATTTAATCCGAGATCGGAACTGTTGTTTTTCCTGTTTCTTTTTAAACTCAACTCTCACTTTTGTGATTATCTTTTCTGCTTCACTATACGCTTTTTCCAGATCGGTATAGATACCATTATCAAGTAATCGTTTTGCTTCAAGATCAATGGCTTCATCATTATTTTTATACATAAAACCTCCCTTCTTTTATTTCCTGATTATGTACTAACACAATTTACAGATAAATCAATAAGTAAGTTTTAATATTTTATCTGACAACCCAAATACTTATAAAGCCAATGTTAATAGTCCATAACGCAGCATTGACACAGATCAGTATTATTTCTGACTCACACAACTCACCGATATTCATATTCACCCCGTTTATTTCATGTTCTTATATTCTTTTATATTAAACTATTTACTTTGGCAAATTATGCTTGAGTTAATGTAATATTGGGAGTTACAATGACCTTACATTATTGAATCTGTTAATACTGATAAATTTTTAATATAATGTGTGAGGTTATCAATGACAAAATTCGTTGCCATTAAGATTCATTATGATCATAGAAAATCATTAGCACCATATTTAAAATACTCGAAAGCGCCAACACCTGAAGAATACATGGAGTACCTTGATCTTTTTCATGAAGAAGGGATTGGTGGAGCTGGTTTTCACGAGTGTTTAAACTTTTCAGTTCGTAGTAATACACCGACAAAAATTTATTTACCACCAACTTGTATACCCAGTGATAAATATTTAGATGAAGAGATTGTATTTTTCTCTTTCACTTATAAATATGATAAAGAAATGCCATCCAGTATAATTGGTGTTCATGCCGCAGCACGACTCGTATCTAATGGAAAAGACTCAATTACTCGTCATGATATAGAGAAAATTGAAGCTACTGAACAGTTCCATTATCATGCTGAAGCTCCAAGTGAGTTTTCCACATTAATTACTCCTACCATAAAATATGACTTCAAGGATGGCATTTATACTCCTGAATACTCATCTTGGGGTTATGGATTACGATACATAACTGCAGAGCATGCAGCCAATATTATAGATACAGCTCTTTTAGGTGCGAAAAAACGATTATCAGCATCAACTGTTTCAGAATCAATTATCTTAGAGCGCGAAATATCTGTTCTGAATGCTATACAAAGAAGATATTCCCTTTATTCATCAAAAGTTAACTCTCAACAAAAAAAACCTGCTAATTCAAAATCTGGATGGAATAATATCCCACCAGATAAAGAAGTTGGCTTTTTAGGAGAGAAATTCATATATGAACAGGAAGTTGCTTATGCCATTAAGCATGGCATTCCAGTAAGTGAAGTTGAATGGGTATCACAATCCGATCCGCAATCACCATATGATATAAAATCAGTTCGTATAACACCGACTGGTAAACAAGAACATTTCATTGAGGTAAAATCAAGTCGGAGTATGAATGAAAGCAATATTTATATTTCTTCACGACAAGTTAAATTCTTTCAGGAAAATGAATCCAATTCAATACTAAAGTGTGTTACTTTTATTTCCAATACTCAAGTAGATACAGTACAAGAGTACAGTTTAAAACAACTCATGGATGAGTTTGAATTAATCCCTATAAAGTTTAAGTTAAAAAAATTGAAACAACAATAAATCCAGACTGATAAGTAAGAATGTTAGTGCGCTGGAGTAAAAAATAAAATATACAAACAGCGCATACATAACCCCCCTCCACTAACACCCCATTCTCTCCGCGTTACTTATTTTTATTTTTTAGTGATTTTCATTTCACCTTCCAATTCTCTAATCTAATTCTTTACCCTCATCTGTGAATTGTGCAACAGGGAAAATCACTAATAAACTAATCTATTTCATGTGCTTTAGTCTTTTCCCGTCTTACCGCGGGATAAATTAACACTCTTTTTGTCCTTCGGACGCCATCTAAACCCCATTTATGTAATATCGTGGAATAGTTCGCCCGTCCATCCAGTTTGCGCCGCTTAATTCGGCGTTTTGTTTTACAGACATTAATATATTTCGTATTAATTAAGTAGGTAAGCTTTATACATTGTTATTATTTTCTGAGCCATTTATGGCGATAAAAAAATAAAGCAATGCCCACTTACGCATTATCGCTTCGCTCTAATGCCGTGGGGTCTACCGACGGTTGCCTGCCGCAGGCTAAAACCGTTTCCTTCGGAAACAAAATCAAGGTCAACGTCATACCCGGCGTTTTCCTTACGTAAAACGAAAAGCAGCATTTGGCATTGAGGAATATTTGGATGGCGATATACAGTTTTAAAATGGAGAACATCAGCAGAGGCGAAGGTCAGTCTTCGGTTAACTCTGCTGCATATCGTCACCGTAAAATTTTCTTCGATAACAGAACAGGTGAAGTTTGTGGCCGCAAAACAGCACATAAAAAGGACCTTGCCTTTGCGCAGATTTTTGCACCCGAACATACCCCTCCTGCCCTGATTGTTGACAGTGAAACACTCTGGAATGCTGTTGAAGTTTCAGAAAAGAGAAAAGATGCCCGTCTTGCCAAAGAATTTAAAATTGCCCTCCCTGCCGAGCTAACACCAGAACAGAACATTGAACTCACTGCAGCTTTTGTTCTTGAGCACTTTACCAAGCAAGGCATCATCGCAGATGTTGTTATCCACGATATCAATGGTCATAACCCACATATCCATATAATGGGAACAACCCGTGAGATTCTTTCTACTGGTTTTGGTAAAAAGGTCCGTGAGTCGGATAGACCTGAAACCCTCGATTGCTGGCGTAAAGGCTGGCAGGACACCTGTAATGAGTTCCTTCAACTGTATGGTCATGATGAACGCATTGATCACCGTTCTGTCAGGTCTCAGTATGAAGAAGCCCTTGAACAGGCAACTGTTGCCGCTACCAATGAAGAGAAAGCCATCTGGCTTGCTAAAGCTATTGAAACGAATCGTGATCCAATACTTCATATCTCTCGTGACCGCTGGGGAACCGTTGCAGCTCAAGAACAACGTGCTGCAGAGCAAGCCATACGTGATGAGCAGAAAAAAGAAGCTGTTGAAGCCTACTTTGCCTTTAAGGATTTACCATTAGACATCGTTGTTGATGTTGCCAGCTTTACGGTGCATGCACTGGCGGAACCGAAGGAAATTGTTATCCCAGATAACACAGGTAGAGCTTCATCTTCAGACTCGCAAAAACCTATTCTGGTTGCCCCGGCACCTCATACACGCACTACACTGAAAAACCCATCCTCTTTAACATCAAGAGCGATTAAACGCGCTCCTGTTAAAGCGAAGAGGGAGAATGTTGAACCTCGTCAGGACGGGATTTTCAAACGTTTCACACTGTTGGTCGTCGGATACCTAAAAGAGAAATTCGTCTGGGCCAGAAAGAAACCGTCCCCTGTTTCAGTTGATGCTGAACATGATAAACGTATAGCCGAAAACTATGTCTTCGATGAGGTCCAAGGTATCTATGTGCCACGCGCTGAGTATGAGAAACGAGCTAAGTTTAACCAAGATGACTACAAGCCAACACCGGATGACATCAGGCGTTTTCCAAGTCGTCCTGTTAAGCCAGAACTGCCAGATAGCAATCTTGACTACATACCAACACTCGTGGCAAACAGGAAAAGGCCAGTGCCTAAATTGAGACCTCTCGGTTACCGAGGCAGAGAGTGAACAGTAAACAGAAGACTTTTTATCCTCCTTGCTGTTGATCACGACAAACGGCAAGAGTAAACTTAGGGACTCCAGCATTACTACTGACAAAGATTTTTTAGTCCATAAATTAAATCTACCATTGTTGTCAATCCGGAACAATATAGCAAATTGATGTAATAATAAATACTCGTATCCTGAACATGAGTAATGGTAATAGCCAGCAAGAACTTAATAACATTTATCTTATTGCCACACAATTCAAAACATTATATTTCATGAGGTCGAAATGGATTTTTTTACAATGAATCAAACAGAATTAAAACTTTTCTTAGGACGCAGTTTTTTAACTGAGGCTAAAAAAAAGTGTGAACATGTAAAGAATAAGGTTTTTTTAGATGAAAAACTAACAGAGATTGAAAGGCTAAAATATGTCTTCAATAACGATATTAGAATCAATAATAAAAAGTTAATTTCTGCACATCTCCAAGCGTTGCATACGCAACTCAAAAAGATACTTTCTCCAGAGTTAGAAACCACATTCAAAACCGAGGGCCTGTTTGTCGAGTTTTCAAAAGGAATAACCATTTTTGATCACATTACAAAAATTCTAGCAATGCAAGGAGGGACATATGGTGACAACACAGTATTTAGTAATAACTTTTATTATGATGCTAGCCGTGCAGTACAAAAAATGCCACATCCTTTCTATCAAGGAGACTTGGAGATAGCGTGCATTCCGATGAAACTACGATTGGCTATCGAGCTATACATTAAAAACATGATCGAATTTAAAGGAGCCAAAAAGAAAAATAAAAAAGGGAAAGACATTAACTACACAGTTAAAATTTCTGAGCTTCTTGATTTCTTCCAAGATAAACGCTTTGTTAAATATGCGAATCTCCCAGTCTCCATTGATACTTTAAAAGTAATAAATTCTTGGTCTAATAAATTCATCCATTCTGGAGTAATACCTTTACCTTGGCAAAGCCTTACGGCAATTGATATGCTTTATCCTCTTTTTAAAATATGGAGCAATAATAAGGAGTTTAGTCTTAATGGTTTTAATTTCATAAATTTAAATTACTCTCAAGACGAAATGGTCAAAGATTTAAATCTTTTCTTATCTGAAAAATCCAAATCACTTATAACTGTAGAGTTATATCCAAGATGTGAACGTCCATTTGAAGGAGTATATGCCAACAGACCCAAACCTATTGTTCATGAGTGAAATCATTAAAAATGACCCGATGAGATATATTCACGAGTCATTAAAACAAGCCTGACAAGATTATCTACTTACTGGTTATCAGTATCTCGAACTTCCAAACTCTGAATTATAATATTACCACCTTTATTTTTAGCCCAAAAATTCACTGCTTTCAACTTTGCCGCTTTTATAGATCGAGACTGACTCGCCTCATTTTGTTTATTATGACAATCAAATTCAATTCCAATCCGTTCATAAAACCAATTTCTTCCATCCTTATTTTCTTTATCTGCTTGTCCATATCCAATATCAATATTGATATTGATATTGATATTGATAGGTAAAAATTAGCATCAGGCCATTACTTTGGCCATATTAATATTTCATTCATCATCCATGTTCCAATCCGCTGTCCTCGGTAAAGTATGTTGCCAATATCAACACTACCACCAATAAGAGAAATTATTTCTTTTAGAACGTTTAAGGATAAGGATTTTCTATATGTATGAGATGCGATGAAATAAAAACAAGAGTTATTAGCTCCGGTAGTACGTTCAAAATAAATAGTTATTCTATCCCTGTTTCAGTTGATGCTGATGCTGATGCTGATGCTGATGCTGATGCTGATGCTGAGCACGATAATCGTATTGCCGAAAACTATGTCTTTGATGAGGTTTTAGGTCGTCATGTATCTCGTGAGGAGTACGAAAGACATAAATACTTCAACAGTGATGACTACAAGCCTATACAAGATGAGATCAGACGTTTCCCAAGTCGCCAACAACAGAAGCTTGCTAATACGCAACAGAAGATGGACTACTTACCGCCCCCCATCAAGGGGAAGCTGCGGTAGCATTCCTAAAATGAAACTACCGCATTATCCGTTACCATCGGGGCAGAACCCCCATTAAATAGCTTAGACCAAATTTTGCAATATTTGTGGTAAACACTACTAAAACTGACACTCGGTTTTGAGCAAGAAGTTGATATAGCATTTCGCAATTATATCAATCACGTGACAATCAAGCCTCTGTATAAGTTTATTCAGCGACACCAGCTACCAACCAACTAAGACGATTTAGGTAGCAAAAATGATATACAGTACTGTACGACATAACAGCCTCAAATTCCTCACCTTGAGATAATTCGCTAGCAAATTGCTGTATATTCCTTATGCCTTCAAAGTATCGTGCTTGCAAGTAAGACGCTTCATCAGGTAATGATTCCATTGAAGAATTCACCGCCTTTGATAACAATGATAATTCCTCAATAATTGACATTGAGTCATCTACACTGTCCTCAACAAGAGCACTAACTCGCGCTAGCAGAGGCATTCCCTCGCTAGGCGTTGGAACGGAGTTTGCTACGCCATTTGCTCCCGGAGCTGAAAAATTCCATGCAGAATGACTCTTCAGGACTGTTACATCTGGAAAAGTAGAGTGCTCAACGATTTTGGGCTCAACTGTCCATTTGTGAAGAAGTGCTTCTTTGTGGAATACAGGACACGCATAACAGACGATTGCTCGCCCTTTCAATTTCAAGTTAAGTGCCTCAAGAGCTATTTGTTGATGAGGGGTTACTTCAAATCTCCAGTAAGGAGACTTTAATCCATGAGCTTTTAGAGCCTTTGGAGTATATTGTCCATACTGAGGCCGCTTAGCTTGGATAAAGACATTTAGACGGAAAGACGGAAGCTTTTTCTTTTTCCGACGATTAAACCAAATATAATCCCAATTGTAACGAGATAAAACAACTCCATCCAAGGGGGCATGGTGACCATGAAGCATATGAAGATATGAATGTGTTGTTAACAAAGCATGATCAATACCAATATGCTTTTCGAAGACCTGTCCGGGCTCCCAAAGCAGGTTTGAAGTGGAAAGCTGATTAAAAAGTGGTCCACGATATTCAGCTTCTTCAAATTCTGATGGTTTTAGAGACATTTAATACCTCATAGTGATTACTAGAACATATGCGATTGGTCAATTCAAACCTACTACTTGGATTTTTTATGAAAATAGAATATTCCTCATTTAATATATCAAATGAGATAGACAAAGAACTAATGCCGAATTATTGCTAGCATCTAATAACAACGCCAAACAATCAACATGAAAAAACGCAGAACTGCGGGATTTGGAACCATAGTAATATAATGCTGCAGAGTGGTGGCCTTCCATTATGAACGTGTATTCGTAACTTACTTAAACCACCACATTGTCTGAAAATCCACCCGAAAAAATTTAGGGTAGTTGCTTCACATCTGAATACAACGTTTTTAGGTGAGTAATTCCTAAATCCAGAATTGGCTCGTACATAAATGAATTTAGATGAATGTTCTCCGGTGTCATTAGGTTTACCTGTTCAAGAATTGAAACATCCTCTGCGCTACCAAGCGCCAATTTCTTATACTTCTGAAGAAGTTTGATAGTTTGGTTTTCAGTGATGGAACTTGTAAATGTTGCATCATTAATGGCTTTAATCATATGCCTCTCTGCAATCAACCTAATAGCAATCGAAAGAGCGATTTTGCCTTCAAGCTCTACAGTTTCCTCCTGTGCAACGGAAACTGATTCCGCTTCTTCGTTAATTAAATCAATCACAAGCTTTGTTGATGGATTTAAAGCCAACTGCTGCTTATCAGCAAGAATTTTCTTAAATATAGTACATAGATCATCAAGAGTTATATTGTTAGTATCCATCTTAACATGGAGTAATGACGTCAGCTTTTGAAACTCAGCATCCAAGCCACAGTATTCAGCTAAGTTTCTAACAAATGGAATTGCCGAGATACAAAATGCAGGAGTTGTTAAATGGTCTTTCCAGTGATTAAACGGATTTTTCTGATATTTCTCTTGAATAAGTCTCAGTTTCCTTCCTTTTTTTGCCGCATGTAGCTTGCACTCTCGCCTTAACCCAAGTCTTCCACTGATACTTCTATAGAAATCAAAATTATGAGACAAGAAAAGGCACCGGAACTGACCTGAAGCTGAAATATCTTTCAGATATTCAATGATTGCATATTTGTTTTTGTAATCAAATGAATCTGCAATATCATCGATTATCAAGATTGTCGTCGTTCCTTGTTTTCTTCTCGTCTCTATTTCAAATAATATATTAAGTATGTAAAGTGCTCTACGTTCTCCTTGACTAAGTACTTTCAACAAGGAATCTCTTGGAACATCCCCTTCTCCATCGCCATCGGAAAATTTAAATGAAATTGCTGGCTGTGATCCTTTCAGAATCACATCATCTTGATTTGATACACTCATTTTGAATGGGACAGTGAATCGCCTATTGAATGCTTCAACAACCGTCTCCCACTCTGTACTTTCATTCTTGGCTTGCTCCACAGCGTCTTCAATAGTAACTTTACTAGTTCTATACGCCCCCAAGAATTCATTATAGAGATTTTTCTGATCAACTAGATAGGAAATCCACAGTTCCTTTTGAAGCTGTTTAAAGTCTTTCAGGCATGGAAGGATATACTGATTGTCAAAGAGGTAATCCCTGAACTTCCTCAGTTCAGTGTTTTGAATTTTTTTATCTATCGCATCAAACTTTGAAGCAAGATCCTTGTCAGTTAGTATTTTTTTTCTTTCATCTTCAATCTTTTCGGCGAGCTCGTCAGCAGTAGAAATCTCTTTCATTCCATCTTTTGTTCTTAGATTTACTGTATGTTTGGCTTCAAAAAAACCATTATCTTTTAGTTGTTTATTTACAGTTGATGCACTGTAGTGGTTGAACTGTTTGCTTAACAGGTCTGACTTTGATATCAATTCATTATATTTTTGGATGTACTCTTCAAGTTTATCTTTAATTGAGCCTGACTCTAAAAAACCGACGGACTTATCATTGAAAACTTCTGCATAGACTATAGTAGAAAGTTGTGATGGTGTCCCAGCATTTATCTTCTCTTCTAAGGATTCCATCAGCTCAGCAAGAGTTTTCTTGCCGAAGCATTTTAAGAGCTCAGTTTCAGGAGTAACTGTTCTACCCGTTAAACCTGATAACTGCTTAAGTTTCACAAACAAAGCAGACTGTTTATCTGCAATATCTTTGAGGGCATCATCATACTTTTTCTTGACATCACTATTCACAAGTAATAATGATGTCTTTTCAGATGAGAAATCTGCATTGTATGGTTCAACAACAAATACTGAATTTCCGGCAATGTCGTTACCTGCATCATCTTTAATGACTCTGCCTGATACTCTATCTGGAAAAATTAAGTCCTTCGTTTCTCTTCCCTTAGCTAAATCGTCAAAGGTTTTAGAAAACGAGGTTTTCATGAAACCATTTGGCGCATATATGGTATAACCCTTAGTGATGTTGAAATCAAACTCATGCACTAATTCACTAATTCCATAGCAGTTCTTAAGGTCTACAATAAGCTTCATCATTATCCCTTTTTGAAGATCAAAAAACGCACCTAATTTAGCGCTCTACCGTCATAGAAGGTAGTTTATCTAACTCCCTCTAATCTCCTATTTTTGAAACAAGAGATAAGATTACAACTTCGGGCTTTGGAACAGATAAGGGTCGGATATTATGATGTTACAATATAACTAAATACTTAAGGCCATCAATTGACTACCAACCTTTTTGACACGCTATATACATCGCAAGTCAAAGTCAATGTCTACTACTGAACCGACACTGACTGTCAGGCTAGAACTATAGAAAAATAAAAGAAACCTACTAGAATTGGTAGGTTAATATCGATTAGCACATCAGATGGTAATCGTGAAATAGTAAACTCCACTCAAACAAAAGCAGAGATTGAACTGCCTCATAGTAAGGTGTTTATGTCAGCACATAAACACATGTATTAACTAAATTATATATGATTGTTTCGCCGATCTTGCACCACAACTTGAAAAAAACCGATTTTTTTGCTCCAACCAATCCACTAAACCATCTACAATAATCTCCTCTTTCACTTATAGCATCCTGATACTGTCAGGAAGCTACTCTGCTCCAATAGCTGAAGTTGTCAATAATTTGGTTCGTTAATCAGCGGGGGAACTGATTAATGATTAACAGTGGTGGGCTGGCCTATCTTAGATGCCCACATCTCAATATTTAAATAAAAGTCATTATTAGTAATTTTAAACTTGTGTCTGCTCTCCTTCTGGAGGTGGTAATCTTTTACGTATAACAGTTATACAGGCTGTTACAGAACTCTCTGTTCTTTTCCATAATATCAATAGTATAGAACCAATTATAAATCCAACAATAACTATTACAACATAAACAATCATAACCACTGTAGATTTTATTTCTGTAACAAGTAACGAGCAAAATATTGCTGATGAAAAAGATAATAAGGCGATAGCAATCGTAAGATAAATGGAATCTGGTGATCCACGTTCTATAGTTAGTAACTCATCTTCAGATATTTCATATATAGTTAGTGTATCAAGTTTTGCGCGGCGTATTGCAACAGTAAAACCATCATTTTTCTCTGATATCTGTGTCATAGTTATGCCTTTAGAACCCTGACAGATGCATTAACTTTCCCGGAGTATCCTCCTAAATCTATAACCAAATGCCAGTGTCCTTGACGTGGAGCCGTTATCCTAGCGGGAGACAAAGTGGTATATCCACCATAGTATTGATGCCGCATACCATTTTTATAATTTGAAAAATTGTTGTCATCCATCAGACGTACATTTGCTTGTTTATCTAATGTAATTTCAACAACATCGCCACTAAATAAGTTAAGATTATAATGTAAAAAATTCATGACAAGTTCCTTATTCATAAAACACTAACTACTAGTAAAGAAACTTAATTTTGTGGCTTTTGTGGTAACTTGTAAACAGCTTGATGGTGATAAAATCGAGCAAATAATACTAATATTTGGTAGTACCACTTCAAAAACAAAAAGTATATAGTGGAAGATCGTCGTTTTTTTGGGGATGGTCAATATGTTTTCATTATATTCACATACCACCGATGTAACGTGATAACTCTTATACACGATAAAATCATCAAGTCTGCTTATCATTAGAAATGAGTTGTCCCCGCGAAAATCCTGACAGTAGAAGTCTCTTAACTTAAGAGACAGGCTTGAATATATGTCTAACACTAAACTAACGTTAATTTTGAAATGCCCGGAATGCTGTAGCACACGCCAAAGCGGTCACGGATGAGCATCACACAATATTGACCGTCGTGATGTGAATGATGTTAGTAAGAAGCTAACAATGTTCTGTAGATTCCCCGGAGCTGAGATGCTCCTGCGAGCCACCGTTATCAGAGGTGAGCTTACCGTCGCTGAGATAATCAGAAAGATGACGCAGAACCGTGGTCTCATGAATGAGTTGAGACTGTACAATCATGGCAGGAGACCAGCCCTGTGCAGAAAGCAGCACGCAACGTATCCGGTCGCAGACACGGCGATCACTACTCCGTCGGTGCTGAGCCTCAAGAGCGGCAATCTGCGCGAAAGTCAATTTTACGTTCTTGGCCTGAGCATGATCCTCAGCACCAAAGAAATCAAGCAGTTTCAACGATCACGGGTATAATTTAGCCTATGAAGAAAAATGCGAGTTGTGAAAAAAAATTTAATTAGCCGGATGCAGATAAGTAAATACCACCATGTCTCAATACGGAACTAAAAGCCGACGAAAGTCGGCTTTATCAAAATAGTATCAATATTCATTTTCTTTTTTCTCAAGCGCATCACGATAACGCTGCTGCTCAACAATACTCAGATTGGGATTAGACAGAACACTCTGCCCCTTCACTGCAATATCGTAGTCAATTTGAGATTGTGTTTCATATTCTTTGTTTGGCTTAAAATAATCTGATTGTGGTGCAGATGACGATTCAGAAGAACCAGAATACGTTTTACGTCCAGCACAACCGAGATAAGCCAGTAGACAGACAAACAGGAAGAAGAATGTCCATACTGTGTTATAGCCGTTAATCGTATATCCACGTCCATTCAAATCTGAAAACACGCCATGAAACCTGACAGCATAGGCAATCAGGAATGATGAGAGGATAACAGCCCGACTTTTCCCAACAGTCAAATGCTTACGCACTAATTTTACCGTTGGTACTAGCGTGACCGCAAACAGCACTATTGCAGCTAACACCAGCCATATTGGAAACAGCCCGTATTTTTGCGTGATATTCTGCGATAGCGTCACAAGGCACAGCACCAAGAAAGCGTTAAGTAGAAACAGTCTGATCGAAATAGATATCTTCACGTTCTTTTGAGTCTTACGGAGAAACAGCACCGGAGCCAGTGATGGTATATTTATCAGCAGCCCAGTGAAAATCACCCAAGAGATAGAGTTCATAGCTTTTTCCTGTAATTACCGAGCAGTCCAGCCGTTATTGGTTTTCACCAGAACAATTTTGGCTTCTTCTGGTTCAGACATCCCTTTCACGCCAGAGAAGGCTTTCTTATCCACCCAGCCCGGCACGCCATCGAGTTTCCACGTATAGATCACTTGCGTCATTTTAACGCCATTACCTTCGCTGGGTTCAGTCCAGCTTGTAATCTCAGCAACAGTACGATGACCGACACAGGCACCATTCTCACGGTCCCAAAACTCAACTTCTTGGCCTTTATCTGTTACTTCCAGAGCATCAACACTACTAAAGCCATTTGCCTGTTTTGAAACAGTGAGCAGCCCTTGTTCAGCAAGTCCTTTAAGGATTTCATCACTGGCACTGTATCCGGCAGAACGGTAGCCGCGATTAACCTTAACCGGAAAACCTTTGTTGAATACAATGTCGTTGTCCTGCAGGGAGTAGCACACCTTCGATTTTGAAATTTTCGCGTTGATAGCTTTCTCAAAATCGCTTTTTTCACCACATCCCGCCAGAACAAGAGCTGTGCCAGCAACGAGTAAAATCTTCTTCATCTTCCTATCCATCCCGATAATCAAAAATGCTGTTATGTAGAGGTAGCCTGCTGCGCACCAGAAGCCGTTACAGCTTGCTTTGACAGACATAACGAAGCAAAACCACCTGATTAACCAATTGATAGGATTCAATTATTTTTGTGGTCCGTCATATCGTTTGTAACGATCAAAAACAAAATAACGATAGATATTACCTATCGTTAAATTTACATCGATCGATAAAATCAATTAAAACACCGATCGATAAATCATTTTCAATCGTTATAATCTATTAATAAATTATTATCGATCTGTAATATCGATCATTTTCTTGCTAGAGGAATCGTTAATGAGTAAAGTAAACCAGAGGACCACCAGACAGTTTACGAGCTGATTCAAGTGGATAGAGCGTTGAACCATGAGACAAGCGGTTAATTTCGATTTATAGCTTTTAGATAGCTTTGATTAATGCAACATCAGGGAAAGCCACAATGAAAGATGCCATTAGCTGATTGGATAAAAAGGTCATAGGCTTCTTTCACTATCAATTGACACAACTTTTTTGATCTCCAGCGACAATACAGCGCTGGTTCTGAACTCTTTACGCCTATTTTTACGTTTACTGTTTATATGGAGTTAACATGAGAAAACTGTTTATCGCTGCGTTGGTGACCCTGCCTCTTACCGCTTGCACTACTTATGGCAATAAATCCCTGAAAGACGAATCCCAACAAACCGTAAAAGCCAAAATCGTTAAAGGGAAAACTACTCAGCAAGATGTTATTAAAGCATTCGGGGAGCCACAAACACGAGCTACAAATGATGGTCAGGAAATGTGGTCCTACTCCAGCATGTCAGGCGAGACTCAGATCTCGAACTATATTCCCGGTCTGGCCCTGCTGAAGAACAGCAATACGGCTCACATGAACTCGCTTGATATCTGATTCAAGGGGAGTGTTGTTGACCGATATAGTTTCAGTCAGACTGCGAGTAAAGTTTCGCGTGGGTTGCTAGATTAATTATTAAAACACCTTTTATTTTTTTAAATAACAGGTGTTAATGAGCATTAATAATCATCAACAAGATTCATAACGCAACTCTTGAAATTTCACCATCATATCATAAGATATATTTTTGCATAAAGTAAGTCTTTGTATGAATTGCTGCTTTTCTGAGAAGTTATTTGATTCAAAAATAAAACGGTACTTATCATTCCCATGTGCTAACTCGTTCCTTATTGTAGCCAATTCTATGAAATCATCCAGTTCAGGAGCAGGACCAGTAATATTTTCATTTGAATTAAATCGACAAGTATGATAATCCCACATAAACAGCATGATAGCTTTTTGAGTTATTGATTTCAGATGTTTAGCATACTTATTGGATTTACCAATGACTTCGGCGAAGTGTGAGAGATAAATATCTTCCTTAAAAAGGATCTCTATGATTTTATAGTAATTCAGAAATGCATCATCATAAAAATGATTAGCTTCAAACTTCAGTGCTATATTGTAAATATTAAATAAATTTTTACATTTCTTATTAGAATCGTTGTTTATTTTACTAACTGCCTTAATTAGTTTTTCCACTTCACTTTTATTATCTAAAATCTTACTTCTATCGCAAGGGTGTCTATATACCCTACTCCCACTAAAGCCTACAAGCCTTTTTACATCCCCATCAAAACAAATGTATATATTTTCACTTGCAGGTTTTATTACTAAAAATGATTGTAGGATAGTTGCTATGAGATTAAGGTTACTTATTATTTGATCGAAGCCATTTTTCGCCGCATCAATAAATTTAAGATATGGTTTTTCATCTTCAACAGGCATCGGAGTCATAGAATATTTAAAATATATGACACTATCATATTCATTGTCTTCATAATCCCTTTCCTCCAAATAAAAATCATGAAGATACAGTCCCTTATTCAATTTCAAACGCTCAAATTCTAATTTAATATAATTATTTTTTATATCACACACTGCTATATTTGTCAGATTCTCTTCTTTTATTCTCTTCAAAGCTTCATGACTTATAAAACTAAAATTACTGCTTATGCAAAGTTCAGCAACAAAATCATAACTTACATCTCCTGAAGAGAGTATCTTTTCTAAATCTGCAAACTCATCCGAAAGTAAACTGTTCATTTATTTCCTCATGAAGATTTTATCTAACCATTAATTTAAAAATTAAAAACATGCTCAAATCATACACTGTAAAAAACAAATAAATATACTGCAAATAAATTATACAATATATTAGTATTTTATTGTGCGTATACTAAATACTTCTCTTTGATAACACAACAACGATCTTAAGCCTATCGGCAGCCTGAAACAGTGCCTCATAGAGATCGCTCTCGATCTCATACTCAAACTAACCATCCCTGAACATGACCAATTAACCATTGGTCAGATCTCGCATGTGTGCAAGGTTTATTGATTCTATAGCCATTCTAATAGCTGCACGTTTGATTCAACTGCTGGATATCCCATATCAGTGTGAAGCACGATACCGCCAGATGTTTCCAGTTCAGCTAAGAAGATATCTTCGGCTTTGGCCTCATGCAGCTCCTGCAGACTAAGCGCACTCATCAGTGTGGATTCATCCGGCGCTTTAGCTTTCACCCTGCAATAATAATAGTCATCATCCAGAACACTAACGGGGCGTGTTAGGATGGTTTTGGTTTACGGCATCAGCGATCTTACTGTTTCTTCGCTTACTTGGCTAAGTTCTGAAATGAATCTCCTATACACCTTAACCATCCGTTCCTTATCGCAATCATCTGCTGATTCAGACAGGAAGAAGGAATCGTAATATTTAATAAAGATGTTATTGTCGTTTTCAAGGGTAAGCTTTATTCCGTGTTCATTCTCTTCAACATCTTTAACTATGCAGGTCATAAATGGTATGTTTTCATTGGCGTTAAAGAGCGTAATGATTTTAATATTACTCATTATTTTATTTTCCTTTTCATTTTATTTTTAATACCATATCTGCTTTAGAAAGATCAAATTTAACTCAGGTTATATAAATAATATTTCATACAGCGCTTGTACATTAAGCATTCCCGTTAAGCTTATTTATTCAATCACTACACATCATCTGTGTAAATACCCTTAAATATTATCCCAAACTAACGGTTCTTCTGGTGGTAAAAGAGTTACTGCCTCAACAGCGCTACATCTTCCCATGCTTTTACTCATCATCGCTCCTTGGTGCTTTTTAGCCTGTAATCTTGCGATTAACAAATCTATATCTTCTTGGCTATTTACGTCTTCTATGACTGCCTCAATAGCTATACCTTCTGCTTTAATGCTTTTATTTCTTCGGTCAGTGCTGGCAACGTGTTCGGGTTGTTCTTCCATTATTTCTTTCTTTTTTATAATCTCTGAAACAAAGCGAGCACGATCACCATTGAAGACAATAGCTGGGTTTATGAAATACCAGTTTTTTTCATTAGTTTTAGCAATAATACGTTTCTCAATAAGTTCTTTTATGCCTCTGTAAAAAATAGATTCAGACAAAGCAAAGTGATCTATTTTTTCTGCGAGCGACATTGCTTTTTTACAACTCAGATAAAAGTGATCTTTTCCAATCGCATCCTGATATATACGTAAAAAGATAAAAAACACTTTGTAAGCTGTTTTCGTTAAATCAAAGTATGCTTTTATCTGGGATGTATAGAGCTTAATGAACTCTTCTTTATCGACCTCTTGTGTATGTACAATATTGGCAAAATAAGTTTTACTGGTATCCTTCCTTTCAATAAGTTCTGCACCTCTTGAAACAGTCAGATTTCTTTTTCTTGTTTCAATCTTTAGCTCGATCTCAAAGCAAAAAGGATTTAAGCCTAAATCTAAATCAACTTCTATTTCATTCATTTTATTCTTACCTCTTGTTATTTTATTTATAATAAATTAAATACCATACACAAAAAAGATATCAAGTTTTTTTGCATATTTTTTTGCGAAAATATTTTTAAAATCGCAAGTATTCCAGTGACTATAATTTAAAGCACAGTCATTTTTAATCTATAAAATGACATAGAAACTGACTACAAAGTCAGGAAAGCTCACTGTACAGTCAGGAATACTGACCATAGAGTCAGGAACACTGACCGTACAGTCAGTCACCTATTTTCGTCATAAGCCTTATACCGCAAGGGCTACAAGCCGATTTTGTCTTAATTTAATTTTGCAAGAAGTAAGAGATAATACTTAAGAGGGTTAAAAGAAACCGGGCGATTTTTATGATCGCCATATGGGGTTTCAACATTTAGCAATGATGGACTATTTTTAAGTAAAAAATATAATTTTCATTGCGAAGCTTTCCTTTTTATTGCACTAACATCTTTTTTGAAAATCACTGCCCTCTATGAGCTAACGCTCATGTGCTGAAGCACGGCTACGCCCTAACACTGAAATTAATATATTTTCATCTTGATAAGGTAGTTTTCATATTGGCTAGGAAAGTCGAAAAGGATCGGATTTAGATCGTTTCATCATTCTATTGTAAAACCGATCCCATGATAGAGTTTAGTGTTAAGTTTATAAAATAGGCTATTTACTCTTCAACATATTAAATATATTCACAGAATCAGCACTTAGTGATTGTTCAAGACAATCACATTGCTGGAACAGGGTTCACCCCTGTTGATGATGGATTTATCCATAAAGAATAGCGGCGTAGCCGCCTGTTAAATACGTTATTGTGACTGGTTATTACCTGTCAATAAGATCTTCTGGTAAAACTCTGTCACGTTTCATTTTCTCCCATATTTTTTGTAGCCTCTCGCACCTTAGCTCTTGTGCCCTTTTCTCACCAATCTCCAGATAGTATTCTTCACGGCGCTTCGCTACTACCTTGCGGAACTTCTTCAACAGTTGATTCAAGGTTTTTAAATCAGTTGTAGCCGCTTCAGCTTGGATTTTTCTATACATATACATTACGTAGAATTCATCAATCATATTATAACCCTTGGTTTTATCATTCATGTATTTCCCTCTTTCGAGGGAATAATCATAATATTTAGATCAAACAACTGTCATTTTCAGCTTCCAATAAACAGGATCGTCATTTCCATCCTGATTTATATTCCTTGAAACAAGTTCAATGATATGATCAAGATGCCAATGTAATATTTCATCCTTTAAATCATTTTTATTTATACCAGACAAATTATTTTTAATAGAGTATTTCATGTTATCACTACATCATAAATAACTTCTGAAAGTTTACCCCAACTCATAATATAAATTGCTGTTTCAGGATCACTTTCATAAATATTATACATCTCATCACAAAACCCTTGTAAAATGTTAGCAATAAGATGGTTTTTTGTTTTATCATAACTGTTCAATACAATCTCTTTCATTTTCTCATCCTCACTTTTCAGTTAATAGTCAGTAAAAAATTAGTTGTTATAACCGATATTGATGACGACACAGTCATACTCCAGCCCCAAATCATCTACTAGCTCGTTATTAATAAATCGATTTAACTCATCAAGTATATTCTTATCATCCATGATTTCTTCTACTGAATATCCAGTAATGGCAACAAATATTTCAAAACGCTCTTGAATAGTATTCATTACTTCTGGAGTTCCATCACACAACACGCTTACAGCTACAGATATTTTATTTGTCATAGAACTTTGTTCGTTGTTGTTTACCATTTATATTTTCCTCTTATACTTTTGGTTAGCCCCTTTCGGTGAAATAATTGTTTTTACTTTCTAAAGTTGTCCGAATACCCAACTAACATAGCAGCGACTTTTTCAAAGTTTACTTGATTAATATCACCGCTGTTTCCTTCTTGGGCAATGAACCTTTCAAAGTTGTTCTGAATATGATTAATCACATGGATAATAAATGGACTCATAAAATCCGGGTCATCCAAATAATCATTGGCGTCACCATCACCATTAACTTCCATAAACATATTCCAGCTTGCGGAAAACGATCTGCATGCAAGGTCATAGAACAGTTCGGTTGATTTATTAACACATACCTTCTCTTTAGACATATTTATATCCTCATAGTTAAATGCTTATTTAATTCATTGTGTTTTTTATTAGCCTCTTTCGGGGCCGAATACGCTGTTGTTAACTCATGCCAAAAAGCAATGCCTTTATATGGACACTTTTCATCTCCAATATAACTTTATCCATATCAACATAAATCAGTCTTTCTCTTTTACCAGCTTCTTCCATATGCCCATCAAAACGCTTAGCCAGATAATCTTTAACATGTGAAAGATACGATTCCGTTCTATTATTATCTAACATAATAGATGCGACTAACTCATGATCTCCTTGCTCTTTATATATCAGCATTCCAGCCACATAAAGATACTTTGCCATAGCAAAAAATGTTTTTGTGGATAACTCTTTGATACTTTCCATTTCTTGATTATTCATTTTATTTCCTCTTGTTGTTATTAAAATATTTTTATTCAGATACAGGGCGTGAATCAGAAATGACTTTATCAATCCAAGCATCAATCTCACTTTCCACAAAGGCTACAGCCCTTGAACTTATTGTTATCTTATCGGGGAATCGTCCTTCTTTGATAAGCTCATACATTGTGGTTCGACTAAATCCGACTCTTCTCAGAACTTCTGGAACACGGATTAATCTTTTACCTGCGATTTCATTTTTCATTTGTCTTTTCCTCTGTTGTTTTGACAAGAGCTATAGTAGGAAAAATTGAGATCGCAGGATGCAGAGATTGGCAAACAAGATTTTTATGAGGAAGTCGAAAGAAATGATTTTCGGGGAAAATGGAAATTTATGAATTTCGCTGGTTTTGAAGAACGGGGCGCATCTTCATCAGATGCCCCCCAATTGCAGAAGAAAAGTTATTCCTCTTGCTGCTCTTTTTCGTTCATCTTCAAGGCCTCAGCAACTTTGGTGTGTATCATGCTGTCATTTTTGCTCAGGTAGATGTTAAACATCCTATCAAACTCACGGGTAAGCACTTTGTCAGCCAATGGCTTATCCGTGTCTTTGATCTGAGATCCACCTCTAATATCCTCAGAATCATTAGGATAAAGAAGCCTGCTAAGCTGTTCATAGGAAATTTTTTCGTTGTTTCTCTTGGCCCAGAACAGCAGATCCAGTAGAGGGATGATCCTGAAGTTAATTAGCCTCTTGATCGTGCTAAGCCCGAACCTGAATGTTCCCGTTAACGGTTCCGGGATACCATGCGTCCTGCGCCATTCTGGAAGCATACGCTTCATATGTTCGATGACTTCTTCGTCAGTAAGCCTTCTGATGTTGAGTTCCAGATAAAGTGGCTTGTGGGGATGAAGCATTTCGATATCAGTCAACCGCCACCGACCAATCTCTTCTGAGGCTGGCATGGTTACCCCTTCTTCCTTAAGCCCCATACGCCTGAGTATCTTTATCTCTCTTAATTGACGCTCATATTTCGCAGCATCCGCTACGGTGATGTGTTTGATGTATATTTTTGCGTTCTGGAGAGGATTTTCCACTGCCTGCCTGAGTGGGTAGTCTTTTCCATAGGTAGGAGCTGGAGCGTTGCTTGGACTTACTAATAAAGGCTTTCCCGCTAAAATTTTAGCTTCATAGTCCAGATAACGCTGGCGGATCTCACGGTCGTCGTCGTCATCCAACTCTCCATCAAAATCATGTTTAGCTAACCTCAATCGGGCAAACGCTTCCCTCTTCAGGTCTTCAATCGTGATCTCCTGCAAAGCATCATAATTGCTCACCTTAAACCACGTCTTTACCGCCTTCATGACTTCACTAGCTTTCATTTTCAATTACCAGTTAACTTTTTTAGCTGTTTTAACCGACAGAACAATTGGTTGTCCAGCTAACCATTACGATTACAAGTTTGTGGTCTAAGGATGTTGCTTGGTTAATTTGTATAGGAAGAGAAACAGGTAGGGGCCTTTCTCAGGCAAGAACGGAGTGTTTAAAATATTTGTTGCGGGGAAATACCAGATTTTAGATACAAAAAAAGCCCGTTTACACGGGCTTTTAATGCAATACTTTATGCAGTACAAAATCAAAACTAACATCTAAGCTATTGATTTTGTTAAGAAATTGGCGGAAGCGTAGAGATTCGAACTCTAGAACCCTTTCGGGTCGCCGGTTTTCAAGACCGGTGCCTTCAACCGCTCGGCCACGCTTCCAATGAGGCGCACTATAAACATCCCGAACGGACCTGTAAAGCACCAATGCGTTCGTTTGCCTGAAAAACAGCCAAAATATTGTTAATCGACTGAAATAACAACAGATTGACCGTTTATTCAGCACAAATACTGGCTACAGCGCTTAATGTTTTTTGATGAACATATCTTTGGTGTAGTAATTTCCCCGGTTATCTGGCGCAAATCCTCCCACCCACGGCTTCACAAGATGCGTGCGGACATAGTGGTAAACCGGAATCGCTGGTACATCCTCTCCTAAAAGGTCTTCGGCCTGCTGGTAGTATTTGCCTCGCTCCTCCAGCGAAGTTGCTTTCGCCGCATTGCGCATCGCGTCATCAAAAGCGGGATTGCTGTACCTGGTGGTATTCTCGCTATCGCCGGTACGGAAAATATTGAGGAAACTTGAGGCATCATCATAATCGGCGATCCATGCGTAGCGCACGACGTCAAAATTACCGGTGTGCATGGTATCCAGCATGGTTTTCCATTCCTGATTTTGCAGCTTCGCCTCTACGCCGAGGTTTTTCTTCCACATTGACGATGCGGCAATGGCAATACGCTGGTGCGTTTCGAAAGTGTTATAGAGCAGATTTAGGCTAAGCGGATGCTCAGGGCCATAACCGGCTTCAGCCAGCAGTTTCTTAGCCTCGGTAATGCGTTTTTCGAGCGGCCACGCCGCATATTCCGGCGCATGCAATTGCACTCCCCCTATTTCCGGCTGGCTGATAACCCACGCCGCGCGTTGTCCCTGCCCCATCACCTTTTGTGCGATGATGTCTTTATCTAACGCCATATTCAGCGCCCGGCGCACGCGCGGGTCATTAAACGGCGCTCGAGTCGTATTGAACTGATAGTAATAGGTTGAAAGCTGAGGTGAGACATGGAGTTCATCGCCCATCGTCTTTTTCAACTGCGCGAACTGATTGACCGGGACGCTATACACAATGTCGATTTCGCCGGCCTTATAGCGGTTAACGTCTGCGGACTCTGAACTGATGGGCAAATAAGTGACCTTATCAATGACGGTGTGCCGATCGTCCCAATAATGCGGGTTACGCACGGCAACGATGCGCTCATTGACTACCCACTGCGATAACTTGTACGCCCCGCTGCAGACAAAATGTTCTGGCCGGGTCCACTTGTCACCAAAGCGGCCGATCAGCACTTTATCCAGCGGAACCAGTGACGGGTGCGCCAGCATCGCCAGAAACGCCGCCGTTGGCTGCGTCAGGGTAATTTCCAGCGTGCTATCATCCAGGGCTTTGACCCCGATAGCGGCAGGATCTTTTTTCCCTTGGGCAATATCGAGGGCGTTTGCTACGTGCATATTGCCCAGATACGAGGAATAAGGTGAAGCTGTTTGCGGTGAGACCAGACGCTGCCAGCTCCAGACGACATCCTGTGCGGTAATGGCAGACCCATCTGACCAGGTTATGCCCGGACGTAAATGAAAGGTCCAGACGGTGTTGTCTTTGTTCTCCCAGGACGCGGCCAGCCGGGGTTCGATAGACCCATCCGACTTAACCGCCACCAGTCCGTCGAACATATCGCTGATTAAATTAAATTCAACGTTGCTTTCGACTTTATGCGGATCCAGCGACGCTGGCTCACTGCCATTGTTTCTGACCAGTTCCTGTTTTTCTGCAAGTATTGTTCCTGCGGGAACATTTGCCGCCATCGCCACGCCGTTGATAGACATCAAACAGACAGCCAACAGCGTAAACGTCAATATCTTCGATTTATGTTGAATCATTCCCTTTACCTTATTGCTCTGTTTTATGTAGACACCGCTGTCACTGTCAGAGAGAAACAGGAATAACGCAATATTTTTCAGTTACCTGGCAGATATCTAACAGGCATTTTTACACATATAGTGCTAACATCTGATTCGGGAGCTTTTGTTGAAATAATATGCTTAAGCCTGGCGGGTTAAAATGCGTAAAGATGGGTAAAACCGCTGTGTCATTCCCCTTGATTTCATTATCCTCCATCATTAATTACATCTGTCATAAGAGAGTGACTCATGGATCGTATTATTAGTTCTTCACGCGATCGTACATCGCTACTCAGCACGCATAAGGTGCTGCGCAATACCTATTTCCTGCTCAGCCTGACGCTGGCGTTTTCGGCGCTCACTGCGACTGCCAGTACCGTACTGATGTTGCCCTCTCCGGGGCTTATCCTGACGCTGGTGGGTATGTATGGTCTGATGTTCCTGACCTATAAAACGGCGGATAAACCGGTTGGTATTCTGTCAGCTTTCGCTTTTACCGGCTTCCTGGGCTACATTCTGGGACCGATCCTGAACACATACCTGTCTGCGGGCATGGGTGATGTTATCGCCATGGCTTTGGGCGGTACGGCGCTGGTCTTCTTCAGCTGCTCAGCCTACGTGCTGACCACACGGAAAGACATGTCCTTCCTCGGCGGTATGCTGATGGCAGGGATCGTGGTGGTGCTGATTGGTATGGTTGCGAATATTTTCCTGCAGTTGCCGGCTTTACATCTGGCGATCAGCGCGGTGTTTATTCTGATTTCTTCAGGCGCAATCCTGTTTGAAACCAGTAATATCATCCGTGGTGGTGAAACCAACTACATCCGTGCCACCGTCAGCCTGTACGTTTCGCTGTACAACATCTTCGTCAGCCTGCTGAGCATTTTGGGCTTCGCCAGCCGCGATTAATCAGCATCACTGATACGAAAAAAGAGAATGCCAATGGCATTCTCTTTTTTTATACCTTATTGACCCCGGCAGATATAGGTAGGATAGCGCCGGTCCTGAATAAGCCACACAGCAGGTGAAAGTTCAGAGATCGTCAGGTAGTAGCGTGAGGTCGGATAGGCGAAGCTCCCCCATTGGGCATTCGGCGTATTGTCACTGTGGCGAAGCCAGGTTTTGGTGTAGGTCAATACAATGACGTTGTCATCGTCCCGCTGCTCCCACGTAAAGTCTACATCCCTGTCAACGATAAAATTTTGCCCGCCAGCTCTTGCCGCACCTTTATAGGTGGTCAACCCTGTACCGTCCCGATGAAAATAGAACTGAGCAAGGGCATTTACCTTCACTTCACTTGCTTTCCCTTCATTGCGCGTAAAGTTAAATTCAGTGCTGCAGGCCAGCACATCACTTTTTCCCGTCGCGCCGCAATAGTAAAACAGCGCCACCGCGCCGCCGACCAGGGCTCCGCCCAGTCCAAAAAGAAGCCTTATTTTCATTTTCCAGCCCCGTTTTTATAGCGAATGGTCTTGCACAGACGTGTTTTATTGACCGGGCAGGCCCCGATAAACAGTTCATCAGCAGTTGCAAGCGAAAAACGGGCGCTGAAAAAATAAATAGCATACTCCTCGCGCTCGCAAGCCACGTCATTGGCCTCCAGTCGCTCAGCTAATTTTGATAGCACTAACGGCCGTCCATGATCTTCGATGACCCAGATACTACAACGCGCGATTTTTTCCTGGACCGGCTTTAATTTCGCCGGAACAGTTATCTCCTGCGGACGGCTAACGTAAAAGATCGCTCCCAACGGCACGGCAATCAATGCCCCTATTCGGAACCACTTTTTCAGGGATACTCGCCGGGGCAGAACGTCTTGTTGCGCTGAGGGGGGGTGCGGATCAACGGCTTGAATTTTCTCTCCAGGCTGAAAAATCACATCAGCATCAAAACGGAAACCATAGCGCGGGACAGTGACTATCAATTCGTGCCCCTCTCCCAGAGACTGGAAGCTTTTACGCAGTTCGCTTACCGCTTTATTGAGATTATTTCCTGATGGCGTAAAGCCAAATTCTTCCCACACGCGAGCGATCAATTCCTCCCGGCTTAAGTCGCGTCCTCGGTGTTTAATGAATTCCTGTAAAAGACGAACGGCTGGCGCCGAAAGTGTTAATACAGACTCGGGTTGTCCAACAAGACTTATTGCATGTGCTTCAGGATCAAATAACAACGAATTATTGCATATAAAAAACATCTTTTATTCTCGGCTGTTACCGCATGCTTTTTATTCCCTGGTACGTCGATATGAAAACCGCCCCCTGACCTGCTTATTTTTTCATCAGAAGGAATTTTCCTCCCATCCTTGGCCGCGGTATTTTCGCTTAACTATACAACCTTAAAGCCAGAAAAGCAGGATAAAAAACTGTATATAACGAGTTAACTAATACAAATTTTCACAAACCGCTGTTCTGGTTAAAGTTTCCCTGCCCTGAAGCGATACGAAAGCAGACGGTGTCCTGGTGTTAACGCGCCGCCTTTAAACTCAGAGCAGGCAGACTGATTGTGAAACAGAAAAAAAGAGTGAGCATGACAACCGCCTTTTATGTCGCCGCGCTGTCATTGCCATTTTTCTCAGAAATGACAATGGCCAATATGAGCGTGTATCCCATGGAGCTGAATGTAGACAGATCCGGTGCGGCGCAAATTAAGGTGGCTTCAAAAACGGATGATATTCAGTTCATTCGGGTGAGGCAAAAGAAAATTCTTAATCCCGGAACAGCCCAGGAAAAAGAAATTGACGTCGCTTCGTGGAAAGAAGGTGGCGTGGTGGTTACGCCCGAGAAATTTGCTCTGGCTGCAGGCGCTATGCGCGTTGTTCGTCTGGTATCGCTTATACCGCCGAAAAAAGAGACCACCTGGCGTGTCTATTTTGAAGGGGTAAAACAACCTGACAGCATTATTCCGGGCAAGGCAGAAACCCCTGCAGCAATGGCGACATTAGGTGTCAATGTGATCTGGGGCGCACTGGTCCACATTGCTCCAGAAGAAAACGTAATTTCACTGTCGATTGACCCTCGCCGGGGAACGTTAAAAAACAACGGCACATTGCGTGTGCCGCTCAGAGAGATTGGTATTTGTGATGCTGTTTCATCGTGTAAATGGATAAAAGAAGACGCGACGATTTATCCGGACACTGAACGGAAATTAAAAACGCTCACTATGAAACAGGGTCAGAAATATAAGTTCCGCTACTTCAACTGGGTGAATAAAACCGCTGAAGAAGCTGATTTACCCGTCGTGCAATAACACGACGGCACAGTAAAAACCCACGTAGTTTGTTTAAAGAGCCAAGGTGCTCATTTGTAAATATGGAGATATCAATGCGTAACTATATTAAACCTCTGATGATTGTTGCCGCGATGGCCTCGTCCTTTAGCGCGCTGGCGATTCAAAAAGATATTACCGTCAACGCCAGCGTTGACTCACAGTTGGATATGACTCAGGCCGATAACACGCCACTGCCGGCCAGCATCGACATGCAGTACCTGCCAGGTCGTGGGCTGGAAAGCTACCGCCTGAACACCAAGGTGTGGTCTAACTCCGCCACCAGCAATGTCAAAGTGCGCCTCGTTAGCGCAGCTAAGCTCACCAATATGGATGGCGACGAGACTGTACCGATGACGGTGATTCTGGGTGATAAAACACTGTCTACCACCGATGCCGAATTTACCGGAACTGAACTGTTCCCAGGCAGCATTGAAAACGGTTCAGCGGTACTGCCACTGACCATTTCTCAGACCACCAAAGGCATTCTGAAAACCGGTCAGTACAGCGGCGTTGTCAGCCTGATGCTGACGCAGGCGACGACCACGGAAGGCGGTGCGTAACACCACAGTACATAAGGGATAACGTCAGAGGGTGCCCACCCTCTGACGTCAGGATGATGTCGAGGCTTGGTCATGGCGTTTCACAGAAATACTCTCCTCTTAGTTGCTTTATTACCCGCATCCATCCAACTCGCCTGCGCCGAGATGGCCGTCCCGGCAGGGTTCGAAGATCTGGCGAAAACGCAGCGCCTGTGGATAGAGGTTAACCTCTATGGCGAATCGCTTGGCCTTTTTGAAACGGATATCACACTTGAATCGGTCAGTTTTGTCGCACCCGAAACCGTGGTCGCGGCTATCAAACGTCAGTTTAATGACGCTCCTGCCCTCGTTGCCACCGTGTCTGCAGCTCTCGCCGTTCCACTTGCCCGTAACGGCAACCTGGCGTGCAGCAGCAATGGCTCCGCAACGGGATGTGATTACATTGATACCCATCGCGCGGCCATTATCTATGATGAGAATAACGCGCGCATTAGTCTGTTTTTGGACAAGAAATTTCTGCCTAAACAGACCACAGAAAACCAGTGGTATCAGCCTACGCAGGGCACTGAGAATGCGTTGATCCATCAACAGAATATCAATTTTGTTGCCGACAGGGATTACCAGTCAGCCACCGTTCAGGGCAATGGCGCGCTGGCCATGACGCAGGACGGCTACTTTAATCTCGACTGGACCTGGCTGGGGCAGCGTTCAAGGCACCAGCAGCAACAAGAAATAACCGTCAACAATGCCTGGTTTCGCCAGGATATCTGGCGTCAGTACTATATTCAGTTAGGCGAGATGGATACCCGCGATCTGTTCAGTAATGCTGGTGGGAATATCAACCTCAGCCAACTGCCGCTGGGCAAAATTCGCGGCCTGCGCACAGGCTCGACAAGGGCATGGATTAATCCGGTTCAGCAGTCAAAGGGTACCCCTATCACCGTGCTGCTTTCCCATGATGCGCGTATTGACGCCCGCCGGGGCAATCAGCTGCTGGCCAGTTTTTATCTCAATGCCGGGGCTCAGACCCTGGACACGCGATCGTTCCCCGACGGGAGCTATACCGTGACGCTGTCCGTCTATGAAAATAACCGGCTGACACGTACCGAGCAGATACCGTTTACCCGCACCGGTATTACGCCGTTTGACCGCGTCGAGTGGTTCCTGCAGGCGGGCGAAACCGACAATAACAATCAAAACGATGAACGTAGCGCGGTCGCTCAAGCGGGTGTCCGCCTACCTGTCACTCCAACGCTGGCACTCACCAGTGGCGCAGCGATAAAGAAAAACCAACGTTTTCTGGAAAATGCACTCGACTGGAGTCGTGGTTTCAATGCGGGTCCGATCGATGGCGTACTCTCGACCCGGTTTAGCTACCTTTACGGCAGCGAAGGACAACGCGGCAATATTCAGCAAATCAGCTATAACGACGGTTTTTCACTGAGCTTCTATCGCAACGCGTTATCAGCGGAAAACTGCAATACCCGAAGCGCGGGATATGACGCCGTAAATGGCTGTTACCGAAGCCTGTCGGTGATGTTCTCCGTTCCTGTCGGCACCTGGTACGCCAGCCTGGGATATTCGGATAACCGCAACGAAGGACGATACGTTTCTCGTCGGGAACTCCCGGACAGTGACGATCGCCACGATGCAGGCTTGCCCTGGGAGTCGGTTTATATGACCCGCTCACGCACGCGGGCCTGGCAGGGTGGCTTGAGTACGGCTTTCAGCACACGCGGTCTGAACATCAACAGCAGTATTAACCTTTTCATGCGTAACGATGACTCACGCGAAGGCAGGGATAAAGGCGGCTACCTGAGCGTGAGCCTGTCAATGGCGCATAACCGTCAGGGCAATGCGACAAGCTATACCTCTCTGGGCGCGACATGGCAGCACCAGCAGCATGATAAAAACCAGCTGAGCTATAACGTAGCGCACAACTGGTATGCCGACGCACGTGGTGAAAATGAGTATGGACTGAGCGCATCAGGTATTAACAGCGATTCACTCAATACCTCTGCCTACACGCGCCAGGGCGGACGATATGGCAACGGGAGCCTGACAGTCAGCGATGCCTGGGATCGTCAGGATCGGCGCCATACCCTGAGCAGCAGCGGCAATTACAACTCCACGCTTGCGCTGTCGCGCTCTGGTCTGTGGCTGGGCCGCTGGAGCGACGGACGTCCTGCTTCAGCCATCGCGGTTAACGTTGCCACACCGGAAGATTCCCAGGATCCGAGTATTGTCGTGTCGCTGGATAACGGCGGCAGTGCAGACATTCCAGGCAATAGCCGCGCCCTCTTCGCCGTGCCGGGCTATCAGCAGACTACGTTGACGATTAACGAATCGCTGGATGTCTCGCGGGGTGCCAGCAGTGAAATCACACAAGGTTCAGGCAGCAGAACGTTGTTTATGGTGCCTGGCAAACTGCTCCGCCGGGACGTGCAAACCACGGCAAGCTACACCTGGCTCGGCCAGTTAACTGACGAGCAACATTCACCGTTTATCGGCGGCGTGCCACTGAACGTTAACGGCTGGAGCGACCTTGGCAACGGCGGGTTTAGCGCTCAAAGCGACGCTCTGCTGCATAACCTCTACCTGGTGCGTCAGCAGCAGTTTTATCAGTGCGAGCTGAATGTAAAGACTATGCGCGACGTCGTGCGTTACGTCGGGTCGATCCCTTGCCGGGAATTAACCTTCTCTGCCCTGCCGAATACTGTCCAGCAACAGGCACAGCTGATGCTCGCCGGACGATCAGTACCAACGGGTCCAACTGCCATGAATGCAGACAACGTCACAAAAGGGAAATGATGTGAACAAGCACTTAATTATTTTACTTTTTTTAAGCCTGTGGGCGGGCCAGACCCAGGCAGCGGCCCCTGCCGGAAGAAACACCAGCGTCGATATCAGCTTCGATCGCATGGCCGCCCCCGCGCGCTTTGATATCTGGGTTCATGAACCGAGCGGCTATGATGTCGCCGATCCGCAAAAGTGGGGACGTAATACTCTGACGTGTCTGTCCCGTACCGACTCCGCAGTTGGCGCCTGCATGACCGCCCCGGCCTGGTTCACGGCGAACCCGGGGACACCTTATGCCATCAATTTACGTTTTACGCATGCCCTTACCAGCAAAACGGTGGATCTTAAGGTCTATGGCGACCACTACATGTTTTTCAATAATAAAGTCTTTACCTATCCCAGTTTTATCACGGGAGGGACAGAGATTGTTGCAAACTGGACCAGAGAACCCTACTTCGATTTCTATATCGTGAAAAGCGAACTGGAAAAGCTCGCTCTGCCGGGTATCTGGACCGCAACGCTGAGGCAGAACCTTCGTGAATGGGATAGTGGCAACTGCGGCGGGAACTTCGCTGACCCCAATACCGGATGTCCAGGCTATCGCGCCATTGCTAGCTGGCAGGCCACGATGCGCATTGAGGTTGTCGATCCGGGTAATCAGCAGATTTATCTGCCGGCATTTCCGCACTCAACGCCTATCGTTAACCTCAACCTGACCAACTTCCCGGGGCGGCCGGGTGGCAGTGAAATCCAGGGTGAAAACACGCTGGATATGTGCCTGTACGACGGCAAAAACAGTACCAGCACCCGTACTTATCTTCGGTTTGAGGATGACGGACTCCCCTCAACGGACCGTGCTGAAGAGGCATTTTCAATCCGGCGACGCGGCGGAAGTCAGACCGATGCGCGGGATCGTCTCGACTATCAGGTTTTCGTCACTAATCCCGTCACGGGCGCAACCGAAACCGTCGCCAACGGTAAAACCCTGGTATGGCAAGGCACCAACGATCCGCAGCATCTGCGTCAGGTCGTCCTGCCCGGCGGACGTGAGAGCGTACTGTGCGTACCTGCCCCTATTGTTTTGAAAACCCCTGCGTTTGCAGCCAGCAGTAAAAACGCCGGGGATTACACCGGCACGCTACGCATCATCTACACACCCAGTACGTTATAAAGAGGCCGCCGTGAATTACGTCATTCTTGATAATAATCGTTTTTATGCCGAAGGGTTGCGCTACGCTCTTCTGCGCCGTAACGCTCACACTCAAGTTGAGAGTGGCGCGTTACAGTGGCACCGTTCGCTGTTAGCCTGCGACACCCTCGTTGTGCGTTGCCGCTTTTCCGTCGCGAGGACGCATCTGGCGCTGGTCCACATTCTGCTTCAACTGGAGGCCAGGCGCTGGGAGGGAACGGTTTATCTGGTGTGCAATGAAAAAGGTTGGGCACTGGCCACGCATTTACGAAAGCGTTTTGCCACGCTGACCTTACATATCATTGATGACAGAATTGCCGTCGTGGATGCGGCGTATCTGCTTGCTAAAGAGCCCCGTCGGGTACGCAGTCTGAATTGCTGCCTGACTGGCATGGAGTTCAATGTTCTCGACAGGCTGGTTAACGGTCAATCGGTAAAACATGTTGCGCATATGACGCAAATTAGCGAAAAACAGGTTTCGACGTATAAATGCAACGCGCTGAAGAAGCTTAATGCCAACAATCTGCTACAGCTTCTTCTGTAGGTCGAGGTTTCTCACGCCGCCCCTTATTTGCTAAACTAAGGGCGGTTTTTACTTTATCGACAGAGCACTATGTTCATTTTTGCAGGCCATGAAATTGAGACCGATAGCGAAGGCTATCTGAAAGACACCACGCAATGGAGCGAGCCGCTGGCGGAGAAAATCGCCGAAAACGAAGGTATCGTTCTCTCCCCCGAACACTGGGAAGTGGTGCGTTTCGTTCGCGAGTTTTATCTGGAGTTTAATACCTCCCCCGCAATCCGCATGCTGGTAAAAGCGATGGCCAACAAGTTTGGCGAAGAAAAAGGCAACAGCCGTTATCTCTATCGCCTGTTTCCGAAAGGCCCAGCTAAGCAGGCAACTAAAATTGCCGGCCTGCCGAAACCGGTGAAATGTATTTAATAGCGGATACTAAATCCCTTTAGCTCGTCGCCAGGGCGGTGCGGTTCGCTGAGAACCCGATCAACCCTGGCGCTGCGCGGTCCTCCGGCTTTCAACCACTTCATCAGTTGTTCCACCCGCTCGCTTTCACCACAGGCGACAACTTCTACGCTGCCGTCATCCATATTCTTCGCATAACCGGTCAACCCCAGCCGTTGCGCCTCATGCTGGGTGGTGTAGCGAAATCCTACCCCCTGAACCCGGCCATAGACCCAGGCAATGATGCAGACTTTCGACATTGCGGTTCTCCTTATCAACATAAATGAAAGAACAGGTACCGATGGACAGATGACCGGCAATCTCCTGATCTGTCCATAGATTAGCAGGGGATAACTGAATAAGTTGTCGCACCTGTTCAGTGAGATTAAACCGTCGCTCGATAAGCAGAGGCCCCGCCATACCATCATGCAGTAGCGCCAGACGCTGATGATTGACCTCATCATCTGTGCTACTCTACGCGCCATTTTATTTTAATGGTTTCAGGTTGGTACTTTCATCCAACCCGCGTCACTGTTTGTGAGAGGTTGCTCCGCATGACTGAATCTACAATTCCACATTATCCTCGTTTAGTGTTAGCCAAGGGGCGCGAAAAATCATTACTTCGCCGCCATCCATGGGTATTTTCCGGTGCTGTCGCACGTATGGAAGGTAAAGCCAACCTCGGTGAAACCGTTGATATTGTTGACCACCAGGGGAAATGGATAGCGCGCGGTGCGTTCTCTCCGGCGTCGCAGATCCGTGCGCGCGTCTGGACCTTCGATAAGTCTGAATCCATCGACATTGATTTCTTTACCCGTCGTCTGCAGAAGGCGCTGACATGGCGTGACTGGCTGGCGAAAAAGGACGGTCTGGACAGCTACCGTCTGATCGCCGGAGAATCCGACGGCCTGCCGGGTGTCACTATTGACCGCTTCGGCAACTTCCTGGTATTGCAGTTGCTCAGCGCGGGTGCTGAATACCAACGCGCCGCGCTGATTAGTGCTCTGCAAATTGTTTTCCCGGACTGCGCTATTTATGACCGTAGCGATGTGGCCGTGCGTAAAAAAGAAGGTATGGCGCTGACCCAAGGGCCCGTCACGGGCGAACTGCCGCCTGCTCTGCTGCCTATCGAAGAGCACGGGATGAAGCTGCTGGTTGATATTCAGCACGGTCACAAAACCGGCTATTACCTCGATCAACGCGATAGCCGCCTGGCGACGCGTCGTTATGTGGAAAACCAGCGTGTCCTGAACTGCTTCTCCTATACCGGCGGCTTTGCGGTCTCAGCATTAATGGGCGGATGCCGTCAGGTGGTCAGCGTCGACACCTCTCAGGAAGCACTGGATATTGCCCGCCAGAACGTGGAACTGAACAAACTGGATCTGAGTAAAGCCGAGTTCGTGCGTGATGACGTGTTCAAACTGCTGCGCGCCTATCGCGATCGCGGTGAGAAATTTGATGTCATCGTGATGGATCCGCCGAAATTTGTCGAAAACAAAAGCCAGTTGATGGGCGCCTGCCGCGGTTATAAGGACATCAATATGCTGGCTATTCAGTTGCTAAACCCAGGCGGCGTACTGCTGACATTTTCCTGCTCCGGGCTGATGACGACCGATTTATTTCAGAAAATCATCGCTGATGCCGCAATAGATGCTGGTCGTGATGTACAATTTATAGAGCAGTTCCGTCAGGCCGCCGATCATCCGGTGATCGCTACCTACCCGGAAGGGCTGTATCTGAAAGGGTTTGCCTGTCGCATCATGTAACTTGAAAAGTGGAATATTACCCTTACATAGAGGGTATCTATTTCCCGGGAGGTGACTATGATTGCCAGCAAATTCGGTATCGGCCAGCAGGTCCGCCATTCCCTGTTAGGTTACCTCGGAGTGGTCGTGGATATCGACCCGGAATATTCGCTTGATGAGCCGTCAGCCGATGAGTTGGCGGTTAACAGCGAACTTCGCGCCGCTCCCTGGTATCACGTGGTGATGGAAGACGATAATGGTCTGCCAGTGCATACGTATCTGGCCGAAGCGCAACTGAGTAGCGAGCTACAGGAAGAACATCCGGAGCAACCGTCAATGGATGAACTGGCGCGCACAATCCGTAAACAGCTTCAGGCTCCACGCCTGCGTAATTGATAATAACACAGGCCCGATGGCGCTTCGCTTATCGGGCCTGTACGTTTCATCCGGCGACAGTCAAACTTTACTTCGCCAGTCCCAGTCGCGGGATCTCAATCGCCGGGCAACGATCCATCACCACCGTCAGCCCCGCATCACGCGCCAGCACGGCCGCCTGCTCGTTAATTACGCCAAGCTGCATCCATAGCGTCTTCGCGCCAATGGCGATAGCCTCCTGAGCGACGCCCCACGCCGCTTCAGAATTACGGAAGACATCGACCATATCCACTTTCTCTGGCACATCCGCCAGCGTTGCATAGCCCTGCTGCCCCAGTAGCATTTTTCCGGCAACCTTCGGTGAAACGGGAATAACGTGATAGCCCTGATCGAGTAAATACTTCATCACGCGATAGCTTGGGCGATCGGGTTTATCGCTTGCGCCAACCAGTGCAATCGTACGGGTAGATGTCAAAATGCCAGCAATATCGGTCTCTTTCATCGTGTTCCTCCAGGCTGTTTAACAAAGTGTACGACAAACCTGCCCCCGCAACCATTCATCCCATACTGGCGTATGAGAGCTAAACTCAAAAATATGTCTATATGTTAGTAAACGTGATTATCGAAAAATTTAGATACATGTTTGCAGCTATTTTCTGGACAGGAGAAACCTATGAAAGCCGGCATTGTGACAGCCTTAATTGCCCTGTGTTTGCCGGTAACCGTTTTTGCTACCTCATTACGCCTGTCTAATGATATTGACCTTTTGGTGCTGGACGGAAAAAAAGTTTCCAGCTCATTACTGCGTGGCGCCGACAGTATCGAGCTGGAAAATGGTCGCCACCAGCTCGTATTTCGCGTAGAAAAAACCATTCGCTTGTCCAGCCACGAAGAACGTCTGTATATTTCGCCTCCGCTGGTCATCAGCTTTGATACCCAACTCGTCAGCCAGGTTAATTTTCACCTCCCGCGTCTGAACAATGAGCGGGACACCGCGCATTTTGATGACGCTCCACGCGTGGAATTGCTGGATGGGGACTCCATGCCTATCCCCGTCAAGCTGGATATTCTGTCAATCACATCCACAGCGAAAATCGTGAATTATGAAATGGAAACTGAACGCTATAACAAAGCGGCTAAACATGCGTCATTACCGCAGTTTGCTACGATGATGGCCGATGACAGCTCGCTGCTTTCCGGGGTATCTGAACTGGATCGCGTGCCGCCTCAGTCGCAAACGCTGACCGAACAGCGCTTAAAATATTGGTACCAACAGGCCGACGCACAAACGCGAAGTAACTTTTTGCAATGGGCTCAGAAACAGCCTCCTTCATGACATTTATGTTCGCATACGCATTTTTTTTGTCTTTCTCTTGCAGCGTCAAGAGCTTCCAGTACTCTGTAACCAGGTTAACTTGGGAGCTGTACTATGGAATTAACAACTCGCACATTGCCAGCGCGTAAACATATTGCGCTGGTTGCACACGATCACTGTAAAAAGATGTTGATGAGCTGGGTGGAACGCCACCAGCCGTTGCTGGAAAAGCACGTTCTGTACGCCACAGGAACAACGGGAAACTTAATCCAACGCGCAACGGGAATGGACGTCAACGCCATGCTGAGCGGTCCGATGGGGGGTGACCAGCAGGTGGGCGCGCTGATTTCAGAAGGGAAAATTGATGTGCTGATTTTCTTCTGGGACCCGCTGAACGCCGTACCTCACGATCCTGATGTCAAAGCCCTGCTGCGTCTGGCGACGGTATGGAACATTCCGGTTGCCACCAACGTGTCGACCGCCGATTTTATTATCCAGTCGCCAAACTTCAACGATGCAACGGACATCTTGATCCCAGATTACGCCCGCTATCTGGCAGAGCGCCTCAAATAAACGCCGGGCAGGCGGCAATTGCCGCCTGCTATTCAGGGTTTTCTTGCTACCGGAACATCCAGTTGTTTAAGCTCATCAACAAAGCACGACGGTGTTTCTTTATTAAACAGCAGCCATACCCGATGCCGTGCCCGCGTTAGCGCCACATACAGCAAGCGTCTCTCTTCAGCATCCGGGAAATCCTCCACCGCCGGAAGCAACGCCTCTTCCATAATCGACTCGCGGGCCGGGGCGGGAAAACCATCATTCCCATCATGAAGCCCCACAACAATAACGTAATCTGCCTGCTGTCCTTTACTGGCATGGATAGTCATGAAATCCAGCTGTAGCTTAGGCCAACGGGTAGCTGCTTTCTCCAGACTGGCAGGTTTCAGGTGATGGTATCGCGCCAACACCAGAATTCTCTCTTCTGCCTTCACAAATCCCGACAGCTTATCAAGCAGCAGATCCAGCTGGCTTTCATCGAGCAACGTGACGGCTTTTTTATCGCCTGCCATCAGACTGTTGAGCGGTTTCGTAAGCTGATGAGGGTTTTGCTGGATAAACTGGTTTGCGACTTCACCAATGCGGCTATTAAAACGGTAAGTCGTATCCAGATTACAACGGTCGCCCTCGCCGAAGTTTTGCTGGAATGCGGTGGTCAACGAAAGCTGTGCTCCGCTAAACCGGTAAATTGCCTGCCAGTCATCCCCTACGGCGAACAGTGTAGTCTGTGAGTTTTGCTTGCGCAGTGCGGCTAACAGGGCGGCTCGCTGAGGAGAAATGTCCTGAAATTCGTCGACCAGAATGTGTTTCCACGGACTGATAAACCGGCCTTTTTCCAGAATGACAATGGCCTGATGAATCAACCCGGAAAAATCGACGGCATTCTCATCCTTCAGGGCGCCCTTCCAGGCCTTGAGCAGGGGAGACATCAGCTTAATGCGTTTACTGAAAAGATCGCGAATCTCCTCCGGAGCATTGGCGATCATCTCCGCCTGCGCTCCGCCATGCATACGCATCAGGCTAACCCAACGATCCAGCCGGGAAGCCAGCCGGCGCTGTAATTTTTCGTCATCCCAGAAGTTACCTTCGGGTACAGACCACTGCATCTCTTCTTCTAACCATTGCCGCCAGCCTTTGGCCTGTGCCTTTTTCTCACTGCACTGCTGACGCCAGGTCGTGATAAAAAGTTTGCTGCGCGCGGCAACATCATTTTCCAGCTTGCTAACCGTCGGGACTTTTTTGCTCCCCTGCGAAATAATGTGCAACGCCAGTGAATGAAACGTCCTCGCGGTGACTTCTTCCGTATGCAGACGTTCACGGATGCGATCGTCCATCTCCTGGGCCGCTTTGCGTCCAAACGCCAGCAGCAGGATTTGTTCGGCCGCCGCTTCCCCTCGCGCAAGTAGCCAGCCCGCACGGGCGACCAATACGGATGTTTTGCCGCTTCCGGCCCCCGCAAGAACCAGTAATGATTGTTCCCCGTTCACCACCGCCCGCGCCTGGGCCGGATTCAGCGGCGAGGACTCAATTTGCTGGAAAAAATCGGCATGTTCTTCCAGCATGGCATCGGTATACGCCTGGTTGTGCTGTAAGCGACAAGCTTCAATGTCCTTCAACCATGCCTGACATTGACGTAACGCCTCACGGCAATTTTCAAATTCTTCCAGCCGGTTGATCGGGAGCGGCAATGCGGCAAAGGCGCGGCGGATCTGCTGCTGTAGTCCTGACGTCTGTTCGCGCGTCAGCCATTTATTCTCACTGGTGCGGGTGGCGATCGCCTCCAACTGCTGCTGTAAAACTCCCGCAGCGACGTCGCTCATTTCCTGACTCCACTGCTGCCAGAGCGAATTCAAATGGTGATGGAAGCGCTGGGTTTCAGCCCATTCAGTGCCGTGAAGACGAACCACCTTATCATCCGGGAGCACAAACTCCAGCTCACCCCATACCAGGCCGCGTTTACAATGAATAGCCAGTAACTGATTGAAGGGAATAAGATACTCGTGACGATCGCCGGAAACCTTAATCCCGGCATTGAGAATAACGGCCCGATCGTAAGGGTGTTGTGCCAGACGTTTTCCAAGAGAAGTTGCTTTCAGTTCCATAAGACTCAAGCGGATCCACACGAAGAGGTTTGCTTATCAGTGTAACCGCCAGAGAAAACGTGCTCCAGCCCAAAAAAACGTTACAATTGCCGAATTCACAGAAAACCAGAGTTAACCGAGGGTTTATGCGTACTGTTCTGAATATTTTAAATTTTGTGCTCGGGGGATTCGCCACCACCTTAGCCTGGTTACTGGCTACGCTGGTCAGTATTGTGCTGATTTTTACTCTCCCCCTGACCCGTTCATGCTGGGAAATTACCCGACTCTCGCTGTTTCCCTACGGTAACGAAGCGATTCATGTCGATGAGCTTAATCCAGCGGGCAAAAACGTCCTGTTGAATACCGGAGGCACCATGCTCAATATTTTCTGGCTGATTTTCTTCGGCTGGTGGTTGTGCCTGATGCACATTGTCTCCGGTATTGCCCAGTGTATTACGATTATTGGTATCCCGGTTGGCATTGCGAATTTCAAAATCGCGGCGATTGCACTGTGGCCGGTGGGTCGCCGGGTAGTGTCAGTTGAAGTTGCTCGCGCAGCGCGTGAAGCCAACGCGCGTCGTCGCTTCGAATAATCAGGACCGATGGCCTTTATGTTAAGTCCTCTGCTCAAACGCTATACCTGGAACAGCACCTGGCTGTACTACGTGCGGATTTTTATCGCGCTTTGCGGCACAACAGCGCTGCCCTGGTGGCTGGGTGACGTTAAGCTGACCATCCCGCTCACGCTGGGTATGGTCGCAGCCGCGCTTACTGACCTGGACGATCGTCTTGCAGGTCGCCTGCGCAATTTGATCATCACGCTGGTGTGCTTTTTCATTGCCTCGGCCTCGGTCGAACTGCTCTTCCCATGGCCATGGCTGTTTGCCCTTGGGTTAACGCTCTCCACCAGCGGCTTTATACTGCTGGGGGGATTAGGGCAGCGCTATGCAACCATCGCCTTTGGCGCGTTGCTGATCGCCATTTACACGATGCTCGGCACCTCGCTTTACGATCAGTGGTATCAGCAGCCAATCCTGCTGCTCGCGGGCGCCATTTGGTACAACCTGTTAACCCTGACCGGACATCTTCTGTTCCCTATTCGCCCGTTGCAGGACAATCTGGCGCGTAGCTATGAACAGTTAGCGCACTATCTGGAACTGAAATCGCGTCTTTTTGATCCCGACATAGAAGATGAAAGCCAGGCGCCGTTGTATGATCTAGCTCTTGCGAATGGGCAACTGATGGCGACTCTAAACCAGACAAAGGTGTCACTGCTGACCCGCCTGCGCGGCGACCGCGGACAGCGAGGAACACGTCGCACGCTACATTACTATTTTGTGGCGCAGGATATTCACGAACGCGCAAGCTCCTCGCATATTCAATATCAAACGCTGCGCGACCATTTCCGCCACAGCGACGTGATGTTCCGCTTCCAGCGCCTGATGTCGATGCAGGGGCAAGCGTGTTCGCAACTGTCTCGCTGTATTTTATTACGCACGCCTTATCAGCACGATCCGCACTTTGAGCGCGTCTTCACCCATATTGATGCTGCACTTGAGCGCATGCGCGCGAGTGGTGAGCCTGCCGATCTGCTCAACACGTTAGGATTTTTGCTGTCAAACCTGCGGGCCATTGATGCCCAGTTGGCTACCATTGAGTCCGAACAGGCTCAGGTACTTTCGCGCAATGAGTCTGAAAATCAGCTTGCCGATGACAGCCCGCATGGGTTCAGTGATATCTGGTTGCGTCTGAGCCGTAATTTCACGCCTGAATCCGCCCTGTTTCGTCATGCTGTTCGCATGTCGCTGGTGCTCTGCGTCGGCTATGCCATTATCCAGATAACCGGAATGAACCACGGGTACTGGATCCTGTTGACCAGTCTGTTTGTCTGCCAGCCAAACTACAACGCCACCCGACATCGTCTGGCACTAAGGATTATCGGCACATTAGTCGGGATCGCCATTGGGTTACCGATCCTGTGGTTTGTACCTTCTCTCGAAGGGCAATTGATACTTCTGGTGATTACCGGCGTGTTGTTTTTTGCCTTTCGTAACGTCCAGTACGCGCATGCCACCATGTTTATCACGCTGCTGGTGCTGCTGTGCTTTAACCTGCTCGGTGAAGGTTTTGAAGTTGCACTTCCGCGCGTCATCGATACGTTGATCGGCTGTGCCATCGCCTGGGCTGCTGTCAGTTTTGTCTGGCCAGACTGGCGTTTTCGGAATCTGCCGCGAGTGATTGAACGGGCCACTGACGCTAACTGTCGTTATCTTGATGCTATTCTCGAACAATATCATCAGGGGCGTGATAATCGTCTGGCATACCGTATCGCCCGCCGTGACGCGCACAATCGTGATGCGGAACTTGCTTCGGTGGTGTCGAACATGTCGAGTGAACCGGATGTCACGGCCCAAACACGCGAAACGGCGTTCCGCTTGCTGTGTCTTAACCATACGTTTACCAGCTATATTTCCGCCCTCGGCGCACATCGCGAGCAGTTAACCAATCCTGACGTCCTGGCATTGCTGGATGATGCCGTCTGCTATGTAGATGATGCGCTTCACCATCAACCTGCTGATGAGCAGCGCGTATACCAGGCACTGGAAGATCTGAAGCAGCGAATTCAGCATCTCGAGCCACGTCCGGACAGTAAAGAGCCGCTGGTCGTACAGCAAGTTGGGTTACTGATTGCCCTGCTCCCGGAGATTCGGCGATTACAGCAACAAATTGCTGCGCTGCCATCTAATACCCCGGTTCCGGCGTAAGAGAACTCACCCACTCCACCAGCTCCTGGCGACGCGTCGCCGGGAGCGCGGCTTCATGCACCCCGTCAACCGCCCCTTCAAGGGCATAGAGTATTTTTACCGTTAAGGCAGGGTTATTTTGCCGAAGTTTCAACCAGCACATCTGAGCTCCCAGCGATCGCAATGTCCCCTCATCCTTAATTCCTGCTTCATTTAGCAAGGTCTCGAGATGAAACGTCATATTCGGTAATTCCCGCAGGCGATGTTGTGCAAAGCGACTCTGTTTTTCCTTAACGGCTGCATCGAGTGAAAATTGTGATAGCGACACTAACTGCTGCTGGTTCTGCCACAGGGTATCGTTCACCTGGTAATAATTGAGTACAACCGGACGCCCGCGCTTGATAAATGTTAGCCAGACAGGAGAATTTTTTACACAGTACTGGGCGCTCTGCTCACAGGCGCGAAGATATAACTCACCGCTGGCAACCATGGCAAAGACCGTATCACCAACCGTCAGACTATAGCTGCCAAACAGTGAGCGGTAGTGAATTGTTCCCAGAGAAGCCAGATATTCTTGTGATTTATAGATTCTTGCATAAGACTTTTCTTTCATAAAAATCCTTTTAAATCATAACGTAAGCAAATAATTTGCAGTAGCAGATCCGTTAATGACGAAAATAGGCAACTTATGCGTATGGGGCAAGATGAATTTTATTTTTCCCGTGATGATGACTAAAAATTGCGAACCTGTTTCCGAAAATAAGGTTGATCTTTATTGATGGCGGGGTTACTGTATATCCATACAGTAACTCACAGGGCTGGATTGATTATGTACACTTCAGGTTATGCAAATCGTTCTTCGTCGTTCTCTTCCGCATCGAGCAGCATTGCGCGCGTTTCAGCAGAGAACGCTACCGCTGGGCTTATCAGTGAAGTGGTCTATCGCGAGGACCAGCCCATGATGACGCAGCTCCTGCTGCTTCCCCTGCTGCAACAGTTAGGGCAACAATCACGCTGGCAGCTGTGGCTGACGCCTCAGCAAAAATTAAGCCGTGAGTGGGTGCAGTCGGCCGGGCTTCCATTGACCAAAGTCATGCAAATCAGCCAGCTCTCCCCCTGCAATACGCTGGAATCGATGGTTCGTGCGCTGCGCACGGGTAACTACAGCGTCGTCATCGGCTGGTTGACGGAAGAATTAACCGAAGATGAACATGCCGAGCTGGTAAAAGCGGCAGATGAAGGTAATGCGATGGGATTTATCATGCGTCCTGTTCGCGCTCAGACACTTGCGGGGAGACAGCATTCCGGGCTAAAAATTCACTCGAATTTGTATCATTGAGTAAAATTAGGAATTATCCTGGAATTTTTTTTCATGTTTTAATTTGCCATTGAGTTGTAACGCGTTTTCCGGCTGAAGGCCTGTCTGAAGCGGTTTTCAGGAAATCCTCAGTACATTTATTCATCTATAAATGTTAAATAATGTGTACACAAGCCTTTTTTTTTCATATGCCTGACGGACTTCACACTTGTAAGTTTTCAACTACGTTGTAGACTTTACATCGCCAGGGGTGCTCGGCATAAGCCGCAGATATCGGTAGAGTAACTATTGAACTGGTCCCCGGGTGAAGGATTTAACCGTGTTATCTCTCTTCGGAGATATTCATGGCGAATTTTGGATGATAACGAGGCGCAAAAAATGAAAAAGACAGCTATCGCAATTGCAGTGGCACTGGCTGGTTTCGCTACCGTGGCGCAGGCCGCTCCGAAAGATAACACCTGGTACACTGGTGCTAAACTGGGCTGGTCTCAGTACCATGATATTGGTAACAACCAGATCAACAACTCCGGTCCTACCCACGAAAGCCAACTGGGTGCTGGTGCGTTCGGTGGTTATCAGGTTAACCCGTACGTTGGTTTCGAAATGGGTTACGACTGGTTAGGTCGTATGCCGTACAAAGGCGCCACCGATGCTACCCACAATAATGGCGCTTTCAAAGCTCAGGGCGTTCAGCTGACCGCTAAACTGGGTTACCCAATCACTGACGATCTGGACGTTTATACCCGTCTGGGTGGTATGGTTTGGCGTGCAGACGCTAAAAACAACCAAGGCTTCAAAGACCACGACACTGGTGTTTCCCCAGTATTCGCAGGTGGCGTAGAGTATGCAATTACTCCTGAAATCGCTACCCGTCTGGAATACCAGTGGACCAACAACATCGGTGACGCGAACACCGTTGGCGGTCGTCCGGATAACGGTCTGTTGAGCGTTGGTGTTTCCTACCGTTTCGGTCAGCAGGAAGAAGCAGCTCCAGTAGTTGTTGCTCCGGCTCCGGCTCCAGAAGTACAGACCAAACACTTCACTCTGAAGTCTGACGTTCTGTTCAACTTCAACAAAGCAACTCTGAAACCAGAAGGCCAGCAGGCTCTGGATCAGATGTACAGCCAGCTGAGCAACCTGGATCCGAAAGACGGTTCCGTAGTGGTTCTGGGCTTCACTGACCGCATCGGTTCTGACGCTTACAACCAGGGTCTGTCCGAGAAACGTGCTCAGTCCGTTGTTGATTACCTGATCTCTAAAGGTATTCCTTCTGACAAAATCTCTGCACGTGGCATGGGCGAATCCAACCCGGTTACTGGCAACACCTGTGACAACGTGAAAGCTCGCGCTGCACTGATCGACTGCCTGGCTCCGGATCGTCGTGTTGAGATCGAAGTTAAAGGTATCAAAGACGTTGTAACTCAGCCTCAGGCTTAAGTTATCGTCTTATAAAAAAACCCCGCTTTGCGGGGTTTTTTTTCACTTTTTATCAATCAAAGCACGCCTGTACACAACACATTTAGCCATTCTGTGGTTATTCTTTTCCCAGCAGCGCCTGTAAATCCTGCTTCAATGTCGACATTTTATTCGCGTACTTCTCTTTATGCTCTGCGTCTTCAATCAGTTGTACAATAGTTTCAGAAAGCGTTTTGCCGCGCCGCTGCGCAAGCCCCGCTAAGCGCTGCCAGACCATAAATTCCAGATCGATAGATTTCTTTCGCGTATGCTGATGCTCCGCGTTAAAGTGCCGCTTACGCCTCGCTCGTATGGTTTGTTTCATACGATTTAGCAGCGCAGAGTTCATGTGTTCTTCAATCCAGGTATTGACCCGAACCGGTTCATTTTCGAGGGTTAGCAACAAATCAACGGCTTCTTCGGCAGCGCTGGCCTCTACGTAACGGGTGATTAACTCCCCCTCACGATGCTTCTTCACCAGATACTTCCATTTCCAGCCGCTTTCAAGGTTTTCAAGTTGTTGATATTTCATTGCGATCTCAATGTTACCGTGTAACTCTTATCAGAATATCAGCTTTTTCGGCATCTGAAGAAAAGAATATCCAGCCTGTGAACTGTCGCGCGTCATCGCATTCGTTTCACAGCGCTTTCCACGTGTGCAGTGATGATGGTTACGGTATAATCTCGTTTTTTACAACAGACTAAAAAACATCAACTTTGACCATTACGAAACTTGCATGGCGTGATCTGGTTCCTGACACCGATAGTTATCAGGAAGTATTTGCACAGCCGCACGTCACTGACGACACCGATACCTTACTTAGTGATACTCAGCCACGTTTACAATTTGCGCTGGAGCAGCTTCTTCAGCACTGGACGACGTCTTCGTTCATGCTGGTAAAAGCGCCGGAAGAGCTTGAGTACATCAACCTTATTGCAGAGGCCGCGCGGCCTCTGCACTCTGATGCCGGAAGTCTCACCGGAGGTCATTATGATATCTCCGGTCACACTATCCGCTATCGTACAGCTGAGAGAGCAGAAGACAATTTTGCGACATTAACCCAGGTAGTCTGCGCTGACTGGGTTGAAGCCGAACAACTGTTTGGCTGTCTGCGTCAGTTCAACGGCGAAATTACCCTACAGCCAGGCCTTGTGCATCAGGCCAACGGTGGTGTGCTGGTTATTTCGTTGCGCACGCTACTGGCCCAACCGCTGCTGTGGATGCGCCTGAAAGCCATTGTCAGCCACGAGCGTTTTGACTGGGTAGCTTTTGATGAGTCTCGCCCGCTGCCCGTCTCCGTTCCACCTATGCCGCTTAAACTCAAAGTGGTATTAGTCGGTGAACGTGAATCACTGGCAGACTTCCAGGACATGGAGCCGGAGCTGGCTGAGCAGGCTATTTATAGCGAGTTTGAAGATAATCTGCAGATAGTGGATGCCGAAACCATGACGCAGTGGTGTCAGTGGGTAACACATACCGCTACGCGCAACAATTTGCCCTACCCGGCCCCTGATGCATGGCAAGTGCTGATCCGTGAAGCCGTTCGTTATACCGGCGAACAGGATACATTGCCGCTTAACCCGCTGTGGATCACCCGGCAGTTCAAAGAAGTGGCCCCGTTATGCGAGGGCGAAACCTGCAACGCTGAGCAGTTCAGTCTGATGCTGACCCAGCGTGAATGGCGGGAAGGTTTCCTCGCCGAACGAATGCAGGATGAGATCCTGCAGGAACAGATCCTGATCGAGACGGAAGGCGAGCGTATTGGCCAAATCAACGCCCTGTCGGTGATTGAATTTCCTGGCCACCCCCGCGCGTTTGGTGAGCCTTCTCGTATCAGCTGTGTGGTTCATATTGGCGACGGCGAATTTACGGATATTGAGCGCAAAGCCGAGCTTGGCGGAAATATTCATGCTAAGGGTATGATGATTATGCAGGCGTTCCTGATGTCGGAACTCCAGCTTGAACAGCAAATCCCCTTCTCTGCCTCGCTGACCTTTGAGCAATCCTACAGCGAAGTGGACGGCGACAGCGCGTCCATGGCAGAACTTTGCGCATTGATTAGCGCCCTCGCCGACGTTCCTGTTAATCAAAGCATCGCCATTACCGGTTCTGTCGATCAGTTTGGTCGGGCACAACCTGTTGGTGGTCTGAACGAGAAAATTGAAGGCTTCTTCGCCATCTGTCAGCAGCGTGAGCTGACAGGCACACAGGGCGTTATCATTCCTTCAGCGAATGTCAGACACCTGAGCCTGCATCCCGCACTGCTACAGGCCGTAGAAGAAGAAAAATTCACTATCTGGGCGGTGGACGACGTGACCGATGCGCTGCCACTGTTATTAAATCTGGTGTGGGATGGTGAAGGCCAGACAACGCTGATGCAAACTATCCAGGAGCGTATTGCTACGGCAACGCAGCAGGAAGGTCGTCACCGTTTTCCCTGGCCGCTACGTTGGCTGAACTGGATTATTCCGAACTGATCGGACTTGTTCAGCGTACACGTGTTAGCTATCCTGCGTGCTTCAATAAAATAAGGCTTACAGAGAACATGGTAGATAAACGCGAATCCTATACAAAAGAAGACCTTCTTGCCTCTGGTCGCGGTGAGCTGTTTGGCGCAAAAGGGCCACAACTGCCTGCACCAAGCATGCTGATGATGGACCGTGTCATCAAGATGACCGAAACCGGCGGCAACTTTGACAAAGGTTATGTTGAAGCTGAACTGGATATCAACCCGGACCTGTGGTTCTTCGGATGCCACTTTATCGGCGATCCGGTGATGCCGGGCTGCCTGGGTCTGGATGCCATGTGGCAGTTGGTTGGATTCTATCTCGGCTGGCTGGGCGGCGAAGGTAAAGGCCGCGCGCTGGGCGTAGGCGAAGTTAAATTCACCGGCCAGGTTCTGCCGACTGCAAAGAAAGTGACTTACCGCATTCACTTCAAACGCATCGTTAATCGTCGCCTGATCATGGGCCTGGCTGATGGTGAAGTGCTGGTTGATGGTCGTCTGATCTATACCGCAAACGATCTGAAAGTGGGTCTGTTCCAGGACACTTCCGCGTTCTAATCCAGGTCAGCGTAGCCGCCAGACATTAACGTTTATTCGTCTTGTCTGGTGGGCAAAAAGGCGAAACCTCCGCTCTGCGGAGGTTTCTTTTATCTAAAGAGACAGAATCAGGCCATTAAAACCCTATCCCCCATGGCTTCTCGCCAGCCTCCCAGCCAGTATGACCTCTGATTCAGCGTCTGATAGGGACACATTTCTTTTGATCGTCCGGCAATGCCGGCCTGATATCCACGTTGATGTGCCCGTTCCAGGCGATCTCGTTTTTGTCTCTTCATGCCTCGTTTCCCTCATCTTTTGGGTCTGGTGGAAAAGAAAACAGTGATTACTAAGTGTGCAATCACACTAAAACGAATACCCCTAAACATCAGGCTCGTCAATGCGCAAAATTCACGCCAGTGTCATATTTGTGAGCTACCCGCAAAATCATTTGTACAAAAATAGTCTGTCAGAACAGCTATCTCCACGGCTAAAAAAATAAAAAAAACCGCCCCGGGCAATGAACCAGGGGCGGCATAATTTACAATTATTTAAGCTTAAGGGATGCGTTTCAGCTCTTGAGCCATTGCCGTCGCTTCCTGGCTCCAGGCGTTGGCCAGAACCTTCACCATCTCATCGTAGCCGTCTTTAGTCTGTACAGCTTCGATGTGGAATGGACGCTTGATCAACTGCCCCTGGTGATTCAGCAGCCATTCACCGCTCACGATGACCTTACCATCGTACCGACCGTGGAAGCCGGTCACGGTGACGTTCAACGTGTCCTGAGTGCTTCCCAGCGGCTGCGAAGCGACAACCCAGCCAGGCAACTGCATACTGAGGTTCGTAACCAGGGTATTGCGCAATTGCTGATCTAAGGGGCTGGCCCAGAGATTATTATTCGCTATCACATATTGCACATCGCTGGTCTGGTAAACCACCCCATTACCCGCCAGATAGTCCGGGACCGCAATCTGTTCAACCCACAGCAGACGGTTACCCTGGTTAGCTGAGCTCTGTACGCCCCCTTGCGCGATAGGAAGCTGGTAATAGCTTTTATTTTCTCCGCTGGAGCTGCATGACGTCAGCCAGACCGCCATCATCGCCACTAGCCACTTTTTCATTGTTTCGCCCTCTTCGGCTCTGGATCTTTTTTGTCCTTCGCTTCAAATACCAGCGCATTGCTCTTATCGTTCAACGTTTTCAGTACCGGTTGCAGTTCTCGCAGCACCTGATCAAGACGCTGCATATCCGCCACCATCTTGTTGTAGGCGGCGGACCCCGGCTGGAAGCCCTGCATACTACGGTTCAGTTCGCGCAGCGTGTTCTGCATATCCGCCGGAAGATCCTGCATCGACTGACTGGACGTGATCTTATTCATGTTGTCCAGCGTGGTTTGCAGATGCTTCATCGTGCGCTGGCTTTCCGACAACGTATTGGTCGCCTGCTCAATCATCGGGTTCAACGGCAGATTGTTAATCTTATCCAGCGCTTCCATCAGTCGCTGCTGGATCTGCGCCAGACCACCGCTCACGGTCGGAATAATTTGATAACCATTAAATTCGCGCACACCGGTAATCGGCGGTTCTTTCGGGTAGAAGTCGAGATCGACATACAGAGCGCCAGTCACCAGGTTCCCGGTTTTCAGCGATGCCCGTAAGCCGCGTTTAAGCAATTCTGCCAGATGAGCGCCAACATCAGTATCTTCTCCCAGCTGTGCCTTCAGACGTTCTGGTTCGATACGTACCAGCACCGGAATGCGGTAATCATTGTTGAAGACCTGACGCATATTCGGGGAGAAGAAAGGTACTTTGCTTACCGTACCCAAACGGATGCCACGGAATTCCAGTGGCGCGCCGGGCTGCAGGCCACGAATTGAATCTTTAAAGAACATCAGGTAATCAATATGATCGGTATACAGTGAATCCTGAATACTTTTTTGGTCGTCATAAAGATTAAACGCAGACTGTTGTGCGACCGGTTCGCCTTGTTCCAGCCCTTCTGGCACATCAAAACTTACGCCACCGCCAAACAGCGTGGAGAGAGATCCCATTTCCACGCGCATACCTGCCGAAGTAAGATCTACGGCGATCCCACTGTCTTTCCAGAAACGCACATTGCTGGTCACCAGACGATCGTTAGGCGCATTGATAAATAGCTGGTAGCTAATCGTACGCTTTTGCGCATCAAATGTGCTGGTTTCAACCGAACCTACACGATAACCACGGAACAGAACCGGGTCGCCCGGGCTCAACTGACCGGCTTTTTTGCTGTCCAGAATCACACGGATCCCTTTCGCATCTGGCGGCGCCAGCGGCGGTGAATCCAGCAGTTGGTAATTTTCCAGCTTGCTGCCTTTATTGCCAGGCTGCAGTTCAATATAAGCCCCGGACAATAGCGTGCCGAGCCCACTGATACCTTCACGTCCAACCTGCGGCTTCACCACCCAAAAGACAGAATCTTTATGCAGCAGCTTTTCCATTCCGGAGTTAAGACGAGCTTTAATTTCCACATGTGTCAAATCATCAGTCAGGGTTGCGCTCTCGACGATACCGACATCCACACTGCGGCTCTTAATCGTCGTTTTGCCCCCTTCAATACCTTCGGCATTGGTGGTAATCAGCGTGACTTGTGGCCCCTGATGACTGTAATGATAAAACAGGACCCACGCGCCAATGAGGGCAGTGACTATAGGGAATATCCACACGGGCGACCAGTTTTTTACCTTTTGCACTTTGGCTTCCCCACTTTTAGATTCCATGCTGTCAGGACTCCTCATGATCTGGTTCACGGTCCCACGACAGACGGGGATCAAATGTCATCGCAGAAAACATTGTCATAATGACGACTAAAGCAAACATCAAAGCACCCATTGCAGGATAAATGTTCATTAACCCTCCCATGCGCACCAGCGCAGAGAGTACGGCAATTACAAAAACGTCGATCATTGACCAGCGACCGACAAATTCTACAACCTCGTAAATTAAATGCATTCGTTCACTATCGCGTTTGCCGTGCCCTTTGGCATCCCAACACAGCCAGGCAATGGCGATCATTTTCAACGTCGGCACCATAATACTGGCGATAAAGATAATCGCAGCCACCGGGTAAGAGCCTTCGCTCCAGATTAAAACCACGCCCTCGAGTATCGTCGAAGGCAGCTTTGACCCGAGCAGATCGGTGATCATGATCGGCAGAATATTGGCAGGAAGATAAAGCATGATCGACGTAAACAGTAATGCCAATGTCCATTGCAGACTGTTTTTACGCCGCACATAACCTTTCGTCTGACAGCGTGGGCATACCAGCTCGTCTGCCGGAAGAATAGCGGTGCAGCAGGAACAAGAACGCAATCCTTGTCGGATGCCGGGCACACCAGGCTTTAATTCCTGCTTAATGGCTGGCATAGGGGCAATATCATCCCACAGCCAACGGCGATCCACACACTGAAAAGCCCGCAACTGGAGCATACAAAACATGCACCACGGGATGAAGCTGCTGCCCACACCGATATCGCCGTAGGCCATCAGCTTAACAAAGCTCACCAGCACGCCCGCGAGGAAAATTTCTGCCATTCCCCAGCTTTTTAACTGAAACAAAATACGCGCCAGCCATGTTTTAAGCCGCTCAGGCATATGAACCCGATTCACCAACAGCAAAATGGTCAACAAGCAAAAAGCGGGAACCAACTGAACGAATAAGATAAAGAAGGTACCGAGGCTGGCGTAATCTTCCGAAAAGAGAACGCTGGGGATTTGCAGCAGCGTCACTTCGCTGCTCACCCCCGCAACATTCATATTCACAAAGGGAAAGAGGTTTGACAAAAGCAGCATAAATAATGCTGCTAACACATAGGCGGTAGGACGCTGCCGTGGCGCGTCCCACTCAACCGTTAACGTAGTGCCACATCGTGGACATGCCGCTTTCTGACCATGCTCAAGGCGAGGTAACGCCACCAGCATGTCACACTGCGAGCACAGAATATGCTTCGCGGCATGGTGATGTTCGCACATATGTGCTCCTTTAAATTATGCACCGTTCTTCAAAGACTCAAGATACTCCCAGCGCTCAAAGGCTTGCTCAAGTTCTTGTTCAGCTTCGTTCAGATTAGCTAATACCTGTTGCGTTTGCTCATGCGGCTGACTGAAAAAAGCGGCGTCAGCTACCTGAGCTTGTAATGCTTCCAGTTTAGCTTCCAGTTCTTCAAGCAGCGCGGGGAGCAGCTCCAGTTCGCGCTGCAGTTTATAGCTTAGTTTGCTCGTGCTGCGTTTGACAATTTCTGCTTTAGGAGCAACGGTTTCCTCTGTTTTTTTCGCAACTGGCTGTTTAAACGCCACATACTGCGATTGCTGGCTGCGGGCATCATGATAACCGCCGACATAACGACCAATTTTACCGCCGCCTTCGAAGATCCAGCATTCGGTGACGGTATTATCCACAAACTGACGGTCGTGGCTCACCAGCAGCACGGTGCCCTGGTAGCTATCAATCAGCTCTTCAAGCAGTTCCAGCGTTTCGACGTCCAGATCGTTCGTTGGTTCATCGAGAATCAAAAGATTACTGGGTTTGAGAAAAAGACGCGCCAGCAGTAGGCGATTGCGTTCCCCACCAGAGAGCGCACGTACTGGCGTCATCGCCCGTTTCGGATGGAACAGGAAATCCTGGAGGTAGCCCAGCACATGGCGAGGTTTACCGTTAACCAGCACCTCTTGCTTACCCTCAGCAAGGTTGTCCATCACGGTTTTATCCGGATCCAGTTCGGCGCGGTGCTGATCGAAATACGCCACTTCCAGCTTCGTGCCGACGTGAATGCGTCCGCTGTCAGCCTGAAGCTGACCTAACATCAGCTTCAGCAGCGTTGTTTTACCGCAGCCGTTAGGTCCAATTAGCGCAATCTTGTCGCTACGTTGCACCTGCGCGGAGAAATCTTTTACCAGTTGCTTTCCATCAACCTGGTAATCAACATTCTCCATTTCGAAGACAATCTTGCCAGAGCGGCTCGCCTCTTCGACCTGCATCTTCGCCGTGCCCATCACTTCGCGACGTTCGCCACGCTCGCGACGCATGGCTTTCAGCGCCCGCACGCGGCCTTCATTACGGGTACGACGCGCTTTGATGCCCTGACGGATCCACACTTCTTCCTGCGCCAGCTTGCGATCAAATTCCGCGTTTTGGAGATCTTCCACCCGCAGCGCTTCTTCTTTATCCAGCAGATACTGATCGTAGTTCCCCGGATAGGTCACCAGCTTGCCGCGGTCGAGATCGACAATACGCGTCGCCATATTGCGAATAAATGAACGGTCGTGGGAAATGAAAATAATTGTCCCATTGAAGGATTTCAGGAACCCTTCCAGCCAGTCGATAGTTTCAATATCCAGGTGGTTAGTTGGTTCATCCAGCAGCAGTACGCGCGGGTTGCTCACTAACGCGCGGCCCAGCGCCGCCTTACGCAGCCAGCCGCCCGAAAGCGAAGAAAGCGCGGCGTTAGGATCCAGTCCCAGTTGTGCCAGCACTTCATTAATGCGGCTTTCGAGCTGCCACAGATTATGGTGATCGAGCATTTCCTGAACCCGCGCCATTTCATTCAGGTTTCTGTCGCTGGGATCGGTCATCACCAGGCGCGAAATATCGTGATAACGCTTCAGATATTCAGCCTGTTCCTCAATACCTTCGGCAACGAAGTCATAGACGCTGCCCTCAACATTACGCGGCGGATCCTGCTGCAGACGCGCCACAACCAGGTCCTGCTCATAAATAATACGCCCGTCGTCAAGACCCTGTTCACGGTTGAGGATCTTCATCAGCGTCGACTTACCTGCGCCATTACGGCCAACCAGACAGACGCGTTCGTTATCTTCGATATGCAGTTCTGCATTATCAAGAAGCGGCGCATCGCTGAACGACAGCCATGCACCATGCATACTGATCAATGACATTTATTTATCCTTTCAGGCTGCGGTAATCAGCCAGCAATTGTGGATCTGACGGTTACGGGCAAAGTCCTGGGAAAGCGTTTTTTGGGTGATTTCTTGTGCTTTTAATCCCAGTTCAGCCAGACCGTCGAGATCCATACGGAACCCACGCTTGTTGTTGGAGAACATGATCGTGCCGTCTTTACGCAGCAGACGTTTCAGATCTTTCATCAGCGCCAGATGATCGCGCTGTACATCAAACGAGTCTTCCATACGTTTTGAGTTAGAGAACGTCGGCGGATCGATGAAAATCAGATCAAACTGTTCATTGGCATCGCGCAGCCAGCCCAGGCAATCGGCCTGAATTAAACGGTGAGCGCGACCACTCAGGCCGTTCAGCCGCAGGTTACGCTCAGCCCACTCCAGGTAGGTACGCGACATATCAACCGTCGTGGTGCTACGCGCACCGCCCAGTCCGGCATGAACGCTGGCACTGCCGGTGTAGGAGAACAGGTTAAGGAAATCCTTACCTTTACTCATCTGGCCCAGCATGCGGCGCGCAATACGGTGATCGAGGAACAAACCGGTATCAAGATAGTCTGTCAGGTTGACCCACAGGCGGGCGTTGTACTCACTTACCTCAATGAATTCACCCTTCTCATTCATCTTCTGATACTGGTTCTTCCCTTTCTGCCGTTCACGGGTTTTCAGCACCAGTTTATTTGGCGCGATTTCCAGGACCGACAACGTTGCGGCAATGATATCGAACAGGCGTTGACGTGCTTTTTGCGCATCGACCGTCTTCGGCGGAGCGTATTCCTGAACCACGACCCACTCACCGTAACGGTCCACTGCAACGTTGTATTCCGGCAGGTCAGCATCATACAGGCGATAGCATTCAATTCCTTCCTGACGCGCCCATTTTTCCAGCTTCTTGATATTCTTGCGCAGGCGATTGGCATAATCTTCCGCGACCGTGGCTGGCTTGCTGTCCGCAGTGGTCTCTGCAACGTGATAGTTTTTCTGTACGCAATCCAGCGGACCGTTTTTCGCTTTGAACTGCTTATCAGCGCGCAATTGCAGGCTGCTGAGCAAATCCGGAGAGGCGCTGAACAGCGACAAATTCCAGCCGCCAAACTGGTTTTTCATCGTACGGCCCAGCAAGCTATGCAGGGCAATCAGCGCCGGTTCGCTATCCAGACGTTCGCCGTAGGGCGGGTTACTGATCACCGTACCATACGGTCCCTTCGGCAGTGGATTACTCAGTTTGGCGACATCTTTAACGTCAAATGTCATCAGATCGGCAATACCTGCGCGGCGGGCGTTACTACGCGCTTTTTCAATCACGCGCGCATCGCTGTCGGAGCCATAGAAGTGCGAAGTATAGTCAGCTAGTCCCTTACGCGCACGCACCTGAGCTTCGGCTTTAACCTCTTGCCAGACGGCTTCATCGTGCTGTGCCCAACCGCTAAAGCCCCAGTACCCGCGGTGCAGGCCCGGCGCGCGATCGGTTGCCCACATCGCCGCTTCAATCAGCAGCGTGCCGGAGCCGCACATCGGATCGAGTAACGGTGTGCCCGGCTGCCAGCCAGAACGCATAACAATAGCGGCGGCCAGCGTCTCTTTAATCGGCGCCTGACCCGCGCGATCGCGATAACCGCGCTGATGCAAACCGTCACCGCTCAGATCGAGTGCAATGCTGGCGGTATCTTTGTTCAACCAGACGTTGATTCGCAGATCCGGAGATTCACGATCCACATTTGGACGCGGCAGATTTTTGCGGGTAAAAGCATCGACAATCGCATCCTTGACCTTCAACGCACCGTACTGGCTGTTACGAATGGTCTCGTTCAGGCCGCTAAAATGGACGGCAAACGTAGCACCAGGATTAAATATCTCTGTCCAGTCGATTGCCTGAACGCCGAGGTACAGATCAAGATCGCTGTAGACCTTGCACTCTCCCATCGGCAGGATAATGCGCGAGGCCAGGCGGCTCCACATCAGGCTCTGGTAAACAAGCCGCGTGTCGCCCTTAAAATGGACCCCACCCTGAACGACCTGACACTCCAGCGCGCCGAGGTTTTCCAGTTCAGTTTTTAACAGCTCTTCCAGCCCGCGGGCCGTACTGGCAAACAGAGAATTCATAATGTCACTTTTACTCCTAGAAAATTGCTGCGCATTATAGCTAATATGGGCTGTATGTCATAAAGTTGAAGGCTTATTTTCGTTCAAGGGGCTGTGCAGTGGTAACGTTGACCCGACTTTTTATTCATCCGGTTAAATCAATGCGTGGAATTGGACTCACGCACGCCCTGGCAGACGTGAGCGGTCTCGCCCTGGATCGTATATTTATGATTACCGAACCCGACGGGACGTTCATTACCGCCCGACAGTTCCCGCAAATGGTCCGCTTTACCCCTTCCCCTTTCCACGATGGACTTCATCTCACGGCTCCAGACGGCAGCAGTGCGCTCGTGCGATTCGCAGACTTCGCCACCCAGGATGCGCCGACTGAAGTGTGGGGAAACCATTTTACCGCGCGTATTGCGCCAGCGGCTATCAACCTGTGGCTGAGCGGCTTTTTCTCCCGTGACGTGCAGTTGCGCTGGGTGGGTCCGCAACTGACACGCCGGGTGAAGCGCCACGCTGATGTTCCTTTGTCCTTCGCCGATGGTTATCCCTACCTGCTGGCCAACGAAGCATCTCTGCGCGATGTGCAACAGCGCTGTCCGGCAAGCGTCAAAATGGAACAGTTTCGCCCCAATCTGGTGGTTTCGGGGGCTGACGCATGGGCAGAAGACACGTGGAAAGTGATTCGCATTGGCGACGTCATTTTTGATGTGGCAAAACCCTGTAGCCGCTGCATTTTCACTACCGTTAGCCCAGAAAAAGGCCAGAAACATCCGTCTGGCGAGCCGCTCGCCACGCTGCAAACCTTCCGGACAGCGGTGGATAACGGCGACGTCGATTTCGGCCAGAATCTTATCGCACGCAACAGCGGCGTTATTCGCGTCGGCGATGAGGTAGAGATTTTGGCAACCGGTCCCGCCAGAGCTTACGGTGCGGCGGAGCCAGACGATACCGCACTGGAACAACAGCCCGATGCCACGGTACTTATTGACTGGCAGGGCCAGACCTTTCGCGGAAATAATCAGCAGGTATTGCTTGAACAGCTGGAAAACCAGGGTATCCGGGTGCCCTATTCATGCCGGGCAGGAATTTGCGGATGCTGTCGAATTCGACTGTTGGAAGGCGAAGTTAGTCCGCTGAAAAAATCAGCGATTGGGGATGACGGGACGATTCTGTGCTGCAGTTGCGTTCCCAAAACGACAATCAGGCTGGAGAGTTAAACCGCCTGTTCAAGGCTGAAACTGTCGGCAATAACCTGCGGTTTCAGTCTGTCATTCATTATTTTAATCGCGTCGCCAAGCTGCATTGTGCGCCCGGCAATAACCACACCAGGTTGTGCAAGCAGACAAAGCGCGGCATTTTCACCCGGTTCAACCACTAACAGGTTTACCTGTTCATCCGTATCGCTTAAATCCACACAAGCAGCATCCCCCACGACTGGCGACCAGTTAATACCGTGTGCGACAAAGTGCCAGCTTTTTGGCATTTGCGGTTTAAGGTAACGAATCGCCACCAGCGCATTAAGCACCAGTTCCGCCTTTTGCTCTTTGGCTAAATCCAGGTAGCGACATTTTTCTTCAAAGGAAAAATAAAGCGCGGCGTCATCAACACAAAAACCCGACGGAGAAAATGCATCCGGAGTGAGCATTTTACGAGCAAAACGCGAACGGAATAACATGCCATTGGCTAAATCGAGCATCATACGATCGTGCTCTTCATCATAATACCAGCGCCAGTTATCGTCGGGTTTAATTCGCATCAGTTTCTCTCCTTTCCTTAATCATCACCATTACGACAGTATCCTTTTGCCGCTTCGTTTATTGCCTTAATAATAAAAGCTCAGAATGTTTAAATAAGCAACAGTAAAGGAATATAAAACAACCAGGGCCAGAAATAAAGCCCTGGATTGTGATTAAGGTAGCATTCAGATATTGGTGACGATTTCTTTAATCAACGGTGGGCCTTTAAAAATAAAGCCCGAATAAATCTGTACCAAAGAAGCACCGGCAGCTATTTTCTCACGCGCGGCGATTACTGAGTCGATACCACCAACCCCAATAATCGGCAGCTGACCTTTTAATTCCTGAGACAACTGGCGAATAATTTCTGTACTTTTTAATTGTAACGGTCGACCGCTCAGGCCACCCATTTGATCGCAATTTTTCATTCCCTGAACGAGAGAACGATCGAGAGTGGTGTTAGTCGCAATTACGCCATCAATATTATGACGAACTAAACTGTCAGCAACCTGGATCAGTTCTTCCACAGAAAGATCCGGTGCGATCTTAACCGCCACTGGAACATATTTATGGTGGATCTCTTGCAGATCATTTTGCTTATTTTTAATTGCCGTCAGAAGATCATCCAGCGCCTCACCATATTGCAGCGTACGTAATCCCGGCGTATTCGGTGAAGAGATATTAATCGCGATATAACCAGCATAAGCATAGACTTTTTCCATACAAATCAGATAGTCATCTTTGCCGTTCTCTACCGGAGTATCTTTATTCTTACCAATATTAATCCCCAGAATACCGTCAAAATGCGATTTTTTGACGTTCTCAACCAGGTTATCAACCCCCAGGTTATTAAACCCCATGCGGTTGATCAAACCTTCTGCATCGACCAGACGAAACAGACGTGGTTTATCATTACCCGGCTGAGGACGCGGCGTCACGGTACCAATCTCAATGGAACCAAATCCCATCGCGCCGAGCGCATCAATGCACTCCCCGTCTTTATCCAGTCCGGCAGCAAGCCCGAGTGGATTTTTAAACGTCAGCCCCATACAGGTAACCGGTTTTGCGGGTACTTTCTGGCGGACAAGCGCTTCGAGCGGCGTGCCGGTAATGCGACGTAATTGCTGGAATGTCAATTCATGAGCGCGCTCTGGATCGAGCTGGAAAAGGGCTTTACGAACGAAGGGGTAGTACATGAACTCTCCTGGATTCCCGGTGTGCAAACCGGGGGCGTATTATGTGCGATCGCGAGCAAAAAGGGAATTGACCTGCGGCAATAAATAGCAATCGTTTTCCTGCTTCCTCCTTTTTATTCATTTTTCAACTTTTCTATCCCGTATAAATCATTTCGATAAACAAAGTCTCTCTGCCAGACTGCACAAATTGTTATCAATGTTAATCAAAAGCAAACAATTGGTTATAAGTGGAGAATAAAATTATGCGCGTCATCACTCTGGCGGGAAGCCCACGCTTTCCCTCTCGCTCCAGCGCGTTGCTGGAATATGCCCGAGAAAAATTGAACGGCCAGGATGTCGAAGTCTTTCACTGGAACCTGCACAACTTTGCCCCGGAAGACCTGATCTATGCCCGTTTTGACAGTCCGGCGCTGAAGACATTTATCGAACAACTACAGGATGCAGACGGGCTGATTGTCGCAACGCCGGTCTACAAAGCCGCTTACTCTGGCGCACTGAAAACGCTGCTCGATCTGCTCCCCGAGCGGGCGCTGGAAGGAAAAGTGGTTTTGCCGCTGGCGACTGGCGGCAGCGTGGCGCATTTACTGGCCGTCGATTACGCGCTGAAACCGGTGCTGAGCGCGTTAAAGGCTCAGGAGATCCTGCACGGCGTGTTTGCCGATGATTCACAGGTCATCGACTATCAGCATAAACCGCAGTTTACGCCCAACCTGCAGCAGCGCCTGGACAGTGCGCTCGACACTTTCTGGCTGGCGTTGCATCGTCGCGATCTCCAACTCCCGCAACTGAACGCCCTGCGAGGTGCCGCCCATGCTTAATCTGCTCAAGCGTCACACCTCATGGCTGGCATTTACCGGGCTGCTGTCCCTGTCATCCTTGGCGCATGCCGCAGAATCGGCTCCGGATGCCCTGCGCATTGGGTATCAGAAAGGAAGCGTCAGCATGGTGCTGGCAAAAAGTCATCAGCTACTGGAGAAACGCTACCCACAGACCAAAATCTCGTGGATTGAGTTCCCGGCTGGACCGCAAATGCTGGAAGCACTCAATATCGGCAGTATCGATCTCGGCAGTACCGGTGACATTCCGCCAATTTTCGCCCAGGCCGCCGGAGCCGATCTGGTTTATGTGGGCGTCGAACCGCCCAAACCGAAAGCCGAAGTGATTCTGGTGCCGAAAAATAGCCCGATCCAGAGCGTTGCGCAGCTCAAAGGGCATAAAGTCGCCTTCCAGAAAGGTTCCAGCGCCCACAATTTACTGCTCCGGGCGCTGCAACAGGCAGGGTTGAAATTTACCGATATTCAACCGACTTATCTGACCCCCGCCGATGCGCGAGCGGCCTTCCAGCAAGGAAACGTCGATGCGTGGGCTATCTGGGATCCCTACTATTCGGCCGCATTACTGCAAGGTGATGTGCGCGTGCTGAAAGACGGCTCAGACCTCAAGCAGACCGGTTCGTTTTATCTCGCTGCACGTCCTTATGCCGAAAAAAATAGCGCTTTTGTTCTTGGCGTACTGGATACCTTTAGCCAGGCGGATGCGTTAACTCTCAGCCAACGCCAGCAAAGTATTACTCTGCTGGCTAAAACCATGGGTCTGCCCGAGCCGGTAATTGCGTCTTATCTGGATCACCGTCCGCCAACCACCATTACGCCCGTCAGCGCCTCGGTTGCCGCCCTACAACAACAAACCGCGGATCTGTTTTATGACAACCGTCTGGTGCCGAAAAAAATCGATATTCGCCAGCGTATCTGGCAACCCACTCAGCAGGCAGGAGAAAAATTATGAGTCTGAACATGTTCTGGTTTTTACCCACCCACGGTGACGGTCATTATCTGGGGACGGAAGAAGGTTCGCGCCCGGTCGATCACGGTTATTTGCAACAAATTGCGCAAACAGCCGATCGTCTGGGATTTACTGGCGTTCTGATCCCAACCGGTCGCTCCTGTGAAGATGCCTGGCTGGTCGCCGCGTCGATGATCCCGGTCACCCAGCGATTAAAGTTTCTGGTCGCGCTTCGTCCAAGCGTAACCTCGCCGACGGTCGCCGCCCGCCAGGCTGCGACGCTCGACAGACTCTCTAACGGCCGGGCGTTATTCAACCTGGTAACCGGCAGCGATCCACAAGAGCTGGCGGGTGACGGCGTGTTCCTTGATCACACCGAGCGCTATGAAGCCTCTGCTGAATTCACTCAGGTCTGGCGGCGTTTGCTGCAAGGTGAAACCGTGGATTTCAACGGCAAACACATTCATGTCCGCGGCGCGAAACTGTTTTTCCCTCCTGTACAACAACCCCGGCCACCGCTTTATTTCGGCGGTTCGTCTGATGTCGCACAAGATCTTGCTGCCGAGCAGGTTGATCTCTATCTGACCTGGGGCGAGCCGCCTGAACAGGTGAAAGAGAAGATTGAACAGGTGCGGGCCAAAGCGGCGGCGCTCGGGCGCAAGATCCGCTTTGGTATTCGTCTGCATGTGATCGTCCGGGAGACAACGCAAGAGGCGTGGCAGGCAGCGGATCGTCTGATAGCCCATCTGGATGACGACACCATTGCCAAAGCCCAGGCCGCCTTCTCAAGAACGGATTCGGTTGGTCAGCAGCGAATGGCTGCACTGCACAACGGTAAACGCGACAAACTGGAAATCAGCCCGAACTTGTGGGCAGGAGTAGGACTGGTGCGCGGTGGCGCGGGTACCGCGCTGGTCGGAGATGGTCCAACGGTCGCGGCGCGTATCAACGAGTATGCCGCACTGGGAATCGACAGTTTTGTGTTGTCCGGGTATCCACATCTGGAAGAGGCATACAAGGTTGGCGAGCTGCTGTTCCCACATCTGGATGTCGCTATACCAGAAATTCCACAGCCGCAGCGCCAGCATCAACAAGGCGAAGCGGTGGCAAACGAATTTATCCCACGCAAAATCGCGCAAAGCTAAGGAGCCTGCTGATGGCAACGCCGAAAAACAGGTGGTTACTGCGCCTCGCGCCCTGGTTTTTACCGGTTGGGTTGGTCGCGCTCTGGCAGCTCGCATCATCAATGGGCTGGTTGTCCACCCGCATCCTGCCCTCTCCGGAGGGCGTTGTCGAAGCCTTCTGGACGCTTTCCGCCAGCGGCGAGCTTTGGCAGCATCTGGCGATCAGCTCCTGGCGCGCGCTGGTAGGCTTCTCCATCGGCGGATCGATTGGCCTGACGCTGGGACTGATTAGCGGTCTTTCGCGGTGGGGAGAACGCCTGCTGGATACTTCGGTGCAGATGCTGCGTAACGTGCCGCATCTGGCGCTGATCCCACTGGTGATTTTGTGGTTCGGCATTGATGAATCCGCCAAGATCTTTCTCGTCGCGCTGGGCACGCTTTTTCCGATTTACATCAACACCTGGCATGGGATCCGCAATATCGATCGCGGTCTGGTAGAGATGGCTCGCAGCTATGGGTTGTCTGGTTTTTCACTATTTATTCATGTGATCCTCCCCGGCGCCCTGCCCTCGATTATGGTTGGCGTGCGTTTTGCTCTCGGGCTGATGTGGTTAACGCTTATTGTCGCGGAAACCATTTCAGCCAATGCCGGCATTGGTTACCTGGCAATGAACGCCCGCGAATTTCTGCAAACCGATGTGGTCGTGGTGGCCATTATTCTCTACGCCCTGCTCGGCAAACTTGCCGACGTCAGCGCCCAATGGCTGGAGCGGATCTGGCTGCGCTGGAACCCGGCTTACCATGTGAAGGAGGCTACCGTATGAATACCGCTCGCCTAAACCAAGGCACGCCGCTTTTACTGAGTGCCGTGACGAAACAATACGCCGCCAATACGGTGCTCAATCAGTTAGATTTGCACATTCAGGCCGGACAGTTTGTTGCCGTGGTTGGCCGCAGCGGAGGAGGTAAAAGCACGCTACTGCGTCTGCTGGCTGGGCTGGAGTCTCCCACCTCAGGTGCATTACTTGCCGGAACCACCCCGCTGGCAGAAATTCAGGAGGATACGCGAATGATGTTTCAGGATGCGCGTCTGCTGCCCTGGAAGACGGTTATCGATAATGTGGGTCTGGGTCTGAAAGGTCACTGGCGCGATGCGGCCCGGGACGCGCTGGCCGCAGTTGGGCTGGAGAATCGTGCTCAGGAATGGCCTGCCGCCCTGTCCGGTGGACAAAAACAGCGCGTGGCCCTGGCGCGGGCATTAATTCATCGCCCCGGTCTGCTGCTGCTGGATGAACCCCTCGGTGCGCTGGATGCCTTAACCCGCCTTGAAATGCAGGAGCTGATTGTCTCTTTATGGCAAGAGCACGGCTTTACCGTACTGCTGGTCACCCATGACGTCAGTGAGGCGGTGGCAATGGCCGATCGCGTGTTGCTTATTGAAGATGGAAAAATCGGACTGGATTTAACGGTGGATATTGCGCGACCACGCCGGATTGGTTCGGTGCGTCTGGCAGAGCTGGAAGCAGAAGTGTTGAACCGGGTAATGCAGCGTAGCGAAACGGAACAGCCGATCCGCCGGCATGGATAAGCATTCAGAAAAATCAGGCCCAGTAAGCGCAAGCGCCACCGGGCCTTTTGCCGGATAGCGGCGTTACCGCCTAATCCGGCTTACAAAACGACAGGTCAACGATTCAGGCTAACGCTTTGGTTACCTTCTCGAACAGATCGCCGGAGAGATTCTCCAGACCTTTCAGCTGTTCCAGCGCCGCGCGCATCTGCGTCTGACGTTTTGCATCATACCGTTTTAAGCGAATCAGCGGCTCAATCAGACGTGACGCCACCTGCGGGTTACGGCTATTGAGTTCAGTCAGCATGTCGACCAGGAACTGATAGCCGCTGCCATCTTCCGCATGGAATGCCGCCGGGTTGCTGCCCGCAAAGGCGCCAATCAGAGATCGGATTCGGTTCGGGTTACTCATACTGAAGGAACGGTGCTTCAGTAAGCCACGTACCGTTTCCAGCACGTTTATCGCCGGGCTGGTGGATTGCAGGATAAACCATTTGTCCATCACCAGACCGTCATGATGCCACTTATCGTCATACTCCTGCATTAGCGTGTCGCGGCAAGGCAGTTGCGCCGCGACTGCCGCGGACAGCGCCGCCAGCGCATCGGTCATATTGTTTGCTTCACGGTACTGCTTGCTGACCAGCGTGTCGGCCAGATGGGTTTCGCCAAAAGCCAGGAAACGCAGGCAGGCATTACGTAGCGTACGCTTGCCAATATCGGCATGCTCAACGCGGTACTCATCAAGATGATTAGCGTTATAGATGGCGAGGAATTCATCAGCCAGTTCGGCCGCCAGCGTGCGAGTTAACGCTTCACGTACTTCCGTTATCGCCACCGGATCGATGATGTCGAACAGTTCAGCAATTTCATTCACCGAAGGCAGCGTCAGAATCTCTGCCGCCAGTGCCGGATCGATTTTCTCATCCAGCAAAATCGCCCGGAATGCATCGGCCACGTGTACCGGCAGCGACAGCGGCTGTCCCTGCTGATGGCGGGCTACGTTGAGCTTAATATAGGTCGCCAGCAAGCTTTGCGCCGCGTCCCAACGAGAGAAATCGTTACGCGCATGACGCATCAGGAAGGTCAGTTGCTGATCGCTCCATTTGTATTCCAGTTTTACCGGTGCGGAGAATTCGCACAGCAGTGCCGGAACCGGCTGGAAGTAGACGTTATCGAAGACAAACGTCTGCTCAGCCTGAGTGACATTGAGTACGGAATTCACCGGGTGTCCGCCTTTTTGCAGCGGGATCACTTTCCCTTCGTTGTCATACAACTCGAGGGCGAAAGGAATATGCAGCGGCTGTTTTTCGGCCTGATCCGGCGTGACCGGCGTGCGCTGGCTGATAGTCAGCGTGTACTGCTCAGTGGATGGATTGTAGTCATCACGCACGGTCAGAATCGGCGTACCGGACTGACTGTACCAGCGGCGGAAATGCGAAAGATCGACGTTGGACGCATCTTCCATCGCCTGCACGAAATCATCACAGGTTGCAGCGCTGCCGTCATGACGCTCAAAGTACAACTGCATCCCTTTCTGGAAGTTAGCCTCACCGAGCAGGGTGTGGATCATACGAATAACTTCAGCGCCCTTTTCGTACACGGTCAGGGTATAGAAGTTGTTCATTTCAATGACCATATCCGGACGGATAGGATGCGCCATTGGGCTGGCATCTTCGGCAAACTGCAGGCCGCGCATGGTGCGCACATTGCTGATCCGGTTTACCGCGCGTGAGCCGAGATCGGAACTGAACTCCTGATCGCGGAACACGGTTAGCCCCTCTTTCAGGCTCAACTGGAACCAGTCGCGACAGGTCACGCGGTTGCCGGTCCAGTTGTGGAAATATTCGTGACCGATGACGCGCTCAATATCGAGGTAGTCTTTGTCGGTGGCGGTATCGGTACGTGCCAGCACATATTTGGAGTTAAAGATGTTCAGACCTTTATTCTCCATCGCCCCCATGTTGAAGAAATCGACCGCGACAATCATATAAATGTCGAGGTCATATTCGAGGCCAAAGCGCTCTTCATCCCATTTCATGGAGTTTTTCAGCGAGGTCATCGCCCACGGCGCGCGGTCCAGGTTGCCGCGATCGACGTACAGTTCCAGCGACACTTCACGCCCGGAACGGGTGGTAAAGGTGTCGCGCAGGACGTCGAAATCACCGGCTACCAGCGCAAACAGATAACACGGTTTCGGGAACGGATCCTGCCACTGTACCCAGTGACGACCATTTTCCAGTTCCCCCTGCGCCACGCGGTTACCGTTGGAGAGCAGGAACGGATATTGGGTTTTATCGGCGATAATTTTGGTGGTAAAACGCGCCAGGACATCCGGCCTGTCGAGATACCAGGTAATATGGCGGAACCCTTCCGCTTCACACTGGGTGCACAGCGCGTCGCCGGACTTGTACAGTCCTTCCAGCGCGGTATTGGCCGCCGGGCTAATTTCATTCACGATACGCAGCGTAAAACGTTCCGGCAGTTGACTGATGACCAGAGCGCCCTCTTCTTCTTTATACTCTGCCCACGGCTCGTCGTTCACGTGGATCGACACCAGGGTCAGATCTTCACCATTCAGGCGCAGGGGCGCATCGGACGCGCCATGACGGACAGCCTGGCTCACGGCGGTGACCACGGTTTTTTCAGCATCCAGGTCAAAGGTCAAGTCAATATCAGTAATCTGGTAATCCGGCGCACGATAGTCGTGACGGTATTTGGCTTGTGGCTGTTGTGTCATAAAAAAACCTTTAGCATCTTTGGTAGAGTCTCGGCTTCAGTCTATTCCTGTTGCGTAAATCGCGCTACGCAGAATGTTCATCTTTTCAGGTACAAACACCCTTTTTGCTACATTTTTATAACACGCGGCACGAATTGCCCTCGACCAGAAAGACAGCTTATGGTGTGATCGGGGTTCAATAAATCGCTAAACAAGGTATACTCCAGCGGTTTTCTTAGTTGTTTATTGTACTAAACGCTCCCGTGAGAGGATGCTACTGCGCACCTATGACACAATTCGCTTCTCCTGTTCTGCACTCGCTGCTGGATACAGACGCTTATAAGTTGCATATGCAGCAAGCCGTTTTTCACCACTACTATGATGTACAAGTAGCGGCTGAATTTCGTTGCCGTGGCGATGACCTGCTCGGTATTTATGCCGATTCTATTCGTGAGCAGGTGAATGCTATGCAACACCTGCGACTGCAGGAGGACGAGTACCAGTGGCTCTCCGACCTGCCTTTCTTTAAAGCTGATTACCTCACCTGGTTACGTGATTTCCGCTATAACCCGGAACAGGTTTGCGTCACCAATGATAACGGTAAGCTGAACATCCGCTTAACCGGGCCGTGGCGTGAAGTGATCATGTGGGAAGTCCCGCTGCTAGCGGTTATCAGTGAGATGGTACACCGTTACCGTTCGCCCGAATCAGGCGTCCCGCAGGCACTCGATGAGCTGGAAAGCAAACTAGTAGAATTCTCTGCTTTAACGAAAGATGTCGATATGTCCCGCTTCCATCTGATGGATTTCGGTACGCGTCGTCGTTTTTCACGTGAAGTACAGCAGGCTATTGTTAAACGCCTGCAGCGAGAGCCTTGGTTTGTCGGCACCAGTAACTACGATCTGGCCCGCCGCCTGTCATTAACCCCAATGGGCACGCAGGCGCATGAGTGGTTCCAAGCTCATCAGCAAATCAGCCCTGAGCTTGCCACCAGCCAGCGCGTTGCCCTGGCCGCCTGGTTAAATGAATATCCTGACCAACTCGGCATTGCGCTGACCGATTGCATCACCATGGATGCGTTTTTACGCGACTTTGGCGTCGAGTTTGCGACCCGCTATCAGGGTTTACGCCATGACTCAGGCGACCCGGTGGAATGGGGTGAAAAAGCCATCGCCCATTATGAAAAACTGGGCATTGATCCGCTGAGCAAAACGCTGGTGTTTTCAGATAACCTCGATTTGAAAAAAGCGATTGAGCTCTACCGCCACTTCTCTTCTCGTGTGCAGTTGAGTTTTGGTATTGGCACACGTTTAACCTGTGATATTCCCCAGGTTAAGCCGCTCAATATTGTAATCAAGCTGGTGGAATGTAACGGCAAACCTGTGGCGAAGTTATCTGATAGCCCGGGTAAAACCATCTGCCACGATAAAGCGTTCGTGCGCGCGCTACGCAAAGCCTTCGATTTGCCGCATATTAAAAAAGCCAGTTAAACCTTCCAGGGAGCCAGTTTGGCTCCCTTTTCACGCTAATTTCCGAAATCTTTCACTCCAGCTACGAATTCTGCTTGTCTGATTGCAGATGCCAGGTAACATAGGTATCCCCCCCATTACGGGTGGACATGTGTTTATATATCCGACTATTAACAGAGAGAATATTATGAGCGTTGTGCCTGTAGCCGACGTACTCCAGGGCCGCGTAGCCGTTGACAGCGAAGTCACCGTGCGCGGATGGGTGCGTACCCGCCGAGATTCAAAAGCTGGCATCTCCTTCCTCGCCGTTTATGACGGTTCCTGCTTTGATCCTGTACAGGCCGTCATCAATAATTCTCTGCCCAATTACAATCAGGACGTACTGCGCCTGACGACGGGTTGTTCAGTTATCGTAACGGGTAAAGTCGTTGCATCTCCTGGACAAGGACAGAGCTTTGAAATTCAGGCCACTGAGGTTGAAGTAGCCGGCTGGGTTGAAGATCCTGATACCTATCCAATGGCGGCTAAGCGTCACAGCATTGAGTATCTGCGTGAAGTGGCGCACATGCGCCCACGTACCAACATGATTGGTGCCGTCGCGCGTGTACGTCATACGCTGGCGCAAGCGCTGCATCGCTTCTTCCATGAGCAGGGTTTCTTTTGGGTATCGACTCCGCTGATCACCGCTTCCGATACGGAAGGTGCCGGTGAAATGTTCCGCGTGTCTACGCTGGATCTGGAAAACCTGCCGCGTAACGATCAGGGCAAAGTCGATTTCGACAAAGACTTCTTTGGTAAAGAAGCTTTCCTGACCGTTTCCGGTCAGCTGAACGGCGAAACCTACGCCTGTGCTCTGTCCAAAATTTATACCTTTGGCCCGACGTTCCGTGCAGAAAACTCTAATACCAGTCGTCACCTGGCAGAGTTCTGGATGCTGGAACCGGAAGTGGCTTTCGCCGACCTGAACGATGTTGCAGGCCTGGCTGAAGCGATGCTGAAGTACGCGTTCAAAGCCGTACTGGCTGAGCGTGCGGATGATATGAAATTCTTCGCCGAACGTGTCGACAAAGACGCGATTTCACGCCTGGAACGTTTCATTGAGGCTGACTTCGCGCAGGTGGATTACACCGACGCGGTAAGCATTCTGGAAAAATGCGGCAAACAGTTCGAAAACCCGGTTTACTGGGGTGTGGATCTCTCTTCTGAGCACGAACGTTATCTTGCTGAAGAGCACTTTAAAGCGCCGGTCGTCGTTAAAAACTACCCGAAAGATATCAAAGCGTTTTATATGCGCCTTAACGAAGACGGTAAAACCGTTGCAGCAATGGACGTCCTGGCTCCGGGAATCGGTGAAATCATCGGTGGTTCTCAGCGTGAAGAGCGTCTGGACGTACTGGATGCCCGTATGCTGGAAATGGGTCTGAACAAAGAAGATTACTGGTGGTATCGCGACCTGCGTCGCTACGGTACCGTTCCACATTCCGGCTTCGGTTTGGGCTTTGAGCGTTTGATCGCTTACGTGACCGGCGTGCAGAACGTCCGTGACGTTATTCCGTTCCCGCGTACCCCGCGTAACGCCACGTTCTAACCCTGCATTTTTGATACAAAAGCCAGCATTGCTGGCTTTTTTTTGTCACCGCTTCACGTTTTGGGATCCCCCTCCCGCGTTTAACACAACCCTTCGCCTTCCCCCTTCCTGTTACGTAATATTTCACCGCAACATATTTGAACAAAAAATAATCAGCATTTTTATTGTGGATTAGCATTTTCTGATTAGATAGTACATTTTCTGACCATTTGCACGGCATTCCAGACGTCCAGAAATAGCTATCTGTAAACCATGAACTTTATGGCAGAACAGAGAAAAAAGGAGTTTATCTAAATTAAATATAAGAAAATCATATAAATAGAAATAGAAGTGGTGATTTTTAGCGCACGGACATCTGAAATTTGAAGTTGTTCACAAAGTTGCACAAAAATAACATTTTGTTACACACTTTTTCTTTTTGAAACCAAATCTTTATATTTGTAGCACTTTGACGGTAGCGAAACGATAGTTTGAATGGAAAGATGCCTGTCAGACACATAAAGACACCAAACTCTCATCAATAGTTCCGTAAATTTTTATTGACGGAAATTATTGGCGGCAGTGGCAGGTGTCATATAAAAACCGATGAGGGTAATAAATAATGATGAAGCGCAATATTCTGGCAGTGGTTATCCCTGCTCTGCTGGTAGCCGGGGCAGCTAACGCTGCAGAAATCTATAACAAAGATGGCAACAAAGTAGACCTGTACGGTAAAGCAGTAGGTCTGCACTATTTTTCCAAGCACAACGGTGACAATGCCTACGCACCTAATGGCGATCAGACTTACGCCCGTCTTGGTTTCAAAGGGGAAACTCAGATTAACGACCAACTGACCGGTTACGGCCAGTGGGAATACCAGTTCAGCGGCAATAACTCTGAAGGCGGTGATGATGCTCAGAATGGCAACAAAACCCGTCTGGCGTTTGCCGGTCTGAAATTTGGTGACGCAGGCTCCTTCGATTACGGTCGTAACTACGGCGTCGTTTACGATGCTCTGGGTTACACCGATATGCTGCCAGAATTCGGTGGTGACACTGCTGCTTCCGACCAGTTCTTCTCCCAGCGTAACGGCGGTCTCGCAACTTACCGTAACTCTAACTTCTTCGGCCTGGTTGAAGGCCTGAACTTCGCTGTTCAGTACCTGGGCAAAAACGAGCGTGATGACGTTCGTCGCTCTAACGGTGATGGCGTTGGCGGCTCTGTTAGCTACGAATTCGAAGGTTTTGGTATCGTAGGTGCGTATGGTGCAGCTGATCGTACCGATGCCCAGCAAAACCCACTTCTGCGCGGCCACGGCGACAAAGCTGAGCAGTGGGCGACCGGCTTGAAATACGATGCTAACAACATCTACCTGGCGGCGAACTACAGCGAAACCCGTAACGCAACCCGTATCGCTAACGGTTATGCTAACAAAACTGAAGACGTCCTGTTGGTTGCTCAGTACCAGTTCGACTTCGGCCTGCGTCCGTCCCTCGCCTATACCAAATCTAAAGGTAAGGACATCGAAGGAATCGGCGACGTAGATCTGGTGAACTACTTCGAAGTGGGTGCGACTTACTACTTCAACAAAAACATGTCCACCTATGTTGATTACATCATCAACCAGATCGATTCTGACAACAAACTGGGCGTAGGCTCTGACGACACCGTTGCAGTGGGTATCGTTTACCAGTTCTAATAGCAGACCTCTTTGTTAAATGCCTAAAAAACAGGACTTCGGTCCTGTTTTTTTATCTCTGCTAGCGGATTCTTGCGTCTTAAAAAAACACCTCGGCTTTTCGTCAGTAACGGTTGGCATTTTGTAAATCTACCGTTAACCTGATAGCGGACTTCCCTTCTGTAATCACTATGGAACCTCGTCATGTTTGAGAACATTACTGCCGCTCCTGCCGACCCCATTTTGGGTCTGGCTGATTTGTTTCGTGCCGATGACCGCCCAGGAAAAATAAACCTTGGGATCGGTGTATATAAAGATGAGACAGGCAAAACGCCGGTACTGACCAGCGTTAAAAAAGCCGAGCAATATATTCTGGAAAATGAAACCACCAAAAATTACCTTGGCATCGACGGTATTCCAGAGTTTGGTCGCTGCACTCAGGAATTACTGTTTGGTAAAGAAAGTTCGCTTATCAACGACAAACGTGCGCGTACAGCACAGACTCCTGGCGGCACTGGCGCACTGCGTGTGGCCGCTGATTTCCTGGCAAAAAACACCTCAGCTAAACGCGTATGGGTGAGCAATCCAAGCTGGCCAAACCATAAGAGCGTCTTTAACTCTGCCGGTCTGGAAGTTCGTGAATACAACTATTACGATGCCGCGAACCACTCATTAGACTTTGATGCGCTGCTGGCAAGCCTCAGCGAAGCGCAGGCTGGCGACGTGGTGTTATTCCACGGCTGCTGCCATAACCCAACCGGTATCGATCCTACGCTGGAGCAGTGGCAAACGCTGGCTCAGCTTTCTGTCGAAAAAGGTTGGTTGCCGCTGTTTGACTTCGCATACCAGGGTTTTGCCCGCGGTCTGGAAGAAGATGCAGAAGGTCTGCGCGCATTCGCTGCGCTGCACAAAGAGCTGATCGTCGCCAGCTCCTACTCCAAGAACTTTGGTCTGTACAATGAGCGCGTAGGCGCCTGTACGCTGGTTGCAGCCGATGCTGAAACCGTCGACCGCGCGTTTAGCCAGATGAAATCCGTCATTCGTGCCAACTATTCCAACCCACCAGCACACGGTGCGTCGGTTGTGGCAACCATCCTGAGCAACGATGCCCTGCGCGCTATCTGGGAGCAGGAACTGACTGATATGCGTCAACGCATCCAACGCATGCGTTTGCTGTTTGTGAATACGCTGCAAGAGAAAGGTGCGAACCGCGATTTCAGCTTTATCATCAAACAGAACGGCATGTTCTCATTCAGCGGCCTGACCAAAGAGCAGGTTCTGCGTCTGCGTGAAGAGTTTGGTGTCTATGCCGTCGCTTCCGGACGTGTGAACGTAGCAGGAATGACGCCAGATAACATGGCGCCGCTGTGCGAAGCGATTGTCGCAGTACTGTAATCTATCGCGTACTAAAAAGGCCGCAATAGCGGCCTTTTTCATTTATCTGCGGTGTTACCAGACTGGCATTTCATCCTGCAGGAACGGATTATGTAGCCGTTCGTTGCCCAACGTCGAAAGTGGGCCGTGACCCGGAATAAACGTCACGTCATCGCCCAACGGCAACAGTTTACGTTTAATCGAATCAATCAATTGACTATGATCTCCGCGAGGAAAATCGCTGCGCCCTACGCCGCCTTTGAAAATCACGTCACCAGAAATCAGTAGCTTTGATTGTTCATCAAAGAAGACCACATGTCCCGGCGTGTGACCCGGGCAATGCAGTACCTGCAACGTCACGTTACCCACGCTTACCCGGTCGCCTTCATTCAACCAGCGATCGGGCGTCAGCGGCTCACAATCGCCCAGGCCAAACATGCGACTCTGAGCAGGAAGTCCTTGTAACCAGAACTCATCTTCTTTTTCCGGACCAATAACCGGTACACCATAATGCTGTGCCAGTTCAGCCGCCGCACCTACGTGATCAAGATGACCATGGGTGAGCAGGATCTGCATTAGCGTCAGGCCACTGGCATCGACTTCCTGTTTGATTTTCTCAGCATCGCCGCCGGGATCGACCAGCGCAGCCAGACGGGTTTGCTCACACCAGATTAACGAGCAGTTCTGGGCGAATGCAGTGACCGGAATAATACGATAGTTCATACGGCTCCTGTTTCATTAAGCTTATGGATCACCAATGACGCGCCGGTCCGGTGTCAATATGCACAAAGTTACTGCGTGGGTAGTATCCTACACCACCTGCGCGCATAGATAACGCAGCTTTGCGAATATTACTTAATGCGATGCCTTCAATATGGAAATCCATGGCCTGCCCTTTCGTGTGGTAGCTTTTCTTTGCCACACCGCGGCTGTGCGCACGTAATTCATTATTGGTATCAATAGAGCGGTAACCAGAAATAAGCTGTACGGGTTTACGCGTGCCCAGCAGGCCCTGCAGACGGAAGAGTTGATCGAACAATCCCGGATCGATGGATTTCACTTTATTCGCACGAAAATCACGGAAAAAGTGATTAAGTTTAGCTAATTCGTCCTGAATATAGCCCCTGCCATCAAAAAACTCTGCTTTTATTGACTCACCGGTATGCAGGTTATTCAGAGTCAAAATGCGCGGACGTGGGGTAGAGAGTGTAGCAAACGCAGGCGTAGGCAGGATGGCAGCGCCGAGGGCAATACCACCAAGCGCCAGCAGTTTGCGGCGATTAGCGTCAAATTTGTCCATGGTTTTAAGGTCTACAAGGTCAATGTTATCGTATGTATGCTCTAGCGCACGCGGGAAACCTTATCTGGCTAAGTAGTCCACGTCAAGGCTCCCAACCCCAGGAAATACGGGGCTTGCAGCCATTTCGCCCCGTTTCCAGCATAACTTACGACAATTATTTTCCTCGAACTGCTTCATTTATCTGATTAATTGTTCAGCTTTTGACACAATTTGTGCACTGGATCGCGCTGTCTGATCGTAATTGTAAATATCTGTACGATACTGCGTGCGACCATCCGGGCCAACAAATGCGGTCAGATAGTAGAGGTTGACGGGGATATTCTGGCGAATATTCACGTACCTTGTATCCCCTTGCTTCAGGGCATCCGAGATGCGCGTATCATTCCACCCCGCATCCTGTAGCAGCATATTCGCCAGCTCAGATGCCTTGTTCACGCGCACGCAGCCGGAGCTTAACGCCCGCGAATCCTTCTGGAACAGAGTGTGGTTCGGCGTATCGTGCAGATAAATAGCATCCGAACTCGGCATATTGAATTTATAGCGTCCGAGCGAGTTACGCGCTCCCGGAGCCTGCTGGAACCGGAACGGCAGATTGGAGGCGGTGATGGTGGCCCAGTCAACCTGCCACGGATCTATCGTCTCTTTGCTGTTCCAGCCGCGCATTACGGTATAGCCGTGACGCTCAAGATACCCCGGGTCATTCCAAACCTTAGGCAGAATATCCTTCCGGGCCAGCGTCGGCGGCACGTTCCACGGCGGGTTAACGACCACGTTATTCAGCGCACTGCTCATCATCGGCGTTTTACGATCGGGACGTCCGACGATAACGCGCGAGGCCAGCACCTGATTGCCGTTTTGATAATACACCAGCGAGTAGGCAGGAATATTCACCATAATACCGGTAGACAGCGTACCCGGCAGCAGGCGCAAGCGCTGAATATTTAACGCCAGTACGCCCGCACGTTGAGCGGGCGTCACGTTCAGCCAGTCACGCGTGGCAGGGCCAATCGCGCCATCGGCCCCAAGCCCCTGCCACGTCTGAAACCGCTTAACCGCGTCAACAAGTTCACGATCGTAAGCGCTACGGCCTTCTTTGGCAGCCGTACTGACAACAGACTCCAGCATCCCGGTACGGCGCAAAATTTCACGCAGCGCAGGGATGTCGTTACTCCACTCCCCCGGACGCAGCGTCGCGGTACTGGTCAGTTGCGGCCAGGGCCGCGTATCGCCCACCAGCTTGAGCAGCGATTCATGCATGGCTGCGTACTGCGGATGTTGCGGTGCCAGGCTGGCGACAAACGAAGTCAGTTGACCGTTATCCAGCGCGACTTGCCATTGGTTGATCACGGAAATCGGCGGCGTCGTCAGCGCATAGGGCTTATCGCTATAGAGCCAGCGATTGCCTTTGACGGGGATGTTGGCAATAAAGTGCAGATACCCCATCATCGCATCTGAGAGCACGATATCTCGCGCCTGACCGGTTACTGCCGGGTCAGTCAGTAAAGCGACCCAGGTGGTGAACTGCGGCTGAAAGCCGGCAATCGCCACTTCAGCTAACTGTTGCTGAAAGGCTTTTACCGCATCACGATTTTCCCACATCGGTTTCATTTCGCGTGCGGCATACAGCAGTTCCAGTTGGCTCATATAAACCGGTGTGAAGCCCGCTGGAAGTTGAGATTGTAATTCGGCGCGGGCTTTATCAACTGACACGCCCTCGGGCAGCGGTTGGATACCTGCCATGATAGCCGTCGCGGAAGATTGAGCCTGCGGCTGCGATAACGCTGTTGGCTGTTCACTGACGGTCGCTGAGCTATCGCCAGGGATCATTTCAGGCTCATCGGCCTGCGCATTGAACAGTGGAGCGAATGTTACGGCCAGGCACAAACTAATTGCCGACAGCCGACGACCACACATTTTATTAAGCAACATCCCTTGCCCCCTGTTTTTTATCATACTTTGAGTAGCCAGGCCGTATGTCTTCCCCTTATTTTGGCGGGGCCGAACCTGTAAAACGCCAATACAAGCTGAAGTATGACGAGCAAGCCTGTGACGCGTTAGGCTTACCTTTAGTATATAAACATGAAAAAATTTTTGCCTAACCTAATGTAAAGAAGTTTAAAGAAATTACACCAGTTATTGAGAATTTTCGGAAGAAAAGAAGGCGGCCATTTAGCCGCCTTTTATTTAGCTTGCCTGCGAGGAGGCATCTTCGGTGCCAGGCAGCGGCTCAGGTAACTGAGGCGCAAACCCGCGCAGACCTACCACGTGAACGTGTTCGGTGTTCTGGAAGACTTTACGCACCAGTTTGTAGGTGGTGCCTTTCTCCGGGCTAATGTTTTCTGGGGCTGCGATAATCAGCTGCATTTGCAGACGCTCGCACAGTTCAAACAGGGTCGCGATAGAGCGTGCATCAAGTCGCGCAGCTTCATCAAGGAACAGCAGACGGCAAGGAGAAATATCTTTCCCGCGCAGTCTACGCCCTTCGTCTTCCCAGCTTTGCACAACCATCACCAGAATAGACATCCCGGTCCCGATCGCTTCACCGGTTGACAGCGCGCCAGATTCAGCACGCAGCCAGCCGTCAGAGCCACGGTTAACTTCAACTTCCATTTCCAGATAGTTACGGTAATCCAGCAGTTCTTCACCGATGGTTTGCGGCGTACGTTGCCCCATATCAATCTGCGGATTCAGACGCTGATACAACTTCGCCAGCGCTTCAGAGAAGGTCAGACGATTGCTGTTAAACAGATCCTGGTGCTGCTCATGCTGTTCGGAAAGTACGTCCAGCAAGGTAGCATGCGTCTCGCGTACGTTGACGTTCAGACGAACGCTGTTTACCTGGCCAAACGACACGCTTTGCAGCCCCTGGTTCAGCATGCGAATACGGTTCTGTTCGCGCTGAATGGTCTTACGAATGATATTCGCCACGCTGCGAGAGCTGATCGCCAGTTTCTGTTCGCGAGACGTTAATTCTTCCGTCAGACGGCTCAGCTCAATTTCCATCTGTTCGATCGCTTCAACCGGATCGTCGGTACGGATGATATCCTGGCGAATACGTTCACGCAGATGCTGATAAACCGCGACAAAGAACTGAATTTTACGCTCTGGACGTTTTGGATCTTCAGACATGCGCAGTACATCACGCAGGTGTTCGTTATCCGCAACCGCCAGGCGCAGCGCACCAAGCGCCTTATCCGACATCGAGCGCAGTTCATCACCGGAAAGATACGCCAGCTCACGACGGTGCAGGCGGCGTTCAACGCCGTTATCTTTCACCATCCGCATCACCGCACACCATCCGGCTTTCGCGGTAACCACCTGCTCGCGCATTTCAAAATAATCACGTTCCAGCTTGCGCAGCCTGCGGGTCAGGTTTTCCATCTCCGCTTCGCAGAAGGTCAACGCTTTTTCCAGTTGGTTACGGCGCGCACGGTTATTGCTGAGCTGCGCATGCAGTTCATCACGACGAATACGCGCGCGCTCTTCGGCACCGCTGTCCGCACGAACGCCAATATCCTGCAGTTCACGTTGTAAATCGTTAAGCAGCTCTTTTTTGGTGTCATAGGAGCTTTTCAGCGACGCCATGACCTGGTTGTACTGGCTTAACTGTGCGGCGTGACTGCGTAGCGCTTCACGGGCGCGGGTACGTTCAGCTTCCGCCAGTTCCAGGCGCTCACGCAGTTTTTCGTTCAGATCGCTGTTGCCGCTAAGCATTTCAGCAGAGTCGGAATAGCTAAAGTGCGCCCGGCGCTGCACCACTTCGGTCAGAGCAAAAGCTTGCTGACGCGCATCGCGCTGCATCTGCTGGGAATACGCGTAGTCTTCCTTCAGTTGTTCAAACTGCTCAGGGTCATTTTGCAGGACCGAAACAATCGGTTCCAGTTTGGCTAACTGGTTGCCATGTTGCTGTACAAAACGCGCTGCTTCCTGGGCTTCATCCAGGCGCTCACGAATTTCGTCCACGCGATCGGCCAGCGTGTCATCCGCCAGCAGATTCAAACGCGGGAGAAGGCGGTTAAGAGCGGAGACCCCCTCTTTCGCCTGCTCAAACTGCATACGGCTTTGCTGATTATCATTTTCATGATTGGTCAGCGCCCGTTCCAGTTCAACGCGACGGCCATTCAGTTGGCGAATTTCCGCTTCCGGATCGGCTTCAAACGCCACCGACAAATGACTGCCAATGAAACGACTGAACGCCTGATGCAGACGCTGGGTTTTCTGGACGTCAAAGGAGAGCGTTGCGAAACGTTCAGACAGCCCTTCACGCTCGGCATGCAGGGTTTCGATACGGCTTTCGCGCGCTGCACGGCCAAAAATCGGCACCGTCGGGAAGCGGGAATAACGCCACTGACGCTCGGCGGTTTTCACCACTACTGCTTTTTCCAGCTCATCAACGCTGAAAACGCTGTCATCAAACGACTGCGGATCCCCTTCGATGAAATAGAGATCTTCCGGACAATCCGTCAGCCCATCAAGCTGCTCGGTAATCAGCGACAGATCCGGCACCACGATGGCATGACGCGAAGGACCGTACAGCGCAGAGAAGTACGGCGCATCTTCAAGGCTAACGTCGTCATAGATTTCTGACAGCAGAACGCCACCGAAGCGCTCCGCCAGCGCGTTCAGACGCTGATCTTCCGCCCCGCCCGGCTGACTTAAACGTTCAATCTCTTCATCAACTGCATTTTTGCGCGCACCGACTTCATCACGCTCAACAATGGCTTCACGCTCGCGCTCCAGCAGTTGTTGCAGATACTCGGTCACGTCCTGGCTTGAGGTAAACTCTTCGCCACACTGCTCGCTAAGCTGATTCAGGCTATTCTGCGCGGCCAGCCAGACAGGCGCACGTTTCATCAGATGCTGGATACGAGACTGCAGCTGTTCCTGCTCCTGACGCAACGTCATACGCTGTTCGCTGGCAGAAGAGACGCTGTCCGACAAGGCGGCGATGCGTGCTTCCAGTTCCTGGTGCAGCGCTTCCAGCTCATCGATATCGAACTGTTTACCCTGACGCTTGCAGAATTCAGCCAGCAGACGCTCTGCGTCTTGCTGTTCGCGCAGACGCTGCTCCAGCTCGCTAAGTCGCATACGCAACGGCTGAACCTGTTCCGCCAGGTGGCGCTGTTCAACGCCTTCTCGTAGCAGTTCACGCGCCACGCTCCAGGCTTCACCACGCGCCAGCGGGCCATTGATAGCCGCCACCAGCTGATAAGCCTGTTCGAACTGGCTGTGCGCGGTTTGCGCCACGCTCATTTTTTGTTCCAGCGTCAGCAGTTTTTCAGTGGCTTCCTGCTCTTTAGCCTGGAAGGTTTCCAGCCATTCAGCAGCGCTGTCGGCGGTCAGATCCGGTAAATGGCAGAGCTCTTTCGCCCGATTCAGCGCCTGGATCGCCTGGGTATACTGGATGGCTCGCGTTTGCTGGACGTCCAGCGCTTGCTGATAATCGGCAAGCTGGCTTTTCAGCTCATCCACTTCCAGTTCCGCGGCTTCTGCGCGGGCTTCGTTTTCATCCTGGCGGTCAACGGCCTCCGCGACCACCTCATTTTGTTCTTCGAGACGGACCTGCAGTTCTTCAAGATCCGCTTCGTAGCGTTCAATTTTTTCCTGCTGACGCAGCGCGGTTTGCACCAGATTCAGGTGATCGCTCGCGGCCTGGTAATCAGCTTCCAGATCGCCTTCCGCGCCGTTATGCTCGCCCAGTTCGCGCGCCATATCCACGTGCTTATACTGCTCAGCGGCCAGCTGCTTACGTGAAGTATGCAGCTCACGACGATATTCCAGCGCTTTATCAAGATGGATACGACGTTCGTTGGCGTGACGCATATAATCCGCGGCCACATAGTTGGTCGCTTCGCTGATCAAATGCTTAAACAGATCACGGTCAGACTGAGTTACGCGAATCGCTTCCAGCGTCATGCGGTTTTCACGCAGCGCAGCTTCCATATCCTGGAAGGCTTTACGTACGCCGCTGTTTTCCGGCAGCAGGTAGTCACGCAGTGAACGGGTAATGGCACTGGAGATCCCGCCGTACAGCGAGGCTTCAATCAGACGATAGAATTTACTACGGTCAGACGCGGAACGCAGACGACGGGCGATGATGCCCAGATCGAACATCAGTGAGTGATAATCGGTGATTGAGTTGAACTGTTTAAACTGCACGCCTTCCATCTCATCAAGCTTCTCTTTCAGCTCAGAGAGGGACAGCACGCGCGCCTGGCGTTCATTCAGCGTTTCCGTCACCAGTTGGGTTGGCTGCACCGACATCGGCAGTCCCTGAATGGCAAACGGTTTGATATCCACTTTACGATCGCGACCGGCAACCTGTTGCAGACGCACCCCCACGACCACGCGCTGATGGCGCGAGTTGAGGACGTCGAGCATTGAGTAACAGACGCCCGCTTTCAACTTACCGTGCAGGCCCTTATCACGTGAACCACTGGTTGCACCGGCTTCGGTGGTGTTACGGAAATGCAGCAGGGTTAAGTCCGGGATGAGCGCTGTAACAAATGCCGCCATGGTGGTGGACTTACCCGCACCGTTACCGCCGGACAGCGTGGTAACCAGTTCATCAAGGTCGAATGTACGGGCAAAAAAACCATTCCAGTTAATCAGCGTAAGTGAGCGAAATTTACCGCGTTCAATCATTATTCTTCTTCTCCACTGTCCGGCTGATTCTCTTCGGGCTCATCGTTGAGCTGCAGGCGGTTCTCGACCGGCATCGCTTCGCCATCACGAATTAAGCGACGCTGCGCTTCGCGCGGATCGTCACCGCTGCGCACGTCCGCGCCAAAGCGGAAGACTGATTCCGTAATACGGAATTTGCTGCTGTCGTGACCCATAAACCACACCATGCCTAAACGGCGCAGACGGTTTAGCGAAGAACGAACTTTTTCCTGTAGCTTCTGGCGATCAACATCCGAACCGGTTGAACGATTGTTCACCAGTTTCAGCAGCTTCGCTTCATCAGCCAGCGTTAGCAGCTCGTCGTACAACTCTTGCTGGGTAAAAATCCCTTCATTCGCCAGGCGTTCCGGGCTGAGATAGAGATAGCAAAGAATTTTACCGACCATCATGTCCAGTTCAGACAGGACCGAACGGGGAATGAGCGTCGTTGAACGCGGGCGAAGGTAGAAGAACCCTTCCGGCGCACGGATCAATTCCACGTTATAGCGGCTGTAAAACTCTTCAAAATATTCCTGAAAATCCATCAGGAAGGCATGATTATCCAGTTCATCCAGACCGATATGGCGGCCCGAACGTAAGGCGCTGTCCAGCGCCGGAAATAACGGATTCGCCAGCGCCTGCGCCAGCTTTACCGGCATCACTTGTTCAATATTTGTCAATGACATGCGCCTGTACCTTGGCTCCGTAATCATTAATCGGCTGCCATTTGGCTGGCAGTCCGGTGAAGTCTGCTTGCGCTACGCCAAGGCGTACCGCCTGATCGATAACTATGCGCGCGACGTCGAAATGACGCGCACGTGGGTATTGCGCCAGATACTCGCGCACGACCAAACCGAGATCCAGTGGTGTTTGTCTGGATTTGTAGATAGCTAGCTGTTCTTCGATGATCGCCGCCAACTGTTCACGGATCTCGTTAAATTCTTCATATTCCAGATCTTCCGGAAGCTCGCCGGTGACCTCTTCGTCACGCAGCACCATCTCTTCGTCACGCATATCCAGCAGACGATCGGCGTTGGCATAGGTTAGCGCCCACGGATCGTCAAAGTATGTCTGCACGGACTGGCGCAGACGCTGGGCAAAGACGCGGTTTTTATCCATATCGATCGCGGTACGGATAAACTTATGCACGTGACGATCGTAGCCGATCCATAAATCAATGGACTGCTGACCCCAACTGATAATGCGGTCGAGCTTACTTTGTAAGTCAAACACCAACCGATCGACGAAATGCAAATCGTCATGCGTCATCGTGGCGTCCTGGATGTGTAACAGGTGAGCCTGTAGCTTATCCCCCGCCGCTTCCAGCGTATCCTGCAGTTCACGCAGCGTACCAGACGTTTCAGAGAGCAGCAGTTCACAGCTGGAGATCGCCGCCCGCCAGTCTTTATTAAGCAACTGTGCGATGTCGTCTTTTACCTGCTGCTGCTGTTCATCCATGATGCGCTGGGTCAGATCGATACTGTCGAAAATCTCCGCCACCGAGTATTTCAATGGCGCGTAGACGTTACGATGCCAGTGGAACTCATCGCCACCTTCCGCTGCCGCATCCGCCGCACGCTTTAGTTCACCTGCAACAATCGACAGCTGCATTGAAAGACGCAGCGTAGAGAATTCGCGCTGACGAATGTAGTAATCCGTGATGCCAATTCCCAATGGCGTTAAACGATATATAGCGTTGCCTTCCGCCTGCTCGCTGGTAAAGCGGTTCAGCAGACGTTGACGCACCATATCGTTGATCGCGTTGTTGGCGCGTACGCCGATGGTTTCGCTGGTTTGCTCAAACGCATCACTCACATGGCGGAACGCATCCACCAGCTCACCTTCACTCATCTCGCCGTCAAGTCGCTCACCGTTTAAGGTCGCGACCGCCAGCAGGAACGAAAGTCTGTCTACCGGCAGAGAGATGGAGAAGTCATTTTTTCTGGCCCAGGCAACCAGTTCGGGGACTGTCTGGGAAAATTCACTCATAAATTATCCTTGCATCTGCGGCTCGGGCCGAACTTTTAATCGCGGTGACATGAATATAGCGCCCAAGGCTGATATACGGTTCCTGGCGGCAATAGCGCGTTTCTAACTCAAGTAACATTTCAAAGTCGTCATGCTGTTTATGTTTATCTCGCAGATAATCATGAAACACACGGACGCCCGTTTTACCGGTTATCTGCCAACCGATCTCGTCCAGCCACTGGTAGACCTGCCCCGGATCGCGTGGGTAGTCCGGTGAAAGCGTGCGTTTTTTACGTTTCGGCATCCCCACCTGCACATAGTCAAAGTTCCCTGCGACCATGTTATGCATCAACAGACCGTTAGCATTGTAGAACATTAACGACAGCGCGCCGCCTGGACGCAATACTGACCACAGAGTCTGCAACACGCTGACCGGATCTGTCACCCACTCCAGCACAGCATGAAACAATATCAGATCAACCGGGCTTTCCAAATGCGAAGCAACATCCTGAGCGGCGCATTGTATAAAATGCATGTTCCCGCTCACACCTTTTGCCTCTGCCGCCTGTTGCGCTCGGGCGATCATCTCGCCAGACAGATCGCATAATGTGACGAAATGTCCTCGTTCCGCCATTTTGATGGCCGTTTGCCCTTCACCACCACCGGCATCCAGAATGTGCAGTTTTTGCTCACCGAACGTTTCCAGTAATCGATCCAGATCCTGCCAAAGGATAGCCTGTCTTAATTGACCTTTGGTGGTGCCGTAAATGTTACGGGAAAACTTCTCTGCAATGTCATCAAAATTGCGATCCCGCATCGGGCTCTCCGCATACTGGCTTTAGGGTGACTAAGTAAAACCGCTATTTTGTCACACCCACGCCGAGAATGAACCTTCCTGGTGTAATATCCCTGCAGATCCCCTGCTGTATGGTTAAAAAAGGAACCAAAAAGGATGCTTTTTACGCTGAAGAAAGTGATTGGCGGTATGATGCTGCCGCTGCCACTGATGCTAATTATGATGGGTATTGGCCTGGCGCTGGTCTGGTTCAGTCGCTTTCAAAAAACAGGGAAAGTGTGTATTAGCCTGAGTTGGCTGGCACTGTTACTCCTTAGTTTACAGCCCGTCGCCGACAGCCTGTTGAAACCGATTGAGGACAGTTATCCAACGTGGCAAGGTTCGCAAAAAGTGGAATATATTGTGGTGCTGGGCGGAGGGTATACCTGGAATCCGCAGTGGGCGCCGAGTTCAAATCTGATCAGCAACAGCCTTCCACGTCTGAATGAAGGTATTCGCCTATGGCGCGCAAACCCGGGATCGAAGCTCATCTTTACCGGCGCTGCTGCAAAGACGAATAACGTCAGTACCGCAGAAGCTGGCGCCCGCGTAGCGCAGTCGCTGGGGGTGCCAGCCGATGAAATCATCACCCTGGATCACCCCAAAGATACCGAAGAAGAAGCCGCAGCGGTAAAGAAAGCCATCGGCAATGCGCCGTTCCTGCTGGTAACCTCTGCCTCCCACTTACCGCGGGCGATGATCTTCTTCCAGCAGGCCGGCTTGCATCCGCTGCCAGCGCCAGCCAATCAGTTAGCAATTGATTCACCGCTTAATCCGTGGGAGCGCGCTATACCTTCACCCGTCTGGTTGATGCACAGCGATCGCGTTGGTTACGAAACCCTGGGACGCATCTGGCAGTGGCTGAAAGGATCGGAACATTGACAGGAATGTTGCCTGATAAGATGTTCACATGTTTATCATGCGAGCCACGGCAGCAATGATTTCGTTGCCAGGTCAAAGTTGGAACGATTAAAGCGTCCGGTGTTGACCAATTGCGTCACTTCATCCCATAACACATACAACCAGCGCCGCCAGATGAATGACTCCGCCACTGGCGCGCGCTGCAGGTATTGCCAAAGCAGGCTTTCCGCCAGCGCATTATCCATCAGGCGGAACAGTTCATATTCCCTTGGCGCCCACAGCATCAACCCCGGTCCCACCATAGCCAGAAGCTGATCGCTACGGGCGTCTTTGAGCATGCTACGTAAACTGAAATTACCGTGGATCAGCACGCAGTTATCATTGAATCCTGCAAATAAGGTAGGTAAGCACTCACGGGTGCGAAACAGGATCCGCTTGTCCTGCATCGTTAGCCCGGTATTGTTGAACTGATTTAACGTGGTCCACAGCACCTCAACCCGCTGACGATACCAGGATGGCCAGATATTCTCTTGCGTGTTATCCACCATTCCCACGCAGCCAGCACTATCCTGCCGATGCCATGACAGCAGACCTTCTACGATCTGATCTTTTAAATGTTCCCAGCGTTCGGGCGTTCGGGCAGGCGCTTCCACCGGCACTCCACGTAAACGCTCAAGCAGTAGCACATCAGGACCGGGATGTTCCTCGTGGGTTAAGACCCCATAAATGACGGGCATACGCACCGTACCACTGCGCGCCAGCATGGAGGTTTTCCATGCCAACTGCTGCGCCATACCCGGCGTGGTGAAACTTCTCGCCATCAGTGGCATCGGATTTCCCTGGCTGTCGTACAGTGACCACAGGGCCGTATCCACTTTTTCATTCACGCATTCTATACGACTGAGTTTTTCACCCAACAGATGACTGAGTTCGGCACGCAACTGTTCCATTTCGGATTGCCCTCATAAATGCTACTGCTTTCATAATGAGCGTCGTGCAGACAGATGTCACCCGGATGAGATCAATTGATGAAAAGAAAAGTGGCGGGAAAGCGTAACGATATGACACTCCTCCCAAAAATTCGCGTCCTCAGGGGAGTGCCGTGAGAAAAACTAACGCATTTCGGCGCGAACGCGCTCAAGATCTTCGGCAGTGTCTACGCCGGTACCGGGTACTTCTTTGGCGACGGCAACATGAATTTTTTCGCCGTACCACAGCACACGTAGTTGCTCCAGCATTTCAATATGCTCAAGCGGGCTGGGCTGCCAGTTAACATAACGGCGGATAAAACCGGCGCGATAGCCGTAAATACCCAGATGTCGCAAGAAGGTGTCACCCACCGTTTCCAGGCTTTTAGCGAAACGGTCGCGATCCCACGGAATGGTCGCGCGTGAAAAATAGAGTGCATAACCTTCGGCGTCCAGAACGACTTTCACCGCATTCGGATTAAATGCCTCTTCCGCACTGTGAATCGGGGCAGCAAGGGTCGCCATACCGACCTGGCGCTGTGCTAGATTCTCAGCGACCTGGCGAATAATGACCGCCGGGATCATCGGCTCATCACCCTGTACGTTCACAATAACGGTATCATCGCTAAAGCCACATTTCTCGACGACTTCCGCCAGACGCTCCGTACCGGACTGGTGATCGGCGCGGGTCATGCATACTTCACCCCCCACCGCTTCTACCGCGCGAGCGACATCTTCGTGATCGGTCGCAACGATAATACGTTCAGCGCCAGATTCACGCGCACGCTCCAGCACATGCACGATCATCGGCTTGCCATTGATATCCAGCAGCGGCTTGCCCGGCAAACGTGTGGACGCATAACGCGCAGGAATAATGACCACAAAACTCATGATTTACTCTCATCAGCAGTCAGAACGCGAGCTTCGGTTTCCAGTAACACGGGAATGCCATCACGCAGTGGGAAAGCAAGGTTATCCAGTTTACAAATCAGTTCCTGTTTTTCCTGGTTAAACCAGAGTTTGCCATTGCATACCGGGCAGGCAATGATTTCAAGCAGACGATGATCCATAGTTCCTCCAGATGGACCGGATTGTGAATCCGTAAATATTAACATAATCGCTTACCGTGCTGGGTCTATTTCCCAACCATGGCGTGCATCAGCAAATAAACCTTCAGGATAGCGTCCCAGCGTCACACGTGTTGCCTGCTGCCAGCGGGCAAAATCATCAATCGCCTGAAACAATCCTTTTTGCAGAGTAACCCCAGGTTTGACGCCATCCTGTAACCACAGCGAAATCACTTCCAGTACGCCCGTTTTGCGGTGCATTTTGGCATCCATCCGCCCAACTAACTGCCCGCGATGCAGCAGCGGCAAGACGAAATAACCATACTGACGTTTCGGTGCTGGCGTGTAACATTCGAGCCGATAGCTAAAATCGAATAGCTGCTCTGCCCGTTTACGATCCCAGACCACCGGATCAAAGGGTGATAATACTGCGCTATGCGTCGCCGTTAATTTACCCGTCAATGCCTGCTCCAGCAGCGGCTGAAGGTGGCTATGCAGCCACAGGGTTCCTAACCCTTCGACATCGACAGGAATAATCTGTTGCTGCTGTGCACGTACGTTGCACCAGTTTTTTAGCGCCGGACGCTTCAGGCGATAGTAGTCTGCCAGCCATTGTTCGCGAAAAATCCCCAGACTGCGGGCGCTGTTATCCAGCATGAGGCTTTCAGCTTCTTCCTGTGAAAGCCGGTCGCGTTCATCATCCCAGTGCGGCATGACGCGATGGGTTAAATCATACACTCGCTGGAAATTACGCCGTTCCACCACCATCACTTTCCCGGCGGTGAACAGGCCTTCAAGATGACGCTTATGCGGTTTCCATGCCCACCAGCCGCTGGCCCCCTTGCGCAGATGCTCAAAATCGGCAGAGCGTACTGGTCCGTTATGCTGGATGTGCTGGAGCAGTTGCTCAATCTCATGCGCATGTTCTTTCATCCACTCCGCTTTATACTTCCAGCCCATTTTCTCCGGGGCCAGCATGCGGTGACGTATCAGCATAAAGTCGCTACGCGGCAAAAAGCAGGCCTCGTGCGCCCAGTATTCCATCAGTTCGCCCCGCTGCAATGCGTCATCCAGCCACTGGGGCGAATAATCACCCAACCGACTAAACAGCACCAGGTAAGGGCTGCGCGACACAATATTGATGGTATCGATTTGCAATAACGACATGCGCGAAATGGTAGCAAGAATATCTGCTGGGGTTGCCCGACGGCGTGTTTTTTTCAGCAGCCCTTGAGCGGCAAGGTGAAGATGACGGGCATCCGTTAAAGAAAGACGCGGCAACGACATTTATGGCCTCATAAATGATTCGCTGCCGCAGCGTGAATCAGTTAGCGAGTCAGCGAGATTAAGCTATCCAGCAACATATCAGGCCGATCGCCTGACAAATGAGCGTCAACAGGTAAATACCACCAGTTTTCATCGGCAAATGCACGGCACTTAACCGCATCTTTTTCCGTCATCACCAGCGTTTGCCCGGCGTCTGCAAACGCACTGACGTCACTGTAGGTCAGAGACTGATGGTCTGCCAGCGCAATACTTTTTTGCACGCTGGCACCGCATGCTTCCAGCGTGGCAAAAAAACGCGGTGGATGGCCAATGCCCGCCATGGCGACAATATTGGACAGCTGCGACACATCGCGGCGTTCACCCGTACGTAAATTAACGGCCAGCCCCGGTTCAAGTCGCATAGGGATTTCCCCTGGCTGCGCAACGCCACCGTTAACGATAGTCGCATCCACCGATTTAAGCCGGCCTGCGCGTTCCCGCATGGGACCCGCGGGAAGCCACCAGCCATTGCCAAACCGACGTTCTCCGTCAATAACCACGATTTCAACATCTCGCGCCAGACGGTAGTGCTGTAGCCCATCGTCCGTCACAATAATCTGCACATCGTGTTGGGCCAAAATGGCTTTGACTGCATCCGATCTTACCGGGGATACCGCTACGGGCACGCCGGTACGTTGGGCGATCAGCACAGGTTCATCACCCGCTTCTGCCGTAGTGGTATCTGCGGTCAGTAACAGCGGGTAAGCAGCCGCTTTCCCGCCATAACCACGCGACACCACGCCCACGCGAATCCCACGTTGACGCAGTTGTTCAACCAGCCAAATCACCACTGGCGTTTTGCCATTGCCGCCCGCGGTCAGGTTTCCGACCACCACAACCGGGACTGGTGCACGCCACGCGCGTTTAATCCCAAGCTTGTAACATAAGCGGATTCCCCCGCTCACGAGGCCATACAGCCAGGAGAGCGGGAGTAACAGTCGCCACAGCGGCGACTCACCAGACCAGATTCGAGCGATCATTGACCGAATTGCATTTTGTGTAATTGTGCATACACCCCACGCTGCTCAATCAGCTCGCTATGGGTTCCACGCTCAACAATAATACCGTCTTCCACCACGATGATTTCATCCGCCTGTTCAATGGTAGAAAGGCGGTGAGCAATCACCAGGGAGGTACGGTTTTTCTGAAGCTCATCCAGAGCAGCCTGAATTGCGCGTTCAGACTCGGTATCGAGTGCCGACGTTGCTTCATCAAGGATCAGAATCGGACTGTCACGCAACAAGGCGCGGGCAATAGCGATACGCTGGCGCTGACCACCAGATAGCAGGACGCCGTTTTCGCCAATCACCGTATCCAGGCCATTGTCCATCTTATTGATGAAATCCATGGCGTAAGCCATTTTCGCCGCTTTTTCGATCTGCTCACGGCTGTACAAATCGGTACGCGCGTAGGCGATGTTGTTGGCAACCGTATCGTTAAACAGGTGCACATTCTGCGAAACCAACGCGACCTGATCGCGCAGGGATGCCAGGGTATATTCACGTAGATCGTGTCCGTCCATCAGAATCTGCCCTTCATCAATATCATAGAAGCGCGTGATCAAGCTGGCGATAGTGGATTTCCCGGAACCCGAACGGCCAACCAGGGCAACGGTTTTCCCCGCTGGGATACTCAGGTTGATGTTGCGCAGCGCAGGTACTTCACGTCCCGGATAGGTGAATGTCACGTTGCGGAATTCGAGATTGCCGGTAGCGCGTTCGATTTCGCGTGTACCTTCATCTTTTTCCTGCTCGCTATCCAGAATCGTAAATAAGGTCTGGCAGGCCGCCATACCGCGCTGGAACTGCGCGTTGACGTTGGTCAGCGATTTCAACGGACGCATCAGCGCGATCATTGACGAGAAGACAACCGTAATTGTCCCTGCAGTCAGGTTTTCCATTACGCTTGGGAAGCTGGCTGCATACAACACGAAGGCCAGAGCCAGAGACGCAATCAACTGGATGATAGGATCGGAGATAGAAGAGGCGGAAACCATCTTCATGCCCTGCAAACGCATCTTATTGCTGACTTTATCAAAGCGCTTAGTTTCAACTTCCTGACCACCAAAAATCAGAACTTCTTTGTGGCCTTTCAGCATCTGCTCCGCACTGGTCGTAACCTGACCCATGGTGTTTTGCATATTTTTACTGATGCTACGAAAACGCTTGGAAACTATACGAATCGCCACTGAAACAATTGGCGCCAGTACAATCAGGATCAATGACAGCTGCCAGCTGTAATAGAACATCATGATAAACAGGCCAATAATTGAAGCCCCTTCACGTACCACGGTGATCAGCGCGCCGGAGGACGATGATGCGACCTGCTCTGAATCATAGGTAATACGTGACAACAGCGTACCTGTAGACTGTTTATCAAAAAAGGAGACCGGCATGCCCATCATATGGCCAAACAGGCGGCGACGCATGGTCATGACCACTTTGCCTGATACCCATGAGATGCAGTAGCTGGAGACATAGCTGGTGAATCCGCGAAGAACCATTAGTCCAATGACCACCAGCGGCATCCACAGCAGCACCGAGCGATCCGTTTTACCAAAACCATCATCCAGTAATGGCTTAAGGAGCGATAGCATGAAGGTATCGCTGGCCGCGTTCAGGATTAACGCTATACCCGCCACGATCAGACCCGATTTAAAAGGCGCTATGGTTGGCCATAGTCGGCGAAACGTCTGCCACGTAGAGAGATCTTTATCGTTATGCATTCAAAAAACCAGCATTTGTTAGAATAGCCGCATATTCTACCCGTTATCCTCCGACACGCCAAACCACTGATGATACCAACGAGGTAAAATCTGATCCCGCAAGCTGTTTATTCGCCAGTTTTTTTGATAAAAATCCAGCGTAATCTGCCCCTGGTGTGGTGTATCCAGCCATTGATAATTTTGTTGCCGATAACGTTGCTTCACTTTCCTGGACGGGAGACGCCAGGCATTGTAACGGGATGCGGAGGCTAGCGCGGCCTGCCCGCCGACCCGCTGAATCAGCGCCTGCGATGATGAGGTATTGCTACCATGATGTGGAACCTGTATCACCGTAGACTGCAGATGCTGCCAGTAGTGACTTAGCATTTTTTGTTCAGCGGGAGACTCAATATCTCCGGTCAGCAGAATACTCTGATGCCCGTCATCGACCTTAACCACGCAGGAGTGGTTATTCCCCAGATCTTTATTTCCACGCACGGGCCAATGCGCACTAAAGGTTAACCCTTGCCATTGCCAGCGCTCCCCGCGTAAACACGGGAGATGCCCTTCCCAACCTAATGGGCTTCTTATCCATAGCGACGGCCAGGCTTGCTGCAGCGAACGCAACCCGCCCCGGTGATCCATATGCTCATGGCTTAAAATAACGCCTTCTGGCTCCAGGTTGTGCCAGCGTAGCCATGGAATAATCAGCTGTTGCGCGCTATCGCCTTCAGGCCATGCCAGACCGGTATCGTAAAGAATCGCTTTCCCATTGCGCGCAATGACCATCGCCAGCCCCTGCCCGACGTCCAGCATATGCACTTGCCAGACATCAGTACGTAGCGTTCGCCAGAACGGGGCGCTCAGTAAAAGGAGCACAGTGACGCAAACTACCGGTATAGTTCGCCACGCGTTCAGCCGATATGCGATGAGCAGGAGTCCGGGTACAAATGCAAGCCATTGCCAACGTGCATCAATATTGATCCACCCTTCAGGCAGGCTCCTGAGCCCCCAAAATAATAGCGCGAGGGAGCGATCCGCTAAATACCATAGGTTCGGCTCAACCATCGCCAGCCCGGTTAAATGGACGATCATGCCTGCTAATATCAATGGTACGGAAATAAACGTAACCAGCGGTACAGCAAACAAATTCGCCAGAAATGAGGTCAGGCTAAAACCGTGAAACATCGCGATTTGCACAGGCAGAAGCAGGAGCGTAATTCCCAATTGCAAATGAGCAAGCGCCAGAAATTGGCGTCCAATGCGCGACAGCGGCCAATCCGGCATCGGAACCCATTGATACCAGAACAGCAGCGCCGCAACGGCAAAAGCAGACAACCACAGACTTTGTGAAAGAACGGCGACAGGATCCACCACCAGAATGGCTGCCAGACAGCAGATCCACACCGACCATCCACTCCACTGCCTGCCGCTGAGTTTTAGCCCTCCCCAGACCAGAAGCGCAATAACCGTACGTAATGCCGGGGGCTGTAGCCCCGTTAACCAGGCATAGAATGTTGCGCAGACGATCCCGCCAACTAATGGAACCTGCCAGCAAATCCATCGGGTTGGCATAAAAAATTGCCCCGCGCGAATTAATCCTGCTGCCAGAAGTGCGGCAAATGCAATATGCAGCCCGGAGATAGCCATCAAATGGGCCGTACCGGTATCTCGCATAATGGTTTTCACCGCTTGTGACACGGACAAGCGCTCCCCCATTCCCAGGCCCAGTATAACCTGCTGCCAGGGATAGTCAGCGAGCGCGCTTTTCAACGAGGAGAGATACCGCGAACGCAAACTGCATTGTTGTGTGATAACCGAAGCCTGCAAAAATCTTCCCGTCAGCAGCTGGTGCTGCGCCAATGCGTAACGCTGGCTATCAAACCCGCCCTCGTTCAATTGACCGTGTATGGCACGAACCTTCAACGTCATCGCCCATGTCTGGCCCGCACAAACGTTGCCGGGTAGGTACTGCCCATACAGAGTAATTCCGATGGCAGGAAATACCCGCTTCCCCTGCAGATGCGTGATCTGGCCGTAGTGCGTTGTCATATTATCGGTTCCGGTTATCCGCACGATGGCCTGCTGGCTTTTTGCAGGCAGCGTATTACCGGCCCACAGCGCATCTTTCGCAGCCAGAACTCCCCAAAGAAAAAATAGCAGGGTTAATCCGGCGAAACGTACAGGGCTGTGAGAAATAAGACAGAGCAGAATTGCCAGACCAAATATAACGCCGATGCACAGCATGTCAGGTAACGCAGGTAATAGCATAAGCGGGAGAATGCCGAATAATGCACTCGTACTAACCGTTGTTATTTTCATCAGTCACCTCCCTGTAGCAGGAAGTGTGCAGTAATGTTCGACGGTTGTCTGGTGCCAATTTAGCGTTATACGGTACGCATTCCGCTAACATTTAGCGGCGCTTGTAACGTGCAAATTAACTGGGATGGAGATTCCAGGATGGGTTGGCAGAAATGAAAAAAGCACCCATGCGGGTGCTTTTCTCGGCGTTAAGTCTCGCTAAAAACTTAACCGTAAATATTGGCGCGATCGCGCAGTTCTTTACCTGGTTTAAAGTGCGGAACGTATTTTCCTTCCAGGTCCACTTTATCGCCGGTCTTCGGATTACGTCCGGTGCGCGGTGCGCGGTAATGCAAAGAGAAACTGCCGAAACCGCGGATTTCAATACGCTCGCCCTGCGCAAGAGTCGAGGCCATATGTTCCAGCATCTCTTTAACTGCATCTTCAACCGCTTTCGCGGGAATATGAGGTTGCTGGGTTGCAAGTCTTTCAATCAATTCTGACTTGGTCATGATTCCTCCGGTTCCTTAAAGGCATAATTAGCTGCTGCATTGATTAAGGGCGGCCTTAGCCGCCCTTTGTCATTGATTACAGGACGAATCCTGTAATCTGTCAAGCTACTCGTCACCCTTTGTGCTGTTAACAGCACAAAGGATTTAGGAGCACTCGATATTACTCGCCTTTAGCTGCTTTGAAAGCTTCAGCCATTGCGTTGTTAGAGAAGTTAGCATCTTCCTGTTTGTTAACAGTTGCGATTGCATCTTTCTCATCAGCTTCGTCTTTAGCACGAACAGACAGGCTGATTGCGCGGTTCTTACGATCAACGCCGGTGAATTTAGCTTCAACGTCGTCGCCTACGCTCAGAACCAGAGTTGCATCTTCAACGCGGTCGCGGGAAGCTTCAGAAGCGCGCAGGTAACCTTCAACGCCGTCAGCCAGTTCTACGGTTGCGCCTTTAGCATCAACAGCAGTGACTTTACCGTTTACGATTGCGCCTTTCTTGTTCAGTGCAACCCAGTTGTTGAACGGATCTTCTGCGAGCTGTTTAACGCCCAGAGAGATACGCTCACGCTCTGCGTCAACCTGCAGAACAACAGCTGCGATTTCGTCGCCTTTTTTGTATTCACGAACTGCTTCTTCGCCTGCAACGTTCCAGGAGATGTCAGACAGGTGAACCAGGCCGTCGATGCCGCCGTCCAGGCCGATGAAGATACCGAAGTCAGTGATAGACTTGATTTTACCTTCAACACGGTCGCCCTTGTTGTGGGTTTCCGCGAACTGCTGCCATGGGTTGTTTTTGCACTGCTTCAGACCCAGGGAGATACGACGACGTTCTTCGTCGATATCCAGAACCATAACTTCCACTACATCGCCAACGTTAACAACTTTGGACGGGTGGATGTTTTTGTTGGTCCAATCCATTTCGGAAACGTGAACCAGGCCTTCAACGCCTTCTTCGATTTCAACGAAGCAGCCGTAGTCGGTCAGGTTGGTCACGCGACCAGTCAGTTTGGTACCTTCCGGATAACGCTTAGCGATAGCTACCCATGGATCTTCGCCCAGCTGTTTCAGGCCCAGAGATACACGAGTACGCTCGCGGTCGAACTTCAGCACTTTAACAGTGATTTCGTCGCCAACGTTTACGATTTCGCTCGGATGCTTAACGCGTTTCCATGCCATGTCGGTGATGTGCAGCAGGCCGTCAACGCCACCCAGATCAACGAATGCACCGTAGTCAGTGAGGTTCTTAACGATACCTTTAACTTCCATGCCTTCCTGCAGGTTTTCCAGCAGCTGATCGCGTTCTGCGCTGTTTTCGGATTCGATAACGGCACGACGGGAAACAACAACGTTGTTACGCTTCTGATCCAGCTTGATTACTTTGAATTCAAGCTCTTTGCCTTCCAGGTGCAGCGTGTCGCGGACCGGACGAACGTCTACCAGGGAACCCGGCAGGAACGCGCGAATACCATTCAGCTCAACAGTGAAGCCACCCTTGACTTTGCCATTGATAACACCAGTAACGGTTGCAGCTTCTTCGTAAGCTTTTTCCAGCGTGATCCAAGCTTCGTGACGTTTAGCTTTTTCACGGGACAGCAGGGTTTCACCGAAGCCGTCTTCTACTGCATCCAGAGCAACGTCAACTTCGTCACCAACCTGGATTTCCAACTCGCCCTGGGCGTTTTTGAACTGCTCTGCCGGAATGGCGGACTCAGATTTAAGACCAGCGTCAACCAGTACTACGTCTTTGTCGATAGCAACAACAACACCACGAACGATGGAACCCGGACGGGTTTCGATTTCTTTTAAGGATTCTTCAAACAGTTGAGCAAAAGATTCAGTCATGTTTAATCTTCAGGTTTCATATTTAACGTCCACCTGGCTCCATGCCGGATGGGGTTGTTTAACATACCCGCTGTCAATCCATTGCAACGGGGGTACTGCAAATTCGGTCGCACTTAAGCGAGTGCCAGTTTTTGGCGCGCGTATTGTAACGCTTTTTCAATCACTTGCTCAATGCTTAATCGGGTTGAATCCAAAACTAAAGCATCAGCAGCGGGAACCAGCGGCGCTACAGCACGGTTACGATCGCGGAAATCGCGTTCTTCGATCTCGGCCAAAAGGCGTTCAAAGTTAACACTAAAGCCCTTTTCCTGCAACTGTAGCATACGTCTATGCGCACGTTCTTGCGAGGAGGCGTCCAGGAAAATTTTCACTGGTGCATCCGGGAACACCACGGTCCCCATGTCTCGTCCGTCGGCAATCAGGCCGGGCGCTTCACGAAACGCGCGTTGACGACGTAACAGCGCTTCGCGTACGCGAGGAAACGCAGCGACCTGAGATGCGGCATTCGCTACTTCCTGGGTGCGGATTTCGCCGCTGACATCTTCACCTTCCAGAATGACTTCCAGGTTGCCGTCCGTTGAGATAAAACGCACATCCAGGTGTGAGGCAAGCGGTACCAGAGCATCTTCAGATGTGACATCAACATGGTGATGCAACGCTGCGAGCGCCAGTACGCGGTAGATCGCGCCTGAATCTAACAGATGCCATTGCAATGCTTCCGCCATTGCCTTGCACAAGGTGCCTTTTCCTGCACCACTTGGGCCATCAATGGTAATAACCGGGGCAATTGCCGTCATCTTTTTCTCCTTAAACGGGCATACATTAACGTGAACGCCGCGCATTATACGCGCCAACGCTAATAATCGTTAACACAGAGTGTAAAAACCCGATTAGTCTGTAACGATGTGAGGAAGAATTGCGCAATTATAGCGGGCTGGCGAGAAACCAGCCCGGAAGATGACACTGATTTACTGTTTATCTGCAGCGATGCGCTCACGAATATGCTGAGCGCGAGCGTCAGATGTGAGGATCAGGCAGGTGTACTAATACGCGCCAGCTGTTCGAAATAATCCGGGAAAGTTTTGGCGGTACATTTAGGGTCCAGAATGGTCACCGGCGTGTCAGACAACGCCACCAGCGAGAAACACATCGCCATGCGGTGATCGTTGTAGGTCGCGATCTCCGCAAACTGTAACGTCGCCGGTGGTGTAACGCGAATATAGTCTTCGCCCTCTTCAACGATCGCACCCACTTTACGCAACTCGGTCGCCATCGCGAACAGGCGGTCGGTCTCTTTGACGCGCCAGTTATAGATGTTACGTAAGGTCGTGGTGCCTTTAGCGAACAGCGCTGCCGTGGCGATGGTCATCGCCGCATCGGGAATATGGTTCATATCCATGTCTACCGCGTTCAGCTCACCGTGAGTACAGGCAATAAAGTCTTCGCCCCAGGTAATGGTCGCGCCCATTTTTTCCAGCACATCAGCGAAGCGGATATCACCCTGCATACTGTTGCGGCCAATCCCGGTGACTTTTACCGTACCGCCTTTAATGGCTCCCGCTGCGAGAAAATAGGAAGCGGAAGAAGCATCGCCTTCAACCAGATATGCACCCGGTGACTGATACTGCTGCTGACCCTGCACAACAAAGCGCTGGTAGTTCTGATTCTCAATTTCAACACCAAACGTTTTCATCAGGTTCAGTGTGATATCAATGTAAGGTTTAGATACCAGCTCGCCTTTAATGGCGATCGTCGTATCCTGCGGCGCCAGTGGCGCAGTCATCAGCAGCGCAGTCAGGAACTGGCTGGATACGCTGCCGTCTACCTCAACCTGTCCTCCGGTAAAGCCACCGCGCAGACGTAAAGGCGGATAGTTTTCCTGCTCCAGGTATTCAATGTTGGCTCCGCCCTGGCGTAACGCATCAACCAGATGGCCAATCGGGCGCTCTTTCATGCGCGGCTCGCCCGTCAACACGATGTCATTGCTGCCCAGACACAGCGCAGCGGCCAGCGGGCGCATTGCGGTTCCGGCATTGCCAAGGAACAGTTCCACTGCGCCTTCGGCATGCAGCGCGCCGCCATTGCCGATAATCTCGCAACGCGTACGGTCGGCAGAAAGGGTATAGCTAATTCCTAACGCATTCAGAGCATTAAGCATATGGCGGACATCATCGCTGTCCAGCAGATTAGTCAGGACAGTGGTGCCATTTGCTAATGCAGCCAGCAGCAAAGCGCGGTTAGAAACACTTTTGGATCCAGGCAGATTGATGGTGCCATCCACCCGCGCAATGGGTTGTAACGTCAGGGATTCCATGAAACTCGACTCTCAAAAACAGACATAAAAACCCCACAGACTGGCTGTGGGGATGAAAATACAGCAGATTAACCGCGGCGGCGCTCGAAATCGACCATGAAATCGGTCAGCGCTTTTACACCTTCTAGCGGCATTGCATTGTAGATGGACGCGCGCATACCACCGACCACACGGTGCCCTTTCAACGCGTGCAGACCCGCAGCGAAAGACTCTTCCAGGAAGAGTTTATCCAGGCCGCTGTCAGCAAGCTGGAACGGTACGTTCATGCGTGAACGGTTCGATTTTGCCACGTCGTTACGGTAGAAATCGCTGTTATCGATTACGCCGTACAGCAGTTCCGCTTTTTGCTGGTTAATTTTATCCATCGCGTTAACACCGCCCTGCTCTTTCAGCCATTTAAAGACCAGGCCAGACAGATACCAGGCAAAGGTTGGCGGCGTGTTGAACATGGAGTCGTTGTCATTCAGCACGGTATAGTCGAGGATTGACGGGCATGACACATGAGCCTTACCCAGCAAATCTTCACGTACGATGACAATGGTCAGCCCGGCCGGGCCGATGTTTTTCTGCGCCCCGGCATAAATTACGCCATAACGGCTCACGTCAAGCGGTGCGGAAAGAATGGTAGAGGACAGATCCGCCGTAACCACTACATTGCTGGCAAAATTCGGCGTTTCATCGATCGCAATGCCATCAATGGTTTCATTCGGGCAATAGTGCAAATACGCCGCGTTGTCAGAAAGCTGCCATTCGCTCATTGGCTTAACAGCACGCAGTCCGTCAACGGTGACTTTGGCGTCGATAACGTTTGGCGTACAGTATTTTTTCGCTTCTTTAATTGCGCTGGCGGCCCAATAACCGGCATCAACGTAATCCGCCGTGGTTTTGTCACCCAGAATATTTAACGGGATACCCGCAAACTGCCCGCGCCCACCGCCATGGCAGAACAACACTTTATAGTTGGAGGGGATGCTGAGAAGATCGCGAAAATCCTGCTCCGCTTCCTCTGCGACCTGGATGAATTCTTTGCCACGGTGGCTAATTTCCATCACCGACGTGCCAAGACCGTTCCAGTCGCGAAGATCCTGTTGAGCCAGTTTAAGTACTTCTGCCGGTAACATTGCCGGACCTGAACTAAAATTGAAGACCTGAGCCATTTCCCCTCACCACGTTGTGTTGTTGTCCAATCAACATCCTGTCATTGGCGATAATCCGGTGACAGACATTGGTATAAGTTATTCCTGTGGATATCGGTTTTATCATTCAGTGACACGCGCCGCAATGGGTAAAACTGACCAGGGTAAAAATGTGTCATTGGTCACACAACAGAATCTATCGGATTGACGGGTAAAAACCGAGATTTTCGCTGTCAGGTGACCCGTTTTGCCCGACTGGCCTTCGACCATTCTGGATTTGCACAGCGTGGACATAATTGATGATCTCCGGCGTTCATTTGCATCACTTCACTACACCGTATACAGGCATAGTCCCCAGCTTCAGGTATCACTTTAAATCGCTGTGTACAGCGTTTAGGCAAAATACTGAGCCCCGGCTTTACGTCTTCATCGGCAAAGAAATAGACGCTGATTTGCCCATTTGTCTCCAGGATGGCCAGTCTCACCTGTCCCAATTGCTCCACGCCGTTCAAACGCAATTCCATAAAGAATTCGAATTCCGTCATATTGGCGCTATTGAGCTTCGACCATGCCAGCTCGCCGTCCTCAATGATCACAACGGGCTTGCCCTCCAGCAAATCCTCCATTTTCTCGCTATGCGCCATCAGCCACATAACCAGCCGATACAGCACGGCAAGCGTAATAAAGACCACCAGCACCGGCAGCATCGGGACATCATCATAAAATGCCACGTCTCCCGCCGCGGATCCCAGCGTAAGGATAATCAGCACTTCAAAAAGCGACATCTGGCGTACGCCGCGACGTCCGGTGATTTTTAAAAACAGAAAAACCAATATAAAGGTATAGAGGCTGCGCAGAGCAACTTCTCCCAGAAAGTCCATGGGCACCTTATCCAGTACCATTCGGTGTAAATCGAAAGCTTTCATTATTATGCTCTAAACGTGGTTGGCTGTAGGAAAGCATAGCTAATACTTTTATTTACGTCTGAACTCCGGCGACGATAGCGCCATTCATTTAAAACCCGTATCATTGCGCGCTTTCCGTACGACAAAAGTGATTTTCATGACGCAAACATTTATCCCCGGCAAAGATGCCGCTCTGGAAGACTCCATCGCTCGCTTCCAGCAAAAATTGCTCGACCTTGGTTTTCAAATTGAAGAAGCCTCGTGGTTGAATCCCGTCCCTAACGTCTGGTCTGTACATATTCGCGACAAAGAATGCGCGCTGTGCTTCACCAACGGTAAAGGCGCGACGAAAAAAGCGGCGCTGGCTTCCGCGCTGGGCGAATATTTTGAGCGTCTGTCGACTAACTATTTCTTTGCGGATTTCTGGCTGGGTGAAACCATCGCCAACGGTCCATTCGTGCATTATCCGAACGAAAAATGGTTCCCGTTGACTGAAGAAGACGACGTACCAGAAGGTCTACTGGATGCTCGTCTGCGTGCGTTTTACGATCCAGACAACGAACTGACTGGCAGCATGCTTATCGATCTGCAATCCGGTAATGAAGAACGTGGGGTCTGCGGCCTACCGTTTACCCGTCAGTCGGATAACCAGACCGTCTATATTCCGATGAACATTATTGGCAACCTGTACGTTTCTAACGGCATGTCTGCGGGTAACACCCGAAACGAAGCGCGCGTTCAGGGCCTGTCTGAAGTCTTTGAGCGTCATGTGAAGAACCGTATTATTGCGGAAAGCATCAGCCTGCCGGAAATCCCGGCCGAAGTCATGGCGCGCTATCCGGCAGTGGTGGAGTCCATCGCCAAACTGGAAGCGGAAGGTTTCCCAATTTTCGCCTACGATGGCTCGCTGGGCGGCAAGTATCCGGTGATTTGCGTTGTCCTGTTCAACCCGGCCAATGGTACCTGCTTTGCCTCCTTCGGTGCGCACCCGGATTTCGGCGTTGCGCTGGAGCGTACCGTCACTGAACTGCTGCAGGGCCGTGGTCTGAAAGATCTTGATGTCTTCACCCCACCAACCTTTGACGACGAAGAAGTGGCTGAACACACTAACCTTGAAACCCACTTCATCGATTCCAGCGGCCTGATCTCCTGGGATCTGTTCAAGCAGGATGCTGACTATCCGTTCGTTGACTGGAATTTCTCCGGCACCACGGAAGAAGAGTTCGCCACCCTGATGGCCATCTTCAACGCTGAAGATAAAGAAGTGTATATCGCCGACTACGAGCACCTGAGCGTTTACGCGTGCCGCATTATTGTTCCGGGAATGTCTGACATCTATCCGGCTGAAGATCTGTGGTTAGCCAACAACGCCATGGGCGCCCATCTGCGTGACACTATCCTCTCTCTTCCGGGCAGTGAATGGGATAAAGAAGACTATCTCAATCTGATCGAACAACTGGATGAAGAAGGCTTTGACGACTTCACCCGCGTACGCGAGCTGCTCGGTCTGGCAACCGGTGCGGATAACGGTTGGTACACCCTGCGCATTGGCGAGCTTAAAGTGATGCTGGCGCTGGCCGGCGGCGACCTGGAGCAGGCGCTGGTCTGGACAGAATGGACGATGGAATTCAACGCCTCTGTCTTTAGCGCTGAACGTGCCAACTACTACCGCTGTCTGCAAACGCTGCTGTTGCTATCTCAGGAAGAAGATCGTCAGCCGCTACAATATCTGAACGCGTTTGTTCGCATGTACGGTGCCGAGGCGGTTGAAGCCGCAAGTGCAGCATTAAGTGGCGAAGCGCCGTTCTACGGGCTTCAAACTGTTGATAGCGATCTGCAGGCTTTCCCGGCGCATCAGTCTCTGCTGAAAGCCTACGAAAAACTGCAGCGCGCGAAAGCAGCACATTGGTCAAAATAGTGACAATCAGCCTGCGCTGAGTAGGCTAAAGGTATTGTCTGGGCTATATTACGGGGCGCTTAATGCGCCCTGTTTTTTATTTTGGTCAAATCAAAAAATAAATGTAAAAACAAGGTTAAATATTAGTAGTTGATATTAAGAAAATTAGCTTATTAATGTGGTTTTTTATCTCAATTACTCCATTTTAATTAACCGCCCCAGAGGAGACAGAAAGAAAAAATTCAACTCACTTTATAATTTTTAAAATTTATTTTTATTTGGATAATCAACAAGTTACACCGTAATCGCATAAAAACCATGCGCCTTACGGGCCTATAAGCCAGGCGAGATATGATCTATATCAAATTCTCATCTATAATGCTTTGTTAGTATCTCGTCGCCGACTTAATAAAGAGAGAGTTAGTGTGAAAGCTGACAACCCTTTTGATCTTATTCTTCCTGCTGCAATGGCCAAAGTTGCCGAAGAAGCAGGCGTCTATAAAGCAACGAAACATCCGCTTAAGACGTTCTATCTGGCAATTACTGCCGGTGTATTCATTTCAATTGCCTTTGTTTTCTATATCACCGCCACAACCGGTACCGGCACAATGCCTTTCGGCATGGCGAAGCTAGTAGGTGGTATCTGCTTTTCCCTGGGGCTGATTCTCTGCGTTGTCTGCGGTGCAGACCTCTTCACCTCAACCGTACTGATTGTCGTAGCGAAAGCCAGTGGCCGCATCACCTGGGGCCAATTGGCGAAAAACTGGCTTAACGTTTATGTCGGCAACCTGATTGGCGCCCTGATCTTCGTGTTACTCATGTGGCTTTCTGGCGAGTATATGACCGCTAACGGCGCGTGGGGTCTCAACGTCCTGCAAACAGCCGACCACAAAGTGCACCATACTTTTGTTGAGGCGGTAAGTCTTGGCATCCTGGCGAACCTGATGGTGTGTCTGGCAGTATGGATGAGCTATTCGGGTCGCAGCCTGATGGACAAAGCGTTTATCATGGTATTACCGGTCGCAATGTTTGTTGCCAGCGGTTTTGAGCACAGTATCGCAAACATGTTTATGATCCCTATGGGTATTGTAATTCGCGATTTCGCCACCCCGGAATTCTGGACCGCTGTTGGGTCTTCTCCGGAGAATTTTTCTCACCTGACCGTGATGAATTTCATCACCGATAACCTGATTCCGGTTACGATCGGCAACATTATCGGCGGCGGTTTGTTGGTCGGGTTGACATACTGGGTCATTTATCTGCGTGGTAACGATCATCATTAATCTGATGATGCCCATTACACGCAGTAAATAAAAAATCCACTTAAGAAGGTAGGTGTTACATGTCCGAGCTTAATGAAAAGTTAGCCACAGCCTGGGAAGGTTTTACCAAAGGTGATTGGCAGAATGAAGTAAACGTCCGTGACTTCATTCAGAAAAACTACACTCCGTATGAGGGTGACGAGTCCTTCCTGGCTGGCGCAACTGATGCGACCACTGCACTGTGGGACAGCGTGATGGAAGGCGTTAAACAGGAAAACCGCACTCACGCGCCTGTTGACTTTGACACCTCCGTTGCTTCTACCATCACTTCTCACGACGCTGGCTACATCAACAAAGCGCTCGAGAAAATTGTTGGTCTGCAGACTGAAGCTCCGCTGAAACGTGCGATCATTCCGTTTGGCGGCATCAAAATGGTTGAAGGTTCCTGCAAAGCGTACAATCGCGAACTGGACCCGATGCTGAAAAAAATCTTCACCGAATACCGCAAAACCCACAACCAGGGCGTATTCGATGTTTACACCAAAGACATTCTGAACTGCCGTAAATCCGGTGTTCTGACTGGTCTGCCAGATGCCTATGGCCGTGGCCGTATCATCGGTGACTACCGTCGCGTTGCGCTGTACGGTATCGACTACCTGATGAAAGACAAATACGCTCAGTTCGTCTCTCTGCAGTCCGATCTGGAAAACGGCGTAAACCTGGAAGCCACTATCCGTCTGCGTGAAGAAATTGCTGAACAGCACCGCGCACTGGGTCAGATCAAAGAAATGGCTGCTAAATATGGCTGCGATATCTCTGGTCCGGCAACCAACGCTCAGGAAGCTATCCAGTGGACTTACTTCGGCTACCTGGCCGCGGTTAAATCTCAGAACGGCGCAGCAATGTCCTTCGGTCGCGTATCCACCTTCCTGGATGCCTACATCGAACGTGATATCAAAGCAGGCAAAATCACCGAGCAAGACGCTCAGGAAATGATTGACCACCTGGTCATGAAACTGCGTATGGTTCGTTTCCTGCGTACCCCTGAATATGATGAACTGTTCTCTGGTGACCCGATTTGGGCAACTGAATCTATCGGTGGTATGGGCGTTGATGGCCGTACTCTGGTTACCAAAAACAGCTTCCGCTTCCTGAATACCCTGTACACCATGGGTCCTTCTCCGGAGCCGAACATCACCGTTCTGTGGTCTGAAAAACTGCCTCTGAACTTCAAGAAATTCGCCGCTAAAGTGTCCATCGACACCTCTTCTCTGCAGTACGAGAACGATGACCTGATGCGTCCGGACTTCAACAACGACGACTACGCTATCGCTTGCTGCGTAAGCCCGATGGTTGTTGGTAAACAAATGCAGTTCTTCGGTGCGCGTGCAAACCTGGCGAAAACCATGCTGTACGCAATCAACGGCGGCGTTGATGAAAAACTGAAAATGCAGGTTGGTCCTAAATCTGAACCGATCAAAGGCGACGTTCTGAACTTCGACGAAGTTATGGAGCGCATGGATCACTTCATGGACTGGCTGGCTAAACAGTACGTCACTGCACTGAACGTTATCCACTACATGCACGACAAGTACAGCTACGAAGCCTCTCTGATGGCGCTGCACGACCGTGACGTTATCCGCACCATGGCGTGTGGTATCGCTGGTCTGTCCGTTGCTGCTGACTCCCTGTCTGCAATCAAATATGCGAAAGTTAAACCGATTCGTGACGAAGACGGTCTGGCTGTCGACTTCGAAATCGAAGGCGAATACCCGCAGTTTGGTAACAACGACTCTCGCGTTGATGACATGGCGGTTGACCTGGTAGAACGTTTCATGAAGAAAATTCAGAAACTGACTACTTATCGTAACGCTATCCCGACTCAGTCTGTTCTGACCATCACCTCTAACGTGGTTTATGGTAAGAAAACCGGTAACACCCCAGATGGTCGTCGTGCTGGCGCGCCGTTCGGACCGGGTGCTAACCCAATGCACGGTCGTGACCAGAAAGGTGCTGTTGCCTCTCTGACCTCCGTTGCTAAACTGCCGTTTGCTTACGCTAAAGATGGTATCTCTTACACCTTCTCTATCGTTCCGAACGCACTGGGTAAAGACGACGAAGTTCGTAAGACCAACCTGGCTGGTCTGATGGATGGTTACTTCCACCACGAAGCGTCCATCGAAGGTGGTCAGCACCTGAACGTGAACGTCATGAACCGTGAAATGCTGCTGGATGCGATGGAACATCCGGAAAAATATCCGCAGCTGACCATCCGTGTTTCTGGCTACGCAGTACGTTTTAACTCCCTGACTAAAGAACAGCAGCAGGACGTTATTACTCGTACCTTCACTCAGACCATGTAATTGGTTTTGACTGAAATCGTACTTTAAAAAGCGTACAATAAAGGCTCCACGTAAGTGGGGCCTTTTTAATAGCCTGCTTTGTCAGCTATCTATACTTATGGATAGCAGCCAAAACAGACTCGACACAGTTAATAACTGTGCACTAACACTGGCCCCGGATGGGCCACACCTGGAGAAACACCGCAATGTCAGTTATTGGTCGCATTCACTCCTTTGAATCCTGTGGCACTGTTGATGGCCCGGGCATCCGTTTTATTACCTTCTTCCAGGGCTGCCTGATGCGCTGCCTGTATTGTCATAACCGTGACACATGGGATACGCACGGCGGCAAAGAAGTCACCGTCGACGAGTTAATGAAAGAGGTCGTGACCTACCGCCACTTTATGAACGCCTCCGGTGGCGGTGTGACAGCGTCCGGTGGCGAAGCTATCCTGCAAGCTGAATTTGTACGCGACTGGTTTCGTGCCTGTAAAAAAGAAGGTATTCATACCTGTCTGGATACCAACGGTTTTGTTCGCCGCTACGATCCGGTGATCGATGAATTGCTGGAAGTCACTGACCTGGTGATGCTCGATCTCAAACAGATGAATGATGAAATCCATCAGAATCTGGTGGGCGTATCTAACCATCGCACGCTTGAGTTTGCACGTTACCTGTCCAATAAAGACATCAAGGTGTGGATCCGCTACGTCGTTGTGCCTGGCTGGTCTGACGATGACGACTCCGCGCACCGCCTGGGCGAGTTTACCCGCGATATGGGCAACGTAGAGAAAATCGAACTGCTGCCATACCATGAGCTGGGCAAACACAAATGGGTGGCAATGGGTGAAGAGTACAAACTTGACGGTGTTAAGCCACCGAAGAAAGAGACCATGGAGCGCGTGAAAGGCATTCTTGAGCAGTATGGTCATAAAGTAATGTACTAAGTATGACGACCACGGCGTCGCAGCGCTCTGCTTGAGTAGCGCGACGCCAACGTTCTATGCCTACGACATAAAATATTCTGAAAGTTTATTGGTCACGCTTTCAATAGAGAAAATACGTTTCTGGTGTGCTTTACGACACTGCACGTAACGCTCATCCTGCTCTTCCAGAGCACTGAGTATGCGATCCGCCACCATCATCGCACCAGCAATTTCAGCAAAACCAGACTCACCTTCCCCCTGTAACGCAACCGCCGCCTGCAAATTCCAGTCAGAAAGCCGATTTAATGGAGCAAACGATCCGCGAGTTAACGAGAGAATTTTTATGCCTTGTTCCTTCGCTAGCGTCAGCGACTGCATCATATCGGTAGAGACTTGTTCTGTATGAATAACGATAATCCCTGTTTTTTGGCTGTCCGCCAACGGAGAGATAGCCGCCGGATAAAACCGGTCGATATAACTGGCTATTTTCCCCATCTGCACCAGATTGATTTGCAGGAATAACGCCACCGGCACCGCAGTACCTACCGCATAAATTGCAATATTACTTAGCTGATTTAACCAGGTCGCAACCGCCTGCAACTCTTTGCTGTCGATGATGGCATTGCTGTCACAAACGCTTGCCAGTACCGCCGCCGTCTCCTCACTTCCTCCATCATTCGGCCGTGCAGCTCCTTGCTCCAGTGCAAGAGCCGTTCTGAAATCAGAAAACCCCTTAAAACCAAAGGCACGGCAAAAACGAGTGATGCTCCCCTCACTGGTATCAATAGAATCGGCCAGCTCGGTTATCGTATGCCGCATCACAAAATCAGGATTTTCAGTGATAAAACGCCCTACCTTTTCCAGGATCGGACTCAGTTCTGAAGCCCCATTTCTTATGTTAATCAATAAATTAGTATCTATCTGACTCATTTTTCGCCTTTTTGCACAAAATGCAAATGCTGTCACATACTTTGCCTGGCTTTGCGATAATAATTTTTATCGCACCAATGATAATTAAAAATAATTATTTTTACAAACAGGAGAACGTCTAATGAAAGGTCTGATCGTCTGTCGTACCGGTATGGGCAGTTCGCTAATGCTGAAAATCAAAGCCCAAAAAGTCATCGATAAACATGGCTGGGATATCGATCTTGAACACGATGTCCTGTCAGGGCTACGAACCTGGCAAAACATCGACTTCGTGATCACCATGAGCGACCTGACCGATGAGGTAGAAGCCGCCGGGTTCAGAGCAATCGGTATCACCGATCTGATGAACAGCGAAGAAATGGAATCTGCGCTCACCAGCGTTGTTCAAAACAACTAACCTCTCCGGGGGAAATATGGATCTCCTAAAGTTCATTGTATTCGACATTTTGGGTGTAACCCCACTTTTAGTTGGCTTTATTGCGCTAATTGGTTTGCTTATCCAGCGTAAACCCATCGAAAAAGTGCTTTCAGGTACCTTTAAAACCATCGTCGGATTTCTGGTATTTGCCGGCGGAGCAGGGATTGCGGTGACATCCTTAGGTAATTTTCAGACCTTATTCAGCGATGGATTCGGTCTGAAAGGTGTGATGCCGTTAGCCGAAGCGTTAACTGGGCTGGCACAAACCAAGTTTGCCATGTGCGTTTCACTCATCATGGTCGTTGGTTTCGGCTGGAACTTGTTTTTTGCCCGCGTAACGCCGTTCAAATACATCTTCCTGACGGGCCAACATAATCTGTATCTGTCTGCCCTCTTAACCGTTACGCTTAAGGCGCTTGGCTACAGCGATGTGACAACAATCATCGTCGGCTCCATACTGCTGGGGCTTGCGGCCTGTGTCTATCCAGCTATCGCTCAGCCGTGGATGCGTAAGATTACCGGTAATGATGAAATTGCGATGGGTCATTACGTTACTCTGGCCTACGCGCTATCGGGATGGATCGGTTCGAAAGTGGGCGATCCTAAGCAGTCAACAGAAAAGCTAAATCTTCCCGGATGGTTGGGGATTTTTAAAGACTACATCGTCTCCGTGTCCATCTCTGTCAGTATTTTCTATTACATCGCGGCGCTTGCCGCAGGCAAAGAAGCGGTAACAGCCGCCGCCGGTGGAATGCATTGGCTAGTTTATCCGCTATTCCAGTCACTCACGTTTACCGCATCGCTTTATATCATCATCACCGGCGTTCGCTTGCTGTTGTCTGAAATAGTCCCGGCATTTCTGGGCATCTCTGAAAAATTTATCCCGAACGCCAAACCCGCACTGGATTGCCCAGTCGTCTTTCCGTATGCCCCAACCGCCACCGTTTTAGGTTTCATCTCTTCCTTTGTGGGTGGATTGGTGGTTATGGGGGTACTCGCATCAATTGGGCAAACGGTCATTATCCCCGTCGCCATCCCCTACTTCTTCATTGGTGCTACCGCCGCCGTCTTCGGTAATGCGTCAGGAGGCTGGAAAGGGGCCATCGCCGGTAGCTTTGTCACTGGCATATTAATTGGTATTGGCCCGGCACTCATCTATCCCATCATGGAATCGGTGGGATTGTCCGGTACTAGCTTCCCGGAGACAGATTTTGTCGCCCTCGGCTTAGTGGTTTATTACATCGGCAAAATGTTGCCCTGATAAGGAATGAACATGAATATTGACGAATTGAAATCCCATGCGCTGGCTGCTCGCCGGGATATTGTTACCATGATTTATGAATCAGGCATTGGCCATCCTGGCGGTGCATTGTCCATCATCGACATTCTGACCTGGATTTACGATCAAGAGGTGGACTTCTCCTGCGCCCCTCGCGCTCGCGTGGTCATGAGCAAAGGTCATGCGGTTGCTGCTCAGTACGCCATGCTGCATCAAAAAGGCAAAATTGAGCGCAGCGAATTTAATACTTTTCGACAAATTAACTCACGTTTACAGGGGCACCCTAGCATCAAATCTCTGCCCGAAGTCGATGCAACAACCGGCCTGCTGGGCCAGGGATTATCCATTGCCTTTGGTATGGCGGCGGCCAAAAAACAGCGGGGGGAATCACAGCGCGTTTTCGCCATCATTGGCGATGGCGAAATGCACGAAGGACAAATCTGGGAAACGCTACAACAAGCAGGCCATATGAAGATGGATAACCTGGTGGCGATTATCGACTACAACGGTTTTTCCTCCCACGACCCCGTTAATCAGGTGGTGAATCTGGAACCTCTGGCCGACAAAGTGCGTCTTTTCGGCTGGCACGTACTCGAACTCCATAACGGTAACGATATGCATCAGGTTGCCGACACGCTGATGCTTTCACGCCATCTGAAAGGAAAACCTGTCGCCATTATTGCGCATACCACCAAAGGCAGTGGCGTTAGCTATATGGAAAATAACGGTGACTGGCATTCAAAAACCCCAACCACCGAACAATATCAGCAGGCTATGGAGGAGTTGCAGTGATGAAAGCCCCACGTGATGAAATTGGTAACGCACTCATTGCCCTGAAAAAAAAGGACTATCCCATTGTCGCCATTGATAGTGATTTAGCCAGCTCCACCCGCACTGACCAGTTCCAGGCCGTCTATCCAGACGCTTTCTTTGAAATGGGTATTGCGGAAGGATCGGCAATGAGCTTTGCCACTGGCCAGGCGTTGGAAGGAAATATTCCGTTCTACGTTAACTTTGCGATATTTGTGACAGGCACCGCCTGGACTCAACTGCGCCAGGCGTGCTACGCCAAAGCTAACATTAAATTAGTTGGTAGCCACCCAGGAATGGATGATGGACCTGACGGCGCATCGCATCATGCGCTGGAAGATCTGGCCCTGACGCGCGTACTGCCGGGGCTCACAATTCTAACGCCTGCCGACGCTGAAGAAGTTGAGGCCGCATTTGAACAGGCAGTAAACATTCCCGGTCCGGTCTATATTCGCGTAGCCCGAGAACCGATGCCCGTGCGCGATAAATCTGCCGTTCCGCGAGTGACCGATATCGCCGCCGTGGAGGACTCAGGCAATGACTTCGCCATTCTCTATGAAGGGACCGTTCTGGAGCAAGCAAGCGCAGGTTATGTGCAGCTGTGCGCCCAGGGAAAACGTGGCAAGCTGATTCACGTCGCCATGCTAAAACCGTTTAACCGCCAGCGCTTTCTGCAACTGATTGCCAGTTGCCCGCAGATCGCAACGATTGAAAATCACACGATCACCGGTGGGCTTGGCGGACAGGTTGCTGAAGTATTGGCGGAGGAAGGATTAACCACGAGATTAATCCGACTGGGGACACAAGACACGTTTACGGAATCAGGCAATAGCCGCCAGTTGAAAGAGAAATACGGTATTTCGGCGACCGCACTCTTTGAAGCCCTCAGATAGTTCGGGTTGGCAGACCGCAATGCGGTCTGCTGCTCTGAAATAAGGAGAACACAATGACATCTGCGCTATTTTCTGCCTGTCAGTTTCGTGAACAATGCCACTCCTGGCAGGAGGCCGTGACGCTGGCTTGCCAGCCTCTGGAAGAACTGGGCGCGATTACGTCCGCCTACGCTCAGGCAATCATCCGTGAAACAGAACAACTGGGTCCGTGGTACATCTTAAGCCCTGAGTTTGCCCTACCGCACGCTCGTCCGGAAGAAGGAGTGATAAGCAGTGAGACACATTTGTCGCTCTTGTGTCTGAAAGAGGCGGTGCCTTTTCCAGGGCATCCAGATGTGCGGTTAATTATTGTCCTGGCGGCTGCCAGCAGCACCCAACATATTGAAATGATTAAAAAACTGGTTTGCTGGCTGGATGAAGGGGAGCATTTACAACAGCTGACGAGTATGACCAGTCAGGCGCAACTCCACTGCACGCTGAAAGCATGCGAATACCTCGCAACTTCCGGCATACCCGCAATGGGAAAATGAGTCACGGTATGCAAACATTTTGCCTTGCATACCGTCTGGCGCGCTTTATACGTGAGCCACCGGAGTCGGCGTATGTCTGGCGCTACGCAACAACATCAGCAGATAAATAAACGATACGCTGGCAATCATAATGAATAACAGATTATCGGAATAATTCTGCATCAGCATTGCGGTGAATGAAGGACCAAGCAGGCTGCCAACGGTATAGCTTAATAACAATGCCTGATTCATGGCGACCAGCTGATGATGTTCAACCTTTTCACAGGCCCAGGCCATCGCCACCGGATAGAGGGTAAAACCTGCCGCACCCAACATAAACAACGCAGGCGCCATCGCCGCCTGATTCAGCATGGCAATACTTCCGACGATAACCACGAAGACCTGGACGCGTAAAACCAGCAGGCGTCCCAGCTTGTCTGCCAGGCGGCCAATCGGCCATTGCCCCAGAATACCGGCGCTAACCAGAACCGCCATCCAGAAACCAATGCTGGCGTTGCTCACCCCTTGATGGTTGAGATACAGCGGCATCAGGCCATACAAAGACCCCAGAACAATCCCGGAAATAATACAGCCGTTAACGCCCAGACGCGCCTGACGCAGCTTCAGCATGGAGGTAATAGGAGTAGACTGCTGTTCATCACCCTGCTGATTGGCAATGCGCGTAAAGAGCAATGGCAAAACACCAGCCAGGATCGTACCCGTCACCCACGGCAGGACGTTCATCAATTCTGTTGATACTTTACTAACCAGTAGCTGGCCTAAAAACGTCCCCACGTAATAGATCATCATATAGGCGGCAAGCAAGCGTCCGCGATTACGCGAAGTCCCGCTGCACATCAGCGCACTTTCCACTACCACCCAAATCATGGCGCAGCCAACACCGGCGATAAAACGCCAGGTCATCCAGCTCCAGAACCCCACCATAACCCCCAGGCCGATACAGCCCGCGGCAAAAATAAGCGAGGCAATGTAATAGCTGCGATTAAAACCAAGGTGTTTTATTAAATACCCGGTCAGCAACGTCCCTACCAGATTGCCGGTAAAGTAGGAAGAACTCACCACACCTACCTGCCAGGTTGGCAGATTTTCATGGGCGAGCCAAAGCGGGACGAGCGTGTTTAACACGGCGATCGCCAGGGTCAGCAGAAGCAGCCCGCACAGCAACAGCATGACGGGACGGGTATAGATGGACATGAATAAAAACCGTGAGGAAGTTCAAATTTCATGCGCATCATGCCACTGCCAAAAACATTGTCAATCGGCGCAATCAAAGGGCTGAGGCGCTTTCCGGACGATCGATTTGCATTACTGATTCTTAATGTGAATAGATAAAAAACACAAAAACACATCTGCTTGTTTTTATTGATCTAAAACAAAAATCTCGCGTTGCGTTCAGTCGAAAAATTTCATGGACTCCCCTTACTTTTATTTCTTACTAAACTCTATGCGGGATGCAGATCTGCATTGTCTTCAAAATAGAACAGTGAGTTCTTATTTAGGTATCTAATCCATATATCGTTCTTTCTGTAGACTTAAACTCATCAAATTTCCCCCACTGATGCTGAACAGGAGAAATATCATGACTAAACCTTACGTAAGACTTGATAAAGATAATGCGGCAGTACTGCTGGTCGACCATCAGGCTGGCCTGCTCTCTCTGGTTCGGGATATCGATCCCGATAAATTTAAAAACAACGTGCTTGCCCTCGGCGACTTAGCAAAATACTTCAAACTCCCAACCATTCTGACAACCAGTTTTGAGACAGGACCAAACGGGCCACTGGTACCGGAACTGAAAGCTCAATTTCCCGATGCGCCTTATATTGCTCGCCCCGGAAACATTAACGCGTGGGATAACGAAGATTTCGTGAAAGCAGTGAAAGCGACCGGTAAAAAACAGCTGATTATTGCCGGTGTCGTGACGGAAGTTTGCGTAGCTTTCCCTGCGCTCTCGGCTATTGAAGAAGGTTTTGATGTCTTTGTCGTAACCGATGCGTCGGGTACGTTTAATGAAATTACTCGCCATTCAGCATGGGATCGGATGTCCCAGGCCGGTGCTCAACTGATGACGTGGTTTGGTGTCGCATGTGAGTTGCATCGCGACTGGCGCAACGATATCGAAGGTCTGGCGACGCTGTTCTCTAATCACATTCCTGATTATCGCAATCTGATGACCAGCTACGACACGTTAACTAAACAGAAGTAAAAAACCGGGGCTATGCCCCGGTTTGTCATTTAGCTGGCAACCGCCATACCGACGGTCATATGCAGCCCGTAGAACACGCCACGACCAATCAACTCGCCGACTAACAGCAGAATAAACGCGACGGAAAGCAGCGGAACTGCAGGCTGGTAGCCTTTCACTTGCGGTACAATCCAGCAGCACAACGCTACTGCCAGAGCGACAATCCGCCACGCCATCAGCGAGCCGTAATCCGGAACCAGCGCAGACGCCTGTTGAATGGAACTGTGGATCGTCGCCAGTTCAGCCCCCTGCATTACAGACATGATGGCGCTCACGACCAGAGCAAGCACTGAAATAGCCGGCAACAGGCGCATCGCCCAACCGTCCACGCCAGCAATTCTCAGCAACAGATATCCCAGCAGCGGACCGCCCATAAACATCGTCAGGAAGAAGCCCAGCGGCGTCCAGATGCTGTACCAGGTCGGCACAGTATCGATGGTGTTATACACTCGCACCATCATCCAGACAAAAATCACGCCCAGAACCATGGTGACAACTAACCACAGATTGCGTAATACAGGCGACATTTTTTTCAACGTTGCCAGGAGCCAGCCGATGCCGCCAACGGCAAAGAAGATTGAGCCGCTGGCAATTTCATTACTCAACGCAGAAGACCCTACACGATTGAGTGAGTTAAAGGCGCGCATCGGTGAGCCCAGGTGGAGCATGGAAGCAATAAAGCCAATGCCCATTAATACCCACAGCCCGAACATGCAGGCAATCACGCGCTGCTGCGATTCAGGGCGTAAGTCCCCTTTCATCAACGCCAGCGCCAGAACGATAAAGCCACCAACTACACACTGTCCGAAGACAGTGAAGATCATCAGCGGCCATTCATGCCATCCACTTCCCATCTTACACCTCCTTCGGATTGGCCAGATAACCTGTAGTATCCCCGGTCGGGCGGCTATTGGCGTTAGGTTTGATGACAATACTTGGTTTGGTAAAGTGCGCGCCCGGCAGTGGCGCTACCGCAGCCAAAGTACCGTGTTTTTTGCGCAGCTCTTCAATCGGACCAAAATCCAGCGCACGCAGTGGGCAGGACTCCACGCAGATAGGTTTCTTGCCTTCAGCGACGCGCTCATGGCAGCCATCACATTTAGTCATATGCCCTTTTTCGGCATTGTACTGCGGCGCGCCGTAAGGACAGGCCATGTGGCAATACCGGCAGCCAATGCAAACATCTTCGTCGACAACGACAAAACCATCTTCACGTTTGTGCATCGCACCACTCGGACAAACCTTGGTACAGGCCGGATCTTCACAGTGGTTACACGCAATGGAGAGGTAATAAGCAAAGACGTTCTGATGCCAGACGCCGTTGTCCTCCTGCCAGTCGCCGCCTGCGTATTCATAAATGCGGCGGAAGCTGACTTCCGGGGTTAAATTTTTGAAATCTTTGCAGGCCAGTTCGCAGGTTTTGCAACCGGTGCAACGGCTGGAATCAATAAAAAATCCATACTGGGTTGTCATCGGTTACTCCTTACGCCTTTTCAACCTGGACAAGGTTCGTGTGTGACGGATTCCCCTTTGCGAGAGGAGACGGACGCTGGGTCGTCAGGACGTTAATGCAACCGCCCTGATCCACGCGTTTTGCATCCGGGTCATACCAGGCCCCTTCGCCCAATGCCACCACGCCGGGCATCATACGTGGCGTCACTTTCGCCTCGATATGCACTTCACCACGATCGTTAAAGATACGTACCTTGTCGCCGTTGTTAATACCGCGTCGCTGCGCATCCATCGGGTTGATCCACATTTCCTGGCGGCAGGATGCTTTCAGGACGTCCACGTTGCCATAGGTCGAGTGAACGCGAGACTTATAGTGGAAGCCGGTCAGCTGCAAAGGGAATTTCTCCACCAGCGGATCGTTTAAGCTTTCAAAGCCTGGGGTATAAATCGGTAGCGGATCGATTACATCACCTTCCGGCAGTTCCCAGGTTGCCGCGATCTCGGCAAGCTGCTGCGAATAAATTTCGATCTTACCTGACGGCGTGGTCAGCGGATTGGCTTTAGGATCCTCACGGAATGCCTTGTACGCCACATGATGTCCTTGCGGATCGCGCTGTTTAAAGATCCCTTGCTGACGGAATTCTTCAAACGTAGGCAGTTCAGGAATCGCTTTGCGCGACTGCTCATACAGATGGCGCATCCACTCTTCCTGAGTACGACCTTCTGTAAACTGCTGCTCAACGCCAAGGCGCTTCGCCAGCTCGCTGGTCATCTGGTAGATAGTCTTGCATTCGAAGCGTGGTTTGATCGCCTGATCGGTGAAAATCACATAGGACATGTTCCCGCATGAGGCATCCAACGCGAAATCCATCTGCTCAGAGGCGGTGCAGTCCGGCAGCAAAATGTCCGCGTATTTCGCCGAGGAAGTCATATGACAGTCGATGACGACGATCATCTCGCACTTCTTCTCGTCCTGGAGGATTTCATGCGTGCGATTAATATCAGAGTGTTGGTTAATCAGACAGTTACCGGCATAGTTCCAGATCATCTTAATAGGAACATCGAGCTTGTCTTTGCCGCGTACGCCGTCACGCAGGGCCGTCATCTCCGGGCCTCGCTCAATCGCGTCCGTCCACATGAACATCGAGATGCTGGTTTCAACAGGGTTTTCCAGCGTTGGCATACGCTCGAACGGCAAACTGTATGAGCCCTCACGCGCCCCGCTGTTGCCGCCGTTGATCCCAACGTTACCGGTCAGGATAGCGAGCATAGAAATGGCGCGGGTCGCTATTTCACCGTTAGCATGACGCTGCGGCCCCCACCCCTGGCTGATGTATGCCGGTTTAGCGCTACCTATTTCACGCGCCAGTTTGACGATACGTTCAGCGGGAATACCGGTAATCTGCGCCGCCCACTCCGGGGTCTTGGCAATGCCATCCTTACCCTGCCCAAGAATATACGCCTTATAGTGACCGTTCTTCGGCGCGTCGGCCGGTAAGGTTTTCTCGTCGTAACCCACGCAGTATTTGTCGAGGAACGGTTGGTCAACCATATTTTCGGTGATCAGGACATACGCCAGACCATTGACCAGCGCCGCATCAGTACCAGGACGGATCGGGATCCATTCATCTTCACGCCCCGCACCGGTATCCGTATAACGGGGATCGATAATGATCATGCGGGCATTGGATTTCTGTCGCGCCTGTTCAAGGTAATAGGTTACCCCACCCCCGCTCATACGGGTTTCACCAGGGTTATTACCGAACAGAACCACCAGCTTGCTGTTTTCAATGTCGGACGGGCTGTTACCGTCAGCCCAGCCGCCGTAGGTATAGTTCAACCCGGCAGCGATTTGCGCTGAAGAGTAGTCACCGTAGTGATTAAGATAGCCGCCGCAGCAGTTCATCAACCGTGCCACCAGCGTTTTACCCGGCGGCCACGAGCGCGTCATAGTGCCACCCAGCGTACCGGTACCGTAGTTCAGGTAGATAGACTCATTGCCGTAGTCTTTGATAAGACGCTGCATATTGCTGGCAATGATGTCGTAGGCTTCATCCCAACTGATGCGCTCAAATTTTCCTTCGCCACGCTTACCAACGCGTTTCATCGGGTATTTCAGACGATCGGGATTATAGACTCGGCGACGCATGGAACGACCACGCAGACAGGCGCGTACCTGGTGCAGACCGTCATAGTTGTCATCGCCGGTGTTGTCGGTTTCGACATACTTTATTTCACCGTCGACCACATGCATACGCAGCGGGCACCGGCTGCCGCAGTTCACCGTACACGCGCTCCAGATCACTTTCTCATTAATCGGCGTCGGATTAAGGGCTTCTGCAGCATTTGCAATACGGGTAAATGGCAGGGTAAACGCGCTACTGGCCACCGCCAGTCCGCCTATCGCCGTCGTTTTCACCAAACCGCGGCGAGTAACCTCAGCTGCCAGCACGGCATCGGGGATCTTAGTTTTCATAGTGGCTCACTCTGCTGCTCACAATAAACAAAATACAAATATTCGATGTATAGTTTTTTATATAACGTTAGTATCGATATACGGGCTGGTAGAAACTGAATTTGCTAAAAGACAGAGAAAAATACTGACTTTCATTCGAAGTCAGTATTACCCCTATGGGAGTAGTCGTTATTGTCCGACGTCAAACGGGCATAAAAAAAGCGCCCTGAGGCGCTTTTTTAGCAGAGAAAGGTAGCTTAGCCGATGAATTCCAGGCCATTCATGTACGGACGTAATACTTCCGGAACCTGAATGCGGCCATCAGCCTGCTGATAGTTTTCCATTACCGCAACAAGCGTACGCCCAACCGCCAGACCGGAACCGTTCAGAGTATGCACTAAACGAGTCTTTTTGTCGGATTTGCTGCGGCAACGCGCCTGCATACGACGAGCCTGGAAATCCCACACGTTGGAGCAAGAGGAGATTTCGCGATAGGTGTTCTGCGCCGGGATCCACACTTCCAGATCGTAAGTTTTGCATGCGCCGAAGCCCATGTCGCCAGTGCACAGGATGATTTTGCGATACGGCAGACCCAGCAGTTGCAGGACCTTCTCGGCATGGCCGGTCATCTCTTCCAGCGCGTCCATCGAATCTTCCGGGCGAACAATCTGCACCATCTCAACTTTATCGAACTGGTGCATACGGATCAGACCACGCGTGTCACGACCGTAAGAACCTGCTTCAGAACGGAAGCACGGCGTATGCGCAGTCATTTTGATCGGCAGCGCATCTTCATCGATGATTTCGTCGCGCACCAGGTTGGTCAGCGGAACTTCTGCCGTTGGGATCAGCGCATAGTTGCTGCTATCAGCTTCTTCATCCAGCGGACGGGTATGGAATAGATCGCCAGCGAATTTCGGCAGTTGGCCTGTACCGTACAGCGTGTCATGGTTAACCAGATACGGGACGTAGTTTTCGCTATAGCCATGCTGTTCAGTATGCAGATCCAGCATGAACTGAGACAGCGCACGGTGCATACGCGCAATCTGCCCTTTCATGACCACGAAACGAGAGCCGGTCAGCTTAACCGCAGCGGCGAAATCAAGACCCGTGTGCATTTCACCCAGGGTAACGTGATCGCGCACTTCGAAATCAAACTCACGCGGAGTACCCCAGCGGCTGACTTCGACGTTGTCATTTTCATCTTTACCCACCGGAACGTCGTCCGCTGGCAGGTTAGGAATAGTCAGCGCAATGTCGCGGATCTCGGCCTGTAAGGTATCAAGTTCAGCTTTCGCGGCATCCAGCTCTTCGCCCAGTTTGTTCACCTCCAGACGTAAAGACTCGATATCTTCCCCGCGCGCTTTTGCCTGGCCGATGGATTTCGATCGCGAGTTACGCTCTGCCTGCAGGTTTTCAGTTTGTACCTGCAGAACTTTACGACGCTCTTCAAGAGCGCGCAGCTTATCTACATCCAGCTTAAAGCCCCGGCTTGCCAGTTTTTCTGCGACTGCGTCTGGCTCATTACGCAGCAGATTGGGATCGAGCATGCTTATCCTGTGCTTATCGAATTAAAATAGGAGAAAGTGACCACAGCCTGCGGTCACAGGGATACAGAGACAACATTACCGCAACGATAACACTAACGGTAGCGTTTTATAGGGCTATTTTGATCCTGTCCGGCGAGCCAGGCGAGCTTTTCGCCAATCTTGCCTTCAAGACCTCTGTTTGTGGGGCGATAATAGCGCGTTTGTGCCATTTCCTGCGGGAAGTACTCTTCTCCGGCGGCATAGGCATTAGGCTCATCATGGGCATAACGATACTCCTGACCGTAGCCCATCTCTTTCATCAGCTTAGTCGGCGCATTGCGCAGGTGAACCGGCACGTCGTAATCCGGACGTTCGCGGGCATCAGACAACGCGGCTTTAAAGGCGGTGTAAACCGCATTACTCTTCGGCGCACAGGCTAGATAAACAATCGCCTGAGCAATCGCGCGTTCGCCTTCCGCGGGTCCCACGCGGGTAAAACAGTCCCATGCGGAAATCGCCACCTGCATGGCGCGGGGATCGGCATTGCCGACATCTTCTGAGGCAATCGCCAGACAGCGACGGGCAACATACAGCGGATCGCCACCAGCGGTAATAATTCGCGCATACCAATAAAGCGCCGCATCTGGGGCGCTTCCACGTACCGACTTGTGTAATGCGGAGATGAGATCGTAAAAACGATCGCCTTTATTATCGAAACGCGCACTACGTTCACCGGCAATTTCGGTGAGCAATTCTGGTTTCAATACGCGCTTGCCGGAATCATCAACTTCGGCCATATCGGCCATCATTTCCAGCGTATTCAGCGCCCGCCGCGCGTCACCATTAACCAGTTCGGCAATAGCCCGACGCGTTTCTGGCGGCAGAACAATATCCTGGCCGCCATAACCACGCGCTTTGTCTGACATCGCCTGGTCCAGCACCTGTTCAATGTCGTCGGAAGTTAACGATTTCAGTAGATAAACGCGTGCACGCGACAACAGCGCCGAATTGAGCTCAAACGAGGGGTTTTCAGTGGTGGCGCCAATAAACGTAATGGTACCGTCTTCAATATGCGGTAAAAACGCATCCTGTTGGCTTTTATTAAAACGGTGAACTTCGTCCACGAACAGGATCGTGCGTCGACCCGCGTTACGGTTCTGACGCGCACGCTCAATCGCTTCACGAATTTCTTTAACGCCAGACGTAACTGCCGAAATTCGTTCGACATCGGCGTTGGCGTAACGGGCAATAACTTCGGCAAGCGTCGTTTTCCCGGTCCCCGGCGGTCCCCATAAAATCATGGAGTGCAGATGCCCGGCCTCGATAGCGCGCGGCAAGGGTTTGCCCGCAGCCAGCAGATGCTGCTGGCCGATATACTGCGCTAAATTTTCTGGCCGCATACGCGCGGCCAGCGGCTGAAAAGTATTATCAGAAAAGTCGAGCGACAGATTGCTCACTCACACGCCTCTACTTACGTTGATCGTCAACCGTTACACCTTGCGGCGGGGTAAAGGTGAATTTAGAGGGTTCAATCGCACCATTCTGCTGAGATTTCAGCTGATAGCTGCTGCGCTGATCGTCTTGTTCAACGGCGCTGAACTGGTGGATCGTCCCGTCACGCCCAACATTGATAGTAAACTGTTTAAGGTTACCGCTGCTGGTTTTTGGCGTCAGCACGAAATCATCGCCATTTTGCTTAATATTGTACTGCTGCCAGTCGCTGGCCTGGTTACGTGCAATCAGCATGAACGGCGTGTTGCCCGTGGCGTCTTTCAGCCATGTCGCCGTCGCCTGCTCAACAAACGGGTTAAAGAACCACAGCGTTTTACCATCGGAAACCAGGATGCTCTCGTCAGGCTGCGTCATATGCCAGTTAAACAGATTAGGACGTTTAACCCATAAGTCACCCTGACCTTCCTGCACCGCCGCACCGCTACCGTCCGTGACCTTCTGAGTAAAGCTGGCATGGAAGCTACTGACTTTATCCAGGCGGCTTTTCAGGTCGCTGGCAGCATCTGCCCAGACGCTGCTCACCACAAAGCTCGACAATAATGCACAGGTGATTGCGATTCTTTTCATTGTTATTCCTCAAAATACGTCACTCCCAACGGGGAGATCCCTCTGCTATCCATTTCAGGCCAAAAATCAGCATGAGGAAAGTAGAAAATACTGAATTACTTAACTTTGCAATCATTCGAAGGGCGGTGGAGCCAGCACTTCACGATTACCATTATGCCCTTGCTCGCTGACAATTCCCTGCGCTTCCATCTGTTCGATGATGCGCGCCGCTCGGTTGTAACCGATACGGAACTGACGCTGGACGCCGGAGATTGAGGCTTTGCGTTTCTGGGTAACAAAGTTTACCGCCTGATCGAACAGCGGATCCAACTCTTCGCCACCATCAAAGCCGCCACCGCCGCCTTCGCTTTCGCTGTCAGACGTTATGCCGTCAACGTATTGTGGACGACCGCGCGCTTTCCAGTCCTGAACCACAGCGTGAACTTCTTCATCACGTACAAAGGCGCCGTGTACACGCACTGGGATCGTTGAGTTTGGTGCGGAATACAGCATGTCACCCATACCCAACAGCGATTCCGCGCCGCCCTGGTCAAGGATGGTACGCGAGTCAATTTTACTGGACACAGTAAAGGCGATACGCGTTGGGATGTTCGCTTTAATCAGACCAGTGATAACGTCAACCGACGGTCGCTGGGTCGCCAGCACCAGGTGGATCCCCGCCGCACGCGCTTTTTGCGCCAGACGAGCAATCAGTTCTTCCACCTTTTTACCCACGGTCATCATCAGGTCGGCGAATTCATCCACCAGCACAACGATATACGGCAGTTTTTCCAGCACCGGATGCTGAACATCCATACTGTCGCCCGGCTTCCAGTACGGGTCCGGAATCGGACGCCCCATACGGGCGGCTTCAGCAATTTTTTCGTTATAACCGGCAAGGTTACGCACACCAAGCGCCGACATCAGCTTGTAGCGACGTTCCATTTCATTGACGCTCCAGCGCAGGGCGTTGGCGGCATCTTTCATGTCGGTCACAACTTCAGTCAGCAAATGCGGAATGCCTTCATAAACCGACAGTTCCAGCATTTTCGGGTCAATCATGATAAAGCGAACGTCTTCCGGCTGCGCCTTGTATAACATGCTGAGGATCATGGCGTTCACCCCAACCGACTTACCGGAACCGGTTGTCCCTGCCACCAGCAGGTGCGGCATTTTCGCCAGATCGGCAACCACCGGTTCGCCCGCAATATCTTTACCCAGTACCACGGTCAGCGGAGATGAGTTATCACGGAATTTGGCGTTATCCAACACTTCGCGCAGATAAACGGTTTGACGTTTTTTGTTGGGTAACTCCAGCCCGACATACGGTTTGCCCGGAATTACCTCGACCACGCGTACCGCTGCGGTCGACAATGAACGCGCCAGATCTCGCGACAGGTTGGAAATACGCGCCGCTTTAACCCCTGGAGCAAGATTAAGCTCAAAGCGAGTAATAACCGGACCAGGTGAGTAGTTCACTACATCGGCTTTAATGCGGAAGTCCGCCAGACGAGCCTCCACCAGACGAGCCATTTGCTCCAGAGCGAAAGTATCTATCGGCTCAACCTCACTCGGCGGCGGCGTGAGCAGATCCAACGATGGCAGCGGCGTACTTGGACGGTGCGCCGGACGACTGTCGCCATTACGCATCAGGAGCGGATGGATCAGACTATCCTGCGGCGATGGTGTAACAGGCTGCGCCGGCTGCTGGTAATGCTGCTGTGGTGCGACTGGCTGCGCTGGCTGCTGATAATGCTGCTGCGGTGCGACTGGCTGCGCTGGCTGCTGGTAATGCTGTTGTGGTGCGACAGGCTGCGCCGGCTGCTGAAAATGCTGCTGTGGTGCGACAGGCTGCGCTGGCTGCTGGTAATGCTGCTGCGGTGCGACAGGCTGCTGGTACTGCGGCGCAGGCTCCGGCATTACGCCTGGAGTAAATAGCGGCTCATGCGGACCATCATCCACCAGCGTTTTCATTGGCGAAAATTCAAAGTCATCAAGCGAGAACGGATTCGCCCCGGCAGGCTGTTCACCGGAATAGCGCTGCTGCTGGGAAGAGGCAAACTGGCGTGCCAGTTCTGCTTCTGCGGCTGAATCATCATCAGTCTGACTGGCATCATCCTGATACTCGTCGCCGTAGCGGTGCTGCTGCGACTGGGCGAACTGACGCGCCAGCTCATCTTGCTGCATTGCGTCAATTTCTTCGTCACTGTACGCATCTGTATCAAGATGCTCTTCGCGCGCTTTCTCTTCAGCCATACGTTGTGACGGCAGTTTTATGCCATACGACGCCAGCTCCCGACGAGTAGGTACGCGCACACGATTCGGACGCGGTAACTGCGGACCAATCCCCTCTTTCACCTGTGGACGCGGTGCACCGCTACCCGCAAGACTAAAGACAGGTGTTGCGGCAGCCGCACCCGCCCCTAAAGCGGCGTTTTTCACCCCGGCGGCCAGCGGCGCAACGGCAGCCACTGACTCAACGGGCGGTATGGATGCTGCCGTCGGCATAGACGGCTTAACACGTTCAGGCTCCTGAGCAGGCTCTGGAATCGGCTGATACCAGGCGGCCAGTTGCTCGCGCTCACGTGCACGTTTCTCTTCAACTTCTTCAAAATAGTAGAGTGGCGGACGAGTCGGTTTAACCTCTTCAACTACCGGCTCAGGTTCCACTACAGGCGGTTGTTCAACCGCAGGCTGCTGGAACGCGGCGTTTTGTTGAAAGGTTGATTCCGGCTGATAAACAGGCGGCTGCACGGGATCCGGCTGATATGCAGGTTCCGGCTGCCAGTTGTGCTCCGCGGTAAATTCCTGCGGCTGCGGACTTTCTTCCACAGCCGGCTGCTGCCATGGTTCATACTGCTGCTGCACCGGTGGCTGTGCGTAGTGAGCTGGCTGAGGATAACCCTCAGGCGCTGGCGCAATCACCGCATCACCGGTTTGCGGACCAGGCACGGCTTGCCAGGCTACGGCTGGGGCCGGTTGTTCTATAACCGTATTGGTCACTGGCGATGTTTGCAGCAGCGGATCAACCGGTGCGCTCCAGGCCTGAGCTGCCGTTGTCGCTGCCGCTGCGGCGGCAACTGGCTCTGTCACCGAATGACCATTCAGCAGTGGGTCAAGTTCGTCATATTCAGGCAGCGTCGCACGATTACCGGAGAACAGCACATCGTTAGGATCGGCAACCACGCCACGAGCGCTGTATTCAATTTCGTCTTCATCATCCATGCGTTTGCCGGAAAACAGCGCGGCATCAGTATGACGGCCAAGCGGGTTGGTAAATTTCTCCGCCAGACGCTTACGGCGCGCTAACGCACCGCGCAGAATACGCGCCCGACGCGATTCATGAGGTTTGCCATCAGCGGTGTCGAAAGACTCATCTTCATCTTCATATTCTTCGTCATCGACCCAGGTATCGTCGCGACGGGTACGGTTGCTGGCAAACGTCAGGATATTGAGTAACCAGCCGCCCAGTTTTTCCGCAATGCTCACCCATGACCAGCCGGTAAACAGCGTTAATCCCGCAGCCCAAATGCACAATAGCGTCAGCGTACCGCCGCTACTGTGCAGTAATGGTTGCAACGTGGTGCTGAGCAGGCTGCCGATCACGCCGCCAGAGGCGAAATACCAGATGTCATCGGCATTGATTGCGGCAAGCCCGCAGGAGGTAAGGATCAGCGCCAGAACGCCAATAATACGCAGCGAAACGGCAAAATAATCGACGTATTCGTCGCTGGCCTGGTGTCGCCATGCAAACCAGCAGCCGCCGACAATGATGACGGGAATGGTGTAGGCCATGACGCCAAAAATAAAGAACAGTGTGTCTGCCAGCCATGCTCCGGGTATCCCCCCCAGATTATGGATAGGTTCGTGCCACGCGGTTTGCGACCAACTGGGATCCGAAGGGTTAAAGCTGAGTAAGGCAGCCATCAACCAGACGGCAAAAAGGGCAATAAGGATCAGTAGCGCTTCCAGGAGTCGGCGCCCGCTGCTTAACTTCGTCAATGTGACGTCTTTGTCTTCAGTGTATTCCTGGCTCAAAAACGGCTCTCCAGGTTTCAGGCTTTTCCTGCCCGATGCTAAAACGGACAACAGCACCGGGTTGCCCCGGCACTGTTGCTGTATGGATTAACAGGAGTGTAATCAAACTGCGTCGATTTTGCACCTGTTCCGTGTTAGCGCGTCTTAATTACCAGACGATTGCTCTGTTTGACTTCTTCCATTACGACATAAGTACGTGTGTCATTCACGCCCGGCAGACGCAGCAGGGTTTCCCCCAACAGCTTACGGTACGCCGACATATCCGGTACGCGTGTTTTCAACAAATAGTCGAAATCACCGGAAACCAAATGACACTCTTGAATTTCTTCAAGTTTTTGTACTGCAGAGTTAAATTGCTCAAACACATCCGGGGCGCCACGATTCAGAGTAATCTCAACAAAAACCAGAAGTGATGCATCCAGATAATGCGGGTTTAACAGCGCTGTATAGCCCTGAATAAAACCCTGTCTTTCCAACCGACGCACACGCTCAAGGCAGGGCGTTGGTGAAAGTCCCACACGTTTAGAAAGCTCGACGTTAGAAATACGCCCATCCTTTTGCAGCTCATTAAGAATGTTACGATCGATACGGTCGAGATCTTTGCCAGGGCGCTTCTTACTATCTACCATTATTATTGTCTCTCTGTATTCCTTCCCTACTCCTGCCTGACTCTACCAACATCACTGTTCAGAGTCGCTACCCATCAAAATAAACCGCAACCCAGAGGGATTTTCGGTTTGTAATGCCTGGGCTTATGGTGAGAAGACCGTTGCCTGTCGGCGGCTATCGACATCACGAATGGCATCTGTCCACACCATGCGTAGATTTCGCTAACACGGTAAACATGGTAACTACATGCATGATTATGCAGCACATACATGACACATTTTTTTTCTTCCTTGACTGTTTTCGCAAAACAGCAGGTGATTGTCAAAGCAAAACATCGATTTTTAGTACAACATGCCAGTTATTCATTCGTAGTGATGGAAAATCGTCATTTTATCACCTTATAACTGACCGATTTTTAGTAGAAATCGTTATAGTATTACGACTTATTCCCCCGCTCATCGGTTTCTGCTATTACACAAATTGTTAACAAAATCGCCATACTCTTTTTTTACGCCTGTAAATTCCCTACAATCCTGCTCATTGCCTGCCAACAACTATGGGGATCTCATGGGCGCAACCAAACACAGTAAACTTCTTATTCTGGGCTCAGGCCCTGCGGGATATACCGCTGCGGTCTACGCTGCACGCGCTAACCTGCAACCGGTACTGATTACCGGTATGGAAAAAGGTGGTCAACTGACCACAACAACAGAAGTGGAAAACTGGCCTGGCGATCCGCACGATCTCACTGGCCCGCTGCTGATGGAGCGTATGCACGAACATGCGACCAAATTTGATACAGAAATCATTTTTGATCACATCAGCAAAGTTGATCTGCAAAACCGCCCTTTCCGTCTGACCGGCGATAGTGGAGAGTACACCTGTGACGCACTGATCATCGCTACCGGCGCTTCAGCACGTTACCTGGGCCTGCCTTCAGAAGAAGCATTCAAAGGCCGCGGCGTTTCCGCCTGCGCGACCTGCGACGGTTTCTTCTACCGTAACCAAAAAGTTGCGGTGATTGGCGGTGGCAACACTGCGGTTGAAGAAGCGCTGTATCTGGCGAATATCGCATCTGAAGTGCATTTGATTCACCGTCGCGACAGTTTCCGCGCAGAGAAAATTCTCATCAAGCGTTTAATGGATAAAGTTGAAAACGGCAACATCGTGCTGCACACCCACCGCACGCTGGAAGAAGTAACCGGCGATCAAATGGGCGTAACCGGGCTGCGCCTGCGTGATACGCAAAACACTGACAATGTGGAGTCACTTGACGTTGCCGGATTGTTTGTCGCTATCGGTCACAGCCCGAATACGGCCATTTTCGACGGTCAGCTTGAACTGGAAAACGGCTACATCAAAGTTCAGTCCGGTATTCACGGTAATGCCACACAAACCAGCATTCCGGGGGTCTTCGCAGCCGGTGACGTAATGGATCATATTTATCGCCAGGCGATCACCTCTGCGGGCACAGGCTGTATGGCCGCGCTCGATGCAGAACGTTATCTCGACGGTCTGGCGGACGCTTGCAAATAAGTTTTACAAATCAGTAACAAAAGTAAAAAAGGCGACTATAAGTCGCCTTTATTTTTGCCTCGTTGTAACATTGCCCTGCCCAAAAATTCCAATAACTCACCTGCTAAGCGTGCAATGAATAAAACCCGTCAAAAAGAGCTGACCCGCTGGTTAAAACAGCAAAGTGTAATTTCCCAACGATGGCTGAACATTTCACGCCTGTTGGGGTTCGTGAGTGGTCTGTTAATCGTCGCTCAGGCCTGGCTCATGGCCCGCATTCTGGACCATATGATCATGGCCAATATTCCCCGAGAGGCGCTACTGCTTCCGTTCATCGTGTTGGTATTGATTTTCATCCTGCGGGCATGGGTCGTCTGGTTACGCGAACGGGTCGGGTTTCACGCAGGGCAACATATTCGCTTCGAAATTCGCCGCCAGGTGCTTGACCGTCTGCAACAGGCTGGTCCGGCCTGGATACAGGGCAAACCGGCCGGGAGCTGGGCCACGCTGATCCTGGAGCAGATTGACGATATGCATGATTACTATGCACGTTATCTGCCGCAAATGGCGCTGGCCGTATGCGTCCCATTATTGATTGTGGCGGCGGTATTCCCGTCAAACTGGGTAGCCGCCCTTATTCTGCTCGGAACAGCCCCGCTGATCCCGTTATTTATGGCAATGGTCGGAATGGGCGCTGCCGATGCTAACCGCCGCAATTTTCAGGCTCTTGCCCGCCTCAGCGGTCATTTCCTCGATCGTCTGCGGGGCATGGAAACACTAAGAATATTTGGTCGCGGTGAAGCCGAAACGGAAAGCATCCGCGCTGCGTCGCAAGATTTCCGCCAGCGCACCATGGAAGTCCTGCGCCTGGCGTTCCTGTCATCCGGTGTCCTTGAGTTCTTTACCTCTCTGTCTATTGCGCTGGTGGCGGTTTACTTCGGTTTTTCCTACCTCGGAGAGCTCGATTTCGGCCACTACGGGACGGGCGTCACGCTGGCAGCAGGCTTCCTCGCGCTCATTCTGGCGCCGGAGTTTTTCCAGCCCCTGCGCGATCTGGGCACGTTTTATCACGCCAAAGCGCAAGCCGTTGGTGCAGCTGATAGTCTGAAAACTTTCATGGAAACCCCGCTGGCTCATCCAGAACGTGGCGACATTGAGCTGGCGACGAAAGACGCCGTTTCAATTGAGGCACACGAACTGATTATCACTTCGCCGGAAGGTAAAGTGCTGGCCGGCCCGCTCAACTTTACCCTGGCAGCCGGTCAACGCGCAGTGCTGGTTGGACGCAGCGGTTCCGGTAAAAGTTCGCTGCTTAATGTCCTGTCCGGTTTCCTCTCTTATCGGGGATCGCTGCGAATTAACGGCTTTGAACTTCGCGACCTGTCACCTGATTCCTGGCGTAAACAACTGTCATGGGTCGGGCAAAATCCGCAGCTTCCTGCCGCCACGTTACGCGAAAACGTTCTGCTGGCGCGCCCCGATGCCAGCGAAGAACAGCTACAAGCCGCACTCGACAGCGCCTGGGTCAGCGAGTTTTTACCGCTGCTGCCGCAGGGCGTGGATACGCCAGTCGGCGATCAGGCGGCCCGACTTTCCGTCGGGCAAGCGCAGCGCGTTGCCGTTGCTCGCGCCTTACTCAATCCCTGTCAGTTACTGCTGCTGGACGAACCCGCCGCCAGCCTTGATGCGCACAGCGAACAACGCGTGATGCAGGCGTTGAACGCGGCATCTCGCCGCCAGACCACGCTGATGGTAACGCACCAGTTGGAAGATCTTGCCGACTGGGACGCTATCTGGGTGATGCAGGACGGACAGATCGTTGAACAAGGTACCTGGACCGAACTTAGCTCAGCCAACGGGGCTTTTGCGACATTACTGGCTCATCGTCAGGAGGACATCTAAATGCGCGCTTTGCTACCTTATCTGACGCTGTATAAACGTCACAAATGGATGTTAACGCTGGGGATCGTTCTGGCGATCGTCACGCTGCTGGCAAGTATTGGTTTGCTGACGCTTTCAGGGTGGTTCCTGTCGGCTTCTGCGGTGGTTGGCGTCACCGGAATTTACAGCTTTAACTATATGCTCCCTGCCGCAGGCGTACGCGGCGCAGCGATCACCCGCACCGCGGGGCGTTATTTCGAACGACTGGTCAGCCATGACGCAACGTTCCGTGTGCTGCAGCATTTGCGTATTTATACCTTCAGCAAACTACTGCCGCTCTCTCCTGCGGGCCTGTCCCGTTATGGACAGGGTGAATTACTTAACCGCGTGGTGGCTGATGTCGACACGCTCGATCATCTGTACTTGCGCGTGATCTCCCCGCTGGTAGGGGCTTTTGTCGTCATCATGGTGGTCACGCTGGGGCTAAGCGTTCTCGATTTCACGCTGGCTATCACCCTCGGCGGTATTATGCTGCTAACCTTATTTATTCTGCCCCCACTCTTTTATCAGGCAGGCAAAAGCACCGGACAAAGTCTGACGCATCTGCGTGGGCAATATCGTCAGCAGTTAACCTCCTGGCTACAGGGCCAGGCTGAATTGACCATTTTTGGCGCCAGTGAACGCTACCGCGCTCAAATGGAAGCCACCGAGCTGCAGTGGCACGAAGCCCAGAGACGCCAGTCTGAATTAACGGCGTTGTCGCAGGCAGTCATGCTGTTAGTCGGCGCGCTGGCAGTGATTATGATGCTATGGATGGCCTCAGGCGGCGTGGGCGGTAACACCCAGCCAGGCGCACTGATCGCGCTGTTTGTCTTCTGTGCACTAGCCGCGTTCGAAGCGTTAGCGCCTGTCACCGGCGCGTTTCAGCATCTCGGCCAGGTTATTGCCTCTGCGCTGCGCATCACCGAACTGACCGAACAGCAGCCAGAAGTGACCTTCCCGGATGCGGGTTCCTCGGTTTCAGAGCAGGTAACCCTTACGCTACGCGATGTGTCATTCAGCTATCCAGGACAGGCGCAAAAGGCGCTCGATACACTTTCCCTGCAGGCCAACCCCGGTGAACACATTGCGATTCTCGGTCGCACCGGCTGTGGTAAGTCAACGTTATTGCAATTGCTAACCCGCGCATGGGATCCGCAGAGTGGCGAGATCCTGATTAACGAACAGCCGATTGCGACCCTTAGTGAAGCCACGCTGCGCCAGAGTATCAGCGTCGTGCCACAGCGCGTGCATCTGTTCAGCGCTACGCTTCGCGATAACCTGTTGCTGGCGGCACCGCACGCCGGCGATGACGCATTAGCCGCGATGTTGTGCCGCGTCGGTCTGGACAAACTGCTTGAGGATGATGGACTCAACGCATGGCTGGGCGAAGGCGGTCGTCAGCTTTCTGGCGGCGAGCTCCGTCGTCTGGCTATCGCCCGCGCCTTATTGCACGATGCTCCGCTGATGCTACTGGATGAACCTACCGAAGGGTTGGATGCCACAACGGAAAGTCAAATGCTTGAATTAATTAGCGATGTCATGCGCAACAAAACCGTATTAATGGTTACACATCGTCTGCGTGGGCTGTCACGTTTTGATCAAATAATAGTAATGGACAACGGACAAATTATTGAGCAAGGTAATCACGCAGATCTGTTAGCCAGGCAGGGGCGTTATTACCAGTTTAAGCAACGTCTGTAAGCTATTATTGAACGATCAAACTCGCGTAGTGGAGTTTCGCTGTCATGCGCCTGGTGCAACTGTCCCGCCATTCCATAGCCTTCCCGTCACCGGAAGGCGCTTTACGCGAGCCTAACGGTTTGTTGGCGCTTGGCGGCGATCTCAGCCCTGCCCGCCTGCTGATGGCTTATCAGCGCGGTATTTTCCCATGGTTTTCACCTGGCGACCCCATCCTTTGGTGGTCGCCCGATCCGCGCGCCATTCTTTGGCCCGAGAAATTTCACCTCAGCCGTAGCATGAAACGCTTTCATAAAAATTCGCCTTATCGCGTGACGCTCAATTACGCGTTTGGTCAGGTGATTGAAGGCTGCGCGAATGACCGGGAAGAGGGCACCTGGATAACGCATGATGTGGTGGATGCTTACCATCGGCTGCACGAACTGGGGCATGCCCACTCAATTGAGGTGTGGCGACAAAATGAATTAGTGGGCGGTATGTATGGCGTGGCGCAAGGTACGCTGTTTTGTGGCGAATCGATGTTCAGCCGTCAGGAAAATGCGTCGAAAACCGCACTGCTTGTTTTTTGCGCTGAATTTATCCGTCAGGGCGGAAAATTAATCGACTGCCAGGTATTAAATAGCCACACAGCCTCGCTGGGCGCCGTCGAAACACCGCGTCGGGAGTACCTTGAGCACCTGAGCAGACTGCGCCAGCAGCGGCTACCGAGCCATTTCTGGATTCCCAGGATGTTATTTTCACCTCAGGAGTGAATGTTTTCGGCACATTTTTTGTCGGGGTGTTATAATTGTCGCGCAGAGTTGGTTTAGCCCATTACCCCGCCGCCGTTAAGGAACAGTTCGCGTCAGGCAACGCCTATCGTTTATCTCCTCGTTCCCTTACACGTTGCGCTTTAAGTGCGGCTTTGCCGTGTGTGGATAGAGTAATGCGCCAAACCCGATTTGCTGTGTTTTAAACGCACAAATCTTTACTTATTAAAAGAACTTCGGCATTATCTTGCCGGTTCAAATTACGGTAGTGATACCCCAGAGGATTAGATGGCCAAAGAAGACAATATTGAAATGCAGGGTACCGTTCTCGATACGTTACCTAATACCATGTTCCGCGTAGAGTTAGAAAACGGTCACGTGGTTACTGCACACATCTCCGGTAAAATGCGTAAAAACTATATCCGCATCCTGACGGGCGACAAAGTGACTGTTGAGCTGACCCCGTACGACCTGAGCAAAGGCCGCATTGTCTTCCGTAGTCGCTGATTGTTTTTAACGCCCGAATGGCGTCCAGATAATAAAAGGTCGGTTTAACCGGCCTTTTTTGTGGGCTGAAGCCTGGTATTTAATCCTCAATCATCCGCGCATATTCTTCCGTTAAGAAATCCACTAATGCGCGCACTGACGGTAATAATCCCCTGCGTGATGGAAAGACTGCGTGAATAATTTCTCGCTTAGGTTCCCAACCGTCGAGCAACGCCACCAACTCACCCGCAGCTAATTGATCTTTTACCATCAACTGTGGAAGTTGAACAACACCTACGCCGGCGACTGCGGCTTCGCGTAACGCCAGCATATCGGTGGTGATCATACGCGGCGTGAAATGCACCTCCGCCCGCGCGCCCTGCGGGCCGAATAACTCCCAACGATGCACATGTTTACCAGAGGCCAGACTCAAACCTGGCCAACGGGTCAGCTCTGCCGGAGAGTGTAGCGCCCCCATCTGCTCAATTAACTGCGGGCTGGCATACAAGCGATGTCCTCTGTCCGCCAGGACGCGCATCACCAGGTCGCTATCCTCAAATGGCCGAGGTCTGACGCGAATCGCCACATCTAGGCCTTCTCCAACGACGTCAACACGACGGTTCGTGGCCTCCAGTTGTACTGATACGTCAGGATAACGTGCCATAAAACGGGCAAGCATTGGCCCGATATGCACATGCAGCAACGTAACAGGACAAGTCAGCTTCACAACGCCACGCGGTTCGACCTGTAACGCGGCAATGGCATCCTGCGCCGCCTGCGCCTCCACCAGCATCGCCTTACAGTGTTCATAAAAGGTTTGCCCGACTTCAGTCACGTTAAATTGCCGGGTGGTTCGCTGAATCAGTCGTACCCCCAGTCTCTCTTCGAGTTGCGCTATTCGTCGGCTCAGTTTTGATTTTGGTTCATCAAGCGCCCGACCCGCCGCCGCGAATCCCCCTTCCTCTACAACATGCACAAACCATGCAAAATCATTGAGATCCGGCCTTGTCATTTCATTGTCCTATTTTTGAGACAGTGAGAGCTATTTTAGCTACTACTCAGCTCGCTGTCATGAATATAAGCTTATTCACATCAAAACAACGCCACTGAGGAGACACATATGAAACAAGTAACAGGCGTCTACACCGCACCTCGCCCACACTGGGTTGGCGATGGATTTCCGGTTCGCTCGATGTTCTCTTACCAGTCTCATGCTGAGCAATTAAGCCCGTTCCTGCTGCTTGATTACGCGGGTCCGCATACGTTCACGCCGGGTAACGAAAAACGCGGCGTAGGTGAACACCCTCACCGCGGTTTTGAGACGGTGACTATCGTTTACAGCGGCGAAGTTGAACACCGTGATTCAACCGGTCGCGGCGGCATTATCGGCCCTGGCGATGTGCAGTGGATGACCGCTGGTGCAGGAATATTACACGAAGAGTTCCACTCCCCGGAATTTACCCGTCAGGGCGGTGAACTGGAAATGGTGCAACTGTGGGTCAATCTGCCGGCAAAAGACAAAATGGCCGTACCGGGTTATCAGGGCATCAGCAGCGATGTTATTCCCACCGTCGCCTTGCCCGATGATGCAGGCAGCGTTCGCGTGATCGCGGGCAGCTATCAGGATACGAAAGGCCCGGCACACACCTTTTCACCGCTGAACGTCTGGGATATGCGCCTGCAACGTAATCATCCGCTGACGTTGTCCCAGTCTGAAGGGTGGAGCACCGCTCTGGTGGTATTAAAAGGGAATATCACCGTAAACGGCACCACGCCTGCCGGCGAAGCACAACTGGTAGTGCTAAGCCAGCAGGGGAAAACGCTACACATTGAAGCCACCAGCGACGCCAGCGTGCTGCTGCTGTCTGGCGAACCATTGAACGAGCCGATTGTAGGTTACGGTCCGTTTGTGATGAATACGAAACAAGAAATCGCTGAAGCCGTCCGCGATTTTAACGCCGGCCGCTTTGGCCAAATCTGAATCGAAGGAGAAGAATATGTCCAGTCCTGCAAACTTTAATGGTTCACGTCCGGTCATCGATGTGAATGATTCCGTCATGCTGCTTATCGATCATCAGAGTGGGCTGTTCCAGACCGTCGGCGATATGCCAATGCCGGAACTGCGTGCGCGTGCCGCCGCGCTGGCTAAAATCGCAACCCTGGCGAAGATGCCGGTAATTACCACGGCATCGGTACCGCAGGGGCCTAACGGCCCGTTGATCCCAGAGATCCATGCCAATGCGCCACATGCCCAATATGTAGCACGTAAAGGCGAAATCAACGCCTGGGATAACGAAGACTTCGTGAAAGCGGTCAAAGCTACGGGTCGTAAGACGCTGATTATCGCCGGTACGATCACCAGCGTGTGCATGGCTTTCCCGGCCATCAGCGCGGTTGCGGAGGGCTACAAGGTCTTCGCAGTGATCGACGCCTCCGGTACTTACAGCAAAATGGCGCAGGAAATCACCCTGGCACGTGTTGTTCAGGCTGGCGTGATACCGATGGATACCGCCGCCGTCGCTTCTGAAATTCAGGGAACATGGAACCGTGAAGACGCCGCTGAATGGGCGGAAGTGTATACCAAAATCTTCCCGGCTTATCAGTTGCTGATCGAGAGCTATAGCAAGGCCCAGGAAGTCGTGACCAACGGCGAAAAACTGGACTCGCAGCACTAATCATATTCTCCGCGCCTGTCCGGGCGGAGGAATATGTACATTGCGTAACCAAACGAGAGTTAACACGTAAATTCTGCTTGACCGTTTTAGCGCAACTCCCTATAGTAGCGCCCCGTTGCCCCCCAAGCGGTCAGGCAGCAATACAATATGGTGAGGTGTCCGAGTGGCTGAAGGAGCACGCCTGGAAAGTGTGTATACGGCAACGTATCGGGGGTTCGAATCCCCCCCTCACCGCCATATTCGAGAAAGAGCTCGTACGTAAGTACGGGCTTTTTTTTCGCATGTTGCACGCCTGCGGGGGGATGAGAAGCCCCGACCGGGGTTCGACCACTGGCGCAGCCAGTTGGACAGACTGAGAGCGCAGCGAACAGGCTGCCCGAAGGGCGAGCGAAGCGAGTCAATCCCCCCCCTCACCGCCATATTTGAGAAAGAGCTCGTACGTAAGTACGGGCTTTTTTTTCGCATGTTGCACGCCTGCGGGGGGATGAGAAGCCCCGACCGGGGGTCGACACAAAATTGCCGGGAGCAATTTTGAACAGTGCAGGCGCTGGCCCCGTAGGGGCGAGGCCCAGGGATGGGCCGAGTAGCGGCGCAGCCAGTTGGACAGACTGAGAGCGCAGCGAACAAGCTGCCCGAAGGGCGAGCGAAGCGAGTCAATCCCCCCCTCACCGCCATATTCGAGAAAGAGCTCGTACGTAAGTACGGGCTTTTTTTTCGCATGTTGCATTTGCCTGATAAGCGTAGCGCCATCAGGCATGTCGGTTATTGTCGGCTGAGCAGTGTTAACACTTCGTAATGCGCGGTATGTGGGAACATATCAAAAAGTTGGACGCGTTCAATGCGATATCCAGGCAACTCGCGGATATCCTTTGCCATGGTTTGTGCATTACAGCTGGAGTAAACGATAAAACGCGGCGCCATGCGGGACAGAAAATCGCACAGCGGCTTCCCAATCCCCCGACGAGGCGGATTCACCAGTACCAGGTCCGGCACTTCTCCCTGCGCGGTAGCAAACTGGGTTGAATCCAGCGCCTGAAAATGCAGATTCTGCAACCCAAGCTCCTGCGCCGACTGTTTCGCACAGGTAATGGCCTCTGGCGCAATTTCAATACCCGTCAGTTTCATCTGCGGCGTGGCGCAGTGCAAACCAAAACCCCCTACGCCGCAAAACAGATCCCACATGTGATTAACCGGAAGCTGTCGCACCCAATCGCGCGCCGTGGCATATAAATGCCCAGCCACCACGGGGTTGGTCTGGAAGAAGCTCTGTGGGCGTATCCACAATGGCACATCGTTAAAGCGTTCAGCCAGCGCCTGTTGTTCCGTCAGGAAGATTTCGCTCTCCCCTTCCATAATCGCCATATGCACAGGTTGAATATTGGCGGTGATCACTTTTAACTGCGGAAGCTGGGCCTGTAACCATGGCAGCGCCGTACGCAGTTGTGCCAGTTTCGCATCGGAGCGCAGAACAAAACGCAGCATCATACCGCCATCAAACCGGCTTTCCGTTAACAGCAGATATTTCAGCTCCCCGCGTTTGCGCGCCACGTTATAGGGCGTCAACCCCGCACGGGCGATAAACGGTTTTAGTGCGGCAAACACCGGCGCAAAAGACTCAGGATAGAGCGGACACTCGCACAAATCCTCCGGCGTACCGTCACGATGCAGCATCCCCAGCAGCGGTTTTTCCACGCTGCCGCTGACCACCATTTTGGCTTTATTACGAAAAGCGTTCTCCGGGCCGCTGACCGGCGCGCACCATTCTCCGACCGGATAATCGGCCAGCAGATTCTGCAGATCGGCTGTTTTGGCGAAGAGTTGATCGGCGACAGGCTGCGTTATCCACTGACAAGAGCGGCAGCGTTCGGCGTCATAAAGTGCGCACTGCATACAAAAACCTACAAATTAACAGGGGGCGAAGATTATACACGTTATTGCAAGCGGAAGAACCGCCTGCTGGACGCAGGAACAAACAGCAGTAGCAACACCAGCATATCCGGTAATTTTTGCATCACCAGCGTATGCAGGATTTCACGTCTGGACTCTCCCGCAATACTGAACAGTTCCGGATATCCATAGCCCAATGAGGCCGCCCACAGATAGAAGCTGGCGATAATCTGGGTCAGTAGATAGACCCAGCGTGCCCAGTTCCGACCTTTAACCAGCGAAAATGCGCAGTAAATTTCGATAAACAGCAGCACCAGGCTACCCAGAAACACCAGCGTCAAATTCCAGGTCTGGACGCTGCGATGAATAAACTCGCTGGTTCCGCGAAACCCGAGCGTATTAAAAATCATCAACAGATCGAGACAGCGGATCATGATAATAGCCAGCGCCGCCACCTGCACTAAAGTAGGGACGTTTAAACGGGCATGTGATGTGGATGATTTCTTAAAAAATCCCAACGCGTCGTCTTCCATGAAAACGGCGCAGCCACCGCAGCTGCGCCGTATAGACAGGTTGGCAGATTTTAGTTTTTTCAGCCGCGTCTTGCACGTTGGATATCGCGAATCCGTTGTTTTTCTGTTCGCGCCATCAGATACCACGCGATAAATCCGATAATTCCTACTACGCCAAGTATCAACGTCGCCAGCGCGTTGATCTCCGGATTGACCCCCATACGTACGCTGGAGAACACCAGCATGGGTAACGTTGTGGCGCCAGGACCAGAGACAAAACTGGCAATGACCAGGTCATCGAGCGACAGCGTAAAGGCCAGTAACCACCCAGAGATCACCGCCGGCATAATCATCGGCAGCGTGATGACGAAAAAAACCTTCAGCGGCGTGGCACCAAGATCCATCGCCGCTTCCTCAATGGAGTGATCCAGTTCGCGTAAACGCGAGGAAATCACTACCGCCACGTACGCTGTACAGAATGTGACGTGCGCCAGCCAGATGGTCAACATACCGCGATCCGCTGGCCAGCCGATGGCGTGCGCCAAAGCCACAAACAGCAGCAGCAGCGACAAACCGGTAATGACATCCGGCATCACCAGCGGTGCGGTGATCATAAAGGCGAAACCATTTGATCCACGAAAACGACCAAAGCGCACCATCACCACGGCGGCGATGGTACCGAGAATTGCCGCCATCGTCGCAGCGCAGGCGGCAATCGTTAAGCTCATGCCGACGGCGCTTATCATCGCGCTATCGTGGAAAAGCTCACCATACCAACGCGTTGACCACCCCGCCCAGACCGTCACCAGCTTGGAGCTGTTAAACGAATAGATAACCAACATCAGCATCGGCGCGTACAGGAAGGTAAAACCCAGTACCAGGATAAAAATACGCCACGGCGAGCGAACGACCGGTAAGTTATTCATCCGTGTTCCCCCACGCTTTTTTGCTGATATTTATGGAACCACATGATCGGCACAATCAGTAACAGCAGCATAATAATGGCGACGGCAGAAGCCACCGGCCAGTCTCGGTTATTGAAAAACTCCTGCCAAAGCACGCGCCCAATCATGATGCTGTCCGGGCCGCCCAGCAGTTCCGGGATCACAAACTCTCCAACCGCCGGGATAAACACCAGCATTGACCCGGCGATAATCCCGCCCTTGGTCAACGGCACGATCACGCTAAAGAAGGTTTTCAATGGTCGGGCGCCTAAATCCAGTGCCGCTTCCACCAGCGAGTAATCAATACGCGTCAGCGCGGTATAAATCGGCAGCACCATAAAGGGCAAATAGGCGTAAACAATACCGATATAGACCGCCAGATTGGTGTGCAGAATCGTCAACGGTTGGTCGATAACGCCCAGCCACATCAAAACGTTGTTCAGGACACCGTTATTTTTCAGGATCCCCATCCAGGCGTATACGCGAATCAAAAATGACGTCCAGGACGGCAGGATCACCAGCAGCAACAGAATATTGCGTGTCGAGGGTTTGCTGTGCGCGACCGCCCATGCCAGCGGATATCCCAACAGCAGGCAACAGACAGTCGAAATCCCCGCTACCTGCAAAGATTGCAGATACGCATCAAAATAGAGCGGATCGTCCGTCAGTTGCAGGAAATTGCCTAAATTGAGGGTGATGGATAACTGATCGTCAGCCCATGAAATGAGGTCGGTATACGGCGGAATAGCCCGCGCCATTTCAGCCAAACTGATTTTGAAGACGATCAGAAACGGCAGCAGAAACAGGAGCATCAGCCACACATACGGCAGCGCGATGACCAGCTTGCGCCCGTGCTTCATTTGCAGCCGCGACATAAACAGCGTGAAACGCCCCACGTTATCCACGCGCGCCGGAGGTTCAAGTGTACTCATCTTCGCTCCTTAAACCGTCAACACCACACAGCTGTCCGCATCCCAACATAAACGGACTTCGTCACCCCAGGTTGGTAATCCCTTGCGATAACGATGTTCATTTTGTAACTGAGCGCTCAGCATCTGGCCACTTTTCAAGCGTACGTGGTACACCGACAAATCACCCAGATAGGCAATGTGCACCACTTCGCCTACCGCGAAGTTATATCCCTCTGGCGGAGGGGCTTCGCAGAGCATGATTTTTTCCGGGCGCAGCGCAACATACACCGGGACGTTATCGACAACGGAAGCGTCTGCGTCCACTTTCAGCGGATGTACCAGTCCTGGAGACTCAATAACCAGACCATCTTCCTGACGTTCTTTCAGCAGTCCTTCAAAGACGTTAACCGAACCGATAAATTCTGCACTGTAACGCGTAGTCGGATGCTCGTAGATCTCTTCAGGCTCGCCGATCTGGACAAATTTGCCACGGTTCATGATCGCAATGCGGCCCGCCATCGTCATGGCTTCTTCCTGATCGTGCGTCACCATCACGCAGGTCACGCCGACACGTTCAAGGATATCCACCACTTCCAGTTGCATGCGGTCACGGAGCTTTTTATCCAGCGCCCCCATCGGTTCATCCAACAGCAGCAGCTTCGGGCGTTTCGCCAGGCTACGCGCCAACGCCACGCGCTGACGCTGACCGCCAGAAAGCTGATGCGGCTTACGTTTGGCGAACTCCTGCATATGCACGAGGCCCAGCATCTCACTCACCCGGCTGGCGATTTCAGCCTTTGGCAGCTTGTCCTGCTTGAGACCAAAGGCAATGTTCTGCTCTACCGTCATGTGCGGAAACAAGGCATAGGACTGAAACATCATATTAATCGGACGCAGATAAGGCGGGACATGCGCTAAATCGACGCCATCAAGCATAATTTGCCCGGTTGTTGGCTGTTCAAATCCCGCCAGCATCCGCAACAGGGTCGATTTACCGCAGCCGGACGCCCCGAGCAGAGCAAATATTTCGCCTTTATAGATAGTAAGATTGACGTCATCAACGGCGTGCTGACCGTCAAAGGACTTGGTCAGGTTGCGAATTTCAAGCAGCGGGGTCAGCGCCTTGCGGATTTTCGCTTGTGGGCGTGGGGTTGCATCATTCAATTAGGCGCTCTCCGGCATAAAACAAAGAAACGGTGCAAATAACGCACCACGGTGGTGCGTATTGCCGGGTTATATGTGTCCGGGATCAACACTGCCCGGCAGGCGTAAATCCTGCCGGGTCACGTCCCGTACATCGGGTTATTTCCCGCTTTTTACCTTCGTCCAGGCGCGAGTACGTACACGGTCGATCTTCGGATCCTGTACTTTCAGCGTGAACAGCTTGGCGCGAACATCGGCAGGCGGGTAAATGCCCGGGTTGTCGCGAACGTCCTGGCTGACCAGTGCTGTCGCTTCTTTGTTGGCATTGGCATAGAACACGTGGTCAGAAATATGCGCAATTACATCAGGGCGCAGCAGGTAGTTGAGGAACTGATAGGCTTCGTCTTTGTTTTTCGCATCGGCTGGCATCGCGAACACATCAAAGAAGGCCATCGCACCTTCCTTAGGAATTGAGAAGGAAATATTGACGCCATTTTTCGCTTCTTTCGCCCGGTTTGCCGCCTGCCATACATCCCCGGCCCAGCCAATCGCCACGCAGGTATCACCGTTTGCCAGGTCGTTAATGTACTGCGAGGAGTGGAAGTAGCGAATATTTGGGCGCAGTTTCAACAGCAGATCGGTTGCTGGTCCGGTGTAATCATCCGCTTTGGTACTGTTTGGATCTTTACCCAAATAATTCAGCACGGTGGCAAACACTTCTTCGGGCGCGTCGAGGAAAGAGACGCCGCAGCTTTTGAGTTTTTCCAGATTTTCTGGCTTGAGGATCAGATCCCAGCTATTAACCGGCGCATCCGGCCCCAGTACCGCTTTCACTTTATCCACGTTATAGCCAATACCGGTTGTTGCCCACATATACGGCATCGCAAACTTGTTGTCCGGATCGTGTTTACCCACCAGCTTCAGCAGCTCAGGATCGAGGTTTTTCCATCCAGGCAATTTGCTCTTATCCAGCGGCTGGAAGACGCCCGCGGTCAGTTGACGCTCAAGGAAACTGGCGGATGGAACGACAAGGTCAAAGCCGGTACTGCCAGCCATGAGCTTACCTTCCAGCACTTCATTGGAATCAAATACGTCATAAATAACTTTAATTCCGGTCTCTTTTTCAAAATTAGCTACCGTATCCGGGGCAATATAATCAGACCAGTTATAAATATGCAGCGTTTTTTGTTCAGCAGCGAGCGTGCCAGCAGAGATGGCCATCAGAGCACCCGCAACCAGGCCTGGTAACCATCGTTTATTTAAGGCGGTCATAATCTCTTTCCTTCTGAAGGTTCGTTAACAAACGAACAAAAATGTCACACTCTAATGATATGCAAGAAACGTGCATATTCTTTCAAGCGGCACCCATGAAAAGAGAGGCCTCTCCTCACGCCGCTATTGCGCGCTGGTATCCCCCCATGCATTCAATATGCATTGTGGCCACAGGTCAGGCCACAAGGGGCTGTTTGAATGATGACGTTGATCAGCTTCGCAAGAATAACTTTAGCCAGGATTTGTGGATATAGCCCAGATTAAAAAACGTCTTTTATCAATTTTTTATGCATGAATTGTCTATGACATACAGCGGAAGGCGCTGAATGGAAGTGAATAATTCTTTAATGAACGGTTAAATGCAGAATAAAAACAGGCAATACGCAACCGCTTTGGCAGCGGCTGCGCAATATATGTCCAGATTCAGGAAGAATTAATGGAGGAAATGAACTTCGGCGTTGCTGTTTTGCGCATCTTCTTCAGCGTTAAATAACAGCTGATGCGCACCGGCCTCAAGGATCACCATCGATATTTGCTCTTCACTCTGGCGAACAAAATATTCGAACTGCTCAAACGTCACGCCCGGGATAACGGATAAAGACTGGCAGACCACCAGCTTTGGCAGATTATCATCCTGCATATCCAGAAAGGCTTTCACCGTCAGTGAACTGGCGTTAATCGCAGACAGATCGGCGGCCAGCGGCAGTAGTGCAGAAGGTCTGACTTCTGCCATCGCCGAAAACAGAATGACGTTATCGACCAAATCAACTTTTGCATCAAAGATGCCGTCAAAATTCTGCATGTGCGGCAAATGCAGCGCCTGACAGGTATCGCATTCAAAAAAACTCATGCCCAGGTCGTCGAGCCATTGACGCAACGTATCCAGAGTGGGAACGACCAGTGATGTCATAATAATGTGCGACCTCTATTGATGAAAAAAATACCGGCACAGCTTACGCAAAAAGAGCGTGTCATACTACGATCGCAATCGATATTGTGCTTAGCCGCCGATTTTAAGGCAAAATTCAGGCGTAGCGTGACGCTCAATCCACTGGATCATCTTGCCGGCAATGTCTATTCCGGTAGTTTTCTCCACCCCTTCCAGGCCAGGAGAAGCGTTGACCTCCATGACCAGCGGCCCACGTTCAGCACGCAGAATATCAACGCCAGCAACGTCCAGACCCATTGTCTGAGCGGCTTTGAGCGCAATTTCCCTTTCGCGCGGCGTGATATTCGCAATAGTGGCAACCCCACCGCGATGGAGATTAGAACGAAAATCACCTTCTTTGGCCCGGCGCTCAATGGCGGCCACCACCTCGTCACCGACCACGAAACAGCGAATATCTCGCCCTTTCGCTTCTTTGATATATTCCTGAACCAGAATATGGGCATTCAACCCACGAAAGGCATCCACCACGCTTTCTGCGGCCTGCCGCGTTTCCGCCAGTACCACGCCGATCCCCTGCGTACCTTCAACCAGTTTCACCACCAGCGGCGCGCCGCCAACCATGTCAATCATGTCGCTGGTATCGTCCGGAGAGTGAGCAATCCCGGTGATGGGTAAATCGATTCCCTGACGCGCCAGCAACTGCAGCGAACGCAGCTTATCGCGCGCACGCGTAATTGCTACCGACTCATTCAGCGGATAGCTACCCAGCATCTCAAACTGGCGCAACGCCGCAGTACCGTAAAAGGTAATCGCTGAACCAATCCTTGGGATCACTGCATCGAAATGAGGAAGCTGGCGGCCCTTATAATGAATTGAGGACGCCGCCGGGCTGATGTTCATATAGCAAGAAAGGGGATCGATAATTTCAACCAGGTGACCACGCTGCATCGCCGCTTCACGCAGGCGCTTACAAGAATAGAGCGTTCCGTCCCGGGACAAAATGGCAATTTTCACCCTGCACCTCTCTGAATGACCTGGTAAAAGCTGGCGTATCATACACTGCGTTAAAATCTTTAGCGCGTAGCCCATCCCTGTTTATGCAAATATTCCAGGATAAAGGGACGACTTTCTTTAATGATGGTGCGGCGAATATGGTCGCTCCAGGTGTCACGGCGCGTATTGCTCCCGCGGGTCAGATAGTACTGCGCGAGCTGCTCATCATATTGCGATAAAACGTCTTTGTTGAGTGGCTGATACTGATTTTCGTGCACCACAAGTGACGCTGGCAGTCGCGGCTTGATATCCGGGTTATCAGCAGGCCAGCCGAGGCACAGCCCAAACAGCGGCAGAACATGTTGCGGAAGCTTCAGCAGTTCAGTGACCGGCTCAATGTTATTTCGCAGACCGCCAATAAACACGCCGCCAAGCCCCAAAGACTCTGCCGCCGTCAGCGCATTTTGCGCCATCATCGCGGTATCAACAACGCCCAGTAGCAGCTGTTCCGCCAGCCCGAGTTGCGCGTCAGGGCAAATCTGCAAATGGCGATTAAAGTCAGCGCAAAACACCCAGAACTCGGCGGCCTGCGCCACATGTTTTTGTCCGCCGGATAAAGTAGCCAGTGATTCGCGCAGTGCGTTATCCGTTATGCGAACGATGGTTGTGCATTGTAAAAAACTGGAGCTTGAGGTCCCCTGAGCGGCGGCAATAATCGCCTCCCGCTGCGCATCCGAAATGGCATCATCGGTGAAATGGCGAATGGAACGGTGGCTACGAAGTAAATCAATGGTTGGCGTCATCTCTTTTTTCTCTGTCTGAACGTGAAGAATCACCGGGGGTTCGTGACATCAGCTGCGGCGCAACCAGTTGAGCAATACGCCACGTTAATACCACTGCGGCGGGAAGCATCAGCAGCACCCCCAGAAATATCATCACCACGCAGGCTAACGGACTGCCAAGCGGTGCGGGTAAAGTGAGGTAATCGTTAAGCGATAGCAGCGCCAGCGATAACAAAACCATCCCGATTATTTCCAGCATCAATACGCTTTTGGGTAATGCACCAATTGTGCGCATAAGCGGCCTCCCGGCGAAATGGCTATCATTATAAAACGTTCCGGCTTGTCGTGTTTAACAGTTATAGCTTGAGGATATCAAAGCAACAGGCTGAACCTGCTTTTCATCCGTCACAAATCGCGGCATCATAACAAGTATTGCCATCCGGCCTGATAAGTTCGAGGAGAGAGAGATGTTTGCCGTTATTTTTGGTCGCCCAGGGTGCCCGTATTGCGTGCGCGCAAAAGAATTAGCAGAAAAATTAAGCAATGAGCATGACGATTTTAACTTCCGCTACATTGATATCCATGCCGAAGGTATTACGAAAGCCGATCTGGAAAAGACGGTAGGTAAGCCAGTTGAAACCGTTCCGCAGATTTTTGTTGATCAAAAACACATCGGCGGCTGCACGGATTTTGAAGCGTGGGCAAAAGAGAACATGAATCTGTTCGCCTGATCGCCGTTTCTACGCCCTCCGCTGGAGGGCGTCTTCAGTTCTTTTTCCGTCGATGATGCTGATTGAACAAGTTGCTGATAAACAAAAAACACAATGCGCCAAGCGCGCACCAAAACACCGCACTAAACAACCACGCCAGCTCTTGCCACAATGAACGCGTCGGCATAAAAACGAACCGCATCAGTAACAGACAGCACGGCGCCGCCAACATGGCACCAAGAAGGGGTTTGAGCACCTCCCGACGATGGGAGAAAAAGCTTGCTGCAGCACCAGGCAGGATAAAAAACAACAATCCGACCTCAGGATGCCCTGCCGCTCTGAATGCCCCTTTCACGTTCAGCGTTAATGAAAGACACACCACAATAAAGAGCACAAAGCAGCAGACCGCACCCGCCCAACTTTGCTTATGTTTCAATTGTTCCTCCTGACACATTCTCTATCGAACACTCTTTTCGCCCGCAGGCGTCCAGTCAGATAAAGTAACCAGGCATTCCATGCCAAAAACACACTCACACGATTCTTATAGCCGTTGATACGTAATGAGATTAAACTAACCGTATATATTGTTATGCTGCATTATTCGGGGCTGTGTACGAAGCTGCCGCCCCTTAATTTCTGGCAAAAACATTAGCGTAAATTGCCATTTCTTTCAATAGCTTACTAGTAAACAAGAAGTTAGTCTCCGTGAATATAAACGTCGCAGATTTGTTAAATGGGAATTACATCCTGTTATTATTTGTGGTCCTGGCACTGGGCCTGTGTCTGGGTAAATTACGTCTGGGTTCAGTCCAACTCGGTAATTCCATTGGCGTTTTAGTGGTGTCCCTATTATTAGGTCAACAGCACTTTAGTATTAACACCGATGCATTAAATCTCGGCTTTATGCTGTTTATTTTTTGTGTCGGCGTCGAAGCCGGTCCCAACTTTTTTTCGATTTTTTTTCGCGATGGGAAAAATTATCTAATGCTTGCTCTGGTGATGGTCGGCAGCGCCATGCTGATCGCCCTGGGGCTGGGTAAGCTATTTGGCTGGGACATCGGCCTGACGGCAGGTATGCTGGCCGGCTCGATGACCTCAACGCCGGTGCTGGTCGGCGCGGGTGACACCTTGCGCCATTCCGGAATGTCGGGGACATCGCTTTCAACCGCCCTCGATAACCTGAGCCTCGGTTATGCGCTCACCTATTTGATTGGTTTGGTCAGTCTGATAGTTGGCGCGCGCTACCTGCCGAAACTTCAGCATCAGGATCTGCAAACCAGCGCCCAACAAATCGCACGTGAACGAGGTCTGGACACTGATGCCAACCGTAAGGTTTATCTGCCGGTAATTCGTGCCTATCGCGTTGGCCCGGAACTGGTGGCATGGGCCGATGGCAAAAATCTGCGCGAGCTGGGTATCTATCGCCAGACCGGTTGTTACATTGAACGCATCCGTCGCAACGGCATTCTGGCCAATCCGGATGGCGACGCGGTACTGCAAATGGGCGATGAGATAGCCCTCGTGGGTTATCCAGATGCGCATGCCCGCCTCGATCCCAGCTTCCGTAATGGTAAAGAGGTGTTCGATCGCGATCTCCTCGATATGCGCATCGTTACTGAGGAGATTGTGGTGAAAAATCACAATGCCGTTGGCCGCCGTCTGGCCCAGTTGAAGCTGACCGATCACGGCTGTTTCCTCAACCGCGTGATCCGTAGCCAGATTGAAATGCCTATCGATGATAACGTCGTGCTTAATAAAGGCGACGTGCTGCAGGTCAGTGGGGATGCTCGCCGCGTCAAAACCATTGCCGATCGTATCGGCTTCATTTCCATTCACAGTCAGGTGACCGATCTGCTGGCCTTCTGCGCCTTCTTTATCATCGGTCTGATGATCGGGATGATCACCTTCCAGTTCAGTAATTTCAGCTTCGGCATCGGGAATGCGGCTGGACTGCTGTTCGCTGGGATCATGCTGGGCTTCCTGCGTGCCAACCATCCAACGTTTGGCTATATCCCACAGGGGGCGCTGAACATGGTCAAAGAGTTTGGCCTGATGGTATTTATGGCAGGCGTCGGTTTAAGCGCGGGCAGCGGCATTGGCAATGGCCTTGGCGCCGTGGGTGGTCAAATGCTGATTGCCGGCCTGGTTGTCAGCCTGGTGCCGGTTGTCATCTGTTTCTTATTCGGTGCTTACGTATTGCGCATGAACCGCGCCCTGCTTTTTGGCGCCATGATGGGCGCGCGTACCTGCGCTCCGGCAATGGAAATCATCAGCGATACGGCACGCAGCAACATCCCCGCATTAGGCTATGCCGGGACCTACGCAATTGCCAACGTACTGCTGACATTAGCGGGGACACTCATCGTCATTGTCTGGCCTGGGCTTGGTTAGCGCTGAAATTTACTCTTAAACGAAAATTTTTTGCAGGTAAGCAGAACTTTTCTTCAAGACGTCAGTCATAACTATTGCCACTGCTTTTCTTTGATGTCCCCAATTTGTGGAGCCCATCAACCCCGCCGTTTTGGTTCAAGGTTGATGGGTTTTTTGTTGCCTGAATTTTGCGTTCGCTGACTCCCTCCCCCGAAACTCTCTCACATTTGCAGCATGCTGGTTATGACACATACTTTTAGTCAGAGCCAAATGGTAATGGGGGGTGTTATGTTACTCGCAGGCAAAGTCGCGGTAATCTTCGGAGGCAGCGGCGCTATAGGCAGTGCAGTTGCGCATGCTATGGCGCGTGAAGGCGCCCATGTGTATCTGGGCGCGCGTAGTCAGGAAAAGCTGGATTGGGCGGCCAGTAGCATTCGAACCGCGGGCGGTGCCGTCGAAACCTTTGTCACCGATGTACTCGACGAATACGGCACCTCAAAACAAGTTACTCAGCTTGCGCAGCAAACCGGTGGAATAGATGTGGCGGTTAACGCAACCGGCTTTATGCATGAACAGGGCAAACGCATCGAGGCGTTATCCCTTTCTGAGTTTATGAGCGGTATCACCCCTTTCCTCTCGGCGCAGTTCAATATCGCAAAAGCCGTAACACCACACATGGGCGGCAATCGTGCGGGCGTCATTCTCACCGTTGTTGCGCCCGCGGCCCCGATGGCGATGCCTGGCCATCTGGGACACATCGTCGGCTGTGCGGGAACAGAGGCCTTTATTAAAGCGCTTGCCAGCGAACTGGGGCCGGCGAATGTTCGGGTCGTCGGCGTGCGCTCGCATGCGATTGTGGATGCCGTTCAGGCCGGTTCCTATACCGGGGAGATTTTTACCGCTAAAGCGCAGTCAATGGGTATAACCGTCGCACAATGGTTAGCTGGTGCGGCGCAAAGTACCATGCTTGGGCGCCTGCCTACGCTTGCACAAATCGCTGAGGTAATGACCTTTCTGGCTTCAGACCATGCCGGAGCAATCACCGCAACGGTGGTGAATATTACCGGCGGCGCTACGCACAGCTGACCGTCGCGGGCAACCCCGCAATACGCTCCACCATCAGCAAGATATCTTCTCGCCGCAGCGGTTTTTTGTCCGTGACAAAATGCAGCGTCATCCCTTCAATAAACGCATCCAGCGCCCGCGCCGTAACCGGAGCAAACCACTGCTCCAGCGTTTGTTGGCTGCGTAACATCCAGTTTTGCATCACCGTTTTTAGTGCCGGTTTACGGCTGGCGAAGGCATACAGCTGATACATGAGTTCCATGTTATCGGGTGTCGTGACCTGGGAGCTGTAAATCATATCGGTAATCGCATGGCAAGCCTGCGACGCATCCGCAACGTCGGCAAAAAAAGCCTGATACTGCAGCATCATCCTGTCAGTAAAACGGTCAAATGCCTCCATTAAAAGCTCATCAATTCCCGAAAAGTAATAGGTCATAGAACCCAAGGGCACCTGAGCAATTGTCGCAATCTTCCGATGTGTAACCGCATGAATACCATGGACTATTACCGCATCCAGAGTCGCCTGAACTATTTTTTCCCGCCGCTGCGGATCGTTCGCACGTCGCACTGCATTACCTCTTCTTGCATTTGTGTACAAATGTACACAACCTTGCTAAGGTTGTCTTCTTTCCTCTTTTCTTCGGCTCGAATTCATGACTGGCATCTCATCACGCAAAGCCTTAAGACGTCGCACCTGGGCACTGTTCACGTTTTTCTTTTTACCAGGATTATTAATGGCCTCCTGGGCAACGCGTACCCCTGCCATCAGAGATATCCTCTCCATCTCAACCGCCGAAATGGGCGCGGTGCTGTTTGGACTCTCAATTGGTTCGATGAGTGGCATTCTTTGTTCGGCCTGGCTGGTGAAACGATTTGGCACGCGTAAAGTGATCCGCACCACCATGTCTTGCGCAGTCCTCGGAATGGCAATCCTCAGCGTGGCGCTCTGGCTGCATTCCGCATGGCTTTTCGCATTTGGTCTGGGCGTGTTCGGCGCCAGCTTTGGCGCAGCAGAAGTTGCCATCAACGTCGAAGGTGCGGCTGTTGAGCGCGAAATGAATAAAACCGTACTGCCGATGATGCACGGTTTTTACAGCCTGGGAACGCTGGCGGGTGCCGGAGTCGGGATGATGCTTACCGCCTTCAGCGTACCGGCGACCGCGCATATCTTGCTGGCGGCGATGGTGGCTATCACCCCTATCTTCATCGCCATCAAAGCCATTCCTGACGGCACGGGTAAAAATGCCGCTGACGGGTCTCACTCCGGCGAAAAAGGACTGCCTTTTTATCGCGATATTCAGCTATTGCTGATTGGCGTCGTGGTGCTTGCAATGGCATTTGCTGAAGGTTCCGCCAACGACTGGCTTCCGCTGCTGATGGTGGACGGACATGGATTTAGCCCGACATCAGGCTCGCTGATTTATGCCGGATTTACGCTGGGTATGACCGTTGGACGATTTACTGGCGGCTGGTTCATCGACCGCTACAGCCGCGTCGCGGTAGTACGCGCCAGTGCGCTTATGGGGGCTCTTGGGATTAGCCTGATTATTTTTGTCGACAGCACTTGGGTGGCGGGTGTTTCCGTTATTCTGTGGGGACTCGGCGCATCACTGGGCTTCCCACTGACCATTTCGGCTGCCAGCGACACCGGCCCCGATGCGCCAACCCGCGTCAGCGTTGTCGCCACTACCGGCTATCTGGCATTCCTGGTTGGACCACCGCTGCTGGGCTACCTGGGTGAACACTACGGCCTGCGTAGCGCTATGCTGGTGGTGCTGGCGCTGGTGCTTGTCGCCGCCATCGTCGCGAAAGCGGTGGCAAAACCGGATCTCAAAAACACCACTGTGATGGAGAACAGCTAATGCGTATCAAACTGATTGCAGTCGACATGGACGGCACATTTTTAAGCGACCAAAAAACCTATAATCGTGAGCGCTTTATGGCGCAATACCGCCAGATGAAAGAACAAGGGATCCGCTTTGTGGTCGCCAGCGGCAACCAGTATTACCAGCTCATCTCCTTTTTCCCTGAACTGGCCAGTGAAATCTCATTTGTCGCCGAAAACGGCGGATGGGTGGTCAGTGAAGGGGAAGATGTCTTTAACGGTGAGCTGGCAAAAGACGATTTCCAGGCCATTGTGGAACATCTGCTGACACGTACAGACATCGACATTATCGCCTGCGGTAAAAATAGCGCCTATACCCTGAAGCGGTACAGCGATGAGCATAAGACGGTCTCCGCCATGTATTATCATCGTCTTGAATTTGTGGATAATTTTGACAACCTCAACGACATTTTCTTCAAGTTCGGGCTAAATATTTCAGACGATCGTATCCCCCAGGTGCAGGCTGACCTCCATGAGGCGATTGGCGACATTATGGTGCCGGTACATACCGGCTACGGCAGCATCGATTTAATTATACCCGGTGTGCATAAGGCAAACGGGCTGCGTCTGCTGCAACAACGCTGGAATATTACCGATGATGAGGTTGTTGTGTTTGGCGATGGCGGCAATGATATTGAGATGCTGCGTCAGGCAGGATTTAGTTTTGCAATGGCGAACGCCCATAAGCCGGTTATCCAGGCGGCAAAATATCGCGCAGGGTCGAACAACGAAGAGGGCGTGCTGGATATTATCGACCGCGTGTTAAAGAATGAAGCACCGTTTACGCAATAACGCCTCAGCACAGACGGCAACATAATGATGGCATGATCTATTCATAATCCGCCTCAAATTAACCCGCTGGATTATTACCTCCAGTGAATATTCAGACGAGCGGATTATGAAGAAAAGTGTACTGATAGCGACATTGTTGCTGGGTTTTGAGGGGACAACATTTGCGCAAAGCGTTACCGTTGATGTACCAAGCGGTTATAAGGTGGTGGTAGTGCCCTCTTCCGTCAGCGTTCCGCAGGCGGTCAGCGTCACCACCGCGCCACAAACGGTGTATGTTGCTCCGGCGCCTGCCCCGGCCCCAGTCTATCGCGCACATCCTTATGCGCGACATGTTGCAAGCGTCGGTGAAGGAATGATCATCGAACACCAGATTGACGATCACCACTAAGTTTTTGCCTGGCCCGGGCAACCGGGCTTTAACCTTCCCGTGAATCCCCTACCCGTTTATCTTTCAGAAAGATAACCATCAGAATCACCCACAGTACGCCGCTTGCCAGATTGAACAGGCTGAACAAGCCGTTTCCTCCGAGCAGATAAGCGTGTTTACTCAGCTCAATACCGACGGTAAAAATCAGCATCTGCAACATACCCATGGCGGCAGAAACCGTGCCCTTACTCATTTCACTGGCAAACAGCGTCAGACGTACCAGTCCCGCATTCGCCACGCCAATACCAAACGCATAGATGCTTAAACCCGCCGTCATCCATAGATACGCATGGGATGACACCACCGTGGCCGCAGCGGCAATCACCAGCCCGACGGCGATTGGCCAGCCGCCCATGATAATCAGCGAACGTACGGTTTTTCGCGAGGTCAGGCGCGCCAGTACCAGGTTACCGGCAATCAACGCGCCAAAAATCGGTACCTGCAACAGGCCATATTCGTAACTGCTGAGATGTTCACCGCTGATGATAATAATCGGGGACTGCGCAATCCACGCCAGTAACGGCAGGCTGACAAAACCCAATGCCAGCGCGCCTGCAACGAAGCGCACGTTCCTCAGCACCAGCTTATAATCTTTGCCCAGCTCTTTAATCGACAGCTTTTCACCAAGCCGTGTTGCCGTTTCCGGCATCGCGCGTTGCAGACCAAAAAAAGAGATGGCGGCCAGGGCGGCAAACAGGATAAACATCCCTTCCCACGGCAGAACATGTACCCAGGCTGCACCGACCAACGGCCCCAGCAGGGGCGCAATCAACGCTACGTTTGCCATCAGCGCGGTAATTTTTATGCACACCGCTTCTTCAAAGGATTCCTGAATTGCGGCGTAACCCACCGCGCCAATAAAGCACAGGCTTATCCCTTGTAAAAAACGCAGGAAGGTAAATTGCTCAATATTCTGCGCAAGCAGGGTTGCAAGGCAGGTCACAATGAACCAGAGCACGCCGGTTAACATCACCGGGCGACGTCCAATTCGATCCGACAGCGGTCCTAATAACCACTGCAAAAACATGCCGCCAGCCAGATAGGCGGTCATGGATGTGGGCACCCAATCTAATCCGGCATTATATTGCTCCACCACCGCCAACATTCCGGGCTGGATCATATCGTTGCCGATATAAGTAGAGAATTCGTAAAGCACCAGACAGAGAGGGAAAAGTAATGCCTGACGCCCCAAACGGGCGCCTGAAGATAAACGGTTCTGCATGCAGTCTCTTAACTATAGGAAAATCGCGCAAAGTGTAATAAATGCGCCGTACTGGTGATAGTGAATTATGTGATTTGCAAGCAAATTGCGCACATTTTTACACTCAATTGCTCAGGAACATTTTGCGTTAAGGTTAATTTAAGTTGAGGCCGCTATCATGTTCAATAAGTCTCATTAATTGTCTGAAAAATAATCATTTAACAGACAAATAAGACAAGACCGCTTTTTATCCCGTGAAAGCAATTTTATGCTCTCCCCTCATGGGCCTTTTTAACGATTACACTGAGTCTGGACGTTATGCTGGAAAATCTGAACAACTCACTTTTTTATCTCATCAATGCCACGCCGGACTCTGCGCAATGGATGATATCGCTTGCCATTTTTATTGCCAAAGACCTGATTAACATCGTACCGCTGTTAGCCGTTGTGCTTTGGCTTTGGGGGCCGCGGGCCCAGGTAACTCTCCAGCGCCAGTTAGTTATAAAAATGGCGATTGCGCTGATCGTCGGTCTGACGATTTCATGGCTGATGGGGCATCTGTTCCCTCACGATCGTCCGTTTGTTAACCACATCGGTTACAACTTCCTGCATCATGCGGCGGATGACTCTTTCCCGAGCGATCACGGTACGGTTATCTTTACCTTTGCACTGGCTTTCTTGTTCTGGCATCGCCTGTGGACGGGCGCTCTGCTGATGGTCGTTGCTGTGGCGATTGCCTGGTCGCGGGTCTACCTTGGCGTACACTGGCCGCTGGATATGCTGGGAGGATTACTCGCCGGGCTGATTGGCTGCCTGAGTGCCCAGATGATCTGGCAGCGGTTTGGCACGCCCCTGTACCTCGGCTTGCAAAATTGCTATCGCGCCTGCTTCGCTCTGCCCATCCGTAAAGGCTGGGTGCGTGACTAACCCACGGTAAAAAGAGTAGTATTAAGCGCGATACTGAGCACTTATTCTACTCTCCAGGGGAACTATGGAAACTCGACGCGACGAGCGTATTGGTCAATTACTGCAGGCGCTGAAACGCAGCGATAAATTACACCTCAAAGAAGCCGCGACGCTGCTGGGCGTATCTGAGATGACCATTCGTCGCGACCTGAATAATCACGATGCTCCCGTCGTCTTGCTCGGGGGCTATATTGTTCTGGAACCCCGCAGCGCCAATCACTATTTAATCAGCGATCAAAAATCCCGACTGGTTGATGAAAAGCGCCGTGCCGCCCAGATGGCGGCAAGCCTCGTGCAGGCACATCAGACTATCTTTTTCGACTGTGGTACCACCACGCCGTGGATCATTGAGGCTATCGACAATGAATTGCCTTTCACCGCAATCTGCTACTCGCTGAATACGTTTCTGGTGCTACAGGAAAAACCGCAGTGCCGCGTCATTCTGTGTGGTGGCGAATTCCATGCCAGCAACGCAATTTTCAAACCGCTTGATTTCCAGGAAACGCTGAACAACCTGTGCCCGGATATCGCTTTTTATTCCGCAGCTGGCGTTCATATTGAGAAAGGCGCGACCTGTTTTAACCTGGAAGAGCTACCGGTGAAACACTGGGCGATGTCGATGGCGCAGCATCACGTGCTGGTGGTCGATCACAGCAAATTTGGTAAGGTGCGTCCTGCGCGGATGGGTGAAGTAAAACGCTTTAATACCATCGTCAGCGATAGCCGTCCTGACGAGGCGTTTGTTGAGTACGCGAAAGCGCAACGTATCAAACTGATGTATTAAGCGATACTGCCGGATGGCGATAGCGTCATCCGGCAAACGCTAAGATTAAGAGAACCAGCCGCCAAACCACTGGTGGAATTTCATCATCACAAAGTCCCACATGCGACTAAAGAATCCCCCCTCTTCCACGGCCTCCATCACCATCAGTGGACGCTGCTCGATGGATTTCCCGTTCAACTGGAAGTCGATAGTTCCCACAACCTGACCTTTCTTCAGCGGCGCGGTTAACTGTGGTTCGGTCAGGGTAAAGCTGGCCTTCAGGTTTTTGAGCTGACCACGCGGGATAGTCACCGAGCCCGCTTCTCCGGCGCCCAAATTAACTTCACTCTTATCGCCAAACCAGACGCGCTGCGTCACGAAAGTGGCATCCGGTTTAATCGGCGTAACGGTTTCAAAGAAGCGGAAGCCCCAGGTCAGCAGCTTTTCTGACTCATTAAAACGAATGCGGTCGGTTTTCGCCCCCAACACCACGGAAATCAGGCGCATATCCCCCTGGGTCGCGGAAGCGACCAGGTTGTATCCCGCCCCGGCCGTGGTACCGGTTTTCATACCGTCCACGTTCAGGTTGGTGCTCCACAACAAACGGTTGCGGTTCGGCTGGCGGATTTTATTAAAGGTAAATTCTTTCTCTTTGTGGATAGCGTACTCTTCCGGGACATCGTGGATTAGCGCCTTCCCGAGCAGGGCCATATCACGTGCGGTACTGAACTGTCCTGCCGCATCCAGGCCATGCACGGTCTGGAAAGTGGTATTGGTCAGCCCCAGTTTTTTCGCGTAGCCGTTCATCAGACCAATGAAAGATTCCTGGCTGCCGGCAACGTAATCAGCCAGTGCGATACAGGCATCGTTACCAGACTGGATGATAACGCCTTTGTTCAGATCGGACACTGCAACCTGATCGCCGGGCTTGAGGAACATAACCGACGAACCGCGCAGGGCCGGATTACCGGTCGCCCAGGCGTCTTTGCCCACGGTGACCATGTCGTTGAGGTTAATTTTCCCGGCCTTCAGCGCCTGACCGACTACATAGCTGGTCATGATCTTGGTCAGACTGGCAGGATCCAGTTTCTCATCAGCATTACCTTCCGCCAGTACCTTACCGCTGGCGTAATCCATTAGGATCCACGCGCGCGCGTCGACGCTCGGTGGGGCCGTTGGTTGCTCCGCCGCCTGTACGCTCGGCGCCAAAAGGATTAAGAGTGCAGAACCTGCAGCAAAGCTGCGAAGTGAAGAGAAGTATTGCGTCATAAATGCCACCCGAGTATCCATTCCAAAAAACCACGTCATACCACACCGTGTTTACACAAAACCAGCCAAGCGACCCAGGCCAACCCATGCAGAAAAGGTCTGATGGATGACGTGTAAAATAAGTGCGGTGAGTAATAACGCACTAACGAGCTTAAAGAAACCGTAAGTTGGTAAAGTTTTTAAAGTTTATGCAATAACACCGCGCTGCGCTGCTCCCGGCACGATTTTTTTAGACTTTGTTGCGTAAATATTAGGTTTACCCCACCATGTGGGCTAGTCAGATGGCATCTGCAGCCATAAAGCTGCTCAATTAATTTGCGGGGTTACTATGATTACACTGTGGGGTCGCAATAACTCGACCAACGTAAAAAAAGTATTGTGGACGCTCGAGGAACTGGAACTGCCGTATAACCAAATTCTGGCGGGCGGACAGCATGGCGGTAACCGCGATGCCGACTATCTGGCACTCAACCCGAACGGACTGGTCCCGCTGCTACGTGATGATGAAACGGACGTTGTTCTGTGGGAATCCAATACCATTGTCCGCTATCTGGCAGCTCAGTACGGACAAAAGCGTTTGTGGATTGACACCCCGGCCGCGCGCGCCGTCGGTGAAAAATGGATGGACTGGGCAAACCAGACGCTAAGTCCTGCGCATCGGGTTATCTTGTTTGGCCTGGTCAGAACCCCTGCCGAGAAACGCGATATGGCGGCAATAGAGGCGGGTAGTCAGGTGTGCGATAACCTGTTTGCTATTCTGGATAACGCGCTGGCGGACCAGCCATGGTTCTCCGGGGCTGAATTTGGCACTGCCGATATCGCCGTTGCGCCGTTTATCTATAACCTGTTCAACGTTGGCCTGAGCTGGACCCCGCGCCCACATCTGGAGCACTGGTATCAGCAACTGACCGAACGTCCGGCGTTTCAAAAAGTCGTGATGATCCCGGTCAGCTAACTAAATCAGGGACTCACTTTCAGTAATTCCCCGTCGGACTCGTCGGTTAGTACGTATAAGTACCCGTCTGGTCCGACGCGCACATCACGGATCCGTTGTCCCCTTTCCTGCAACAGACGACCCTCTTCGGTGACGGCATTCCCTTTGACGCTCAGCACGATCACTTCTTTCTCTTTCAACGCGCCAATGAATAACTTCTGCCGCCACTGTGGGAAGGTATCGCTATTATAAAAAGCCATTCCGCTGACCGCCGGTGACTTTTCCCAGTAAAAGATGGGTTGCTCTGTTCCAGCAACAATTGGGCCTTTTGCTTCGGGAATTTTAAGACCACTGTAGTTAACGCCCCAGGTCGCAAGCGGCCAGCCGTAGTTTTTCCCTTTCTCCGGGATATTGATTTCATCGCCCCCACGTGGACCATGCTCATTGAGCCACAGCGTATCGCTCCAGGGATTCATCGCCATCCCCTGCGGGTTGCGGATACCATATGACCAAATCTCTGCCCGCGCTCCTGCCCTCTTCACAAACGGATTATCCGGCGGAATTTTTCCCTCATCGGTCAGTCGTACGACCTTGCCCTGCAGCTTATCCAGATCCTGTGCGGTAGAACGTTGATTGTTTTCACCAAGGCCAATAAACAGATAACCGTTGCCATCAAAAACCATACGTCCGCCAAAATGGTTTCCGCTGGAGAGCTTCGGCTGTTGGCGAAAAATGGTCTGGAACCCTTGCAGATGTTTGAGATCGTCGCTCAGTCGTCCGTAACCAACCGCTGTGCCGGCGTTACCTTCACTGTCAGCTTCAGCAAAGCTAAGCCACACCCGGCGGGATTGTTTAAAATCCGGTGCTAATGCCACATCAAGCAATCCCCCCTGACCATTCGCCCAGACTTTGGGTACGCCGGTTAGCGGGTCGGAAAGCCCCTTTCCAGACTGCCAAAGTCGAAGCTGGCCGCCTTTGAGCGTAATGAGCATACCGCGATTGTCGGGTAAAAACGCCAGCGACCACGGATGATCGAGTTTCGTTTGCAGCACTTCCACCTCTACCGCGGCGGCATAAGAGGAAAATAGCGCAAGTGGGACAGCACAGAGAAAGAGTCGACGCATAACACCTCCTTAATGGCTCTGCATAAAGCGTAGCCAGCAAGGGGAATTATCCCGCCACATTTACATAATCTTAACGAAAAGGGGGAGCGCCCTCCCCCTGATTCAGACGTGTTCCAGCGTTGAATAAGATTGCAAACACTGGATACTTAGCGTCAGCGTTGTCAGGCAGTTTTCCAGTTTCTCTGCGTTAACGGCGATAAAGGTTGGACAATCGTGATGTCCACTCATAAGACAAACAGCGGCGGCGGCTAACGCCCCTTCAGCACGATGAAGGGCATTCCACTCTTCCTGATCAAGATGCATACCGTGAAGCTGTGATTGCTCGTGCAATTCGCGATTCAGTACAAAAAAATTATCACGCAGACGATCGCTCTCGCTGACTGACATGTAGCCTTTCGCTTTTCTCAACAGCAGATAAGCGGCAAGTTCGACACGGGCGTTTATCAATTTGTTGAGAAGATCGGTTCTCAGTCTGTCAACAACCATACTTTGTTCCTCCTCTTTCCAACTATGGTGCAACTTAATAGTATGGTCATTTTTTGAACAAAGTCGTGTCCAGGATCAATCCATCACCGAAAATTAACACAATTTACAAATAATCTTTAATTCCACGCCGGGCGTGGCGACTGATGGTATGAGATTGCGATACAATTTTTATTCAGAACTCTGTAGAATCCGTGCCCTGAATATTCCAATAACTGAACAATTTTTACGCTATGAGCAATGTAACCCACCAGCCGAAAATCGGCTTTGTCTCCCTCGGCTGCCCGAAAAACCTCGTCGATTCTGAACGCATCCTGACCGAACTTCGTACCGAAGGCTATGACGTTGTGCCAAGCTACGACGACGCGGATATGGTTATCGTTAACACCTGTGGCTTTATCGACAGCGCGGTTCAGGAGTCGCTGGAAGCAATCGGCGAAGCACTGAACGAAAACGGCAAGGTGATCGTCACCGGCTGTCTGGGCGCGAAAGTCGATCAGATCCGTGAAGTCCACCCGAAGGTGCTGGAAATCACCGGGCCGCATAGCTACGAACAGGTTCTGGAGCACGTTCACCACTATGTGCCCAAACCAAAGCACAACCCGTTCCTGAGCCTGGTTCCTGAACAGGGCGTCAAGCTCACTCCGCGTCATTATGCCTATCTGAAAATATCTGAAGGCTGCAACCACCGCTGCACGTTCTGCATTATTCCGTCGATGCGTGGCGATCTGGTGAGCCGTCCGATTGGCGACGTCCTCAGCGAAGCCAAACGTCTGGTGGATGCGGGCGTAAAAGAGATACTGGTCATTTCTCAGGATACTTCCGCGTACGGCGTGGATGTGAAGCATCGCACCGGTTTCCATAACGGCGAGCCGGTCAAAACCAGCATGGTTGATCTGTGCGAGCAGTTATCAAAACTGGGGATCTGGACTCGTCTGCATTACGTCTATCCCTACCCGCACGTTGATGACGTGATCCCACTGATGGCGGAAGGGAAAATCCTGCCGTATCTGGACATCCCGCTGCAACATGCCAGCCCGCGTATTCTTAAGCTGATGAAACGCCCAGGCTCCGTGGACAGACAACTGGCACGCATCAAGCAGTGGCGTGAAATCTGCCCTGAACTGACGCTGCGCTCAACCTTCATTGTCGGTTTCCCGGGTGAAACGGAAGAAGACTTCCAGATGCTGCTCGACTTCCTGAAGGAAGCGCGTCTGGACCGCGTGGGTTGCTTTAAATACAGCCCGGTAGAAGGCGCTGGCGCCAATGACCTGCCGGACCAAATCCCGGAAGAGGTGAAAGAGGAACGCTGGAACCGCTTTATGCAATTGCAACAGCAAATCTCTGCTGAACGTTTGCAGGAGAAAGTGGGCCGCGAAATTCTGGTTATCGTTGATGAAGTTGACGAAGAAGGCGCGATTGGCCGCAGCATGGCTGACGCCCCGGAAATCGACGGCGCGGTATACCTGAATGGCGAAACCAAGGTGAAACCTGGCGATATCATCCGCGTGAAGGTCGAAAACGCTGATGAATACGATCTGTGGGGCACCCGCGTTTAAATAAGCGCAACCCAACTGTAGGCCGGATAAGCGTTACGTCTTATCCGGCCTGTGATTTATCCTTTAATTTTCGGGTCCAGCGCGTCGCGCAGACCATCTCCGAGTAAGTTAAACGCCAGCACCGTCAGGAATATCGCCACCGCCGGGAAAATCGCCACGTGCGGCGCGATCACCATATCAGCGCGGGCTTCATTGAGCATTGCCCCCCACTCCGGGGTCGGCGGCTGCGCACCCAATCCCAGAAATGACAGGCTCGCGGCAGAGATAATCGACGTGCCAATTCGCATGGTAAAAAAGACCACGATCGATGAAACCGTACCCGGCAAGATATGGTTGAAGATGATGGTCGCATCGCTGGCGCCGATACTGCGCGCGGATTCAATAAAGGTCTGCTGCTTTAGCACCAGCGTATTTGCGCGCACCAGCCGCGCGAAGGCCGGAATGGAGAAAATGGCCACGGCAATAATCACGTTTGCAATGCCGCTGCCCAGCACGGCGACCACGGCTATCGCCAGCAAAATACCCGGAAAGGCGAACAGCACATCGCAGATACGCATAATCAGTCGATCCCACCAGCCTTCGAAGTATCCCGCCAGCAGACCCAGCACAGTGCCAATCGCCGCGCCAATAAATACGGCAAAGACCCCCGCCGCCAGCGAGATTTGCGCCCCCACCAGCACGCGGCTAAAAATATCCCGCCCCAGCGAGTCAACGCCGAACCAGTGCAGCATCGACGGTCCGTCATTCAGACGGTCATAATCGAAGTAATTCTCGGCATCAAATGGCGTTAACCAGCGAGCAAAAATCGCCACCATTATCAGCAGCACGACAAATAACCCCGCTAACATCGCCATGCGCTGGCGACGGAAACGACGCCAGAATTCATGCCACGGCGTGCGTATCTGCTCAGGCTTAACAAGGGGCATCGCATTTAAAATCGCCTGTCGGCGCCAGTTAAAAAATCGCATCCTTACTTGTACCTGATAGCCGGATTAATGGCGGCATAGAGCACATCCACCACTAAGTTAATAAGAATAAACTCCAGAGAAAACAACAGCACCTCGGCCTGAATCACCGGGTAGTCGCGCATTTCGACTGAGTCCACCAACAGCCGCCCAAGCCCTGGCCAGTTAAACACCTTCTCAACCACAATCGAGCCGCCAAGCAAAAAGCCAAACTGTAGCCCCATCATGGTGACCACCGGGATCATCGCATTACGCAAACCATGTTTTAACACCACCCAGGTTTCACTCACCCCTTTGGCCCGCGCGGTGCGCATATAGTCTTCACTGAGCACATCGACAAACGAAGCGCGGGTAAACCGGGCTAACACCGCAGCCACCGCCGCACCCAGGGTAATAGACGGGAGGATATAGTGCCGCCAGGTATCAGCGCCAACGGTGGGCAACCAGCCAAGCTCAACGGAGAATATCTGCATGAGCAGCATGCCGAGCGCAAACGCCGGGAAAGAGATCCCGGTGACGGCGAGCGTCATACTCAATCTGTCCGGCCAACGATTGCGCCATACAGCAGCAATAATCCCTGCCGTCATGCCGAATAACACCGCCCACGCCATGCTGGCAATGGTCAGCCATAGCGATGGCATAAAACGACTGGCTATCTCTTCGGAGACCGGGCGACGAGAAACCATTGAGGTTCCAAAATCGCCTTGCAACACGTTAGTAATGTAATGCCAGAACTGAATATGCAGCGGCTGGTCCAGACCCAACTGCTGACGCACCAGTTCGATCACCTCAGCATCAGCCTCCGGTCCGGCAATCAGCCGGGCCGGATCGCCGGGTAGCAGGTGAACAAATAAAAATACCAGCACCGCTACAATCAACAGAGTTGGAATCAACCCCAGCAGGCGCTTGAAAACATAGTTAAGCATCACACTCCCTTCGCCGGCCCCTGTGTGGCGGGGCCGGATGAATAGCTTATTTTAAATCCGCATCATCAAAGCTAAATCCGGTATCCGGCATGATCCAGAACCCGGTCAATCTGGTGTTGTGCGCCGAAATCAGTTGTTCCACTACCAGTGGGATCCACGGCGACTCTTTCCAGATGATATCCTGCGCATCCTTGTACAGCTTCGCTTTCTGGGCCGGATCGTTGGTTTGCAACGCTGCTGCTAAATCACTGTCCACCTGCTTATTGCTGTAGAACGCCGTATTAAACAGCGTTGGCGGCCAGTTTTGAGATGCAAACAGCGGTGACAGCGCCCAGTCTGCTTCACCCGTAGAGGCAGACCAGCCGGTGTAGAACATGCGTACCCCGCTCTCTTTCTGCGCTTTACCTTCGACTTGCGCCGCGCGCTGACCGGCATCCATCGCCGTCACCTGAGCCTTAACGCCCACCTGCGCCAGTTGCTGCTGGGTAAATTGCAGCACTTTTTGCGCGGTACTATGGTTATGAGAAGACCATAGCGTGGTGGTAAAACCGTTCGGATAACCCGCTTCTTTCAGCAGTTCGCGCGCTTTTGCCGGGTCGTATGGCCATGGCGTATAGCTTTGCGCATAGGCGATCGACGGAGGGAGAACGCCGGTTGCTGGCGTCGCGTAACCGGCAAACGCCACTTTCACCAGCGCCTGACGGTTGATGGCATAATTCAGCGCTTCACGCACCTTCGGGTTATCGAACGGTTTTTGCGTGACGTTCATGCTGATGTAACGCTGCATAATAGACGGACTGGCCACCAGTTCCAGGTTTTTATTCTTCGCCAGTAGCGCCGCCTGCTCGTAAGGGATCGGGAAGGCAAACTGCGCTTCCCCGGTCTGCAGCATTGCCGCACGCGTGTTGTTGTCGGTCACCGGACGCCAGGTAATCGTATCCAGCTTTGGCAGCCCTTGCTGCCAGTAACCCGCGAACTTCTTAACCTTTACAAAATCCGTCTGATTCCAGGTCTCAAGCTGATACGGCCCGGTCCCCACGGGATGGAAACCGATCTCCTTGCCGTATTTCTCCAGCGCGGCGGGAGAGATCATCGCCGTAGCCGGGTGCGCCAGAATATTGATAAATGCAGAGAACGGCTGCTTCAGCGTTATCTTCACCGTCGACGGATCGACGACCTCGGTTTTATCGATATTCTTATACAGGTTGTAGCGTTTCAGATGGTTTTCCGGGTTGCTGGCCCGGTCGAGGTTAGCTTTAACCGCATCGGCGTTGAAGTCGGTGCCGTCCTGAAACTTCACGCCCTGTCGCAGCTTAAGGGTATAAGTCAGGCCATCATCAGAAACCGTATAACTCTCCGCCAGCACATTTTTCAGCTTCATCTCTTTATCTAGGCCAAACAGCCCCTGGTAAAACGACTTCGCTACCGCCTGCGACAACGTGTCGTTTGCGTCGTAGGGATCGAGGGTGGTGAAATTGGATCCTACCGCCACTACTACATCTTTGGCGGCCCAGCTCGGTGTGGCCGCCAGCGCAGAGGCTACTCCCACAGCAACAAGCCATTTTCGAGCAACAATTTTTGTCATGTTATTCTCCTTAAACCCTGCCTGCCTGTTATAAACGCGAAAGCGCATTTTCTGGTTGCCCACGCGCAACATAATGCCCCGGGCCAACTTGCTGGAGTGAAACGGGGGAAATCTCTTCACCGCGTTTGCGGATATTACTGGGGATATCATCCGACAACAGCACGCGCTGGGGCCGGTGATGTGAGGGATCGGCGACCGGGACTGCCGCCATCAGTTTGCGGGTGTACGGATGCTGCGGATTTTCAAACACCGCGCGTCGGGTGCCGATCTCGACGATTTGCCCAAGGTACATCACCGCCACCCGATGACTGATCCGCTCCACCACCGCCATATCGTGGGAAATAAACAGGTACGCAATCCCCATTTCTCGTTGGAGGTCGAGCAACAGGTTGATAATTTGCCCGCGAATTGAGACATCCAGCGCCGAGACTGACTCATCGGCAATAATCACCTTGGGATTGAGCGCCAGCGCCCGGGCAATACAGATACGCTGACGCTGACCACCGGAAAACTCATGCGGATAGCGCCAGGCATGCTCAGGGAGCAATCCTACGCGTTCCAGCAGCCATGCAACCCGTTTTGCCGCCGCATCGCCTTGCAGTAGCCCATGCACCCGCAGCGGTTCTAAAATGGAATATCCCACGGTCTGACGCGGATCGAGCGAAGCATAGGGGTCCTGGAAGATAAATTGAATATCCCGACGCAGCGGCTGTAGCTTACTGGCGGCCAGGGTATCGATACGCTGTCCGTTGAAAACAATCTCCCCGCGTTGAGACTCTACCAGACGTAGCAGCGCCCGACCGGTGGTGGATTTCCCGCAGCCTGACTCCCCCACCAGCGAGAGCGTCTCTCCGGGCCACAGGTCAAAGCTAACGTTTTCCACCGCATGCACCTCGCGGGTCACCCGATTAAGAATGCCGCTGCGCAGCGGAAAACGCGTCACCAGATTACGTACCTGCAAAATAGGCTCGCCTTCAACCACGGTATCCTGTTCAGTCTGTGGTTCTACATGACTGGGATCGTGTAACGAAATGAGAGGAAACCGGCGCGGGTACGCTTGTCCGGTCATCGCCCCAAGCTGCGGCACGGCTGCCAGCAGCGCTTTGGTGTAAGGATGCTGGGGAGCGTGAAAAATCTGCTCAACGCTGCCGGTTTCTACCGCCTCGCCCTGATACATCACCAGCACGCGATCGGCAATATCCGCCACGACGCCCATATCGTGGGTAATAAAGATCACTCCCATCGACATATCCTGCTGCAACACTTTTATCAGTTGCAAGATTTGTGCCTGAATAGTGACATCCAGCGCGGTGGTCGGCTCATCGGCAATTAAAACCGCAGGGCGACACGATAGCGCCATGGCGATCATTACCCGCTGGCGCATGCCGCCAGAAAGCTGGTGCGGATAGCGCGATAAAATAGCCTTCGCCTCGGGGATACGCACCTGGTCGAGCATCCGTTTCGCTTCCACCATCGCCTCTTCGTGGCTGGCCCCCTGATGCAAACGGATTGACTCAGCAATCTGCTCACCCACGGTAAATACCGGATTAAGCGATGTCATGGGCTCCTGGAAGATCATGGCGATATCCGCGCCACGCACGTGACGCATCCGCGACGCGCTCTGTTCACCCAGCTTAATAACCTGTCGGTTACGGCGTCGAAGGAGCATTTCATCGCAGCTCACCTCGCCGCCTGACTGTTCAATCAAACGCATCAGCGACAAGGCTGTTACCGACTTTCCTGAACCGGATTCGCCCACTATCGCCAGCGTTTCACCACGCTTCAGGCGAAATGACAGACTACGCACCGCACTGATGCGCTGTTGCTCCTGTTCAAAGGCAATGTTCAGGTTGCTGACTGCCAGCACGTCGCTGGCGTCAAGCTCATCACTGTGTGGCAACGGTATCTCCTTTTTCCCGATAAATACCGGTGGTTGGCGTATCGCCTGCATATCCCCAGGCACGGTACATGCCTTCGCTGTTAAACGGCAAGGCGACGTTGCCCTCGTGATCGACGGCAATTAAACCGCCGCTACCGCCGAGCGCCGGTAATTTTTCCATTACTACGCGTTCGCACGCCTCCGATAAACTCAGGCCGCCATAGTCCATCAACGCCGCAATGTCATACGCCGCCAGCGCACGAATAAAGACTTCACCGGTTCCGGTGCAGGAAACGGCCACACTTGCGTTATTGGCATAACAGCCTGCGCCGACCAGCGGACTGTCACCTACCCGCCCCGGTAATTTGTTGGTCATTCCGCCGGTCGATGTTGCTGCCGCCAGATTGCCAAACATATCCAGCGCGACCGCACCCACAGTACCCATTTTGTTGTTTTCATCCAGCGGGGTCGCGCTATGATCCAGCACCGTTTCACCCGCCGATTGCGCTGCCAGCAGTTGAGCGTAGCGTTCTGGCGTCGAGAAAATATCCGCCGAAACGCGCTCCATCCCCTGCGCAATGGCAAAGTTTTCAGCCCCTTCACCTATCATCATGACGTGGGGGCTGTGTTCCATCACCAGGCGTGCCGCGAGAATCGGGTTGCGCAGATGGCTAACCCCGGCGACGGCTCCCGCGTTTAGCGTATTACCGTCCATCACACAGGCGTCCAGTTCATGGGTTTCATCACGGGTATACACCGCGCCAATTCCGGCATTAAACAACGGACACTCTTCCAACAAACGCACGGCTTCGGTAACCACATCCAGTGCGCTACGACCGTCTTCAAGCATCCGCTGGCCGGTTTCAACGATATCCGACAGCGCCTGTATATAACGCAATTCTTGCTCCTGGCTCAGTAGCGCGCGGGTGATAGCCCCTGCGCCGCCGTGAATTGCAATGACTGCTTTACCCATTTTATTCGTCCATTAGGTGGCGGGTACCGGGGGATTATAAATATCAGAATTTCGGTGACTTATTGATTCGATTTTTGAATATAGAAAGATGCAGACGTCATGTAAAGGTAAAGGCCCGCACCTCACACCCCGTCTCATCAGGTCATTCAGATGTATTTAACGGAAAGGAGATCTCTCGACGTTGGTGCTAAATTATTCAAGCCGATCGGTAATCTGTTTTTTTGCATAAAACACAAAGCGTTCTACAGACGGCATACACGCTGCCCAGTTATGTTTGGTTAACCCCAGATATTCGGCACGCGCTGCTTGCAGCAAATCAGCATGCTCAGCGGGTAATTGCGGCAGAAGCCAGGATGCGGCCTCATCTTTAGCGACAATATTACCCGTAACCACGCTATACCAGATACGTGCCAGAGCAAGGATGATATTACGCTCGTCCCCCTCTAAATCAGCCGGTTTCTGCCACATCTCAAGGATATGCCGAAATGTTTGCAATACATCGCTAAACGGAATGACGTTAAATAACGTCTCAGCCGGTTCACCGAACAGCGGTACGCTGGCGCGCCGGGCCTGGGTTAGCAGAATAGAAAGATCAGGATCCACCATTGCCGGTTCAAACACGCCAGCGCGAATATCATCACGCAGCCATTCGCCAAACTGCATTTCTCTCGCCGGTGGGAATCGCCACGGCACGATCTGCGAGTGCAGAACAACGGTCACTTCCAACGCACGATATGGCCCGGAGGTGCCGGGAGGCGCTGAAATGGTCAGCAAATCCTGCATCAGTTTTTTTCTTTGTCGGGCATTTATTGGTTCACGCAGGGTGACCAATAAATCAATGTCGCTTTGGGGTTTTAAGCCGCCTTCAACCGCAGAGCCATACAAATGAAGGGCAATGAGATTCCCCGCGAAAATCTGGCGGATGCACGCACTGGCGGCCTCCACCTGTCGTCGAATTGCGTCTGGAATAATATTAGCCATTTAGCCCCAGGGAAAAATGAGCTGAAATATTGAGTCTATACTGCATTCTTCTTGCAGCGCTATCCCTGGCACAAAACCTTTACCAGATCTGATTCTAAGCCTGAGGTAGCATACTGCCCGCGTCCATTTTCTGACATAATGAGCAGATTCGATTTTGCCCCGCAGGAGTCTTCTCATGGAATTTACCGCCGGACTGATGCCGCTTGAAACGGCTCTCTCTCAGATGCTTTCGCGTATTACCCCGCTCACCGCCGTCGAAACGCTGCCGCTGGTTCAATGCTTTGGCCGTATTCTGGCTACCGACGTTGTCTCCCCCATTGATGTACCGGGATTCGATAACTCAGCAATGGATGGCTATGCGGTACGATTAGCCGATTTACAATCTGATCAGCCGCTTGCGGTGGCGGGTAAAGCCTTTGCCGGTCAGCCTTTCCATGGCGAGTGGCCTGCGGGAACCTGCATCCGTATTATGACCGGCGCCCCGGTGCCAGCTGGTTGTGAAGCGGTGGTGATGCAGGAGCAAACGGAACAAACTGACGACGGGGTGCGTTTTACTGCCGAAGTCCGCCGCGGGCAAAATATTCGTCTGCGCGGTGAAGATATTGCAAACGGCGCGGTGGTGTTTCCCGCCGGGACTCGCCTGACAACCGGCGAGCTTCCCGTTCTGGCTTCGCTCGGTGTTGCCGATGCTCCCGTTGTGCGCAAAGTCCGCGTGGCGCTGTTCTCCACCGGTGATGAACTGCAGTTACCAGGTCAGCCGCTGGGAGACGGGCAGATTTATGACACTAACCGTCTGACCGTTCACCTGATGCTGCAACAGTTGGGCTGCGAAGTGATCAACCTGGGGATTATTCGCGACGATCCCAACGCGCTGCGTGCCGCGTTTATCGAAGCCGACAGCCAGGCCGATGTCGTCATCAGCTCCGGCGGCGTTTCAGTAGGCGAAGCGGATTACACTAAAACTATTCTGGAAGAGCTGGGAGAAATTGCCTTCTGGAAGCTGGCCATCAAACCGGGCAAACCGTTCGCGTTTGGCAAACTGAGCAACAGCTGGTTTTGCGGTCTGCCGGGTAATCCAGTGTCTGCGGCCCTCACCTTCTATCAACTGGTACAACCGCTCCTGGCGAAACTCAGCGGCAACACCGCCTGTGGACTACCGCCTCGCCAGCGCGTGCGCACCGCCTCACGCCTGAAGAAAACACCTGGCCGTCTGGATTTTCAGCGCGGTGTATTGCAGCGTACCGCTGAAGGCGAACTGGAAGTCACCACTACCGGGCACCAGGGCTCGCATATTTTTAGCTCTTTTAGCCAGGGTAACTGTTTTATCGTGCTGGAGCGCGATCGCGGTAACGTCGAAGCCGGCGAATGGGTTGAGGTCGAGCCGTTTAACGCACTGTTTGGAGGCCTGTAATGGCAGAACTCAGCGACCAGGAGATGATGCGCTATAACCGGCAAATCATTCTGCGCGGCTTCGATTTCGAAGGTCAGGAAGCGCTCAAGGAGGCGCGGGTACTGGTTGTTGGTGTGGGGGGACTGGGATGCGCAGCAACTCAGTACCTTGCAGGCGCTGGCGTCGGGCATTTAACCTTGCTCGACTTTGACACGGTCTCCGTGTCGAACCTCCAGCGCCAGACGCTGCACAGCGATGCGACCGTTGGACAGCCAAAAGTATTATCCGCCCGCGACGCACTGGCGCGGATTAACCCTTATATCGCCATTACGCCGGTGAATGCGCTGCTGGACGAGAGCGAGATTCACACGCTTATTACCGAACACGATTTGGTGCTGGACTGTACGGATAATGTCAGCATCCGCAATCAGTTGAATGCCGGATGCTTCGCCGCCAGGATTCCGCTGGTTTCCGGTGCGGCAATTCGCATGGAAGGACAAATTACCGTATTTACCTACCAGGAAGGAGAGCCCTGCTACCGTTGCCTGAGCCGTCTGTTCGGTGAAAACGCCCTGACCTGCGTAGAGGCCGGAGTGATGGCCCCGCTGATCGGCGTGATCGGCTCGTTACAGGCGATGGAAGCCATTAAGCTACTGGCTAACTACGGTAAACCGGCTTCAGGAAAAATCGTCATGTACGACGCCATGACCTGCCAGTTTCGCGAAATGAAGCTGATGCGCAATCCCACCTGTGAGGTCTGCGGGAGTTAGCAGAGAAATCGTCGGCACCGCACTATTTGCCAGAGGGCGATGCTAATGCCTCCAATCAGGCCTACAACAGCGCATTGTGTAGGCCGGATAAGGTGTCAGCCGCCATCCGGCAAAACAGACTTACAGAGAAGTGCGTCCAAATGCGCTCTGCCAGTCGTGCTCGAACTTCGCTACGGCAGCATCAACGGCCGGAGAGCTAATCATCTGCTGAGCGACATCCAGCGGCAGCGTGATGGACTCGCAGCCTGCCAGCAGGCAATCCAGCGCCTGACGCGGCGTTTTAAAACTGGCGGCCAGTACTTTGGCGTGCGGGGCATGCATTTTCAGTAAGGTCTGCAGATCGGTCACCGTCTGAATGCCGTCCCCCCCCTGCGCATCCACACGGTTAACGTATGGCGCAACGTATTCGGCCCCCGCAAGCGCAGCTAATAGCCCTTGAGCAGCGCCGTATACCGCGGTACCCAACGTCGGGATCCCTTCTTCTTTCAGCAATTTAATGGCCGTCAGACCTTCTGCCGTGACCGGCACTTTGACCACGATATCCGCAATGATTGCCCGCAGCTTACGCGCATCGCTGACCATGCCTTCGGCGGTGGTCGCCATTACCTGAGCAAACAAGCGTCCTTCCCCTCCCATCGCTTCCTGCAGTTGCGGCAGTAACACGTCCAGCGTCTGCTTACCTGCCGCCACAATGCTTGGGTTAGTGGTCACCCCTGCCAGCGGAAAAACCCGCGCCAGAGCTTTTACCGCGTCAACGTCAGACGTATCTAAATAGAGTTCCATAACCTTTCCTCAAACGAATAATTAGCATGAATAAAAGGTAGCACGGCGAAACCTCACGGTTAGTTGACGTACGTCAATATAACTTTCATTCGAAAGTAATTTAATATTTATACGAAAGATGAGAGGCCGCTTATGATTTTCAATATCCAGCGCTATTCCACACATGATGGTCCCGGTATCCGTACCGTGGTGTTCCTTAAGGGATGCTCTCTGGGCTGTCGGTGGTGCCAGAATCCGGAAAGCCGCGCCCGCACGCAGGATCTGCTCTATGACGCGCGTTTGTGCCTCGACGGTTGCGATCTCTGTGCTCAGGCCGCACCGAAGGTGATTGAACGCGCGCTGAGCGGATTGCTGATTCATCGCGAAAAACTGACCGATGATGCGCTCACGGCGTTGACCCACTGCTGTCCAACCCAGGCGCTGACCGTCTGCGGAGAGGAAAAAAGCGTGGACGACATCATGGCGACCGTAGTGCGTGATAAACCGTTTTACGATCGCAGCGGCGGGGGTCTCACCCTGTCTGGCGGTGAACCCTTTATGCAGCCAGAACTGGCGGCAGCGCTGCTCAAAGCCAGCCACGATGCAGGTATTCATACAGCGGTTGAAACCTGTCTGCATGTCCCGTGGAAGTATATTGAACCGTCATTACCTGACGTCGACCTGTTCCTGGCCGATTTAAAACATGTCGCCGACGCGCCGTTTAAACAGTGGACCGATGGCAGCGCCTCTCGCGTACTGGAAAATCTGAAAAAACTGGCCGCCGCCGGTAAAAAAATGGTTATCCGCGTCCCCCTGATTCAGGGGTTCAACGCTGACGAAGCCGCTATTCAGGCCATTACCGATTTTGCTGCCGACGAGCTTCACGTCGATGAGATCCATTTTTTGCCCTACCACACGCTGGGCATCAACAAATACCACTTACTCAGTCAACCCTACAACGCACCGGATAAACCGCTTGATGCGCCTGCGCTGCTCGAATTTGCCCAGCAGTACGCCAGCCTGAAAGGTTTAACCGCGACCCTACGAGGATAATCGCCATGACCACTCTGAAACTGGACACACTCAGCGACCGTATCAAAGCGCATAAAACGGCCCTGATTCACATCGTGAAGCCGCCGGTTTGTACCGAGCGCGCCCAGCACTATACCGAGATGTACCAACAGCATCTGGATAAACCTATCCCGGTTCGCCGCGCGCTGGCGCTGGCCCATCATCTGGCGGAACGCACCATCTGGATCAAGCATGACGAACTGATCATTGGTAACCAGGCAAGCGAAGTGCGTGCCGCGCCAATCTTCCCGGAATACACCGTGTCGTGGATTGAAAAAGAGATCGATGACCTCGCCGACAGGCCGGGCGCGGGCTTTGCGGTAAGCGAAGAGAACAAACGCGTATTGCACGAGGTGTGTCCATGGTGGCGTGGTCAGACCGTGCAGGATCGCTGCTACGGAATGTTTACTGACGAGCAGAAAGGGCTGCTGGAAACCGGCATTATCAAAGCCGAAGGTAACATGACCTCCGGTGACGCACACCTGGCGGTAAACTTCCCGCTGCTGCTGGAAAAAGGTCTCGACGGCCTGCGCCACAAAGTTGATGAACGTCGTTCCCGCATCAATCTGACATGTCTGGAAGACCTCCATGGCGATCAGTTTCTGAAAGCGATTGATATCGTGCTGGAGGCCGTCAGTCTGCACATTGAGCGCTTTGCCGCGCTGGCACGTAAAATGGCGGCCACGGAAACTCGCGCCAGTCGTCGTGATGAACTGCTGACCATGGCGGACAACTGCGATGTGATCGCCCATGAGCCGCCAAAAACGTTCTGGCAAGCGCTACAGTTGTGCTATTTCATCCAGTTGATCCTGCAAATTGAATCAAATGGTCACTCGGTGTCGTTTGGTCGCATGGATCAGTACCTCTATCCGTTCTACCGTCGTGACGTAGAACTGAACCAGAGCCTCGATCGTGAGCACGCCATTGAGCTGCTACACAGCTGCTGGCTGAAACTGCTGGAAGTGAACAAAATCCGCTCCGGCTCCCATTCGAAAGCCTCGGCGGGTAGCCCGCTGTATCAAAACGTGACCATTGGTGGCCAAAACCTGGTCAACGGTCAGGCAATGGATGCCGTCAATCCGCTCTCTTACGCCATTCTGGAATCCTGCGGTCGCCTGCGTTCTACTCAGCCAAACCTGAGCGTGCGTTATCATGCAGGGATGAGTAATGATTTCCTGGATGCCTGTGTACAGGTGATCCGCTGCGGCTTCGGGATGCCTGCCTTTAATAACGACGAAATCGTCATACCTGAATTCATTAAGCTTGGCATTGAACCGCAGGACGCCTATGACTATGCGGCCATTGGTTGCATCGAAACCGCCGTTGGCGGCAAATGGGGCTACCGCTGTACCGGTATGAGCTTTATTAACTTTGCCCGCGTGATGCTGGCAGCGCTGGAAGGTGGTCGCGATGCCACCAGCGGTAAAGTATTTCTGCCACAGGAAAAAGCGCTCTCGGCTGGTAACTTCAACAATTTCGACGAAGTGATGGACGCCTGGGATGCGCAGATTCGCTACTACACGCGTAAATCTATCGAAATTGAGTATGTCGTCGACACCATGCTGGAAGAGAACGTACACGATATTCTGTGCTCTGCGCTGGTAGATGACTGTATTGAACGCGCGAAAAGCATTAAGCAAGGCGGCGCGAAATACGACTGGGTATCGGGTTTGCAGGTGGGTATTGCCAACCTCGGCAACAGCCTGGCTGCGGTGAAGAAACTGGTCTTTGAACAAGGCGCTATCGGTCAGCAACAGCTGGCCGCCGCGCTGGCCGACGATTTTGACGGTCTGACCCACGAACAATTACGCCAGCGGCTAATTAACGGCGCACCGAAATACGGCAACGATGACGATAGCGTTGATACGCTGCTGGCCCGCGCTTATCAGACCTATATCAATGAGTTGAAACAGTATCATAATCCGCGTTACGGACGTGGCCCGGTTGGCGGCAATTACTACGCGGGTACCTCATCGATCTCCGCAAACGTACCGTTTGGCGCGGCAACGATGGCCACGCCGGATGGTCGTAAAGCGCACACTCCGCTGGCAGAAGGCGCAAGCCCGGCTTCCGGAACGGACCATCTCGGCCCAACAGCGGTAATTGGCTCGGTGGGTAAACTGCCGACCGGTTCAATCCTCGGCGGCGTGTTGTTAAACCAGAAGCTGAACCCGGCCACGCTGGAGAATGAATCCGATAAGCAAAAGCTGATGATCCTGCTGCGTACCTTCTTTGAGGAGCACAAAGGCTGGCATATTCAGTACAACATTGTCTCCCGTGAAACGCTGCTGGAAGCCAAAAAGCACCCGGATCAGTATCGTGACCTGGTGGTCCGTGTAGCAGGTTATTCGGCCTTCTTCACCGCGCTGTCTCCAGATGCGCAGGACGATATCATCGCACGTACTGAACATATGCTGTAATCCCCCTTACCCGGCGGCATTTCGCTTGCCGGGTATTCTTCTTTCGAATGAAATAAATTTGTGCTTTAGCTCACATTGTTATTAAAATGTTTCTGGTCGCAGTTATGAGCCAGGAGCAAGTATGACCATCAAAGTTATCGTCACTGATATGGACGGAACTTTTCTCGACGACGCCAAAAAATACGATCATGCACGTTTTATGGCGCAGTATCAGGAACTGAAAAAACGGGATATTGAATTTGTCGTGGCCAGCGGCAATCAGTATTACCAACTGATCTCCTTTTTCCCGGAACTCAAAGATGAGATCTCTTTTGTTGCCGAGAACGGGGCGTTCGTCTTTGAACATGGCAAACAGCTGTTTCACGGTGAGCTGACCCGCCACGAATCCCGCATTGTCATTGGCGAACTGCTCAAAGATACGCATCTCAACTTTGTGGCTTGCGGCCTGCAAAGCGCCTACGTTAGCGAAAATGCCCCCGAGTCCTTTGTCGCATTGATGTCAAAACACTACCATCGCCTGAAACCCGTGAAGGATTATCAGGACATCGATGATGTGCTGTTCAAGTTCTCGCTGAATTTACCGGACCAACAAATCCCATTAGTGATCGATCACCTTCATTCTGCCCTTGACGGTATAATGAAACCCGTCACCAGCGGCTTTGGGTTTATTGACCTGATCATTCCAGGCTTGCATAAAGCCAACGGAATCAGCCGTCTGCTAAAGCGCTGGAACCTATCCCCGCAAAACGTGGTCGCCATTGGCGATAGCGGCAATGACGCAGAAATGCTGAAAATGGCGCGCTACTCTTTCGCCATGGCCAACGCGGCAGAGAGTATCAAATCGATTGCCCGCTATCAGACCGACGACAATAACCATCAGGGCGCGCTGAACGTGATTCAGGCGGTGCTGGATAACACTTCCCCTTTTAATTGCTAATCCTGCCCAACCGGGGTATCCCCTTGCCCCGGTTTCCACGCTTTTTCATGTTTCTCACACCATCAAATTTTAAACTTGCGTTAACTAAATTTTAACTTATATTATCACCTGTAAGTTAAATAAGTTTCGAATGAAAGTTAATGCGAGGTGGATATGGCTTTTACTTTTACCAGCGACACGTTGCCCACCGATCACAAAGCGGCAATCCGGCAGATGAAAAAGCAATTGCGTGAACAGCTTGGAGATGTTCAGTTGATTTTCAATCAGTTGAGCGAGGCCATTGCTAATCGCGTGGCGGAAATCAACGACCTCAAAGCGCAAGGCTCTCCAGTATGGCCTGTGTTGTCCTATGCGGATATCAAGGCGGGCCGCGTGAGTACTGAGCAGCGTGAAGAAATTAAGCGTCGCGGATGCGCGGTCATTAAAGGCCATTTCTCTCGCGAACAAGCCCTCGAGTGGGATAGGTCAATGCTGGACTATCTGGACCGCAACCATTTTGACGACGTTTACCAAGGACCGGGTGATAATTTCTTTGGTACCCTGAGCGCATCGCGGCCTGAAATCTACCCCATCTACTGGTCCCAGGCGCAGATGCAGGCCCGTCAGAGTGAAGAAATGGCAAATGCGCAGTCATTTCTCAACCGTCTTTGGACATTTGCAGGCGAAGGTAAGCAATGGTTTAACCCGGATGTCAGCGTTATCTACCCCGACCGCATACGCCGTCGTCCACCGGGAACGACGTCCAAAGGGCTGGGCGCGCATACGGATTCCGGTGCGCTGGAACGCTGGCTTCTACCGGCATATCAGCAGGTCTTTGCTAATGTTTTCAATGGTAAGCTGGAAGATTACGACCCGTGGCAGGCCGCGCATCGCACTGAAGTAGAAGAGTACACGGTGGATAACACCACCAAATGTTCAGTATTCCGTACCTTCCAGGGCTGGACTGCTCTCTCTGATATGCTGCCAGGTCAGGGGTTGTTGCACGTGGTCCCTATCCCTGAAGCGATGGCCTGGGTACTGTTACGTCCATTGCTTGACGATGTGCCGGAAGATGAACTTTGCGGCGTAGCGCCCGGCAGAGTTCTGCCGATTTCTGCGCAATGGCATCCGCTGCTGATTGAAGCGTTAACCAGCATTCCGCAACTGGACGCCGGAGACTCCGTCTGGTGGCATTGTGATGTGATCCACTCCGTCGCGCCGGTAGAAAATCAGCAGGGTTGGGGCAACGTGATGTACATCCCTGCCGCACCGATGTGCGAAAAGAATCTGGCCTACGCCCATAAAGTGAAGGCCGCGCTGGAAAAAGGCGTATCGCCGGGTGATTTCCCACGCGAGGATTATGAAACTCACTGGGAAGGACGCTTCACGCTGGATGATTTGAATATCCATGGCAAGCGTGCGCTGGGGATGGAATAATCCGTCCCCTTCCAACGCCTTTAAAACAGTCCGGTTTTCTTCACTACATGACAAAAACCGGATACTTTTTTATTCTATTGATACTGCTGCCAGTTTCCATTTATCATTTTCTTTGAGCATTGTAACGTTAATCTCGCCAGACTCTCCGTTTTTAAACTCTACGCTTCCAGACAAAGAACCAACATCATTTACTACATTGAAACTATCGAAACTGTATTCGCTAATATCATCAAAATGAACAAACTCGGTTACAAGCTTAAAATCCTCGCTGTTCATTTTTCTTTGCAGAAAAGAAGAGCTTGCCTGATAAGCCTGAACATATTGTCCATCGCGGAGCAAATCTATCTCTGTTCGCGCAGCATCCTTCAAATCACCCATCGTGGAAAAAAGGAAAGTGCCAATACCAATAAAAATAATTAGTGCGGCAATCACCGCTCCCGCAATAACAAATTTCCTTTTTTTCTTGTCTGCTAACACACCACGAACCTGCCATCCAGCATCACGAACCATATCAAAAACAGGGTCGGTAATTTCCGTTGATGCAAATTTGTAGCCATCAATTTTACCAAAGCTACCATCTTCTTTTTTACCCAAGGATCCCCCAGCAGAAAACTCAAGACGTTGCCCGATTTGGACAGATTTGCTCAATCTGAACCCACCCAAATCTGCATCCCACTCCACATCGGTAGTTTTTTCCCGATAGCTAATCTGCTTTTTACTTTCATCGAAGAACAGTCTTAACTCATATTGTTTTTGCAATCCGTATTGACTGAAGTAATCTATCCACTCAGCATCTACGATATTCCAGGATGCAACAATATCATCGCCATCTTCACGTAAAATGAAAGGATGCTCGTTGCTGTTGTTTAAACTTAGTAAGTTTAATTTAAGATTGGCTAAAGAAAGCGGTTCCATCTGACTTATTTCCTTTCCCTGTGTAGGTAGTTATGGAAAGTATCTTAGCCACAATTGTGGCTAAGATTAATAAGCAGAGCTTTTTTTCAGAAAAGTGCGGGGAGAGACTTATTCAATACCTTTACTACGCAGGTAATCTTCGTAGTTACCGGTGAAGTCGATTACGCGTTCCGGCGTAATTTCTATCACGCGGGTTGCCAACGAACTGACGAACTCACGGTCGTGAGAAACGAAGATCAGCGTGCCCTGGTACATTTCCAGCGCCATATTCAGCGACTCGATAGATTCCATATCCAGGTGGTTGGTCGGTTCATCCATTACCAGAATATTCGGTTTCTGCATCATCAGCTTACCGAACAGCATGCGTCCTTTTTCACCACCGGACAGCACTTTAGCAGGTTTCTTGATATCGTCCTGGCTGAACAGCAAGCGACCAAGGAAGCTACGTACTACCTGCTCATCATCGCCTTCCTGTTTCCACTGACTCATCCACTCGAAGACCGTCAGATCGTTTTCGAATTCGTACTCGTGATCCTGCGCGTAGTAACCAACCTGGGCGTTTTCAGACCATTTCACGGTACCGTTATCCGGCTGTAATTCGCCGACCAGCGTTTTCAGCATGGTTGATTTACCCACCCCGTTGGCACCCAGAATGGCAATTTTCTCGCCAACTTCCAGCAGCAGGTTAAAGTTTTTAAACAACGGACCTTCATCAAACCCTTTCGTCAGCGCTTCCACTTCCAGCGCGTTACGGAACAGTTTCTTATCCTGTTCGAAGCGGATGAACGGGTTCTGACGGCTGGACGCCTTCACTTCGTCAAGCTTGATCTTATCAATCTGACGCGCACGAGAAGTCGCCTGACGAGATTTAGATGCGTTGGCGCTAAAGCGGCTGACGAAGGATTGCAGATCGGCAATCTGCGCTTTCTTCTTGGCGTTATCGGCCAGCAGACGTTCACGCGCCTGGGTTGCCGCCGTCATATATTCGTCGTAGTTACCCGGATAAACACGCAGTTCGCCGTAGTCCAGATCCGCCATGTGCGTACAGACCATGTTCAGGAAGTGACGGTCGTGCGAAATGATGATCATGGTGCTGTCACGCTCGTTCAGCGTCTGCTCCAGCCAGCGGATGGTGTCGATATCCAGGTTGTTCGTTGGTTCGTCAAGCAGCAGAATGTCCGGGTTAGAGAACAGCGCCTGTGCCAGAAGCACACGCAGCTTCCAGCCGGGGGCGACTTCGCTCATCGGGCCGTAATGCTGTTCTACCGGAATACCTACGCCCAGCAGCAGTTCACCCGCACGCGCTTCCGCAGAGTAGCCGTCCATTTCGCCATACTGAACTTCAAGGTCAGCAACTTTATAGCCGTCTTCTTCGCTCATTTCGGCCAGGGCGTAAATGCGATCGCGCTCCTGCTTTACTTCCCACAGTTCACCGTGACCCATGATCACGGTGTCAAGCACGGTGAACTCTTCAAAGGCGAACTGATCCTGACGCAGCTTACCAATGCGCTCGTTCGGATCGAGGGAAACGTTGCCCAGCGTCGGTTCGAGGTCGCCGCCGAGAATTTTCATAAAAGTGGATTTACCGCTACCGTTCGCGCCAATCAGGCCGTAACGGTTGCCGCCGCCAAATTTGACGGAAATATTTTCAAACAGCGGCTTACTGCCGAACTGCATGGTGACGTTGCTGGAAACTAACACTGGCGTATCCTGAAAGAGAAAGAAATATGTGACGAACCGCTTATTATGCCATAAGTCTGCAATAAGATCGCGCCTTGATGCTGAAGGGATAAAGTGAAAGCAAAAGGAAAAAAATGTGATTTAGTACACATCCGAATTCCTTGTTGCTCAGATTGCACATATAATGCGTGCCCAACACTACATAAATCTCAACCCACTAGCCTGCCTGGCACTGAATCTCGCATACATGAACATGAATATGAAATTAACAACGCTTTTCGCGGCGGCACTCGCAATAGTTGGTTTTTGTAACACCGCTTCTGCCGTCACGTACCCGCTGCCTACCGATGGCAGCCGTTTGATCGGCCAAAACCAGGTCATCACTATTCCTGAAGGCAACACCCAACCGCTGGAGTATTTTGCGGCGGAGTATCAGATGGGTCTGTCTAATATGCTGGAAGCCAACCCGGGCGTGGATACCTTCCTGCCAAAGGGCGGCACCGTACTGAACATACCTCAGCAATTGATCCTGCCGGATACCGTGCATGAAGGTATTGTTATTAACAGCGCTGAAATGCGTCTGTATTACTACCCGAAAGGCACCAACACCGTTATTGTTCTGCCGATCGGTATTGGCCAGTTGGGCAAAGACACGCCAATCAACTGGACCACCAAAGTAGAACGTAAAAAAGCGGGCCCAACCTGGACGCCAACGGCAAAAATGCATGCGGAATACCGCGCTGCGGGCGAACCGCTGCCAGCTGTTGTTCCGGCAGGTCCGGATAACCCGATGGGCCTGTACGCGCTGTATATCGGTCGCCTGTACGCCATCCACGGCACCAATGCTAATTTCGGCGTCGGCTTACGCGTCAGCCACGGTTGCGTGCGTCTGCGTAACGACGACATCAAATTCCTGTTTGAAAATGTGCCGGTCGGCACCCGCGTACAGTTTATCGATGAGCCGGTAAAAGCCACGACTGAACCAGACGGCAGCCGTTACATCGAGGTACACAACCCACTGTCTACCACTGAAGCACAGTTCGAAGGCGGGGAAATCGTACCGATTACGCTGAACAAGAGCATTACCAGCATCACCGGTCAGTCTGACGTCGATCAGGCCGTCGTTGAGCAGGCGGTACAGAACCGTTCAGGTATGCCGGTTCGTCTGAACTAAGCATCAAAACTGCCCTTTCGCCTTATCGGGCCTACTTAACCTGTAGGCCCGATAAGCGCCAGCCCCATCGGACACAATCCTTACATCACCTGCAATAAACCATACCCTACCAGCGCCGCCCATATCAGCATCGGCACCGAATACCAATGAAAACGCCACCAGATCCGTCGATCGTTTGCCATCCGTAAAGCAATAAGATTCGCCAGCGATCCCGGCAACAACCCAAAACCGCCCACATTGACCGCCCAGGCCAGCAGCAGCGTTGGCGGGACGTAGTTCAGCAGCAAAATCGTGCTGGGAACATTACTGATAAACTGCGACAGGCCAATGGCCGTCAACCAAAGCCCCGGCGCTGAAAGCGTGACAATCTGGTGGGTAATCTCCTGCAAGGCCGGGAGTTGCGTCAGCAAGTGCACATCAATGAACATCGCCATAAACACCAACAGCAGCGTCCAATCCACGCTGAGGATCACGCGGCGAGCCAGCACCATGAATCCTGCCGCGACGATCGCCAGGCCCCACAGCTCTTGTTTTAACTCCAGTGCCGCCAGGAAAATGATATACAGCCCCAGACAGCTCCACACCAGGCGCGGTTGCCAGTCAGGCGCGCGCGTACCGGTATGATAATGCAATGCTTTATGCGGGAAACTGAACCAGCACAGCGCCACCAATGTCAGCATCATGGCCCCCGCAAGCGGCGCCATCTGCCAGGTAAACGCGGTAAACGATAAGCCGGAGCGTCCCCACATCAGAATGTTTTGCGGATTACCTATTGGCGTGAGCAACGATCCGGCGTTTACCGCCAGCGCCTCAAAGATAATCAGGCGATTTACAGGAATGGCGCACAATTTTTTCAGGGTGATCGTCAGCGGAACAACAATAAACAGCGCAACATCGTTGGTCAGAAACGTCGACAGCAGGGCCGCCGCCAGCACCATAAATATCGCCAATTGACGTTCGGTGTTAAAGCGCCGGGTCATCTTGCGCCCTAACACATCGAAGTAACCGCTTAGCTCCACGCCTTTGGTCAGTAACATCAGGCCGCTAAGCGTAATGATCGTGTGCCAGTCTATCGCCCCCGGCCACGACCTTGGCGTAAACGGCACGAACAGGCTCAGTACAACCCCGACGATGATTAACAGCTGAAAAAAGCGATCGCGCTGTAAGGCGCGTAGTAAAGGAAAACTCATTCAGAGCCTGTGCCTTGCTGTTGCGTAAACCGGCTAAAAGCCTCCAGCGTTTCCTTACTGACGTGATGCTCCATTCCCTCCGCGTCGCGACGGGCAATTTCCGGGCTGATACCTAACATCAGCAGGAAGTTCTCCACAATCTGGTGACGCTCCCGACTCTCCTGAGCCAGTCGCTCACCTTCTGCGGTTAAAAACACGCCCCGCCAGGGGATCATTTCAATCAACCCAACTGAAGCAAGACGCTTAAGCATTTTAGCAACCGTCGGCTGGGAAACCCCAAGCCGTGCTGCCATATCTACCTGGCGCGCTTCACCCACCTCAATAATGAGATCGGAAATCAGCTCTACGTAGTCATCAATCAGCTCACGGCGATGTGCCTCCCGGACCTGACGAAATCCTTCAACGTGTTCTTCGACATTCACCAATTGCGTCACTTTTTTTGTTGTTGGCATACCTGCGCGACGACTCATTCTGCTTCCTCGTTACTGTGACGCGTTAACGGCATCTGATTAGAGAACGCTCATTGTAAACCAGAGTTGCGTGGGCACAAAAAATTAACGTTTTAGCAATAGCTATATAATATAGCCTGTGCTATATCTGTATATAATAAAGACATCCCTCAAGGACTGATGGGATCGTGAAGTCAGGAGGTTTATATGAATGAATTTAAGAGGTGTATACGCGTGTTTAGCCACTCTCCCTTTAAAGTACGGTTAATGCTGATCTCTATGCTGTGCGACATGATTAACAGCAAACCAGAGCAGGATAAACCTGCAGATAAATAATGCGGCGTCGCGGCACGCCGCTTCATTTTCCTGCCGTAACTCGGATACGGTGATCGTTTTCGTGCCAATAACCCTTCTTTTTGTCAGTTTTGCCACGCCCCTCGCAAAACAATTTCTTAGTAGTAGTTGACCTTCTCTTGCACACACTCTATCTTTTCGCAGCCCTGCATATATTGCGGCTCGCGGATGCGGACCCTATCCCCCTTCTCGCTCTCTCAGGCAGGCAATGACCCTTAGCGCCAGGGTAAGCACATGGCGTTTTTGTAACAGTGGCATATGAATTTAACCCTCAAAGATTCAATCATTGCTCGTAGCCGGGCGATTAGTCCGTGGACTGGCCTCTATTTCTTACAGTCTCTGCTGATCAACCTTGCGCTGGGCTATCCGCTTAGCCTGCTCTATAGCGTTGCTTTCACCTGTATATTGATGCTGCTGTGGCGCAGCGCGCCGCGTGCGCAGAAAGTGCTGATTGGCATTTGCTCGCTGATAGCGGCAATGTACTTCCCGTTTGGCCAGGCTTACGGTTCGCCGAACTTCAATACCTTGCTGGCGCTGCACTCAACCAATATGGAAGAGTCTACTGAAATTCTGACTATCTTCCCCTGGTACAGTTATCTGGTTGGGGTGTTTATTTTCGCCCTCGGGGTTATCGCCGTACGCCGTAAAAAAGAGGTGCAGCAGCGTAGCTGGAATAAGTTCGACAGCATTTGTTTGCTGTTCAGCATAGTCGCGTTCTTTGTGACCCCGGTGCAAAACCTGGCCTGGGGCGGCGTGTTCAAGCTGAAAGACACCGGCTATCCGGTTTTCCGCTTTGCCAAGGACGTTATCGTTAATAACAACGAAGTGCTCGACGAACAAGAGCGTATGGCGAAGCTGGCGAGCGTGAAAGACAGCTGGACGGTAACCGCCGTGAAGCCGAAGTATCATACCTACGTGGTGGTCATCGGCGAAAGCGCCCGCCGCGATGCGTTAGGCGCTTTTGGCGGTCACTGGGATAACACCCCGTTTGCCAGTTCCGTTAACGGCTACATCTTCGCGGATTACATCGCGGCAAGCGGTTCGACACAAAAATCACTCGGCCTTACGCTAAATCGGGTGGTCGACAATAAACCCCAGTTCCAGGATAACTTTGTCACTCTGGCCAACCGCGCGGGATTCCAGACGTGGTGGTTCTCCAATCAGGGACAGATTGGTGAATACGATACGGCCATCGCCAGCATTGCGAAGCGAGCTGATGAAGTTCAGTTCCTCAAAAGCGGTGATTTCGAAGCGGATAAAAATACCCGTGACGAAGCGTTGTTGAAGATGACCGCCCAGGTGCTGGCAACCGAGCGCACTCAGCCACAGCTTATCGTGCTGCATTTAATGGGCTCGCATCCGCAGGCCTGCGACCGTACACAGGGTAAATACGAGACTTTCGTCCAGTCAAAAGAGACATCTTGCTATCTGTACACCATGACGCAGACGGATGACCTGCTGCGCCAGCTTTACGATCAGTTACGTAACAGCGGTAACAGCTTCTCAATGGTCTATTTCTCCGATCATGGCCTCGCGTTTAAAGAGCGGGGGAAAGAGGTGCAGTACCTGGCGCATGACGATCAGTTCCAGCAGAATTTCCAGGTACCATTTATGGTGCTGTCGAGCGATGATAAAGCACACCGGGTGATTAAAGCCCGTCGCTCCGCCAATGATTTCCTCAGCTTTTTCTCGCAGTGGACGGGGATAAGCGCGAAGGAAATCACCAACAGCTATCGCTTTATTTCAGAGAAAAAGGCTGGCCCGGTGTACATCACCAACTTCAAATTGCAGAAGGTGGACTACAACCATCTGGGTACCGACATCTTTGAGATCAAATCTCGTTAATCTCTGAATTGCGCACAAAAAAAATCCGCCCCGAGAGGCGGATTTTTTGTATCACCGAAGTGATTAGAAGCGGTAACCCACGCCAGCGATCCAGGTGCCAACGTCAACGCTACGAATACGGCTCTGCTCGTAGGAGAAGTCCAGAGCAACGTTTTCGATCGGGTTGAACTGCAGACCAGCACCGTAAGAGAAACCGTAGTCACTGGTGGTGTGGTTATCAGCCGGGGATGCTGCGTTCTGGAATTTACCGTAGCCAACACCCACTACACCGTAGATGCTTGCCCAGTCGTTCAGACGGTAAGCCGGACCAGCAGTGATGCCGTAGTACTGGGTTTTGTTGTAGTCGCCAGACGCATCGGTACGATCTTTTTCAGTGTAAGTGAAGGAACCGATAACACCCAGCGGGTTGCTGTCCTGCTCGTAGCGATACTTCAGGTTAAAACCGTTCATTTTGTTCGCTGCGCCCTGAGCATCGCTCTGAGCGTAACCACCGGTAACGGTAGAAGTCGCAGCTACAGCAGTACCTGCGGAGAAAGCCAGAACAGCGGCCAGTGCTGAAAGACATGCAATTTTTTTCATAACCACCTCAAATGTGCTTCAAGTAAATCCTAAGTTTTAAATATACCAAAAATTGATGGGAAACTCTTTGCGATTCGCGATGTCTAACGGGGTCTTTCATGTAACAGAACGTTTCAGAAACCCGCTATCTCTTTCAATTAACATCACTTTTCTAACCTAAAATGCCATTATTGCGCGCACAATATGGCACATTCATCCAGAATATTCCTAATCACACAGATTATTAATCCATCACTTTCATGCCATTGTACGGAACTGAGCAATTTTTTTTTCAACGAATACTCAACCAGCGGTGCGTATTTCCATTACACTCGCTGTTTTACTTTTCTATACATCACGTCATCCGTGTCGTAGCAAGTTTGCAACGTCGCGCAGATGAAGGCGTGTAATTATCATTTGACAGGAGAAAGGATGCCGGGGTCGTCACGTAAAGCGCCAGTCTGGTTGCCTATTTTGGTTTTGCTTATTGCTATGTCCTCCATTCAAAGCGGAGCATCTCTGGCAAAATCGCTATTCCCACTCGTCGGTGCGCCGGGCGTTACCGCATTGCGCCTTGCGCTGGGCACCCTCATCCTTATTGCCTTCTTTAAACCCTGGCGTTTGCGATTCGCCAAAGAACAACGCCTGCCGCTGCTGTTTTATGGTCTGTCTCTGGGTGGGATGAACTATCTCTTCTACCTGTCAATCCAGACCGTCCCGCTGGGAATTGCCGTTGCGCTGGAGTTCACCGGCCCGCTCGCGGTAGCGCTGTTTTCATCCCGACGCCCGGTGGATTTCATTTGGGTTGCACTGGCTGTACTCGGACTTTGGTTCCTGCTGCCGTTAGGTCAGGACGTTTCTCACGTGGATTTAACCGGTGCTGCGCTGGCGCTGGGCGCTGGCGCCTGCTGGGCAATCTATATTCTTACCGGGCAGCGTGCCGGCGCGGAACATGGTCCGGCGACCGTTGCGGTAGGGTCATTAATTGCGGCGCTGATTTTTGTACCCATCGGCGCGCTCCAGGCTGGGGATGCCTTGTGGCACTGGTCCATTCTGCCGTTAGGCCTGGCCATTGCGGTCCTCTCCACTGCGCTTCCCTACTCGCTGGAGATGATTGCGTTGACGCGGCTGCCAACACGCACTTTTGGTACTCTGATGAGTATGGAACCTGCACTGGCTGCGGTTTCAGGAATGATCTTCCTCGGTGAAACGCTGACGCTTGTCCAGACGCTCGCTCTGGGCGCCATTATTGTCGCATCAATGGGTTCGACGCTCACTATTCGCAAAGAACCACAAATTAAGCAAGTTGACGTGAATTAACCACTTAATATTCTGCATGGTTTGCATAATCATGCAGAATATCCAATCGTAAATCTGCGTGATAATTATTCTAATAAATATAATTTTCTCATCTGCATATTTCTTGAAATTTTTACATTAACATAACAATAACACACCTCCATTAATAACCATCATATCCATATGATTTTATTGGTTATTTCAAACCAACCCCTCTCTTCGCTATTAAAGTGATAGGTAACACCAGAAAAATAAATCCAAAATTCACGCTATACTTATTCCCGTTGAAGAGCTGGGACATAATTATCAAGAGGATATGAAAATATGAGTACCGCAAAACTGGTAAAAACAAAAGCATCTGCCCTCCTTTATACCCGCAACGATGTAACAGATAGCGAAAAGAAAGCGACCGTAGAGCTGCTGAATCAGCAAGTGATCCAGTTCATCGACCTGTCTTTGATCACCAAACAGGCTCACTGGAACATGCGCGGCGCGAACTTCATTGCTGTGCATGAAATGCTCGATGGCTTCCGTACTGCCCTGACCGACCACCTCGATACCATGGCTGAGCGCGCCGTACAGTTAGGCGGTGTGGCATTGGGTACCACCCAGGTTATTAACAGCAAAACGCCTCTGAAAAGCTATCCGCTGGATATCCATAGCGTACAGGACCACTTAAAAGAGCTGGCCGATCGTTATGCCGTCGTCGCTAACAGCGTCCGTAAAGCCATTAGCGAAGCAAAAGACGAAGATACAGCAGATATCTTCACCGCCGCTTCACGCGACCTCGACAAATTCCTGTGGTTTATCGAAGCCAACATTGAATAACAGCAGACATAAGAATTACCTATATAACCCTCGCCCTGGCGGGGGTTTTGCACATCTATGGTGCATGACATTGATCGTTCGTCACTCCAAAGTAAATTATTTGTAATAATCACTTCACACAATCGTTAACGAAAGATTGTTTTATCAACAATTTTTACGCTAAATAGTCATACCGTTTGCACCGTGTCAGGTACGCACCAAATGAGTGCCCCAAAACAGTGCAGATTACCCGCTTTGCCCTACTTATTGTGCAGAGAAACGAGACACCCTCTTGTTAAAACAATGAGTTGCAAAACTGGCACGATTTTTTCATTAAGCCATATGTTCTCGCAGGGGATCGCCCCGTGGATATAAAAGGAAATCCTATGAAGTCTGTATTAAAAGTCTCACTGGCTGCACTTACCCTGGCTTTTGCGGTGTCCTCCCATGCCGCAGATAAGAAACTGGTTGTCGCAACCGACACCGCATTTGTACCGTTCGAATTCAAACAGGGTGACAAATACGTTGGTTTTGATGTGGATCTGTGGGCTGCCGTGGCCAAAGAACTGAAGCTGGATTATGAACTGAAACCAATGGATTTCAGCGGCATCATCCCGGCTCTGCAAACCAAGAATATCGACCTGGCGCTGGCGGGTATCACCATCACTGATGAGCGTAAGAAAGCGATCGACTTCTCTGACGGCTACTACAAAAGCGGTCTGTTAGTGATGGTCAAAGCGAATAATAACGACGTGAAAAGCGTGAAAGATCTGGATGGTAAAGTCGTCGCTGTGAAGAGCGGCACGGGTTCCGTTGATTACGCGAAAGCTAACATCAAAACCAAAGATCTGCGTCAGTTCCCGAATATCGATAACGCATATATGGAACTGGGCACCAACCGCGCAGACGCCGTGCTGCACGACACGCCAAACATTCTTTACTTCATCAAAACCGCTGGCAACGGTCAGTTCAAAGCAGTAGGCGAATCCCTGGAAGCCCAGCAGTACGGTATCGCCTTCCCGAAAGGCAGCGATGAACTGCGTGAGAAAGTGAACGGCGCGCTGAAAACGCTGAAAGAGAACGGCACATACAACGAAATCTACAAAAAATGGTTCGGTACCGAACCTAAATAACAAGAACGTTCTGTAACGCCCGGTAGCGCCAGCGCCGCCGGGCCTGCAATTTTGAGTCATCGCGTTATGGCTCATTACTTTTCTCACCACGGTAACAGGAACGAAATATGCAGTTTGACTGGAGTGCCATCTGGCCCGCCATCCCGCTTTTGATTGAAGGCGCCAAAATGACCCTGTGGATCTCGGTCCTCGGTCTGGCAGGCGGTCTGATAATCGGGCTTGCAGCAGGGTTTGCGCGTACTTTCGGCGGTTGGATAGCCAACCACGTAGCGCTGGTGTTTATCGAAGTCATTCGCGGTACGCCAATCGTTGTGCAGGTGATGTTTATTTACTTTGCCCTGCCAATGGCATTTAACGATTTACGCATTGATCCCTTTAGCGCCGCCGTTGTCACCATCATGATCAACTCCGGCGCCTATATTGCGGAAATCACCCGCGGCGCGGTGCTCTCAATCCATAAAGGATTCAGCGAAGCCGGACTGGCGCTTGGGCTTTCACGTACAGAGACTATCCGCCACGTTATTTTACCTCTCGCGCTGCGTCGTATGCTGCCACCGCTGGGCAACCAGTGGATCATCAGCATTAAAGATACCTCGCTGTTTATTGTCATTGGCGTCGCTGAACTGACCCGTCAGGGCCAGGAAATCATTGCCGGTAACTTCCGCGCACTGGAAATCTGGAGCGCCGTTGCGGTGTTCTATCTGATCATTACGCTGGTACTGAGCTTCATTCTGCGTCGTCTGGAAAGAAGGATGAAAATCCTGTGATTGAATTTAAAAACGTTTCTAAGCACTTTGGCCCAACCCAGGTGCTGCACAATATTGACCTGAACATTCAGCAGGGCGAAGTGGTGGTAATTATCGGACCATCCGGGTCCGGTAAATCAACCCTGCTGCGCTGCATTAACAAACTGGAAGAGATAACCTCTGGCGATCTGATCGTCGACGGTCTGAAGGTAAACGATCCAAAGGTAGACGAGCGGTTAATCCGCCAGGAAGCCGGGATGGTGTTTCAGCAGTTCTACCTGTTCCCGCATCTGACGGCGCTGGAAAACGTCATGTTCGGACCGCAGCGCGTACGCGGTGCGAATAAAGAACAGGCCGAGAAACTGGCTAAAGAACTGCTGGCGAAAGTAGGTCTGGCCGAGCGTGCGCATCACTATCCTTCTGAACTGTCTGGCGGTCAACAGCAGCGTGTGGCGATCGCCCGTGCGCTGGCGGTGAAGCCGAAAATGATGCTGTTTGATGAGCCAACCTCAGCGCTGGACCCGGAACTGCGCCACGAAGTTCTGAAAGTTATGCAGGATCTGGCGGAGGAAGGGATGACCATGGTCATTGTGACCCACGAAATCGGCTTTGCCGAAAAAGTGGCTTCACGCCTGATTTTCATCGATAAGGGACGTATTGCCGAAGACGGTAATCCGCAGGCCCTGATTGAAAATCCGCCCAGCCAACGTTTACAGGAATTCTTGCAGCACGTTTCCTGATAGCTCTCCCTCCCTTCGCCTGAAGGGAGGTTTTTCACCAGAATCCTCTCATTTCATTTCTCCCCCGCCCTGACATCTATACTTATCCTTTTGAATTTATTTTCTCATGGGAGGAGTCATGCGCTGGATCCTGTTCATCTTTGTTTGTCTGGTGAGTCTCCCGACTCAGGCGGTGACGATACCTGGCGTCACTACGCCAACGTCAACCAACGCGCAAACCGCGCCGGCGAAAGAGCCGGATGTTGAACAGAAGAAAGCGGCCTACGGCGCACTGGCTGATGTGCTGGAAAATGACGCCTCGCGCCAGGAACTGATCGGTCAGTTACGCAAAGTGGCGACAGCGCCCCCTGCCGAGCCGGTGCCAACCATTGTTCCGCCCACGTTAACGGAAGAAAAAACGGTGCTGGAAAACGTCACGGATGTCACCCGCCACTACGGTGAGGCGCTCTCCAGCCGCTTTGCTCAGCTTTACCGCAATATTACCGATGCACCACACAAGACCTTCAACCCGCAAACGTTCACCAATGCCCTGACCCATTTTTTAATGCTGGCGGCGTCAGTGTTCGGTTTTTTCTGGCTGCTTCGCCTGTGCGCGCTGCCGCTGTATCGCAAAATGGGGCAATGGGCACGACGGAAAAACCGCGAACGCAGCAACTGGCTCCAGCTTCCGGCGATGATCATCGGCGCATTCATTATCGATTTGCTTCTGTTGGCGCTGACTTTGTTTGTCGGGCAGATTCTGAGCGACAGAATGAACGCAGGTAGCCGCACTATCGCCTTTCAGCAAAGTCTGTTTCTCAATGCCTTTGCGTTGATTGAGTTCTTCAAAGCCATTCTACGCCTGATATTTTGCCCAACGGTGGCCGAACTGCGCCCGTTTAACATTCAGGATGCCGGTGCGCGCTACTGGAATCGCCGTTTAAGTTCATTGAGCAGCCTGATTGGATACGGACTTATCGTTGCCGTTCCCATTATCTCGAATCAGGTCAACGTGCAGGTCGGCGCGATGGCCAATGTCATCATCATGCTGTGTATCACCCTATGGGCGCTGTACCTGATTTTCAGAAACAAGAAAGAGATAACGCAGCATTTGCTGAATCTGGCGGAAAGATCGTTAGCGTTTTTCAGCCTGTTTATCCGCGCCTTTGCACTGGTATGGCATTGGCTGGCCAGCGCCTACTTCATTGTGCTGTTTTTCTTCTCGCTGTTTGATCCTGGCAACAGCCTGAAATTCATGATGGGCGCTACGCTGCGCAGCCTGGTGATCATTGGGATCGCCGCTTTTGTTTCCGGTATGCTTTCCCGCTGGATAGCCAAGACCATTACCCTTTCTCCACACACCCAGCGCAGCTATCCGGAATTACAAAAACGGTTGAATGGCTGGCTGTCGACGGCGTTAAGCGTAGCCAGGATCCTGACGGTGTGCGTCGCGGTAATGCTGCTACTGAATGCCTGGGGATTGTTCGACTTCTGGAACTGGCTGCATTACGGCGCAGGAGAAAAAACGGTGGATATCCTGATCCGTATCGCGCTGATTTTATTCTTCTCCGCCATCGGCTGGACGATCCTTGCCAGCCTGATTGAAAATCGTCTGGCTTCCGATATTCACGGCCGCCCGCTCCCCAGCGCCCGTACCCGCACCCTGCTGACGCTGTTTCGCAACGCGCTGGCGGTGATCATCAGCACGATCACCATCATGATTGTGCTATCCGAAATTGGCGTCAATATCGCGCCCTTACTGGCCGGGGCCGGGGCGCTGGGGCTGGCTATCTCTTTCGGCTCGCAAACGCTGGTAAAAGATATTATTACCGGGATCTTTATTCAGTTCGAAAATGGCATGAACACCGGCGACCTGGTGACCATCGGTCCACTCACCGGTACGGTTGAACGGATGTCCATCCGCTCTGTGGGCGTCCGTCAGGACACTGGGGCGTACCATATCATTCCCTGGTCATCGATAACGACCTTCGCCAACTTTGTACGCGGGATTGGATCGGTCGTCGCCAATTACGACGTAGACCGCCATGAGGATGCAGATAAAGCGAATCAGGCGTTGAAAGACGCTGTGGCTGCAGTGATGGAACAGGACGATATTCGCGGGCTGATTATTGGCGAACCGTCGTTTGCCGGGATTGTGGGGTTAACCAATACGGCCTTCACGCTACGGGTCTCATTTACCACATTACCGCTGAAACAGTGGACGGTACGTTTCGCGCTCGACAGCCAGGTGAAGAAATACTTCGATCTGGCCAACGTACGCGCGCCGGTACAGACGTATCAGGTTTTGCCTGCACCGGTGAATGGCCCTGCGTCGGCAGCAAGCGAACCGCTGCCGCCAACCGAGCCAACGCTTTAGCGTTTACGCGCCATAAAACGGCGACGCTGATCGTTATCCATAAAGGTCCAGGCAATAAAGCGACTCTGCTTTTGCCCCTGGGCCATCTCTTTCTTAACCACTTTCACCGCACCCGCATCCGTTAACGCGTGGTACAGCGGAGGCAAATTCTCACCGCGCGAAACCAGCGTGGTGAACCACATCACCTGACGGCCAAAGGCCTGGCTTTCGGCGATCATTTTTTTGATGAACGCCACTTCACCGCCTTCACACCACAGCTCCTGCTGCTGCCCGCCAAAGTTCAGCGCATCATCTTTATCCTGCCCCAGATTACGACGTTTGCGCTCGCTTCCGGCGCGGGCTGAAGCCGCAGAATCATGGAAAGGCGGGTTACACAATGTGGCTTCATATTGCTCATTCTTGTGAATGATACCGTTGAAGATTGCCGTAGCATCTTTCTGGCGACGCAGACGAATAGCACGAGTTAACCCCGGATTGGCATTTACGATCGCCTGAGCGCTGTTAAACGCTTCGCTACTGGTCTCACTACCGGTGAATCGCCAGCCATATTCATGCACGCCGATCAACGGATAAATACAGTTTGCCCCAACTCCCACGTCCAGCACGCTCGCATTTGCCGGAATGGTTCCGCTGGTTTCACCTAACAGGTCGGCCAGATGGTGAATGTAGTCAGCGCGACCAGGAACCGGCGGGCACAGAAAACCGTCTGGAATATCCCAGTTTTTCACCGCATAAAAATGCGCCAGCAGTGCTTTATTGAGCGCCTTCACTGCCTGCGGATTCGCGAAATCAACACTCTGCTCGCCGCCCGGCGTGAGGGTGAGAAATTGCGTCAACTCGGGTGTAACCTGGCATAAAGTCGCAAGATCATAACGGCCATTGTGGCGGTTACGTGGGTGTAATCCCGGTTTCTGGGGGGACATAGCATTCTCCTTTTAACAGCGGCGTAAGATACCCGCATAACGCCACGCGGTAAACACACAGCAAGGAAATTTGCTTTTTTTATACCTATTTGATGGCTTGCTGATTGTTCAAAAAACAGACGGCTCATCACCAGTTTTTTGCGGTAAATGTCATCCGCTGACGGCCTAAACTTATCAGGCACGACCTGTTGTTTCTCAGAGGATATCACCATGAAGAAATGCCTCACATTCCTTGCCGCTACCGTACTGACCGGCATGACATTTGCGTCCTTTGCTGCACAGCCCTACACCAGCCCTCAAACCGGCCAGCTACAAGCTTCCGGCACTGTTTTCGCTACCGGAGCTTCTAACCTGAGCGATCTCGAAGACAAGCTGGCAGAGAAAGCGAAAGAGCAAGGCGCAAAAGGCTTTGTCGTCAATTCTGCGGGCGGTAAAAACCAGATGTACGGCAGCGCAACTATCTATAAGTAGTCCCTCACCTTAGCCCAACTGCATTCACCCCGAATGCAGTTTGCTACCTACTGTTCACGTCGTTCACCGCTCAAATTGTAATCATCGTGTAGCAATTTTGAATCCAATGTAAATAAATGTATTTATTTTTGAATTAATGAATGCTAAAACGTCGCACTGATTAGTAATGCTTATCAAAATCATTATCAATTACACATTCACTCCCGCGAGGCCTGCAGGGTATAACATCCACAGAGATGTCCCTTCACGCGAGTGAAACCGTCTACTCAAAAAATAATAAGTCACTCACTAACATGGATAAAAATCGCAATTTGCCTGCCAGTAGTTTTCATTCACTGACTTTTTTTGCCGGTCTGTGTATTGGCCTGTGTCCGGTAGCTCAGGCTGTCGCCGCGGGCGATCAAGATAAAAAACAAGAAGATACGCTGGTTGTTGAAGCGGCCAAACCTTCGTTATACGCCCCAACGCAGTCTGCCGACCCTAAGTTCTCCCGCCCGGTAGCGGATACAACCCGCACCATGACAGTGATTTCTGAGCAGGTGATTAAGGATCAAGGTGCAACCAATCTGACCGATGCGCTGAAAAACGTACCGGGCGTTGGCGCGTTTTTCGCCGGTGAGAACGGTAACTCCACCACCGGTGACGCGGTGTACATGCGTGGTGCGGATACCTCGAACAGTATTTATATCGACGGTATCCGAGATATTGGCAGCGTTACGCGCGACACTTTCAATACCGAACAGGTTGAAGTGATCAAAGGCCCCTCCGGCACCGACTATGGCCGTAGCGCGCCAACGGGCTCCATCAATATGATCAGCAAACAGCCGCGCACTGACTCAGGGATCGATGCCTCGGCCAGCGTCGGTAGCGCCTGGTTCCGCCGTGGTACGCTGGACATTAACCAGGTCATCGGCGAGACCACCGCTGCACGGTTAAACCTGATGGGTGAAAAAACGCATGATGCCGGTCGCGATAACGTTAAGAATGAACGTTATGGTGTGGCCCCCTCTCTCGCCTTTGGCTTAGGCACTGAGAACCGACTGTATCTGAACTATCTGCATGTCACCCAGCACAACACCCCGGATGGCGGTGTCCCGACCATCGGTCTGCCGGGATATTCCGCGCCTTCCGCGGGGACTGCTGCACTGAATCAGTCAGGAAAAGTGGATACGCATAACTTCTACGGTACCAACTCGGATTACGACGATTCAACGACCGATACCGCAACGATGCGTTTTGAACATGACCTGAACGACAGCACCACTATTCGCAACACCACCCGCTGGTCACGCATTAAGCAGGATTATCTGATGACGGCGGTGATGGGCGGCGCGACTAACATCACTCAACCCTCCAGCAGCGTCGACACCTGGACCTGGTCACGCCTGGCAAATACCAAAGATGTCAGCAATAAGATCCTGACCAACCAGACCAACCTGACCTCAAAATTTTACACGGGAGCCATCGGTCACGACATCAGCACCGGCGTGGAGCTAACGCGTGAAACGCAAACCAACTATGGTGTAAACCCGATCACCCCGCCGCCGGTAAATATCTATCATCCCGACAGCAATGTGAATATCGGCGGATTGTCTCGTAACGGCGCTAATGCTAACGGGCAAACCGATACCTTCGGTGTATACGCCTTTGATACGCTACAGATTACCCGTGAGTTTGAACTAAACGGTGGTATTCGCCTCGACAATTACCGCACGGAATATGACAGCGCCACCGCTTGCGGCGCTTCTGGTCGCGGCGCGGTCGCGTGTCCGACAGGCGTGGCGAAAGGTTCTCCGGTCACCACCGTGGATACTGCCAAATCAGGCAATCTGGTGAACTGGAAAGCGGGCGCGCTGTATCATCTGACCGATAACGGTAACGTTTACATTAACTACGCCGTTTCTCAGCAACCGCCGGGCGGCAGCAACTTTGCCCTCGCTCAGGGCGGAAGCGGTAACAGTGCGAACCGTACCGATTTCAAACCGCAGAAAGCGAAAACCAGCGAGATCGGCACCAAATGGGAGGTGCTGGATAAGCGCCTGCTGTTAACTGCCGCGATTTTCCGTACGGATATTGAGAACGAAGTTGAGCAGAACGACGACGGCACATATTCCCAGTACGGGGAGAAGCGCGTTGAAGGTTACGAACTCTCGGTAGCAGGGAACATCACTCCCGCATGGCAGGTTATTGGGGGTTACACCCAGCAGCGCGCGACGATCAACAGCGGCAAAAACGTTGCTCAGGATGGTTCTTCATCCCTGCCGTATACGCCAGAACATGCGTTCACGCTGTGGAACCAGTATCAGGCTACCGATGATATCTCTGTTGGCGCGGGCGCTCGCTACGTGGGCAGTATGCATCGCGGTTCCGACGGGGCCGTGGGTACGCCATCCTACACCGAAGGTTACTGGGTCGCCGACGCGAAACTGGGTTATCGCGTGAATCGCAATCTCGATTTCCAGTTGAACGTCTATAACCTGTTCGACACCGATTATGTATCCTCCATTAACAAGAGCGGATACCGTTACCATCCGGGTGAGCCAAGAACCTTCCTGCTCACGGCAAATATGCATTTCTGATCTTTTACGTGGGGCGTAAGCCCCACTTTCAGGAGAAACACTGATGATGTATCACATTCCCGGCATTCTGTCGGCGCAGGATGTCGCCTGGTTTCGCGAACAGCTGGACGCTGCCGACTGGGTTGATGGCCGCGCAACCACCGGCGCTCAGGGCGCGCAGGTTAAAAACAACCAGCAGGTGAATACGCAAAGTGAACGTTACGGCGTTTTACAACAGGCGGTACAAAACGCGGTGAACAACAGCGCGTTATTCTTCGCCGCTGCATTACCGAAAACGCTCTCCACACCGCTGTTCAATCGCTACCAGCACAACGAGACCTACGGTTTTCACGTTGACGGCGCGGTGCGTAGTCATCCGGAAAACGGCTGGATGCGCACAGATCTTTCCGCCACCTTATTCCTGAGTAATCCTGACGATTATGAGGGAGGAGAGCTGCTGGTCAATGATACCTACGGCCAGCATGCGGTAAAACTTCCGGCAGGCGATCTGGTACTTTACCCTTCCAGCAGCCTGCACTGCGTTACGCCGGTGACCCGTGGGGTTCGGGTGGCATCCTTTATGTGGATCCAGTCGATGATCCGGGACGACAAAAATCGCGCCATGCTTTTTGAACTGGATAAAAACATCCAGTCCCTGAAGACACGTCATGGGGAGAGTAGCGAGATCCTGTCGCTTCTCAATCTCTACCATAACCTGCTGCGCGAATGGTCTGAAATCTGATACCGCTGACACGTGGTCATTTTTCAGCCATCACATTCGCTATACTTATTCTGTAGACATCAGCAGGAGGTAGGTATGGCATCCGGATGGGCAAATGACGACGCTGTTAACGAACAGATCAACAATACTATTGAAGATGCTGTTGCCCGCGCCCGCGGTGAGTTACCGACGGGGGAAAGTCTGTATGAATGCGAAGAATGTGGCACTCCAATCCCTCAGGCCAGACGGGAGGCCGTGCCCGGCGTACGCTTATGCATCACATGCCAGCAGGATAAAGATTCACATAGCGCTGCATTTTCAGGATATAATCGCAGAGGTTCGAAAGACAGCCAGCTACGTTGACTTATCTTTACCGAAAGTTTCAGCGCATACGATTTCCTTTACGAGCACGCTTTTTTGCACTCTGTGTAGCAAAATGTGCCGTTGTCGGTTTCTCTGTAAAGCGCAATGACAAGAACTGTAAATCCCTCTTTCGAATTTATTAATATTCAATAAGTTATTTGTCATTCAATTTTTTTGATTGATGTCGTCAATTCTATTCGATTTTATCTCGCATAAAAAAACGTGATACTTCTCACATCGACGAAACAACGTCTTCTTAAAGAACACTGACTAACAGAACAAACCTGCGAGAAATTAATCATGAAAAATATCAAATTTGCTGTTGCCGCCATCGCTCTGTCTACCCTGTCATTTGGCGTTTTTGCTGCCGAGCCAGTTTCCTCTACTCAGGCGCAAAACATGAACAAAATTGGTGTGGTATCTGCTGACGGCGCCACCACGTTGGACGGCCTGGAAGCAAAACTGGCTGAAAAAGCGACCGCTGCTGGCGCAACGGGTTACAGCATCACTTCTGCTATCGGCAAAGACAAAATGAGCGGCACCGCGGTTATCTATAAATAACCGAAAGATTACCTGTACGACCCAATGCTCCAACCCTCATTGACCCTGTTTGTTACCCTTTGTTTGCCCGTCCGCCACTGGACGGGCTTTTTTTTGCTTAGTGTTCCAGTCGTTGACGGAATTCCTGCAACACGGCGTCTGGCATCCCTATTTGCAACGCCGCCTCGCAAATCGCCTGCCAGCTTCCGGCATCCAGCGGAATACCTTGCTCCAGCCGTTCTTCACGAGTATTCACCTCCCACTCCCCTGGCAACAGGATCGGGGCATCTTCAGCATGGGGGGACGCTTTCACCCACTTAGCAAAGGCCGCGACCTGGTTGTCGCAGTCCGGCGCGCCAAACAGTTCCGGATTCATAATGATGGTCGTCATACAGTTAATGATGGCGTCCGCGCTGGTCTGCAGGCTCTCTTCATGTGTGGTTTTACCACCAGAAAGCGCTCCCCCCATAATTTCGCACATTGCCGCCAGCGCATAACCTTTGTGTTGGGCGAAGGTCAGCAACGACCCCAGCGGAGAGACCTGCATTACGGCAGGATCGGTTGTGGGTACCCCATTAGCATCAATCAGGCATCCCGGAGCCACCAGCTCACCCTTGTGCCATGCCACGCGGGTTTTGCCAAACGCGATGGCGCTGGTTGCATAGTCCAGCAACAACGGGAACGTATTTTTACGCGGGAACACCACGCAGAAGGGGTTAGTGCCAAATCGACTATCGCGGCCATGAAACGGTGCGACCATCGGGATCCCTACCACATTCACAAAGTGCACCGAAACAAAACCCGCCGCCGCACATTGCTCCGCCCAGTAGCCAATGCGTCCAATATGGTGCGAATTATGTAATGCCACGGCAGCGATACCGTACTGGCGCGCTTTTTCGATCCCAAGCGTAATTGCCTCGTGGGCCGCCACCTGACCAAATGCGCAGTCGCCGTCAAGCGTAATCACCGCTCCCGCATCGTTGACCACTTTGGCATGGCGGTTGATCTGCAGGTGTCCCTGCGAAAATGAGCGAATATAGCTTGGGATCATGCCGATACCGTGGGAGTCGTGGCCGGCGAGGTTAGAGGCTATCAGATGATCTGCTACCAGCCGCGCCTCCAGCTCATTGCTTCCCATCTGGTGAAAAACGGCCTGGATAAAGGCGTGCAGCGTTGGCACATGGAAGCGATGTCCACTGTTCATTGTTATCTCCTGTTGAGTCGCGTGTTGATTGTGTTTCTTATTTTTCAACAAACTATGCTGCGCCACAGCGCTCAGGAGATCAATAAACGTGCAGAAATTTCACGTTGCCGGAAAGCGTGAACCGACGGGCCTGGCAAATGACCCGTCGAGAGAAAGAAAAATCAGAAGCTTTGCTCGACGCGGCCAAGTCCTTCAGCCAGCGTCGCGGATTCACCGGTTGCTACCAGACAGCAGGCCATCTGGATTTTCAGCGATGCCGGAACCGGCTCACTGCCCGCCAGACAACGCTCAATCCAGCGCGCGGTAGTTTCCGGGTCTTTAGCCACCGGCAGCGGGACCGGCTCATCGGGCATCTCGCTCTGCCGGTCCTGTAGCACTCGCACGCCGGACGAATCTATCAGGCTTATCTGCGGGCAGCGCTGCGGGTTGGCGTACACTTCACCCTCGGTACCGTGCATCAACAGGGCACGCCCACCGATATCGCCGAAAAATTTCGCCACGCGCGATACGTATTCCGGGTGGGAAACGCTGGAAAGACGCAGCGCGGCATCTTCGGCAAACGGCGTGGCTAATTTAGCCAACGTATGCGCACTGTTACGCACGCCCATTCGCCAGCGCATCGCCAGCTGTTTTTCCAGCGGAGGACACAGCGCACTCACCGGGATAAACACCGGCTCATGACCATCCAGCTTTGCCTGCGCCTGCCCGGCATGCAGCGTCGGCGCAATCCCCATCAGTTCGAAAATGGTTTCAGTCAGCACGCGGGTTGGATCCTCGCTGACACCGTGCACCACCACCGGGAAGCCCAGCTTATGCAGTAAAATCGCCAGCAGCGGAGTCAAATTTGCCTGCTTGCGCGCGCCATTGTAGCTGGGAATGACAATCGGCATGGGTTTGGCCACTGGCGGAGTCAGGCGAATGGTGTGGTTCTGCATCGCTTCGTAAAAGCCCAGCATCTCCGCTTCGCCTTCGCCTTTAATACGCAGCGCAATCAGTACACCGCCCATCTCAAGATCGGGTACCTCGCCGTTCATCATATGGGTATACAGTCCGCGAGCAGTATCCTTATCCAGGTCACGCGCGTGATTTTTTCCTCGCCCAATCTCTTTGATGATTTTGCGGTAATCCATCGATAACTCCTTGCCTGTTGCTCGCATCGTTAACGCCGACGGCGACGCGTGGGTTTCGCTTTTTCTTTTGGTTTTACTATAACGTCTGGCACAGCAGGTTGCTCTATCGGAAATATGGGTAATGCGTTCAGTAAACGCTTGCCATAGCTTTTGGTCAATAAACGCTTGTCATAAATAACCACTTCTCCCCAGCAGCCGTGGCTACGAATGAGTCGCCCAACCTGCTGGATCAAATTGAATGACGCCGCGGGCAAGCTCTGCACCTCAAAGGGGTAGCGGTTCAGGCTTTTCAGCCACTCGCCCTCGGTGATCACCACCGGGCTGTCGATAGGCGGAAAAGCAATTTTGTGAATATGCACCTGGGTCAGCAAGTCGCCTTTCAAATCCAGACCTTCGGCAAAAGATTGCAGCCCAATCAGTACGCTACGCTCGCCGTTGGTCACCCGCTTGCGGTGCAGCTCCACCAGTCGATAGCGCGGCTGGTCGCCCTGTACCAGCAACAGCAAGCGCAGATCGGTAACGTGCTCAAGAAAACGCTGCATTGCCCGACCGCTGGCAAAGAGTACCAGCATGCCCTGATGCTTTTTACTTTCCAGCTGTTCGCGGAAATAGGCGGCCATTTCCGCGATATGCTGCTCTTCGTTATCAATTGACGGTTCGTAGCGCATCTGCGGAATGACGATTTTGCCTTGCTCAACGTGATTAAACGGTGAATCCAGCGCGATAAACCGGTCCCCTGCTTTTTCTTTCAGCCCGCTCATCTCCTGCAAACGCGAGAAGCTGTTGAGCGATCGCAGCGTGGCGGAGGTCACGATAATATGCGGTACGCTGCGCCACAGCAGTCGTTCAAGCTGATCGCTCACACGGATCCCCACACAGTGGAACCAGACGTGGATCTGCCCGTCACGCACTTCGCGCGTCGCCCATTTACTCACCGGCGCGCCTGAAGACTGCGCGAGCGAAGCCAGCCGCCACAGTTTGCTTTGCGCCTCAAACATGCCCAACGCCCGATTCATCTGCAAAATAACCCGATGCAGACGCACAATATCGTGGGTGCCGGTTTTTTCGCTGAGATCGTTGAGGAACAGTTCCGCCAGACCGCGCAGCATTTCTGTTAGCTTCGCCAGACGCTGACAAATCTCCATCACTTCCGCAGGCAGTTCGCCCATCGCGAAGCGGTGTTCCGCCTCCTGGGTCGCAGGCATGTACAAATTAAGAATGTTATTGAGCGATGAAATCAGCTCATACAGTTCCTCACAGTGACCGTTCAGACGCTCGGCATTCGCCAGCGGCGGCGTAGTTTTTGGACGAAACTGTTCCAGGCAGGTGGCTACTAATTTGCAAAACAGATCCAACTGCAGTCGATACCAGGGGGCGCTGATTTCTGCGCTCATCTCCAGCGCATCGCGCGCGACGTCCGGCAAATGGTGACCTTCATCAAGGACCAGCAGCAGGTTCTTCGGCTCCGGCAAAACAGCTTCGCTTTCCATGGCCGCCATCACCAGCGCGTGGTTAGCCACCACCACTTCGGCTTCCTGAATCTCACGGCGGGCGACAAAAAAGGGGCATTCACGATAGTAGTGACAGTTACGATTCAAACAGCTGGCTTTATCAGTGCTCAGGCGCTGCCAGAGTCCGTCGTCGATAGCGATATCCGTGTGATCGCGCAGCCCGTCCCACTTGTAGCTGTCGAGATCGCCTTTTAGCCTGGCGCAGCGCTTTTGTTCTTCCTGGTTGTTGGGCGTCAGGTCATCGTCGAGAAAGGCCAACAGATCCTGCTGATTGGGTTCGCTACTGGCCAGCGCCGCTAAATTACGCGGGCAGACATAACGCCCGCGACCAAACGCGGCGGTAAAACGCAGATCGGGGATAATTTTGCGCAGCAGCGGTAAATCTTTGCTGTAGATCTGATCCTGTAAAGCAACGTTGGCGGTACTGACCACCAGCGTTTTTTGTTCTTCACGCGCTATGGCAATACCGGGAATCAGGTACGACAGCGTTTTCCCCACCCCGGTCGGCGCTTCAATCGCCAGATGCCGCCCTTCTTCCCCGGTGAGCGTTTTCGCGACGTCAGCAATCATCTGCCGCTGCGGCGCACGGGGAATAAAGTCGGGGATCTGTTCCTGAAGCGCCTTATACCAGGCGGCAATTTGCGCTTTTAGCGCAGCCGTTAGTGCCATGAGAAAACCTGAAATACTGTATAAACAGCCACTATTGTGGCACTTTCTGATACGTGTCGCAAAAAGAAAAGCCCGACCTTTCGGCCGGGCTCGCAATTACTGCGCTGTAGACGGTTTGCGCGGACGGCGCGGTGGACGAGGCTTATCGCCCGCCGGTTTGCCTTCGCCGCTACGCGGTTTCGCTTTTGGCGCACCGCCATCCTGACGACGCGGCTGCTGGCCACGCCCTGCGCCACCCTGACCGCGACCACCGCCGCCACGCTGCTGGCGACCATTCTGGATCGGCTCGGCTTTGATGGACGGGTCTGGCTCGTAGCCTGGCATCGCAATTCGCGGGATCTCTTTTTTCAGCAGCTTCTCGATGTCACGCAGCAGCTTGTGTTCATCAACGCACACCAGAGACAACGCTTCGCCGGTAGCGGCCGCACGACCGGTACGACCAATACGGTGCACGTAATCTTCCGGGACGTTTGGCAGCTCGTAGTTCACCACGTGCGGCAGCTCTTCAATATCCAGACCGCGCGCGGCAATATCGGTCGCCACCAGCACACGAATATCACCGGATTTAAAATCAGCCAGCGCACGCGTACGCGCCCCCTGAGATTTGTTACCGTGGATCGCCGCGCTGCGAATGCCGTCTTTATTCAGCTGTTCCGCCAGATGGTTCGCACCATGTTTGGTACGGGTAAACACCAGCACCTGCTGCCAGTTGCCCTGACCGATCATCTGCGACAACAGTTCACGCTTACGCTTTTTATCAACGAAATGAACGTGCTGAGTCACCTGCTCTGACGCGGTATTACGGCGCGCCACTTCGATTTCCAGCGGATTGTGCAGCAGCTTTTCGGCCAGCGACTTAATATCATCAGAGAACGTTGCTGAGAACAGCAGGTTCTGGCGTTTTGCCGGCAGTTTCGCCAGAACGCGACGGATATCATGAATAAAGCCCATATCCAGCATGCGGTCAGCTTCATCCAGTACCAGAATCTCAACCTGATCCAGTTTCACCGCATTCTGGTGTTCCAGATCGAGCAAACGACCAGGCGTGGCGATCAGCACATCCACACCGCCGCGCAGCTTCATCATCTGCGGGTTAATGCTCACGCCGCCGAAGACCACCAGCGAGCGAATATTCAGATACTTACTGTAATCACGTACGTTTTCGCCAATCTGGGCCGCCAGTTCGCGAGTTGGCGTGAGGATCAGCGCACGCACCGGACGACGGCTTTTGCCATGCGGCTGATGGGTAATCAGGTGCTGCAACAGCGGCAGGGTAAAACCTGCCGTTTTCCCCGTACCGGTCTGGGCGCTAGCCATCAGATCGCGGCCTTCCAGCACGGCAGGGATCGCCTGCTGCTGAATAGGGGTAGGTTCACGGTAACCCTGCTCGGCAACGGCACGTAAAATATCAGGGTTTAAACCAAGGGAATCAAAAGACATAACAACTCCGAACCACCCTGACCGTTACCGGTGTCGTTTTCAGGGAGATACATATAATAAAGATGACAAAAACCACAATGTCATGAAGGGGCGGAGTGTAGCAGTTTTTGTGATGTGCCGCATAAATTATCCCTGCGCTGAAAAATAACGGTCCGGACTGGACAAGGTTACACATCAGTCATAATCTTAATCAATCGATTGATTAAGATCTGAGTCGTGCTATGAATACACCCACCATGACAACCAAAGGTGAACAGGCGAAAAATCAGCTCATTGCCGCCGCGCTGGCGCAGTTTGGCGAGTATGGTCTGCACGCCACTACTCGCGATATCGCCGCGCAGGCCGGGCAAAATATTGCTGCTATCACCTACTATTTTGGCTCAAAAGAGGATTTATATCTCGCCTGCGCCCAGTGGATTGCGGATTTTATCGGCTCACAGTTTCGCCCGCACGCTGAAGAAGCCGAGCGTCTGTTTGCTCAGCCGGAACCGGATCGTGGCGCGATGCGCGAACTGATCCTCCGCGCCTGCAAAAATATGATCATGCTGTTAACCCAGGACGATACCGTTAACCTGAGCAAATTTATTTCGCGCGAACAGCTTTCCCCCACCGCGGCTTATCAACTGGTGCACGACCAGGTTATCAATCCGCTGCATACTCACCTGACGCGCCTGATTGCTGCCTATACCGGCGGCGATGCCAACGATACCCAAATGATCCTGCACACCCACGCCCTACTCGGCGAGGTACTGGCCTTTCGTCTGGGGAAAGAAACCATTCTGTTGCGTACGGGCTGGTCACAATTTGATGAGGATAAAACCGCGCTGATTGACCAAACGATCACCTGTCACATCGATCTTATTCTGCAAGGTTTAACGCAAAGGAGTCTGGAGTCATGAAAAAACCTGTCGTTCTCGGGCTGGTCATCGCGGCCCTCGTTGCCGTGATTGCCGGTGGAACGTGGTGGTATCAAAGTCGGCAAGATAACGGTCTGACGCTGTACGGCAATGTCGATATCCGTAGCGTCAACCTGAGTTTTCGCGTCGGCGGCAGGCTGGCCTCGCTGGCGGTTGACGAAGGCGATGCCATTACCGCCGGTCAGGTGCTGGGCGAACTGGACCGTGCACCGTATGAAAACGCATTAATGCAGGCAAAAGCGAATGTTGCCGCCGCCCAGGCGCAATACGATCTGATGCTGGCAGGGTATCGTGAAGAGGAGATCGCGCAAACCGCAGCGGCAGTCAAACAGGCGCAGGCAGCCTATGATTACGCGCAAAACTTTTACAATCGGCAGGTGGGATTGTGGAAAAGCCGCACTATCTCCGCCAACGATCTGGAAAACGCCCGTTCATCACGCGATCAGGCGCTGGCCTCTCTGAAATCCGCACAGGATAAACTCAGCCAATACCGCAGCGGTAATCGTGTGCAGGACATCGAGCAGGCGAAAGCCACGCTCGAACAAGCTCAGGCCGAGCTGGCCCAGGCAGAGCTTAATTTGCATGACACCACGCTGACCTCGCCGTCTGACGGCACGTTACTCACCCGTGCGGTCGAACCCGGCAGCATGCTGAACGAAGGGGGCACGGTACTGACGCTGTCACTCACGCGTCCGGTATGGGTTCGCGCCTACGTTGACGAACGAAATCTGAGCCAGGCGCAGCCAGGACGCGAAATCCTGCTTTACACCGATGGCCGTCCGGACAAACCGTATCACGGTAAAATCGGCTTCGTGTCGCCCACCGCCGAGTTTACCCCAAAAACAGTCGAGACCCCTGACCTGCGCACCGACCTGGTTTATCGCCTGCGTATTGTGGTGACCGACGCGGACGATGCGCTGCGCCAGGGAATGCCGGTAACGATAAAGTTCAGCGATGAGGCACGGCATGAATGACGCCGTCATTACGCTGAATGGACTGACGAAAAACTTTGCCGGAATGGATAAACCGGCCGTCGCCCCGCTCGACTGTACCGTTCATGCGGGCTACGTGACCGGGCTGGTCGGGCCGGATGGCGCTGGCAAAACCACGCTGATGCGAATGCTTGCAGGGCTGTTGAAACCCGACGCCGGTAGCGCAACGGTAATTGGTTTTGATCCCATCAAAGACGACAGCGCGCTGCATGCGGTACTGGGGTACATGCCGCAGAAATTTGGTCTGTATGAAGATTTGACCGTCATGGAGAACCTCAATCTCTATGCAGATTTACGTAGCGTTACCGGTGAAGCGCGAGAAAAAACCTTTGCCCGGTTACTGGAATTTACTTCGCTGGGGCCGTTTACCGGACGCCTGGCCGGCAAGCTTTCCGGCGGCATGAAACAGAAGCTCGGACTTGCCTGTACGCTGGTCGGTGAACCCAGCGTGTTACTGCTGGATGAGCCTGGCGTGGGCGTCGACCCTATTTCCCGTCGCGAACTGTGGCAAATGGTTCATGAACTGGCCGGGGACGGCATGCTGATCCTCTGGAGCACGTCGTATCTGGATGAAGCTGAACAATGCCGTGATGTGCTGCTGATGAACGAAGGTGAATTGCTGTATCAGGGCGATCCCACTCAGCTTACGCAAACCATGTCGGGTCGCAGCTTCCTGATGAGCAGTTCGCAGGAAAATAACCGCCGACTGCTGCAACGCACGTTAAAACTGCCGCAGGTTAGCGACGGGATGATTCAGGGGAAATCCGTCCGCTTAATCCTGAAAAAAGAAGCGACGGCCCAGCAGATTCAAAACGCTGACGGCATGCCGGAGATAACCATCAACGAAACCGCCCCCCGCTTCGAGGATGCCTTTATCGATTTACTCGGCGGGGCCGGAACATCGGAGTCACCGCTGGGCGCTATCCTGCATACCGTGGAAGGCACGCCAGGTGAAACGGTGATCGAAGCCAAAGCGCTGACCAAAAAATTTGGCGATTTTGCCGCTACCGACCACGTAGACTTTGCCGTGCAGCGCGGCGAGATTTTTGGTTTGTTAGGGCCCAACGGCGCGGGCAAATCCACTACCTTTAAAATGATGTGCGGCCTGCTGGTCCCCACCTCGGGTAAAGCGCTGGTGCTGGACATGGACCTGAAGGTCAGCTCCGGTAAAGCGCGCCAGCATCTGGGCTATATGGCGCAGAAATTCTCCCTGTATGGCAACCTGACCGTTGAACAGAATCTGCGCTTTTTCTCCGGCGTCTACGGCCTGCGCGGTCGGGCGCAGAAGGAGAAAATCGAGCGGATGAGCGAGGCATTCGGCCTGAAGAGTATCGCCTCCCACGCCACCGACGAACTGCCGCTGGGTTTTAAACAGCGTCTGGCGCTGGCCTGTTCGCTGATGCATGAACCCGACATTCTGTTCCTCGATGAACCCACTTCCGGGGTCGATCCCCTCACCCGTCGGGAGTTCTGGTTACATATCAACAGTATGGTGGAAAAAGGCGTCACGGTGATGGTGACCACCCACTTTATGGATGAGGCAGAATACTGCGATCGCATCGGGCTGGTGTATCGCGGCAAACTGATTGCCAGCGGTACACCGGACGACCTGAAAGCTCAGGCTGCTGACAGTGAGACGCCAGACCCGACCATGGAACAGGCCTTTATCACGCTAATCAATGACTGGGATAAGGAGCATACGCATGAGTAACTCCGTTCTCTCCTGGCGTCGCGTACGCGCGCTGTGCGTGAAAGAGACGCGCCAGATCGTCCGCGATCCCAGCAGTTGGCTGATTGCGGTGGTGATCCCGCTGCTGCTGCTGTTTATCTTCGGCTACGGGATCAACCTCGACTCCAGCAAGCTGCGGGTAGGGATTTTGCTCGAACAGCAAAGCGAAGAGGCGCTGGATTTTACCCATACCATGACCGGTTCACCGTATATTGACGCCACCATCAGCGATAACCGTCAAGAATTGATTGAGAAAATGCAGGCCGGGCGCATTCGCGGGCTGGTGGTGATCCCGGTGGATTTCGCCCAGCAGATGGCGCGACCCAACGACGTGGCGCCGATCCAGGTGATCACCGACGGCAGTGAACCGAATACCGCTAACTTTGTACAGGGTTATGTCGAAGGCATCTGGCAGATTTGGCAACAACAGCGGGCGGAAGATCGCGGAGAATCATTTGAACCTTTGATCGACGTGCAGACCCGCTACTGGTTTAACCCGGCGGCCATCAGCCAACATTTTATTATTCCCGGGGCGGTAACCATCATCATGACGGTCATTGGCGCTATCCTCACCTCATTAGTGGTGGCGCGCGAATGGGAGCGCGGAACCATGGAAGCGCTGTTGTCTACCGAAGTCACCCGCGTCGAACTGCTGTTGTGCAAACTGATCCCCTATTACTTTCTGGGCATGCTGGCGATGCTGCTGTGTATGCTGGTGTCGGTGTTTATTCTCGGCGTGCCCTATCGCGGTTCGTTGCTGATCCTGTTTTTCATTACCAGCCTGTTCCTGCTCAGCACGCTCGGCATGGGGTTGCTTATCTCCACCATCACCCGCAACCAGTTTAACGCCGCGCAGGTCGCGCTAAACGCCGCCTTCCTGCCCTCGATTATGCTGTCGGGTTTTATCTTCCAGATAGACAGCATGCCGGCGATTATCCGGGCAGTAACCTATATTATTCCGGCTCGTTATTTCGTCAGCACCCTACAAAGCCTGTTTCTGGCGGGAAATATTCCGGTGGTGCTGATTATCAACGTGCTGTTTTTAATCGCTTCGGCGGTGATGTTTATTGGCCTGACGTGGCTTAAAACCAAACGTCGGCTGGATTAAGGGGACGGGCATGTTTCATCGCTTATGGACATTAATTCGTAAAGAGCTGCAATCACTGTTACGTGAACCGCAGACGCGAGCCATTCTGATTTTACCGGTGCTGATTCAGGTTATTCTGTTCCCGTTCGCGGCCACGCTGGAAGTCACCAACGCCACTATCGCTATCTATAACGAAGACAACGGTAAACATTCGGTGGAACTAACCCAGCGCTTCGCTCGCGCCAGCGCCTTTACGCACGTTCTGCTGCTGAAAAGCCCGCAGGAGATCCAGCCCACCATCGACACGCAAAAAGCCCTGTTGCTGGTGCGCTTCCCGGCCAACTTTTCGCGTAATCTGGATACTTTCCAGCAGGCTCCCATGCAGATTATTCTCGACGGGCGTAACTCTAACAGTGCGCAAATTGCCGCGAATTACCTGCAGCAGATCGTTAAGGAGTATCAGCAGGAGCTAATGGACGGCAAGCCGAAACCGAACAACAGCGAGCTGGTGGTGCGTAACTGGTATAACCCGAATCTGGATTACAAATGGTTTGTGGTTCCGTCGCTGATCGCCATGATCACCACCATCGGCGTCATGATCGTCACTTCGCTCTCGGTTGCCCGCGAGCGCGAGCAAGGCACGCTGGATCAGCTGCTTGTCTCCCCGCTTACCACCTGGCAGATATTCATCGGTAAAGCGGTGCCCGCGTTAATTGTGGCAACGTTTCAGGCCACCATTGTGCTGGCGATCGGCATCTGGGCTTATCACATCCCCTTTGCCGGTTCACTGGCGCTGTTCTATTTCACGATGGTGATTTACGGGCTGTCGCTGGTCGGCTTTGGTCTGCTGATTTCATCACTGTGCGCCACCCAGCAGCAGGCGTTTATCGGCGTGTTTGTGTTTATGATGCCGGCGATTTTACTTTCAGGCTACGTCTCGCCGGTCGAAAATATGCCGGTCTGGCTACAGAATCTGACGTGGATAAACCCAATCCGCCATTTTACGGACATCACGAAACAGATTTACCTGAAGGATGCGAGTCTACAGATTGTGTGGGGAAGTTTGTGGCCGCTGTTGGTGATAGCGGCCACGACCGGCTCAGCGGCGTATGCGATGTTTAGACGCAAGGTGATGTAGCTTTTTGTCTTTTGCCAACAGCGAGACCACGGCGGGTCCGGCAAGGATCACCAGCCCCGCCAGGGCCAGCAAGACGTTGTTTTGCAGCACGCGCGACAGCAACCACAGTACGATCATCGCGGCACCGAAATACCACGTGGTAGTCAGCTCTTCCAGCACATCAGCTACGTCGCGCCAGCGTTGTTCATGGTGACGTTGCAAGGCCAGCATTAATAAAACCGTTACGCCGTAAACGACGCATAATCCCAGGCCGACGCGCACCAGCGTACCGCTCATCCAGCCCATTACCAGCAACGCCACTACCAGTAAATGCAACACAATCTGCCAGCAACTTAGACCCGTTGCGACACGAACACGTTGTTGCCACCTCATGGCTTTTCTCCTGAAGGATTTTCAACTAATTATTCAGAGTACCGGACTTTACGGAAAATTCCGCAACACCGCATCTTTTTGTGACGACGACTACACTATTTTATTTAGGAAGTGACGCCAACGGGAGGCTCATGAGCGGATCGGGAGTTCAATTTTCATTCAATGTGCTCACCATTAATACTCACAAAGGGTTCACCGCCTTCAACCGGCGTTTTATTTTGCCTGAACTACGGGAGGCTGTCAGAACGGTCGGTGCAGATATTGTCTGCCTGCAGGAAGTTATGGGCGCGCACGATGCTCACTCGCTGCAGATTGAGAACTGGCCGGATACCACCCACTACGAATTTCTGGCGGACACCATGTGGAGCGACTTCGCCTACGGGCGTAACGCCGTGTACCCGCAAGGGCATCACGGTAACGCGGTGCTGTCGCGTTATCCTATTGAACATTATGAAAATCGCGATGTGTCCGTCGGCGCGAGTGAAAAGCGCGGGGTCCTCTACTGCCGCATCGTGCCGCCAATGCTCTCGCACCCAATCCATGTCATGTGCGTGCATCTCGGTTTGCGTGAAGCACACCGTCAGGCCCAGCTCGCTATGCTGGCTGACTGGGTCAATGCCCTGCCCGACGCGGAGCCCGTGGTGATCGCCGGAGATTTTAACGACTGGCGGCAAACGGCCAATCACCCGTTGAAAGCCAGGGCCGGCCTTGACGAGATTTTTACCCGCGCCCACGGTCGCCCGGCGCGGACGTTTCCGGTGCAGTTTCCCCTGCTGCGTCTGGACAGGATCTATGTGAAAAACGCGAATGCCAGTACCCCAACGACGCTGGCGCTGCGTCACTGGCGACATTTGTCCGATCATGCCCCCCTGAGTGCGGAGATTCATTTATGAAAAATGGCTGGCGTGAAGGCAATCAAATTCAACTGCTGGAAAATGGCGATCAATACTATCCTGCCGTCTTTGACGCCATTGCACAGGCACAGAAAAAAATTATCCTTGAGACTTTTATCTGGTTTGAAGATGCGGTCGGAAAACAGCTGCATGCCGCCTTGCTCGGAGCCGCCCAGCGCGGAATCAAAGCAGAGGTGCTGCTGGACGGTTACGGTTCGCCGGATCTTAGCGACAGTTTTGTCGAAGAGTTGACCGTAGCTGGCGTTATTTTCCGCTACTACGATCCGCGCCCGCGTCTGTTCGGTATGCGCACCAATCTCTTTCGCCGTATGCATCGCAAAATTGTGGTCATTGATGATCGTGTTGCCTTTGTCGGCGGTATTAATTATTCCGCTGAACACATGTCTGATTACGGTCCCGAGGCCAAGCAGGATTATGCCGTTCGCGTGGAAGGTCCTGTCGTGGCCGACATCCTGAAATTCGTGCTGGATAACTTACCGGGACAGAGCGCCGTACGACGCTGGTGGCGACGTCATCACCGGGCAATTGAAAATCATCGGCCTGGCGAAGCGCAGGCGCTGTTTGTCTGGCGCGATAACGAAGAGCATCGCGATGATATTGAACGCCACTATTTGAAAATGCTGACCCAGGCCCGGCGGGAAGTAATCATTGCCAATGCCTATTTCTTTCCGGGTTATCGCCTGCTGCATGCCCTACGAAAAGCTGCGCGACGCGGTGTTCGGGTAAAACTCATCGTCCAGGGTGAACCGGATATGCCGATTGTGAAAGTGGGTGCCCGCCTGCTGTATAACTATCTGGTTAAAGGCGGCGTCCATGTCTATGAATACCGGCGTAAGCCCCTGCATGGTAAAGTCGCGCTGATGGACGATCATTGGGCGACGGTAGGTTCCAGCAATCTCGACCCGCTCAGTCTGTCGCTCAATCTGGAGGCAAATCTTATTATTCATGACCGCACGTTTAACCAGACCCTGCGTGACAACCTGAACCCCATTATTGCGCAGGACTGCAAGCGAGTTGATGAATCAATGCTGCCAAAACGTACCTGGTGGAACCTGACCAAAAGCGTGCTGGCCTTCCACTTTTTACGCCACTTCCCGGCGCTGGTCGGCTGGCTACCGGCGCACACCCCGCATCTGGCCGAGGTAGAACCACCCGCACAGCCAACTCTGGAAACCCAGGATCGTATTCCGACTGAGGATGCAGGAGGGGAAACCTGATGCCAAAAAACCACCGACGCTGGCGCTTAGCGAAAAAGATCCTCACATGGCTATTTTTTATTGCGGTCATCGCATTGCTGGTCGTTTATGCCAGCAAGGTCAACTGGCAGGAAGTGTGGACGGTAATTCGCGATTACAATCGGATCGCCCTGCTCAGCGCCGTAGGGCTGGTGATCGTCAGTTATTTACTTTACGGCTGCTATGACCTGCTCGGGCGCTACTACTGTGGGCACAAGCTGGCAAAACGCCAGGTCATGCTGGTGTCGTTTATCTGTTACGCCTTCAACCTGACGTTAAGCACATGGGTGGGCGGTATTGGGATGCGTTATCGTCTCTACTCGCGTCTCGGATTACCGGGGAGCACAATTACGCGAATTTTTTCACTGAGCATTACCACCAACTGGCTGGGCTATATTCTGCTGGGCGGTTTTATTTTCACCTTCGGCGTCGTTGAACTGCCCGCGCACTGGTATATCGATGAAGGTACGCTACGCCTCTTAGGCATTGCGCTGCTGCTGATGATTGTTGTTTATCTGTGGTTTTGCGCTTTCGCTAAACATCGCCACATCACCATCAAGGGCCAAAAACTGGTACTGCCCTCCTGGAAATTTGCCCTCGCGCAAATGGCGATATCCGGTACTAACTGGATGGTAATGGGGGCGATTATCTGGCTGTTGCTGGGTCAGAATATCAACTATTTCTTCGTGCTGGGCGTGCTGCTGGTGAGCAGTATCGCCGGTGTTATCGTGCATATTCCGGCGGGGATTGGTGTGCTGGAGGCGGTCTTTATGGCGCTGCTGGCAGGAGAGAATACCTCTCAGGGGACAATCATTGCCGCCCTGCTCGCGTATCGCGTGCTGTACTATTTTATTCCGCTGCTGCTGGCGCTGATGTGCTATTTGCTGCTGGAGAGTCGGGCGAAAAAGTTGCGGGTAAAAAACGAGAAGGCGATGGCGAAATAATTCACCGGATGGCGGCTTACGCCATCCGGCAACAGAGAATTAACGACGATTGCCGAAGATACGCAGCAGCATCAGGAACAGGTTGATGAAGTCCAGATACAGCGTTAAGGCCCCAAGAATTGCGTATTTACGCAGATTGGAGCTGTCACGCAGGTCGATCTGCTCACCGATGTTTTTCAGCTTCTGCGTGTCATAAGCGGTCAGGCCGACAAACACAATCACCCCAATATAGGTCACCGCCCACATCAGCGCTTCGCTCTTCAACCAGAAGTTAACCAGCGAGGCCAGCACAATACCGATCAGTGCCATAAACAGCATATTGCCGAAACCGCTGAGATCGCGTTTGGTGGTGTAGCCGTACAAACTCATGATCCCGAACATCCCGCCGGTGACCACAAAGGTGCTGGCGATAGACGAGTAGGTATAGACGATAAAAATGCTTGATAGCGTCAGCCCGGTTAATGCCGAATAGAGCATAAACAGCGTGGTCGCCATTCCCGCGCTGAGCCTTTGCACCATGCCGGACAGGACGAACACCAGCGCTAGCTGGGCGATGATCAGTCCAAAGAAGGTGATTTTGCTGGAGAAGACAAACATCATCACCGCGGGCGTATTTGCCGCATACCAGGCGATAAACGCCGTCAGCAACAGTCCGCAGGTCATCCAGCCGTACACCTGCGCCATATACGTTTGCAGGCCGGAACGGGCCTGTACAATAGAATCGGATCGTGGGAATCGGTCCATGACAATCTCCTGAATCAGTATGAGCCTACACCAATTGTACTCTACCAGCGTTTTGCTGCTAGCTTATCGCTGTCGCGGGCATCAACCCAGCGCTCACCTTCTGGCGTGGCCTCACGCTTCCAGAACGGTGCGCGGGTTTTCAGATAATCCATAATGAACTGCCCGGCATCAAACGCGCTGCTGCGATGCGCACTGGTCACGCCAACAAAAACGATTTCGTCACCCGGCCACAGTTCGCCAATGCGATGAATGACCGTTACTCGTCCCAGCGGCCAGCGCGCACGCGCTTCGTCGACAATCTCCGCCAGCGCTTTTTCGGTCATTCCCGGATAGTGTTCCAGCGTTAACGCCTGCACGCTATCGCCGAGATTGTGATTGCGGACTTTACCGGTGAAAGTGACCACCGCGCCATCTTCATCGCGTTCGGCCAGCCAGGGATACTCATCCCCGACGCTGAACGGCGCATGACCAACAACAATTCGCGTTTCAGCCATCTTAGCCTCCGGTTACCGGTGGGAAGAAAGCCACTTCGTCACCCGCATTAAGGGGATGGTCAAAACTGACCAGCGTCTGGTTTACCGCGGCCAGCAGCTTGCCGTCTTCCAGCGCCAACGCCCAGCGATCGCTTTTTGCCGCAAGACTCCGGCGCAGCGCTTCTACCGTTGCAAACTCAGCGGCGACTTCTATCGCATCCGTGTTCACCAATTCCCGTACCTGAGCAAAGAAAAGAACCTTAATCATGCGCATCCACCTTAAAATCTCCCGATTTGCCGCCGCTTTTAGCCAGCAGACGCACCGGACCAATCACCATATCCTTTTGCACCGCTTTGCACATATCGTAGATAGTCAACGCTGCCACGGAGGCCGCCGTTAACGCTTCCATTTCGACGCCGGTTTTCCCGGTCAGGCGACACAGCGTTTCAATGCGTACGCGGTTGTGTTCCGGCTCGGCGTGCAGATTAACTTCAACCTTGCTCAACATCAGCGGATGGCACAGCGGGATAAGATCCCAGGTCCGTTTGGCGGCCTGAATACCGGCAATACGCGCCGTGGCGAAAACGTCGCCCTTATGGTGGCTGCCGTCGATAATCATCGCCAGCGTTTCGCTACGCATGGTAACGAATGCTTCTGCACGCGCCTCGCGTACGGTTTCCGCTTTGGCGGAGACATCCACCATATGCGCTTCGCCAGCGGCGTTAATATGAGTCAGTTGCGACATACTTATTTCTTCAAATGTGGGTGGAAATTACACGGACGCGTACGGGCATCGAGCTGCGGCGCAATGATATTTTCCCATGCGGTACGACACGCTTTAGTCGACCCCGGCATGGCGAAAATCAGCGTTTTGTTGGCCACTCCGGCAATCGCCCGGGATTGCAGCGTCGCGGTGCCAATCTCTTCAAACGACAGCATACGGAATACTTCACCAAACCCTTCGACTTCTCTGTCAAACAGCGGTTGCAGCGCTTCTGGCGCCTGGTCCCCTTCGGTTAAGCCCGTGCCGCCTGTAATGAGCACGACCTGCACATCCTCACTGGCAATCCATGCAGAAACCTGGGCGCGAATGGCGTAGCGGTTCTCTTTGACAATCGCCTTGTCGACAATCTGATGACCCGCCTCTTGCGCCGAGTCACGCAGATAATGGCCGGAGGTGTCATCTTCTTCGCCGCGACGGTTGGAAACAGTAAGAATAGCAATGCGTGTCGGGATAAATTCAGCGCTTACCTGACTCATGAAAAACTCCTTTTAGCGATCAGCCGCCAATGTAAGATAAGTTTTGCGTAATACCGGTATTGTTCTGATGCAGGAAATGAGTCTGCTTTTTCTCCAGCAGCGCGGCTGAAATGCGTTCTTCCAGCGCCGACTGCTGAGTGTCATCTTCCAGCAAATCACGCAGGCTTACACCGCCTTCACCAAATAAACACAGATGCAGTTTGCCGACAGAGGAAACGCGCAGACGGTTGCAGGTGGCGCAGAAGTCTTTCTCATAAGGCATGATCAAACCAATTTCACCAGCATAGTCAGGATGACAGAAAACCTGAGCCGGGCCGTCGCTGCGCTGTCGGATCTGGTGGATCCAGCCGCGACGCAACAGCTCATCACGCAGGACCTGGCCTGAGATATGGTGTTTACGGAAGAGAGAGCTGCCCTCGCCCGTTTCCATCAGTTCAATAAAGCGTAGTTGGATAGGACGGGGCTGAACCCACGCCAGGAAGGTGTCCAGTTGATGATGGTTTACGTCGCGCATCAGCACGGTATTGACTTTCACTTTTTCAAAACCCGCATCAAAGGCTGCGTCAATGCCTGCCATCACCTGCTGAAATTTGTCCTGCCCGGTAATGGCGTGAAACTGACGGGCATCGAGGCTGTCGACGCTGACGTTAAGTGCGGTCAGTCCGGCATCGCGCCAGGCAGCGGCATCACGCGCCAGACGATAACCATTAGTGGTCACCGCAATCTGACGGATGGCATCGTTTTCGCGCACGGCGGCGATAATGTCGGTAAAGTCGCGACGCAATGAAGGTTCGCCCCCTGTCAGACGCACTTTTTCCGTTCCCAGACTGGCGAACGCGCGCGTAACGCGGCGAATTTCATCAACGGTCAAAAAGCCGTTATTGGTGACACCGCCGGGCTTATAGCCATCCGGCAGGCAGTAGGTGCAACGAAAGTTACACACATCGGTAATCGACAAACGTAAGTAGTAAAACTTACGTGCGAAAGCATCGGTAAGTTGAGAGCCCATGTACACCTTTCCAAATACGGGAGACGTAGTCATTTCTTCCTACGCCCTGGTGACAAACTTATTCAAGTATTGTCACGGCCAAAGCACCGTATCATTTGACCCAGGTGCAGAGGCTAGAGTGTTTATTCTCGTCATACTTCAAATTGCAGAAGCGTGGGCTTTGTTCGTTCACCCCAGTCACGTACTTATGTCCGCTTACGGGGGATTCTCTCGCTCACTGCCTTCCTGCAACTCAAATTATTCAGAGTACATTGTGGTTATGCCGATACTAGCGTGTAAATGACGCTTTTGCCATGTACACTTTCGTTGTATAAACACATACATAGCGAAATGATCGTGCAATTTCGCTACAGAATAAGCAAAAACCACAGTTTTGCATTGATATACATCATCTTGCCGGCAGGTGAATCTCGTCAGAAAGGAGTAGATCGCAGAAAAAAATTACGCCAGATTCCGCCTGGATAATTGCTGAAAACACACTATTTACGTTACTGTAGCGCCGATCAATTGATATCAGGAAAATATATGCGCACTCGCACGCTGGCAGATCTGGACCGCGTTGTCGCTCTCGGCGGAGGGCATGGATTGGGACGCGTTCTCTCCTCTCTTTCCCCTTTAGGTTCACGCCTGACGGGGATCGTCACCACGACCGATAACGGCGGGTCGACAGGTCGTATTCGTCGCTCTGAAGGAGGAATTGCCTGGGGAGACATGCGTAACTGTCTGAACCAGTTAATTACTCAACCCAGCGTTGCATCCGCCATGTTTGAGTATCGTTTTGGCGGTAATGGTGAGCTTTCCGGGCATAACCTCGGAAATCTGATGTTAAAGGCGCTCGATCACCTCAGCGTGCGGCCTCTGGAAGCCATCAATTTAATTCGTAGTCTGCTGAAAGTTGACGCGCATTTAATTCCGATGTCGGAGCTGCCGGTGGATCTGATGGCTATCGACGATCAGGGACATGAAGTCTATGGCGAAGTGAATATCGATCAGCTCACCATCCCGCCTCAGGAACTGATGCTGTCGCCAAAAGTCCCCACCACGCGGGAGGCAGTTGAAGCTATCGCCGAAGCGGATTTGATTTTGATCGGACCCGGCAGTTTTTACACCAGCCTGATGCCGCTCCTGCTACTCGACGAATTGGCGCAGGCATTACGTCGCACACCTGCCCCGATGGTCTACATCGGCAATCTGGGTCGTGAGTTAAGCCTGCCAGCAGCCAGCCTGACGCTTAACGATAAGCTGGCAATCATTGAACAGTACGTTGGCAGGAAAGTGATTGATGCGGTGGTTGTAGGCCCGAAAGTGGATGTATCCACCGTTACCGACCGCGTTGTTATTCAGGAAGTGCTGGAAGCCAGCGACATTCCCTACCGCCATGACCGCCAGCTATTGCATTACGCGTTGGAGAAAGCGGTACAGGCGCTGGGGTAATACCAAGTGCGTGATTAGCATACAATCCTCATCGTAATGAGGATTGTACTTGTAGCTTATTGCATTAACCTCTCAGCACAGGTACCTGCTCGGCGGATATTGGCTCTTCGTATCTTGTGCCAAAATTAGACCACCGGGCAAGAATGGCAAAGAATACGGCCATAACCAGGCAACTTAAATTGAACAAAACCCAGGGTGCATAATCCAGCGTCGCCACCCCCAGCGTCTTCGCCATGAACATACCAGAAATTGTCCAAGGGAAAAGTCCTTCAAGTAGCGTGGCTCCAGACTCCATTGATCGGGACATATTAACCATATGCAATTTTTTGTTTTTAAAACAAGGATCATAAATATTCTTCACCAGAAAGAAACTGATGACTGCATTGCCAGTGCAGGCAACTAATAGAGAACTTGTGAACATTGTCGCCAACAGAGTACTGGTCACCGTTTTTAATTTCTGAACCAGTCGCCCAAGCAGCACATTAAGGCCACCAGAAACATCAAGTGCCGAAGCGAACATAAATGCACAAAGCATAACCACAATTGGGCTAACCATTGAATACATACCGCCACGATTAAGCAATATATTAATATTTTTAGTCGTAGATTCATTCATCGCGACATCTGAAAAATTGCTGATCATATTGGTATTAAAGCCATTAATCGATGCTTGAACGAGGTCCATCATGGTAAACGGCTGAAAAATTGCGCATATTGCCAGAGCAAAAAAAGAAGATGCGATCAAGACAATAATGGTATCCCATTTTTTTATCGCACCAATAAAGACCAGCAATGTCGGTAATATTAATAAGGGGTTAAGCCAGAATAATGAGTTTAGCGCTTTTTTCATGACCGGGATAGTATCTAGTTGGATTGAATTTACCACATTTAAATCTAACCCCGCGATATAAAACCCCAGGCAGGCAATCAAAAAAGCAGGAACCGATGTATACAACATATTTCTAATACTTTGATAAAGCTCAGCCCCCGCAGCTAACGCGGCCATGTTTGTGGTATCTGATAAAGGAGATAATTTATCACCAAAATAGGCACCGGAGATAACGGCTCCAGCAGTAATCGGCAATGACACATTCATCGCCGACGCAACGGCAACCAACGCCACACCAATTGTTCCTGCGGAACCCCATGAAGTGCCTGTAAATGTCGAGATGCAAACCGTCACTAAAAAAGCTGTAAGATATAAGTAAGCTGGGTTGATAATTTCCAGGCCATAATAGACCATTAACGGAATGGTACCACTAACCATCCAGCATCCAATCAACATACCGATCGACAGTAGAATTAACATTGCAGGGACGGCATCTTTTATTTTTTCTGTAAAAGTCTGGAGAATTTCCTTCCAGCCCGCGCCATAGTATCTGGCAAAAAAACCTGTAATAATCGTAATAACAATTAAGATAAATTCAACTGGGTAATTTAAAACCCCAATACCTATAAAGAAAACCAGGAAAATAGCCACTAATAACATCAATGCTGCATAAAAGCTCGGTTGCTTATTTGTGCTTACCATGTTATTTTCCCGCTATTAATATGTTTTTATAGAATCAAACGCATTCTCTAAGTCCGCGATTAACACCTCTGGAGATTCCTGTCCAATTGAAATCCTAATTAAACCAGGCGCCATCCCATCTTTGCATATTACATCCTGGTTATAACCGCGATTTGGAGAAATAATCAGGCTTTCATATCCCCCCCAACTGCACCCCGGTTTGAAAATTCTACAACTATCAATAATGGCTTTAACTTTTTCAAAACTGCCATCTTTAAGTTCAAAACTAATGAGACCAGAAGTACCAAACATTTGTTGTGAAACAATTTCACGTTGTTTTGCATCAGCCATAAGAGGGTGACAGATATTCTCAACCTCTGCTCTGCTATTGAGAAAAGTAAGAATTGCATAGGTATTATTCTGATGTTGTCTCATGCGCAGCGGCAACGTTCGTAAACCGCGAATCACTAGCCATGCACTATCCGGGGCCAGCACTGCGCCAAGAAGCTGATGTGAAAAATCACGAATAATATCAAGATAGACTTTTGCGCCTACCACAGCACCCGCCGTTAAATCACTGTGACCGCCGATATATTTAGTACAAGAGTGGAGCACTAAATCGAAACCAAGAGTCAATGGCTTTTGGAAGAGTGGCGTAGCCCATGTATTATCAATGGCAGTAATAATATTATTCTCTTTCGCCAACCCTGCTATCATCTGCAGATCCACAACTCGCATGGTCATTGTTCCTGGGGATTCCGTGTATATCATACGAGTATTAGGCTTTATTTTCTGCCGAATATCCTCGACATCGCCACTGAGAACAATGTCATAGTCAATACCAAAGCGTTGTTGCATTTGCTTCACCAGCACAACTGTTGGACCATAAACATTATTCACCAGAATAATATGGTCGCCACTTTTCAGCAGGCCAAACAATGTTGCGCTTATCGCGCCCATGCCCGAGCCAAAAACTTTGCAGGCCGCGCCACGCTCCAACGCTGCCAGTTTATGCTCTAACAGTTCCGTTGTTGGGTTAAGCCCCCGTGAATAGATGTACCGTTCAGCTTCGTGCTGCATATCATCACAGTATTGCTGATAGCTCTGCTGCACAAACAGACTGGTTTTTACTAGCGGAGGGCTGACTGCACCAAAATTTTTCTGGTGTTGTTCACCAACTCCAGAACATATCATGGCGTCCTGAACGGCATAATCATTCTCAGCGTAATTGCATATTATCTCTTTCATAATTTTCCTTTATATTTTCGTCAGGGAAATTTCTATAACAGGACAATTATAAAAAAAAGGAACAATGACAGCCTTTTGCTTGCTGCCAAAATGCTGAAAGAATCGTCAGAAATGTAAAGAATAAAACGATGAGATTCACAAAGCTGAAAAACAAAAATCAATTCAGCAAAGAATCAATTAGAGTGAGTGCATTAATTTTAAGAATAATAAATGGCAATAGAAAAACGAATAATATAATTATAAATGATAATACATTCTGTATTTTTCCAATCGCCATGGCATTTACGCGATGGCGAATTGGAAAGTGGAAACAATCTTACGATGCCGCGATAAACAACTCGCGCAGCTGATGCAACTGGTCGCGGATCGTCGCAGCCTCTTCAAATTCAAGATTCTGCGCATGCTGCATCATCTGCCCTTCCAGCTCATGAATCTTCTGCTGCAGCGCTTTTGGCGTCATATCCAGTTCGACAATTTCAGACTTCGCGCCTGCGCGTGACTTCCCTTTGCCTTTCGCCTTAGTCTTCGCAATATTCTGACCCAGCGCCAGAATATCGACCACTTTCTTGTTCAGCCCCTGCGGCGTAATACCGTGTTCTTCGTTGTAGAGCTGCTGTTTCTCACGACGGCGTTCAGTTTCACCTATCGCCTTAGCCATTGAGGCGGTAATTTTGTCACCGTAGAGAATAGCCTTCCCGTTGATATTACGCGCCGCACGGCCGATGGTCTGAATAAGCGAACGTTCAGAACGCAGGAACCCTTCTTTGTCTGCGTCCAGAATCGCCACCAGTGAGACCTCAGGCATGTCCAGACCCTCACGTAACAGGTTGATACCCACCAGCACGTCAAACTCGCCCAGACGCAGGTCACGAATGATTTCCATACGTTCCACGGTATCGATGTCTGAGTGCAGATAGCGCACCCGCTCACCGTGCTCTTCGAGGTATTCGGTGAGATCCTCTGCCATCCGTTTCGTGAGCGTAGTGACCAGCACACGTTCGTTAATCGCCGCACGGATGCGGATCTCAGACAGCAGATCGTCAACCTGCGTCGCCACCGGGCGTACCTCAATGATAGGATCCAGCAGGCCGGTCGGTCGTACTACCTGATCGACGACGTCATCACCGGATTTCTCCAGTTCATAGTTGCCCGGCGTCGCTGAGACGTAGATGGTCTGCGGGGCCAGCGCTTCAAACTCTTCAAATTTAAGCGGACGGTTATCCAGCGCCGACGGTAGACGGAATCCGTATTCGACCAGAGTCTCTTTACGCGCCCGGTCACCACGATACATACCGCCAATTTGCGGGATAGTGACGTGGGATTCATCCACCACCAGCAGGCCGTCGGCAGGCAGGTAATCAAACAGCGTCGGCGGCGGCTCGCCGGGGCCACGCCCGGACAGATAGCGGGAGTAGTTTTCAATCCCCGAGCAGTAACCCAGCTCATTCATCATTTCCAGATCGAACTGCGTACGCTGACTTAGCCGCTGTTCTTCCAGCAGTTTGTTATTTGCCAGCAGGACCTTACGCCGCTCTGCCAGCTCCACTTTGATTTCTTCCATCGCCTGCACGATACGTTCGCGCGGCGTCACGTAGTGCGTTTTAGGATAGATGGTGTAGCGCGAAATCGTGGATTCAACCTGCCCGGTAAGCGGGTCAAACAGCGATAAACGTTCGACCTCTTCATCAAACAGTTCCACGCGCAGCGCAATGTCGTCGGATTCAGCCGGGAAAATGTCGATCACTTCACCACGCACGCGGAAGGTTCCGCGCTGAAATGCCTGATCGTTGCGGGTATATTGCAGTTCCGCCAGGCGGCGCAGGATCGCACGCTGGTCGATAATCATCCCCACCGTCAGGTGCAGCATCATTTTCAGATACAGATCCGGATCGCCCAAACCATAGATAGCGGAGACTGACGCGACGACGACGACATCCCGACGTTCCAGCAGCGCTTTGGTCGCCGACAGACGCATCTGCTCAATATGTTCGTTAACCGAGGCATCCTTCTCGATGAAGGTGTCAGAACTTGGAACGTAGGCTTCCGGTTGATAATAGTCGTAGTAGGAGACGAAATACTCCACCGCGTTATCCGGGAAGAACTCTTTCATCTCACCGTACAACTGCGCGGCCAGCGTCTTATTGGGAGCCAGCACCATGGTAGGCCGCTGCAAGTCCGCAATTACGTTAGCGATGGTGAATGTCTTCCCCGAGCCCGTCACCCCCAGCAGCGTCTGATGCGCCAGACCATCCTCCAGCCCTTCTTCCAGACGGCGAATAGCCTCAGGCTGATCGCCAGAGGGTTTAAAAGCGGAATTTAGTTTGAACGGTTTACTCATGAGCAGCTACCTGAAGCAATGGGCGGGCAGGTGTGTAATTTTACTCGCAGTCGTATATTTTGCCAGTAAAATATACTGGATGAAAAAACAGTAACGCACCAGAATATTTCTGATACGCCATCAGAATGACCGTGACCGCAGGCTAAAATTTGGCCTCAGACAAGATAAAACACCAGCAAAAACGTGTTATCCCCAAAGCAATGACTTTTTTAACATTTGTCAAGCTGCCCGATGAAAGTTTTGTGGCAACGCATGACACTTCTGCGACAGCCATTGATTTTATCTAAGATTCTGTAATTTAATGACTATTATCCCGAGCCGTCTTTCGCATCAATTTAGTCGCAGGCCGCGTCTTCTCTCGCTTACATTGTGTTTTCTAACTCTAATACACAAGGTTATCCACAGGAATAGTGGATAACTGCCTCCAGCCCGTATGGACTGTAGCCTGGCAAAAACGCCCTCACTCCCTTTTCCGGAGGGATAAAAAAAATTTATCGCTATTTTTTGATATTTATCAGCTAACGAAACGGCCTGGAATGGCCGGGATCTTGCTCGCATTTTCATCATTTTCTTGCCTGCACCATTACGACACCGCCAGGCACTGGCAATGTGCACAAAACAACGCCAGCCCTCCGGCCAGCCAGACGTTACCGCCTGCGCGGCACACTCTCCTGCTGTTTTTTGACCCCAATCCCTCTTCTGGCAAGAGAATTGCAATTTTCTTCCGACGACCTGTACGTGGGGCGGATAGCATCATGCTGGAGGAATCTATGTTGAGTCTTCGCGCAGTGAATCATTATTACGGTAATCAACACTCCCTATGGGATGTGGATCTCGACCTGCTGCCCGGTAAATGTACCGGTGTGTTGGGGCTTCCAGGGATGGGAAAGACTACACTGACCAATTGCATTATCGGCAATTTACCGATCGAAAGCGGCACCATGTTCTGGCATCAGGCTGGCGCACCACCGCGCGACCTGAGTCCCATTCCGGCGGCAAATCGCATCGCGCTGGGCATTAACTACGTTTCACAAGAGAGACGGATTTTTTCGCAATTGACGGTAGAGGAAAATCTGCATATTGCGCGCCAGGCGGTTGAGGAAAGCGAAACGATGAACAGCAGTGATATTTACCGCCTGTTTCCGCAGTTGTTCGTACTGCGTCAGGCCAAAGGGGCGGCATTATCGGAAGATGATCAGCACCAGCTTGCGCTCGCCAGCGCGCTGGTCACACGCCCGCGCCTGCTGATCCTCGATGAGCCCACGCGGGGAAGTGGCCAGGCATATATCCACAAGCTGGGGAACCTGGTGGTAAGGTTAAGCCAGGAGCTCGGCATCGCCATAATGCTCGCGGAGCAGAGCCTGCCGTTTATTCGTCGGGTCGCTGACTGCTACTGCCTGTTACACCGTGGGCGCAACGTGGCTCAGGGGCAAATCACACAGCTCAGCAACCCGCTAATCACCGACTGGGGGGCGCTACAGACAAAACGCTAAGATCGATATAACGTCCTGTCGATGCCCGCTCCGGCTCTTCTGCCAGCCAGGGAATTTCCCCCAGCAGCGGAGCCGCAAGCACACGCCTGAGCGTTGCCATATATTCAGCATGACGCTTGCCAGGTGGCGTCACATCATTGGCGACCCATCCGGCAAGCGTCAGCCCGGCCTGCTGCACCGCCTGGGCGGTCAGCACAGCGTGGTTGATGCAGCCGAGCTTAACGCCAACCACCAGAATAACCGGCAGCTGCTCTGTTTTCACCCAGTCAGCAAAACTCAGCGTTGGCGAAAGCGGCGTAAACCACCCTCCGGCACCTTCCACCAGCACCCAGTCAGCCTGTTGTTCCAGCGAGCGTAAACCCGCAGACATTACTGAGGCCTGAATGGGGCGACCTTCGTCCGCGCTGATGATATGCGGTGAGGTAGGTTCCGCGAAGGTATAGGGGTTGATAGCCGCATAGTCCACCGTCACAACGCTGTTGCGCTGTAATGCCAGGGCATCGCTATTGCGCAGACCTTCAACCGTCATTTCACTACCCGACGCCACTGGCTTATAGCCGACGGTTCGCAATCCCCTCTGCCCCGCCGCCTGTAGCAACGCGCAGCTGGCGATAGTTTTCCCCACTTCGGTATCCGTCCCGGTGACAAAAAAAGTGTTAGTCACGTTGAATCACTCCCAAAAATAGATGATAGGTCAGCGGATATTTCCCCTGCTGGCAGGGCCAGGCTAGCTGTAGCTGGCGCAACTGTGAGCGGGTGAGGACGCGCGGCTCGCGGCCATCATGCAAATGCGTCGCGCCAATGCCCTTCAGCGAGCGCATGGCGCTCAGCGCATCGTCAAACCACAGCGTGACGGCATGAGACTGGTATTCAACGTCCCACCCATGCAGGGCGTTTTCCAGTTGCTCCACGGGCAAAAAACGATTGGCGTGCTCCCGCTCATCAACCGCTCGCCACGCCTGACGAAGTTCCGGCATTGACCCCTGCGCCAGGGTACTAAACGCCACCGTCCCGCCAGGACGCACCACCCGGTAAAGCTCGCGTAACGCGCCGCGCAGATCGCTGCACCACTGTACGGCCAGATTGCTCCAGGCCAGGTCGAAAGTAGCAGCAACCTGCGGAATGGCTTCAATATCCGCCAGCAAATAACGATGGGCGACATCGTGACGCTGTGCTTCAGTCAGCATTTGCGCCGACAGATCCAGCGCGCAGACCTCGCTCCCCTGCTCCCGCCAGTAACGGCTCATACGCCCGGGTCCGCAGCCCGCATCTAAAACCTGAGAGAATGCCCGACCATCGAGTCGCGCCAGTAACGCATCGGCGCTCTGACGCTGGAGTTCCGCGTGTTGCTCATAGTGAGTAGCCGCACGACCAAACGCGGCAGCAATCGCCTGCTTATTGACCTGCGCCATGCAGCACCTCCAGTAAGCGATCGATATCCTGGACTTCATGCGCCTGGGTCAGCGTAAGCCGCAGCCTGGCCGTACCAACCGGCACCGTCGGTGGGCGAATAGCCGTCACCCAGCATCCCTGTTGACGTAATGCCTCCGCCAGCTGCAAGGCTTTATGATTGTCGCCCACGATCAGTGGCTGAATGGCGCTGTCTGACTGCGCCAGCGTTAAGTCCGGCGTATTCACCCCAGCGCGAAAACGCCGGATCAGCATCGCCAGTTTTTCTCTGCGCTCATCGCCTTCGCGGCTGCGGATCACCTCCAGCGCGGCGCGCAAGGCCTGGGCCTGCGCCGGAGGCATACTGGTGCTGTAGATCAGATGACGGGCAAACTGCAGCAGATAATCGGCCACGCTGTCTGAGCACAAGATTGCCGCGCCGCTGACGCCAAACCCTTTGCCAAACGTGACCACTAACAGCTCGGGTTTCACCTGCTGTCGGGAGCACGAACCGCGCCCTTCCTCACCGCTCACGCCAATCCCGTGCGCATCATCCACCAGCAACCACGCGCCCTGCCGCTCTGCTACCGCGTGAATTTCCGCCAGCGGTGCGCTATCGCCATCCATGCTGAACACACCTTCAGTGACCACGAGTTGTTGCCCCGGACAGGGGGTGGTCAGCAGACGTTCCAGATGTTGGGGATCGTTATGGATAAAGCGACGTAGCACGGCAGGGCTAAGGCTGGCAGCTTCCAGCAGTGAGGCATGGCTGAGCCGGTCAGCAACAATCCGGTCCTCTTTGCCCATCAGCGCGGCAATAACCGCCTGATTAGCGGCAAAACCGGAGATAAACAGTAGCGCCCGTGAATAGCCGAGCCATTGCGCCAGCTCATCCTCCAACGCCTGATGAGCAACGGAATAACCGCTGACATGACCCGAGCCGCCGCTGCCGACGCCAAAACGCTCAGCGCCTTGCTGCCACGCGCAGATAATATGCGGATGGTGGCTTAAGCCAAGGTAGTCGTTGCTGGAAAAATTCAGGTATTGGCGACCGTCGGCCTGCAGCCAGCGACCGGCACCCTGCGTCACCGCATAGCGCCGACGCAACGCATCAGCACGACGACGCGCCGTTAACGCATCGTCTATTTTTTGCTGCCAGGTCATACGGTTGCCGCGTTGTAGTATTCGTCGGTATCTGGGGTACGCAGCGCCTGCTCCAGGCGTTGCTGCTGTTCGTTATCACCCGCCAGCACCGCCGTTTGCTGCGGATTGAGACCCAGTTTGCGAAACAACAGCAAATCCTTATCTTCGTTCGGGTTCGGCGTGGTCAGCAGTTTGCAGCCGTAGAAAATCGAGTTAGCCCCGGCCATAAAGCACATCGCCTGGGTTTGTTCGTTCATCTGCTCGCGTCCGGCTGAAAGACGGACATATGAAGTCGGCATCATGATCCGCGCCACGGCGATAGTACGAATAAAATCAAAGGCATCCACATCGTCATTATCGGCAAGCGGCGTGCCTTTCACTTTCACCAGCATGTTGATCGGCACGCTTTCTGGCGGCGTTGGCAGATTCGCTAATTGCAGCAACAGACCCGCACGGTCGGTCACCGTTTCCCCCAGTCCCACAATCCCGCCGGAGCAAACTTTAATGCCCGCCTCACGCACTTTATCCAGCGTATCCAGGCGCTCCTGGTACGAACGGGTTGTGATGATATTGCCGTAGAATTCCGGCGAGGTGTCGAGGTTATGGTTGTAGTAGTCCAGACCCGCATTAGCCAGCCGCTGGGCCTGATTTTCGTTCAGCGTACCCAGCGTCATACACGCTTCCAGCCCCAGTTCTTTTACGCCCTGAACCATCTGTTCCAGGTAAGGCATGTCGCGTTCGTGTGGATTCTTCCACGCCGCGCCCATGCAAAACCGCGTTGAACCGGCCTGTTTCGCTTTACGCGCAGAGTCCAGTACCTGTTCAACCTCCATCAAACGTTCCGTTTCCAGACCGGTTTTATAGCGGGAGCTTTGCGGGCAGTATTTGCAGTCTTCCGGGCAGGCACCGGTCTTAATCGACAGCAGCGTACTGACCTGAACCTGCCGCGGATCAAAGTGCTGACGGTGAACCTGCTGCGCTTCAAACAGCAGATCCAACAGCGGTTTTTCAAATAATTCGGTGACTTGCGACATTGTCCAGCGAGAAGAATGAGCCATATTGGTATACGTTTCGTTATGAGTTTGGTGTAGACTCGTAAACCTAAATCTTTTTAATTTGGTTTACAAGTCGATTATGACAACGGACGATCTTGCGTTTGACCAACGCCATATCTGGCACCCTTACACCTCCATGACCTCCCCGTTACCGGTTTATCCGGTGGCGCGTGCCGAAGGTTGCGAACTGATTTTAGCCAGCGGTGAGAGGCTGATAGACGGCATGTCATCCTGGTGGGCGGCGATCCACGGTTACAATCACTCACAGCTGAACGCCGCGATGAAAACGCAGATTGATGCCATGTCACATGTGATGTTTGGCGGCATTACCCATGCCCCGGCCATTGCGCTGTGCCGCCAGTTGGTGGCGATGACGCCAGAGGCGCTGGAGTGCGTTTTTCTCGCGGATTCAGGTTCGGTCGCCGTAGAAGTAGCAATGAAAATGGCGCTGCAATACTGGCAGGCCAAAGGCGAATCCCGTCAGCGTTTCCTGACATTTCGAAACGGTTATCACGGCGATACCTTCGGCGCGATGTCGGTCTGCGATCCCGACAACTCGATGCACAGTCTGTGGAAGGGTTATCTGCCGGAGAACCTGTTTGCGCCCGCCCCGCAAAGCCGCATGGACGGCGAGTGGGACGAACTGGATATGGTGCCTTTTGCCCGCCTGATGGCCGCGCATCGCCACGAGATTGCGGCGGTGATCCTTGAGCCGATTGTGCAGGGCGCTGGCGGCATGCGCATGTATCATCCCGAATGGTTAAAGCGCATCCGTAAGATGTGCGACCGTGAAGGTATCCTGCTGATTGCCGATGAAATCGCCACCGGATTTGGTCGTACAGGCAAGCTTTTTGCCTGTGAACACGCCAACATAACTCCAGACATTTTGTGTCTGGGCAAAGCGTTAACCGGCGGAACCATGACCCTTTCCGCCACCCTGACCACGCGTCAGGTCGCGGAAACCATCAGCAACGGTGAGGCCGGATGCTTCATGCACGGTCCAACCTTTATGGGTAATCCGCTGGCCTGCGCCGTCGCCTCCGCCAGCCTGTCGTTACTCGAAACCGGTGAGTGGCGCTCACAGGTAGCGGCTATTGAAGCGCAACTGCGGACAGAACTCGCCCCGGCGGCAGACTCCAGTTGGGTAGCCGACGTGCGCGTACTCGGCGCCATCGGTGTGATCGAAACCACGCATCCGGTGAATATGGCGGCGTTACAGAAGTTCTTTGTTGAACAGGGCGTGTGGGTACGACCGTTTGGCAAACTGATCTATCTGATGCCGCCGTACATTATTCAGCCCGATCAGTTGCGTCGTCTGACCCAGGCCGTAAACGAGGCTGTGCGCAGTGCAACATTTTTTAGCGATTAATCAGCGCCCGGTCCGGACGTGGAAAAGTGGAACAGCCCGGATTATTCGATGACTGATTAAGTAACAATATTTAGACATGAAGGCCGGATTATTCCGGCCTTTTTTTATTTGCATCAAAGAAATTGCAAATCGTTTTATATCAATGCTGAGCAAAAATTGACGGGTGATTTAGTAAGCGATAGCGTGAATTTGTCACGTAAGTGATTAAAGTGAAAGGATTTTATGAGATTTTCCTTAAATGGAGTTTTAAGAAAATGGCTATTCCAGCTTATTTATGGCTCAAAGATGACGGCGGCGCTGATATCAAAGGTTCCGTCGATGTTCATAGACGTGAAGGCGGCCCGCTTGAGGTTGTACGATGAAACGGCTCGCATTGTTGCTACTACTTCCGTTTATTGTGGCCACTTCAGCAGCTGGCGAAGTGAACTGGCCCGATGCGCTGAAAGGCGTGGCTACGGGCGATCAAGCGTGGCTGAATAAAACGCCAGAACTCGCGGCTGCGGCAGATGTTAAGCAGGCCATTAAACTGGAAGATGCTTTATCTGCTGCCCTAACAGCAAATACAACCGGCGCTCTTGATGCGCTCAGCGTCATTGACGCGGGAAAATGGCCGCACATGCTCGGGACTGATATTGTCTGCGGAGTGCCTGTTGAAGCTCCAGCAACCGTTGAGGATTTTTATCAGCGGACACGTCCTGCGTTGTTAAGCACTGATAAGGGCGCTCGCTGCTTGTGGTTCCTCGAAGCAACATATGAGGAATGGAAAGCAGACAAAGCCCGTCAGGTTAAGTAAGATAATTAACCCGGTCAATATGGCCGGGTCCTTTCCTCCGCTTCCCTTTGATTTTTCGTGCCGCAGCCGCTCCCTGAATACTCAACACCACACAATAACCGCTCATGCAGTGGGTTTAACCGACAGCACCGGCACGCCGCACACGTTCCGGCACCCAGTAAGGATTATTAAATGACATTTCACGTCCCAACCGTTGCGAAAAGTACCGACCGCCAGTTACGCGATATTCAGAACGCGCTACCCGATGAGAACGCCGACACCAGCAGCGACAGCGACTACGCCGTCTGGGCTAATGCTGTATCAGGCGTGGCGGACGATCTCTACGCCTATCAGGGCTGGATTATTCGCCAGATTTTCCCTGACACCGCCGAGAAGGAGTATCTGGAGTTTACTCGATGCCGCACTGGCTGGACTGGTCACCAGTGCGAATAAAGTATCCTACTTCACCGGAGAGGATAAGGCAGCGCTGGCTGATTTAACTTCTGTTGGTCGTGACATTATCAGCAAGAACGCTATTGCCGACATTCTCACATACCTTGGTTTGCACGAAACCGGATTTGCCACCCTTGATTGAACGCAAAACAGTCCAGAATATTTCGCCACGCTACATACGGTTCCTGGCTACACTTTTTGGCTAACGAGAGGAGTCAGCATGAAACTAATCAGTAACGATCTGCGCGATGGCGAAAAGCTTGCGCATCGCCACGTCTTTAACGGCGTGGGGTATGACGGGGATAATATTTCCCCGCATCTGGCGTGGGATGACGTGCCCGCAGGGACCAAAAGCTTTGTCGTGACCTGCTACGATCCTGATGCACCAACCGGCTCCGGCTGGTGGCACTGGGTGGTGGTAAATCTGCCAGCAGATACCCGCGTACTCACGCAAGGCTTCGGCTCCGGGCTGGTTGCGCTGCCGGATGGGGTGATTCAGACCCGTACGGATTTTGGGAAAGCAGGTTATGGCGGTGCTGCGCCGCCGAAGGGGGAAACCCATCGCTATATCTTTACGGTTCACGCATTGGATGTGGAGCGTATTGATGTCGATGAGGACGCCAGCGGCGCGATGGTTGGCTTTAACGTTCACTTCCACTCGCTCGCCAGCGCCTCGATTACGGCGATGTTCAGTTAAGCTGTGTTGTGCCGGATGTCGGCTTCGCCGCATCCGGCCTACTAAACAAGGCTTATCTACAGAAATTCAGGCATCAATTTCAACAACGTCCCCTGGGCTAACAGTTCGGTTGCGCACTCAATATCCGGAGCAAAAAAGCGATCCTGCGTATAGTGGGCAACCTGCTCGCGCAGAGCCTGGCGCGCCTGCTCCAGCAGCGGGCTTGAGGTTAACCCTTCACGCAGGTCAATCCCCTGACACGCCGCCAGCCACTCCACGGCAATCACGCCGCGCGTATTCGCCGCCATCTCCCACAACCTGCGGCCCGCTGCCGGCGCCATAGACACATGATCTTCCTGGTTGGCGGAGGTCGGCAAGCTGTCCACGCTGTGCGGATGCGCCAGCGCTTTGTTCTCGCTCGCCAGCGCGGCCGCGGTTACCTGAGCAATCATAAAGCCGGAGTTCACCCCGCCGTTTTTCACCAGGAACGGCGGCAACTGCGACATATGTTTGTCCATCATCAGCGCAATGCGTCGCTCTGATAACGCCCCGATTTCCGCAATCGCCAGCGCCAGATTATCTGCCGCCATCGCCACCGGTTCAGCATGGAAGTTGCCGCCGGAAATGACATCGCCCTCTTCGGCAAACACCAGCGGGTTGTCGGAAACCGCGTTGGCTTCTACCAGCAGGACCTCCATTACCTGACGCATTTGCGTCAGGCACGCCCCCATCACCTGCGGCTGACAGCGCAAAGAATACGGATCCTGCACTTTTTCACAGTTATGATGCGACTGGGAAAGCGCGCTGGTGTCGGTCAACACGTGGCGGTACAGCGTTGCGGCATCAATCTGCCCACGCTGTCCTCGTGCGGCATGAATACGGGCATCAAACGGACGACGAGAGCCTAAAACGGCTTCGGTGGTCAGCGCCCCACACACCGTCGCAGACGCAAACAGCTCCTGGGCTTCAATTAACCCGCGCAGCGCAAAGGCTGTGGAAGCCTGGGTACCGTTGAGCAGCGCCAGCCCTTCTTTCGCCTCCAGCGTAATCGGCTCCAGCCCGGCCTTTTTCAGCGCTTCGGTCGCCGGAAGCCATTCCCCCTGCCAGCGCGCTTTACCTTCGCCCAGCAGCGTCAGAGACATATGCGCCAGCGGTGCCAGATCGCCCGATGCGCCCACTGACCCTTTCGCCGGGATCAGCGGATACACCTCGGCATTCACCAGCGCAATCAGCGCTTCAATCACGCTGAGACGAATACCCGAAAAACCCCGCGCCAGGCTGTTGATTTTCAGCACCATAATCAGGCGTACCATCGCGTCATCGAGCGCCTCACCAACGCCTGCCGCATGGGAAAGCACCAGCGAACGCTGTAAATTCTGCAAATCTTCCGTGGCGATACGGGTCTGAGCCAGCAGGCCAAAGCCGGTATTAATGCCATACGCCGTACGGCCTTCAGCGACAATATTATTGACGCAGGCGACGCTTGCGTTGATCGCATCAATCGCCCCGGCATCCAGGCTCAGTTTGACCGGCTGCTGCCAGATGTCGCGCAGTTGCGCAAAGCTCAGATGACCCGGCGTTAATGTCATGGTGTTCATATCAGCGTTTCTCCTGCGTCGCCGCGACCATCGGCAAATTCAGCCCTTCTTCGACGGCGCAATCCACCGCAATGTCATACCCGGCGTCGGCGTGGCGCATCACCCCGGTAGCCGGATCGTTATGTAATACCCGGGCGATACGCGCTGCGGCTTCATCAGTGCCATCGCAAACAATCACCATCCCGGCATGCTGGGAGAAGCCCATTCCTACCCCGCCACCGTGATGCAGTGACACCCAGGTTGCACCGCTGGCGGTGTTAAGCAGCGCGTTCAGCAGCGGCCAGTCGGATACTGCATCAGAACCGTCGCGCATGGCTTCGGTTTCGCGGTTCGGGCTGGCGACGGAGCCGGAATCCAGATGATCACGGCCAATAACAATCGGCGCAGACACTTCGCCGCTGCGCACCATTTCATTAAACGCCAGCCCCAGTTTTTGACGCCATTCCAGACCGACCCAGCAGATACGCGCCGGTAATCCCTGGAAGTTAATCCGCTCACGCGCCATATCCAGCCAGTGGTGCAGATGCTTATCGTCAGCCACGATCTCTTTCACTTTGGCATCCGTTTTATAAATATCCTGCGGATCGCCGGAAAGCGCCACCCAACGGAACGGGCCAATGCCGCGGCAGAACAGGGGGCGAATATAAGCAGGGACGAAACCAGGGAAATCAAAGGCGTTTTCCACGCCCATCTCTTTGGCCATCTGGCGAATGTTGTTGCCGTAATCAAACGTCGGCACGCCCATTTTGCTGAACGCCAGCATTGCCTCGACGTGCGTTGCCATTGAGCGTTTCGCCGCCTGTACCGTGCCCTGCGGATCGGACACCGCTTTCTCCTGATACGCTTCCCAGCTCCAGCCGGACGGCAGATAACCATGCAGCGGATCGTGGGCGCTGGTCTGGTCAGTGACCATATCCGGGCGCACACCGCGCTTCACCAGTTCCGGCACAACGTCGGCGGCGTTAGCGCATAGCGCAATGGAGACCGCTTTCCCCTCACGGGTGTACTTTTCGATACGCGCCAGCGCGTCTTCAAGCGATGTCGCCTGCTCATCCACGTAGCGGGTACGCAGACGGAAATCGATCCGGCTTTGCTGGCACTCAATATTCAGCGAGCAAGCACCTGCCAGCGTTGCGGCTAACGGTTGCGCCCCACCCATGCCGCCCAGCCCGGCGGTCAGCACCCAGCGTCCGCTCAGGTTACCCTGATAATGCTGACGCCCGGCCTCAACGAAGGTTTCATAAGTCCCCTGCACGATGCCCTGGCTACCGATGTAGATCCAGCTCCCGGCGGTCATCTGGCCATACATCGCCAGCCCTTTGGCGTCCAGCTCGTTGAAGTGTTCCCAGGTAGCCCAATGTGGCACCAGGTTGGAGTTGGCAATCAGTACGCGCGGCGCATTGTCATGGGTTTTGAAAACGCCAACCGGTTTACCGGACTGGACCAGCAGGGTCTCATCGGTCTCCAGTTTGGTCAGCGCGTTGACGATGGCGTCATAACATTCCCAGTCCCGCGCGGCGCGACCAATCCCGCCGTATACCACCAGCTCATGCGGATTTTCCGCCACATCGGGATCCAGGTTGTTCATTAACATGCGCAGCGGCGCTTCGGTCAGCCAGCTTTTGGCCGTTAACGTGGTGCCGCGTGGGGCACGAATATCCTGCTGACGGTACTTGCTATGAGACATGGTAGAGCACTCCTCGCGAACGATCGGACAGATAAGTAACATATACTTGTCTATACAAGTTGTCGCAAGCGTGCTTTTAACAAAAAAGATACAATTTTATTATACTGCGGCAGCAATCACGCTTTTCAGGACATAAACCGCCCTTGCAGGCGATAGCGGGAACCCGGGAAGAGCAAACGGGCATGAGAGACAATAGATGACGCAGACCAGGTTTTACGGCGGATCAGCAGGCAGGGATCGTGTTCTTTGATATTCAGCAGCGCGCACTCTTCGGCACTGGCGCGGACCGCTTCAACAATATGCTCGCCTTCCGTTAAAGGGGCTATCAGCGACAGATAAGCGTGCGGCGTAGTCTGGCTGTAATCCTGCGCCAGATACGCTGGCACAATTTCGGCATTCACGCAGCGATCTTCAATCTGCACCGGCAGTTCGTTCTCGTAGTGCACCATGACAGAGTGAAAAATGGAGGTGCCTTCTTTGACGTTTAACACCAAAGCCTGCTGCGCGCTTGCCTGGGTTCGTTCCAGCGTGATCACCTCGCAGCGGTGCTGATGCTGACGGGCGTTGATTTCATCCGCGATGCTGCGAATTTCAAACAGCGCAGACTGGCCCTTCGGCTCGGCGACAAACGTCCCTACGCCCTGCAAACGAACCAGTAACCCTTCATCCGTTAACTCACGCAGCGCCCGGTTGATGGTCATGCGGCTGAAACCATACTGCGCCACCAGCTCCGCCTCAGAGGGAATGCGATCGTGAGGTTGCCAGATACCGCTGGCAATCTTTTCGCTGATCTCCTGTTTGACCTTTTCGTAAAAAGGTGCCGGAGCAGAACGGGATGGGAGCATGCGTAAGCCTTCCTTAAGCTGAGAATGTGAGTGGGTACAGTTTACAGGCATTACCCGAACCTGATAAGCGTAACGCCATCAGGTATATCAGTGCCACCAGTGCGCGATTTGCCAACCTAATCGCGCCGCAACGCGCGCCGCTCTGCCATCATCGTCAAAGCGTGGATTAAATTCAACCATATCCACCGCCTGCAGTTTACCGCTACGACACAGGGGTTCAATCAGATTCAGCAGCGTCGCCAACGGTACGCCCAGCGCAGCGGGTGCCGACACGCCGGGCATTTCCCACACCGGCAGCACGTCGAGATCGATAGTCAGATAGATAACATCCAGGTTGGCGACAAACTGCGCTAACTGCGCCTGCGCCGTTGCACAGTACAGATCCTCCACCACGGTCACACCGAGCCGTTGCGCCTCATCCCATAAAGCCTGGGTGTTTGCCGCCCGACTGACACCGATACAGGCATAGTGAAATTCACGCTGCTGTTCATCGCAAAGCTGCGCCAGTTGGCGAAACGGTGTGCCGGAAGTAGCCTGATCGGCATGGCGCAAATCGAGGTGGGCATCGAAGTTGACGATCCCCACTTTCGCCTGCGGGAACGCATCCAGCACGCCTGCGCCGTGCGCAAATGCAGTTTCGTGTCCTCCCCCCAGAACAAAGGTACGCATATTCTCCTGCTGACAGCGCTGCACCGCATTGCGTAGCGCCTGCTGTGCGCCCTCAAGATCGGGGGCCTGGGCCACAATATTTCCCAGATCTACCAGCCGATGATGCCCATCGTGGCTGGCTAAATTCGCCAGCGCCTTGCGCAGCACATCGGGCGCTCCGGCGGCTCCCGTCCGGCCCTGATTACGTTTCACGCCTTCGTCGCAGGCAAACCCAAGCAGCGCTATCTGTTCGCGATACATTTCTGGGCTAAATGTCGGGCTCAGCGTGATCGTCTGAAACAGGCGCAGCGCATTCGGCGATTCGGCGCGGTCATCACGTCCCTGCCACAGCGCAGGTGAAACAGGTTGCCAGTGAGTCATACTATTTGTCCTTTGAATACGCGTTGGTAGAGCGGATTACGCCCCGGTTCATACAGGATCTCGACCGGGAGAGTTGCATCCCACACCACAAAATCGGCCACAAACCCGGCCTTCAATTGACCATGAGTGGCATGACGTCCCAGCGCCCGGGCCGCATGTCGGGTGACGCCCGCCCATGCTTCTTCCGGCGTTAAGCCAAACTGAACGCAGGCCATATTCATCGCCCAGTGCAGGCTGATAAACGGGCTGGTACCTGGGTTAAAATCTGTCGCCACCGCCATCGGTACCTGATACTGACGCAGCAACGCCACCGGCGGACGCTGTTGCTCTTTAAGGAAATAGAATGCGCCGGGCAGCAGCACGCCGACCGTACCGCTTTGGCTCATCGCCGCTACGCCCGCTTCATCGAGATATTCAATATGATCGGCGGATAACCCGTGGTAGCGGCTTACCAGCTGTGCGCCACCCAGCAATGACAGCTGTTCAACATGGCCTTTAATCGGGATGCCCAACGCCTGCGCGGCCTGAAACACCCGCTCGCTCTGCGCCAACGAAAAACCCACGCTTTCACAAAACAGATCCACAGTCTCGAACAGCCCTTGTTCCCACAGCTGCGGCAAAATGGTCTCGCACACCAGCGTAATATAGCCGTCAGGATCATCCCGGTATTCTGCTGGAGTCGCATGGGCAGCCAACAGCGTGGGGCTTATTTCAATGATATTCTCCGCCGCCAGCGCCGCTGCCACGCGCAATATTTTCTCTTCTGTCTGCAAATCCAGGCCGTAACCGGATTTTATTTCCAGCAACGTAACGCCTTCTTTGATCAGCTGTTCCATACGCTGATGCGCTAGATGTAAGAGTTGTTCATCACTGGCGCTGCGGGTCGCTGATACCGTGGCATTGATACCCCCGCCCTGGGCGCTTATCTGCTGGTAGGAGACACCGTTTAGCCGCTGCTCCCATTCACCTGCGCGGTTTCCACCAAAGACCAGATGCGTATGACAGTCAATCAGGCCAGGTGTAATTAGCCTGCCCTGCATATCAAAGGTATTGTCATGTGTGAGATAGAGCGATGACTCCGGGACGATATCGCGAATCTTCCCCTGGCGGACGATCAGCGCATGACCCTCTACCAGCCCATACGGGGTGTTACGTTCGGGATCCATGGTCGCCAGACGAACATTGCGCCAGATAACATCATCAGGGAAGAATTGCTGCATTCGACTCACCACTTGTCATAGGTTGTATAGACATTTATTTTTGATTATACGGATGTTGTCAACCTGAAGGACCGTAATTGTTATGTATTTGTGATATAAGAACTCTCCGCGCCGGGCATTACGGCGATAAAAACAACTTTTTACCTTTTAACCTTCCCGTTTCGCTCAACTTAGTATAAAAAAGCAGGCTTCAATGGATAACTTTCAAAGCCCGGAGCAACCTGTGAACATATCATCAGTTTCCCGTCTGGCGCTGGCAATGGCTTTTGGCGTGACGCTGACCGCCTGTAGCTCTACGCCGCCCGATCAAATTCCTTCCGATCAGACCGCGCCAGGTACCTCTTCGCGCCCGATCTTGTCGGCCAATGAAGCGAAAAACTTCGTTGCTGCGCACTATTTTTCCGCGCTGACGCCAAACACCGCGCCGTGGAGCCCTTCTGCTATTTCTCTGCCTGCACAGCCTGACTTCGTGGTTGGCCCGGCTGGGACTCAGGGCGTCACCCATACCAGCATTCAGGCTGCGGTTGATGCGGCAATCATCAAACGTACTAACAAACGTCAGTACATCGCGATTATGCCGGGCGAGTATCAGGGCACGGTATATATCCCGGCAGCAACGGGAAGTCTGACGCTGTACGGCATGGGCGAAAAACCGCTGGATGTGAAAATTGGCCAGGCTATTGATGGTGACATGAGCACCGCAGACTGGCGTCGTACGGTGAACCCGGGCGGCAAATACATGCCGGGTAAACCGGCGTGGTATATGTTTGATAATTGCCAGAACAAGCGCGGCACAAATATTGGCGTGATGTGTTCTGCCGTCGTCTGGTCGCAAAATAACGGTCTGCAATTGCAGAACCTGACCATCGAAAACAATCTGGGTGACAGCGTTGATGCGGGTAATCACCCGGCCGTTGCGCTACGTACCGATGGCGATAAAGTGCAGATCAATAAGGTCAACATCCTCGGTCGCCAGAATACGTTTTTCGTGACTAACAGCGGCGTACAAAACCGTCTGGAGAACGATCGTCAACCGCGTACTTTGGTAACCAACAGCTACATTGAAGGCGATGTGGATATTGTTTCCGGTCGCGGCGCCGTGGTGTTCGATAACACCGATTTCCGCGTTGTGAACTCCCGTACTCAGCAGGAAGCCTATGTGTTTGCACCAGCGACGCTGTCAAACATCTACTACGGCTTCCTCGCCACAAATAGCCGCTTCACGGCGAGTGGTGATGGCGTGGCACAGTTGGGCCGCTCGCTGGATGTCGATTCAAACACTAACGGTCAGGTCGTTATCCGCGACAGCGTGATCAACGAAGGCTTTAACATGGCAAAACCATGGGCTGACAGCGTTATCTCGAAGCGTCCTTTTGCCGGTAATACCGGTGCAGAAGATGACAAAGGTGAAATCCAGCGCAACCTGAACGACACCAACTTCAACCGCATGTGGGAATACAACAACCGCGGTATCGGTAGCAAAGTGGTTGCCGAACCGAAGCAGTAATCACAGCCATCAAACCGCTGGCGGGAACACTCCCGCCAGCCCCCTTCACCGCTTTCAACGTCTTTTCTTCACACAGGTAATATTTTCACCAACGCAGGTTTAAATTGATCGCGTGAATCAATCTATTTATAGCCATAATAATTCGAGTTGTATGAAGGCAAGCCCAGGCGCTTACCTAAGTAAGTTACAGTAACGTTTAACTGGACAAATATTGTTTTGCCGCTAAACTCACTTTTTAACCTAAAATAGATAAAAAGCCAAGCCATATTAATTTTAATATATGAGCATTGTCAATATATATCACTCTCCGGAAAAGGAAGATTACCGTAACTTTTTCTAAAAATAAATCAAAAAACCCGTTACGATATTTCCAATATATAATATATATATTGTGAAATTTTATTCAAAAATAACTCATCAGACCAGTCACCTTTATTCCTAATTATCCCACCACAGCTTTTAGCTTCTGGTGATTTACGAAAAATGCCGCATATAATCTTTTGGCACAGTGAGTGCAGGGTTAATTTTTTACAGCAACTAATATCTAAGGATTTATGGATATGAAAAGCATGATTCATTCATGGAAAAGGAAATCAGCGCAGTATCGTGAGCTGAAAAAGCAGAAAGGCGTAACGCTGCTTGAAATTATCATTGTACTGGGCATTATCGGTATTATCGCCGCAGGGGTGGTTATTCTGGCACAGCGTGCGTTTACATCTCAGGATATTTCAGACCTGACCGATAATACGAACTCTGTCCGTGTTGCGATGACAGAGGCGTATAAAGACTCTGCTGAATATCCGACTCGCCAGGATTCAAGTGCAGAAACAAAAGCTGGGATCGAGACATCAGATGGATTATCCGCAATCGTTGGTCTGGTCAAGATGGGTAAAATCGGTCCTAGTGAAGCGTTCAATGGATTCTCTAACGATGCTTTTGAAATTGGACCTGCAAAACTTTCCGCTACTGCCACGAAGAATAAAGCTTTCTTTATGGTAATCAACGGACTGGAGATGGAAGATTGCCGTAACATTGTGTCACAGGTTGGTTCTCAATGGGATTATGTGGCGACCACTACAGCGGCTGCAGGTGCATTGTCTGGTGAAGGTGCTGCAGCAATTGATATCAGTGTTGAAGCGGCCCCTGCTAGTGGTATTTTGAAAACAACGACTGAAGATGAGTTAACGCCTGCCAATATCGTCTTAGATGGTGTCTGTGACGCTGATACAACTGGTCCAACTAACGCTATCATTTTAGGTAGCCGTTAATAAATACTGGCAATATTTTTTTAATTTGTTGTACTTATTCTGCCCTCTTTATTAGAGGGCAGTCCTTCTAAATGGACTTTATAAATGATAAGTAAGCACAGCACGAATGCTCACGGCCGTCAGGCAGGCGTCACCCTTCTTGAAATGATTGTTGTGCTTGCCATTATCGGCATGTGCCTGATGACTTATGCCAATTATAAACGAAAAGAAGCCCAGCAAAGTCACCAACTGATTGTCGCTGATATGATCGCCCGAGATATTTCCGGCGTGATGCGATTTGTGGCACAAGACAAACTGGCTACCACAAATAGCGCACAACAAGCCAACCCACTGTACGGAAAAAATACTCACGTCAATATCGCGAATTATGATAACCGCGTCACTAACAGGACATTACAGGATTCACCCGACAGGGATGATAATAATTTTTATTCCGGCTGGTCTGCTGCTGTGTCAACGCAAACCGATGTATCGCCCACCCGGGGTTCTCGCTATCTGTTTCTGGGTAGCGAATGTAGAAATGGCAATAATGAGAAAGGGAAACTGCCCTTCAAGCTTACGGAGTCTATGCTGCCGTGTGAACTGCGCCCTGGCGCCGAATCGCTGGAGTTAGTGCTGGAACGCGTGGACTTCGTCAACAACAGTCGCACCAGCGGGTTGGGCATTGAACGTGTCGACTTCTATCTCGTCTACCAGACAGATGCCGAGAACGAAGGTCTCCATTTTGCCGGATTTATTAAGCCGCTGGAAAAAGCGCTGAAAAGCGTCGATCTCGGTTATCTGCAGGCGGTGGTGTTTGAAGTCAACAATAGCGGTAATTTTAACCTGGTAACAACGGCCGCAGACCAACCGCTGCAGATGGGGGACGTTCCCAATAATCTGGACAGGCTCGATGCAAATAAACGTTACGGCATTCGCTTAAGCTTAGACAAAAACAGTGAAGATATTACTGCCGATGGTTCTGTTCCGGCTGCCAAGCTGTGCTGGAACGATGCCAAAGGCGAAGCCGGACCGTGTATTACGGCGATTGATGAAGACCGCCTACTGATTACCAGCAGCGATGCAACGGACAAAGATAAAAACGAACCGGCGATGTGCTGGAGCAGAGAGCAAAACAAGAGCACGCTGTGCCTGGCGGCAATGAACAGCAACGGCGTCAACCCGGATGGCAGGCTTAATCCAGACGGCACGCCGTATAATCCGGACGATCGCATTCTGCATCTGCGTACCAGCGCGGATAAAACAGACGGTAGCGAAGTGGATCCTGCTTCGCCGAGCTCGCTCAAAGGCACCACCGGCACGCTGTACGCCAATATCGTGATGGAAAATACCTCGCGCAAGCATCCGGAAAAATGGTATGTGGCTTACAATGGAACTGATGCTGACAGGCTTAAAAACGGTATCCAGGATGATGATGATACCAGTAGCTTACCTAATCAATTTGCAGATGCTTTCCATGGTCAGTATGAGCTGGTGACGCCCACCACCACCTTTTATCAGTCATTCAAAAACGATTACCCGCAGGGTAAAGGTCCGACAGGAGCTGATCCTGTTTATACAGCCGCAAATGATAGTACAAATTACAACAAGCTCTTAAGTGAGCCGGGCGTGATTCGTTTACCGTTGCAAACGTGTCCTAAAGTAACCGGTATCGATAAAGACCGTAAAACCAAGCTGCGTAGCCTCTATCCCCGCCTGTCGGTCGCCATATCATCTGTCGCGGCAGATGAGGATGATGGGGCAAACAAAACCGGTGGCTATTTCGACTATACCCAGCAGGGGGCAACCCGGACGAATAGCTACAAGAGTCAGAACGATCCGAAACCTGTGGGCGCGGTAGCCGCTGTGGCGATCCAGGCCAACATCGTGGTGAACAAAGATATTGTCTCTGCCAACGTCCCGGATAAAGTGAACGTAAACGGAATCTTTGAAGACTGGATCGCGGAGAAATGGTTTAAAGGCACAGGTAATAATCTGGACGAGCCCTTCTGGTTAATCAGCGCCGCGTCGGCAACAATTACCCCAGGTGGCAAAAAAGATGTGAATAAAATAAACCCACAGTCTCTCTCGGTGGTAATTAACCAGTGGTGCAGCACAATCCCGCAGGGGGGAATGATTTCATCCGAAGGTTACGCCTGGACTGAGGCGGAGCCGAATAAGTATGTGCTCCATTCTCTTGTTGCGGAAGATAACGATCTTAAATTTTATAAAGAAAACGGTGATGAACTTAAGATTCCGGACCATGAAAGAAACACCTATTAATCATTGGAAGAGTAAGATGAAAAAAACATGGATAATTGGGGCTGCCGTGTCCGCATTATTAGGCAGCCAGGGAAGTTTTGCCGCCAGCGCGCCAGCCGGGCAAAAAATTGACGCAGGGATGTTAACCACCACGCCAGTGAAAGAAAGTACAACCACGCCGCGAAATCCCTTTTCCGGAGATGATACGGTGAAAAGCGTCGCGCCTGTCAGTGCGCCAGTGGTGGAAATAAAAATTGATTTACTGGAAGAGGAGTTATTAAGCCAGCAGCTCTCAAAATGGGCGCAGCAAAATGGCTATAAGTTGCTCTGGAACAGCTCAACTGATTTTGTTATTTACAAGGCAATTCATTTGCAGGGTAAATCAACACAGGATGTGCTGGTTAAGCTTGGACAAGTATTTACGTCAGAAAACTACGGGCTGGTGATAAAAGACTACCAGGCGAATAACGTACTGATCATTGATGAGCAGTAATTAAGCAAGGGAATAATGCTATGAAAATTAAAGTTTCGCTTCTGGCGTTGACGCTGGCTCTTCAGGGTTGTACGTCTATTGATACCAAGTACGATAAAAGTATTGTCCCGCAGGAAACCGGCAACCCGACCACTGCGGATGAAATGAAAACGACCGGTTATATGAAATATAACGAGCCCTATCTGGGAAAAAAGGTTGAATATAACTCCCGTAAACAGGCGCTGCTGCGTAAGCAAGTGAGTATTCAGTCTTACGAGCCTACCGATCTGGCGACAATTCTTGAGGCGGTGACCGCGCAAACCGGTATTAGCTACCGTATTAATACTTCCGTTCCCGGTGGAAAATCGGATGCGGGGGAACCGGAGTTCCGTAGCGTTAAATTCAACGGAACGTTTGAGGAATTTACCCGCTATATTTCCGCGCTGTATGACGTGAATCCGCTGCTGGATAACAACGGCGTACTGGTCGTCTCTTATTTCCAGAACTATGTGCTGAAGCTCGATTTTTACGGCGAAGACAACAAGTTTGAGACCAGTCTCGATCTGTCCGGTAATGAAGCCACTTCCGGCGGCGGTCTGAAAGGCAAAGCCGAAACTAAATTTGAATCCAGCTTCTGGGACGACGTTGAGGATATGGCGGATAAATTCGTCTCCAGCGGCGTTTACAGTATTTTCAAAGACGCCTCGATTCTGACGATCACCGCGCGTCCTTCGGAATATCACGCGCTGAATGAGTCACTGAAGAAATTCCAGGCGGATAATACCCGTCAATTTGTCGTGACTTACAAAATATTTACCCTTGATAAGCGCAAAACGAAAGAGCTGGGCGGTGGGGTCAATATGACCTTCAACGACGGAACCTCCTCTTTTGGTATCGACAGCTCAGAAATGCTGATGAAGCTCTCCGGCGGCTTAACCGCAGGCTGGACCAATCAGCATATGAATATCAGCTCTCAGTTGGATGCCCTGTACGAACTCACCGGCAGTAAGGTGATCCAGAGCGGTTCGTTTATTACCCGTAATAACATCCCTATTCCGCTCAACATGACCACGTCGCAATATTATGTCTCCAGCCGAACCAGGGAACAAGATTCCAATACAGGAGACGTCAGTACGGAGGTGGAAACCACGGAACTGGTCACCGGCACCAGCTTTATTCTTACCCCGCGTATCTTAACCGACGGGCGAATTGAAGTGGCCAGCGGCTTTACCAAGCGCTACCTCAACTCAATCGATACCTTTGATGAAGTTCAGTTGCCGTCGGTAAGCACGACGGAAATGTTTAACATTTCCACAATTACGCCGGGTAGCCTGTTGCTGGTCAGCAAATACGAAGCGAAAGAGGATTCTGACGGTCAGGGATGGTCGGTGCTGGCAGGCTCAGTTACCAACAACGAACATGTCGAAACCGTGGTGATGGTAGTCGGTATTGATAATTACCGTGCCCCAACGCAGACCCGATGAGGGCATCATGCTTAAGCACTTATCAGAAAATCGGGTATTAATTGATCTGGTCTGGAGCTACGAGCCCACCTCTCACGAACCTTATTATCTTGACTGGCTGGCACATATACGGCGAACCCATCGCCAGTTAACGATCTTGTCGGATGAAGGGGAAATGGTTACGGGTTTCTGTACTAAACACTCCACCTTATATGAGCCTTTCGCTCTGTGGATGAAAGCCCTGTACGGTAACGGTATTTATTACTATGAGCAGGCGGAAAGCTACTATTTCCTGATTATCTCGCACGGTGCTCCCGTTTCGGGCAGCGATCGTCTGGTCTCCAGACGCTTCTGGATGAAGCTGAAAGAGCAACTGAAAGAATCGCCACAGTATGCGGATCTACCGTTAATTCAGTTAACGGAACAGCACTTTGAGGCGGTGATTGAAGGCTGTACTGAACATCAGCGGCGGCAGAAAAAACGGCGACAGATGATGATCGGCGCTCTGTTAGCAGGCGGCATCGTATTTTTACTGGTGTTTATGACACTGCTGAAATTATTTATAAAAGGATGAGAACGTGGCGGTCTCTGAAAATATCTATTTCTGGAAACGTCGTAATATTATAGGGGGCGGTTCTACCGGGCGAGGAGGTAATATTATCGTCTGGGTCGTTACGCTACTGATTTTATTAGCTGGCGGCGGCGGGGCGGGCTATTACTATTTTATCTGGAAACCGGAGCAGGAACGATTGGCCAGAGTCCAGGCTGAACAGGCTGCCCGCCAGCAAAAAATCAAAGCTATCGAAGATTTTTATCGCAACTCGCTCACGGGCGGCAGCATTTCTGATGCCAGCCTGCTGCTGGAGCAGCTCTTGCTGGCGAATAAAAAACTGTCGCAGGTGGGCTTTGCGCCAAAAAGTATTGAATGTACCAGTACGGGCTGTTCACTCAGCTATGCGCTAAATCCAGGACGGATATTTAGCGTGGCCGATATTAATCTCTGGGGCAAAACCTGGTCGCCCAGTTTTTCAAAAAACACGCTGGACTATACGGGCATTGAGTCCGGGATGAATAAACACCCATGGCTCATCGCGTGGCAGAGTAAAAACACGGTCAATCTGCCGGTCTGTACCGATGTATTAAGTTATATCAGCACCTGGAACTCATTAGGCGGACGAAATACCGAACTGGTATTAACGGGGATGCCCTCCTCTGCCGTCGGGCAAAATGAAAGCGCGCTGAAAAGTGCGGTAACGTCATTCGGCATGCTGTTCGCCGGTTGGACGATCACCTCACCGACCAAAATGGATTTCTCAGGCGTGTCGTTGGTGTTGAATAAACAACCCTTTGCCGACGCGTTTATTATCAAATCAATCGTATTCAATGAAAACTCAACGCTCGTTACCGGAGGACTGGCATGCAAAAAGGGAAATTAATCATTGCGGGAATAGTGTTGACGCTTTCACCTGCTCTTTACGCCGCAGATACGGCAGAAATCATCCCCACGCAGCAGGTTGTGCAAGCGGAAGGCACGCCGCCGTTAAGCGACGTATCGCCGATGCAGGATCACGTTGTTGAGATGATAGAAAAAGATTTCAACTTCGAGAGCCAGTACCGCGAGCTGGCGAATCAGCTTGCGCTGGAAAAAGTCCGCAGCGAGCTGCGTAAGCTGCGCGGTGAGAAAAAGGCGGATAGCGCAGCGGTTATGCCGATGAGCACCGCCAGCACAATGGATGATATTAGCGCTTCCCCAGGAGCAACGTCAGAATCTGCGCCAGGGCTGCGGCCGCTGCTGATTTCCGAAATCGCGGGTCAAAAACGCGTGGCGATTGCCGGCGCCGACGGCGGCGTGAAGATGGTGCCGCTGAATCAGCGTTTTAGCTACGGCGGTTATGACTATATTGCGCGTCATAACAAAGCAAATGACGTGACGGTCGAGGTTGTGGGTAAGTGATCGATTATATCCAGTTTAACGAGGAGAACATTCATTCTCAGGAGTGGCAATTCCAGGAGTATGACGGCGATATTCTGGTTGCTGAGCATGCGGATGAAGCCTGGTTACTGGTATCCACGCCTTTGATTGATAATCTGGCGCCAATGCAGGCGGTGTGCCACCGCCTGCAGGTTTCCCATAATATTCAGGTTAAGGGAATAGCGCAGGTTACTGAGAAAAATTATTACCTGATCGTTGAACAACTGCTGTCGGCGGGAAGTAAGCTGCTTGAGCAGGAAAGCAGTAACACACAGCTTGCGCTGGAAGAGATGCTGAAAAAGGCCGTGGGGTTAAAGGCCAGCGACCTGCATATCACCCGTAATGATATGGTGGCGAATATTGAGCTGCGCATTAACGGCGTGCTTTGTCCGTTTATACAGATGAAGGCGTCACGCTGCGATGAGCTGGTGTTCGTGCTCTACAACGTTGAGGCAAGCACCCGCGACACCACCTGGAACCGCAATATTGCGCAAAACGCCAATATCCTCTATTCGCTGGCGGGGAAAAGCTACCGCTTCCGCTATGCGCACTATCCGATATTTGGCGAGACCAGCGATTGCTATCACGCGGTATTGCGTATTATTCCATCGGGTCTGGACAGAGCCAGCGTCGCGAGCCTGGATAAGCTTGGCGTTTCCGATGAGGAAATTAGCGACCTCAAAAGGATCCTGAGTAACCCCTACGGCGCATATATTATTGCCGGAACAACCGGTTCGGGAAAATCCACCACCCTGAAAAATCTGATGGAGTGGATGCAGATCAACCGCTACGACAATCGCGGCTGTTTTCTGACCGTAGAAGATCCGGTCGAATATCAGATCTATGGCGCGACGCAAAGTTCGGTATTAAGCGGCGAATCCGGAGGATTCCATTCGGCGATCAAATCCTCGCTGCGTCGCGACCCGGACGTACTGATGGTGGGGGAAATTCGCGACAATATCTCTTCTAACGCGCTGGCCGGGGCGGTGGAAAGTGGTCACTACTGCTTTACCACCGTGCACGCAGGCAACATCGTTTCGTTATTGCAACGCTTATCCGCGCTCGGTATTACCAGCGATAAGCTTTCAACGCCGGGCTTTATTGCGGGCTTACAGTGCCAGAAGCTAATACCGGTACTGTGCCCGCAGTGTAAAACGTCGTTACAGACCACCGCCATTAAGGGACGCGAGTTCCAGCTTTATGAAAAAAACGCTGAAGGCTGTCCGGCCTGCAAACACACCGGTATTGGCGGACGCCAGTTGGTGATGGAGTATTTGCTGCCAGTGTATGACGAGCTGGAGGCCATTGCTGAACAGAAGTGGCTTAAAGTTTATACCGTCTGGCGCGCGAAGCGATTAAAACAGACCGGCCTGAGCGAAGGATTCGAAATTAAAGAAAAAACGATGGCGGCGGTACTTCAGGGACGCGTGTGCGCGACCTGGTTTCAAATGGAATTTGGGCAAGTCGTTCAGGAAGAGCTGGAGGTAATAGTTGAAAAAATTCGGTAAGAAACAGCGTATTTATCTTTATCAGTTTTGCGCAGACATGATTAACGCTGAACTTCCGCTATATGACGCGTTGCAAAAATTACGCGCGGAAGGGGAAAAACTGCTCGGCAAAGGATTTGCTAAACGTCTGGAAGAGCTAACTGCGAAAATGGCGAAAACCACCTCCATTGCGATGGTTTTCGAGGGGCTGGTCCCTGAATCTGAACTGAGCGTGATTAACGCGGCGGAGCGCAGCGGCAGCCTGGCCGACGGCTTTATCACCCTGGTAAACGTGATTAATTATAACGACGAGCTGCGCAAGAAAATCGTCGGTGCCATCACCTTCCCGCTCATTATGCTGGTCCTGTCGCTGGTGGTGATTGCGGGTTATGCCTATAAGGTGTTCCCGGCTTTTGAAAGTGTTGTACCGGTTGAAAAATGGCCTGGCGTCACCAGCGCGCTCTATATTTTTGGGATGGCGCTGTGTAAAGGGCTGTGGATATATATCCTCGTTGGTTTTATTGCGCTGGTTACCGTGATCAAAATAGCAATGGGCAAAATGACCGGGAATATTCGTAATCAGTTTCTTGACCGGATTATGCCTTTCTCAACGTATAAGCAGTTGACTGCCTCTATTTTTCTCAACAACCTGGCGCTGATGTTAAAAAACGGCATTCCACTCAACGATGCGCTCAGCATTATTAACCTGAACTCCAGCCGCTGGCTGCGCTGGCACCTGGCCGGGATGCAGAAGAAAATGGCGGCAGGCGTCAGCTATGGAGAAGCGCTCAACTCGGGTTTACTGAACACGGAAACGCTGCTTAATATCAGTCTTTACGCCGCGCTACCTTCGTTTAATGAGGTGCTGCTGGCGGTATCGAATAAATCACGTGAACACATTCGGGAATATATCACTAAACTTTCCGGGTTATTAAAAGCGCTCTCCACGCTGATATTGGGCGGTTGCGTAATATGGGTTTTTGCCGCGTTGTTTTCGCTCAGCGACAAGTTGGCGGCGATGGGCGCCAGCGGTTCTTTTTAGGAAAATTAAATCATGGATCTATTAATGCCATGGATGGTGGCTATTTTTATCCCACTTGGATTGCTGTTTGGCAGCTTAGCCAACGTGATTATTTATCGTCTGCCGCTGATGCTTGGCGTAATAGATGAGGATGATTCAGAAGGGGCGGCTGTTAATTTGTGGTGGCCGCCGTCGCACTGCCCTGCCTGTAAATCGGATATTAAGCCCTGGGATAATATTCCGGTTCTCAGTTGGCTGTTACTGAAGGGCAAATGCCGCCAGTGCGGCATTGCGATCCCGGTTATTTATCCGATTTCTGAACTGGCGATGGGGTTGGTATGGGGGGCGCTGGCCTGGTTTTACCTGCCGCAATGGTCTCCTCAGCTCGCGCTGGCATATGCGCTGTTGTTTATGGTGCTCTACAGCGCGGCGGTTATCGATTTTAAACATCTGATTCTGCCGGACGCGCTGGTCTTCACCGTGCTCTGGGGCGGGCTACTGCTTGCCGCATCGGGCTACTCCATGGTGCGGGTGAAGGACGCAGTTTACGGCGTCGCCGCCGCCTGGCTGCTGCTGTGGGGCGTGATGAAGCTGTGGGAGACGTTGTGCAAACGCGACGGTCTGGGCTACGGCGACGTCAAGCTCTACGCCGCCTGCGGGGCATGGCTTGGCTGGCAGCGCCTGCCGGAATTACTCTGCTTTTCGGCGCTGGCCGGGCTGCTGTTTTACGTCTGCGTGCGGTTCTTTTATACGCAAGAGGATGACAAACATCGCTTTTATATTCCGTTCGGTCCGGCTATCGCGCTGGTCGCGTTTTTACTGCTGCTCTGACGGAGGTCGATCGTGTCGTGTCTGATATGGAGCGTATGGCTGACAATAGCGCCGCTGGCGACGACCAGCTGCGAGCAGGCCTGGCAGCAGGCTTTCGTTCCGTCATTACAGGTGGCGCAAGTGTGGTCAGAAGAGAACCTGAAGATATCGTCCAGCGCTGCGGCGATAGTTGATGATAACGCGCCGGTACGCTTTATCTGGCCCGTGGCAAAGCGCCAGATCAGCTCAGGATTTGGACAACGCCTGCACCCTGTGCTGGGGCGCATGATGCAGCATAAAGGGATGGATATTCCTGTGCCATTCGGCAGCAGCGTGCATGCAATTGCCGACGGCGAAGTGGTGGAGAGCGGCTACGGTCGCGGCACCGGATACTTTATCACTCTCCGTCATGCAGACGGCTGGCTGAGCCGCTATTTTCATCTCGCCTCTGCGCGGGTGCGTAAGGGCGAAAAGCTGACGGCGGGCGAAGAGATCGCCGCATCCGGCAGCAGCGGTTTTAGCACTGGTCCCCATCTGCATCTGGAAATTGCCTGGCGGGGCGTGGCGCTCGACCCACAGCCCTTGCTGAACAACACCCCGCTGCTGGCGCGCACCGGGCGGGCGTCCACGGAAGAAAAATCCGACGCTCAGCCTAGGGTGGTGCTGGTTTCTCAGGGACCGGGCGGAACCCGGATTACCATCCGGTTTAACAACAAAACGCGCACCGTGGCACCAGGTAGTATGGTGTTTGGCAACTATCAGGTCGTGCTGTTGCGCAGTGGTAAATATCAGATTATTTCCGCTGTATAACAAGGAGCTACACAATGGAAAAAAAGAAAAGGATCGCTTTATCGGCGGGGTTGCTGGCGGCAGCGCTGCTTTTTAACCCTGGTGTGTTGGCAAGTGACGACACTCAGGAGCCAGAGAACAGCAAAGGGCATTTTGGCTTTCTGCCTCCGCAGCCACCGCTGAAACTGCCGGGATCACATTATTTTCTCGTTAAGGTTTCGAGTGATTTTAACAGTCTGGGTATGCCATCGCCTGGACGCTATCAGACCACAGGCGTGAATGTTTACTGGAAAACCAAGGGAATCGATCAGGAGCGGGGGCGTCCGCGATTTTCTTTTATTGGACCAAATCTGCCAAATTGTCCATTTTCGTCCAGTGCGCCCTGTAGCGTTACTTTGGCTAATGCTGATGGCGATAATGAGGACACCGTTGATGGTAAAAAACTGTATCAAATAGGATCAACGGAGCATCTGGAAGGGTTAGTCTGGGTTTATTCTAACACCGGTGCGACTAATGGAAACGATTGGTTTGGTTCCCCCTCACAGAACGAGGACTTTCATTGCTACGACCCAGCGCTATATCGTACTGATTATAGCAGGAGAACGCGATTTTTTCGGGGGTTTTATTGGGGATTTAAAGATTGCGGAAATAACATAGAAAACAAAGCAGACATCGTGTTCGATTCTAATGGTCAGTTTGTTCGCACGACTGAGCCTGATAATGATGTCCAGCTTTCTGCTATGTTCAATACGCAAGATCCAGAACTCTGCGAAGATGCGGGTTCCTTATACTGTGGTGGTTATCAACGCCCCGGTACTGCGGGAGGTAAACCCAGCGGCTATATCTATATCCCCAGTAATAATCTGGAGTATATGATTATTGAGGTAATGGGGTTTGAAGCTAGACTGGGTAATCCAGGTGCTCAGTATACTTTCCCCATTATAGCGATGAAATATACCAGCGTGAGTCCAGAAAACTATGAGATGGAATTTCTCTCAACGCATGACTCGGACAATTCGAATCCGCCCCCCATCCTGAAATCGTTTTATCAGAAAGGTTTTACCTCTTTCAGAAACATGAATCCAGAGGCATCCAACCTCCACTTGAATGAACCGGAACGTAACGACAGCGACGGATACGGTCGCATTTTGGATTTCAGAAATATTGACTATCTGGAGGTGGACATTAAATCTGTCGCCCATATGGAGATACATGGTGACCCCCCCATGGCAAGGGATAATTACACGGGTTCGGGTAGGGGCGGAGTCGGGGTTAGTCTTCGCAAATATGACTGGAAATGTTCAGAAGGCCCTGAAGTAGTCCCTGACGGGGCAGAACTTAATGGGGCAACAGAAGAGGAATACCTTAAGGCTAATTGTGCCTACAAGATGCGCTATTAATTGCTGACCGGCGGCGTCTGCGCCGTATGAGTTAATTTTTTCCCCGCGAGGTTCACACGGATGTGAACCTCGCTTTTTATCTTTGAACAGGCTTTTCCTGTTCTGACTGGTGGCGTTAGTACGCGTTCACCACGACCCACATCGGGCCCTGCCCCACAGCATAACGCCCCTTCTCTGCCAGCAGCCCCTGCTCGCCAGCAATCTCATACACCGCGATATGGTGCGATTTTTGCCCGGCTGCAATCAGGTATTTACCGCTGTGATCGATATTAAAACCGCGCGGCTGAACTTCAGTAGGCTGGAAACCCTCTTTGGTCAGCACGCTGCCATCTTCAGACACGCTAAAGATCGTAATCAGGCTGGCGGTGCGGTCACAGGCGTACAGATGACGACCATCCGGTGTAATGTGAATATCCGCTGCCCAACGGGTATCAGTGAAATCAGCAGGCATCATATCCAGCGTCTGCACACACTCAATCTTGCCGTACGGATCTTTCAGCGCCCAGACGTCAACGGAGCTGTTCAGCTCATTCACACAGTAGGCAAATTGCTTATTCGGATGGAACGTCATATGACGCGGGCCAGCACCTTCAACGGTGGTCACTTCTGCCGGTTCCTGCGCCACCAGATGTCCATCATCGCTTACCTCAAACAGACAGATACGATCCTGTTTCAACGCCGGAACCCACAGGATACGGTTATCCGGTGAGATGTTGGCCGAGTGGCAGCCGTCCAGACCTTCAACCACGTCAACCTGTTCCACCGGCAGGCCATCTTCCAGACGCGTGACGCTCACGCTCCCGGCGTTATAAGAGCCGACAAACACGAAACGTCCCTGATGATCGGTAGAAATATGCGTCGGGCTACCCGGCAGCGCAGACTCCGCCGCGAAGGTCAGCGCACCGTCATCAGGCGCAATGCGGTAAGCCAACACGCGAAACTCCGGGCGCACGCCAACATAGAGGTAGCGCTTATCCGGGCTGACGACCATCGGCTGTACCTGACCCGGCACATCAACCACCTGCGTCAGCGTCAAAGAACCATCATGATTCAGGCTCCAGACGTGGATTTGCTGACTTTCAGGGCTGGCGGTATAAACGGTTTGCTTCATGAATACTCCTTTGCTTTTTGGCAGGTGGCTGCAATTGCCTGACACACGCCTAAGGTAGACGCTTTTAACGGTGAATGCTTAATTAAGGCGCAGAATTTTGTCCGGCTCCCGTCTCGGTGTACCATTCCAGCAGACAAAATTCTCAACCTTAATCTGGAAATAACTATGACCGCACGCGTGATTGCCCTGGATTTAGACGGTACCCTGTTGACCCCGAAAAAAACCTTGCTGCCATCCTCTGTTGAAGCGCTCGCGCGCGCCAGAGAAGCAGGATACCAACTTATCATTGTCACAGGTCGCCATCACGTTGCTATTCATCCTTTTTATCAGGCACTGGCGCTGGATACACCTGCAATTTGCTGCAACGGCACCTACTTGTATGATTATCAGGCAAAAACGGTACTGGAATCCGATCCCCTTCCGGTAAACCAGGCATTACAGCTGATCGAAATGCTGGATGAACATCAGATCCACGGGCTGATGTATGTGGATGAGGCCATGCTGTATGAGCGCCCAACCGGGCATGTGGTGCGTACCGCTAACTGGGCGCAAACCCTGCCGCCGGAACAGCGCCCGACCTTCACCCAGGTACCTTCGCTGGCGCAGGCCGCACATGACGTTAACGCCGTCTGGAAATTTGCCCTCACCGACGAAGATATTCCGAAACTGCAGCAGTTTGGTAAGCATGTTGAACAGCAGTTGGGGCTGGAGTGTGAATGGTCCTGGCACGATCAGGTCGACATTGCCCGTAAAGGCAACAGCAAAGGGCGACGCCTTACCCAGTGGATTGAAGCACAGGGCGGGTCAATGGAAAACGTCATTGCCTTTGGTGACAACTTTAACGATATCAGCATGCTGGAAGCCGCAGGTACCGGCGTGGCGATGGGTAATGCCGACGACGCGGTCAAAGCCCGCGCCAACATCGTAATTGGTGACAACACCGCCGACAGCATCGCGAAATTTATCTACTCCCACCTGCTGTAATCACGCGGTAATCGATACGCTTTTAATTTGCGCGTACAGCCACAGGCCAGGTTTGATACCCAGTTCATCCCTGGCCCACGGGCTGATCCTCGCCCACAGCGTTTTACCGCCCACTTCAAGCTGAACCTCCACCTGACCATTATCGTCATAGCACTGCGCGACTTTCGCCCGCAGCACGTTACGAATACTGGTCTGCTGCGGCGGTTGAAGCACCAGCGAAACATCAGATGCCTGAATACGAATACGCAGCGCAGTTTGCAGCGGTTGATCCAGCTTATTGACCCATAGATGCTGATCGCCAAGCGCCAGTGCAGTCATTGCGTAATGTGGATGATGTTCCAGCACGCTGACTTTCAGAATGCTGCTTTGCTGTTCCTTTGGTAGCCACGGATGCATCACGCTGCTGCCCCAGACATCTTCCAGCGAACCGAACGCTTTGACCTGCCCGTTTTCCAGCACCATCACTTTGTCTGCCAGGTGCAAGATTTCATCGAGCGAGTGGCTGACGTACAGCATCGGAATATTAATTTCACCCGCCAGGCGTTGCAGGTAAGGCAACAGTTCGCGCTTACGCGGGATATCCAGCGAGGCTAACGGTTCATCAAGCAACAACAGTTCCGGCGCGGTAAGCAGCGCCCGACCGATGGCTACGCGCTGTTTTTCACCGCCAGAAAGACCGCCGGGCAGACGGTCAAGCAGCGATTCAATGCCCAACAGGGCCACCAGCTTATCAAACTGTCCGGCCATACTTTTCGCCATACCGTAACGCAGGTTGCCGCGCACTTTATAATGCGGAAACAGGCGCGCATCCTGGAAAACATAGCCCACCCGGCGTTTTTCGGGCGTTAAACAGATACCGTTCTCGACGTCGTTCAAAACCCGTCCGTTAAGCACGATGCGCCCGGACTGCGGCTGCGTCAGGCCGCTAATGGCGTTAATCAGCGAGGTTTTACCCGCGCCGGAAACGCCAAAAATAGCGGTGATCCCACTGGCTGGCAGCGTTTCGTTAAGCGTCAGGCAATGCGTCCCCAGCGTCTGGGAGAAATTAAGTTCCAGCATGATTACCGCCCCGTCCGTTCACGGCTAATACGCGCCAGCCATTCAGAAATCAGCAGTGAAATCAGCGCTAACACAATAGAAATGATACATAACCTTGCCGCCGCGCTTTCGCCGCCGGGGGTCTGGATCAGGGTATACATCGCCGACGGGATAGTGCGGGTTTCGCCAGGAATATTGGAGACAAAGGTAATCGTTGCGCCAAATTCCCCGAGGGAACGCGCAAACGCCAGCACCGTACCTACAATAATGCCGGGCAGCATCAGCGGTAACGTAATCGTCACAAATACGCGCCAACGTCCAGCGCCCAGCGTACGAGCCGCCTGCTCCAGCTTGACATCGACACCTTCCAGCGCCAGACGAATAGCCCGTACCATAAGCGGGAAAGACATCACCGCCGCAGCCAGTACCGCACCGCGCCAGCTAAAGGCAAAGGTAATGCCAAACCAGTCGTACAGCCATTCGCCAATGAATCCGCGGCGTCCCATGGCGACCAACAGCAGATAGCCCACCACGACCGGCGGCAGTACCAGCGGCAAATGCAGAACGCTGTCGAGCAGCGCTTTGCCCGGGAACTTGCATCGCACAAGCAGCCAGGCAAAGAAGATCCCAAACGGCAGACTAAACAACACAGCCAGGGAAGAAACTTTCAGGCTCAGTATGACGGCCTGCCATTCAGGATCGGTAAGTATCATTACTTGGTCGTAAATCCATAACGTTTAAAGATTTCAGCAGCCTGCGGTCCTTTCAGGTAATCATAGAACGCGCTGACCGTTGCGTTTTTGTGCCCATCAACAATTGCGATAGGGTATTCCACTTTTTTGTGTGAATCTTCCGGGAAAGTCGCAACAACTTTTACGCCCTTGCTGGCGACAGCATCGGAACCATAGACGATCCCCAGCGGCGCTTCGTTACGCTCTACCAGCGCCAGCGCACCGCGCACATCTTCGGCAGGTGCCAGTTTCGGGGCCAGGGTATCCCATGCCCCCAATTTTTGCAGCGCTTCTTTAGCATAAATGCCCGCCGGAACATGTTCCGGATCGCCAACGGCCAGACGCCCACCATTTAACAAACGGGTCCAGTTGGTTTTGCTGTCGATGGTGAAGTCTTTCTGCGCACTGTCTTTCGGTGCGACAACCACCAGGCTGTTACCCAACAGCGTTTCACGCGTTGCGGTATCAATCGACTTTTTGTCTACTGCGTAATCCATCCATTTCTGATCGGCAGAGATAAACAGATCGGCCGGAGCGCCTGCTTCAATCTGGCGCGCCAGCGTGGAAGAAGACGCAAAAGAGGAGACAACATCAACGTTCTTCTCTTTTTTGTATTGCGTCGCAATATCCTGCATCGCGTTAGTCAGTGAAGCCGCTGCGAAAACAGTAATTTTTCCTTCATCCGCCAGCGCATGCCCGGCAACAGTAAGAGAAAGTGTTGCCCCGGCAAACAAGCGTAACCATGTACGTGCCATCTGTAACTCCCTTGCGTTTCGTTATGTAGTCGCAAATATAACGAGTAAACCAGGATTTTCCCAGTGGTTATTGATACCAATTTGAGGTTACACGAAGAAAATATCGGCAGGGAAAGCAGGATCTTGAGAAACGGTAGACAGAGAAAACGGGTTGGAAGGCGTAAAAAATATAAACGCCCGACTGAGCGGGCGTTTGGGGAATCAATGATTCTGTCTGGACTGGTCTTTTTGACCGATACCGGAGAAAATGTTGAACACTTCACCCAGTCCGTAAATCAGACCCAGAATGATGGCCATTACCACAGGTACCATGATTACGGCGAATACCAGACTTTTCAATAACTCTAACATGGTCAACTCCAGATGTAGTCCTTAGCTGTATTCTAACCACATAACGCAGAAAAGCACTCCCCTTTTGTGCGGTCGACTTTGCTCAGGCACGGTTTTCCGTCACAATACCCTCTTTTGCCAGGAGCTTGTGATGCAGGCCGAAATCCTTCTTACGCTGAAACTTCAGCAAAAACTGTTTGCCGATCCCCGTCGCATTTCTCTGCTTAAGCATATTGCGCTTTCCGGCTCTATCAGTCAGGGCGCGAAGGATGCAGGTATTAGCTACAAAAGCGCCTGGGATGCGATTAACGAAATGAACCAACTCAGCGAGCAGACGCTGGTTGAGCGCGCCACCGGCGGCAAAGGCGGCGGCGGCGCGGTATTAACGCGCTACGGCCAACGCTTAATCCAGTTGTATGATTTGCTGGCGCAGATCCAACAAAAAGCCTTTGATGTTTTGAGCGATGACGATGCGCTACCGCTCAATAGCCTGCTGGCGGCTATCTCTCGATTTTCACTGCAAACCAGCGCCCGTAACCAATGGTTTGGCACAATCACCGCCCGCGACCACGATCAGGTCCAGCAGCATGTCGACGTCCTGCTGGCCGATGGCGAAACGCGCCTGAAAGTGGCGATCACTGCGCAAAGCGGCGAGCGTCTGGGTCTTGAGGAAGGCAAAGAAGTACTGATTCTGCTGAAAGCGCCGTGGGTGGGAATCACTCAGGACGACGCCATCGCTCAGGCCGCCGATAACCAGTTGCAGGGCACGATTAGCCATATTGAACGCGGTGCGGAACAGTGTGAAGTGCTGATGACGTTACCAGACGGCCAGACGCTGTGCGCCACCGTTCCGGCCCAAGACGCCGCAACGCTGCAAGAAGGCGCTAACGTCACCGCCTGGTTTAATGCTGACAGAGTGATTATCGCCACGCTGTGCTGAGTAGATTGACATCAGCCTGAAGAACACGTATCCCTGTTATTAATCGCTGCAAATAATGGGATACAAAATGTCATCGTTGCAAATTTCGCAAGGCACGTTTCGTCTTAGCGACACAAAAACGCTCCAGTTAGATGCGTTGACGTTAAACGCGGGTGATAGCTGGGCGTTTGTTGGCGCTAACGGGAGCGGGAAATCCGCGCTGGCCCGCGCACTGGCGGGAGAGCTGCCGCTTCTGAAAGGCGAGCGCCACTGTCAGTTCACGCGTATAACCCGACTCTCCTTTGAGCAGCTACAAAAGCTAGTCAGCGACGAGTGGCAGCGAAACAACACCGATCTTCTTAGTCCCGGTGAAGACGACACCGGGCGCACCACCGCCGAAATCATCCAGGATGAGATCAACGATCCCGCCCGCTGCGCTGCGTTGGCGCAGCAGTTTGGCATTTCTTCCCTGCTCAACAGGCGTTTCAAATACCTTTCCACCGGTGAAACACGCAAAACCCTGCTCTGTCAGGCGTTAATGTCCGCGCCGGATTTACTGATCCTTGATGAGCCCTTTGACGGGCTGGACGTGGCGTCACGCCGTCAGTTAGCAGAACTGCTCGCTGAGTTGCATCGGGCCGGCTTTACGCTGGTGCTGGTACTTAACCGCTTTGATGAGATTCCCGAATTCGTGCAGTTTGCTGGCGTACTTGCCGATTGCACACTGACAGAAACCGGCGCAAAAACCGACCTTCTGCAACAGGCATTAATCGCTCAGCTTGCCCATAGCGAGCGGCTGGAAGGAATTCAGTTACCTGAACCGGACGAGCCTTCGGTGCGCCGTACGTTGTCAGATAACGAGCCGCGAATTGTGCTTAACGATGGCACGGTCTCGTATAACGATCGCCCTATCCTTCACCATTTGAGCTGGCAGGTAAATCCGGGGGAACACTGGCAAATCGTCGGCCCCAACGGAGCGGGAAAATCAACTCTGCTCAGTTTAATCACCGGCGATCACCCCCAGGGCTACAGCAACGACCTGACCCTGTTTGGCCGTCGCCGTGGCAGCGGTGAAACTATCTGGGATATCAAAAAACACATCGGCTACGTCAGCAGCAGTCTGCATCTGGATTATCGGGTGAGTACCACAGTTCGCAACGTTATTCTCTCTGGTTATTTTGATTCAATCGGCATCTATCAGGCCGTTTCCGACAGGCAGCACAAGCTGGTGCAACAGTGGCTGGATATCCTTGGCTTCGATAAACGTACCGCGGATGCGCCATTTCATAGTCTTTCCTGGGGACAGCAGCGGCTGGCACTGATTGTTCGCGCGCTGGTTAAACACCCGACGTTGTTGATCCTTGACGAGCCTTTGCAAGGGTTAGATCCGCTCAATCGCCAACTGATTCGCCGTTTTGTGGATGTGCTAATCGGTGAAGGTGAAACTCAACTGCTGTTCGTCTCTCACCACGCCGAAGATGCCCCAGCCTGCATTACCCATCGACTGGAGTTTGTGCCCGAGAACGACATCTACGCCTATCGACTAACATCTCTGCGTTAGTTTTCATTGCAGGGCGTTTATCACGCCCTTTTTTTCTGCTTTTTTTCAGACAAACGCCGAAATAACAACCCAACATAATGATTTAAAATAGAAAAATCATTACAAATGCGTGAAACCCACGGAGTGTAAACGATTCCACTAATTTATTCCATGTCACACTTTTCTCATCTTTGTTATGCTATGGTTATTGCATACCATAGGCTTAACGGAGCGAATTATGAGAGTATTGGTTACAGGTGGTAGCGGTTACATTGGAAGCCACACTTGCGTGCAGTTGTTGAAAAACGGTCACGAGGTGGTGATCCTGGACAATCTCTGCAACAGCAAACGCAGCGTTTTGCCCGTCATTGAGCGTTTAGGTGGCAAGCAGCCGACCTTCGTGGAAGGGGATATCCGTAACGAAGCGCTGATAACCGAAATTCTGCACGATCATGCCATTGACACGGTCATTCATTTTGCGGGTTTAAAAGCCGTTGGAGAATCCGTTGCCAAGCCGTTGGAGTACTATGACAACAACGTCAATGGCACCCTGCGTCTGGTGAATGCAATGCGCGCCGCCAACGTGAAAAACTTCATTTTTAGTTCCTCCGCAACCGTCTATGGCGATCAGCCGCAAATTCCTTACGTTGAAAGCTTCCCCACCGGCACGCCGCAAAGTCCGTACGGCAAAAGCAAGCTGATGGTAGAACAAATCCTGACCGACCTGCAAAAAGCACACCCCGACTGGAGTATCGCCTTACTGCGCTACTTTAACCCTGTTGGTGCTCATCCGTCGGGCGATATGGGGGAAGATCCGCAAGGTATTCCCAACAACCTGATGCCTTACATCGCACAAGTTGCCGTGGGCCGCCGCGAGTCCCTTGCCATATTTGGCAACGACTACCCAACTGAAGATGGCACCGGCGTTCGCGACTACATCCACGTGATGGATCTCGCCGACGGCCACGTCGTCGCGATGGAAAAACTGGCGGGCAAACAGGGTGTGCATATTTACAACCTCGGAGCAGGCATCGGCAGCAGCGTACTGGACGTGGTCAACGCCTTCAGCAAAGCCTGCGGTAAACCCATTAATTACCATTTCGCCCCGCGCCGTGATGGCGATCTTCCAGCTTACTGGGCAGATGCCAGCAAAGCCGATCGCGAGCTTAACTGGCGCGTGACCCGCACACTGGATGAAATGGCACAAGACACCTGGCACTGGCAGTCACGCCACCCGCAAGGATATTCGGATTAAGGACCAATCATGACGCAATTCAATCCTGTCGATCATCCACATCGCCGTTTTAACCCGCTCACCGGGCAGTGGATCCTCGTATCACCGCATCGCGCCAAACGCCCGTGGCAAGGGGCGCAGGAAACCCCGTCTAAGCAGGTACTGCCTGCACATGACCCGGACTGTTTCCTGTGTGCTGGCAATACGCGCGTTACCGGTGATGTAAATCCGGATTACACCGGGACCTATGTTTTTACCAATGATTTTGCGGCGCTGATGTCCGATACCCCGGACGCGCCGGACAGTCACGATCCGTTGATGCGTTGCCAGAGCGCGCGCGGTACCAGCCGCGTAATTTGCTTCTCGCCCGATCACAGCAAAACGCTGCCAGAACTCAGCGTCCCTGCGCTGACAGAAATCGTAAAAACGTGGCAGGAGCAGACCGAAGACTTAGGGAAAACCTATCCCTGGGTGCAGGTATTTGAGAATAAAGGCGCGGCGATGGGGTGCTCGAACCCGCACCCGCACGGTCAAATTTGGGCCAACAGCTTTTTGCCTAACGAAGCTGAACGTGAAAATCGCCTACAGAAAGCATACTTCGCCGAACAGGGCGCGCCGATGCTCGTTGATTACGTCCAGCGTGAACTGGCAGACGGCAGCCGTACGGTCGTTGAAACTGAGCACTGGCTGGCGGTTGTCCCTTACTGGGCCGCGTGGCCGTTCGAAACGCTGCTGCTGCCGAAAGCGCACGTGCTGCGTATTACCGATTTGACCAACGAGCAGCGTGCTGACCTGGCGCTGGCGTTGAAAAAACTGACCAGTCGTTACGACAACCTGTTCCAGTGCTCATTCCCCTACTCCATGGGCTGGCACGGCGCGCCGTTTAACGGTGAAGAAAACGAACACTGGCAGTTGCACGCGCACTTTTACCCGCCGCTGCTGCGTTCCGCGACCGTGCGTAAATTTATGGTCGGTTATGAAATGCTGGCAGAAACCCAGCGAGACCTGACCGCAGAACAAGCGGCTGAGCGACTGCGTGCGGTCAGCGACATCCATTTTCGCGAATCCGGAGTGTAAATAATGAGTCTGAAAGAAAAAACACAATCTCTGTTTACAGAAACGTTTGGCTACCCCGCCACCCATACTATTCAGGCACCGGGTCGTGTAAACCTGATCGGCGAACATACCGATTATAACGACGGCTTCGTTCTGCCCTGCGCCATCGACTATCAAACCGTCATCAGCTGCGCGGCACGCGACGATCGAAAAGTACGCGTCATCGCCGCTGATTACGACAATCAGGTTGATGAGTTCTCTCTCGATGCGCCAATTATCGCCCACGACAGCCAGCAGTGGTCAAACTACGTGCGTGGCGTGGTAAAACATCTGCAAAAGCGCAATAACGCCTTTGGCGGCGCGGATCTGGTGATCAGCGGTAACGTTCCGCAGGGTGCGGGCTTAAGCTCTTCTGCCTCACTGGAAGTCGCTGTTGGTACGGTATTCCAGCAGCTCTATCATCTGCCGCTCGACGGCGCGCAGATTGCCCTGAATGGCCAGGAAGCTGAAAACCAGTTTGTCGGTTGTAACTGCGGCATCATGGATCAGCTGATCTCCGCACTTGGCAAGAAAGATCATGCGCTGCTGATCGACTGCCGTACGCTGGGCACCAAAGCCGTTTCTATGCCTGAGGGCGTAGCGGTGGTGATCATCAACAGCAACTTTAAACGCACGCTGGTCGGCAGCGAATACAACACCCGTCGCGAACAGTGTGAAACCGGCGCGCGTTTCTTCCAGCAGCCAGCGCTGCGTGATGTCAGCCTCGAAGCGTTTAACGCTGTCGCCCACGAGCTGGATCCGATTGTTGCCAAACGCGTGCGCCACGTCATCACGGAAAATGCGCGTACCGTTGAAGCCGCACAGGCACTGGAAAAAGGCGACCTGCTGCGCATGGGCCAGCTGATGGCGGAATCTCACGCCTCAATGCGCGATGACTTTGAAATCACGGTGCCGCAAATTGATACGCTGGTAGAGATTGTCAAAGCGACCATCGGTGATAAAGGCGGTGTGCGGATGACCGGCGGCGGCTTCGGCGGCTGCATCGTGGCGCTGATCCCGCAAGATTTGGTTCCTGCCGTTCAGCAGGCTGTCGCCGCACAGTACGAGGCAAAAACCGGTATTAAAGAAACATTCTACGTCTGCAAACCTTCACAAGGAGCCGGACAATGTTAAACGAAATCCCCGTGCAGGCTCCGGACGGTCAACCGTTTCGCCTGCTCACCCTGCGCAATGACGCAGGGATGGTAGTCACGCTCATGGACTGGGGGGCTACCCTGCTCTCTGCGCGTATTCCGCTTAGCGATGGTAGCGTGCGCGAAGCATTACTCGGCTGCGCCAGCCCGGAACAATACCCGGAACAGGCTGCATTTCTGGGGGCTTCGATTGGCCGCTACGCGAACCGTATCGCCAACAGCCGCTATACCTTTGCTGGCGAAACCGTTGAATTACTGCCGAGTCAGGGCAATAACCAACTGCACGGCGGGCCGGACGGTTTCGACAAACGTCGCTGGCAGATAGTCAATCAGAATGACCGTCAGGTGCTGTTCGCCTTAACGTCTGACGATGGCGATCAGGGCTTCCCAGGCCATCTTTGCGCCACCGCGCAGTATCGCCTGACTGATGATAATCGTATTTCGATAACTTATCGTGCCACGGTCGATAAACCCTGCCCGGTGAATCTGACGAATCACGTCTATTTTAACCTCGACGGCGATAAAACGGATGTGCGTCAGCATAAGCTGCAAATTCTGGCGGACGAGTACTTACCGGTTGACGAAATGGGTATCCCGCATGATGGACTGAAATCCGTCGCCGGTAGCACGTTCGATTTCCGCACCCCTAAAATCATCAGTAGCGAATTTCTGGCCGATGACGATCAGCGCAAGGTGAAAGGTTACGATCACGCCTTCCTGCTTCAGGCACAGGGCAACGCGCGTACGCCGGTCGCTCAGTTGTGGTCACAGGATGAAAAACTGCAGATGGTGGTCTACACCTCGGCCCCGGCATTGCAGTTTTACTCCGGTAACTTCCTCGGTGGTACGCCTTCCCGCGGGCCAGAGGCCTACGAAGACTGGCAAGGCCTGGCGCTGGAAAGTGAATTTCTGCCGGACAGCCCGAACCACCCTGAGTGGCCACAGGCGGATTGCTTCCTGCGTCCGGGTGAAGAGTATGCCAGCGTGACGGAATATCAGTTTATTCCAGCCTGATGTCGTCCTCAATGTAAAATGCCCGGCGATGTAAACCGCCGGGTAATTCATCACAGATCGCGATAGGTTCCCAGCCGGAATCCCAACTCCACCACTGCACGTTGCAGTGCAGGCGAAGTCAGTACCTCCAGTTCATCCAGTCGCGGAAAACAATAACTGCTGGCCATCCCTGTTTTGTCGATAAAAGCAGGATGACACATCAGCTCGACAGATTGTTCATCACCCAGTGTTGCCCGTCTTAGCGCTTCAAGAACGAAGCGATCAGAGACATTTTCAGCATAAAAATCATTGATAAAGCGTTCAACTCCGCTTACCCCTTGTACCGGGATATTTTGCTGCCGGATCGCCTGCCAGTCGAGGCGTACTGGTACGCCTTTTTTACGTGCAAAATCTGACACATGCTGCCAGACCTGAGGAATAAAATGGACATGATGATGGCTATCAATATGGGTTGGCTGACGCCCAAAAAGCGAGACAAAGCGGTCAAACTGCTGGTGTAATTCAGCCACAATATCCTCATCCGCCAGTGAGCCCTGTTTTGCTACCTCCCACACCCATTTCCCTAAATGACCTTCTCTCACCAGGGAAGGCATCGCGGACAGTGGCCTGCCATAACTGAGAACAAAATGTAAACCAACACCTAGCAAGGGATAATCAGCGCTGATCTCCGCCGCATGTTCGATACCCCCGGCATTCATCATTGCTGTCGTTGAGGTAACTAAGCCATGGCGATGTGCCTCAATAATGCCGTAATTTACCCCCGGGCTTAGTCCAAAATCATCGGCATTAACAATCAATAATTTCATCATGTCGCTGGTCCTTTGGTTGATTGTCTGGTTGCAGGAATAAGTGAAAAGCATCAGCAAACTGGGGCAAATACTGTTGATTAGCCAGCAGCATTTCCCGCGCCAAAACTTCAGCGCCCAGGTCTGAATTCACCAATGGATTGAGATTCAACGCCAGCAAAATGTCGTTAAACTGACCGCTCAGGGAAGCATGTGAAGCAGCGATTTCAAACGCTTTTATGGTGTGGATCAACCCCAGTACTTTCTCATCAAAATGCGTAATACGCGGGTGCGGTGTAGCGCCATGCTTACCCAGCAAACAGGTCATTTCTACAGCCCAATCCGCTGGGATATTATCAATATGTCCATGATGCGGTACATTAATATAATGTTCAGTTTGCTTATCGTTATAAATAGCATTAATTACTTCGCAAGCCGCATCTGAATAGTAAGCTCCCCCACGGGCTTCAAGTTCCGCAGGTTTAGTATCCAACTGAGGATTTTTATAGATTTCAAATAGCTGTTTTTCCAACTTCTGAACTATCTGTGCGCGAACGTTACCTTTGTAATACTCACCTATTTCTATCGCCAACATCTCTTTATGTTTGAAATAATAGAGAAGATATGAACACGGTAGTAAATTAAGTGAACGCAACAAACCTTCACTAAACGGTAGACTATAAATATTTTTGACTGAACTGCCGCCAATCGTTCCCGAAGCAACCCGTTCCATTACCTCAGCAAAACGTGATTGCCCATTTACCCAAACATCACGAATGAAAACCAAATGATTCAACCCAAACAGATCAAGAGAAACGTCATCTTGTTTGGTTAACGCCAATAGATCTTCTAACAACATCCGCATTCCTATCGGGACATTGCAGACACCAATAAAACGTTTAAAATCGGTATAGCGATATACAGCTTCTGTTACCATTCCTGCAGGGTTGGTAAAGTTAATAATCCAGGCCTGAGGACAAATATTCTGTACATCTTGCACAATATCTAAAATAACAGGTATTGTACGTAGCCCCTTGAATAGCCCACCGGCACCATTGGTCTCTTGCCCCAGATACCCCTGTGACAACGGTATACGCTCATCCTGTTCACGTGCCTTTAGCTGCCCAACTCGAAATTGTGTAGTAACAAAATCCGCATTTTGTAACGCTTCCTGCCGGTTAAGACTTTTATGGATGGTCATCGGCACGCCCGCCTTCGCCACCATACGCTGGCATAACGCGAAAATGATATCGAGTTTGGCTTGACCTTCTTCAACATCCACCAGCCATAACTCGCTGACAGGTAACTCGTGATAGCGCTTAATAAATCCATCGAGCAATTCCGGAGTATAGCTACTGCCTCCCCCAATGGTGACTACTTTTAATTTTTTCATTTCGACTCCTGAAAGCAGTCTCCTGCAATCTGTTGTTATTTACTTAACTCACTAGCGCCTGATACCAAAAGTGCTAATGATTGGTGTTGACCAACTGCCTGCGATAATTACCCGGCGTAAATGATGTCAATTTTTTAAAATTATTAATAAAAATCCCTGGGCTACTGAAACCTGCTTCAAAAGCAATATCCGTCACAGAAAAATTAGTTGTCTCCAACTGCTTCTTACAATAATCAATACGAATATCATTAATTATTTGCCCAGGTGTTTTCTGGTAATAACGATTTGTTGCACGCGTAAGATACGATTGGGTTTTTCCGGAGAGTCTGACCATGTTATTTAATGCCTGATCTGCAAACATTGATTTTTTGTGCATTTCTCTTATCAGTTGAGATAACCAGCCGGGCACGGAATCTGACCGTGGATTGTCTTCATAATGCTGTAGCCGATTGACGATATAAAAAGTAAGTAATTTATTGAATTCATCGCACTCGCTCTGATGTACGCCCAACGTTGATAATGTAGATTCTATGCAGGTCAAAAATGCATTTGACATCGTATAACGTTGTGATGCCACAAAACATGAGGGCAGCATATTCAAATAATGTTCATCAAAATAGCACTTACTGACTCCCATATTTAAAATGCGAGTAACACCGTAATCATAAAAAGTTTGATGATATGACCCCACAGGAATAAACACAAAATCACCACGCTCCATTATAACGTGTTTACCATTAATCTCCTGACAACAACTTCCGGTCAGCACAAGGGTAAACTCATAATAATCATGCTGGTGTAATCCACTAATACTCTCCGTTTTATCAAGGATAAAGAAGTAAAAATCCTTACCCTTTAAAAACTGATTTTCATGAACGGTGTTAATTTCCATGGTAGTTCCTCATTAAAACTTCAAAGCATTAGCGATATCTTCCTCGCTCTCTTCCTCATCAATAACGTTTTGCGCTTTATTAGCAATCACAACAAATGGCAGATAAATTATCGTTGCCATGGCAAGATTCACTAATGCCATAATCAAAGCAGCAACACTACCATTTGAATTGAAAAATGCTCCCAGTCCAGGCGGCATCGTCCACGGTGCAAAGTTTGTGGATGGAGGGATAATACCTAATGAATACACCAGCAGGGTGATTCCCGCCAGGATTGGCTGAATAAGCACAAAGGGGATCATCAACACTGGATTCATAATGATTGGCAAGCCAAACAAAATAGGCTCGTTAATATTAAAGAGTCCCGACGGCAGCGCCATTTTGGCCACCTGACGATAATCCGCACGGCGCGAGGCAATAAAAATGGCAACAATCAGACCAAGCGTCGCTCCCGTTCCCCCAAGGTAAACATACGATTCCAGCATTGGGCCTGTCCAAAAGTGGAAGCTTTTACCCGCGGCCAGTGCTGCATCGACAGAACCAAAATGGGTGTAGGTCTCCATGTTTTCCATTCCCCACGGACCGAGGATACCGCTATTCAGCGCAGTTAGCGCCAGGCCTCCGTGCACGCCGAAAAACCAGAGTAATGAATTAAATATGACATATGCCCATCCCACAATACTGCCAAGTGACGCCAGTGGAGTGGAGATCGAATTAATAATCACCTGGTGGAAATGGGTACCCGCCAGAGAAAGCCCCCATGATATGAGCCCCATAATTAAAAGAATGATGAAACCGGGGAGCAAAGCAGTAAATGAACGAGAGACTGACTCCGGTACGCTATCGGGTAGCTTGATAACCCATTGACGGCGGATAATAAAAGCAAACATCTCAGCAACGACCAGACCTATTACAATCCCTGAGATAATATTCGCGCCGCCAAGCCAGTTTGCGCCAATGGCACTCGCCTGCTCTACGGTAAATGGTGTTACGGTCATAAAAGACGCGATTGATAATAAGCCAGCGGCCAGAGCATCGACTTTACGCTCTTCAGCAAGTGCCATACCAATAAAAAATGGTGTCATTAATGACATTATCCCCAGCGTGCCGTTATAAACGCTGCCACCAATGACTTTTAATTGTTCCAGAGAAGCAATTGTTCCTCCATCCAGCCGCACCCCCATTGACCAGAAGAATGATCCTTCACCAAAATTAAGTAGCACATTGTTAATAAGAACAAACATTGCCCCAACCAGCGTTAAAGGCATTAACCTGATAAAGCCATTTTTAATGGCATTGACATGTACCTGTTTTCCCAGTTTTACGGCAACAGGTAAGATCACCCTTTCCAGAGAGCTTATTGCACCTGACATGATAAATATCCTCAAATATGAAATCTGATAAGGAAATGAATTATTGTGAAATTCTTTGACGGAAAATTAATCGTTCGAACATTTACTCAGAAATTATGAATAGCATACTTGAAGACATTCAAAGGCAGTAATGAGTAAGGTACTTGAATTCCGTTTGATTGACTTTTTGGTATGAGGATTTTCACATTTTGAACAATTTTCAGGCTCTGCATTCACTGAAAATCTCGCCCCTTTACTCTCGGGTGTTCAGTCACTCACCTTGCTCTCCCTAAACAACCTCTCATTTACATGTTTCTTACATTAATGACTAATTTTCGCTATTGTATAAGGATAAGCATTGCCGCTGACGGATTACGGCAATATAATGAGAATTATTATCATTCGATATGATTTATAGGAGTGAATGTATGGCTGTAACTAAGCTGGTTCTGGTACGTCACGGTGAAAGTCAGTGGAACAACGAAAACCGTTTTACCGGTTGGTATGATGTTGATCTGTCCGAGAAAGGCGTGGGCGAAGCAAAAGCGGCAGGAAAACTGCTGAAAGAGGAAGGCTACAGCTTCGATTTTGCTTATACCTCTGTGCTGAAACGTGCCATCCACACCCTGTGGAACGTACTGGACGAACTGGATCAGGCCTGGCTGCCGGTTGAGAAATCCTGGAAACTGAACGAACGCCATTACGGTGCGCTGCAGGGTTTGAACAAAGCAGAAACCGCGGAAAAATACGGTGATGAGCAGGTTAAGCAGTGGCGTCGCGGCTTTGCGGTTACCCCGCCGGAACTGACCAAAGACGACGAGCGTTACCCGGGTCACGATCCGCGTTACGCGAAGCTGACCGACAAAGAATTACCGGTTACCGAAAGCCTGGCGCTGACCATCGATCGCGTTATCCCTTACTGGAATGAAACCATTCTGCCGCGCATGAAAAGCGGTGAGCGCGTAATTATCGCCGCTCACGGTAACTCTCTGCGTGCGCTGGTTAAATACCTGGATAACATGGGCGAAGATGAGATCCTTGAACTGAACATCCCGACCGGCGTACCGCTGGTGTATGAGTTCGACGAAAACTTCAAGCCGATCAAACACTACTATCTGGGTAACGCTGACGAGATCGCAGCAAAAGCGGCGGCCGTTGCGAACCAGGGTAAAGCGAAGTAATTTTCGCGGTAAGTTAAAGACAAAGCGTGGATTTCTCCACGCTTTTTTTATTTCGACACGACCAGAAAATGTAGGCCAAATAAGACATCGCCCCATCCGGCAGTCTGCAACGGAATGCCTGATGGCGCTACGCTTCTCAGGCCCAGGGGACTTGGTTAACCGCGACGCGCTTTTACCGCATCCGCCAGTTGACGCAACACCGCATCGGTATCTTCCCAGCCAATGCAGGCGTCGGTGATACTCTTACCGTAGGTCAGCGGCTCACCGCTATCTGGATTCTGATTACCTTCCACCAAATGGCTTTCGATCATCACGCCAATAATTGCTTTTTCGCCACCGGCGACTTGTCCGCAAACATCCTTCGCAACATCCATCTGCTTTTTGAACTGCTTGCTGGAGTTGGCATGGCTGAAGTCGATCATCACTTGCGCAGAGAGTCCTGCTTTGACCAGACCTTCTTTCACGTCCGCAACGTGCTGGGCGCTGTAGTTCGGCTCTTTGCCACCGCGCAGAATGATATGGCAATCGCCATTACCACTGGTATTCACGATCGCTGAATGCCCCCATTTGGTGACAGACAGGAAGCAGTGCGGTGCCCCTGCAGCGTTGATTGCATCAATCGCCACTTTGATGGTGCCATCGGTACCGTTTTTAAAACCAACCGGGCAGGACAGACCCGATGCCAGCTCGCGGTGCACCTGAGATTCTGTTGTACGTGCCCCAATCGCGCCCCAGCTCATCAGATCGGCGAGATATTGTGGGGTGATCATATCGAGGAATTCACCCGCTGTCGGCAATCCGCTGTCGTTGATATCCAGCAGCAGTTTACGCGCAATGCGCAGCCCATCATTGATCTGGAAGCTGTTGTCCATGTGCGGGTCGTTGATAAGCCCTTTCCAGCCAACGGTGGTACGCGGTTTTTCAAAATAGACGCGCATGACGATTTCAAGCTCACCTTTTAACGCTTCGCGCAGCGCCAGCAGACGAGTGGCATACTCTTTGGCTGCTGCCGGATCATGAATAGAGCACGGCCCAATCACCACCAGAAGGCGATCGTCGCTCCCTTTCAGAATTTTATGAATCGCCTTACGGGCATGAGCCACCGTATTAGCGGCATTTTCAGTAGCGGGGAATTTTTCCAGCAGTGCGACTGGTGGTAATAACTCGTTGATCTCTTTAATGCGTAAATCGTCGTTCTGATAATTCATGATTATTCCAGCGTTGCCATACTTATATAAATGAATGCAATCCCTCCAATCTATATCTTCAGTCATAAAGTGTAAACGGGGTTTTACACTTTGGACGGATTAATCCTGGAATTGGCCAAAAAAACGCAATAAAGTAGCGAAAAACGAGATCCAAACTACAATTTCTAACTGTAACAGCTTTAATTTTCATAGATTTCAAGATTCTATGCTGGTTTTAATTTCCATAGCAAAACGATTAACCACATATTAATGATGTAACTGGCACATGCACTGTTGGAAGACGTTATCCGACATATCGACCTTAACAGGAGCATATTATGCATATGACAAAGCTGGCTTCACTCTTCCTTACCGCTACACTCAGCCTCGCCAGCGGCGCGGCACTGGCTGCTGAAAGCAACGCGCAGTCCAATAACGGTCAGGCAAATTCCTCGGCTGATGCAGGACAAGTCGCCCCAGACGCCCGCGAAAACGTGGCGCCAAATAATGTCGACAACAGTAACGTGAATTCAGGTGGCACAATGCTGCACCCAGACGGTTCATCAATGAACCATGAAGGGATGACCAAAGATGAGATGCACAAAAACACGATGTGTAAGGACGGTCGCTGCCCTGATGTGAATAAGAAGGTTGAGACCGGAAACGGCATCAACAATGATGTTGACACAAAAACTGATGGCACCACGCAGTAACGCTGAAATTAAAGCTAATAACGGGAGAGCAATAGCTCTCCTTTTTAATTTTATCATCCCAAAAACGGTATGATGGCATACAGTAAAGATGAGAATAACAAAGGGATGGCATAATGGCGCACGCACATACTCATACTTCCTCTGAGCAACCCAAGGACAATAATGCCCGCCGACTGATGTTCGCATTCTGCATTACAGCCGGATTTATGTTGGTTGAAGTGGTGGGTGGAATACTTTCTGGTTCACTGGCCTTGCTGGCCGACGCCGGGCATATGCTTACGGATGCTGCGGCGCTGCTTTTCGCGCTGCTGGCCGTCCGGTTTTCCCGTCGCCCGCCCACAATACGACACACCTTCGGCTGGCTGAGGCTCACGACGCTGGCCGCATTTGTTAATGCCATCGCATTGGTCGTTATCACCATTTTAATCGTCTGGGAGGCGATTGAGCGCTTCCAGACACCTCGCCCCGTGGCTGGCGGTATGATGATGGTTATTGCTGTCGCGGGTCTACTGGCCAACGTGCTCGCTTTTTGGGTTTTACATCGCGGCAGTGAAGAGAAAAATCTGAACGTCCGCGCCGCGGCGCTGCATGTGATGGGCGATTTACTCGGCTCGGTCGGGGCAATCATCGCTGCGCTGATTATTATCTGGACGGGCTGGACGCCCGCGGACCCAATTCTCTCGATTCTGGTTTCCGTGCTGGTGCTGCGTAGCGCCTGGCGATTGCTTAAAGATAGCGTTAATGAATTACTGGAAGGTGCCCCGCTGACGCTGGATATCGCCGCACTGCAGCGCCATCTCAGCCGGGATATTCCTGAAGTCCGCAACGTTCACCATGTCCATGTCTGGATGGTGGGCGAAAAACCGGTAATGACGCTGCATGTTCAGGTGATCCCGCCACACGATCACGATGCGTTGCTGGAGCGTATTCAGCATTTCCTTATCCATCACTACCAGATTGAACACGCCACAATCCAGATGGAGTATCAGCCGTGCAATGGGCCGGACTGTCACCTGTATCAGGGCGTGTCCGGCCATTCACATCATCACCATTAATGAGAAAGCGCGTGGGAACCCCGCTCACGCGCGCTGTTAATCCACATCCTGCTACCGTTCAGGGCGATAACCGTCAGGATCATATATTCCAGCGACATGGCATATACGCCTTGCAGGGCGAAGATCACCACGCTAATGACGTTAATGATCACCCACAGCAGCCAGTTTTCAACGTATTTGCGCGTCATCAGGATCATCGCCGCAATCGACAGCACCATCATGCAGGAGTCCCAGAACGGGAATGCATCGGGTTGTAGTTCAGGCACAACAACATGTAATCCCAATGCCTGCATAATATTCACTGCAATGCCTGTCAGGAACGCAAAGACCGGATCGATATAGATCGACATCAGGCCGATCGCCACCACGCAAGCCGCCAGCCAGCCGATCGCTTTTGGAAGCGGTAGCCAGCGAATTTTCAGTTCCGCTTCATGCTGGTTGGTTTGCCGGGACCAGGCATACCAGCCGTAGATATTTGCGGCAAAGAAGAAAACTTGCAGCAACAAGCTGGCATAGAGCTGGATCTGAAAGAAGATAATTGCAAACAGCGTGACGTTTATCAGACCGAAGAAGTAATTGCTGATTTTCTCAAGGCTCGCCAGGCCAATACACAGCAACCCGGCGATCGTTCCCACGGCTTCGATCCACGACAAATCGTAACCACCCGCGCCAATAGGAATATGTACCAGAATGTTCTGCGTGCTAAAAAAGTCCATCTTTTCCCCCAGAGCAAAAATAAATAATTACGCTCGAAGTGTAGCCGCAAATTCCAACATACGGTTTAACGGCAACAGCGCCCCTTCTCTCAGCGAGTCCTCAACATGTATCTCATGAGCCGCGCCGCCATGTTCCAGGCCCTCAGCAATCGCTTTCAGGCCATTCATCGCCATCCACGGACAATGCGCACAGCTGCGACAGGTTGCCCCCTCGCCAGCCGTCGGAGCTTCAAGCAGCTCTTTATCCGGAACGGCCTGCTGCATTTTGTAAAAAATGCCCCGGTCAGTCGCCACAATCAACTGCTTATGCGGTAACGATTTAGCCGCGTTGATGAGCTGGCTGGTTGAGCCAACCGCATCTGCCATATCAACGATAGACTGAGGGGACTCCGGGTGCACCAGCACCGCGGCATCAGGGTAAAGCCCTTTCATGCGTGTTAAAGCCTGGGTTTTAAACTCGTCGTGGACGATACAGGCCCCCTGCCAACAGAGCACGTCTGCGCCGGTCTGTTTTTGCACGTAGTTGCCCAGATGTCTGTCCGGAGCCCAGATGATTTTTTCACCTAAACTATCAAGATGTTCAATAAGTTCAACCGCGATACTGGAAGTCACGACCCAGTCCGCACGTGCTTTAACGGCAGCAGAGGTATTGGCGTAAACCACCACGGTACGATCCGGATGCGCGTCGCAAAATGCGCTGAACGCGTCAATCGGACAGCCCAGATCTAATGAACATTCCGCCTGTAAGGTCGGCATCAGGATGGTCTTTTCCGGGCTGAGAATTTTGGCTGTTTCTCCCATAAACCTCACGCCCGCAACCAGCAGCGTAGAGGCAGAATGCTTTGCACCGAACCGCGCCATCTCCAGAGAATCAGAAATACAGCCCCCGGTCTCTTCCGCTAACTGCTGAATTTCAGGATCGGTGTAATAATGCGCGACCATAACGGCATCACGCTCTTTCAGCAGGCGCTTGATTTTTTCACGATAAAATTGCTTTTCATCCACACTTAGCGGTACTGGCTTCGGCGGAAACGGATAAATTGCTGCTTCTGGATCAAACATCACGCTCATCTTGCTTTCTCGTTTCACTGGCTTAACGAAATAACCGATTAAAAGCGTGACGCACGCCATATTCGGTTTGATTTGTTTTGTATGCTAAACAAGATAGCGGATTGGCGCAGAAAAGTCACAATAATTGCGTGTGATGAATGCCGGATGGCGTCTGACGTCTTATCCGGCCAACGCGAGTAGTGTCGTCTGTAGACTGATAAGCAAAGGACATCAGGCAATCTTATAAATCGCAGATAGCAAAAAGGCGCCTTTAGGGCGCCTTTTTACACTGGTGGGGCGTGCAGGATTCGAACCTGCGACCAATTGATTAAAAGTCAACTGCTCTACCAACTGAGCTAACGCCCCCGTATGGGGTTTACTACTTCAATTATCCAGGATGGTGGGTCGTGCAGGATTCGAACCTGCGACCAATTGATTAAAAGTCAACTGCTCTACCAACTGAGCTAACGACCCGCTCGGATGTCACCTGAAAAATTCTTTACTCGACACCAATATAACAATTGATATGGCGGCGTGCAGGATGACTCGACTTCGTCTCGCCCTAACGGGCCGTTGCTAAAGCAACGTTATCCTTCACGTTTAACACCTGAGTACAATGTTAAAGTTGGTGGGGCGTGCAGGATTCGAACCTGCGACCAATTGATTAAAAGTCAACTGCTCTACCAACTGAGCTAACGCCCCGAGTGGTGGGTGATGACGGGATCGAACCGCCGACCCCCTCCTTGTAAGGGAGGTGCTCTCCCAGCTGAGCTAATCACCCGATACTACGCTGGATACTGCATTAAGTGGTGGGGCGTGCAGGATTCGAACCTGCGACCAATTGATTAAAAGTCAACTGCTCTACCAACTGAGCTAACGCCCCACTTTTTTCGCCGCTTTCGGGCTGTTTGATATCCCTTGGCAACGGCGGCATATATTACTGATTTCAGATTTTAGCGCAACAAAAATTTCGATGTAAATAACTCAACTGCTTAGGAATCACACGACACGACCAGAAATAACACGATTTCTGGTCGCATGGTGGTCATTACATCGCGCCAAGGCGTTTTTGCGCTTGTTTCGCGCCATCAGTGCCAGGATATTTAGTGATAACCTGCTGATAAACCGCTTTAGCTTTTGCTGTGTCACCTTTGTCCTGCATGATGACGCCGACTTTATACATCGCGTCTGCAGCCTTAGGTGATTTTGGGAAGTTTTTAACTACCGAAGCAAAATAGAACGCAGCATCATCTTTTTTACCCTTGTTGTAATTCAACTGACCCAGCCAGTAATTCGCATTGGGCAGGTAAGTAGAGTCCGGGTACTTTTTGATGAAGTTCTGGAATGCTTCAATCGCGTCATCCTGGCGGGATTTATCCTGCACCAGAGCAATCGCTGCATTGTAATCGGTATTCGCATCGCCAGTTTGCACGGGAGCCCCTGACGTTGCTGCAGCTCCCGCATCAGGTGCAGGGGTTGCCGCCCCACTCTGATCGCCACCTGTAGACTGTGCCGCAGGCGCACTACCGCTGCCAAGATTATTCATCTGCAGCAATATCTGCTTCTGTCGCTCAACAACCTGATTCAGCTGATATTGATTTTCCTGAATTTGACCACGCAGGGAATCGATATCGGACTGATTATCGGAGAGTTGTTGCTGGAGTTGGGTTAAAAGCTGACTGTGAGCGTTAGAAATACGCTCGAGTTGAGTGACACGGTCTTCGACCGAGCCTGAGCCGACACTACTGATTGGCGCCTGTGCAAAAGCGGCCCAGGGGGCCGCTATGCCAACCAGTAACGACAGACTCAACAGGTGATGTCTGAAGTTACTGCTCATGCAATTCTCTTAGTAAACCAGTACGGCGCGACGGTTTTTGGCGTAAGCCGCTTCGTCATGACCCAGTACTGCAGGTTTTTCTTTACCGTAAGAAACGATGGAGATCTGGTCAGCAGAAACGCCTTTACCCTGCAGGTACATCTTAACGGCGTTCGCACGACGCTCACCCAGGGAGATGTTGTACTCAGGAGTACCACGTTCGTCCGCATGACCTTCTACGGTGACTTTGTAAGACGGGTTGCTACGCAGGAAGTTAGCGTGAGCATCCAGCATTGCAGCGAAGTCAGAACGGATATCGTACTTGTCCAGATCGAAGTAAACGATGTTGTTCTGCTGCAGCTGTTGCATCTGAAGACGCGCTTGCTCTTCAGAAGACATGTTGCCGCTGCCGTTTGCATCCATACCAGTGCCGGCACCCAGCATGCCTTCGCTGCCGTCATTGCTGGCGTTCTTGTTAGAAGAACACGCTGCAATAGCCATAACAGGCAGAGCAATCATCAGCCCTTTCAGCACTTTGTTCAGTTGCATTTCAATGATTCCTTTATTAATCAATTATTTATTATCACAGATACGGCGACCAGGCAGGGAATTTAACCTGACCATCAGTTGCCGGAAGACGCGCTTTGAAACGCCCATCTGTAGAAACCAAATTCAGCACGGATCCCATCCCCTGAGAAGAGCTGTAGATTACCATAGTGCCGTTAGGTGCCAGACTTGGCGTTTCATCCAGGAACGTTGACGACAGGACTTGTACGCCACCCGCTACCAGATCTTGTTTGGCAATGTGCTGCTGACCATTGGCTGAGCTTACCATTACCATAAACTTACCGTCGCTGCTCACATCCGCATCCTGGTTTTGCGAACCTTCCCAGGTAATACGCTGCGGAGCACCGCCGTTGACGTTAACTTTATATACCTGCGGACGACCGGCCTGGTCAGAGGTAAAGGCCAGGTTTTGGCTGTCCGGGAACCAGGTAGGTTCCGTGTTGTTGCTGCGACCATCCGTCACCTGACGGATCTGACCGGAACCAATGTCCATGACATACAGGTTCAGGCTACCGGTTTTAGACAGGGCAAACGCCAGTTTGCTGCCATCCGGAGAAAACGCAGGTGCACCGTTGTGACGTGGGAACGACGCTACCTGACGAACCGCGCCATTAGACAACGTCTGAATAACCAGCGCAGAACGACCGCTTTCGAAAGTGACGTATGCCAGCTTTGAACCGTCCGGAGACCATGCCGGAGACATCAGCGGCTGCGGAGAACGGTGTACCACGAACTGGTTGTAGCCATCATAGTCGGATACACGTAATTCGTACGGGAACTGGCCACCGTTCGTCTGAACAACATAAGCGATACGGGTACGGAATGCACCTTTAATACCGGTCAGTTTTTCAAACACTTCGTCACTTGCAGTATGGCCCGCGTAACGCAACCACTGCTTGTTCACTTTATAGGTATTCTGTGCCAGTACGGTACCCGGTGCGCCACCGGTATCTACCAGTTGATAAGCAACGCTGTAGGAACCATCCGGATTAGGCGTAACCTGACCTACTACCACGGCATCAATACCCAGCGCAGACCATGCGGCAGGTTGAACTTCCTGTGCGGTACCCGGCTGCTGCGGCAGGCGAGAACGGTCTAACGGATTAAATTTACCGCTGTTACGCAGGTCAGCGCCTACGATACCACCGATATCTTCAGGTGCAGCACCCGGCCCTGCCCACTGGAAGGGGACAACACCAATCGGGCGTGCCGAGTCCACCCCCTGGGTGATCTCGATACGTACTTCTGCGTGCAGCACCGCTGCCCACAGCATCAGAAAACCAAATGCTACTCGTAATGCCTGCTTCATCATATCTCCCTTATCTGGACGGAAAGCCCACGATAATTTAGCAGAATGTTAACAAACTCAAATACACAAAACTACCAGAACGCTGTCTCAACCTTAGACCGTTTCCCCTGAATTCTCAGGGACGTTATTACAGTTTAAAGTCCAGCTTGGCATCTTTTACTTTTTCATAAACAGCCTGGCTAGGCGGTTTAGGAATTCTGGCTGTTTTCGCAGCCGTCAGCGCAGCCTGGCACAATGCCGGATCTCCGCCCTCTTCGGTCACATCCAGTAACAGACCATCGGGTGCTAACTTGATATGTAATACGCAAGATTTACCCGCATACAAATCGGCACCATACAGACGGCTCTGGATCGCATTACGAATTTGAGATGCGTAAGCACTGATATCAGCGCCAGATGCACCGCCATTTGCACCACTTGTACCACTATCTTTCGCCGGTTGACCGTTTCCTTTCGCTCCACCACCCGATTTCGGTGCATTCTTACCGGAGCTTAAGTCGCCTAACAAGTCGTCAACGCCAGAGGCTGCAGCTGCTTTTTCGGCCGCAGCCTTTTTCGCAGCCGCCGCTTTATCTGCCGCAGCTTTCTTATCGGCAGCGGCTTTCTCGGCTGCAGCTTTTTTATCTGCTGCTGCTTTTTCCGCTGCGGCTTTCTTATCAGCCGCAGCCTTTTCAGCAGCGGCAGCTTTCGCGGCAGCGGCTTTTTCTGCTTTCTCTGCAGCAGCTTTCTCGGCTGCTGCTTGCTTAGCGGCTTCAGCCTGAGCTTTCTTCGCAGCGTCTGCGGCAGCCTTAGCAGCTTGTGCTTCGGCAATTTTCTTCGCATCAGCGGCGGCTTTAGCGGCTTCAGCCTCTGCTTTTTTCTGTGCGTCCGCAGCGGCTTTCTTCGCGGCATCTGCCGCTTGTTTCGCCTGAGCATCAGCTTTGGCCTTCGCGTCTGCAGCAGCCTTCGCCGCAGCTTCTTCAGCCTGTTTCTGTTGCTCTTGCGCTTTCGCGGCGGCGGCTTCGGCCTGTTTCTGCTGTTCCGCCTGTTCGCGCACTTTTTCCTGCGCGGCTAAACGTTCTTTTTCAAGTTGCTTCAGTCGCTCTTGCTCGGCCGCCTGCTTCTCGCGAAGTTCCTCAGCTTGCTGCTGCGCCTGTTTTTCACGCTGCTCTTCTGCACGTTTAGCACTTGCCTGCTGTTGCTGCTGCCTGTCGTACTGTTGCACAACGGCGCCAGGATCGACCATAACGGCGTCGATGGACGAACCGCCACCGCCGCCGGCTGAAGCATCAATGTGCTCATCGAACGAACTCCAGATCAGCGCTGCAAATAAAATGACATGCAGCACAGCTGAAATAATTATCGCCCTTTTGAGCTTGTCGTTTTGTTCGGTTGCCTTTGACACTCTCGGTTCCCAAAAAACTGTTCGCCTGTTACGCGCTATCTTTCAAGCCAGCAAAACGCAGTCATCAGATTGGCTGCGTCATCAAGCCAACCGATTTTACGCCTGCACTGTGTAACAAGTTCAGCGCTTTAATTATTTCATCATAAGGCACGTCTTTCGCACCACCGATTAAAAAGACCGTTTTCGGATTGGTCTGCAGGCGACTTTTCGCTTCCGCGATAACCTGCTCCGGCGGCAGTTGATCCATACGATCTTTCTCAACGACCACGCTGTATTGCCCTATCCCGGAAACTTCAATAATGACCGGCGGTTCGTCGTTACTGCTGACAGCTTGCGATTCGGTCGCATCCGGCAGGTCGACTTCCACACTCTGCGTAATAATCGGCGCGGTTGCCATAAAGATCAGCAACAGCACCAGTAGTACGTCGAGCAGCGGTACAATATTGATTTCGGACTTGAGTTCGCGACGACCTCGTCCACGCGTTCTGGCCATGGCTTACCCCTTGTTGCTCTCGCTAACGGTAAACGCCTGGCGGTGCAGAATCGCGGTGAACTCTTCCATAAAGTTGTCGTAATTCAGTTCCAGCTTGTTCACGCGCTGATTCAGTCGGTTGTAAGCCATAACCGCCGGGATTGCCGCAAACAGACCGATAGCCGTTGCAATCAACGCTTCCGCGATACCCGGTGCGACCATTTGCAGCGTTGCCTGTTTTACCGCGCCTAACGCGATAAATGCGTGCATGATCCCCCAAACGGTACCGAACAGACCGATATACGGGCTGATAGAGCCTACGGTGCCGAGGAATGGAATATGCGTTTCCAGCGTTTCCAGTTCACGGTTCATCGAGATACGCATCGCACGGGATGCCCCCTCAACGACCGCTTCCGGCGCATGACTATTCGCCCGATGCAGACGCGCAAACTCTTTGAATCCGCTGTAGAAAATTTGTTCCGAACCCACCAGATTATCACGACGCCCCTGGCTTTCCTGATACAGGCGCGACAATTCAATGCCGGACCAGAACTTGTCTTCAAATGCTTCAGCTTCACGTGAAGCCGCATTAAGAATACGGGTCCGCTGGATAATAATGGCCCAGGATGCGATTGAGAAACCAATCAAAATCAACATGATAAGTTTAACCAGAAGGCTTGCCTTCAGGAACAAATCAAGGATATTCATGTCAGTCACTGCTTAAACTCCGCGACAATAGACTTGGGAAGCGCACGAGGCTTCATTTTGAGTGGATCAACGCAAACAATCAGAACTTCGGCTTCATTCAGCACGGTGTTCTCTGCGTTGACAATGCGTTGCGTGAAAACCAATGAGGTGCCACGCATTGACGTAATTTCGGTTTGGACTTCGAGCATATCGTCGAGCCGGGCAGGCGCAAAATACTCCAGCGTCATCTTGCGCACCACAAAGGCTACACGTTCGGCCAACAGGACCTGCTGACTGAAGTGATGATGACGCAGCATTTCTGTGCGTGCTCTTTCGTAAAAAGCGACGTAGCTGGCGTGGTATACCACCCCACCGGCATCGGTGTCTTCATAGTAGACACGAACCGGCCATCGAAACATATACTTGTTCATTCTTACTGCCTCTTTGTTGGCTTCGCCCACTCACACCGGTCGCTTAACTTTGTAAGCGCCTGGTGACTCGCGTTCTTGCCGCCGCGATGCTTCAAGAATGTCGTTGTATATCGCGCTGTATTCACTTTACATCCCGGTAATGCAATTAAGTTGCGTCCTGATGGTCCAGTGTCGCCACCGCACACAACTCCAGGGCACAACCTTAGGTTAATGCTTTCAAACTTCGCTACTATACGCGCGGGAATGGTGGTTTGGAATGGGGGAAAGTAAACGGAGAGTAAAAATTTATGGGCTTATGCAAGCCCATAAATATTTAAGGATGTTTCTTATTCAAAAGAAGAAGAAAATCAGACCAACAACCAGGACGATATCCGCGATTAGCGGGCAGAAAATGCCCTGCCAGTGTACGGCGCGTGGACGAAAACCAACGCCGTGAATGATGCCTGCGCAGACCGCCCACATCAGCAGGAGACCATGCCAGATTTCCAGCTCACTGGTTTTGGCCGCGAAACGTGACGGATCCCAGAATATGCAGCCAGCCAACACGATTGCCAGCACAAAGGAAAGCGCCCGCAAGGGGCGCTTATCCATCGCGTTATACTGCATCGCGATAATGTTGGTCATCAGCTATCTTCTTGTCCGGCTTTGCCTGATTCAACGTGCTCAAGCGCCAGCGCTGTGATTATCCCAAATGCACAGGCAAGAAGCGTTCCCAAAATCCATGCGAAATACCACATTTTAAGCTCCTTACTTAGTACAGAGAGTGGGTGTTGCTTTCAATATCTTCTTTGGTGATGCGACCGAACATCTTCCAGTAACACCAGCCGGTGTACAGCAGAATGATCGGAACGAACACACAAGCTACATACGTCATCAGATTCAGCGTCAGCTGGCTGGACGTTGCATCCCACATGGTCAGACTTGCGTTCATCATGGTGCTGGATGGCATCACAAACGGGAACATTGCGATACCAGCCGTCAGGATGATGCAGGCTAACGTCAGTGAAGAGAAGACGAACGCCCATGCCCCTTTCTCCATACGAGAAGTCAGGATGGTCAACAGCGGCAGAACTACGCCCAGTGCAGGAACCAGCCACAGGATAGGTGCATTGTTAAAGTTCACCATCCATGCGCCAGCCACGCGAGCCACTTCTTTGGTCAGCGGGTTAGAGGCGGCATGATGATCCAGTGCTGAGGTCACAACATAACCGTCAATACCGTAAATCACCCACACACCAGCCAGCGCGAAGCAGACCATAGTGACCAGTGCCGCAACCTGCGACGTTGCACGCGCACGCAGATGCAGTTCACCTACCGTACGCATCTGCAGATAGGTCGCGCCCTGGGTGATGATCATCCCAACACTCACGACACCCGCCAGCAGACCAAACGGATTCAGCAACTGGAAGAAGTTACCGGTGTAGTACAAACGCATGTAGTCGTCTACGTGGAACGGAACCCCTTGCAGCAGGTTGCCGAACGCCACGCCAATAACCAGCGGTGGAACGAAGCTACCAATGAAGATGCCCCAGTCCCACATGTTGCGCCAGCGCATGTCTTCAATCTTAGAGCGGTAATCAAAACCGACCGGACGGAAGAACAAAGACGCCAGTACCAGGATCATCGCCACATAGAAACCGGAGAACGCAGCGGCATACACCATCGGCCAGGCAGCGAACAGTGCGCCACCCGCGGTGATGAGCCAAACCTGGTTACCGTCCCAGTGCGGGGCGATGGAGTTAATCATAATTCGACGCTCGGTATCATTACGACCGAGGAAACGGGTGAGCATGCCCACCCCCATGTCGAAGCCATCAGTGACCGCGAAACCAATCAGCAGAATGCCAACCAGCAGCCACCAGATAAAACGCAATACTTCATAATCGATCATTTGACGACTCCTGTCTTAGCGTGCCGGCTGAGAAGTCACAGTGGACTGCTCGTAGTGATAACGACCGGTTTTCAGGCTACTCGGCCCAAGGCGTGCGAACTTGAACATCAGATACAGTTCAGCCACCAGGAACAGGGTATACAGGCCGCAAATCAACAGCATCGAGAAGATGAGGTCGCCAGCGGTCAGCGAAGAGTTCGCTACGGCTGTTGGTAACACTTCACCAATCGCCCACGGTTGGCGGCCGTACTCTGCAACAAACCAACCGGATTCAATGGCAATCCACGGCAGAGGAATCGCATACAGCGCGGTGCGCAGCAGCCATTTTTTCTCACCGATACGGTTACGAATCACGGTCCAGAAGGACACTGCGATGATTGCCAGCATCAGAATGCCGCACGCCACCATAATACGGAAAGCGAAGTACAGCGGCGCAACGCGAGGAATAGAATCTTTCGTTGCCTGCTGAATTTGCGCTTCGGTCGCGTCGGTGACGTTATCCGTATAGCGTTTCAGCAGCAGACCATAACCCAGGTCTTTCTTCATGCTGTTGAACTGGTCACGAACGGCCTGATCGGTAGTACCCGCACGCAGTTCTTCCAGCAGTTGATACGCTTTCATCCCGTTACGGATGCGCTCTTCGTGCTGCACCATCAGGTCTTTCAGACCAATGACCGGTGTATCAACAGAGCGGGTGGCAATGATGCCCAGCGCATAAGGAATTTGAATCGCAAAATGGTTTTCCTGCGCATCCTGGTCCGGAATACCGAACAGGGTAAAGGAAGCCGGTGCAGGCTGCGTTTCCCATTCTGCTTCAATAGCAGCGAGTTTGGTTTTCTGCACGTCGCCCATTTCGTAACCGGATTCATCACCCAGAACGATAACAGACAGAATAGCAGCCATACCAAAGCTGGCGGCGATTGCAAAAGAACGTTTAGCAAACGCGAAGTCACGACCGCGCAGCATATAGTAGGAGCTGATCCCCAGAACGAACATCGCGCCACAAACATAACCAGATGCCACAGTGTGAACAAATTTCACCTGTGCTACCGGGTTGAGCACCAGTTCAGAGAAGCTCAGCATCTCCATGCGCATGGTTTCAAAGTTGAAATCCGCAGCGATTGGGTTTTGCATCCAGCCGTTCGCAACCAGAATCCACAGTGCGGACAGGTTAGAACCCAGGGCCACCAGCCAGGTGACGCACATATGCTGGACTTTACCCAAACGGTCCCAGCCGAAGAAGAACAGACCTACAAAGGTGGATTCGAGGAAGAAGGCCATCAAACCTTCGATCGCCAGCGGCGCACCGAAAATATCCCCTACATAGTGGGAGTAGTAAGACCAGTTAGTCCCGAACTGGAACTCCATGGTCAGACCGGTTGCCACACCCAGAGCGAAGTTGATACCAAACAACTTGCCCCAGAACTTGGTCATATCTTTATAAATCTGTTTGCCGGAAAGGACGTAGACCGTTTCCATGATGGCCAGCAAGAACGCCATACCTAGCGTCAGTGGCACAAACAGGAAGTGGTACATCGCGGTCAAGGCAAACTGTAAGCGCGACAGTTCGACTATATCTAACATCATGACTCCTTGCTCATCGCATGAAGACTCCGAGAGTGAACCCCGTTAGAAAGGGTCACACGCATGCCCCAATACAAATTTATCTGCTTCCCTCCGCCGCTGCTCTTTCTTCTCATTTGAAGAAAGGACAATGATGAAAGGTTACAAACATGTTAATAAAACACTCAAATTGATCCCGCAATTATATTACGCCGTAAAATCCTTACAATAAACAGGTTTTTATCGAGGTAAATTTGCATTTTTCGATAGTGATCAATTTATAGCTAATTTATCACTTTCAGACCAATTTGATCTGCAGCAATTTAACCTCTTTTGAGGCTGTTTACCAAGTTTTAAACATTGATTTAAATCAATTTTCAAATTTAATGTTAATAGTGTTTAACAGTCAGGCGACTAGTGAACGCCATGTTAACAGTATGTTTTTCAATGAGTAATTGCCGTTACTACAAATGATAGGATATTTATTTAAATCTACACGATCTTTTAACCCGCCCGACTGACAAAATTGCCAGCAGATAAAGAGTCACTATTGCCGGGTAGCTCACAGTTTTTTGTTTAGCAAGTCATGGAATTGTTATTTCATACAAATTATTCATTTAAATTTTACTTATAATTAACACCAAGATGTAACTATCTCAAATGGAAGCGAAAGCGTCCCTCATTGACAGACGCATTGGGTTTGACGTCCTCAGCACAGCGCAGGCGAATCGCTTAAAGCATCACTGAAAGTTATCACTCACTTCTCTTTTTCTCTTATGTGGCAACGTTTAAATATGCCACAAACAATTCATTATCATTTTTATCTTAAATTTAACAAAATATAATTATGTCATATAAGATTAAAAAATAAAAAACCGTTATCCCGTTCACAAGTTATTTAGTAAAGGTAATTTTTTAAATTATAAAAAATGACGCATAAATGAGGCGCACAACAAAATAAGATTTCGATCACAAACATGGCAAGTCATTTATTCGTCATTTTCCTGGTAAATTACAAAAAGCCGCAAAAACAAAACCCAACCACCTGATAAACAAGGATTTTTACAAATAAAAAATATAACAATCATTTTGCGCAGGATATTTTGAAAATAGATCAATTGCTTCCTTTTCCGCTTACACAGAAACTCCGACCCTATTAAGAGGTTGTCACAAGCCATGTTCTAAATATTAGAAAATAATTTTCACTTATTGACCATCAGCCCTACAGAGGATTACCCATGAAGAAATCTACACTTGTTATTGGCGTCATCGGTGCTGACTGCCATGCAGTAGGTAATAAAGTTCTGGATCGCGTTTTTACTGCTCATGATTTTCACGTAATCAACCTCGGGGTGATGGTGAGCCAGGATGAATATATTGATGCCGCGATTGAAACAGGCGCCGATGCCATCGTGGTGTCCTCTATCTACGGTCATGGCGACATTGACTGCCTCGGGTTACGTGAGCGCTGCATCGAACGCGGCCTCGGCGACATTCTGCTGTACGTCGGTGGCAACCTGGTTGTCGGTAAACATGACTTCGGCGATGTGGAAGTGAAGTTTAAGGAGATGGGTTTTAACCGCGTCTTCGCACCGAGCCACGACCTGGAAGATGTCTGCGCGCTTATCACCAATGATATTCGCCAACACAATGGCCTCGAGCAGCGTTGCCTGGAAGAGGCTATCTGATGCAAACAGTTTCTGTCGATATCGGCTCGACATGGACCAAGGCTGCCCTCTTCGCCCATGAAGGCGAGGAATTAACCCTGGTAAACCATGTCCTGACCCCAACCACCACACATCATCTGGCAGACGGTTTTTTTGCCAGCCTGAATCAGGTGCTGAACGTTGCCGATGCTCGCCCGTTACTGAAAAGTGGTGAAGTGCAGTTGAAATACTCCTCCTCGGCCAAAGGTGGACTCGCCGTTGCAGCAATGGGGCTGGTGCCTTCCATTACGCTGGAATCAGCAAAAGTTACCGCCCATTCGGCAGGAGCGAAAATCGCGCAATATTATTCGTACAAACTGAACCGGCATGACATCCAGGAGCTGGAATCATCACCGCCAGACATTCTGTTGTTTACCGGCGGTACAGACGGTGGCGAAGAAAGCTACGGCCTGGCGAATGCGCACGCGCTGGCAGGCTCAACGCTTGATTGCGCCATTATCTACGCCGGAAACCGGGACATTCAGGACGAAATACAAACGATTCTGGGACACAAAGATCTGACCACGGTAGACAACATTCTGCCTGACCTCGATCACCCGAATCCGTTTGCCGCGCGCCAGGCGATTTGCGATGTGTTCTTGTCACGCATTGTCAAAGGTAAAGGTCTGGACGTCATCGTCGGCGAAACCGGTGAAGAGCCAATGCCGACGCCATGGACGGTATATGAGTTAGTCAAAGCCATTAGCGATTACGACAGCGCATGGAAGGAATTCATGCTGATTGATATGGGCGGAGCCACCACGGATGTCTATTCGGCCAGCGCGAATACCCTCTCCCCCGATACCGTCCTGCATGGTGTTCCTGAACCGTTCGTCAAACGTACCGTTGAAGGCGACCTGGGAATGCGCGTTTCCGCCGTCGTGGTGGGAGAAAGCACGCAGGATATGGTGAAAGTCATCTTCGCCCAACAACCGCAGCGCGAGGAAGCATTTTACCGCTACCTGCGTCATCTGGTTGGGCAACCGGATTACCTGCCGCTCAGCGAGGAGGAGAAATATTTCGACACCCTGCTGGCAGGTTTGTGCGTGGGCTATGCCGCTGAGCGCCACGCGGGCACTAAAAAGCAGGTTTGCACCTGCGTGGGTAACGTGGATTTACAGATGGGTCGCGATCTCACCACCGTACGCAAAGTCGTCGGTTCAGGGGGATGGCTCTCTCGCGCCAGCCAGTTCGATATCCATAGCTGGCTCAAATACCGGGAGCTGGACGACCAGGGTAAAAGAATTTTGTTACCGAATCAGTTTGAGTATTACCGCGATTCAAATGGCCTGCTCCCGCTACTGGCAAACGTCGCCAGGCTGTACCCGCAAGCCGCTGCTCGCACCAGCATTCAGTGTTTAACCCTATAAAACTTAAGGCAGCTACGAATGGAACTTCGAAATAAAAAATTGACCCATGACGAATTCATGACCGAAAGGCATCAGGTATTACAAACCTGGGAAACCGGCAAAGACGTTGAGAACTTCGAAGATGGCGTGAAGTACCAGCAATCAATCCCGGATAATAAGCGCTTCTCCCTTGCTCTGCTGAAGGCCGATCAGGAAGGGAAAACCCTGAGCCAGCCGCGCGCAGGCGTAGCATTAATGGATGAGCATATTGCGCTGCTCAAAACATTGCAGGAAGAGTGCGACCTCCTGCCGAGTACGATCGATGCCTATACCCGTCTGAACCGCTATGAAGAAGCCGCCGTCGGGATCCAGAAATCTATCGAAGCAGGTACTTCTAAGCTGAATGGTTTACCGGTCGTCAATCACGGGGTTGCTGCCTGCCGTCGTATGACTGAAGCGCTGGAAAAACCAATCCAGGTTCGTCACGGCACGCCGGATGCGCGCCTGCTGGCAGAAATCGCCATGGCCAGTGGCTTTACCAGCTACGAAGGCGGCGGCATCTCCTACAACATTCCTTACGCTAAACGTGTCACTCTGGAAAAATCCATCCGCGACTGGCAGTACTGCGACCGCCTGATGGGCATGTACGAAGAGAACGGTATTCGTATCAACCGTGAACCGTTTGGCCCACTGACCGGCACCTTGATCCCGCCGTTTATGTCCCACTCGGTGGCGATTATCGAAGGTCTGTTGGCTCTGGAACAAGGCGTCAAGTCAATTACCGTTGGCTACGGCCAGGTCGGTAGCCTGACGCAGGATATTGCAGCGATTCAGGCGCTGCGCGAACTTTCCCACGAATATTTCCATAACCACGGCTTCGACGATTACGAACTGAGTACCGTTTTCCACCAGTGGATGGGCGGATTCCCGGAAGATGAAGCAAAAGCCTTCTCCGTTATCGCCTGGGGCGCAGCGGTTGCCGGTATGTCAGGTGCCACCAAAGTGATCACCAAAAGTCCGCACGAAGCGTTCGGTATCCCAACGGCAGCAGCGAACGCCCAGGGTCTGAAAGCTTCACGCCAGATGCTCAACATGGTCAGCGACCAGAAATTCCCGCAGTGCGCTGCCGTGGAGCAGGAAGTTGATCTGATTAAGAGCGAAGTCCGCGCGGTGCTGAAGAAAGTCTTCGAACTTGGCAATGGCGACATTGCGCGCGGTACAGTGCTGGCCTTTGAAGCAGGCGTACTGGATGTACCTTTCGCGCCTGCCGCCTGTAACGCCGGTAAGATCCTGCCTGTTCGCGATAACACAGGCGCCATCCGTATTCTCGAAGCCGGCTCCGTTCCGCTGCCGAAAGACATTCTCGCCCTGCACCACGACTACGTCGCAGAGCGCGCGCATTTCGAAGGCCGCAAGCCTTCTTTCCAGATGGTCATTGATGACATCAACGCCGTATCCCACAGTAAATTAATAGGAAGACCATAATGAAAATTAAACAGGCCCTTTTCACAGCTGGCTACTCCTCATTTTATTTTGACGATCAGCAGGCCATCAAAAACGGCGCCGGTCATGACGGGTTTATCTATACCGGCGCTCCGGTAACGCCTGGATTTACGTCTGTTCGTCAGGCGGGTGAATGCGTATCCGTACAGCTGATTCTGGAAAACGGCGCAGTAGCAGTGGGCGATTGTGCAGCGGTGCAATATTCAGGTGCAGGTGGACGCGATCCGCTGTTCCTGGCTGAAAACTTCATTCCGTTCCTTAACGATCACATCAAACCGCTGCTGGAAGGCCGCGACGTTGATTCGTTCCTGACCAACGCCCGTTTCTTTGACGAACTGCGTATTGACGGCCATCTGCTGCATACCGCCGTACGTTATGGTCTGTCTCAGGCGCTGCTCGACGCGGCGGCACTGGCTACCGGTCGTCTGAAAGCAGAAGTGGTTTGTGATGAATGGCAACTGCCGTGCGTCCCGGAAGCCATTCCATTATTTGGCCAGAGCGGCGACGACCGTTATATCGCTGTCGACAAGATGATCCTCAAAGGTGTGGACGTCCTGCCGCATGCGCTGATCAATAACGTAGAAGAGAAGCTGGGCTTCAAAGGCGAAAAACTGCGTGAGTACGTCCGCTGGTTATCAAACCGCATCCTGAGCCTGCGCACCAACGAAACCTATCACCCGACGCTGCATATTGATGTCTACGGCACCATCGGTCTGATCTTCGATATGGATCCGGTGCGTTGCGCCGAATACATCGCCAGCCTGGAAGCCGAAGCTCAAGGCCTGCCGCTGTACATTGAAGGCCCGGTAGATGCCGGTAACAAGCCGGATCAGATCCGCATGCTCACCGAGATCACTCAGGAGCTCACCCGTCTGGGTTCCGGCGTGAAAATTGTTGCGGATGAATGGTGTAACACCTATCAGGATATCGTGGACTTCACCGACGCGGGCAGTTGCCACATGGTGCAGATCAAGACCCCGGATCTGGGCGGTATTCACAACATCGTCGATGCGGTGCTGTATTGCAACAAACACGGAATGGAAGCCTATCAGGGCGGTACCTGTAACGAAACGGAAATCAGTGCGCGTACCTGCGTACACGTCGCGCTGGCTGCGCGTCCAATGCGCATGCTGATCAAGCCGGGTATGGGTTTCGATGAAGGTCTCAACATCGTGTTTAACGAAATGAACCGCACCATCGCGCTGTTGCAAACTAAGGATTAAGAGATGGCACGCACATTTAAGATCTTATCGCCTACGGCTATCCTGGGTTATGGCTTCCCGGAAGAAAGTTTTCGTAAAGCCATGGAAGAGTCACCGGATCTTATTGCTGTTGACGCAGGTTCCTCCGATCCAGGCCCCCACTATCTGGGGGCGGGTAAACCCTTTACCGACCGGGCCGGTGTGAAACGCGATCTGCGCTATATGATCGTGGCAGGCGTGAAGAACAACATCCCGGTAGTGATCGGCACGGCCGGTGGTTCTGGCGCAGCTCCGCATCTGGAGTGGTGTCGCCAGATAATCCATGAGATCGCACAGGAAGAAAAACTGTCCTTCTCAATGGCGTTAATCCCGTCTGATGTCGACAAAGAAATCGTTCATCAGGCGCTGGATAACGGCAAAATCACCGCGCTCGATTTTGTGCCTGAACTGACTCACGATGCAATTGAAGAGAGCACCTACATTGTCGCGCAGATGGGCGTCGAGCCTTTTCAGCGTGCGCTCGAAGCTGGCGCGCAGGTGGTTCTGGGCGGACGTGCCTACGATCCGGCCTGCTTCGCCGCGCTGCCAATAATGCAGGGCTTTGATGAAGGTCTGGCACTTCATTGCGGGAAGATCCTTGAGTGTGCTGCCATTGCCGCCACCCCTGGCTCCGGCTCAGATTGTGCGATGGGGATCATTGATGACAACGGCTTTACGCTGAAGGCGTTCAATCCCAAGCGTAAGTTCACTGAAACTTCCGCTGCGGCGCACACCCTGTATGAGAAGTCCGATCCGTACTTCCTGCCAGGACCAGGCGGCGTGCTGAACCTGAAAGCGTGCACCTTTACCCAGGTTAACGAGGGCGAAGTGTATGTCAGTGGTTCACGTCATGAAGAAACACCGTATGCGTTGAAACTGGAAGGCGCGCGCCAGGTTGGCTTCCGTTGCCTGACCATCGCCGGAACGCGCGACCCAATTATGATTGCCGGGATTGACACCATTCTCGAAGAGGTACAGGCAAGCGTGGCGCGTAACCTCTCTCTGAATGACGACAGTATCCGCATGACGTTCCACCTGTATGGTAAGAACGGTGTGATGGGCAACCATGAACCGATGAAAACCGCCGGTCATGAGCTGGGGATTTTACTGGATGTCGTTGCGCCGACGCAGGATATCGCCAACAGCGTTTGCTCGCTGGTACGCTCTACCCTGCTGCACTACGGCTATGAAAATCGCATTGCGACTGCGGGCAACCTCGCCTTCCCGTTCTCGCCATCTGATATTCAAAGTGGACCGGTGTATGAGTTCTCGATCTATCACCTGATTGAAGCGAGCGATGCGCTGCGATTTGATTTCCACATTGAACAGGTGACGCCAGAAGGAGTTCAGGCATGAAACACTCAATTTGTTCACTGGCGCAGGTTATTCGCTCCAAAAACGCCGGACCGTACGAACTGGTTTTAGATATTTTATTTAAAACCAGGGAAGACTATCAGCGGGTAAAAGCCTGCGAGCAATTAACGCCGCAGCTTATTGCCAGTTTATATAATGTTGAACCTGACTTCATTCATAATATCGTGTGGTTCGATCCGGCGAATGCCGTAAAAATCGTCATGCCGCGCGATATTATTTCCGGCAACGTCGGTGACAATGATGTTTATGGTGCCCAGCAACACGCTCCATTATTAAGTATTGAGTTCGACTTGTAACAAAACACACAATAACAACCATTGGAGCACTGAATTCAGCGGTATCACAGTGCTTCGAATTATTCATGCGGTTGGTCACAACAGGCGTGCGTCTGAGCTGCTGTCCAGGCTCAGGCGCACGCCACCCTACACAATTCAAATTACCAGCCTTTATCCGATGGAGTACACATGAAGAAAATAAGTTTAACGAAGATGATCATATTAGGCCTGATACTCGGCATGATTGCCGGGGTGGCCATAAATAATATGGCCGCGGCTGAAACAGCAAAATCCTATGCAGCAGATATTTCTATTTTTACCACCATATTCTTACGCATGGTAAAAATGATTATCGCGCCATTGGTTATTTCAACTCTGGTTGTTGGTATTGCCAAAATGGGCGATGCCAAAACGCTGGGACGTATATTTTCGAAAACCTTCTTCCTGTTTATTTGCGCCTCTCTGGTGTCAATTGCACTGGGTCTGGTTATCGTTAACATCTTCCAGCCAGGCGCGGGGATCAACTTCGTGCCACATGACGTCGGGGCTGTTGCCGCCGTTAAGTCAGAGCCATTCACGCTGAAAGTGTTTATCTCGCACGCGGTACCGACCAGTATTGTCGATGCGATGGCGCGTAACGAAATTCTGCAGATCGTGGTGTTCTCAATTTTCCTCGGTTGCAGCCTGGCCGCAATTGGTGAAAAAGCCGAGCCTATCGTGAAGGTTCTGGATTCACTGGTACACGTGATGCTGAAGCTGACGGGCTACGTCATGCTGTTTGCACCATTGACCGTTTTTGCCGCTATTTCTGGTCTGATTGCCGAACGTGGTCTGGGTGTAATGGTCAGCGCCGGGATCTTCATGGGTGAATTCTATCTGACCCTGGGTATGCTGTGGGCAATCCTGATTGGCCTGTCAACCATGATAGTCGGGCCTTGCATCGCGCGTTTGACCAAATCAATCCTCGAGCCTGCACTGCTGGCCTTTACTACCTCCAGCTCAGAAGCCGCCTTCCCGGGCACCCTGGACAAGCTGGAAAAATTCGGCGTTTCTTCAAAAATCGCCAGCTTCGTTCTGCCTATCGGTTATTCCTTTAACCTGGTCGGCTCCATGGCGTACTGCTCATTTGCCACCGTCTTTATTGCTCAAGCGTGCAACATTGAGCTGAGCATGGGCGAGCAAATTACCATGCTGTTAATCCTGATGCTGACCTCTAAAGGGATGGCGGGCGTACCGCGTGCATCAATGGTGGTTATCGCCGCAACCCTGAACCAGTTCAACATTCCTGAAGCTGGTCTGATCCTGTTGATGGGCGTCGATCCATTCCTCGATATGGGTCGTTCTGCTACCAACGTCATGAGTAACGCAATGGGTGCTGCCATTGTAAGTCGCTGGGAAGGTGAACACTTCGGCCAGGGTTGTCGTGGCACTGCGCCAGTGAAGACCCCGGAACAAGAACGTCCGGTTACCGAAACAGAAGTCGCGTTGTCCTGATACGACGTTATTGCCGGATGGCGCTTGCGCTTATCCGGCCTACATAACGTTTCACTATCCGTTGGCCGGATAAGGCGGTAAGCCGCCATCCGGCACCATGATGAGTACACCAACAGGATTGCACCATGACTAAAACTCTTCTCGGCGTGAGTATTTTTTCCTTCAGCGTTTTGTTCAGCGCAACGACTCTCGCGCAAACCACGCCGGATTACGCAAAGCTTATCGACCAGGCACATCAAAAATATAAAAGTAACCACGATGGAAAAGTCGCCGACTACATCCCTGCCCTGGCGACCTACAGCCCGAATAACTTTGCCATCACCATTGCCACGGTGGACGGCAAGATCTACCAGGTTGGCGATGTTAACAAACCCTTCCCCATGGAATCCCTGAGCAAAGTCTTCACCATGGCGCTCGCCATGGAACAGCACGGCCCTCAGGTGGTGCTGGTTAAACTCGGGGCCAATGCCACCGGCATGCCTTTCAACTCCGGTTTAGCGGTTGAGCTGACCAAAGGCGCGCCTGAGAACCCGCTGGTAAACGCCGGGGCGATGAGCACCGTTAGCCTGATTGAAGCCAAAGACAAAACCGATCGCTGGAACAAAATCCTCGACAACCTGAACGTCTGGGCCGACGCCACGCTCACGGTTAATGAGCCGGTCTTTAAATCCGAGATGGAAACCAACCAGCACAATCAGGCGCTGGCGAAGCTGATGGAATCCTATAACAGCTTCTATGGCAATACCGACGAAGCTGTCGAAATTTATACCCGTCAGTGCTCGGTGGATATCACCGTTGAGCAACTGGCCAAAATGGGGGCGGTACTGGCGAACAAAGGCAAATCTCCATTCAACGGCAAGCAGTTGCTGAATGAAAAATATGTTCCGCAGGTGCTGGCAGAAATGGCGATTGCCGGACTATACGACGGCAGCGGTAAATGGCTCTACACCGTGGGCATCCCGGCAAAAAGCGGCGTCGGCGGCGGCATGGTCGCCGTTGTCCCGGGCGAATATGCGATTGCCGTCTATTCTCCGCCGCTGGATGAAGCCGGTAACAGCGTTCGCGCCCAGAAAACGATCGAATATGTCGCCGAAGCGACAAAAGCCAATGTCTTTTTAGCGCATTAAGCAATTACGGATGGCGTGAGCGCCATCCGACATATTAACTAAAAGGTGAGATGTAAACATGTCTAAACCATTTGTCTGGCAGGAACTCTTTGTTCAGAGTAAAGATAATACCGAATATGAATTACTGAGTAACCAGCACGTTGCGGTAACGGAGTTAGACGGAGAGGAAGTGATTAAGGTTGCGCCAGAAGCGCTAACCTTATTAGCCCAGCAGGCATTTTATGAGGCTTCATTTTTCCTGCGCGCCGGGCATTTAAAACAGATAGCCAGCATTCTGCACGATCCGCAGGCCAGCAGTAACGATAAGTACGTCGCATTGCAACTGCTACGCAATGCTGAGGTTTCGGCCAAAGGCGTCCTGCCCAACTGCCAGGATACCGGGACGGCAACCATTGTGGCCTGCAAAGGACAGCATGTCTGGACCGGCGGCGATGATGCAGAAGCATTAAGCAAAGGCGTGTACACCACCTTCACCGAAAACAACCTGCGTTACTCGCAAAATGCCCCGCTGGACATGTATACCGAGGTCAATACCCAGACTAACCTGCCGGCGCAAATCGACATCAGCGCCACGCCGGGTAACGAATACCGTTTCCTGTTCGTCAACAAAGGCGGCGGCTCTGCTAACAAAGCGGCGCTGTTCCAGGAAACCAAATCTATTCTGCAGCCGGAAAAGCTCACCGCGTTTCTGATCGAAAAAATGAAATCACTGGGTACAGCCGCCTGCCCGCCGTATCACATCGCTTTCGTCGTTGGAGGCTTGTCCGCCGACCAGACGCTGAAGGTTGCCAAACTGGCTTCAACTAAATATTACGATAACCTGCCCACCAGCGGGAACGAACTGGGTCAGGCATTCCGCGATACGGCGCTGGAAGCCGAGCTGCTCAACGCCAGCCGCGAGTTTGGCATCGGCGCGCAGTTTGGCGGCAAATACTTTGCCCACGATATCCGGGTGATCCGCCTGCCACGCCACGGCGGCTCCTGCCCTATCGCCATGGCTCTCTCCTGCTCAGCCGACCGCAACATCAAGGCCAAAATCAACAAACACGGAATCTGGCTGGAGAAACTCGAGCATAATCCGGGCAAATTTATTCCCGATTCACAGCGGGTAGAAAATAGCGCCCAGACCGTACAACTGGATCTGAATCGTCCGTTGCGCGAGATCCTGCATGATCTCACCACTCTGCCAATTGGGACGCGTTTATCGTTAACCGGCCCGATTGTTGTGGCTCGCGATATCGCGCATGCCAAAATCAAAGAGCGCCTGGATAACGGCGAACCAATGCCAGATTACATGAAAAACCATATCGTCTATTACGCGGGCCCGGCTAAAACCCCCAGTAATCTGGCCTGCGGTTCGCTAGGTCCCACAACCGGCGGGCGCATGGACGGTTACGTCGATGCTTTCCAGGCCGCGGGCGGCAGTCTGATCATGTTGTCGAAAGGCAACCGCAGCGCGCAAGTCACGGATGCGTGTCGCAAACATGGTGGTTTTAACCTTGGCAGCATTGGCGGCGCCGCAGCCTTGTTGGCGCAGCAGTACGTGAAGAGCCTGCACTGCCTTGAATATCCCGAGCTGGGAATGGAAGCGGTGTGGATGATGGAAGTTAAAAATATGCCGGCCTTCGTATTAGTGGATGATAAAGGCAATAACTTCTTTAGCCAGTTTGAGCAGCAGCATCGCTGCGCAACCTGTCCGGCAGGACATTAAGGAGTCACCATGGAAGCGCGAGCCAATAATGACAGACACCGCCAGCGTCAGCAAAAACTGAAAGAACAGGTTGATACCCGCGTGGCGGCGGCAACGGAGAAGAAAGGGATCCTGATTGTCTTCACCGGCAACGGTAAAGGAAAATCCACCGCAGCCTTTGGTACGGCAACGCGCGCGGTTGGTCACGGAAAAACCGTTGGCATCGCGCAGTTTATTAAAGGCCAGTGGGATAATGGCGAGTACAACACGCTGCAACCGCTCGGTGTCGAATTTCATATTATGGGCACCGGATTTACCTGGGAAACCCAAAATCGGCAAGCGGATATCGAGGCGGCAACGGTAGTCTGGCAGGAAAGTAAGCGCATGCTGGCTGATCCGCAGTACGATCTGGTGGTGTTGGATGAGCTTACCTACATGCTGGCTTACCACTATCTGGACACCCAGGAGGTTATCAGCGCCATCGAAAATCGCCCTGCGGAGCAAAGCGTCATCGTGACCGGGCGCGGATGCCATGCGCTGTTACTGGAACTGGCCGATACGGTCAGTGAAATTCGCCCGGTCAAGCACGCGTTTGACCGCGGGATTCAGGCACAGATTGGAATCGACTGGTAGCCGTTCTTTTGCCGGATAACGATGCTAACGCGTCTTATCCGGCCTACCAATCGTTGTAGGCCTGATAAAGCGCAAACCACCATCAGGCAGCCGACACCACGGACTTACTGAGCAACCAGTTACGAAATGTCTGTAAATGCGCAGACTCCGATTTCTCTTCACGCCACGTCATAATGAAACGGTTCCCGGTGCGCATCGGAACATCGCAAGGAATGACCATATCACCATTGTCCAGATCGTGCTGAATGGCAAAACGAGGAAGCAGCGCAACCCCCAGATTAGAACGGACCGCCGCAATCAACATCGACAACAGATCAAATCTCGGGCCTTTATTTACCAGCGGGCTGCTGACGTTGGACAGCGCAAACCATTCCTGCCAGCCTTTGATTCGCGTACTCTGGTGCAACAGCGGGTATTCGTTCAGCAGTTCGTGGACTGACAGTTTCCGTTCCGGTTCGGCCAGCAGGCAGCGGCTGCAAACTGGCAGAATTTCCTCTTCAAACAGGTACTCAACCTCTGACCACGGTGAGTAGAAATCTTCGCGCATAATTGCCGCATCATACTCACGATTAAGAAAATCACCGATATTCGCCAGCGAATGGATGTTCACGATAATATCAGGATTGAGTTTGTTAAACTCGCGCAGGTTGGGGATCAACCAATGCGTACTGAACGTCGGATTTACCGCCAGCTCAATAACCTGTACGGTCGGTTGCCAGGTCATTATTGTGGTCGTATCGCGCTCGAGTTTATTTAACGTTTCTTTAACGATACTTAAATAGTGTTTGCCGGCCGCATTTAAAAAAATACGTTTTTTGGCATGATTAAATAGCGCGGTATTAAGAAAATCCTCCAGTGCATTCACCTGGCGGAAAACAGCACTTTGTGTTAACGCCAACTCTTCAGCTGCCCTGGTATAACTTTCGTGACGCGCAACCACTTCAAAAGTTACCAGCAACTCCGTCTTGGGTATTTTTCCTCTCATAACCTCTTCCATATGCAGCGTACAAAAATAGTTTAATTTATAAAAAATAATTCAAGGCACCCAGATAAGCACCGAGAGTTATATTTTATTTTCTCCATTGATGTCATTGATCCAATCCATGATTTGCTCACACTGATGGCGGATAAATATTAACCAATAATACTCAAGCACAACAATAAACACAATTTAAATAAGGTTAAACTTAAGTAAATAGTGCCAATAAGTTCTTAATAATTTTTCAAGTCTTCTTGTTTATTGCAGAAAAAACTTTGCGAGATTAATCAATATTATCCACGCGCTAATCCTGGATAATTTCACGTTATAACTTACGGGCAAACGACTGCTTTTAATCATTTATTGATGTCGTTTGTGCCATTTTTTGACAGACGTGATAAAGGACACATTGTGAAAACTTTCGGAAAGGTCTGGCTCGTTGGAGCAGGTCCTGGTGATATTTCATTACTGACCCTCAAAGCAATGATCTGCATTAAACAGGCCGACGTCATTATTTACGATCGGCTGGTCAATCCTAAAATTTTAGAATGGGCATTACCTGACTGCCTGCTTATCAATGTCGGCAAAAATCCAGGATTCCATTGCGTTCCCCAGGATGAAATCAACGCACTGCTGGTCCAGTATGCCCAAACACACCACAACATTGTGCGCCTCAAAGGTGGCGATCCGTATGTATTTGGCCGTGGGGCTGAAGAAGTTGAGGATCTGGTTGAAATGGGCATCCCTTTTGAAGTTGTACCGGGTATTAGTTCTACGATTGGCGGCCTGACCTATGCCGGTATCCCGGTGACGCATCGCGATTTTGCCTCCGGCTTTCACGTGGTGACTGGCCACACGCGGGAAGGCAATCAGCAGCAGGACTGGCGTCAACTGGCGAAACTTAATGGCACGTTGGTCATCGTCATGGGTATCGCCAATCTGGCGTTTATCTGTGAAGAGCTGTTGATGGGCGGGAAATCAGCAGACACGCCCGCCGCGCTAATTATGTCCGCGACCCGGGAAAATCAACGCCGCCTGACCTGCACGCTCGGTTCATTATTGATCAAGGCGCAGGAAGCTAATATTGTACCACCGGCGCTGATTGTAATCGGAGATGTGGTGACCCTGAGCGATCGGCTCTCTTTTATACCTGAAGCCATCACGCTGCCAGACAATCTTTACTGCGAAAGTCTGGCGTGACGAAAAGACTGGGGCGACGTTTGATGCGCCGCCCGGAAAACGCGGCAAAAGTAACTGGTTTGCGCGTATTGCAGTTTCCTGGCAATACTGTCTATGGAATGAAGCGGATCGTGTAATAATTCCCCTGCTTTTTGCATTTTTTTCTGACTCACCCAGGTTTTAAAATTAACACCCTGGCGTTTCTTGAAAAACCGGCTGAAATAGTTCGCGCTTAAGCACACATGAGCCGCGACAGATTCCAGAGACAATTCACCATACAAATTTTCGTCAATATAACGCAGCGCCGCCATAAGTTTTTTCTCGTGGCGTGAAGGCTCAGTGAAATAATGATGAGCGTAACGGGTTGCCGGAACTACAATCTTCTCAGAGATCAATTGTTCTTTCTCAAAATTATCAACAATAAAACTTAACAAATTTGCTGACGCCACCAGCACATTATTATCCACCACCGCAGACTGGCCCCACTCAGCTTTAATTTCGGGGTTATTAATCCATGAGTTTTTGTTATCAATAGCGATAGTTTCATATTCCTGATATTTTACCCGCACCTGCCCGCAGATAATAAAACCGTAAAGATGTCCCTCATGAATTAATGGCATCGAGAACAGACTTAGCCCTGCATGACAGGTGAGTATTCTGGGTTTAAGCTGTTTTAATGCCTCAAAAGCACAGTACTTGTCGCACTTTTGGCAACCTGCTCGATAGCGCTCATCCGCACGCATTAATGTGCAAAACGAATTAAAATTATGACATTCAGACAACGCTATACCGTTAATATCAACGACGACTGTGGCTAACCCAGTGGCTCGGGAGAAGAGTTCTGCGATAGAGAAAAAACGGTGTAAATAGTCATCCTGGATTTTCAGCGGCACGTTATCCTCCGGCATTAACAATATTAAGGCCGCTAATATGCAAAAATTAGCCTCAGGAAAGAATGATGCTTACCGCAAAAAATAATCTCATTTGTGCAGATGATTATGATCAATTGGCAAGAAAATTATAGCGACCACGATAATACTCTGCAGCACACCGCGACTTCGCTTTCTCAAAGATTAACGAATCTTCACACTCTCTTGTGAGACTCTTTTCGCAACACTCAACACCTAACTTCATTATTTTCAATAAATTACCCGTTTTTAATCTGAATTGATGATGTGCTTATTTGTGATAATCATCATGTGAATGTGAAAGGCCCTCCTGAATAATATGTTCAATTAGCAAACAATCTGAACGGAGTTGATCCATGGCCGTCACCACAGGCGTTATCGCCGACGATTTTACCGGCGCAACGGACATTGCAAGCTTTATGGCGCAGCAGGGGTGGCGCGTCGCGCTTCTGCCCGGTATGCCCGATACCGCGCAATGCTGGAATGAAGAGGTTGACGCTATCGTCATCTCGCTGAAAAGCCGCTCATTACCCGCAGAACAGGCCGTCGCCCAATCCCTGTCCTGTGCCCGCTGGCTGAAACAAAATGCAGGTGTCCGCCAGATTTATTTTAAATATTGTTCGACGTTTGACTCCACGCCAACAGGCAATATTGGCCCGGTCAGCGATGCATTGATGAACGACCTGCAGGTTCCGCTGATCGTCCACTGCCCCGCTCTGCCGCAAAACGGACGCACGGTGGTGCATGGTCATCTTTTTGTACACGGTGTACTGCTTAACGAATCCGGGATGGAAAAGCATCCGCTCAATCCAATGAACGATGCCAGCCTGCCGCGCCTGCTAAGCGCGCAAACGCCAGGCGCGGTTGGTTGCATCAACCTCACGACCCTGCGTCAAGGTGTGGAAGCGGTCACTTACGCCCTGGCCCAACTTCAGGCTGAAGGTACGCGTCACGTTATTGTCGATACGCTGGATGAAGCAGATCTCAACACGCTGGCGCAAGCTCTTCATGCCAGCCCTCTGTTAGCCGGTGGCTCCGGGCTCGGCGGCGCGCTGGCCGCCTGCAGCGGAGGCCAGCAATCCATGCCGCCAGACTCTTTTCCACTGCCTGCCAAAACGGTGGTGTTCTCCGGTAGCTGTTCGGCAATGAGCAATCGTCAGGTTAATCGCTATAAGGCCGCGGCAGCGTCTCGTTTGCTTGATGTGTCCCGCTGCCTGTCTGATGCCGAACGCTACACCGATGAACTGAGCGCCTGGGCGATGACGCATATCAGCGACCCATTAGCGCCATTGATATACGCCACCCAGCCGCCAGACGTACTCAAACGTATTCAACAGGAGCACGGCGAACAGGCCGCCAGCCAGGCAATCGAACACGCTTTTGCCCGGCTGAGTTCAAAGCTACGAACTGCGGGTGTAAACACCTTTATCGTCGCGGGCGGAGAAACCTCCGGCACCGTTGTGGAAGCCTTGCAGGTGAAGCGTCTGTCCGTCGGCAAAGCCATTGCGCCAGGCGTACCGTGGGTATTTTCCTCCGGTCTGGCGCTGGCGCTGAAGTCAGGCAACTTTGGTGACGACGATTTCTTTTTTACTGCCCAGGAGTACGCATTATGAATTCGGTGAGTGAACACCAACTGCGCGAACTACTCGTCCACTATGGCCGTTCCCTGTTTATGCGCGGTTACAGCAGCGGCGGTTCCGGCAATCTTAGCGTCAAAATGCCGGATGGCGGCTATCTGGTGACCCCGACCAACTCTTGTCTGGGCGAGCTTGATCCTGCCACGCTAAGTCGGCTGGATGCCAACGGCGTTCATCTTAGCGGCGACAAACCCTCAAAAGAGGTGCCCATGCATCTGGCGTGGTATCGACATCGGCCATCCTGCGGCGCGGTCGTGCACCTGCATTCTCCATGGCTGACCGCGCTCTCCTGCTTGCCGTGCACCACGCCGAAAAACTGCCTGCCGCCGTTAACGCCGTACTATGTGATGCGCGTCGGGCAGTTACCGCTGCTGCCCTATTTCAAGCCTGGCCATGAAGGCATTGCCAGCGCACTGAGTGAAATCGCGGCAGACCATACGGCCGCGCTGCTGGCCAATCACGGGCCGGTAGTAAGCGGTCGCTCGCTGCGTGAGGCGGTGTTTAACGCCGAAGAACTGGAAGACAGCGCCCGCATCTGGCTGACGTTAAAACCGCTTGGCTATGTTCCGCTCTCAGAAGAAGCGGTGGCCGAACTTGAACATTCCCGGCAAGCGTGAGGTGACATAATGATCCCCGAGCAACGACGTGATTTTATCTACCGCTACGTGCACGAAAAAAATGCCGCCTCATTTAATGAACTGGCAGATTTGATGAGCGTGTCGCATATGACCGTGCGTCGCGACATCCAGTTGCTGGAAGAAGAAGGCAAAGTTATCGCCATTAACGGCGGAGTGAAGCTCAATAACCTGCTGAAATCCGAGCTGCCATGGCGGGAAAAAGCCGAGTTGAATCATGACGTGAAACGTAAAATGGGCCAGCTCGCCGCCATGCTCATTGAGCCCGGACAAACGCTGTATCTGGATGCCGGAACGTCGTTGTTTGAAGTGGCGAAAGCGGTCGCCGCCAGCCATTGTTTCAATCTGACGGTAGTAACCAACGATTTTTCCATCAGCCACTATCTGATGGATATGCCGCACATCACGCTCTATCACACCGGTGGTCTGGTGGATCAGCGTAACCGCTCATGCCTTGGAAAAAGCGCCGCCAGTTTTCTGCGCACCATTAATATTGACGTGGCGTTTCTGAGCTCCTCATCGTGGGATACCGAACGCGGCATGTCGACGCCGAGCGAAGGGAAAGCCTCGGTTAAAGAAGCGGTACTCACCGTTTCCCGGCGTCGGGTGCTGGTCTGCGACAGCAGTAAGTTTGGCAAATACGGCATGTTCCATATCTGTGGGCTGGAACAGTTAACCGACATTATTTCTGATAACCGGTTACCGGAAAACGCCCAGCAAACTCTTGCCAGCCAGGGCGTTAAGCTGCATCTGGTTGATAACCGGGAGGGTGCGCGCCATGCTGAAGTTAGCGGCTAACCTCGACTGGTTGTTTACAGATTTACCAATAGCGGCGCGATTTGCGGCGGCGCAGGCGGCTGGTTTTCGCGGCGTTGAAGGGCTATTTCTCTGGCAGCACCCGCTGGCGCATTTGCACGCTGCACAGCGGGAAACATCCCTGCCGGTGGTGCTGATGAACGCACCGGCGGGTAACTGGGCACAAGGTGAGCGGGGACTGGCCGCGCAGCCCGGTCGAGACCCGGAATTTCACCATAGCCTCAACGTGGCGCGTGATTACGCCACGGCGCTGGGCTGTCGTCGGGTTCACGTTATGGCCGGTTCGCGCTGCGACGATCTGACGCTTCACGCTCAGCGCACTCTCCTGGCCAACCGGCTGCGTATCGCCTGCGATATGATGGCTGAAGCGGAAATCGATGTGCTGATTGAACCGTTAAATTCGCAGGATATGCCCGGTTATTTTATTGACAGCTTTCCGTTGGCCGAATCTATTATTCAAGAGGTTGGCAAGAAAAATATCGGTTTACAGTTTGATATTTACCACTGTCAGAAAATTCATGGCAATGTGGCAAAAAATATTGAACGCTACTTCACCTTAATTAAACATTTTCAAATTGCTTCTGTCCCCTATCGCCATGAACCGGGAACAGGTGAATTAAATGAAACATGGCTATTCGATTTTATTAGAAAAATGAATTACCAGGGCTGGATTGGCTGTGAATATCAACCATCAACATCAGGGCCCGACTCATTAAACTGGATAACGCCTTACCTATAATTTAAATATCTCTGTACCGGAGGAAAATATGTCGGATACTGTTATTATTTCGCTGGCACCCGTTGCCGCGGATTGCCCCAGAGTTATACCCGCAGAACTGGCGCAGGAAATACTCGCCAGCGTAGAGCATGGCGCGTCCATCGTGCATTTACACGTTCGCGATAAACAGGGTCGCCTGACGCCGGATACCACCGATTTTCAGGCGACCATTGATAGCGTCATGCGCCATTCAGACCTGATTATTCAGGCGTCTACCGGCGGCGTCTCTTCAATGTCCATCGCCGAACGCTGCGCGCCACTCTCCTGCCCCGGCGTAGAGATGGCTTCGCTGAACGTCGGTTCCGTCAACCTCGGAGATGCGGTGTACTTTAATCCCGGTCCGGACGTGGAATATTGCTCCCGGCAAATTGTCGAGCGCGATATTATTCCCGAGTTTGAAGTTTTTGAAATTGGCATGATTAATAACATCCTGAACCTTGAAGATAAAATAAAATTCCAAAAACCCATGCTCTTTAATATCGTCCTCGGCCATCGCGGCAGTACGCCAGCAACCATTGACGCTTTAATTGCTCTGCGTAGCATGATCCCGCGCGATGCCTTATGGGGTATTACTCATTTTGGCAGAAAGAATTTCGATATTATTGCCGCCGCCGTCGGCATGGGGGCCAGTGAAGTGCGAATCGGCTTTGAGGATAGCTATTATTTAAGCGCTGAAGAAAAAGCACAGCATAATTACCAGCAGGTTGCCAAACTCGCCACGCTCATTCGCAGCATGGATAAAAAAGTCGCCACGCCAGAAATTGCGCGGCACATGTTATCTATTCCATCCCGGCAGCAATAACAACAGCAAGGACATTTCAACATGACTATGACCACTGTTATTCACAAAACCGGACTCGGTATCAGCGTTGCGGGCGCGGCGCTGGCGATTATCGGTGCGCTAATCCAGTCCGCGGCGCTCTGGCAGCCAGGGCTGGTGATGTTCACCGCCGGATTCGCCGCCGGTGCAGGCTACTGGCCGGGTCTACGCAGCTATCAATTTACGCTATGGATCATCGCCGGATTTGTCGCCGCCATGACCTGGTCTACGGATCTGATCGTCTGGGGCGGTTTCAATATCACCCATAAATGGATCGTATTCCTCGTCATTCAGGCCACCATGTTTAGCATGGGCACTAAGCTAACGATCCAGGATTTTATTGACGTCGCCAAAATGCCGTGGGCGGTGTTTATTGGCACCTTCTGCCACTTCGTTATCATGCCTCTGCTCGGCCTGAGCATTACGCTTATCTTTAACTTTCCGCCTGAGGTAGCGGTCGGGATTCTGCTGATTGGCGCCTGCCCAAGCGGACTCTCCTCTACCGTCATGGTCTATATCGCGAACGCCAACCTGGCGCTGGCGGTCTCGATCGCCGCAGTCTCAACGCTGGCGGCGACGGTGATGACGCCGCTGTGGGTTAATCTGCTGGCGGGGTCGATGATCGATATCCAGCTCACCGCAATGGTAATGGATGTGGTGAAAATCGTATTGATCCCCATCGGCGCGGCAATTCTGCATGACTATCTGAAAACCTATGCGGGCGTGCGCGGACGCCGTGTCGTCCAGATGCTGGCCGGGATCGGCGCTCTTTGGCTGCTGTATATGATTGCTGGCGGCTGGGACGCGCTGTTTGGTCACGCCAGCGCCGATGCGCAAATGTACGCGGTGGTGCTCAACTTCGTGGCAGGCGGTCTCGTCTGGGCATTGTTCTACAACTGGCTGTATGGCCGCGTGGCGGGCGTGAAGAAAATCATGCCGACCATCTCAATGATGGGGATCATTTTCTTTACGACCACCGCAGCCGCAGCCGGGCGCGAGAACCTGGTGCAGGTCGGCTTCCTGCTCTGCTTCGCCATGTTGATGCATAACCTCGGCGGCTTCCTGATTGGCTATCTGATGAGCCGCTGGATCTTCCGCATGGACGTACAGTCTGCCCGCACCGTAGCCTTTGAAGTCGGCCTGCAAAATGGCGGCATGGCGTCCGGGCTTGCCGCAGCGATGGGCAAACTGGCAACGGTTGGCCTGGCCTCGGCGGTGATGACTCCGCTTGGCAACGTCAGCGGCTCGCTGCTCGCGAACTACTGGCGCAAGAAAGACGCCAGACAGGCGCAGGCCGCCGCAGCCAAAGATCCCGTTCAACCCGCTTGCGAAAATCTGTCAAAAGGATAATCACGATGACAACTCTCACTCTGGGGCATGCCCTGCGCGCCGTGGCCTCTGCGCTCGACCTCGCCGAAACATGTTACGCAAAACGCCCGTTAAGCGTAGCCGTATGCGACGCCAATGGCGAACTACTCAGCTTTGCGCGGATGGATAACGCCAAACTGTTAACCATCGAGTTAACCCAGCGCAAAGCACGCACCAGTAGCCGCCTGGGCTGCACCACGCAGGCATTTTTACAGCGCCTGCAAAAAGAGCAACTGGATATTGGTTATTTTGCCGACCCGCTGTTTACGGCGCTGCCAGGCGGGATCCCGATTCTGCACCAAGGAAAATGCCTTGGGGCCGTCGCGGTAGGCGGTTTATCCGCGCAGGAAGATCATGATGCGGCGCTGGCCGTCGCGGAAACGTTACTTAAGGAGATTGCCCAATGAAAAAGGTCGCCATGCTGCATACCAGTGCCGCCACGCTTACGATGATGCAACAACTGATTACCGACATCATGCCGGATGTTGAAGTCATGCACCTGGTGGAAGAATCCATGATCAAGCAGGTAATGAAGGCCCAGGGCGTGACGCCCAATATTGCCGCCCGCATCGCCGACTATGTGCATATTGCCGAAAAGGCGGACTGCGATATCTTTATTACCGCCTGCTCCTCAATTGGTACTGCGGTGGAGCAATGCCAGTTTATGACCCCACTGCAGCTCGCGCGCATTGACTGCGCAATGGTGGAAGAGGCGATTGAAAAAGGTGAGCGGATCGCCGTACTGGCGACCGTGGCAACCACGCTGAAGCCAACGCTGGATTACGTACAGCGCAAAGTGCAGCAGAGCGGTAAATCGCGAACCATCACGCCTATATTAATGGAGGAGGCATTCCACGCGCTGCTGGCGGGAGACATGGATACTCATGACCGTATCGTCAGTGAAGGGTTACAGAGCGCCTTTACCCAGGCGGATGTTGTGATGCTGGCGCAAGCCTCGATGGCGCGCGTTTTACAGCAGCTCCCTTCCCCGCCGGTGCCGGTAATGACCTCGCCGGAAAGCGGAATTCGCTGGTTGAAAACACTGGCATCATCCTGATAGCGGCCGGTCAGCGCCAGCATAAGATTGCTGGCGCTGACTCATCACTTCTTTCAGGCCAGTTTCAGACTAAACGTCCGCGACTGCCCTGGCCGAAACTCGCCGTTAATCCCCTTCGCATCGCTCTGCTCGCCAGCGGGTATTTCATCCATACCGGTTTCGCGGCAATGCATTACGCTTTGGCTAAACGACACGGCGGCATCGCAGGTGACGCTGTCAGAGGGATTAAATAAACGCAGGATGATTTCATCTCTGTCCTCTGCTTTTTTTAGCGCGCTAAGCTGACAGCCAACCGGTGACATACTCAACAGGCTGTAGCTATCGGGAACAGTAAATGCTGCTTTGTTGAGCTTCATCGCATCCCACGGGATTTTGTTATAACACTGGACGGGCGTCAGCCAGGCACGCGCCTGCTGAGCCAGGCCAACGTTAAGCGGCGTCCCGCTATAACTAAACAGGCAAAAGCGCCCGTGTAGCACGCCCCGCATCTGGGAATCCGGTACCGCCATTTTTATGCCTGACGGCCTGCCGGGACGTAATAAGAGATCCTCTTTTCCGAGTAAGCCGACGCCACGGAGCAGCGTCAGAGCAAACATTTTTTTCTCCTCACCCACTACCTCAAATTCGCGCAATCCTTCGCTAAACACCGCGAGTCCATGACGCCCCTCCTGCAGCGCGGCGTAGTTGAGCAGATTCCAGACCGGCACCGGCGCTTCTTTCCATCCCTCAGCCTGCCAGTTGGCCATCGCTTCATCGTGAACAGGCCGTAGCAGCGAACCAAACTGGGTATCAGCCAACACGTCATTAGTGTGAAATGGCGTGGGGATAAGCACCCGAATTCGGTGATCGTCAGCCTGATTGTCAATGCGAATATCAACCTCAATCCGCCGGCTGTTATGGCTTAGCGTAACACCTATTTCGATGCTAACTTCACCATTGCGCTGACGTGACGCGCGCGCCTCCAGATCCGCCGGAACCGCCATCCGATAGCGAATGATTGCCCGGTCTTGCCATCCCTCGCGGATAATTTCATGCTCAAACGCAACGCCCGCAGACGTGAGGCGCCAATCCTCGCGCGAGGGGGAGTAATCGTACTCATCCCCGTCGTCGGCGCTTTCTTCAATCTCCAGTACGCGTTGATAAACAATCCCTGAATCCTTATCGCGTAGCTGTAGCGTTCCATCGTCATTGAGATCGATCAGCCAGAACGCGTTCTCCAACAGTGCCTGGGTCGCCGGAGCGGGTATCGCCTGACGGCCAGCAACATGCGGTTCGATATACAGCGTGCAGTAACCCATCGAAGGTAGAATCTGGTTGAGCTGAATATCAAACTCCATAAACGGCTCGTAGTTGCCGTAATGGACGATTTGCCGGTCGATAAGACCAGGATCAAGCTCGCGCACGCCACGAATAAAATAAGGGATTTCATTTCCTCTGCCATCAAGCAGGCGGAACTGGCTGGCGCGAAGACGTACGGTCGTATTGATCACCGCCTCACGCGGCCAGGGCATCAGGTTGAACATCACCAGCTTGTCTTCTTCACTGTGCGCCATGTTGTCAGTGATTTTACGCAGGTAAAAACGAATCAAATTGTCGGCCATATCTTCGGCCAGCACGAAGCGTGAAACGATTTCACGATGCACTTTATCGCTACAGCAACAGCCGATGCTGTCGTGGGCATGATTCTTTAAAATCTCTTTCCACATTTTCTCCAGCAGACCGTGGTGATAGTCAAAACCTAAACTCCAGGCCAGCGTGGCGAGCGGTTCCAGCAGGTTAACGATTTTATTCTCAATACGCGCATGGATAATTTTGATATCCATTCGTGTGGAGCCAATCGTACGATGCACGCGCATATATTTACCGTCGATAAACTCGCCGTGCAGGGTAGCCAACGTCTCCCGATGCGCTTCGATATGAGCAAAAACCTCCTCGAAGCGGCTCATGACAAATTTTCGCTGCGGGTAGATTTCACGCAGTTTATCCATCACCGCAAAGATGTTTTGTTGTAACGGCATCTGGTCATGCCCGTTGGGTAATAGGATTTCTTTAGTCACCGAGGCGTTCTCCAGCACCTCGAAGTAGCCGTCAAGTCGCTTCCGCAGCCCGGCCTCATCCTCGGGTAAGTACTTACCAATCGCATAGCCCAGCGGCAACACCTGTGTCGTCACCTGGCTACCGTCAGCGCTTTGCCATAAAAATTCGGTTTTATCGGTGCCATGACGTTCAGAGCACCCACGCCAGAACAGAGCCCGGTTGATACCAAAACCATTATAAATATGCGGCATCTGCCCGGACATCCCAAATGAATCAGGTAGATAACCTATCTTCATCGGTTCTCCAAAGGCCATACAATCGCGGATGCCGTACATCAGATTGCGGACAATTGACTCACCGGAAACGAGGGTCGTATCAGTTTGCGTGTACCAGGGGCCGATAATAAGCTTCCCGGCCTGCACCAGCGCTTTAACCCGCTGCCGGTTTTCAGGTTTCACCGCAAAATAGTCTTCCAGCACCGCCGTTTGACCATCCAGCACGTAATATTTGTACTCTGCATCCTGCTCAAGGCGAGCCAGGATCTCTTCCATATTGTTAACCAGCAAAATACGCGACTCTTCGGTGGTGAAGTACCACTCACGGTCCCAGTGCATATGCGGCGTAATGTGAACGCGAGATACTGCTTTCATCGTCATTTCCTGTTGAGTAAGTGCTTACGGCATCACGCTATCGGTGACGTATTTCCCCTGTTTAACCGCTTGACGCCGCCAGAGCAGTAAAATCGCCGTGGAGATAATCGTCCCAATCAGCGCAGCGCCAAACCAGCCCGCGGCGGCCATCACCGCGCTTAGGTCTGCGGGGATAAGTAAAAAGAGCGAGAAAATCCCGGCACCTGGGGTCGAAAGCCCAATCCCCATGGCCCCAACGATGGCTCCGGTCGCCATCGACCCCATCACTAAAGAGCCAATCACCCGAATCGGGTCCTCAATCGCCAGCGGAATCGCGCCTTCGGTAATCCCGGCAAGGCCGAGCAGCCAGGTGGATTTACCGGTCTCAATCTCAAACTGTTTGAACAGGCGTGGCGCCAGCATGGTTGAGGCGGTGACGGTAAAAGCAGAAACCATTTTTACCGAAGCGAAAATGGCGTAGGGACCGAATACGCCGTTGGCCATCGCGCCCAGACAAAAGGCATACGCCGCTTTATTGACCGGACCGCCAAGATCAAACGAACACATAAAGCCCAGGATCATACCGAGCAGTAGCGCGTTGGTGCCTGATAACCCATTTAGCCAGGCCGTCAGCGAGGTATTGATCCAGGCGACAGGCTCGCCAATCACAAACAACATCAGGCTACCCGCGCCCAACGTGCCAATCACCGGATAGAGGTAGAACGTTAAAAAGCCATTGAATTTGCTGCTTAAACGCAGATGCTGTTTCACCCAACGCATGAGATAACCGGCAATCAGGCCACCGGCAACACCGCCAAGAAAACCCGAGCCGATTAAGTTCGCCGCCAGACCCGCCGCAAAGCCTGGAGCCAGCGCTGGTTTATCCGCCAGCGAATAAGCGGTATAGGCCGACAGTACCGGAACCATCAGCGTGCCCAGCATCCCGCCGCCGAGTTGGCGATACATCCACAGCCAGGATTTCTCTAAGCTGTACACATCCTGTAGGCCGAAAATCTGTGCAATCAATACCGCCACCGCCAGTACCGTCCCTCCGGCGACGATTAACGGCACGGCAAACGAAATTCCGCTCAGCAGTGCTTGTTTCAGGTCGGTTTTCAGCCCCTTTTTCACCTCTGTCTGTGGCTGAGAAACACGCTGGCTTTGCAGAGGCTCCAGCGCTAACGCCTGTTCAATCAGCGCTTTTGCGTGGCGCAACGGTTCGGCAACCGGAACGGAGATCGCCGGGATACCGTTGAAACGTTCACTTTCTTTAATAGCGACCTCTGCGGCGAAAATGCAGGCGCGCGCATCATTCAGTTGTTGAGCCGTTAAGCGGTCTTCAATGCCATTGGCACCCTGTTTTTCCACCACCACGTTAACGCCCATTTGTCGGCCGGCTTTCTCCAGATACTCAGCCGCCATATAGGTATGCGCAATGCCCGCCGGACATGCGGTAACGCAAACAATCGTTGGCGCATCCGCCGTCGCCACTGCGGCCTGCGGCGGTGTTTCGACCACTAACGCCGCCAGCACCGCTTCGGCGCTGGTCGCCGCCATCACGCGAGCACGCAGACCCTCATCCGCAAGGCAGGTGGTCAGTTCGGTCAGGATTTGGATATGAGTTGAACCGGCTTCATCTGGCGGGATCGCCAGCAAAAAAATAAGTTCAACAGACTCCGGGCCATCAATACCTTCCCAGTCCATCGGTTCACTCAGCGTCGCCACCGCGAAAGCCGCCTCTTTCACGGCCGACGATTTACCGTGCGGTACCGCCAATCCTTCGCCAAGCGCCGTAGGTCCCAGCGATTCGCGGTGAAAAACTTCCGCCAGATAAGCGTCGGCATCGGTGATTTTGCCTAATTCGGTCAGCCGCTGCGTAAGTTGGCGAATGGCATCGTCACGATCGGTAAATCTCGCCTGCACACAGACTGCGCGAGGGTGGGACAGTATTGTCAAATTCATCATGGTCCTCAGAGGATTGTCATTATTATGTGCCGCGATTGTCGCAGACAAAACAATACCTTTACGTGATCAATTTCACTAACGAGACAATATTTGTATTTAATTTGTATTATTTACTATTGATAAAATGTACGCATAATTTGTCTTGAATATCTGACTTTATTGCCGACAAAAGCGAAAAGAGATGAGCAAAAAACCGATGTACCGCCAGATAGCCGACGTTCTGCGCGAACAAGTTGCAAAAGGTGAATTAAAACCAGGTGATGCACTTCCCACAGAATCTACGCTACAGAGCCGTTTCGAGGTCAGCCGCGTGACCATCAGGCAAGCACTCAAGCTGCTGACGGAACAGAATATTATCGAGAGCATTCAGGGCAGCGGTTGGTATGTGAAAGAGGAGCGCGTCAATTACGACATTTATCAGCTCACCAGTTTTTATGAGAAGCTTGCCGACCGTCAGGTTGAAACGCACAGCGAAGTGAAGGTCTTTGAGGTCATTCCAGCAGGAGAGATGCTGGCCGAGTGGCTACAGCTGGCGGCTGAAGATAAAGTCTGGCATGTAAAACGGGTTCGTTTTATTAAGCAGAAAGCCGTTACCCTCGAAGAGACATGGATGCCGCTCGCCCTCTTTCCCGATCTCACCTGGGAGGTGATGGAAAATTCTAAATATCACTATATAGAACAGATCAAAAAGATGGTTATCGATCGCAGCGAGCAGGAACTGATCCCGGTTATTCCGGATGAGGATACTGTAGAAATGCTGGGCATGCCGCAGGGGAAACCGGTGCTGGAGAAAATCTCTCGCGGGTTTCTGCTCGATGGACGCGTTTTTGAATACAGCCGCAACACCTTCAAAAGCGACGATTATAAATTTACGCTGGTGGCAAAACGACGCCATTAAAAAAGGCCATCATCAGATGGCCAACCATGTCGAAACGGGACCAGCCCTTGACTATGCAGAGAGTCAGGGCTGTTTTTTTTCTTACTTAATCACTGTTTTCAGCGCTTCGCCGATATCGGCCAGGCTACGAACGGTTTTCACGCCAGCGGCTTCCAGCGCAGCGAATTTCTCATCCGCCGTACCTTTACCACCTGCGATGATCGCACCAGCATGACCCATACGTTTACCTTTCGGCGCAGTCACACCCGCGATGTAACCCACAACCGGCTTGGTCACATGATCTTTAATGTACGCCGCCGCTTCTTCTTCCGCGCTACCGCCGATCTCACCGATCATGACGATCGCTTCGGTCTGCGGATCTTCCTGGAACAGCTTCAGGATATCGATGAAGTTAGAGCCTGGGATCGGGTCGCCGCCGATACCCACACAGGTAGACTGACCAAAACCGTAGTCGGTGGTCTGCTTAACCGCTTCATAGGTCAGCGTACCGGAACGAGAAACGATACCGACTTTACCAGGCTTGTGAATATGGCCCGGCATGATGCCGATTTTGCATTCGCCAGGGGTGATAACACCTGGGCAGTTCGGGCCGATCATGCGCACGCCAGCTTCATCCAGCTTCACTTTCACAGTCAGCATATCCAGCGTTGGGATACCTTCGGTGATGGTGATGATAAGCTTGATGCCTGCATCGATAGCTTCCAGGATGGAGTCTTTGCAGAACGGAGCCGGAACGTAGATAACGGTGGCGGTTGCGCCGGTCGCTTCTACCGCTTCACGTACGGTGTTGAACACCGGCAGACCCAGATGCGTGGTGCCGCCTTTGCCTGGCGTAACACCACCGACCATTTGCGTACCGTAAGCAATCGCTTGTTCAGAGTGGAATGTCCCCTGGCTACCGGTGAAGCCCTGGCAGATAACCTTGGTATCTTTATTAATTAAAACTGACATTATTTCCCCTCCACTGCGGCAACAACCTGCTGAGCTGCATCCGTCAGACTTTTCGCTGCAATAATATTCAGGCCGCTATCAGCCAATTTTTTCGCGCCGAGTTCAGCGTTGTTACCTTCAAGACGTACCACGACCGGAACGTTAACGCCCACTTCTGCTACCGCGCCGATGATACCGTCCGCGATCAGGTCGCAGCGTACGATACCGCCGAAGATGTTAACCAGTACGGCTTTAACATTGTCGTCAGAGAGGATAATTTTGAACGCTTCGGTTACACGCTCTTTGGTCGCACCGCCGCCAACGTCAAGGAAGTTAGCCGGTTCGCCGCCGTGCAGTTTAACGATGTCCATGGTGCCCATTGCCAGGCCCGCGCCGTTAACCATACAACCGATGTTGCCGTCCAGAGCGACGTAGTTCAGTTCCCACTGTGCAGCCTGTGCTTCACGCGGATCTTCCTGAGACTGATCGCGCATTTCACGCAGGTCAGCCTGGCGGAAAAGCGCGTTGCCGTCAGCGCCCAGTTTGCCGTCGAGGCAGATCAGATCACCCTGCTTGGTCACCACCAGCGGGTTGATTTCGATCAGCGCCAGATCGCGCTCAAGGAAGATAGTCGCCAGACCCATGAAGATCTTGGTGAACTGCTGAACCTGTTTACCTTCCAGACCCAGTTTGAACGCCAGTTCACGACCCTGATAAGGCATCGGACCGGCCAGCGGATCGAGCGCTACTTTGTGGATCAGGTGCGGCGTTTCTTCCGCCACTTTTTCAATTTCCACGCCGCCTTCGGTAGAGGCCATGAAGACCACACGACGGGAACTACGGTCAACAACTGCACCGAGGTAAAGTTCTTTACCAATGTCGGTCGCTGCTTCAACCAGAATCTGATTTACCGGTTGACCATGGGCGTCTGTCTGGTAAGTGACCAGACGTTTACCCAGCCAGTGTTCAGCAAAAGCGCGAATGTCTTCTTTGCTGTTCACAACCTTCACACCGCCCGCTTTACCACGGCCACCAGCGTGAACCTGACATTTCACTACCCACGGGCCTGCGCCGATTTTAGATGCAGCTTCTTCAGCTTCACGCGGAGTAGTACAGGCATATCCCACCGGTGCCGGTAAGCCATAGCGGGCAAAAAGTTGTTTTGCCTGATATTCATGTAAGTTCATGTGTTCTGTCCATCCTTCAGGTAATCGTTATCTTTTACCCGTAGGCCTGATAAGCCTCCAGACCTACGGGGCAGGTGATACTCTTATTTACTACACGTCCAGCAGCAGACGCGTCGGATCTTCCAGCAACTCTTTAATGGTTACCAGGAAGCCTACTGACTCACGACCATCGATCAAACGGTGGTCATAAGACAGCGCCAGATACATCATCGGCAGGATTTCAACCTTACCGTCTACGGCCATCGGACGATCTTTGATGGCATGCATACCCAGGATGGCGCTCTGCGGTGGGTTGATGATCGGGGTAGACATCAGGGAACCGAACACGCCACCGTTAGTGATGGTGAAGTTACCGCCCGTCAGATCGTCGACCGTCAGCTTGCCGTCGCGACCTTTAACTGCCAACTCTTTAATATTTTTCTCGATGTCAGCCATACCCAGCAGATCCACATCACGCAGGACCGGCGTGACCAGGCCACGCGGCGTGGAGACCGCCATGCTGACATCAAAGTAGTTGTGGTAAACCACGTCATCACCGTCGATGGACGCGTTCACTTCCGGATAGCGTTTCAGCGCTTCAACAACCGCTTTCACGTAGAAAGACATAAAGCCCAGACGGATACCGTGACGTTTCTCGAACGCGTCACCGTATTGCTTACGCAGATCCATGATTGGCTTCATGTTGACTTCGTTGAACGTGGTCAGCATGGCGGTGGAGTTTTTCGCTTCCAACAGACGCTCAGCTACGCGTTTGCGTAGACGGGTCATCGGAACACGTTTTTCGCCACGAGCGCCCAGTTGAGCCTGTGGTGCAGGCGCGGCGGCCGGCGCTTTGGCTTCTGCTTTCGCAGCCGGTGCTTTGGCCAGATGCTTTTCAACATCTTCACGCGTGATACGACCACCGACGCCGGTGCCATTGATGGCGCTGGCTTCGAGATTATGCTCACCCAGCAGGCGACGGATCGCCGGGCTCAGGGCATCGTTGTTCTGTTCAGCAAGAGACGCCTGCTGGCGTTGTGCCGGAGTAGAATCTTTCTCTTCAGACTTGGCGCTGGTCTCTTTGCCAGAGCTGTTGCCTTCACGCAGGCGACCGAGGATCTGGCGAGAAGTGACGGTTGTCCCTTCATCTTCCAGAACCGCATCAAGAATACCGTCCGCTGATGCCGGTACTTCCAGTACCACTTTGTCAGTTTCGATTTCTACCAGTACTTCATCACGACGTACTGCATCGCCCGGTTTTTTGTGCCAGGTTGCAACCGTTGCATCCGCTACGGATTCAGGCAGGTCGGGAACAAGAATATCTACGCTACTCATTATTTATCCTTTATTTAATCGACGTTCAGCGCGTCATTAACCAGATCTTGTTGCTGCTTCTGGTGAACGGACATATATCCTACTGCCGGAGAGGCAGAGGCCGGGCGACCTGCATAACGCAGAGCTGACCCAAATGGAATTACTTCACGGAAATGATGCTGGCTGCAGTACCATGCGCCCTGGTTGAGCGGCTCTTCCTGGCACCAGACAAAATCATGTACATGAGCAAACGGTTTCAGCGCTTCCTGCACCGCTTTATGCGGGAACGGATAGAGCTGTTCGATACGCACAATGGCGACATCTTTTTGGTCGTTCTTGCGGCGTTGCTCCAGCAGGTCGTAATAAACCTTACCAGAACACATCACGACACGCTTCACGCCTTTAGGATCAAGTTCATCTACTTCGCCAATGGCTGGCAGGAAGGTGCCATTTGCCAGTTCGTCCAGCGTGGACACCGCCAGCGGATGACGCAGCAGCGACTTCGGTGACATCACTACCAGCGGACGACGCATTCCGCGCAGCGCCTGACGACGCAGCATGTGGTAAACCTGTGCCGGGGTAGACGGGACGCAAACCTGCATGTTTTGCTCAGCGCAAAGTTGCAGATAACGTTCCAGACGCGCGGAGGAGTGCTCCGGACCCTGACCTTCATAGCCGTGTGGCAGCAGCATAACCAGACCGCACATACGGCCCCATTTCTGCTCGCCGGAAGAGATGAACTGGTCGATAACCACCTGCGCACCGTTGGCGAAGTCACCAAACTGCGCTTCCCAGATAGTCAGGGTGCGCGGTTCTGCCGTGGCATAACCGTACTCGAATGCCAGCACCGCTTCTTCAGACAGCACGGAGTCCCATACGCGGAACGTGCCCTGGCCGTTATGCACATGCTGCAGCGGAGTGTACGTTGAACCATTCGCCTGGTTATGAATCACCGCATGACGGTGGAAGAAGGTTCCGCGGCCAGAGTCTTCACCCGACAGACGTACCGGAATACCTTCATCAACCAGCGTGGCGTAAGCCAGATTCTCTGCGCCACCCCAGTCGAACAGCTTCTCGCCTGCGGCCATGGCCTGACGGTCGCCGTAAATCTTGGCAACACGCGACTGCATTTCCACCGCTTCAGGCACGGTGCTGATGCGTTTTGCCAGCTCCTGCAGACGCTTCATCTCAACTTTGTTCGGGTAGTTTTCATCCCATTCGTGGTTGAGGTACGGCGACCAGGTGAAGGAGTGCATATTCATTGGACGCCACTCTTTCACCACGCATTCGCCTGCGTCCAGCGCGTCACGATACAGATTGACCATTTCGGTCGCATCTTCCAGCGTAGCGACGTTGTCCGCTTCCAGCTTGTCAGCGTAGATTTTGCGCGGGGTCGGATGCTTTTTGATTTTCTGATACATCAGCGGCTGGGTTGCGCTTGGCTCGTCGGCTTCGTTGTGGCCGTGACGGCGGTAGCACACCAGATCGATGAAGACATCGCGTTTAAAGGTATTACGGAAATCCAGTGCCAGGCGCGTTACGAAAGCGACCGCTTCCGGGTCATCCGCGTTCACGTGGAAAATCGGTGCCTGAACCATCTTACCGATGTCGGTGCAGTACGGTGTAGAACGTGCATCTAGCGGGTTAGAGGTGGTGAAGCCCACCTGGTTGTTGATAACGATGCGAACGGTACCGCCCACTTCGTAACCACGCGCTTTCGACATGTTCAGGGTTTCCTGAACCACGCCTTGCCCGGTTACTGCCGCATCACCATGAATAGTGATTGGCAGCACTTTATTGCTGCTCGGCTCGTCCAGACGATCCAAGCGTGCACGTACGGAACCGATAACCACCGGGCTAACGATTTCCAGGTGCGACGGGTTAAACGCCAGCGCCAGATGCACCAGACCGCCTTCGGTTTCGATATCCGATGAGAAGCCCATGTGGTACTTCACGTCACCGGTACCGAGGTGTTCTTTATGTTTGCCCGCAAATTCGTCGAATAGATCCTGCGGCTTTTTACCCAGCACGTTAACCAGGACGTTCAGACGACCACGGTGCGCCATACCCAGTACCACTTCACGGGTACCGCTGTTACCGGCGTGGCGGATCATCTCTTTGAGCATTGGGATTAACGCATCACCGCCTTCCAGCGAGAAGCGTTTCGCGCCCGGGAATTTCGCGCCCAGGTAGCGTTCCAGACCTTCCGCTGCGGTCAGTTCGCTGAGGAAGCGTTTCTTCTCTTCACTACTGAACGCAGTACGGCCAGACTCGATACGCTGCTGAAGCCAGCGTTTTTCTTCGGTGCTGGTGATGTGCATATACTCGGCGCCAATCGGGCCGCAGTAGGTTTGTTTCAGCGCGACAACCAGGTCGCTCAGCTTCATCGTGTCTTTGCCACCGGCAAAAGAACCCACGTTAAAGCTTTCCTGGAAATCCGCATCGGTCAGATCGTGGAAGGAGGGATCCAGATCGGCCACATTTTCTTGCTGCCACAGTCCCAGCGGATCGAGATTCGCATGCTGATGACCGCGGAAACGATAGGCGTTAATGAGCTGCAGGACTTTAACCTGCTTCACATTGGCATCAGGGTCGGAAATAGAAGAAGAGTAACGTGGGGTAATCAACGCCTGTCGACGGAAATAATCACGTGTTTTTGAGTGGAGTTGATCCGGTTTGACTCCGGTACCAGGTAACTGCTGGAACGTCGAACGCCAGTTAGCATCTACCGAGTCAGGGTCGGTTAAGAAGTCTTCATAGAGCTGTTCTATCCAGCTCTGGTTAGAACCAGAGAGGTAAGAAGAGTCCAACCAGGCTTTCAAAGCGCTGTTCTGCATCGTGATCCCTTAAGCATTTGTATGCTTATTTCGCCGTGGATACTACCACGCACACCGATGTGCGTGCCGGGGTTCACTTGTTGCGGACTGTCGTGTCATCTGCGTCCGCTAAGGAACCTTTAAAAACTGTCTAATAATCGTCGTCGTTCAGGCTGCGATTATTGCTATCAATGTGGCAGTTTTTAGAGGTTTCCCTGCACGGCCGGGGAATCTCTTCCCCGGCAACTACAAATACTTATGCACTACGTTTGAGCAGCATCGACTTAATATGACCGATGGCGCGCGTCGGGTTCAGCCCTTTAGGACATACGCTGACGCAGTTCATGATGCTATGACAGCGGAATACGCTGAAAGCGTCACTTAAACCTTCCAGACGGCTGTCGGTCTCGGTATCGCGGCTATCAATTAAGAAGCGATACGCGGCCAACAGGCCTGCCGGGCCAATAAACTTGTCCGGGTTCCACCAGAATGATGGGCAGGACGTTGAGCAGCATGCACACAAAATACATTCATACAGCCCATCGAGCTTCTCACGCTGCTCTGGCATTTGTAAATGCTCACGAGCCGGAGGATTTTTCCCATTATTCAACAAGTAAGGCTTAATCTTCTCATACTGTGCGTAGAATTGCCCCATGTCTACCACCAAATCGCGCACAACCGGTAAACCTGGCAGCGGGCGAATGACAATTTTCTTGCCCGGCTGATTCAGCGCAGAAATAGGTGTGATACAGGCCAGTCCATTTTTGCCGTTCATGTTCAGACCGTCGGAGCCGCAGACCCCTTCACGGCATGAGCGACGAAACGACAGCGACGGATCTTTTTCTTTCAGCTGCATCAACGCATCCAGCAGCATCATGTCGCGCCCTTCTTCCGCCTCCAGGGTGTAATCCTGCATGCGCGGAGCGTCGTCAACATCCGGGTTATAGCGATAAACTGAAAACTCGAGTTTCATTGTCCTGTCTCCGCATTAATAAGTACGAATCTTCGGCGGGAATGCCGGGCGCAGCTTCGGTTCCATATTGACTTGACGTCGCGTCATGGATTCCGACTCTGGCAGGTACAGGGAATGGCACAGCCAGTTTTCGTCATCACGTTCCGGGAAGTCGAAGCGGCTATGCGCGCCACGGCTTTCGGTACGGAAGTTTGCAGATACTGCAGTGGCGTACGCGGTCTCCATCAGGTTATCCAGCTCCAGACACTCAACGCGCTGGGTGTTGAACTCGCTGGAGGTATCGTCCAGACGGGCATTTTTCAGGCGTTCGCGAATCGCTTTCAGCTCTTCCAGGCCCTTCGCCATCGCATCGCCTTCGCGGAATACCGAGAAGTTATGCTGCATACATTCTTGCAGCGCTTTACGAATTGCCACCGGATCTTCACCGTTACGGTTACCGTTCCAGCGATTCAGACGCGCCAGAGAAGCGTCGATTTCATCTTCGGTTGCATCCAGCAGGTCACCCTGCTCTGCGATAGATTCCTGCAGATGCAGGCCTACGGCACGACCAAATACCACCAGGTCAAGCAGTGAGTTGCCACCCAAACGGTTAGCACCGTGAACCGATACGCAGGCGATTTCACCGACCGCAAACAGCCCTGGGATCACCACATCTTCGCCCTGCTCATTCACGGTCAGCGCCTGGCCGGTGACTTTGGTCGGAATACCGCCCATCATATAGTGGCAGGTTGGGATAACCGGGATCGGCTCTTTCACCGGGTCAACGTGAGCAAAGGTACGGGACAGTTCGAGAATACCCGGCAGACGGGACTCCAGCACTTCTTTACCCAGGTGGTCGAGTTTCAGTTTGGCGTGCGGCCCCCACGGACCGTCGCAGCCGCGACCTTCGCGGATTTCGATCATGATGGAACGCGCCACCACGTCACGACCCGCCAGGTCTTTCGCATTCGGGGCATAACGCTCCATGAAGCGCTCACCGTGTTTGTTCAGCAGGTAGCCACCTTCACCACGACAGCCTTCTGTTACCAGAACACCCGCGCCAGCGATACCGGTTGGGTGGAACTGCCACATCTCCATATCCTGCACCGGCACGCCAGCGCGGATAGCCATACCGACGCCGTCACCGGTGTTGATGTGGGCGTTGGTGGTGGACTGATAAATACGGCCAGCACCGCCGGTCGCCAGCACGGTTGCGCGGGCTTTGAAGTAAACCACTTCACCGGTTTCAATACACAGCGCGGTACAACCAACAATCGCGCCATCGGCATTTTTGACCAGATCCAGCGCATACCATTCGGAGAAGATGGTGGTGTGGTTTTTCAGGTTCTGCTGATACAGCGTGTGCAACAGCGCATGGCCGGTACGGTCTGCCGCTGCCGCGGTACGTGCCGCCTGCTCGCCGCCGAAATTCTTCGACTGGCCGCCAAACGGACGTTGATAAATTGTGCCATTATCGAGGCGAGAGAACGGCAGCCCCATGTGGTCCAGCTCCAGAATCGCTTCCGGACCGGTTTTACACATATATTCAATAGCGTCCTGGTCACCAATGTAGTCCGACCCTTTCACGGTGTCGTACATGTGCCATTCCCAGTTATCTTCATGGGTATTACCGAGCGCAACGGTGATGCCACCTTGCGCAGATACGGTATGGGAACGGGTTGGGAACACTTTGGAGAGCAGCGCACAGGTCTGACCGCTCTGGGAAATTTGCAGCGCCGCGCGCATACCTGCGCCGCCGGCACCAATCACAACAGCATCAAATTCTCTGACTGGCAGTTTCATTACACACCCCACACCACAACAAATCCATAAATGACGTAAACCACCAGCGCAACGACGATAGCCAGTTGCAGAATCAGGCGCACGGCCAGCGGTTTAACGTAGTCGGTCAACACCTGCCACATGCCGATCCAGGCATGAATCAAGATGGAGAAAAGAGCCAGCAGGGTGAAGACTTTGGTGAATGCCGATGAGAAGAAACCGGTCCAGACTTCAAACGTCAGTTCGCCGCTGGTGGCGAAGAAGCCGACCATATAGATGATGTATAACGTCAGAACGATAGCGGTAGCACGGACCAGAATGAAGTCATGTACGCCGTTGCGTCCTAATGCGGAGGCGTTGCTTACCATACGAGGACTCCTGCGAGAAGTGAAAGCACGACAATGATAACGAAACAAATTTTGGCGGAACGTGTCCCTGCTTCGAGGGTTTCTTCGATATAGCCAAAATCCATCAACAGATGGCGAATGCCCATTACGGCGTGATATGCCAGCGCAATCAGGATCCCCCACAGAATTAACTCCACAAAGAAGTTATTCATAATGGATGACGCCGCGAGGAAACCTTCAGGGGAGGAAAGGCTGGTACCCAATAACCACAACAGAATCCCGACCGCCACGAAGGTGATCACTCCGGATACGCGATGGAGAATGGACGCTATCGCCGTGATTGGGAACCGGATCGTTTGTAGATCCAGATTGACAGGTCTTTGTTTTTTCACATTTCTTATCATGAATAACGCCCACATGCTGTTCTTATTATTCCCTTTGGACTTCGGGTACAGAAGATGAAGACACCTGTAGCCTGAAAGACGACGGGATTTCCTTCCTCCGGTCTGCGTGCGGGTCAGACAGCGTCCTTACTATAACTACGCGTCATATAAAACACTGCTTCCAGATGCTAAAACGACACGTTACAACGCTGGTTGGCTCGGGATTGCAGGGTATTCCGGAGACCTGGCGGCAGTATAGGACGTTCACAAAATCATTACAATTAACCTACATATAGTTTGTCGGGTTTTATCCCGAACAGTGACATAGGTCACGATAACAACATTATTTTAATTTTTAACCATCTAATTTGACAATCATTAAACAAAGTTGTTACAAACGACACCAGAAAAAGCATATAATGCGTAAAAGTTATGGGGTCACTCTTTCACCGGACATTTAGTTATGTAACAGTGTGGAAGTATTGACCAATACAGTCAGGACAGTTATTAGTGATAGACAGGTTTAATAATTCGGATTGCTAAGTTCTTGATTTGCAGTTTATTCGCCATGAAAAGACCGTTTTACCTGCAAGCGCCCATAGCTCTGTACCCAGGTTATCCCCTCTTTCGCAGAGCGGCGAGCCAAATAACAAACTGGTAACGGTTCATTGATGTACGAAGGCAAATGTGAGTTCCAGCAGTCTTAAGCAATAAGGCGCTAAGGAGACCGTAAATGGCTGATACTAAAGCAAAAATCACTCTAAATGGTGACTCTGCTATTGAACTGGATGTGCTGAAAGGTACGCTCGGTCAAGATGTTATTGATATTCGTAGTCTTGGCTCAAAAGGGATGTTTACTTTTGACCCAGGTTTCACCTCTACCGCATCCTGCGAATCCAAAATTACTTTCATCGACGGTGACGAAGGTATTTTGCTGCATCGCGGCTTCCCGATTGATCAGTTGGCGACCGAGTCAAACTATCTGGAAGTGTGTTATATCCTGCTGTACGGCGAAAAACCGACGCAGGAGGAGTACGACGAGTTCAAAACCACAGTCACTCGCCATACCATGATCCACGAACAGATCACCCGCCTGTTCCACGGTTTCCGCCGCGACTCTCACCCGATGGCCGTTATGTGTGGTGTTACCGGGGCGCTGGCTGCGTTCTACCACGACTCGCTGGATGTGAATAATCCGCGTCACCGTGAAATCGCCGCCTTCCGTCTGCTGTCCAAAATGCCGACCATGGCAGCGATGTGCTACAAATATTCCATCGGACAGCCGTTCGTGTACCCGCGTAATGACCTCTCCTACGCCGGTAACTTCCTGAACATGATGTTCTCCACGCCGTGCGAAAAATACGAAGTGAATCCGATTCTGGAACGCGCAATGGACCGTATCTTGATCCTGCACGCTGACCACGAACAGAACGCCTCAACCTCTACCGTTCGTACCGCCGGTTCTTCTGGCGCTAACCCGTTTGCCTGCATCGCGGCCGGTATTGCTTCCCTGTGGGGACCAGCACACGGCGGCGCAAACGAAGCTGCGCTGAAAATGCTGGAAGAAATCAGCTCTGTTAAACACATTCCGGAATTTGTTCGCCGCGCGAAAGACAAGAATGATTCCTTCCGCCTGATGGGCTTTGGTCACCGTGTTTATAAAAACTATGACCCGCGCGCCACCGTCATGCGTGAAACCTGCCATGAAGTACTGAAAGAACTGGGCACCAAAGATGATCTGCTGGAAGTGGCGATGGAACTTGAACACATTGCGCTCAACGACCCGTACTTCATCGAGAAGAAACTCTACCCGAACGTAGATTTCTACTCCGGCATCATCCTGAAGGCGATGGGTATTCCGTCTTCCATGTTCACCGTTATCTTCGCCATGGCGCGTACCGTGGGCTGGATTGCACACTGGAACGAAATGCACACCGACGGCATGAAAATCGCTCGTCCGCGTCAGTTGTACACCGGCTACGATAAGCGCGATTTTAAGTCTGATATTAAGCGTTAATTGTCTGCCGGATGGCGCCAGCGCCTGTCCGGCTTACAGCCATTAATTCTCCCGGGTCGGACAAGGCATTGAAGCCACAATCCGACCTGTTTTTTTGATGCATATTATTTTATTCTCATCATGCTTTCTCTATGATTTACTGAGATTTCCGTCATTTCACTCAGGAGCATGGGATGCCTGTTTTGCAGTGGAGCCTGTTGTTTCTGCTATCGCTCCTTCTTTCCCTGTTCTTTTTGTTTATACACCTTCCAGGACCGCTGCTGCTCGGTTCGATGATCGTCGGCATCATATTCAGTATGCGCGGCATCTCACTGAACCCTCCCCGCTGCACATTTCTTGGCGCGCAGGCGATTCTCGGCTGCATGATTGCCCAAAACCTGACGGGCTCAATCTTGACGACCCTTACGGCCCACTGGCCGATGGTGATTATCATCCTGCTGACGACCCTTATCAGCAGCGCGGTAATCGGCTGGCTGCTGGTTCGCTACAGTAACCTACCGGGAAACACCGGTGCATGGGGCTCGTCACCTGGCGGTGCGGCGGCAATGGTGGCGATGGCGCAGGAATATGGTGCCGACATCCGGCTGGTGGCGTTTATGCAGTATCTGCGCGTACTGTTGGTGGTTGGTGCGGCGGCACTGGTCACCCGAGTGATGATGGGCGACCAGGCCCAAACGGTCAGTGAGCAAATCGTCTGGTTTCCGCCACTGAGCAGCAATCTGTTCAGTACCCTGGCGCTGGCCGCCGTTGCCGGTACGGCCGGGCGTCTATTGCGTATTCCCTCTGGCGTCATGTTGCTACCGATGTTGGCAGGCGCATTGCTGAATGCTGGTGGCGTGATGGCGATCGAACTGCCGGAATGGCTGCTGGCGATTGCCTATATGGCCATCGGCTGGCAAATCGGCCTGGGTTTTGACAAGCAGATCTTTTTAATGGCGTTGCGCCCCTTACCGCAAATCCTCTTGTCCATTTTTTCACTGATGGCGATCTGCGCCGCTATGGCCTGGGGACTGGCGCATTACATGCAGATAGATTTTCTTACCGCCTATCTGGCGACCAGTCCAGGCGGCGTGGATTCTGTTGCGGTGATTGCCGCGGGGAGTCACGCCGATATGGCGCTGATCATGGCAATGCAAACCCTGCGGCTATTCAGTATTTTATTGACTGGCCCGGCGGTGGCGCGGTTTATTTCGCTACACGCGCCAAAGCATCCCGCTTAGTGCTGACATCCCGGACACCAGTAAAAGGGTCGTGAAGAGAGCGTCGTTTTTTCGATGATTCCGCCACAGCGCTCACAGGCTTCACCATCCCGGTGAAAGACCTTAAAGCGAAACAGCGCGCCGTGATGTTTATTCTCATCCACCAGCCCGCGGGTGTTATAGGACAAACGAGGAATATCAAGCAGCGCATGCGCCAGCGCATCCAACTGCTCATCTCCGAGCATCGACGCTTTATGCTGCCCGGTCAGCCCTACCTGCCAGAGAATCTCTACCCGCAGGTAGTTACCTAATCCCGCCAGAAACGCCTGGTCCAACAGCAGGCCAGAAAACTGGCGATTGCGAAAACGCGGGGATAACAGACGCGCTTTCACGTCATCGGGCGTTAAACGTAAATCCAGGACGTCCGGCCCAACCCGTTGCAGGAACGGGTGGGTAGCGAGCTGTTCCGGCGTCAGCATGTCGATATCAGAGGCGCTATAGAGCAGAATAGTTTTGTCGTGTGTTTGCAACCTGACACGCAGAACCCGCGAAGTCTGCGGTATTTTGCCGGTATCCACCACTCGCCACACGCCATAGAGCTGATTGTGGCTGTACAGCGTCAATCCATTAGAAAAATGGGTCAGCAATGCTTTACCCCGCGTTTCAAGCTGGGTAACACTCTGCCCAATCAGTTGAGATTGATACGGTTTTAGCTGATCAAAGGCAAACCAGACATCGGTCAGGGGTTTGCCTTTGACTGCCGCCTCCAGGTTATCCGCCGCGCGGCGGATCTCCGGGCCTTCAGGCATAATACTGTCCTTTTTTAATGTGTTGCACCGCCCGTCACTGCGATATCACTCTCCACCTGCAACGCGGTGGCAATCGCAACTTCCAGCGCCCGGCGCACCGTGTCCGCTGCCATACTTGGCGCCCCGGGATGCTGTGCAGCCTGTTGCGGTAAATAAGGGATATGAATAAATCCTCCCTTCACCGCCGGAACGTCACGTAGTTTATGCAGCAGGCCATACATCACGTGGTTACAAACGAAAGTGCCCGCGGTCTGGGAAACCGAAGCCGGAATTCCCGCGTTGCGCATGGCAACAACCATCGCTTTGATCGGCAACGAACTAAACCATGCCGCCGGACCATCGGCCACAATCGGCACATCTACCGGCTGTTGACCCTGATTATCCGCAATACGCGCATCGTCAACGTTGATCGCCACGCGCTCCACGGTGACATCCGTGCGCCCCCCCGCCTGCCCCACCGCCAGCACCAGTGATGGCGACAGCGCGTCAATCGCACCATTGAGTACGGCAAGAGACTCGCCAAAGACGCACGGCAGTTGGCGGGCAACGACGCGGCATCCGCCGATGATAGCATTGTCGAGGCCCGAGACCACTTCCCAGGAAGGGTTAACTGACTCGCCGCCAAAGGGTTCAAATCCCGTGATGAGTACTGTTTTCATCCTGTCACCTTACAAGAACATCAGGAAATACATCAGGAACACGTTGACCAGCAACAGCAGTATGCCGGTTGGCACCTGCGCTTTAATCACCGCGTTTTTATCCGGCAGCTCCAGCAGCGCTGCAGGAACAATGTTAAAGTTTGCCGCCATCGGCGTCATTAACGTCCCGCAATAGCCAGAGAACATACCAATTGCCGCCATTACTGCCGGATTGCCGCCGTGCTGCAGCACGAGGATCGGAATACCAATTCCAGCGGTCACGATCGGGAAAGCGGCAAACGCATTGCCCATGACCATCGTCAGCAATGCCATGCCGAGGGTGTACACCGCCACTGCGATAAAGCGGCTATCCACCGCCAGGTATTCTTGCGTTAGCCAGGAAATACCGCTGCCTACGCCCGCTGCCGTAAACAACAGCCCGAGCGTGGCCAAAATCTGCGGCAGGATGAACGCCCAGCCGATGGAGTCCAGCAGACGGCGCGCCTCCTGAATCGGTTGGTGAACCCGCTCATGGGTCATTTTTATCGCCATCGCCAGACCAATCAACGAGCCTGCGGTCATAGAAAAGAGCGTCACCAGCGTGGCGTGATTACCCGGCCCAAACAGCGCATCCTGTAAGCCCGGAATATGGTTGAACATCAGCACGCCAATAACCGTTACCACCGGAATTGCCAGCGCCGGGAAAAACAGGCGGTTACCCAGACGACTGGCGCTTTCTTCGCGCTGTTGCTGCGTTCGTTGATGGTAGCTTCCCAGCTTCACGCCGCCAAAACCGGCGATCAGGGCCAGCACGACCACCGCAACGCCAACGGCAATATGCACCGTGCGTTTGTCGCCAAACAGCGAATATGTCCAGTCGCCAAGCAGAAACAGTACGCCGTATATGCCCCAAAACAGGCCGGTGGTGAAGCGACGCGGGTTCGCTTTGTCCTGCCAGGACATCAGCGCCACAATCAGTAATACCGCTCCCGCCAGCCAGTAGAGATAGCTTTGTTGAAAATTCATTTCGCTTCCCCTTTCGCTGCGGCATTCGCTTTCGCCACCTCACGTTGCAAATAGCTATCCAGACGCCACAGACGCGTACCGTGGATCAGGAATGCACAAATTGCCGTAGGGATCCCCCACAAGGCAATATGCAGCGGTTCGGTCTGGATCCCACCAGACTCCAGCATAAAGTTGTGCATAAAAATGATGGCACCGAAGGCAACAAAGATATCTTCACCGAAGAACAGCCCGACGTTATCGGTCGCAGCTGACATGGCGCGCAGACGATAACGTACCGCCCCTGGTATCTCGCCGTGATTTTTCTCTGCGGCCCCTTCCGCCATCGGCGCCAGCAGCGGACGCACCATCTGCGGATGCCCCCCCAGACTGGTCAACCCTAACGCAGCGGTCGCTTCGCGAATGAACAGATAGACAATAAGCAGACGGCCACTGGTGGCGCTGCGGATTTTTGCAATCCACGCCTGAGCACGCTCTTTGAGTCCGTGGCGTTCCAGCAGGCCAATCACCGCCAGCGGGATCAGCAGGATAAATGGCAGGTTGCGGGTGTTAAGAAAACCTTCACCCAGCTTCTCAAGGATAGTGGCTACCGGCATATGCGCCGCCAGCCCCGTGACGATCCCGGCAATAATGACCACCAAGACCGGGTTAAAACGTAAAAGAAATCCGACCACGATGACGGCGATCCCCGTCAATGGCCAGAGAGAAATTACCTCTCCCATAATTCAGTCCTGTATATGTTGTTGTGTAATATATTATTGTTTTATATGAATAAATTTATGCGCTAATTTGAATATTGCATGCATTGAATGCGGCTCGCAAGCGACGGGCAAAAGCGAGTGCGTGCTCACCATCCCCGTGAATGCATACCGTCTGGGCTGTCACGCTCGCCCACGTTCCACTCTGGCTTTTTACTCTGCCGGATTGCACCATTTCTAGCGTTTGCGCCAGCGCCTGCTCTTCATCCTCAATCAATGCGCCCGGTTGGCTGCGCGGCACCAGACTGCCATCCGCCTGATAACCCCGATCGGCAAAAACCTCCTGACGTGTTACCAGACCATAGCGTTCTCCGGCACGAATCAGTTCGCTTCCCGCCAGCCCTACCAGAACCAGCGACGGATCGCAGGCATACACCGCTTGAGCAATAGCATCCGCCAACTGAGGATCTTTCGCCGCCTGGTTATAAAGCATACCGTGCGGTTTAACATGACGCATTACGCCGCCCTGCGCACGCGTGATGGCAGCCAGCGCACCAATTTGATACAGCGTCTGCGCATACACCGTTTCCACAGGCAGGGTCATGGCGCTACGGCCAAAATTTTCCCGATCCGGAAAACTCGGATGCGCACCTATCGCTACGCCATTTTTTAGCGCTTCGCGCACGCTTAAAAGCATCGTCTGCGCATCACCGGCGTGAAACCCACAGGCGATGTTGGCTGATGACACCAGTTGCAGCAGCGCTGCATCGTTAGGGCATCCCTCACCGAGGTCTGCGTTGAGATCAATTTTCATTGTTAAGTCGCCATGTTAACTGTTCCAGATAACGCTGCCGATCCTGGCGCGCCTTAAGCGCTTCCTCCAGCGAACACTGCACAAAATGAATCGGCTGGCCGAGCGGGATCTGCGCCAGATGATACATATCTGCTTCGATGATACAGGCGATACGCGGATAGCCGCCCGTCGTCTGAGCATCGTTCATCAGCACGATGGGCTGACCATTATGCGGAACCTGCACTACGCCAGGGAGCAAACCATGCGACAATAGCTCGCGATCGGTCGTGCGCTTCAGCGACTGCCCCTGCAAGCGATACCCCATACGGTTGCTTTGCGGACTCAGCTGCCACGGGGAGCGCCAGAAAGAAGCCTGCGATACTTCGTCAAACTCCTGGTATTCAGGCCCGGGGAGCGCACGAATGTGGTTGCCCCACATCAGCTGTTTTACGCCCTGCGGCCCGCTGAATTGCCGGGTCGATGCGCCAATTGGCAGCCGATCGCCATCGCGCAGCAGACGCCCTTCCAGCCCGCCAATTCCGACTTTGAGATCGGTACTGCGCGACCCCATTACTTCGGGCACATCAAAACCGCCCGCTACCGCCAGATAGCTGCGCATGCCGTGATGTGGACGTTTTAGCGTCAGACGCTGCCCGGCTTTCACCGGCAGCCGCCATCCGCTCCATACGGGAGTACGATCCAGGTGCGCTTCACATCCCGCTCCGGTCAGGGCAAACCAGCCATCGGTTTCAAATTCCACCACCAGTTGCCCCAGTGTGATTTCCAGCGCAGCGGCATTCGCATCATTACCCACCAGCAGATTAGCAACGTTCAGCGCCGGTTTATCCAGCGCGCCACAGTGACTGATTCCGGATTGACGAAAACTATGGCGTCCCCCGTCCTGTACTGAGGTGTACATGCCAGCGCGAATGATGTTTAACATATCCCCTCCTTCTGCGGGACAAAACGCACGGTATCGCCAGCCCGTAACAGAATCGGCTCCTGCCGTTTTGGATCAAATAACGCAACGGAGGTACGGCCAATCAATTGCCATCCACCTGGCGTGGAAAGCGGATAGACCCCCGTTTGGGATCCGCCAATACCCACAGAACCTGCCGGAACAAGCAGACGCGGTTCCGCACGCCTCGGAGTATGGAGCGGTTCAGGTAAGCTCCCGAGATAGGGAAATCCCGGCTGAAAACCGATAAACCACACCACATAATCAACCGACGCATGAAGTTCGACGACCTGCTTGTCGCTTAATCCACTGTGCCGGGCGACCTCAGCCAGATCGGGGCCGAACTCACCGCCATAGGTCACGGGAATTTCAATAAAGCGCGAGTCCGGCTCCAGCGCCTCACTCTCTTCCCACCAGCGCTGCAGGCGTTCAATCGCATCCAGCGCCAGCGTTTTCGGGTCGCGCAGGGTAACCGTGATATTGTTCATTCCCGGAATAGCTTCCAGCACATTCGGGGCATCAACCAGACGCTGGGCCAGACGCCAGATGCGTTTCTGAGTCGCCAGCGTAATGGGAGGTTCCAGCTCAAGAACCACCGCACTTTCACCTAACAGATAACAACGCGCTCGCTGCACTTTCGTCCCTCTTTATTACGCTGGATTAGGAATATCGATAAAGGTTACGTCCAGATCGGTATTTTCATTCAGCCATTCGCTCAATGCGCGAATGCCGCCGCGTTCGGTCGCATGGTGACCAGCAGCATAAAAATGCAACCCTTGCTCGCGGGCTGAGTGAATGGTTTGCTCTGAAACTTCACCGGTGATAAAGGCATCGACACCAAACCGGGCTGCGCTATCAATGAAACTCTGCCCCCCCCCTGTACACCAGGCGACGCGCTGAACTTTTTCCGACCCGGTATCACCGCACCATAACGGTTTACGGCCTAAACGCGCTTCAATCCACGATGCCAGCTCCAGCCCCGGAACCGGCATGGAGAGTTCTCCCCATGGCACCAGCGGCTCGATTTCACCCATGACGGTGATCCCCAACAGCGCTGCCAACTGCGCGTTATTACCCAGTTCCGGGTGAGCATCCAGCGGCAGGTGCCAGCCATACAAGTTGATATCATTTTCCAACAGCGTTTTCAGACGATGGCGCTTCATACCGCGAATAACCGGAGATTCGCCTTTCCAGAAATAACCGTGATGAACGATGACCGCATCCGCCTGCAGGCGTACCGCCTCGTCCAGTAACGCCTGACTTGCGGTCACGCCGGTCACGATTTTATGCACCGTCTCTTTGCCCTCAACCTGCAAACCATTCGGCGCATAGTCGCTAATGGCGGCGCTGTTCAGTTTGTCGTTGATCAGTTGTTCCAGTTCGGTGTTTTTCATCATCGTCCTCGTAGTCATAAATTCTGCCTGCCCAATCAGCAACACAGCTTAGGTTAAAATAGCGTTCCCGCTTGCGTTCGTCGATAGACATTTCACTGACACATCAAGAAACAATCACACCCACTTTGAACGCAATTTGCTTACCCCCACGCGATCTAATTCATGTATATTTATGCAATCAGACAGCATATTGCAAAAATAATCAGATCTGTATCAAAGTTAAAACTTTAAGGAAACACACTCGCGCAGCACGTTCAGCCTGTCGCGAGGCATTTACTTCGAGAAAATAATGAATAAACAAGCATCTCAACCACGGGCGATTTATTACGTCGTTGCGCTACAAATTTGGGAATACTTCAGTTTTTACGGCATGCGTGCATTGCTGATCCTGTATCTCACTAACCAGCTTAAGTACGACGATAATCACGCATATGAACTGTTCAGCGCCTACTGCTCGCTGGTCTACGTCACGCCCATACTTGGGGGATATCTGGCCGATAAAGTGCTCGGCAATCGAATGGCGGTGATGATCGGCGCATTTTTAATGGCGGTGGGGCATCTGGTATTGGGCGCCAGCGAAATGGCCCCGGCGTTCCTTTATTTGTCGCTGGCGATTATTGTCTGTGGCTACGGTCTGTTTAAATCCAACATCAGTTGCCTGTTGGGCGAGTTGTATCAGCCTGAAGACCCTCGCCGTGACGGTGGATTCTCTCTGCTCTACGCTGCCGGTAATATTGGTTCAATCATCGCGCCCATTGCCTGCGGCTACGTGCAGGAAGAGTACAGCTGGGCGATGGGCTTTGCGCTGGCGGCGATTGGCATGCTGGCGGGGCTGGTGATTTTCGTATGCGGTAATCGCCATTTCGCCCATACCACCGGCGTCAACAAGGCCGTCTTGTGTGCGAAAAAATATATGCTGCCAAACTGGGCCTGGTTGTTAGTTCTGCTGGTTGCAGCACCGCTGCTGATTACCGTTCTGTTCTGGAAAGAGTGGTCCGTTTACGCACTGATCGTTGCTACTGTTATTGGTCTGGCGGTTCTGGCGAAGATTTACCGCCAGGCGCAGACCCAGAAACAGCGCAAAGAGCTGGGGCTTATCGTTACATTGACCTTCTTCAGTCTGTTGTTCTGGGCCTTTGCTCAACAGGGCGGCAGTTCGATTAGCCTGTATATTGACCGCTTCGTTAACCGAGATATTCTGGGATATTCCGTCCCTACCGCGATGTTCCAGTCGGTTAACGCCTTTGCCGTTATGCTGTGCGGTATCGTGCTGGCCTGGGTGGTCAAAGAAAGCGTTAGCGGTAATCGTACCGTACGTATCTGGGGTAAATTTGCCCTTGGCCTCGGTTTAATGAGCGCCGGATTCTGTATTCTGACCTTGAGCGCCCGCTGGTCTGCGGCTTACGGTCACTCTTCCATGCCGCTGATGGTATTGGGGCTGGCGGTCATGGGCTTTGCCGAGCTGTTTATCGATCCGGTGGCTATGTCTCAGATTACACGTATCGAGATCCCAGGAGTGACCGGCGTATTAACGGGTATTTACATGCTGCTTTCCGGGGCCATCGCTAACTACCTGGCCGGCGTTATCGCCGATCAGACCTCACAAGGTTCGTTTGACTCAGCGGGTGCTATCAACTATTCCATCAATGCATATATTGATGTCTTTAGCGAAATAACCTGGGGCGCGCTGGCCTGTGTGGTGCTGGTACTGCTGATTTGGCTGTACCAGTCGCTGAAGTTCAGAAATCGTCCGCTGGCGGTAGAGTCCTGAGTTTACAGGCCCGATGATGTAATAAGATTCGGGCCTGTTTTTCTGGAGATTATGCATGGTTTACAGCCAAATCCGCTTCTGAAACACCGGTCACCAGTTTTACCATTTCGCGTTCTATTCCCTGTTCCAACATGGTTTGCGCTATACGTAATGCCGCTTCTTGTTTTCCTTGTTGTAGTCCTTGTTGTAGACCTTCCTGTAATCCATCTAACCGTAACCGCTCTGCAATAGTCATCAGCCTCTCCTTGTGTTGGGGGATCCGTTGTGCCATCTCTTGCATAAACTCATTAAAGCGAGATTCATCGCCAGATTGTAGAATGTAATTAAACATCGCTTGTAATTGCGTGTCATTAGCGCATCCAGTAAGTAGCAGCGTGGTCAGTTGCTCTACCAGCCCCATCAAATCCCGCCGACGGATATGTTTTTGCATTAATTCCAGAAGCGCCATTCGCCTGTGAGCCATGATCTCATCATCGGGTACTACCGTTATGTCCACCAACGGAAATGCGCTGGAATAAAGTTGTCTTGCCGCCACGGAGTCGGCAAAGGCATCCAGCCAGCACAACGAGTACGGATAGGGGCTTCGGCAGCCATGATAAAACAGCATCGGTATCACCAGCGGCAGTTCCTTATGCCCTGCGTCCAGATGGCGCTGCATCGCCGCCATCGCATAACGCAACAGACGAAAAGCCATATGCGGCTCGGCTGAACTTTGATGCTCTAAAACCACATAGACATAACCGTCGCCGTCGCGTGTGTGCAAAGACCAGAGCACGTCGGAGTAGCGCGAACGTAAATCCGCTTCAATAAAGCTTTCTGACTCCAGCTTCAGCGAATTCAAATCGCAAAGCGTCCGCAGTTCAGCTGGCAGGTGAATGTCGAGAAAATCCCGCGCAGTTTCGGGATGATGTAAAAACGTTTTAAACACCGCATCGTGCGGTGTGGATGTCGTTGGCGTTGGCGTTGTCATTAATTTCCGTCATCTGAATGAAGATGACAGAAATTTACTGCTGAGGGAAAACTTATGCAGCAGGGTATTCACGGTACTGAGAGCACGTTTCAGCGCTAAAAGCTCCCGGCTGCAACATGTTCATTCTGCTGGAAGGCATTACGCAAAAATCGGTCACATACTTATCCCTTGCGCGCCGCCTCATAGGCCGCCAGCGTCGCCAGTCTTGCCTGTTTATGATCGACAATCGGACGAGGATAGTTAAGCGTAACCTGCGCTTTTTCAGCCCACGTCCACGGATCATGAATGGCTTTACCCGGCACATCGCGCAGTTCCGGCAGCCACTGGCGGATAAACTCGCCGTCGCGATCAAATTTTTCGCCCTGAGTCGTGGGGTTAAAGATACGGAAATACGGTGCGGCGTCGGTCCCGGTTGAGGCCGCCCACTGCCAGCCGCCGTTATTGGCCGCCAGATCGCCATCGATCAGTTGCGACATAAAATATTGCTCGCCTTTACGCCAGTCGATCAGTAGATCTTTCACTAAAAAACTGGCCGTAATCATGCGTAATCGATTATGCATCCAGCCCGTGGCGTTGAGCTGACGCATCGCCGCATCAACAATCGGGTATCCCGTGTTCCCTGTTTGCCAGGCTTGCAAATGTGCAGGATTATTCTGCCATTGCACGCGATCGGTCCAACGGATAAACGGTTGATGCCGACACAGCGCCGGATGGTAAGTCATCAGATGACGATAAAATTCACGCCAGATAAGTTCGTTCAGCCAGACGCTGCCTTCCCCTCCTTCAAGCGCCTGCGGCTGCTCCGCGAGCAGTCGATTCAGGCACTGGCGCGGCGACAATCCCCCTGTCGCCAGGCTCGCGGATAATCGACTGGTACCGTCAACCGCGGGGAAATCACGCCGTTGCTCATATTCTCTCGCGGCCTGCTGGCAAAACTGGCGTAATTGCGCGATAGCCAGTTTTTCTTCTGCCACAAACCGCTGCGTATCAAAATCTTGCTGCGGATAGCTCAGCGTTATTGATGTTAACGGAGCGTCAAGAGCGCCGCTTTCTCTCACCTTCGGCGCACTAACGCATTCTGGAACACCCTCTTTAATCCGCTTCAGCCAGGCATTTTTAAACGGTGTAAAGACTTTATACATTTCGTGATTGCCGGTCATGACCGCCCCCGGAGGCAAGATCACGCTATCGTCAAACCCTTCACACACCACATGGGGTAGTACCTTCTCAACGGCGACATCACGCTGACGTTCGTTTATTTCGTATTGATAGTTATAAAACAATCGGCTGACGCTATGCTGTGCGCAGACGTTTTTGACGGTTTCCACGCTGGTCGCAAAATCTGCAACCTCATCAAACAGAAGCGGGATGCCTTTTTCCGCCAGCGCCGTCTGCAACGCATTCAACTGCGCACTCACAAATGCCGCCTGACGTGGGGCCATTTCGTGCGCCTTCCACTGCTCAGGAGTAGAGATATATAGCGCGATGACCTGCGCAGTACGATCCCGACAAGCCGCCGCCAGCGCGAGGTTGTCATGCAGACGTAAATCACGTCGAAACCAGACCAGATGGGTGGTCATAATACTCCCGGATATAAATTAATCATTGCCACTCGTTATCTATTACACCGACAAGTGTAGACGTCGGCGCATAAAAAAAACCGCCACATTACTGTGAGCGGTTTTCTTGAGCAAGAACGATAACTTAGTAGAAATCGCAGGTGGCTTTTTCAGCCTGCTCCATCCACACCGGTTTATCACTGGTTTTAGACCAGACGCGGTGCAGGTAGCTGTAAAAACGAGCGCGGTCTTTCCAGAACAGCATGACCGGTAGCGCCAGCACGCCCGCCACTACGGCAAAGGTACGGCGCAAGAAAACAATGTGTGCTGGATATTCTTTATAAAAGTCCATAATCCTCTCCCATATATCTGTTCGGTGAATAGCACCGGAAAAATAAACTTGGTTAACTGATGAAAATAATACCGCCTTGTGTGTAATTTTGCTACTCATCCGACCACTTATTTTTATCTATTGATGCTCCGTTTAGCTTAAAACTGTAATTAAGTTACATAAAAGTTAAATTAATACTAACCATTAGTTAAATAATGGTTTTTGCCATTTTTATACTTTTTTTACACCCCACCCGCTGATTTTTGCGAAATCTTTGCAAGCAAAAACCTACGCTCTGGTTATCACATTTATGCCACTGGAGGTGCACTGTGAGTGCAGGCGTGATAACCGGCATTGTGCTGGTCTTTTTATTATTAGGTTACCTGGTCTATGCCCTGATCAATGCGGAGGCGTTCTGATGGCGGCCCAAGGATTTTTACTCATTGCCAGTTTCTTGCTGGTGCTATTTGTCATCGCCAGACCGTTGGGATTTGGGCTGGCTCGACTGATCAACAATACGCCCCTGCCGGGTCTGGTTGGCGCGGAGCATTTACTCTGGCGCGGTCTGGGCATCTCGCAGCAGGAGATGAACTGGCGGCAGTATCTGCTGGCTATCCTCGCTCTCAATGCGCTGGGCCTGCTGGTCCTGTTTTCGATGCTGATGGCGCAAAACCTGCTACCGTTAAATCCCCAGCAACTGCCAGGGCTTTCGTGGGATCTGGCGCTCAACACGGCGGTGAGTTTTGTCACTAATACCAACTGGCAATCCTATGCTGGCGAAACCACCTTAAGCTATTTCAGCCAGATGGCCGGGTTGACCGTGCAGAATTTCCTGTCTGCGGCGACCGGAATTGCGGTGATTTTTGCCCTGACCCGCGCTTTCACACGCCAGAGTATGAACACGCTGGGCAACGCCTGGGTCGATCTGGTTCGCATTACGCTGTGGATCCTCGTCCCTATTGCGTTGATCATTGCCCTGTTCTTCATTCAGCAAGGTACGTTGCAAAACATATTGCCTTATCAGCCCATCACCACCCTTGAAGGGGTGAAACAGCTGCTGCCAATGGGGCCAGTCGCCTCACAGGAAGCGATTAAGATGCTCGGCACTAACGGAGGGGGATTCTTTAACGCTAACTCATCGCATCCGTTTGAAAACCCAACCGCACTGACCAATCTGGTACAGATGCTGGCTATTTTCTTAATTCCCACCGCGCTGTGTTTTGCCTTTGGTGATGTAGTGGGCGATCGTCGTCAGGGGCGGACCTTACTGTGGGCCATGTCACTGATTTTTGTGGTCTGCGTTGCCGTCGTGATGTGGGCCGAAGTTCAGGGCAACCCGCACCTGATGGCATTCGGTGCCGACAGCAATATCAACATGGAGGGCAAGGAGAGCCGCTTTGGCGTGCTGGCCACGAGTCTCTTTTCCGTCGTCACCACAGCAGCATCCTGCGGGGCTGTCGATGCGATGCATGACTCCTTTACCGCACTGGGCGGCATGGTACCTATGTGGCTGATGCAGATTGGTGAAGTGGTCTTCGGCGGTGTGGGTTCAGGTCTGTACGGCATGCTGCTGTTCGTGCTGCTGGCGGTATTTATCGCCGGGTTAATGATTGGCCGTACGCCGGAGTATCTGGGTAAGAAAATCGACGTGCGCGAAATGAAAATGACCGCGCTGGCGATTCTGGTCACCCCTACGCTGGTCCTGCTCGGTACAGCGATCGCCATGATGAGCGATGCCGGGCGCAGCGCCATGCTTAATCCAGGTCCTCACGGCTTTAGTGAAGTCCTGTATGCCGTGTCGTCTGCCTCGAACAACAACGGTAGCGCCTTTGCCGGATTAAGCGCCAATAGCCCGTTCTGGAACTGCCTGCTGGCCCTGTGCATGTTCTTCGGTCGCTTCGGCGTGATCATCCCCGTGATGGCTATTGCCGGGTCGCTGGTTAGTAAAAAGATCCAGCCAGCAAGCCCAGGCACGCTACCTACCCACGGCGCGCTGTTTGTCGGGTTGTTAATCGGTACGGTGTTACTGGTTGGCGCTCTCACCTTTGTTCCTGCCCTGGCGCTTGGCCCGGTCGCAGAATACCTGTCATTACACTGAGTGATGCGGAGCACATTACTATGAGTCGCAAGCAACTGGCGCTGTTCGAACCCTCTCTGGTCGCACAGGCGCTGATGGACGCCGTGAAAAAATTAAGCCCACATACCCAGTGGCGTAACCCGGTGATGTTTATCGTCTGGCTGGGCAGTTTGTTAACGACCCTGTTAACGGTGGCGATGGCAACAGGTCATATGCAGGGCAGCCCGTGGTTTACCGGCGCGATAAGCCTGTGGCTGTGGATTACCGTTCTGTTCGCCAACTTCGCTGAGGCGCTGGCGGAAGGTCGCAGTAAAGCTCAGGCTAATAGCCTAAAGGGAGTCAAAAAAACCGCCTTTGCCCGTAAACTTCGCGAACCCAAATACGGCGCGGCAATGGATCACGTTCCTGCCGATGATTTACGGAAAGGGGATATCGTGCTGGTGGAAGCTGGCGATATTATCCCGTGTGACGGCGAGGTCATTGAAGGTGGCGCATCAGTAGATGAAAGTGCCATTACCGGTGAATCCGCGCCTGTGATTCGTGAATCCGGTGGCGATTTCGCCTCCGTCACCGGCGGGACCCGCATCCTCTCCGACTGGCTGGTTATCGAATGCAGCGTAAACCCCGGTGAAACGTTCCTCGACCGGATGATCGCCATGGTTGAAGGCGCGCAGCGGCGTAAAACGCCCAATGAAATCGCCCTGACGATCCTGCTGATTGCCCTGACCATTATCTTTTTGCTGGCGACCGCCACGCTATGGCCGTTTTCCGCCTGGGGTGGTAGTGCGGTCAGCATCACGGTGCTGGTTGCCTTGCTTGTGTGTTTGATCCCTACAACGATAGGCGGACTGCTCTCAGCGATTGGCGTCGCCGGGATGAGCCGCATGCTGGGCGCGAATGTCATCGCTACCAGCGGACGTGCAGTAGAGGCGGCAGGTGACGTAGACGTACTGCTGCTGGATAAAACCGGCACCATTACGCTGGGTAACCGTCAGGCTTCGGATTTTCTGCCCGCCCACGGCGTGGACGAAAAAACGTTGGCCGACGCCGCACAGCTTTCATCGCTGGCCGATGAAACGCCGGAAGGCCGCAGCATCGTGATCCTGGCAAAACAGCGCTTTAATCTGCGTATTCGCGACGTGCAATCGCTGCATGCTACCTTTGTGCCGTTTACCGCCCAAAGCCGGATGAGCGGCATCAACATCGACAACCGAATGATCCGCAAAGGGTCGGTCGATGCCATTCGTCGGCACGTTGAAGCCAACGGCGGCCACTTTCCCGCCGATGTGGAGCAGAAGGTCGAAAGCGTCGCTCGCCTTGGCGCAACGCCGCTGGTGGTTGCCGAAGGCTCCCGCGTACTGGGCGTGATTGCGCTGAAAGATATTGTGAAAGGCGGAATCAAAGAACGTTTTGCTCAACTGCGCAAAATGGGGATTAAAACGGTGATGATCACCGGCGATAACCGCCTGACCGCTGCCGCGATCGCCGCTGAGGCCGGAGTGGATGACTTCTTAGCTGAAGCCACGCCGGAAGCCAAGCTGGCGCTGATTCGTCAGTATCAAGCGGAAGGTCGTCTGGTGGCGATGACCGGCGACGGAACCAATGACGCTCCTGCCCTGGCGCAGGCCGACGTTGCGGTCGCCATGAACTCTGGAACCCAGGCAGCGAAAGAAGCAGGTAACATGGTGGATCTCGACTCCAACCCCACCAAACTGATTGAAGTAGTGCACATTGGTAAACAAATGCTGATGACGCGCGGTTCGCTGACCACTTTCAGTATTGCCAACGACGTCGCGAAGTATTTCGCTATTATCCCGGCCGCCTTCGCCGCCACCTATCCGCAGCTCAATGCGCTGAACGTGATGGGACTGCATTCGCCAGACTCGGCGATCCTCAGCGCGGTTATCTTTAACGCGCTGGTTATCGTCTTTCTAATCCCGCTGGCGCTAAAAGGCGTGAGCTACAAACCTTTGTCCGCATCCGCGATGTTGCGCCGCAATTTGTGGATCTATGGTCTGGGCGGTTTGGTTGTGCCGTTTATCGGTATCAAAGCGATTGATTTACTGCTGACCCTGCTGGGTCTGGTGTGAGGTTTCAGATGAGTGGATTACGTCCTGCATTATCAACATTGATTTTCCTGATGCTTATCACCGGCGGGGCTTACCCGTTGCTAACTACTGCGCTGGGGCAGTGGTGGTTTCCCCACCAGGCTAACGGTTCGCTTCTTAGCGAAGGTCAGATCGTTCGCGGCTCTGAGCTCATCGGGCAACATTTTACCGCTGCCGGTTATTTTCAGGGGCGTCCGTCTGCCACAGCTGAAATGCCCTATAATCCAATGGCTTCAGGCGGCAGTAATCTGGCAGCCAGCAACCCGGAACTGGATAAACAGCTGCAAAGCCGGATTGCCGCACTGCGTGCCGCCAACCCGCAGGCCAGTCCTGCCGTCCCGGTAGAGCTGGTAACAGCTTCTTCCAGCGGGCTGGATAACAACCTGACGCCAGCCGCGGTGGCCTGGCAAATTCCCCGCGTGGCGCAGGCTCGCAACCTCAGCGTTGAAGAGGTTACGCGGTTGGTTGCACAATATACGCACAAGCCGTTGGTCAGTTTTATCGGTCAGCCGGTGGTGAACCTGGTGGAACTTAATTTAGCGCTGGATAAGCACTGAGAAAAAGGACATGCATAACGAACCCTTACGCCCCGACCCCGATCGCCTGCTGGAGCAGACCACGGCCCCGCACCGGGGAAAACTGAAAATTTTCTTCGGTGCCTGTGCTGGCGTCGGCAAAACCTGGGCCATGCTGGCAGAGGCCCAGCGACTGCGGGCGCAAGGGTTAGATGTGCTGATTGGCGTGGTGGAAACCCATGGACGCAAAGAGACCGCCGCGCTGTTGGACGGCCTCAGCATCCTGCCGCTAAAGCGACAGGCGCGTCACGGCCGCCATATCAATGAGTTCGATCTCGACGCGGCGCTGGCCCGCCGTCCGGCGCTCATTTTGATGGATGAACTGGCGCACAGTAATGCGCCAGGCTCACGGCATCCTAAGCGCTGGCAGGACATTGAAGAGCTGCTGGAAGCCGGGATTGATGTCTTTACTACCGTTAACGTGCAGCATCTGGAAAGTCTCAATGACGTGGTCAGCGGCGTTACCGGCATTCAGGTTCGTGAAACCGTACCCGACCCTTTTTTCGATGCTGCCGACGATGTGGTGCTGGTCGATCTCCCCCCCGACGATTTGCGCCAGCGCCTGAACGAAGGCAAGGTTTATATCGCCGGTCAGGCAGAAAGAGCAATCGAGCATTTCTTTCGCAAAGGTAATCTGATCGCGCTACGTGAACTGGCCCTGCGCCGCACGGCTGATCGGGTAGACGATCAGATGCGCGCCTGGCGAGGACGTCCGGGAGAGGAGAAAGTCTGGCATACCCGCGACGCTATTTTACTGTGCATTGGGCACAATACCGGCAGCGAAAAACTGGTACGCGCCGCCGCACGTCTGGCGGCGCGTCTCGGCAGCGTCTGGCATGCGGTGTATGTCGAAACGCCAGCGCTGCACCGACTGCCCGAAAAACAACGCCGCGCAATTTTAAGCGCTCTGCGGCTGGCTCAGGAGTTAGGCGCAGAAACAGCCACCCTTTCCGACCCCGCCGAAGACAAAGCGGTCATCCACTATGCCCGTGAGCATAATCTGGGAAAAATTGTGCTCGGGCGTCCGACTACGCGTCGCTGGTGGCGTAGCGATTCCTTTGCCGACAAACTCGCTCATCGCGCACCGGATCTCGACCTGATGATTGTTGCGCTCGATGAGCCCCCTTCACGCCCTGTGCTGCAAACGGCAGATAGTCGCACCTTTAAGGATAAATGGCGGGTACAAATTCAGGGTTGTGTGGTTGCCGTTGCGCTGTGCGCCATCATTACGCTAATCGCCATGCAGTGGCTAATGGCCTTTGACGCCGCCAACCTGGTGATGATCTATTTATTGGGTGTGGTGGTTATCGCACTCTTTTACGGACGCTGGCCGTCAGTGCTGGCAACCTTTATTAACGTCGCCAGCTTCGATCTCTTCTTTATTGCCCCACGCGGGACGCTGGCCGTTTCAGACGTTCAGTACCTGCTCACCTTTGCCGTAATGCTAACGGTAGGGCTGGTTATTGGTAATCTGACCGCCGGGGTGCGTTATCAGGCGCGGGTAGCGCGTTATCGTGAACAGCGTACGCGTCATTTGTATGAGATGTCGAAAGCGCTGGCCGTCGGTCGGAGTCAGACGGATATCGCCGCCACCAGTGAACAGTTTATCGCTTCAACGTTTCAGGCCCGCAGCCAGGTTTTACTACCCGGTGAGAACGGCAAGCTGGCCCCGCTCACCCATCAACAGGGCATGACGCCGTGGGATGACGCCATTGCCCAATGGAGCTTTGACAAAGGGCAACCGGCCGGTGCAGGCACCGACACGTTACCGGGCGTGCCGTATCAGATTTTACCGTTAAAAAGCGCCGATAAAACGCATGGGCTGCTGGTAGTCGAACCGGGAAATTTACGCCAGCTTATGATCCCCGAACAGCAACGCCTGCTGGAAACCTTCACTCTACTGGTAGCCAGTGCGCTGGAGCGCCTGACGCTGACCGCCAGCGAAGAGCAGGCCCGGTTTGCCAGCGAGCGCGAAAGCATTCGCAACGCCCTGCTCGCTGCTCTGTCCCACGATTTGCGCACGCCGTTGACGGTGTTGTTCGGTCAGGCGGAAATCTTAACACTGGATCTGGCCAGCGAGGGATCGCCGCACGCGCGCCAGGCCAGTGAGATTCGCCAGCACGTTCTGAATACTACCCGACTGGTTAATAACCTGCTGGATATGGCGCGAATTCAGTCTGGCGGCTTTAATCTTAAGAAGGAGTGGTTAACGCTGGAAGAGGTGGTCGGCAGCGCCCTGCAGATGCTGGAGCCCGGTCTCTCTGCCCCAATAAATCTGTCGTTACCTGAACCGTTAACACTGATTCACGTCGATGGTCCGCTCTTTGAACGGGTGCTGATTAATCTGCTGGAAAACGCCGTCAAATACGCGGGGCCACAGGCGCAAATCGGTATTGATGCCAGCGTCGATGGCGCACATCTGCAACTGGACGTCTGGGATAATGGGCCGGGTATTCCGTCGGGTATGGAACAGCGCGTTTTTGACAAATTTTCCCGGGGAAATAAAGAGTCATCGGTGCCCGGCGTTGGGCTGGGGCTGGCAATTTGTCAGGCTATTGTGGACGTGCACGGCGGTACTATTTCGGTCCACAATCGCGCGCAGGGAGGAGCCTGTTTTCGTGTTACACTGCCCCAGGAAATCCCCCCTGAACTTGAAGATTTTCATGAGGATATGTGACGAACGTACTGATTGTTGAAGATGAACATGCCATTCGCCGCTTTCTGCGCACCGCGCTGGAAGCCGATGGCCTGCGTGTATATGAAGCGGAAACGCTGCAACGTGGTCTGTTGGAAGCCGCCACGCGAAAACCCGATCTCATCATTCTCGATCTCGGCCTGCCGGACGGCGACGGCATTGATTTTATTCGCGACCTGCGACAATGGAGCGCGATTCCGGTGATTGTGCTTTCAGCCCGCAGTGAGGAAAGCGATAAAATTGCTGCGCTGGATGCCGGTGCCGATGACTATCTCAGTAAACCCTTTGGTATTGGCGAGCTACAGGCGAGATTGCGCGTGGCATTGCGTCGCCACGCCAGCGGTGCGTCTCCCGAACCGGTGGTACATTTTTCCAACGTCAAAGTGGATATTGCCGCGCGCCTCGTTCACCGTGGTGACGAGGAAATTCATTTGACGCCGATTGAGTTTCGTCTGTTAGCGGTTCTGCTAAATAATGCCGGGAAGGTACTGACGCAACGCCAGTTGTTAAATCAGGTTTGGGGACCAAACGCCGTCGAACACAGTCACTATCTACGTATTTATATGGGACACCTGCGCCAGAAGCTGGAACTGGACCCGGCCCGTCCGCGTCATTTTCTGACCGAAACCGGAATTGGCTATCGGTTTATGCCGTGAATTCTTATTCATTTTTTCTGATTAATTAATAAATATATTTTTCATTACTCATTCCACTGCATAATACTTATTATGCAGCCAGTAGAATATTGTAAAAAAATAATAAAATACAAATAAATAACATATAAACAACAAAACAGCATCTTGTCTCGCACTATGCATAAATGGCGACTAAATATTTTATAAACGATCGTTTTTTATTGATCTTCTTCACAGTTCATAGCCATTTCCTGGATAAAATACCCGCACCTTCCACTTATCCAGTAAAGGTAACTAAAATGGAAAATAATAGCCGTACAATGCCACATATAAGGCGAACAACGCATATTATGATGTTTGCCCACCGCAACAGTTTCGACTTTCATTTCTTTAATGCCCGTTAGTCTTCCGACTAAGGGCACTCAAGTATACAGGTATTCCTGACTCTCTGTATCGCAGGCTAACGCCTGTATCCGCAGTGCTCTCCCTGCATAACCCTGTATTACCTGTGACCGGACCGGTTAGGGTTTATTGCATCTTCAAAAAAGCAATTTACTGATTTATTTATCAGCGGTATGACTTTGCTTTTTTTTCCGGAGTTATCAATTTCTCATTTGAGAAATTGAGGACCTGCTATTACCTAAAAATAAAGAGATGAAAATGTCAGAATTAAAAATTGCCGTAAGCCGTTCCTGTCCTGATTGTTTTTCTACGCAGCGTTCTTGCGTAAATATCGATGAAAGTAATTTTATTGATGTTGCTGCTATCGTGTTATCCATCAATGATATTGAACGAGGAAAACTCGATGAAATTGACGCCACCGGCTATGGGATTCCTGTTTTTATCGCCACCGAAAATGAAGAACGTGTTCCATCTGAACATCTGCCGCGGATCTCAGGTGTATTCGAATGTAATGAAGCCCGTACCGCCTTTTATGGCCGGCAGTTAGAAACCGCCGCCAGCCATTATGAAACGCAGTTACGTCCGCCGTTCTTCCGTGCGCTTGTCGACTATGTCAATCAGGGTAACAGCGCCTTTGATTGTCCTGGTCATCAGGGAGGCGAGTTTTTCCGTCGCCATCCTGCGGGTAATCAGTTTGTCGAATATTTCGGCGAAACACTTTTCCGCTCCGATTTGTGTAATGCCGATGTCGCAATGGGTGATCTGCTGATTCACGAAGGCGCTCCCTGCATCGCACAACAGCACGCAGCTAAAGTTTTCAACGCGGATAAGACCTACTTTGTACTGAACGGGACCTCCTCATCGAACAAAGTGGTGCTTAACGCATTGCTCACCCCAGGCGATCTGGTGTTATTCGACCGCAACAACCACAAGTCAAACCACCACGGCGCGTTATTGCAGGCCGGGGCAACGCCGGTATATCTGGAAACCGCGCGTAACCCGTACGGCTTTATCGGCGGGATCGACGCGCACTGCTTTGAAGAAGGCTATCTACGTGAACAGGTGAGTGAAGTTGCGCCACAACGTTCGAAAGATGAGCGTCCATTCCGTCTGGCCGTGATTCAGTTAGGTACCTACGACGGCACAATCTATAACGCCCGTCAGGTGGTGGATAAGGTCGGTCATCTGTGCGACTACATCCTGTTTGACTCCGCGTGGGTTGGCTATGAGCAGTTTATTCCGATGATGGCCGATTGCTCTCCGCTGTTGCTGGATCTTAACGAAAATGACCCCGGCATTCTGGTCACCCAGTCAGTGCACAAACAACAGGCAGGCTTCTCTCAGACTTCGCAGATCCACAAAAAAGACAGCCATATTAAAGGCCAGTCTCGCTACGTGCCTCATAAACGAATGAATAACGCGTTCATGATGCACGCCTCCACCAGCCCGTTCTATCCGCTCTTTGCCGCACTGGACATCAACGCCAAAATGCATGAAGGCGTCAGCGGGCGCAACATGTGGATGGACTGCGTCGTCAACGGAATTGATACTCGTAAGTTGATCCTGGAAAACTGCCACCATATCCGCCCGTTCGTGCCGGAGATAGTAGAAGGTAAACCGTGGCAGGCTTATCCCACCGCTGAAATCGCCAGCGACCTGCGTTTCTTCCATTTTGTCCCCGGTGAACACTGGCATGCCTTTGAAGGGTATGCCGAACACCAGTACTTTGTGGATCCATGCAAATTGCTGCTCACCACTCCGGGTATTAATGCGCGTAACGGCGAATACGATACCTTCGGCGTTCCGGCTACCATTCTGGCTAACTTCCTGCGCGAAAATGGTGTGGTGCCCGAAAAATGCGACCTCAACTCCATCCTGTTCCTGCTGACCCCCGCAGAAGATATGGCGAAGTTGCAGCAGCTTGTCGCCCTGCTGGTACGTTTCGAAAAACTGCTGGAAGCCGATGCCCCGCTAGCCGAGGTTCTGCCTTCGATCTACAAGCAGCATGAAGCCCGTTACGCCGGTTACACCCTGCGCCAGCTGTGCCAGGAGATGCACGATTTGTATGCGCGTCACAACGTGAAGCAGCTCCAGAAAGAGATGTTCCGTAAGGCACATTTCCCGCGCGTTAGCATGAATCCGCAGGATGCCAATTATGCATATCTGCGTGGTGAAGTTGAACTGGTGCGTCTGCCGGACGCTGAAGGTCGCATCGCGGCAGAAGGCGCGCTGCCTTATCCTCCGGGCGTACTGTGTGTGGTTCCGGGTGAAATCTGGGGCGGTTCAGTATTACGTTACTTCAGCGCACTGGAAGAAGGAATCAATTTGCTACCGGGTTTTGCGCCTGAACTCCAGGGTGTCTACATCGAAGAACACGACGGTCGTAAACAGGTGTGGTGCTACGTGATTAAGCAACAAAGCGCGCAACACGCTCTGTTGAAAGGGGAAATGTTATGAGCAAAGCCAAATCCAACAAAATGGGCGTCGTCCAGCTCACTATCCTGACCATGGTTAATATGATGGGATCCGGAATCATCATGTTGCCCACCAAGCTTGCGGAAGTCGGTACTATCTCGATCATCTCGTGGCTGGTGACTGCTGTCGGTTCAATGGCGCTGGCCTGGGCCTTCGCAAAATGCGGTATGTTCAGCCGTAAATCCGGTGGTATGGGGGGTTACGCTGAATACGCCTTTGGCAAATCCGGTAACTTTATGGCGAACTACACTTATGGCGTTTCGCTGTTAATCGCCAACGTGGCTATCGCCATCTCCGCCGTTGGCTACGGTACCGAGCTGTTTGGCGCCACACTGACACCGGTGCAGATTGGCCTGGCAACCATTGGTGTACTGTGGATCTGTACCGTGGCTAACTTTGGCGGGGCGCGCATTACCGGGCAGATCAGCAGCATCACCGTTTGGGGCGTCATTATTCCGGTTGTCGGTCTGTGTATCATCGGCTGGTTCTGGTTCAGTCCGACGCTGTACGCTAACTCCTGGAATCCACACCACGTCCCGTTCTTCACGGCTGTCGGTTCTTCCATTGCGATGACCTTGTGGGCTTTTCTGGGTCTGGAATCGGCCTGCGCCAACGCTGAAGTGGTAGACAACCCGGAACGCAACGTGCCCATCGCCGTATTGGGCGGTACGCTGGGCGCGGCGGTGATTTACATCATCTCCACCAACGTGATAGCCGGGATTGTGCCGAATATGGATCTGGCTAACTCTACAGCACCGTTCGGTTTAGCCTTCGCACAAATGTTCACCCCAGAAGTCGGTAAGGTGATCATGGCGCTGATGGTGATGTCCTGCTGCGGTTCACTGCTGGGCTGGCAATTCACTATCGCTCAGGTATTCAAATCGTCGGCTGATGGGGGTTACTTCCCTAAAATCTTCTCCCGCGTGACCAAAGTAGATGCGCCGGTTCAGGGGATGCTGGCAATCGTGATCATCCAGAGTGGTTTATCACTGATGACTATCAGCCCGTCACTGAACAGTCAGTTTAACGTGCTGGTCAACCTGGCGGTGGTGACGAACATCATTCCGTATATTCTGTCGATGGCCGCGCTGGTAATTATTCAAAAAATGGCGAATGTTCCGTCGTCAAAAGCGAAACCGGCGAACTTCGTGGCGTTTGTTGGCGCATTGTACAGCTTCTATGCGCTCTACTCCTCTGGCGAAGAAGCAATGCTTTATGGTTCTATCGTGACCTTCCTCGGCTGGACGCTGTATGGCCTGGTATCACCGCGTTTTGAACTGAAAAATAAGCATAGTTAAATCCTGGCATAAAAAAGCCCGGTAGCGCTAACGCTTACCGGGCCTACAAAACGCGTCAGTACAAACAATACTTACGCGTTTTTCAGCACTTCGCTGACAATCTCAACGGCTTCTTTTTCGATCTGCTTGCGATGTTCTTCACCAAGGAAGCTCTCGCAGTAGATTTTATAGGCGTCTTCAGTACCTGACGGACGCGCAGCAAACCAGCCGTTGTCAGTCATCACCTTCAGACCACCGATAGAAGCACCGTTACCCGGTGCCGCCGTCAGACGTGCCGTGATCGGGTCCCCCGCCAGCGTGCTGGCACTCACCATTTCCGGAGACAGCTTAGACAGCGCCGCTTTCTGCGCGGAGGTCGCGCTTGCCTGCAGGCGGTTGTAGCTTGGCGCGCCGAAGCGGGCTGCCAGTTCGTTGTAGTGCTCTTGCGGATTCTTACCGGTCACTGCGGTAATTTCTGCCGCCAGCAGGCACATGATGATGCCGTCTTTGTCGGTTGACCACGGTGTACCGTCAAAGCGCAGGAAAGAAGCGCCCGCGCTCTCTTCACCACCAAAGCCAAAGCTGCCGTCAAACAGACCGTCAACGAACCATTTAAAGCCAACCGGAACTTCGACCAGTTTACGCCCTAAATCATTCACTACGCGGTCAATCATCGCCGAAGAGACCAGCGTCTTACCAACGGCAACGTCTTTGCCCCACTGCGGACGATGCTGGAACAGGTAGTTAATCGCCACCGCCAGGTAGTGGTTCGGGTTCATCAGACCCGCCGGGGTGACGATACCGTGACGGTCATAGTCAGGATCGTTGGCAAAGGCCAGATCGAACTTGTCACGCAGCGCCAACAGTCCCGCCATCGCGCACTCGGAGGAGCAGTCCATACGGATTGCGCCATCTTTGTCGAGATGCATAAAGCGGAAAGTCTGATCAACGTGATCGTTAACGATAGTCAGGTTCAGGTTGTAGTGCTTGGCAATACGCTTCCAGTATTCGATACCGGAACCGCCAAGCGGATCGACGCCCAGCGTCAGGCCCGCTTTCTGGATCGCCGCCATGTCGACGATGTCGGCCAGTCCTTCAACAAACGGCTGAACCAGGTCCTGCTCTTTTACATGACCAGATGCCAGCGCAGCATCCAGCGACATACGCTTCACGCCTTGCAGGCCGTCAGCCAGCAGAGCGTTAGCCCTGTCTTCCACCACTTTGGTGACGTTAGTATCTGCCGGACCACCGTTTGGCGGGTTGTATTTAATGCCACCATCTTCCGGCGGGTTGTGGGATGGCGTGATCACAATGCCGTCAGCCAGCGGGCCGCCTTTTTTGTTGTGGACCAGGATAGCATTCGACACGGCAGGGGTTGGCGTAAAGCCGTTATTTTCCTGCACGATGACGTCCACGCCGTTCGCTGCCAGCACTTCCAGTACAGAGATAAAAGCCGGTTCAGACAGCGCGTGGGTATCCTTGCCCACGTAGCACGGGCCAGTGATCCCGTTTTTCGCACGTTCTTCAGCAATCGCCTGAGCGATAGCCAGAATATGCGGCTCGTTAAAACTATGACGACCTGCACTGCCGCGATGTCCGGACGTACCGAACTTGACGGCGTGCTCAGCGTTCCCTGCCGTTGGTTTCAGTACATAGTACTGTGCCGTCAGTTGGGCGACGTTAATCAAATCACTCTGTTGCGCAGGTTGACCTGCACGGTTGTGGATTGCCATTGCCTGGTCCTTCTAATGCAAGGATTAAATTGTTCCGCAAACCTTTTCAATCAATTCCGCAGGGAATTGCATTGACTGCATGATGTGCTCAACCATGCTGCATTTACGGCCGGTATTGGTATTGGTGATCACCCAGTACGGCGTGCCTGGCACGTGTTTCGGTTTGGTTTGATTACCATTTTTCAGCAGCGTCTGTTCATCTGCTGCAAAATAAACGCGCGTACGACCATGCAACGATTCCGTTGCTTCGGCGAACGCGTTTTGATCCAGTGAATAGAGTGTAGACAGCACCAGCATAAAGCGATTTACTGCTTTCTTCTGCTCCGCATATTCGTCGGACAGCAGCAGTTCACGCATCGCGCGCACTTTATCTTTTACGGGGTTAACCGGCTTCGCTTCCACGACAGCTTGCACAGCGCGGACTTCTTTTACTACCGGAGTGACAGGCTGTGATGCGGCGGAAAACTTCAACATACGCCGTAAAATGTCGGATGCGCTCTCGCCGATATGCTTGGTGTGGCTGGCAATATAGCTATAGAGTTCATCATCAACTTCAATCGTTTTCATCTTAATCCAGTGCAGTGTTTAGCTGAATACAAGTTGTTGGGGTCAACACGCGTAGTGTAAAGGCAAATCCCAACAGCGGATAGCGTCAAGCCTGGTGGCTGGCAAAACTCAGAGTAACCGTAGTTGTTGCAGCCATGTGGCAGAATGGTCAACATGATACCCTAACCCGTGAGTGTGAAAAAAAGAACTTTGCCATGAAATTGAATATCCGAGCGCAATCTGCGCAAAACCTGCACAATAATTCTCCCATCGTCCTGGTGCACGGCCTGTTTGGCAGTCTGGATAACCTGGGGATCCTGGCGCGCGATCTGGTGGCCGATCACGATATCATCCAGGTTGATATGCGAAATCATGGCCTCTCCCCGCGTTCACCTGAGATGAATTATCCGGCCATGGCGCAAGACCTGCTGGATACGCTGGACGATCAACAGATCGAAAAAGCGATCTTTATTGGTCACTCGATGGGGGGCAAAGCCGTCATGGCGTTAACCGCGTTGGCCCCTGAACGTGTCGAACGGTTGGTAGCCATCGACATTGCCCCCGTTGACTATCATGTTCGCCGTCACGATGAGATTTTTGCTGCCATTAACGCAGTAACTGACGCGCAGTCCTCTTCGCGTCAGCAGGCGGCGAGCGTCATGCGCCAGCATCTGCAAGAGGAAGGCGTGATCCAGTTTCTGCTCAAATCCTTCGTGGACGGCGAATGGCGCTTTAATGTTCCCGTGCTGTGGGAGCAATATCCTCATATTGTCGGCTGGGAGACCATCCCTGCGTGGGAACACCCGGCGCTGTTTATCCCCGGTGGCAACTCACCTTATGTAACCGAAGCGTATCGCGAACAGCTGTTGGCGCAATTCCCGCAGGCTCGGGCGCACGTTATTGCAGGCGCGGGCCATTGGGTGCATGCGGAAAAACCGGAGGCGGTACTGCGCGCCATCCGTCGTTATCTGAGCGAACAGGCTAACTGATTAAAAACTCAGCGTCTGCGCGTGATTACGCGCGTGGGCGTTGGCGTGTCTCCCCTGCTGATGTATTATGGCGGGCTATCCATCCGGGCAGACGCCTGGCTGATTGTTTCCCCGAAGTCACCAAGATCATGGCCAAAGAACAAACGGACCGTACGACATTAGATCTGTTCGCGCAGGAGCGTCGCCCGGGACGACCCAAAACTAATCCGCTCTCGCGTGATGAACAGTTACGTATTAACAAACGTAATCAGCTTAAACGCGATAAAGTTCGCGGGCTTAAGCGTGTCGAACTGAAACTGAACGCTGATGCTGTTGACGCTCTGAACGAGCTGGCCGAGGCGCGCAACATGAGTCGCAGTGAACTCATCGAAGAGATGCTGATGAACCAACTCAGCGCATTGCGCGGTCAGGCTTAGTCTGAATTTCTGCTCTAAATCATAAATCGTGTAGCACAGAGTGCAGTCCTGCGTGTTTGCTGTTTCCGCATGCCTGACTGTTCTGCTATGATTGCCCTTATCCGTGGGCAATGCGCCACCACCATTTCAATAAGTTTCAAGAGGTTATTTTACTCATGGCAATCACTGGCATCTTTTTCGGCAGCGACACCGGTAACACCGAAAACATCGCAAAAATGATTCAAAAACAGCTTGGTAAAGACGTTGCCGATGTACATGACATTGCAAAAAGCAGCAAAGAAGACCTCGAAGGGTATGACATTTTGCTGCTCGGCATTCCAACCTGGTACTACGGTGAAGCGCAGTGTGACTGGGACGATTTCTTCCCTACCCTCGAAGACATTGATTTTAACGGCAAGCTGGTTGCATTGTTCGGCTGCGGCGACCAGGAAGATTACGCAGAATATTTCTGCGATGCGTTGGGTACAATTCGCGACATCATCGAACCACGCGGCGCAACCATCGTTGGTCACTGGCCAACGGCGGGTTATCACTTTGAAGCGTCCAAAGGCCTGGCTGACGACGACCACTTTGTGGGTCTGGCCATTGATGAAGATCGCCAGCCTGAATTGACCGCCGAACGCGTAGAAAAATGGGTTAAGCAGATCTCTGAGGAGCTGCACCTCGACGAAATCATCAATGCCTGATTTTGTGTGGCGCAGATTTCCATCTGCGCCACATCAATAGATAAAACCAATCAAAATAATTGCTACAAATTTGTAACTTTTTCGTCTGACCCTGTACAATGGCCGGATGCCAATCGGGTATTGCACAGTGTGTTTGTCGGCGATACCACGTTTTGATTAACAATATATGCCAGAGACTTGCAGTTTTCATTTAGCCATGGCAGTTCTATAATGAATCGCATTATCTCAAGTGCAATTTCTGTCACTTCTGTTAATGAAGTGAATCGTTTAGCTACAGGACAGATTCCGCATGACTGACAACAATACCGCATTAAAGAAGGCTGGCCTGAAAGTAACGCTTCCTCGTTTAAAAATTCTGGAAGTTCTTCAGGAACCGGATAACCATCACGTCAGTGCGGAAGACTTATACAAACGTCTGATCGATATGGGTGAAGAAATTGGTCTGGCGACCGTGTATCGCGTGCTGAACCAGTTTGATGATGCCGGTATCGTGACCCGCCATAATTTTGAAGGTGGTAAATCCGTCTTCGAACTGACTCAACAGCATCATCACGATCACCTCATCTGCCTCGACTGCGGCAAAGTGGTCGAGTTCAGCGATGATTCCATCGAGGCGCGCCAGCGTGAGATTGCGGCTAAACATGGTATTCGTTTAACCAACCATAGCCTCTATCTTTACGGTCACTGCGCCGAAGGCGATTGCCGCGAAGATGAGCATGCTCACGACGGTAAATAATGTGATGCTTTCTGAAAAGCCAACCATTCGGTTGGCTTTTTTTATGGGCATTATCACCCCTTTTCCCCTTCCCTCCACTCCTGTGTTGCTTTAATGTAAAATCTATAGTCCCTTCCCGGAGAGTCGAAATGGAACTTCGCCAGCTACGCTATTTTGTTCGCATTGTAGAAACCGGCAGCATGGGTAGCGCGGCGCTCGATCTCAATATTGGGGTTTCGGCACTCAGCCAGCAAATGTCCCGCCTGGAAAACGAACTCGCTATTCGCCTGCTGCAGCGCACCTCGCGTGGCGTTACGCCCACCAGCGCCGGACTGGCTTTTTACTCCCAGGCGCAGCTGGCGCTCCGCCACGCAGACGATGCAATCCTCGCCGCGCGAGAGTCCCGGCTTTCCGGGCACGTCAGCGTCGGTATGGCCCCCAGTACCGCTTCCGTTCTCGGCATGCCTTTTATTAACGCCATGCGGGAAAGCTATAGTGATGTCCGCCTGCATGTGGTGGAAAGCCTCTCTGGCAACCTGGAACGGATGATTAATACCCGCCAGATTGATCTGGCCGTGGTATTTCAAAAAGAAAAGCTCCTGCGCTGGAGCGCCAGACCGATTCTCGAAGAGCGCCTGTTTTTGATTGGGACTCATGCCTTACTGGCCGATATTGCCGATGAAAATATTGCGCCAGCCCAGTTGGCAAGTATCCCATTGATAATGCCCAGCCCAGGCCACGGTCTGCGCGGCAGGCTGGAAGCAATTTGTCAGGAACACGCACTGCGCATTGAGATCGCCACAGAAATTGATGGTCTGGCGCTGCTAATGCGCGCCGTTCGCAGTGGAATCGGCGCTACTCTCCAGCCCGGCGCGGCGATTTCCCATCTCGATAAAGAGACGCTAAGAGTGATCGGCGTCCATAATCCAATACTGAGTCGCCCCAACTTTCTGGTCAGCCTTTCTGATGATGAGCTCACCCCCGCGGGCCTCGCCGCCCGCGTGGTGCTAACGAAAGTGATGCATCAACTGGTGGAAGCAGGAAGCTGGCCAGGCGCCATCCTTTACAATAACTAAAGCCCTCTTTAGCACTTCGTCATAGCGCCCGCACAAGCTGTACGTATACATTTCAATTACAAATTTAACAATTAGTTAAATGGTAATGGAGTATACGATGGTTGATGTTCTGGTGATTGGCGGTGGCAATGCCGCGTTATGTGCTGCCCTAACCGCCCGGGAGCAAGGAGCTTCGGTACTCCTGCTCGAAGCGGCTCCACGGGAATGGCGCGGGGGAAATTCTCAACACACACGTAATCTGCGCTGTATGCATGACGCGCCGCAGGATGTGCTGGTGGAAAGCTATCCTGAAGAGGAGTTCTGGCAGGATTTGCGGCGCGTCACCGAGGGAAATACTAACGAAGCCCTGGCGCGTCTGGTGATCCGCACCTCTTCACAATGCCGAGACTGGATGCGCCAACACGGCGTTAATTTTCAACCTCCTCTCTCCGGTGCTTTACACGTAGCGCGAACCAACGCCTTTTTTATGGGGGGCGGGAAAGCCCTCGTGAATGCCTATTATCGCAGCGCAGAAAAGTTAGGCGTGCAAATCCGCTATAACACACCAGTGCAGGCGCTTGAACTGCATAATGGTGAGTTTGTGGCAGCGCTGGCAGGCGAAGAGCGCATAACCGCTAAGTCCTGCGTGCTTGCCGCTGGCGGATTTGAGTCAAACCGCGAATGGCTGCGCGAAGCCTGGGGAGAGAACGCCCGCGGCGAGTGGCCTGCGGATAACTTCCTGATTCGCGGCACACGCTTTAATCAGGGCGTACTGCTTAAATTTATGATGGATGCCGGGGCGGACATCATCGGCGAACCCTCCCAGTCACACTGCGTCGCCATTGATGCCAGAGCGCCATTATATGACGGCGGAATTTGCACCCGCGTGGACTGCGTTTCACTCGGCATAGTAGTCAACCGTGACGCAGAACGTTTTTATGATGAAGGCGAAGATTTCTGGCCCAAACGCTACGCCATCTGGGGACGCCTGGTCGCCCAACAGCCAGGACAGATTGGCTATTCCATTATCGACAGTAAAGCCATCGGCCACTTTATGCCACCGGTATTCCCCGGCGCACAGGCGAATACGCTGGCGGAGTTGGCGCATCAGTTGGGGCTGGATACCGAACGCTTTACCCACACCGTGACGGCGTACAACAACGCCTGCCAGCCAGGTCAGTTCGACCATACCATCCTGGACAACTGCGCGACGAAGAAGTTATCCCCCGCGAAAACACACTGGGCGCGACCGCTGGACCAGCCACCTTACTACGGCTATGCCCTGCGGCCAGGGATCACCTTCACCTATCTTGGGTTAAAAGTGAACGAACGCGCTGCCGTGCACTTTGCCGGGCAGCCAAGCCGCAACCTGTTCGTCGCCGGAGAGATGATGGCGGGCAACGTGTTGGGCAAGGGTTACACCGCTGGCGTGGGCATGTCGATCGGGACAACCTTTGGCCGCATTGCCGGAAAAGAAGCCGCGCTGGCAGCACGTAAGGAGGCACGTCATGAAGCAGCTTGAGAAACTGATCATCGAAGCACAAATTATCACCGAGCCGGAAGCAGAAGTTGAACGTGTGATGCAGGTCTGTAACGCCTGCCGCTATTGTGAAGGTTTTTGCGCCGTGTTCCCGGCAATGACTCAGCGCCTGGAATTCGGTAAAGCGGATATCAATTATCTGGCTAACTTGTGCCATAACTGCGGCGCCTGCCTGCACGCGTGTCAGTATGCCCCACCTCATGAATTTGCCATTAACGTACCGAAGGCGATGGCGGAAGTGCGGCTCGAAACCTATCAGCACTACGCGCAACCCGCCGCCTTTGGCGCGCTTTATCGTCGCGCAGGCATCACTGTGACGCTGGCGCTGGTTTTCGGTCTGATCCTGTTTTTACTCCTCGCCATGAGTTTAAAGGGCTCGTTATTCCATCCTCCGCTGGCCGGGGATTTTTATCAGATTTTCCCGCATAACCTGCTCGCATGGATGTTTGGTTCGGTATTTATTCTGGCGATAGGTCTGCTGATGGCGGGTGTTCTCCGCTTCTGGCGCGAAATCTCTCCGGGTGTACCGCGTTCCGCTGAAATTGCTGAAGCCTCGCACAATGCGCTGACGCTGAAGTATCTCGATGGTGGGCATGGCAAAGGTTGTAACGAAGCAGATGATGCCTTCACCCTGATGCGCCGCCGTTTCCATCACTTCACCTTCTACGGTTTTATGCTCTGCTTTGCCGCCACCGTGGTGGCAACGGGCTATCACTACTTTGCAGGTATAGAAGCGCCCTATCCGTTCTTCAGCGTTCCGGTAATGTTGGGCACGTTGGGCGGCATTGGCCTGACTGTCGGCCCGGCTGGCTTGCTATGGCTCAATTTTAAGCGCTCACCGCTGCATGGCGACGCTCGGCAAAAACCGATGGATCGCGGTTTTATTTTGCTGCTGCTCCTGACCAGTCTGACCGGTTTAGCGCTGCTGGCGGGAAGAGACACCTCCTGGATGGCTATTTTGCTCGCCATTCACCTCGGCGTGGTCATGGCGCTCTTTCTGACCATTCCTTATGGAAAATTTGCCCACGGATTTTACCGCTGCGCAGCCTTACTCAAGTGGGCGATTGAGAAACGGCGCGGCAAACAGGCGGGGGTCGCAGGCGACTAACCCGCAAACTCTTACCTCTATAAATATTATGATAAGACAGTGGAGCAAACCCAATGACACAACAACCATCGCGCGCCGGAACTTTCGGCGCAATACTGCGGGTAACCAGCGGTAATTTCCTCGAACAGTTTGACTTTTTTCTGTTCGGTTTTTACGCCACCTATATCGCAAAGACCTTCTTTCCTGCAGAGAGTGAATTTGCCGGGCTAATGTTAACTTTCGCCGTGTTTGGTTCAGGTTTCTTAATGCGGCCTGTTGGCGCAATTGTGCTGGGTGCTTACATCGACAGAATTGGTCGCCGTAAAGGACTGATGGTGACGCTGGCGATTATGGGCTGCGGTACCCTGCTGATTGCCCTGGTACCCGGTTATCACAGTATTGGTCTGCTGGCCCCTGTCCTGGTATTACTCGGCCGATTATTACAGGGCTTTTCTGCAGGGGTGGAGCTGGGCGGCGTCTCGGTTTATCTTTCTGAAATCGCCACCCCTGGCAATAAAGGCTTCTACACCAGCTGGCAGTCCGCCAGTCAACAGGTCGCCATTGTGGTGGCGGCTCTGATTGGTTACGGCCTGAACGCCACCCTGGGACACGATGAGATTTCTGAATGGGGCTGGCGTATTCCATTCTTTATTGGTTGCATGATTATTTCTTTGATCTTCGTGCTCCGCCGCTCGCTTCAGGAAACAGACGCCTTTTTACAACGTACGCACCGTCCCGACACCAGGGAAATTTTTACTACCATCATCAAAAACTGGCGTCTCATCGCTGCGGGTACGCTGCTGGTGGCGATGACCACAACGACGTTCTACTTTATTACCGTCTACACACCGACCTACGGTAGGGCTGTACTTCACCTGAGCGCTCGCGACAGCCTGATCGTCACCATGCTGGTCGGTATTTCTAATTTTATCTGGCTGCCGATTGGCGGGGCGATTTCTGACCGAATTGGTCGTCGTCCGGTGTTGATGGGGATTACCATCCTTGCACTGATCACCACCTGGCCGGTTATGCACTGGCTCACCGCCGCGCCAGATTTCACGCGCATGACGCTGGTTCTGCTTTGGTTCTCGTTCTTTTTTGGTATGTACAACGGGGCAATGGTCGCCGCACTCACCGAGGTGATGCCTGTCTATGTGCGTACGGTGGGCTTTTCACTGGCATTCAGTCTTGCCACGGCGATTTTTGGCGGCCTTACGCCAGTCATCTCCACAGCGCTGGTCCAGCTAACCGGGGATAAAAGCTCACCGGGGTGGTGGCTGATGTGTGCGGCACTTTGCGGGCTCGCCGCCACGGCAATGCTGTTTGTCCGGCTGAGTCGGAGTTATCAACCGGTGGAATATAAACCCTGAAATGCAAACGGGCGGAAAACTCTCCGCCCGTTGTCTGTTTCATTTTTCGATTTACTGCGCAGTATTCTTGCTACGAATTTCCTGCCAGACCTTGTCGCAATCAGCATTAACGGACTGACCATTACCCGTGCGCGTAGCCTGGATGCATTGCTGATAATCCAGTACGCGTACGCTTTCTTCATTGGCAAACTGCTGATGCTGCTTTTCTTTCTTCAGCACATTCAACACGCTTTGGCAAGCTTCGATTTTCTCCGGCGATCCTTGCGCGGTAGTAATGCACGCGCTGTAGGCTTCTTTCAGACGACTGTCTTCTTTTGGTGCCGGGGATTGCGCGCAAGCCACCAGCCCGGATGCCATAACAGCGATGAGTATCAGTTTTTTCATAGCACTTTCCTCAACGATGCGGCAGGCGCCCGGCCTGCCGCTGTTGGCATTAGAAGATGGTGAACGGAGCAATAACGATGAATTTCACGTCACGCTCATCCTGGAAGATGTTGCCGTAACCACCGCCCCAGCTCGGAATGTCTGAATGGTTGTCGTACTGGGTGAAGTGCAGTTTAAACATGGTGCCCTTCGCACGCCCCTCTTGCAGGGTATAGACCGCATCCAGGCTGTAAGAAGATTCTTCGATAGTCCGGTTTTTGTCGTAATACGCATCCGGATTGATCTGCCAGGTTGATGGCTTGGCATCCCATGCGTAAACGTAGGACGCGCCCACTGCCCAGCCCGGCAAATTCCAGTTCTTCAGGTCATACATTGCGCCGAAGAAGACAGCCTTTTCGCCGTTGGCGTTGAAGTCGGAACGGTTATCCCACCAGATATCCAGGCGACCGTTTGATGAGGCGTAGGTCGGGGTCATACGCTGCAGGAAGTACCCCTGCTGCCCGTCCGCTTTAACCCAGGTCCCTTCCAGACGCAGGTCAACCACTTCCGCCACTTTGTAGCCAAAGGTCAGCGCCTGCAGCCAGGCCGTACCATCATAAATGTCGTTCACGGTGCGATCGTCAACTTTGTCGCGCGCGCCGTAGAATTGGTAGCTGGTGGTAAACGGGTTACCGCCTAAATCGAATTTATAGCTGGCTTTTGCGAAGTACTGATCGACGTAGCCTTCAGACTGACCAAATGCGGCTTCCAGCAACAGGTTATTTTTGAAGTCATATTTCGCGCCGATTGAGTGCAGATAATCTACGCTGGTCTTTTTATCAGCCTGATAGAATTTATCGACTTCAGTGTGCCATGGTGCTTTATATTCGTTGGCCCACATATAGGAGAAGCTCAGTGCACCAGCATCACCATAGTCAAAGTTGGCTCCGGCTTCAGCACCCTGATAGGTACCTGGCATAAAGCTCCAGTGCGGAGCCAACAGAGTCTGTCCGGTTGGTTGAATGTAACCGGCGCGCGCCCAGGTTGGGCCGAATTTAAATTTGGCTGCTGCTTTATAAAGGCTAATTCCGCTCTTATCGCCGGAGTAATCTTCATCATAGCCTTTGTTTTTTGACGAGAATGCAATTTCGTTTGGATGGCCGCTTTCGCTACTTTCGTTCATTTCAATAGCGGTAAATGCTGCGATATCAATACCAAACATATCAGCCGCATAACCGGACTGGAAGTCGAGGTTAGCGTTCCAGGTGGAGTGAGAAAGGTTGGTTTTGTATTTGTCGTGATCGGTCACATCTTTACGGTCACGCTCACGCTGCCAGTAATAGATGCCGCCGGTTAAGGTTGAGTCATCAATAAACCCTTCGGCGTGTACCTGGGGAGCGACAACGAAACCCGACATTGCTGTGATACCGGCGATAGCCAGCGCCAGCGTACTACGTTTGCCACTAAACGTACGCATATGTTAATCCTCTTTGACGTATAACCCTTCGTTTTTCAAGCTGCATCGGTGTTGGCTTTACTCGGCCTTTGGCCTCGCCCCTTCGGGGACAGCGCACGCGCTGCGTCTCCGCCTTGATGCAACTCGAAATCCATTGGGTATAAAATGCTGCCGACAAAAGCGGACAGCGAAAAAACAAAAATTAAAAAAGTAGCGCTGAGAAAACCTCAGTGACTACAATGAATAGACTATTTTTCGCGACGCGAATTATCAATCTCTTTCTGTAACGAGTATGTAATAGTATGAGCAACCGCACATATTTTCTTGTTTTCTGTTACATTTTGCTTTGGGAGTAAAAAAACTCACAAAAACAAGAAAAAATACTTTATATACATATAGATATCTTCAATTTTATTATTATATATATAATTCCACCCCTAATAATTGTCTTTGCATTCGCAAAACAAATTAATTCTCAAGCGTCATTAATTCGCTCTGCAAACAGAACGTTTGAACTCCTGAATTCACTCTCCGTCGTTGATGTGACCGTCCTCGGATTTTCCACACAAATACACTCACTTTATAAGGTTTTTATTGACAGCTACCGGGTGTCCCATTATTCAAAGATGCAGGTTATACGTATAAGTTGATAAATAAATGACAAAACGCATCACGCAGAAAGACGTTGCTGCCCTGGCTGGCGTTTCACAGGCGGTGGTATCCGTGGTACTCACCAAAGGAAATCACACCTATCCACACGAGACAGTGAGCCGGGTTGAGCAAGCGGCTAATCAGCTGGGATATATACCGAACCGTTTTGCACAAGCGCTGAAAACCAATAAAACCATGTCGATCGCCTGCATCGTGCCGGATATCGCCAACCCTTTTTATGCCTCGCTCGTCCGTGGCGTTCAGTCGGTGACGGATAGGTATCACTACGATGCGATCGTGGCCAGCACCGATGGATTACGGGAAAGAGAGCTGCATTTTTTGCGCTGGTCAGCGCAGGGGCGGGTCGACGCCGTGGTGGGGACATTTTTTAACGTCGGGATGAAAGATTTTGCCCCGTATCTTCAGGCAGGGATCCCGATTGCACGTATTGAAGCCAGAATGAAAAAAAACGGCCCGCTACCGCTGCATAATGTTTATATCGACAACGCCGCTGCCGCGCGCAGCGCCGTCGAATATCTGCTGGCACAGGGGCACCGAAATATCACGATGATCGCCAGCGCTGGCGGTCCTGAGCCTGCCAGAGTGGAAGGATATCGCCAGGCGATGACCCAGGCCGGCCGCCTTCCGCGCATCAAAATTCTGCCAGGTTTTAACGAACAGAGCGGCTATCAGATCGCGATGCAGCTGATTAATGACGGTACGCTCCCGGATGCGATTTTCGCCGCCAACGATTTAATGGCTATCGGCGTGATGCGTGCCGCAAGGGAGAAAGGCATCACGATCCCGGAGCAGCTTGCGGTGATGGGGTTCGATGATATTCCCGCCGCCGGGCTGGTAACCCCTTCCCTGACCACTATCGCCCAGTACCCGGAGCAGCTTGGGCAAAAAGCGGCCGCCCTCCTCCTGGCGCAAACTGATATCACCGCACCGCTCCAGGGCAGCACCACAGAAATGCCCTGGGGCTTGGTAAAAAGAGAATCCGCCTGAACGGCTGATAAAACACCACACAAGGATCAAACAGATGGATTTGCCTTCAGATTATGAGTCGCGCGTTTATGCAGGGGTGTTAGGGAAATTAATCGGCGTCTACCTTGGCCGCCCTTTCGAAGGATGGACCTACGAAAAAATTATGCAGGAGCTGGGGCCGATCCAATATTACGTCCACGAAAAATTTAACCGTCCGCTGGTTGTCACCGACGATGATGTCGCCGGAACCTTTACCTTTATCCGCGCACTGGAAGATTATGCCCTGCCGCCGGATCTGAGCGCGGAACAGATGGGGCACTGCTGGCTTAATTACATCATTGATAAACGCACCATCCTCTGGTGGGGCGGCAACGGTAATTCGACGGAACACACCGCCTGGCTGAATCTCAAAAAAGGCATTCCGGCTCCGCTAAGCGGAGCCATTGCGACCAACGGGAAAACGATTGCCGAACAGATTGGCGCACAAATCTTTATTGATAGCTGGGCGCTTGTCGCACCGGGACAACCCCGTCTGGCGGCAGAACTTGCCAAAAATGCCGCCAGCGTGAGCCATGACGGTGAAGCGGTGTATGCCGCTATGCTCTGGGCGGCGATGGAATCACAGGCCTTTATTTGCCAGGAGATCGAACAGCTTATTGACGTCGGATTATCCGTGATCCCGGCAGAGTCGCAAATAGCCCAGCTGGTTGGCGATATCCGTCGCTGGCGACGGGAAGATAACGACTGGCAGACGACCCGCCAGCGAATCGACGACAACTATGGCTATCACAAATATCCCAGCAATTGTCACATCATCCCTAATCATGCGCTGATGATTATGGCGATCCTTTACGCGCCGGACGACTTCCAGCAGGCCCAGTGCATTGTCAATACGTCAGGATGGGACACTGACTGCAATGCGGGGAATGTCGGCTGTCTGTCCGGCATTATGCTGGGACTCCAGGGTATTGACGCAGGCCCGGACTGGCGCGGGCCGCTGGCGGACAGAATGCTGATCTCCTCAGCCGACGGGGGGTTCTCCATAAACAACGCCGTGCGGATCACCGATTACCTGGTCGGGCTGGGACACCAGATTGCCGGTCTGCCGCACCCTGAAGCAAAAAAATCCGGCGCGCAGTACCATTTCTCACTACCGGGCAGCGTGCAGGGTTTCCGCTGGCTTAATGAAGAAAATGCGGCCGCGGTTGATGTTAAGAATGAGGCGCACCTGGGGCGGCAAATGTTGAGTCTGCACTATCGCCATCTTGCGCCCGGACTTCACGCCAGCGTGACCACGCAAACCTTTACCCCGCCTGAAATCGTGGAAATGCGCAGCTACGATTTAATGGCTACCCCACTTATCTACCCAGGCCAGCGTCTTCAGGCCACACTGATAGCCCCGCCGGATAACACCGCCGCGTTAAACGTGCGGCTCTGCTACCGGATTTATGATGACAACAATCAGCTGACGCCCCAGTACGGCGACGCGCAGAGTATAGCCCCGGGTGAATCGCTAACGCTGGCGTTGGATCTCCCGGACTGCCAGGGCCAACCGATCGGCGAGATTGGCGTAACAATCAGCACCGATGCCCGCGTTGCCCGCGGTCGCCTGCTCATCGACAGTATGCGCTGGGACGGCGCACCTGAGCTGACCCTGCGTAAACCCACAGGGGAAAATAATTTCTGGTGGCGGGCCTGGGTAAACGGCGTGGATCTCTTTTCACGCCACTATCCCACCAGCTTTCGCATCTCCAAAGAGTACGACGAGGGATTGATTATTCACGGAACGCGGCAGTGGGATAACTACCGCGTTCAGAGTGACATTACGCTGCATTCAGGGGAGTACGGCGGTCTGGCTTTTCGGGTGCAGGGGATGAGGCGCTATTACGCCGCACGCATCCTGCGCGACGGAAAATTACAGATCGTCCGCGTGCGCGACACCAGCACCAAAGTGCTGGCAGAAGCGGCGTTATCCGACGTTTACGAGCGCCCTGTGTCGTTCGATATCAGCGTCAACGGGCAGATTATTTCCGCGACCGTTGACGGTAAAACGCTGCGCGTGGAGGACGCTGAACACGAAGCCTTGATGGATGGCGGGATCGGTTTACTGATTTGTGCGGGTGCGCTGTCGACGGACGCTATCCATATCAGCGCCAGTTGTTAATTAACGGAAATGGACGACAACAAGGGATTAAAAATGAACATACCAAAAACAATGCTGGCGCTGATAACCGCCGTTTTGCTTTCAGGCTGTGAGGATAAACCGCAGCAGGTGACCATCGAATTTATGCACTCCGCCGTTGAGCAGGAGCGCCAGACCGTCATTGCCGGGATCATCAACCGCTTTCAGCAAGAGAATCCGGATATTATTGTGAAGCAGGTTCCCGTCGAAGAGGATGCCTATAATACCAAAATCATTACCCTTGCCCGCTCAGGATCACTGCCGGAGGTCGTCGAGGTCAGCCATGACTATGCCAAAGTCATGGATAAAGAGCAGCTTATCGACCACAAAGCGGTGAAAACGCTGATCGACAGGCAAGGTGAAAGCGCCTTCTACGACGGCGTGCTGCGCATTGTTCGCACCGAAGACGGAACGGCCTATACCGGCGTGCCGATCAGCGCCTGGCTGCAGGGAGTCTGGTATCGTAAATCGGTACTGGCTAAAGCGGGAATCGACGAACCCAAAAACTGGACGCAGCTGCTGGAAGCGGCACGCAGGCTGACCGACAGCGCCAGTAAAAAATATGGCATCGCGCTGCCGACGGCTGAAAGCGTCATGAGCGAACAAACCTTCTCTCAGTTCGCACTTTCAAACGGTGCCAATGTGTTCAACGCAAACGGCGACATCACGGTTAACTCAGCGGAAATGCAGGCCTCGCTGAACTATTATCGCGAACTGGCCCGCTATACCATGCCTGGCTCGAACAACGTAACAGAGATCAAAGACGCCTTTATGAACGGCACCGCGCCGATGGCGGTCTATTCGACCTACATCCTGCCAGCGATTTATCAGGATGGTTCACTGGCGGATTTAGGCTTTGTCGTGCCGAGCGAAAAATCACCTGCCGTATTTGGCGTTATCACATCATTAACGCTCACGACCGGTCAGACTGAGGCAGAGACGAAAGCCGCCGAAAAATTTGTCAGCTTTATGGGACAGGCGCAGAACGCGGCTGACTGGGTATTGATGTCTCCGGGGGCGATGCTGCCGGTGACGAAGGCCGCCGCGCAAAACGTCAGCTGGAAGGACAACCCTGCCGTCAAAGTCTTTGGAACTCTCCCTGAACAGCTGATTGCCCAGTACCCGAATATGCAGGTCTTTGGATCGGTCGGCGAGAAGAACTTTACGCGGATGGGGGATATTACCGGCTCGATGATCCTCAGTGAAATGGTCAATCAGGCGACGGTGGGTAAGCAGGAGACATCGGTGGTGCTGGAACGCAGCCAGCAGCGGGTTCAGGCGTTAATGCAGCATAAGTAAAACAGAAAAATCCGCCTCAAACGTCGCGTTGGCGGCGTTTGAGGCAGTGTGGCAGGAATTACTCGCCGACTTTAGCCCACGTATCGCGCAGACCTACAGTGCGGTTAAATACCAGCTTGTCAGCCGTTGCATAGCGGCTGTCCAGGCAGAAATAGCCTTCACGCTCAAACTGGAACGCTTTACCTGCAATCGCAGCCTGCAGTGACGGCTCACCGTAGCCCTGCTTAATGACCAGCGATTCCGGGTTGATAACGGACAGGAAGTCTTCCGCCGCACCTGGGTTTGGCACGCTAAACAGACGATCGTACAAACGGATTTCAATCGGCAGCGCATGGGACGCGCTCACCCAGTGAATAACACCTTTTACTTTACGACCATCAGCCGGATCTTTGCTCAGGGTGTCGGCATCGTAGGTGCAGAAAATGGTGGTGATATTCCCTTCTGCATCTTTCTCCACACGTTCAGCCTTGATCACGTAAGCATTGCGCAGACGTACTTCTTTGCCCATCACCAGACGCTTGTACTGCTTGTTCGCTTCTTCGCGGAAGTCGGCGCGATCGATCCAAATTTCACCGCTAAACGGCACTTCACGGCTGCCCATTTCCGGTTTGTTCGGATGGTTAGGCATGGTAACCAACTCACTTTCGCCCTGCGGGTAGTTTTCGATAACCAGTTTCACCGGATCGATAACTGCCATCGCGCGCGGGGCGTTTTCGTTCAGATCTTCGCGAATGCAGGACTCCAGAGAAGCGATCTCAATGGTGTTATCCTGCTTGGTCACGCCAATGCGTTTGCAGAACTCACGAATAGCGGCAGCGGTATAACCACGACGACGCAGGCCAGAAATCGTCGGCATACGCGGATCGTCCCAGCCTTCAACGTGCTTGTCGGTCACCAGCAGGTTCAGCTTGCGTTTGGACATCACGGTGTATTCCAGATTCAGGCGCGAGAATTCGTACTGGCGCGGGTGAACCGGAATGGTGATGTTGTCCAGCACCCAGTCGTACAAACGACGGTTATCCTGGAACTCCAGCGTACACAGTGAATGCGTAATGCCTTCCAGCGCATCGCTGATGCAGTGGGTAAAATCGTACATCGGGTAGATGCACCACTTGTTGCCGGTCTGGTGGTGTTCGGCGAACTTAATACGGTACAGCACCGGATCGCGCATCACGATAAACGGCGAAGCCATATCGATTTTCGCGCGCAGGCAGGCTTTACCTTCTTCAAAACCACCGGTACGCATTTTTTCGAACAGCGCCAGGTTCTCTTCGACGCTACGATCGCGGAACGGGCTGTTTTTACCCGGCTGCGTCAGAGTGCCGCGGTATTCGCGGATCTCCTCCGCTGACAGTTCATCAACGTACGCCAGGCCTTTATTAATAAGCTCTACCGCATAGGCGTGAAGCTGATCGAAGTAATCCGAAGAGTAGCGAATATCGCCAGTCCAGTGGAAACCTAACCATTCAACGTCGTTTTTAATCGACTCAACGTACTCGATATCTTCTTTAACCGGGTTCGTATCATCAAAACGCAGGTTGCACTGGCCCTGGTAATCTTGCGCAATGCCAAAGTTCAGACAAATGGATTTCGCGTGGCCAATGTGCAGATAGCCATTTGGCTCCGGCGGAAAACGTGTATGGATAGTGGTGTGCTTACCACTGGCCAGATCTTCATCGATGATCTGACGAATAAAGTTACTCGGGCGGGCTTCAGCCTCACTCATCGTGGATTCCTCAAAGCGTAAACAACGTATAACGGAACATGATCTTATAAGCGACGTCAGGAGACAACTATTTGTTGCACAAAAAAGGTGTTTCAACAGGATATATGTGGATATTTGCTGCAAAAAAAAGCGGCGGAGGAATATCCCCCGCCGCTTAAGGCACTTAACTCACTTTACTCAGGAGCAGTTATTTACCTTTAATCTCATACAGTGGTGTTTGACCAGCAACCACATGACCTTCGGCTTTAATGACCAGAGCACCGAAATCATCGCTGTTGCTGCACACAACCGGGCTAATCATGGAACGTGCGTTGGCGTTCAGGAACTCCAGATCCATTTCCAGAATCGGTTCACCTGCAGTCACTTCCGCACCTTCTTCAACCAGACGCTTAAAGCCTTTACCTTCCAGCGCTACTGTATCGATACCCATGTGGACCACGATTTCCGCGCCTTTAACGGTTTCCAGACAGAACGCATGGTTAGTGTTGAAGATTTTCACGATGGTACCGGCAGCCGGAGCAACCACGATTTTATCCGTTGGCTTCACCGCCACACCGTCGCCTACAGCTTTGCTGGCGAAGGCTTCATCAGGTACCTGCTCCAGCGCAACCACGTCACCGGTAATCGGAGAAACTAAAGTTTCAACGGTTACAGCGTTCGCTACAGCTTGCGGTTTAGCAACCGGAGCCGCTGCTGCTGGCGCACTTTCACCAGACGCTGCAGCCACCGGGCCACGCGCAACAACTTTCTTCATTTCGTCGCCGATAGATTCGGCCTTCGCACCCACGATGACCTGGATAGTTTGCTTGTTCAGCTTAACCACTCCAGATGCGCCTAAACGTTTACACATCGCATCATTTACGCGACTGGAGTCGGCAACGGTCAGACGCAGACGAGTGATACAGGCATCAATCGCTTTCAGGTTATCGGTACCGCCAACTGCTGCAATGTAGTTGGTTGCCAGTTGAGCCAGACCTTCTTCAGTGTTGCTGTTCGCTTCTTCAGTAACGATATCGTCTTCTTTATCTTCACGGCCCGGCGTTTTCAGGTTAAACATACGAATAACCGCGCTGAACAACACAAAGTAAATGACGAAGAACACCAGGCCCATCACGACCAGCATCCAGACGTTCTGACTCGCCGCCGGCAGGTTGTACATCAACACGTAGTCGATAGCACCTGCGGAGAAGGAGAAGCCCGCGTGGATCCCCAGCAGTGTTGCAACGAACAGGCTGATACCCGTTAACAGTGCGTGCAGGAGGTACAGCAATGGCGCCAGGAACATGAACAGGAATTCCAGCGGCTCGGTAACACCGGTCAGGAACGCGGTGATCGCAACGGACAGCAGCATACCGCCAACCATCGGACGACGTGCTTTCGGAGCGGCGAAGTACATTGCCAGCGCCGCACCCGGCAGACCAAACATCATGATCGGGAAGAAGCCAGACATGAACATACCCGCAGTGCCGTCACCCGCGTAGAAGCGGTTGATGTCACCATGGAATACGGTACCTGCAGCGTTAGTGAATTCACCAATCTGGAACCAGGCGATGGTGTTCAGCACCTGATGCAGACCGGTTGGGATCAGCAGACGGTTGATGAAACCAAAGATACCGGAACCCAGCGCGCCAGCGCCCACGATCCACTCACCTCCCGCATGGATGGCGTTCTGCACCGGCGGCCACACGTAGCCGAAGATAGCAGCCAGCACCAGACAGAAGAAGCCAGTGGCGATCGGCACGAAGCGTTTGCCGCCAAAGAAGCTCAGGAAGTCAGGTAGTTTGATACCAGACCAACGGTTATATACCGCACCGCCGACCAGACCAGTGATGATACCTGCCAGCACGCCCATGTTGATGGCCGGGTTAATGGTAACCATTGCTTTGGTCAATATGAAATAACCAACCGCACCCGCCAGCGCTGCAGCACCTGCGCTGTCTTTTGACCAGCTGGAAGCCACACCGATAGCGAAAATTAACGCCAGGTTATCAAAGATGGCCCCACCCGCTTGCGCGATGAAGGGTACGTTAAGTAAATCTGGTTGGCCGAATCGCAGCAGCAGTGCCGCGACTGGCAGCACAGCGATGGGGAGCTGTAACGCCCTACCCAGCCGCTGGAAAAAACCTAAAATATTCATTTTATTCCCCCTACGAGACCCCGATTAGGCTTCTTTGAAGCCATATTTTTATTGTGCGACCATTCCTGACAGCAAGATTCTGGAACAACAATATTAACCATTCATCTACATTCAGAGTGTGTGAAAATTTAATTCGTATCGCAAATTAAATACGTGTTTTTTGTGATTCCAGTCACCAAATATCGTTATTAACCCTCCCTTCCACTGGCTAACTACGAAAACTTATTTTATCATTCAAAAAATCGAAACGGATTGATCCTTACCGATGCAAAACCAGGTTACGCTTAATACTGCACAGAGACTCAATCCGCCAATTGCTTACATTTACTTTTGAGGTGAAGAATGAGACTGATCCCCCTGAATACCGCTGAACAAGTCGGCAAATGGGCTGCTCGCCATATCGTTAACCGTATTAACGCGTTCAAACCAACGGCTGATCGTCCGTTCGTTTTGGGACTGCCGACTGGCGGTACTCCGCTGACAGCCTACAAAGCATTGGTTGAAATGCACAAAGCGGGCCAGGTAAGCTTCAAGCATGTTGTAACGTTCAATATGGACGAATATGTTGGCCTGCCGAAAGAGCATCCGGAAAGCTACCATAGCTTCATGCATCGCAACTTCTTTGATCACGTTGATATTCCAGCAGAAAACATCAACCTCCTCAATGGTAACGCACCGGATATTGATGCAGAATGCCGTCAGTATGAAGAAAAAATCCGTTCTTACGGTAAAATCCACCTGTTTATGGGCGGCGTAGGCAACGATGGTCACATCGCGTTCAACGAACCAGCCTCTTCTTTGGCTTCCCGTACTCGCATCAAAACGCTGACTCACGACACGCGTGTTGCGAACTCACGCTTCTTTGACGGCGACGTAAGCCAGGTGCCTAAATATGCGCTGACCGTTGGCGTGGGCACCCTGCTGGATGCTGAAGAAGTGATGATCCTGGTACTGGGCCACCAGAAAGCGCAGGCGCTGCAAGCCGCCGTTGAAGGCAACGTTAACCATATGTGGACCATCAGCTGTCTGCAGCTGCATCCGAAAGCCGTTGTGGTCTGCGATGAGCCTTCCACCATGGAACTGAAAGTGAAGACGCTGAAATACTTTAACGAGTTAGAAGCGGAAAATATTAAAGGTCTGTAATTGATGTCTCCGCCCTGTCGATAAGTTGCAGGGCGGCATTTTTTGAAATCGGGGGTCGGAATGTATGCTTTAACCCAGGGCCGGATTTTTACCGGTCACGAAATTCTTGATGACCATGCGATTGTTGTCGCCAATGGACTGATTGACAGCGTTTGCCCACTGGCTGAGTTACCGTCAGGAATTGAACAGCGCTCACTGAATGGGGCCATTGTTTCCCCCGGTTTTATCGATGTACAGCTAAACGGCTGCGGCGGCGTACAATTTAACGATACGGCAGAAGCCGTGACCGTTGAAACGCTGGAAATCATGCAGAAAGCCAATGAAAAATCTGGCTGCACCAGCTACCTGCCAACGCTTATCACCACCAGCGATGACCTGATGAAACAAGGCGTTCGCGTCATGCGTGAATACCTGGCGAAACACCCGAATCAGGCACTAGGGCTTCATCTGGAAGGCCCGTGGCTGAATCTGGTGAAAAAAGGCACCCATAATCCGGGATTTGTCCGTCAACCGGACGCTGCGCTGGTTGATTTCCTGTGCAATAATGCCGATGTGATCACCAAAGTAACGCTGGCGCCAGAAATGGTCCCGGTAGAGGTCATTACCAAACTGGTGAATGCGGGTATTGTGGTTTCTGCGGGTCACTCAAATGCAACGGTAAAAGAAGCAAAAATCGGGTTCCGCGCAGGCATCACCTTTGCGACGCATCTGTTCAACGCGATGCCGTACATTACCGGCCGCGAACCTGGTCTGGCGGGCGCTATTCTTGATGAAGCCGATATCTATTGCGGTATCATCGCCGATGGCCTCCACGTTGATTACGTTAACATTCGTAATGCCAAACGCCTGAAAGGCGACAAGCTGTGCCTGGTCACCGACGCAACCGCACCAGCAGGTGCAAACATTGAACAGTTCATTTTCGCTGGCAAAACAATATACTACCGTAATGGATTGTGCGTTGATGAGAACGGTACACTGAGCGGCTCATCATTAACCATGATTGAAGGCGTACGCAATCTGGTCGAACATGCGAATATCGCTCTCGACGAAGTCTTACGTATGGCAACGCTCTACCCTGCTCGCGCCATTGGCGTCGACAAACAACTCGGCAGCATCGCGCCAGGCAAAGTAGCCAACCTGACTGCGTTCACGCACGACTTTAAAATTATCAAGACCATCGTTAATGGCAACGAGGTCGTTACTGAGTAAGAGAAAGAATGACACCAGGCGGACAAGCTCAAATAGGTAATGTTGATCTCGTAAAACAGCTTAACAGCGCGGCGGTTTATCGCCTGATTGACCAGCATGGGCCAATCTCGCGAATTCAAATTGCCGAGCAAAGCCAGCTTGCCCCCGCCAGCGTAACGAAAATTACGCGTCAATTGATTGAACGCGGGCTGATCAAAGAAGTCGACCAGCAGGCCTCCACCGGGGGCCGCCGCGCTATCTCTATCGTCACCGAAACCCGCAATTTCCACGCGATTGGCGTTCGCTTAGGCCGCCACGATACTACGCTCACGCTCTATGATATGAGCAGTAAAGTGGTCGCTGAAGAGCATTATCCCCTCCCGGAGCGCACCCAGGAAACGCTGGAGTATGCGCTGCTCAACACCATTGCCACCTTTATTGAGAACTGCCAGCGGAAAATCCGCGAGCTGGTTGCGATTTCCGTCATTCTGCCAGGCCTTGTTGATCCTGAAAGCGGCGTCATCCGCTATATGCCGCACATTCAGGTCGAAAACTGGGGGCTGGTCGAAGCACTCGAAAAACGCTTTAAGGTCACCTGCTTTGTCGGTCACGATATTCGCAGTCTGGCGCTGGCCGAGCACTATTTCGGGGCAAGCCAGGATTGCGAGGACTCCATTTTGGTGCGTGTTCACCGCGGAACCGGAGCGGGAATCATCTCCAATGGCCGAATTTTTATTGGTCGCAATGGCAACGTGGGTGAGATTGGCCATATTCAGGTAGAGCCGCTGGGGGAGCGCTGTCACTGCGGTAATTTCGGCTGTCTGGAAACAATTGCCGCCAATGCCTCTATTGAACACCGCGTGCAGAACTTATTGAAACAGGGTTATCCAAGCCGACTCACGCTGGATGATTGCGGCATTAAAGCCATCTGTAAGGCGGCTAATAAAGGCGATAACCTGGCAACAGAAGTCATTGAGCACGTTGGTCGTCACCTGGGTAAAACCATCGCCATTGCCATCAACCTGTTTAACCCACAAAAAATCGTCATTGCGGGCGAGATTACCGAGGCTGATAAAGTGCTGCTGCCTGCTATAGAAAGCTGTATCAACACGCAGGCGTTGAAAGCGTTTCGCCACAATTTACCGGTGGTTCGTTCCACGCTGGATCACCGTTCAGCCATTGGCGCCTTTGCGCTGGTGAAGCGTGCGATGCTCAACGGTACATTGCTGCAACGTTTGCTGGAAAGCTAATACCAAGCTGCCTCTGCGTTAGCTGCACCTGCTCACCCCAGTCACTTACTTCAGTAAGCTTCCGGGGTTCTCAGACTTGCCGCCTTGATGCAACTCGAATGATTTAGTGTATTTTGTGTATAGTAATGCCTTCTTTTTTTGATGTCGGATTGTCCATGGCCATTAAGAATGTAATTTGTGATATCGACGGCGTGCTGATGCACGACAATGTTGCCGTACCAGGTGCGGCAGAATTTCTGACTGGGATCCTGGAAAAAGGCCTGCCGTTAGTTTTGCTGACTAACTATCCTTCACAGACCGGGCAGGATTTGGCAAACCGCTTCGCCACCGCGGGTGTGAATGTCCCTGATAGCGTTTTTTATACTTCCGCCATGGCTACCGCTGATTTTCTTCGCCGCCAGGAAGGGAAAAAGGCCTACGTGGTAGGTGAAGGTGCGTTAATTCACGAGCTGTATAAAGCCGGGTTTACTATTACTGACGTGAACCCCGATTTTGTGATTGTTGGCGAGACGCGATCCTATAACTGGGACATGATGCATAAAGCAGCATATTTTGTGGCCAACGGCGCGCGTTTCATCGCCACAAACCCGGATACTCACGGACGCGGCTTTTATCCCGCCTGCGGTGCGCTGTGCGCCGGTATCGAAAAAATCTCTGGCCGCAAGCCATTTTATGTGGGCAAACCCAGCCCGTGGATTATTCGCGCGGCGCTCAACAAAATGCAGGCGCATTCGGAAGAGACCGTTATCGTTGGCGACAACCTGCGTACCGATATTCTGGCGGGCTTCCAGGCGGGTCTCGAAACCATCCTGGTATTGTCTGGCGTTTCGACGCTCGACGACATTGACAGCATGCCGTTCAGACCAAGCTGGATTTACCCGTCCGTTGCGGAAATTGATGTGATTTGATGCGTAAGCCGGATAAGACGCCCCCGCGTCATATCCGGCCAGAAGAAATCCTTCCATTTAATAAAACCGCCATAAAATTATCGATTCATTAATAAACCCGTCTATTCCGTAATCTTTTTTCACCAATCCACAATGACCATTGCGTTTTTTATTTTCTGACCCGTAATTCACTTGCGCCCTCTCCAGCTTTGCGGCATTTTCTTTATCAAGCAAACATAAAAAGCATCACGCAACAGGTTAACGGAGAAGGTTATGTGTTCTATTTTTGGCGTATTCGATATTAAAACTGACGCAGTTGAACTGCGTAAAAAAGCCCTGGAATTGTCTCGTCTGATGCGCCATCGCGGCCCGGACTGGTCAGGTATTTACGCCAGTGATAACGCCATTCTGGCGCACGAACGTCTGTCCATCGTCGACGTCAACGCCGGTGCTCAGCCGCTGTACAACGTGAAGAAAACGCATATCCTGGCGGTTAACGGTGAAATTTATAACCATCAGGCGCTGCGCGCTGAATACGGCGATCGCTATCAGTTCCAGACCGGTTCCGACTGCGAAGTTATCCTTGCGCTGTATCAGGAAAAAGGCCCAGAGTTTCTGGATGACCTGCAAGGCATGTTTGCTTTTGCTCTGTACGACAGCGAGCAGGACGCTTATCTGATCGGTCGCGATCATATCGGGATCATCCCGCTGTATATGGGTTACGACGAGCACGGTAACTTCTACGTTGCGTCTGAAATGAAAGCCCTGGTTCCCGTGTGTCGCACGATCAAAGAATTCCCGGCCGGTAGCTATTTATGGAGTAAAGATGGCGAAATTCGTCAGTACTACCAGCGCGACTGGTTTGAATACGATGCGGTAAAAGACAACGTTACCGATAAAAACGAGTTGCGTCAGGCACTGGAAGATGCAGTGAAAAGCCACCTGATGTCAGATGTTCCTTATGGTGTATTGCTGTCCGGCGGTCTGGATTCATCCGTCATTTCCGCAATCACCAAAAAATACGCCGCGCGTCGTGTTGAAGATCAGGAGCGTAGCGAAGCCTGGTGGCCGCAGTTGCACTCCTTCGCCGTAGGCCTGGAAGGCGCACCGGACCTGAAAGCCGCGCAAGAGGTGGCGAACCATCTGGGTACTGTACACCATGAGATCCACTTCACCGTGCAGGAAGGTTTGGATGCTATCCGCGACGTGATTTATCACATCGAAACTTACGATGTTACGACGATTCGCGCCTCGACCCCGATGTACTTAATGTCGCGTAAAATTAAAGCGATGGGCATTAAAATGGTGCTGTCGGGCGAAGGTTCTGACGAAGTATTTGGCGGCTATCTCTATTTCCACAAAGCACCAGATGCAAAAGAGCTGCACGAAGAGACCGTGCGTAAGCTGCAGGCGCTGCATATGTTCGACTGTGCCCGTGCCAACAAAGCTATGTCGGCCTGGGGAGTGGAAGCTCGCGTGCCCTTCCTGGATAAGAAATTCCTTGATGTGGCGATGCGCATCAACCCGCAGGACAAAATGTGCGGCAACGGCAAAATGGAAAAACATGTTCTGCGTGAATGTTTTGAATCCTACCTGCCAGCAAGCGTTGCATGGCGCCAGAAAGAGCAGTTCTCCGATGGTGTCGGTTACAGCTGGATTGATACCCTGAAAGAGGTGGCCGCTGAGCAAGTTTCTGACCAACAACTGGAAACCGCCAGCTTCCGTTTCCCTTACAATACGCCATCTTCTAAAGAAGCGTATTTGTACCGTGAGATTTTCGAAGAGCTGTTCCCGGTTGCGAGCGCTGCGGAATGTGTGCCTGGCGGGCCGTCTGTTGCCTGTTCATCTGCCAAAGCAATTGAATGGGATGAGGCGTTTAAAACCATGAACGATCCTTCTGGTCGTGCGGTTGGCGTACATCAGTCCGCTTATAAATAAGTTAATCCTTAGAAAAGGGCCCTGCGAGGCTCTTTTTTATGTCTATTTTCTGTGCAAAAAAACAATTAATAACTAATAATTGCCGAATATTGCGCCATGCTGTTCGCAACCTAACCAAACAGTCACATTCCAGCTATTTTCAATGAAAAAGGGGTTGACGCTTCAAGGCTCAATACGCATAATGCGCCCCGCAACGCCGATAAGGTTACGCGAAAAAAAGATGGCTACGTAGCTCAGCTGGTTAGAGCACATCACTCATAATGATGGGGTCACAGGTTCGAATCCCGTCGTAGCCACCATCTTTTTTGCGGGAGTGGCGAAATTGGTAGACGCACCAGATTTAGGTTCTGGCGCCGCAAGGTGTGCGAGTTCAAGTCTCGCCTCCCGCACCATTCACCCGTAAGCGTTGCACGGATGGGGTATCGCCAAGCGGTAAGGCACCGGTTTTTGATACCGGCATTCCCTGGTTCGAATCCAGGTACCCCAGCCATTTTTTCTTCGATGTAGCGGTTCACCGCAACGGTCATTGGGGTATCGCCAAGCGGTAAGGCACCGGTTTTTGATACCGGCATTCCCTGGTTCGAATCCAGGTACCCCAGCCATCGAAGAATATGATAGTATCTGGCTACGTAGCTCAGCTGGTTAGAGCACATCACTCATAATGATGGGGTCACAGGTTCGAATCCCGTCGTAGCCACCATATTAAGGACGTATCGACTCGTTCGGTAAATCCAAAAAATTGTTGGGGTATCGCCAAGCGGTAAGGCTCTGGTTTCTGATACCAGCATTCCGAGGTTCGAATCCTCGTACCCCAGCCAATTTCAAAAAGTCGTCCATTCTGTGGATGCGCCCGTTGGGGTATCGCCAAGCGGTAAGGCTCTGGTTTCTGATACCAGCATTCCGAGGTTCGAATCCTCGTACCCCAGCCATATTAAAAAAGCTCGCTTCGGCGAGCTTTTTGCTTTTCTGTATTTATTATCTGATGGCACTACGCTTACCAGGCCTACAACGTTCTCTGTAGGCCTGTCTGAATTACAATCCTAACGCGTACTTGAGTGCCTGGCGTTTCAGCACGCCGGCGCGCTCTGCGGCCATTAGCCCAAGATTTCGCATGATACGCAGCGGCTGCAGATTGTTGCTAAATCCTGCGTAGAACAGATCCATGCCGCTTTGCATGATGAAATTGTCAGTCATGCGACGGTTCTGATAGCGCTTCAGCACCGGCTGACTTGCCCAGGACTCACCGTAGCTGCGCGCATTCACCAGCACGTCAATCAGCGCATCCACATCACGGAACCCCAAATTAACGCCCTGCCCCGCCAGCGGATGAATGGTATGCGCGGCGTCACCCACCAGCGCCAGTCCTGTCTGCACATATTGCAGCGCGTGACGGCGCGTTAGCGGGAATGCCCCCGCTGCGACAGGCGTAACGTTACCGAGTCGCGATGGGAAATGTTTGGCGATCTCCGCCTGCAGTTGAGACATATTCAAACCTTGCAACTGGCGGATACGCGCCGGTGAGTCGTACCACACCAGCGAGGCCCAGTTATCAAACAGCGGTAAAAATGCGCGCGGACCGTCAGGGGTGAATTGCTGCCAGGTGCTGTCTCCCGGCGAATTCTCGCATTGTACGGTTATCAACATACAGGACTGCGCATATTGCCAGGCATGGATACCAATCCCGGCCATTTTCCGCACCTGAGAATTTGCGCCATCGGCGCCGATGACCAGCTTCGCGCTGATTTTTTCGCCACCAGCCAGCTCAAGCTCATGCCGATCGTTATGTTGATGCAGAGAGATCAACGACGCAGGCACCCGCAGCGTGACTTTGGGGTGAACGTCCAGAGCCTGCCAGAGCGCCTGTTGCAGGACCGTGTTTTCCACCATATAGCCCAGTAAGGGCAGCTTAAGCTCGGCGGCATCAAACATCACATGGGCATTTTCCCATTCCCACGTTTCCAGACGACGGTAAGGATGGCTGCGCATCCCCTGAACCGTATCCCAGACGCCCAGCCCTTTCAGTAACGACACGGAGGCGGAGCTGATGGCCGAAATTCTGACATCTGGCTGTCCGTCAGCCACAAACGGCGCGGGAACGGCATGTTCAATGACCGTTACCGTAAATCCATGCTGCGCCAGTCCTAGCGCCAGCGCGCCGCCGACCATCCCCCCGCCGACAATGGCAATTTCCGTTGGTTGATTTGTCATGGTCAATTATCCTGTTACATGTATTGTGTAAGTTTACAGGATTTTTTACCCCTTGAGGCTGACATCCGTCATACTGGTCACAACCGCGCCAAAGCAGTACACTATGCGCCCTGCATTTCAGCCACAATTTCGCAAGAGCAAGTCGATGACCAAAAAACTCCATATTAAAACCTGGGGCTGTCAGATGAACGAATACGATTCATCGAAGATGGCCGATCTGCTGGATGCCACCCATGGGTATCAACTGACCGACGTGGCCGAAGAAGCGGATGTGCTGCTGCTGAATACCTGCTCTATCCGTGAGAAGGCTCAGGAAAAAGTCTTCCATCAGTTGGGCCGCTGGAAGCTGTTAAAAGAGAAAAACCCCAAGCTGATCATCGGTGTCGGTGGCTGTGTTGCGTCTCAGGAAGGCGACCATATTCGCCAACGCGCGCACTATGTCGATATTATTTTTGGGCCGCAAACCCTGCATCGTCTGCCGGAAATGATTAACAAAGTGCGTGGAAGTACCACCCGTAGCCCGGTGGTTGATATCAGTTTCCCGGAGATCGAAAAATTCGACCGCCTACCGGAACCGCGTGCTGAAGGTCCAAGCGCTTTCGTGTCAATCATGGAAGGTTGTAATAAATATTGTACTTACTGCGTGGTGCCATACACCCGCGGTGAAGAAGTGAGCCGTCCGGCGGACGATATCCTGTTTGAAATCGCCCAGCTTGCGGCGCAAGGCGTGCGTGAAGTGAACCTGCTGGGACAAAACGTGAACGCCTGGCGCGGTGAGAACTACGACGGCACGACCGGATCTTTTGCCGATCTGCTGCGTCTGGTCGCGGCGATCGATGGCATTGACCGTATCCGCTTCACCACCAGCCATCCGATCGAATTCACCGATGATATCATTGAAGTGTATCGTGACACGCCAGAACTGGTGAGTTTCCTGCACCTGCCGGTTCAGAGCGGTTCAGATCGCGTACTGAACCTGATGGGACGCACCCATACCGCGCTGGAATATAAAGCGATCATCCGCAAACTGCGCGCAGCGCGTCCGGATATCCAGATTAGCTCCGACTTCATCGTTGGCTTCCCAGGCGAAACCACGCAGGATTTCGAGCAGACCATGAAGTTGATTGCAGACGTCAATTTTGACATGAGCTACAGCTTTATCTTCTCTGCGCGTCCAGGCACCCCTGCCGCCGATATGGTTGACGACGTGCCGGAGGAAGAGAAAAAACAGCGCCTGTATATTCTGCAGGAGCGTATTAACCAGCAAGCCATGGCCTGGAGCCGTCGCATGGTCGGCACGACCCAGCGCATTCTGGTTGAAGGCACATCGCGTAAAAGCATCATGGAACTGTCTGGCCGTACCGAAAATAACCGAGTGGTGAACTTTGAAGGCAACCCGGAGATGGTCGGTAAGTTCGTGGATGTAGAAATTACCGATGTCTGGACGAACTCCCTGCGCGGTAAAGTGGTGCGCACCGAAGACGAAATGGGTCTGCGCATCGCTGAATCCCCTGAGTCGGTTATTGCGCGTACCCGCAAAGAAAACGATCTGGGCGTCGGTATTTATCAGCCTTAATCTTCAATGCCCGATGGCGCTACGCTTATCGGGCTTACTCTTCTGGGCTCGCTGCCCCGGCGGGCCTTGTAATCTACCTCATCATCCCCATATTTATCGCAATGCTTGCGCCTTTCCCCCATGGCGTGAATAATTTCCTTAGATGCCGGTAAATGTTCAGCGTCCGGCAAGACATGCAAAAGAGGAACAGTTTGAACATAGACACTCGTGAAATCACCCTTGAACCCGCAGACAATGCCCGCCTGTTGAGCCTTTGCGGCCCATTTGATGACAACATCAAGCAGCTGGAACGTCGCCTCGGCATCGAAATTAACCGCCGTGATAACCACTTTAAGCTGACCGGTCGCCCAATTTGCGTCACCGCGGCGGCAGATATTTTACGTAGCCTGTACGTCGATACTGCCCCAATGCGTGGTCAGACGCAGGACATTGAGCCTGAACAAATTCATCTGGCAATTAAAGAAGCGCGAGTGCTTGAGCAAAGCGCAGACAGCGTGCCGGAATTTGGCAAAGCGGTGAACATCAAAACCAAGCGCGGGGTAATTAAGCCGCGTACGCCGAACCAGGCACAATACATTGCGAATATCCTCGACCACGACATCACCTTTGGCGTTGGCCCTGCGGGTACGGGTAAAACGTATCTTGCGGTTGCCGCTGCGGTCGATGCGCTTGAGCGTCAGGAGATCCGTCGAATCCTGCTGACCCGTCCGGCAGTGGAAGCGGGCGAAAAACTCGGCTTCCTGCCGGGTGACCTCAGCCAGAAAGTCGATCCCTACTTACGACCGCTGTATGACGCACTGTTCGAAATGCTCGGGTTTGAGAAGGTCGAAAAGCTGATTGAGCGTAACGTCATTGAAGTTGCGCCGCTGGCCTACATGCGCGGTCGTACGTTAAACGATGCGTTCATCATTCTTGATGAGAGCCAGAACACCACCATCGAACAGATGAAAATGTTCCTGACCCGTATCGGCTTTAACTCCAAAGCGGTTATCACCGGCGATATCACCCAGATTGACCTGCCGCGAAGCACCAAATCCGGTCTGCGTCATGCCATTGAAGTGCTGGCTGAAGTTGACGAAATTAGTTTTAATTTCTTCCATAGCGAAGACGTGGTTCGCCACCCGGTGGTCGCCCGTATCGTCACGGCGTATGAAGCCTGGGAAGAAGCAGAACAGAAACGCAAAGCCGAGCTGGCTGCAGAACGCAAGCGCGAAGCTCAGGAGCAGGAACAAAAATGAGTCAGGTTATTCTCGATTTACAGCTGGCATGTGAAGACGAATCCGGTTTACCAACAGAAAGTCAGTTTCAAGGTTGGCTGGATGCGGTGATCCCACAGTTTCAGGAAGAGTCTGAAGTTACCATTCGTCTGGTCGATGACGCGGAAAGCCACGAGCTGAACCTGACCTATCGCGGGAAAGATAAGTCAACCAACGTACTCTCTTTCCCGTTTGAAGCCCCGCCGGGCATTGAAATGCCGCTGCTGGGCGATTTGATCATCTGCCGTCAGGTAGTCGAGAAAGAAGCGCAGGAACAAGGCAAACCGCTTGAGGCCCACTGGGCGCACATGGTGGTGCACGGTAGCCTGCATTTACTCGGTTACGACCATATCGAAGACGATGAAGCGGAAGAGATGGAATCCCTAGAAACAGAGATTATGCTTGCTCTGGGCTATGAGGATCCGTACATTGCCGAGAAAGAATAAGCATTTCGAAATCTTGTAAGCCTGATAAGGCGCAGCCGCCATCAGGTATTGCGCCTTATCCGGCTTACCTGGTTTGAAGTACGATGAAGAGACATGCCGTCAACAGCTGAATATACGCATGACGAGCTTTGTATTAACTAACATGAGAACCCATACGACGCCATGAGCGACGACAATTCACACAGTAGTGACACCTTAAACAGCAAAAAGGGATTTTTCTCCCTGTTACTGAGCCAACTTTTCCACGGTGAACCAAAAAACCGCGACGAACTGTTGGAGCTGATCCGTGATTCCGGGCAAAACGACCTTATCGATGAAGATACGCGCGATATGCTCGAAGGGGTGATGGATATTGCGGACCAACGCGTGCGCGACATCATGATCCCTCGCTCTCAGATGATTACCCTGAAACGCAACCAGACCCTGGACGAATGTCTCGATGTCATTATCGAGTCTGCCCACTCGCGTTTCCCGGTGATCAGCGAAGACAAAGATCACATTGAAGGGATTCTGATGGCCAAAGATCTGCTGCCGTTTATGCGCAGCGATGCCGAAGCCTTCAGCATGGAGAAAGTGTTACGCCAGGCGGTTGTCGTACCTGAAAGCAAGCGAGTTGACCGCATGCTGAAAGAGTTCCGCTCCCAGCGTTATCATATGGCTATCGTCATCGACGAATTCGGCGGTGTCTCAGGTCTGGTGACCATTGAGGACATCCTTGAACTGATCGTGGGTGAAATTGAAGATGAGTACGACGAAGAAGACGATATCGATTTCCGTCAGCTCAGTCGCCACACCTGGACCATTCGCGCTCTGGCGCCGATCGAAGACTTCAACGACGCTTTCGGTACCCATTTTAGCGACGAAGAAGTAGATACCATCGGCGGGCTGGTCATGCAGGCCTTTGGTCATCTGCCCGCGCGCGGGGAGACTATCGACATTGATGGTTACCAGTTCAAAGTGGCAATGGCCGACAGCCGTCGTATTATTCAGGTTCATGTCAGAATTCCGGACGACTCACCCCAGCCCAAACTGGACGAATAAACCCGAAACTGGATCTAAGACTACATGGCATTTGCCCCATTAATTGAACGCCAGCGCATTCGCCTGCTGCTGGCGTTATTATTCGGTGCCTGCGGGACGCTGGCTTTCTCTCCGTATGACATCTGGCCCGCTGCGATCGTTTCGCTGATGGGCCTGCAGGCTCTTACCTTCAATCGCCGTCCGCTCCAGTCTGCCGCAATCGGCTACTTCTGGGGATTGGGGCTGTTTGGCTCCGGCATCAACTGGGTTTACGTCAGCATCGCGCAGTTTGGCGGTATGCCGGGCCCCATTAATGTGTTCCTCGTGGTTCTGCTTGCCGCATACCTTTCCCTCTACACCGGCTTGTTTGCCGGCGTGTTGGCGCGTCTGTGGCCGAAAACCACCTGGATACGCGTGGCGATTGCCGCGCCGGTCGTCTGGCAAATAACCGAATTCCTGCGCGGCTGGGTACTGACCGGCTTTCCGTGGCTACAGTTCGGCTACAGTCAGATCGACGGTCCGTTAAAAGGGCTGGCTCCGGTGATGGGCGTTGAGGCGATTAACTTCCTGCTGATGGTGGTTAGCGGCCTGCTGGCGCTGGCGCTGGTGACGCGTAACTGGAAGCCGCTGATTGCCGCGCTGGTGCTCTTTGCTCTGCCCTTTCCGCTGCGCTATATCCAGTGGTACACGCTTGAGCCGGAAAAAACCACTCAGGTCTCGATGGTGCAAGGTGACATTCCGCAGTCGCTCAAATGGGATGAAGGTCAGTTACTCAACACCCTGAAGATTTATCTCGACGCCACCCAGCCTGAGATGGGCCAATCACAGCTGATCATCTGGCCAGAATCCGCTATTCCGGACCTGGAAATTAATCAGCAGCGTTTTCTGGGCATGATGGATGACCTGCTGAGATCGAAAAACAGCACGCTGATTACCGGTATCGTTGACGCACGTCTGAACAAGCAGAATCGTTACGACACCTACAACACCATCATCACGCTGGGTAAAGACAGCCCGTACAGTTACGATTCCAGCAACCGCTACAACAAAAACCATCTGGTACCGTTTGGCGAATTCGTCCCGCTGGAATCGATCCTGCGCCCGTTAGCGCCGTTCTTTGACCTGCCAATGTCGTCTTTCAGCCGTGGGCCTTATGTGCAGCCACAGCTGCATGCGCACGGCTTTAAGCTGACGGCTGCCATCTGCTATGAAATCATTCTTGGCGAACAGGTACGGGATAATTTCCGCCCGGATACGGACTACCTGCTGACGATTTCCAACGATGCCTGGTTTGGTAAATCCATCGGCCCGTGGCAGCACTTCCAGATGGCGCGTATGCGTTCCCTCGAGCTGGCGCGCCCTCTGCTGCGTAGCACCAACAACGGTATTACGGCGGTGATTGGTCCACAGGGTGAGATTCAGGCGATGATCCCGCAGTTTACCCGCCAGGTCCTGACCACCAGCGTGACGCCAACAACGGGCTTAACCCCTTATGCCCGTACCGGTAACTGGCCGCTCTGGCTGCTGACCGCGCTGTTTGGCTTTGGTGCGGTGGTAATGAGCCTGCGCCAGCGTCGTAAGTAACCTTCCTTTCCTGGCCGGATAACGTTTCGCTTATCCGGCCCACAAAACATTTCCCGCTCCCCATTCTGGCACGTCTATTGCTTTGTTCTACAAGACAAATGCAGTTTTGGCTGAATGTGCAACCTGGTCGCACCAACGTTGAGCGCCGGTAGCACCTGAAAAGTGCAACAAGATATTTTTGCCCCCAAATGGTGCGGCGCACTTCGCAAAAATAAACAATAAAACAGCAAATTCTTTACATTCATCCAAACTAAATGTTAACAAACATATACAAGACTGCACGTTTCAGTAGCAAACAATAACAACATCACAATGGGTATCAATGCGTCCCTGGCGCAGACGATAAAGGAGTTGGATATGCAATTACGTAAGCTCGCCACTGCCATGCTGGTCATGGGAATGTCCGCCGGTCTGGCGCACGCAGAAGACGCAGCACCAGCGGCAGGCAGCACGCTGGACAAGATCGCCAAAAACGGCGTGATTGTGGTCGGCCACCGTGAATCATCGGTACCGTTTTCTTACTACGATAATCAACAAAAAGTTGTCGGTTATTCACAGGATTACTCCAACGCGATCGTTGAAGCCGTGAAGAAAAAGCTGAACAAGCCTGACCTGCAGGTGAAACTGATCCCGATTACTTCACAAAACCGTATCCCGCTGCTGCAAAACGGCACCTTCGACTTTGAATGTGGCTCCACCACCAACAACGTCGAGCGCCAAAAACAAGCGGCTTTCTCTGACACCATTTTCGTTGTTGGTACTCGTCTGCTGGCGAAAAAAGGCGGCGACGTCAAAGATTTCGCCGATCTGAAAGGTAAAGCCGTAGTCGTGACTTCGGGTACCACCTCAGAGGTGCTGCTGCACAAGCTGAATGAAGAGCAAAAAATGGATATGCGCATCATCAGCGCGAAAGACCACGGTGACTCTTTCCGTACTCTGGAAAGCGGCCGCGCCGTTGCCTTTATGATGGATGACGCCCTGCTGGCTGGCGAGCGCGCGAAGGCGAAGAAACCAGACAACTGGGAGATCGTCGGCAAGCCGCAGTCTCAGGAAGCTTACGGCTGCATGCTGCGTAAAGATGACCCTCAGTTCAAAAAGCTGATGGATGACACTATCGCCAAGGCGCAGACCTCAGGCGAAGCTGAGAAATGGTTTGATAAGTGGTTTAAAAATCCAATTCCACCGAAGAACCTGAACATGAATTTCGAACTGTCAGACGAGATGAAAGCCCTGTTCAAAGAACCGAATGATAAAGCGCTTAACTAATTAATTAGAAGAGTACACAAAACCTTTCAAGTTATATCGAGGCGGCAACTGAGCGAATTCCCGGGCGCTTACATGAGTAAGTAACCGGGATGAATAAAGGCAGCCAACAACGAGACATCTTGAAGGATGAAGTGTAATCAGGGAGGCTTCCCCTCCCTCTCGATTGCTACTCAGCACGGACAGACTATAAGCCTGATGGTCGTTCCCCATCAGGCCTGAAAACCGCAAAACGCTGAATAACAATCTTCGGGGGTAGCGCTGCTACCCTTTTTTTTCTGGAGTAGATTTATGTCTATAGACTGGAACTGGGGTATTTTTTTACAACAAGCCCCGTTCGGCAACACCACCTATCTCGGCTGGCTTTGGAGTGGTTTCCAGGTCACTGTCGCGTTATCTATCACCGCCTGGGTTATCGCTTTCCTCATCGGCTCTTTATTCGGCATCTTACGTACCGTACCAAATCGTTTCCTTTCCGGGATCGGCACGCTGTACGTCGAGCTGTTTCGTAACGTTCCGCTCATCGTCCAGTTTTTTACCTGGTATCTGGTCATTCCTGAACTGCTGCCGGAAAACATCGGGATGTGGTTTAAGTCAGAACTGGATCCCAACATTCAGTTCTTCCTCTCATCCATGCTTTGTCTGGGGCTGTTTACCGCTGCGCGCGTCTGCGAACAGGTTCGTGCCGCTATTCAGTCTCTGCCTCGCGGGCAGAAAAATGCCGCGCTGGCGATGGGGCTGACGTTGCCGCAGGCCTACCGCTATGTTCTGCTGCCAAACGCTTACCGCGTGATTGTTCCGCCAATGACCTCAGAGATGATGAACCTGGTAAAGAACTCCGCGATCGCCTCCACTATCGGCCTGGTCGATATGGCTGCGCAAGCGGGAAAACTACTGGATTACTCCGCCCACGCATGGGAATCGTTTACGGCCATCACTCTGGCCTACGTACTGATTAACGCCGTCATCATGCTGGTGATGAATCTCGTCGAACGCAAAATCCGCCTGCCTGGCAATTTGGGAGGCAAATAATGTACGAATTTGACTGGAGTTCTATCGTCCCTTCCCTGCCGTATCTGCTGGATGGGCTGATCATCACGCTGAAAATCACCGTCACGGCAGTCGTCATTGGTATCGTCTGGGGGACCATCCTTGCAGTAATGCGTCTGTCCAGCTTCGCGCCGATTGCCTGGTTTGCGAAGGGCTACGTCAACGTATTCCGCTCCATTCCGCTGGTGATGGTGCTGCTGTGGTTCTACCTGATTGTGCCCGGCTTCCTGCAAAACGTGCTGGGTCTGTCGCCAAAAACCGATATTCGCCTGATCTCAGCGATGGTCGCATTTTCGATGTTTGAAGCCGCGTACTATTCCGAGATTATCCGCGCCGGTATCCAGAGTATTTCTCGCGGGCAGTCCAGTGCCGCGCTGGCGCTGGGGATGACCCATTGGCAGTCGATGAAGCTCATCATTCTGCCGCAGGCATTCCGCGCGATGGTGCCGCTGCTGCTTACCCAGGGCATCGTACTCTTCCAGGATACCTCGCTGGTCTATGTATTGAGTCTGGCAGACTTCTTCCGTACCGCCTCCACCATTGGCGAGCGTGACGGCACGCAGGTTGAAATGATCCTGTTTGCTGGCGCCGTTTATTTTGTATTCAGTCTGAGCGCATCGTTGTTGGTCAGCTATTTGAAGAAAAGGACAGTTTAATGATTACCCTGAAAAATGTTTCTAAATGGTATGGTCACTTTCAGGTGCTGACCGACTGCTCCACGGAAGTGAAAAAAGGTGAAGTGGTGGTGGTCTGCGGCCCGTCAGGTTCAGGTAAATCAACGCTTATCAAAACGGTGAACGGGCTGGAGCCGGTACAACAGGGCGTCATCACCGTTGATGGTACCGTGGTGAATGATAAAAAGACCGATTTGGCCAAACTGCGCTCCCGCGTTGGCATGGTGTTCCAGCACTTTGAACTGTTCCCGCATCTGTCGATTATTGAGAACCTGACTCTGGCGCAGGTAAAAGTGCTTAAACGCGATAAAAAGCCGGCCCGCGACAAAGCGCAAAAGTTACTGGAACGCGTTGGTCTGTCAGCGCATGCCGAGAAGTTTCCAGCTCAGCTCTCCGGGGGCCAGCAACAGCGTGTCGCCATCGCTCGGGCGCTGTGCATGGATCCTATCGCTATGCTGTTTGACGAACCGACGTCAGCGCTCGACCCAGAAATGATCAACGAAGTACTGGACGTCATGGTTGAACTGGCCAATGAAGGGATGACCATGATGGTGGTTACCCACGAAATGGGCTTTGCGCGTAAAGTGGCTAACCGGGTGATCTTCATGGATGAAGGGAAGATTGTTGAAGACTCACCGAAAGAAGAGTTCTTCGCTAATCCAAAATCAGACCGTGCCAAAGACTTCCTCGCGAAAATCCTGCACTAATTTTGCTGGCGCGCACCTCCATGTGCGCGCCACCTCACGATTTATCTCTTCACTTCTCGAAACAGGCACAGCCCAGCGTTAACCTTGTCACAAAGTCCCACTTACAAGGAGCAACAATGGCACTTCCTATCCTGTTTGATTGCGATCCAGGTCATGACGACGCTATCGCAATTGTTCTCGCCCTCGCTTCACCTGAACTGGATGTGAAAGCGATAACCTCCTCTGCCGGTAACCAGACCCCCGACAAAACGCTGCGTAACGTATTGCGTATGTTAACGTTGCTCAACCGTACGGATATCCCAGTGGCCGGTGGCGCAGTCAAACCGCTGATGCGCGACCTGATAATTGCCGATAACGTCCACGGTGAGAGCGGGCTTGATGGCCCGGCGCTGCCTGAACCCGCTTTTGCTCCACAGGACTGCACCGCCGTGGAATTGATGGCGAAAACCCTGCGTAACAGTCAGGAACCGGTGACGATTGTCTCCACCGGGCCGCAAACTAACGTGGCATTGCTACTGAATAGCCATCCTGAACTGCACCCCAAAATTGCCCGTATCGTGATCATGGGTGGTGCAATGGGCCTCGGAAACTGGACGCCCGCCGCTGAGTTCAACATCTTCGTGGATCCAGAAGCCGCTGAGATCGTGTTCCAGTCGGGCATTCCGGTGGTGATGGCTGGACTGGATGTCACGCATAAAGCGCAAATACATCGTGAAGATACCGAACGGTTCCGCGCTATCGGCAATCCCATTTCGACAATCGTTGCTGAACTACTCGACTTCTTCTTTGAATATCACAAAGATGAAAAATGGGGATTCATTGGCGCGCCGCTGCACGATCCATGCACCATTGCCTGGCTGCTGAAACCTGAACTGTTTACCACCGTTGAACGCTGGGTTGGTGTGGAAACTCAGGGCAAATACACCCAGGGAATGACCGTGGTTGACTACTACTCCCTGAGCGGCAATAAGCCAAACGCCACCGTGATGGTGGACGTGGATCGCCAGGGGTTTGTCGATCTGCTAGCGGAGCGTTTGAAATTTTACGCCTGAAATTTATCATTGAGTAAGATCGCTATGTTGAATCATAGCGATCTTACTGTTAGCTAATAGCGAACGTGAATACTGCGTTACTTCATTAATTTGTCAGGTAATACTGAATAAATCCCCCCAGCAGATTAATGTATCATGCAACATCCGGCACAACAAATCAGAGGAACATTGAATGAATGCTTCAGATTATCTCAGGGTAAGATTTCAGAATGACAGGCAGTTATCTATATATATTGAGAATGGATTCACAAATACGATGTACACGGTTTACTGTAGCCTCAGCTATGGCGGAAGCTATTGCACAGTCAGCGTTTCTATCAAAAGCCGTTGCGCGAAAACTGGCTGGTAAAATGCCAGTTGGCGTTTATCTTCTGCAGGTCTATGGGTTTCAGCAAAAAGCAGCTATGGCAGCCCGGGCACAGAAAGCAATAGATCCAAGTTATTATTGGATTCTTTACCAAGCAAAGCTGGAGATGCTCTATTACTTCGTTGAGCCAGCTTCTTTCAGAAATAATTCAGAAAGTTCATGATGGTATCTATTCTAACCTCGATCAGCTTGCCGACGAAATCATGGAAAGATTCGATGTTTAAGAGTCTAATATCAGTTGTACTCTATAATCTTGTACTCCCAGCAATCTTGATAGTTTTTGCCGTGCTCTGGTTATATTTATTTCCTGAATACTGGTGGGAGCTAATGCTCATCAGTATTATTGCTATTTTTTGGTTTTATCCGTTCATTACAGAAAAATTCGAAAAATTAAAATAACCCAATATTATATATTTATATGGAAAAGGAGTATTTTAATATCATTCTAAACAATGTGAAAATCACATCCATTACCGCAGATCTTTATCCTGGAGCTTCAACCGGGACACATCTTGAAACCATTCTACTACGCTATGAAAGCATCACATGGAAGCATTGCGATGGAAATATCATCTATACGGATGCGTGGAATCAACGCGTTGTGGCGTAACACATTCGCAATCCCTCACAGAGCCGCGTTAGCGGCTCTCAGGTGAAAATCACGGCTCAAACGGTCGACGCTGGAACTGATCGTGTCCGCATTTCGGGCATAGCGGCAGCACATCAGGAGTGTACACCGCTAAATGGAAGTGGCACTTCTCGCACACCAGATTGCCCAACCCGACCACCTCGCCGCTGTGATAAACCCCGTGATGGCTGAGGTCCTGGAACACTTCGCGCCATTCGAGCTGCGTTTTATCGGTAATATCGGCCAGTTCCTGCCAGATACTCTCTTTGATTACCCGCATAAAGACGCTATCGGTCTCCTCATCGAGGCTTTCTTCATAGCTCAGAGCAAACTCTTCCAGGTCGCGTCTGACGGCCCGGGTGAGCTCTTCCACCTCGGTGCGCGTTAACTCCCCGGTCTGCATAACGCGCTGACGCGCCTGTTCCACCAACGCATCAATATCGCGTTCGCCATTACGCAGGCGTTCACTCAGTGAAGCCACCAGTTCACGGTAATATTGAGCAACCTTGTTCATCGCTTCGCCTCCTGGGTCGTTAACTGTCTATAATAATAGACGTTATTTACGCTACGCTTTGCAAGACTGTCCACAGAGTGTGTAAATTCGTGCAAGAATTATCCTTACGGGAATTCAACGTTGAATGCGCGAAAGGCTGTTTTGGCGCGGGCGTTTGGGCTATGCTATGCGGATCTAAAACACCACATCTAGAGCTACGTTTGTAGCTGTATTGAAAACAGGACCACTGGCTGCCATGCAAGAGCAATACCGCCCGGAAGAGATAGAATCCAAAGTACAGCTTCACTGGGATGAGAAGCGCACATTTGAAGTTACCGAAGACGAGAGCAAAGAGAAGTATTACTGCCTGTCTATGCTTCCCTATCCTTCTGGTCGACTACACATGGGCCACGTACGTAACTACACCATCGGTGACGTGATCGCTCGCTATCAGCGTATGCTGGGCAAAAACGTACTTCAACCAATTGGCTGGGATGCGTTCGGCCTGCCTGCCGAAGGCGCTGCGGTTAAAAACAACACCGCCCCGGCACCGTGGACGTATGACAACATTGCATACATGAAAAACCAGCTCAAAATGCTGGGTTTCGGTTACGACTGGAGCCGTGAGCTGGCAACCTGCACCCCGGAATACTACCGCTGGGAACAGAAGTTCTTCACCGAGCTGTACAAAAAAGGGCTGGTGTACAAGAAAACGTCTGCCGTTAACTGGTGCCCGAACGACCAGACCGTACTGGCGAACGAACAGGTTATCGACGGCTGCTGCTGGCGTTGCGATACCAAAGTTGAGCGTAAAGAGATCCCGCAGTGGTTCATCAAAATCACCGCTTACGCTGACGAACTGTTGCGCGATCTGGATAATCTGGATCACTGGCCTGACACCGTGAAAACGATGCAGCGCAACTGGATTGGCCGTTCTGAAGGCGTGGAAATCACCTTCGATGTGAACGATTACGACAACACGCTGACCGTCTACACCACACGCCCGGACACCTTTATGGGTGCGACCTACCTGGCGGTTGCTGCAGGTCATCCGCTGGCGCAGAAAGCCGCTGAAAATAACCCAGAACTGGCTGCCTTCATTGACGAATGCCGCAACACCAAGGTTGCTGAAGCCGAAATGGCGACCATGGAGAAGAAAGGCGTCGACACTGGTTTCAAAGCCGTTCACCCGCTGACTGGCGAAGAGATCCCGGTTTGGGCGGCAAACTTCGTGCTGATGGAATACGGTACAGGCGCAGTTATGGCCGTTCCGGGTCACGATCAGCGCGATTACGAATTTGCGACCAAATATGGCCTGACCATCAAGCCGGTAATTCTGACCGCTGAAGGCGCAGAGCCGGATCTGTCTGAACAAGCGCTGACCGAAAAAGGCGTGCTTTTTAACTCCGGTGAGTTTGACGGCCTCGACTTCGAAGCGGCCTTCAACGCCATTGCTGACAAGCTGGTAGCTAAAGGCGTGGGTGAGCGTAAAGTTAACTATCGTCTGCGTGACTGGGGTGTTTCCCGTCAGCGTTACTGGGGCGCGCCGATTCCGATGGTGACGCTGGAAGACGGTACCGTCCTGCCAACGCCAGAAGACCAACTGCCGGTTATTCTGCCGGAAGACGTAGTCATGGACGGCATTACCAGCCCAATCAAAGCCGATCCGGAGTGGGCGAAAACCACCGTTAACGGTATGCCTGCGCTGCGTGAAACTGACACCTTCGATACCTTTATGGAGTCGTCCTGGTACTACGCGCGCTACACCTGCCCGCAGTATCAGGAAGGTATGCTGGATTCCGACGCGGCGAACTACTGGCTGCCGGTTGATATCTACATTGGCGGTATTGAACACGCCATCATGCACCTGCTCTACTTCCGCTTCTTCCACAAACTGATGCGCGACGCAGGCATGGTCAACTCTGATGAACCAGCTAAACAGCTGCTGTGTCAGGGGATGGTTCTGGCCGATGCGTTCTACTACGTTGGCGCCAACGGCGAACGTAACTGGGTTTCTCCGGTTGATGCCATCGTTGAGCGTGACGAAAAAGGTCGTATCGTCAAGGCTAAGGACGCAGAAGGCCATGAACTGGTGTATACCGGCATGAGCAAGATGTCCAAGTCAAAAAATAACGGTATCGACCCGCAGGTCATGGTTGAACGCTACGGCGCCGACACCGTACGTCTGTTCATGATGTTCGCTTCTCCGGCTGATATGACGCTGGAATGGCAGGAGTCCGGCGTTGAAGGGGCGAACCGCTTCCTGAAACGTGTCTGGAAACTGGTTTACGAACATACGTCCCAGGGAGATGTTGCTGCCCTGAACGTTGATGTGTTGAGCGAAGATCAAAAAGCGCTGCGTCGCGACGTGCATAAAACCATTGCTAAAGTCACCGATGATATCGGTCGTCGTCAGACCTTTAACACCGCGATTGCGGCGATTATGGAGCTGATGAACAAGCTGGCGAAAGCACCGCAGGCAGACGAGCAGGACAGAGCCCTGATGCAGGAAGCATTGCTGGCTGTTGTACGCATGCTTAACCCGTTCACCCCACACGTTTGCTTCACCCTGTGGCAGGCGCTGAAAGGCGAAGGCGATATCGACAACGCGCCGTGGCCGGTGGCGGACGAAGCAGCAATGGTTGAAGACTCAACGCTGGTTGTGGTTCAGGTAAACGGCAAAGTACGTGGCAAAATCACCGTTCCGGTAAACGCCACTGAAGAGCAGGTTCGTGAACGTGCTGGCCAGGAGCATCTGGTGGCAAAATATCTTGATGGCGTTACCGTACGTAAAGTGATTTATGTACCGGGTAAACTCCTCAATCTGGTCGTTGGCTAAGCGCGGGAGGAAGCGTGCGACTTCTGACAACATTGTTGTTATCGCTGGCGGTGCTTGTCACCGCCGGGTGTGGCTGGCATCTGCGTAGTACTACGCAGGTTCCACCCTCAATGAAAACCATGATCCTGAACTCTGGCGATCCGAACGGCCCGTTAAGCCGCGCGGTGCGTAATCAGCTGCGTCTGAACGGCGTTACGCTGCTTGAAGACGGCACCATGCGTAAAGATGTGACGTCCTTACGTCTGGGTGCGGTCAGCCTTTCGCAAGATACGGCATCGGTATTCCAGAACGGTCAAACGGCTGAATACCAGATGGTGATGTCCGTAAGTGCTACTGTGCTGATTCCAGGTCATGATATTTACCCAATCAGCGCCAAAGTTTATCGTTCGTTCTTTGACAACCCACAGGCTGCACTGGCGAAGGATAACGAGCAGGACATGATCATAAAAGAGATGTATGACAAAGCGGCTGAACAGTTGATTCGTAAGCTGCCAAGCGTACATCTGGCCGATACTCAGTCATCCAATGCTGATGCTGAGCCTGCGGAGAATAAAACCGTAGCGCCTGCGTCATCTCCGGCGCGTGTCTCCACCACGCTGGGTAACTGATGCTCAAGTTGTACCCTGAACAACTCCGCGCACAGCTCAATGAAGGGCTGCGCGCGGCGTATTTACTCTTGGGCAACGATCCCCTCTTATTGCAGGAAAGCCAGGATGCCATCCGTCAGGCTGCCGCAACACAAGGATTCGAAGAACACCACGCCTTCACTCTGGACAACAGCACCGACTGGGGAGAGATTTTTTCACTCTGCCAGGCGATGAGCCTGTTTGCCAGCCGTCAAACCCTGCTTCTGCAATTGCCTGAAAATGGCCCTAATGCCGCCATTAATGAACAGCTCGCGTCACTCGTCACTCTGTTACATGACGATCTGCTGCTGATAGTTCGCGGCAACAAACTCACCAGGGCACAGGAAAACGCCGCATGGTATACCAAACTTGCCAATAATGCGGTGCAGGTAAGCTGCCAGACGCCGGAACAAGCACAGCTTCCTCGTTGGGTTGCCGCCAGGGCGAAACTTAACAACCTGCAACTGGATGACGCGGCCAATCAGCTTTTGTGCTATTGCTATGAAGGTAATTTGTTAGCACTGGCGCAAGCGCTGGAACGATTAGCGTTGCTTTGGCCTGACGGCAAACTAACGCTGCCTCGCGTAGAGAAAGCGGTTAACGATGCCGCGCACTTTACCCCATTCCACTGGGTAGACGCGCTGCTGATGGGCAAAAGCAAACGCGCGCTGCACATTCTGCAGCAGCTACGCCTGGAAGGTAGCGAGCCGGTTATTTTGCTGCGTACGATCCAGCGTGAGTTGCTGTTGCTGGTTAACTTAAAACGGCAGTCGGCCCATACGCCTTTGCGCACGTTGTTTGATAAACACCGGGTGTGGCAAAATCGCCGGGGCATGATGGGAGATGCGCTAAACCGGCTGAACCCGGCGCAACTGCGTCAGGCTGTTACGCTTTTAACGCGTACGGAAATTACGCTTAAACAAGACTATGGTCAGTCAGTGTGGGCGGAACTTGAGGGGCTTTCCCTTTTGCTCTGTCATAAATCGCTGGCCGATGTTTTTATTGATGGTTGATATGAAATCATTGCAGGCTCTGTTCGGTGGCACCTTTGATCCGGTGCATTACGGTCATCTTAAACCGGTTGAAATTCTGGCGAATCTGATTGGCCTTTCCCGGGTCATCATCATGCCCAATAACGTGCCGCCACATCGTGCGCAGCCCGAAGCGTCCGGTGAGCAACGTAAGCGTATGGTTGAACTGGCCATTGCTGATAAACCGCTGTTTTCCCTGGATGAACGCGAGCTGAAACGCGATACCGCCTCCTACACCGCGCAAACGCTAAAAGAGTGGCGCGAGGAGCAAGGCCCGAACGTGCCATTAGCGTTTATCATTGGTCAGGATTCGCTGCTTACCTTCCCTTCCTGGCATGACTACCACACGATTCTGGGTAATACCCACCTCATCGTGTGCCGACGTCCGGGCTATCCACTCGAAATGGCGCAGGAAAAACACCAGCAATGGCTGGAGGATCATCTGACCCATTCAGCAGATGACCTGCACAACCTGCCTTGCGGGAAAATTTACCTGGCCGAAACGCCGTGGTTTAACATCTCCGCCACGCTCATCCGTGAGCGCCTGGAAAAGGGCGAGCCGTGCGACGACCTGATGCCAGACGCGGTGCTTGACTATATCAATCAACAGGGACTGTACCGCTAAGCGCCTTGCGTAAGGCCGTCAGCAGGCGGTTATTCTCTTCCTGGCTGCGAACGGCTACCCGATAATAGCGCGCATCCAGCCCCGGATAATTGGCGCAACTGCGAATCAAGACATGCTGTTTCAGCAACGCAAGTTGCAGATCAATATCCGCACGATCGCAGCGTAATAAACGATAATTTGCCCGGCCGGGATACGCCGTCAGGCCGGGCAGATCTTGCAGTTGTTGATCAAACCGCTCCCCCTCTTGTTCCAGCCATTTCCACGTCGCCCGCTGATATGCGCTATCGCGTAAGATAATCTCGCCTGCCAGGGCAGCAAACGCATTAATTGACCACGGCATTTGTTGGCTGCGCATCTGTGCAACGGCCTGTTCGTTACTGTTGACCAGATACCCCAGACGCAGTCCCGGGATCGCATAGAACTTGGTGAGCGAACGCAGCACCCAAATATGCGGGTTCTCGTGCAGTAACGGGATAAATCCCGACTCCCCGGCAATAAAATCGATAAACGCTTCATCAAGGATCAGGGCGATCCCCAGCGACTCGCAACGCGTGGCAATTTCACGCAGCAGGCGGGTTTCGGGCAACAACCCGGTGGGATTATTGGGCGTACAGAGAAACAGGCAGTCCAGCTCAGGCGTTAACGCATCGAGGATCGCATCGGTAAGCTGCCAGCCATCGTCTTCGCACAGCGCAAACTCATGGATCGTACACTCTCCCCATTGCAGCGCCCGACGATATTCCGCAAACCCGGGCGTCACGATCATCGCGTGGCGTGGCTTCAGGCCATGCACCAGGGTAAAAATGGATTCGGTTTCACCGTTCCCGGCCAGGATCCACGAGGACGGAATTTGATGATGCTCCGCCAGCGCGGCATGCAGTTGCGCGTAATCGACATCCGGGTAACGCTCCGTGCAGTCCAGATTGTCGATAATCGCCCGTTTTAAACTTACTGGCATACCCAGCGGGTTAATATTCGCGCTAAAATCCAGCAACTGCTCAGGCAAGATGCCCAACAATTCGGCGGCTTCTCGGGTGTTACCGCCATGTGCGCTCTTCAATAAAGACATCGTGCCGCTCCACGTAAAAAAGGGTATTTTAGTGAAAAATCACTGCGCAATCAGGGCAAACATCATATTTTGTGCGAATAGCCTCACGAGGAAAACATGAGACTCTGGTTAGTACGTCATGGCGAAACCGAAGCCAATGTCGCTGGTTTATATAGCGGCCATGCCCCCACACCGCTAACGGAACGGGGGATCGCTCAGGCACAAACGCTGGGTACGCTGTTACGCAATGTCCCTGTCGACAACGTTCTGTGCAGCGAACTGGAACGCGCCCACCATACAACGCAGTTGATTCTGGCGGAACGCGAAGTTCCTGTGCGCAACATGCCTGAGCTTAATGAGATGTTTTTTGGTGACTGGGAAATGCGTCACCATCGCGATCTGGCGCGCGAAGACGCCGAAAATTACGCCGTGTGGTGTAACGACTGGCAGAATGCGACGCCCACCAATGGCGAAGGTTTTCAGGCGTTTTCCCAGCGAGTGGAACGTTTCATTGCCCAGCTTGCTGATTATAAAGCGTGCCAAAATCTGCTGGTGGTGAGTCATCAAGGCGTGCTGAGCGTGTTGATCGCCCGTCTGCTGTCCATGCCCGCTGCGGCAATGTGGCATTTCCGCGTCGAACAAGGCTGCTGGAGCGCAATTGATTTTTGTGACGATTTTGCGGTTCTGAAAGTGCTTAACAGCCGGGCCGTATGGCGCGACGGGGAGTGAAAGCGCTGTTTTTTATGCCGAAGAGCCTCTCTCCCATTGACACCCCATGACAGGCTGTTATTCTCCGCAGCCTGACTTTTCCCGCCCTTCAGAGCTTTGCAGAAATTGTTTTACAAAAATGGCGATGCATTCTGTGGCGTGGGGTGGGATGATAGCGCACTTCACAAGCGCATTCGGAGACATTTGTCCCGATATCGCCTCTGGTTCAGGTATACTAACAGACGTTTTTAACTCTTTTCACCCAGGGGGAACACTTGCAGGGTAAAGCACTCCAGGATTTTGTAATCGACAAAATTGATGACCTGAAAGGTCAAGACATCATCGCCTTAGACGTTCAGGGCAAATCCAGCATCACTGATTGCATGATTATCTGCACCGGTACATCCAGCCGTCACGTTATGTCTATTGCAGACCACGTGGTCCAGGAGTCCCGCACTGCTGGCCTGCTGCCGCTCGGCGTGGAAGGCGAGAATGTCGCTGACTGGATCGTCGTTGACCTCGGCGATGTGATTGTCCACGTGATGCAGGAAGAGAGTCGTCGCCTGTATGAACTGGAAAAACTCTGGAGTTAATGCGTGAAGCTGCAACTTGTCGCTGTGGGTACGAAAATGCCTGACTGGGTACAAACCGGATTTACCGAGTATCTCCGTCGGTTTCCGAAAGATATGCCCTTTGAGCTGATCGAAATCCCGGCAGGAAAGCGCGGCAAGAACGCGGACATTAAACGCATTCTCGACAAAGAGGGTGAGCAGATGCTGGCTGCCGCAGGCAAAAACCGCATCGTCACCCTTGATATCCCGGGTAAACCCTGGGACACGCCGCAGCTGGCGACCGAACTGGAGCGCTGGAAACTGGACGGTCGTGACGTCAGTCTGTTAATTGGCGGGCCGGAAGGTCTCTCTCCTGCCTGTAAAGCCGCAGCGGAACAAAGCTGGTCACTCTCTGCATTAACCCTTCCACACCCTCTTGTTCGGGTTCTGGTTGCGGAGAGTCTGTACAGGGCGTGGAGCATTACCACCAACCATCCTTATCACCGTGAGTGATCATTGATTCTTGAGTAGATTAAGCAGCGGATGAAACTACAGAATTCTTTTCGCGACTATTCGGCTGAGTCCGCGCTGTTTGTGCGCCGGGCGCTGGTCGCTTTTTTGGGGATTTTGCTGCTAACCGGCGTGCTGATCGCCAACCTTTATAATCTGCAAATCGTTCGCTTCACTGATTATCAGACCCGTTCGAACGAAAACCGCATCAAACTGGTGCCTATCGCGCCGAGTCGCGGCATCATTTATGACCGCAACGGAATTCCTCTCGCCCTTAACCGCACCATTTATCAGATAGAAATGATGCCGGAAAAGGTAGACAACATTCAGGATACCCTCGACGCGCTGCGTAACGTCGTAGACCTGACGGACGACGATATTGCCGCCTTTAAAAAAGAGCGCGCCCGTTCACACCGTTTCACCTCTATTCCGGTAAAAACCAACCTGACTGAAGTTCAGGTCGCACGCTTTGCCGTGAATCAATATCGCTTTCCTGGGGTCGAAGTTAAAGGCTATAAACGCCGCTATTACCCATACGGCTCTGCGCTGACCCACGTAATTGGCTACGTATCGAAGATCAACGATAAAGACGTAGACCGCCTGGACAAAGACGGTAAACTGGCTAACTACGCGGCAACGCATGACATCGGCAAGCTGGGTATTGAACGCTATTATGAGGACGTGCTTCACGGCCAAACCGGGTATGAAGAAGTTGAAGTGAACAACCGCGGCCGCGTCATTCGCCAGTTGAAAGAAGTGGCGCCGCAGGCCGGGCACGATATCTATCTCACCCTTGATTTGAAACTCCAGCAGTATATTGAAACGCTGCTGGCGGGCAGTCGTGCCGCCGTGGTAGTTACCGACCCGCGTACCGGTGGCGTTCTGGCGCTGGTATCTATGCCGAGCTACGACCCGAATCTGTTCGTGGATGGTATCTCCAGTAAAGATTATTCCGGGTTGCTCAATGACCCGAACACCCCCTTGGTTAACCGCGCCACACAGGGTGTTTACCCCCCTGCTTCGACGGTTAAACCTTACGTTGCCGTTTCTGCGTTAAGCGCAGGCGTCATCACCCGCAATACCGGCCTGTTCGATCCGGGCTGGTGGCAGCTACCGGGCTCTGAAAAACGTTACCGCGACTGGAAAAAGTGGGGGCACGGCCATCTGAATATCACCCGCTCTCTGGAAGAGTCCGCGGATACGTTTTTCTATCAAATCGCCTATGATATGGGGATTGACCGGCTTTCAGAGTGGATGAGCAAATTTGGCTACGGCAAATATACGGGCATCGATCTTGCCGAAGAACGCTCTGGCAATATGCCAACCCGCGAGTGGAAGCAAAAACGGTTTAAAAAGCCATGGTATCAGGGTGATACCATTCCCGTCGGCATCGGCCAGGGTTACTGGACAGCAACCCCAATCCAGATGAGTAAAGCGCTGATGATCCTTATCAACGACGGTTTGATAAAAGTCCCGCATCTGTTGATGAGCACGGCAGAAAACGGCAAGCAGGTGCCGTGGGTACAGCCGCACGAACCGCCCGTTGGCGATATTCATTCTGGTTACTGGGAAATCGCGAAAGACGGTATGTACGGTGTTGCGAACCGCCCTAACGGAACTGCGCATAAGTATTTTGCTGGCGCGCCTTACAAAATTGCGGCGAAATCCGGTACCGCGCAGGTCTTTGGCCTGAAAGCTAATGAAACCTATAACGCACATAAGATCGCCGAGCGTTTACGTGACCACAAGCTGATGACGGCCTTCGCCCCCTATGATAAACCCCAGGTCGCTGTCGCCATGATCCTTGAAAACGGCGGTGCGGGTCCGGCGGTGGGTACCATTATGCGCCAGATCCTTGACCATATTATGTTGGGCGACAACAACACCAATCTGCCTGCGGAAAACCCAGCGGTTGCAGCAGCGGAGGACCAATAATCGTGACGGATAATCCGAACAAAAAAACATTCTGGGACAAAATCCACATCGATCCCACAATGTTGCTTATTTTGCTGGCTCTGCTGGTTTACAGCTCACTGGTCATCTGGAGCGCCAGCGGCCAGGATATTGGCATGATGGAGCGCAAAGTCGGCCAGATCGCAATGGGCCTGGTCATCATGGTAGTGATGGCGCAAATTCCCCCCCGGGTGTATGAGGGCTGGGCGCCCTATCTCTATATCTTTTGCATCATTCTGTTGGTGGCGGTAGACGCCTTCGGCGCCATTTCCAAAGGTGCGCAGCGCTGGCTGGATTTGGGTATCGTGCGTTTTCAGCCTTCTGAAATTGCCAAAATCGCCGTGCCGCTGATGGTTGCGCGCTTTATTAACCGTGACGTTTGCCCACCATCGCTAAAAAATACCGCCATTGCGCTGGTGCTGATTTTTATGCCCACGCTGCTGGTCGCCGCCCAACCTGACCTCGGCACTTCAATTCTGGTCGCTCTTTCCGGTCTGTTTGTCTTGTTCCTTTCTGGTTTGAGCTGGCGCTTAATCGGCGTTGCGGTGGTTCTGGTCGCGGCGTTTATCCCGATACTGTGGTTCTTCCTGATGCATGATTACCAGCGTCAGCGCGTCATGATGCTGCTCGACCCGGAAACCGATCCGCTGGGCGCGGGTTATCACATAATTCAGTCTAAAATTGCTATTGGCTCCGGCGGGTTACGCGGCAAAGGCTGGCTGCATGGTACACAATCGCAGCTTGAGTTTTTACCCGAACGCCACACCGACTTTATCTTTGCTGTCTTAGCGGAAGAGCTGGGTCTGGTGGGGATCTTGATTCTGTTGACGCTCTACATTTTGCTGATTATGCGCGGATTATGGATCGCTGCCCGCGCGCAAACCACCTTTGGTCGCGTCATGGCGGGTGGCTTAATGTTGATATTATTCGTTTATGTCTTCGTAAATATTGGTATGGTGAGCGGTATTCTGCCCGTGGTTGGGGTTCCACTCCCACTGGTCAGTTACGGAGGCTCGGCACTTATCGTGCTGATGGCCGGGTTCGGGATTGTTATGTCGATCCACACCCATAGAAAAATGTTGTCGAAAAGCGTGTAAGGGGTACGCAATGCGTAAGCAGTGGCTTGGTATCTGCATCGCAGCAGGAATGCTCGCGGCGTGTTCGAGTGATGATGGTCAGCAACAGGTTGCTGTCGCGCCGCAGCCTGCGGTGTGTAATGGTCCGATTGTTGAAATCAGCGGGGCCGATCCGCGCTTTGACCCCCTGAACCCAACGGCGAATCAGGACTACCAGCGTGATGGTAAAAGCTACAAAATCGTGCAGGATCCCTCCCGCTTTAGCCAGGCCGGACTTGCCGCTATCTATGATGCGGAACCAGGAAGCAACTTAACCGCGTCTGGCGAAGCGTTCGACCCGATGCAGCTGACCGCTGCGCATCCGACGCTGCCTGTCCCCAGCTATGCCAGAATTACCAATCTGGCGAACGGCAGGATGATCGTCGTGCGCATTAACGATCGCGGGCCTTATGGCAACGATCGCGTGATTTCACTTTCGCGCGCCGCAGCCGATCGTCTGAACACCTCCAACAACACTAAAGTGCGTATCGACCCAATCATCGTCGCCCAGGATGGTTCATTGTCCGGACCGGGTATGGCTTGTACCACGGTCGCGAAACAAACTTATGCCTTGCCTGCGCGTCCTGATTTAAGCGGTGGCGGCAATATGGGAAGCATGCCTTCGCCATCGGATGCAGGTCAGCCGCAAGGCGATATTCGTCCGATCAGTAATTCCACGCTGAAAAGCGATGATCCAACCGGTGCGCCAGTAAACAGCAGTGGATTCCTCGGTGCGCCAACCACGCTCGCATCAGGCGTGCTGGAAAGCAGCGAGCCGACTCCGGCGCCGCAATCGACAACCACCGCACCGGTCACGTCAACCGCGCCGGCAGCAACCCCAGCAGCCGTCACAGCTCCTGCGCCTGCGGCAACCGCCAACGGACGCTATGTGGTTCAGGTTGGCGCAGTCAGCGAGCAGTCGCGCGCGCAGCAGTATCAAAAGCGTTTAAGCCAGCAGTTTGGCGTTCCTGGCCGGGTGGTACAAAACGGCGCAGTCTGGCGTATCCAGATGGGGCCGTTTGCCAGCAAAGCTGAAGCCTCCACATTGCAGCAGCGTCTTCAATCCGAGGCGCAATTACAGTCCTTCATCACCGGCGTGTAATAACGTAAATCAGGTATCTGAACTGTCAGTTTCTGTAAATGACATTAACAAAGTCACGCGGAAAGTCAGATGCCTGCCAGTTATGCATTTGCTATAGTAGGGCACTTTTTTTAATTTCATCACGGACGTCGTAGTTCAGACCATGAAGACCACTTTTTCCGCTCGTTTCGTGCAGCGTATGGCGCTCACCGCGGCTCTCTGCGCAGCCTCTCTCTCTGCTGCTCATGCCGATGACCTGAATATTAAAACCATGATCCCGGGTGTTCCGCAGATCGATGCGGAGTCGTATATCCTGATTGATTACAATTCAGGTAAAGTTCTGGCAGAACAGAACGCAGACACTCGCCGCGACCCCGCCAGTCTGACCAAAATGATGACCAGCTACGTCATCGGCCAGGCGATGAAAGCCGGGAAATTCAAAGAAACCGATCTGGTCACCGTCGGCAATGACGCATGGGCTACGGGCAACCCGGTCTTCAAAGGTTCATCGCTGATGTTCCTCAAGCCAGGCATGCAGGTTCCTGTTTCTCAGCTGATCCGTGGTATTAACCTGCAATCCGGAAACGACGCGTGCGTGGCGATGGCAGACTTCGCAGCCGGTAGCCAGGATGCTTTCGTCGGCCTGATGAACAGCTATGTGAATGCGCTGGGCCTGAAAAACACCCACTTCCAGACCGTTCATGGTCTCGATGCTGACGGTCAGTACAGCTCGGCTCGCGACATGGCGATGATTGGTCAGGCTCTGATTCGTGACGTGCCTAACGAATACTCTATCTATAAAGAAAAAGAGTTCACTTTTAACGGCATTCGTCAGTTAAACCGCAACGGCCTGCTGTGGGATAACAGCCTGAATGTCGACGGTATCAAAACCGGTCACACCGATAAGGCTGGCTATAACCTCGTTGCATCCGCAACCGAAGGCCAGATGCGTCTGATCTCCGCCGTTATGGGTGGTCGCACCTATAAAGGCCGAGAAACCGAAAGTAAAAAACTGCTGACCTGGGGCTTCCGTTTCTTTGAAACCGTGAACCCGTTGAAAGTGGGTAAAGAATTTGCCTCAGAACCCGCCTGGTTTGGTAACACCGATCGTGCGTCGTTAGGCGTTGATAAAGATGTCTACCTGACCATTCCGCGCGGCCGCATGAAAGACCTGAAAGCCAGCTATGTGTTGAACACCACTGAACTGCACGCCCCGCTGCAGAAAAACCAGGTTGTCGGCACTATCAACTTCCAGTTGGATGGCAAAACCATTGAACAGCGCCCGCTGGTGGTGCTGCAGGAAATCCCTGAAGGCAACTTCTTTGGGAAAATCATTGATTACATTAAATTAATGTTCCATCACTGGTTTGGCTAAAAATCGAACACTTGAAAGTGTGATTTACGTCCCCATATACTAGGTATCCAGATAACTCCCACGCGCAGTGGGAGTTATTATTTTTTGATGTAACGCCGGAGCTGACATGAAAACCAAACTTAACGAACTGCTTGAATTCCCTACTCCATTTACTTACAAAGTAATGGGGCAGGCGTTGCCTGAGCTGGTTGATCAGGTGGTTGAAGTGGTACAGCGCCATGCGCCAGGTGATTACTCTCCGACGGTAAAACCGAGCAGCAAAGGCAACTACCACTCGGTCTCAATCACCATCACTGCTACACACATTGAGCAGGTTGAAACGTTGTACGAAGAATTAGGCAATATCGATATCGTACGCATGGTGCTGTAAAAACCTGTCGGTTACCCGCTGCATCCCCGCTCGGGTAACCCCTCCCCCCTGTGATATACTTTTCCCCTCTTTAACATTCTCTACGGAGATGCCGTTTTGTATCAGGATAAAATTCTGGTCCGCCAGCTCGGTCTTCAACCTTACGAGCCAGTCTCTCTGGCCATGCATGAATTTACCGATACCCGTGATGAAAACAGTCATGATGAAATCTGGCTGGTAGAGCATTATCCTGTCTTCACCCAGGGTCAGGCAGGTAAAGCTGAGCACGTATTGATGCCGGGAGATATTCCGGTGATCCAGAGCGATCGTGGCGGTCAGGTGACCTACCACGGACCAGGCCAACAGGTTATGTATGTGCTGTTGAACCTGAAGCGTCGTAAACTTGGCGTGCGCGAACTGGTTACGCTGCTGGAGCAAACCGTCGTGAATACCCTTGCGGAAATCGGCATTGACGCCCACCCGCGAGCCGATGCGCCTGGCGTATATGTGGGTGAGAAGAAAATCTGTTCTTTGGGATTACGTATCCGTAAAGGATGTTCATTTCACGGCTTAGCGCTCAACGTGGATATGGACTTGTCACCTTTCCTGCGAATCAATCCTTGCGGTTATGCCGGAATGAAGATGGCGAAAGTATCGCAGTGGGATAGCACAGCCACGACCGAGAGCATTCGCCCCCGCCTGCTGGCCAACATCTTCGCGCTGTTGGGTAACCCACCGCACGAGTACATTGCGGGCTGAAAATACGGTCATACTTTGCCACGGCATATGTTGTGGCAAATGGCACAAAACAACAACTATTTTACATTTTGCCAGCCTGTCAGGCTGCTTTCTGGCCCGTTTCAATGATATACTGCGTATCACTAATTCAAAAATAGTTGATAAATGCAACATTCCCTTGAATTGAAACGCTTTCCTTCGTAATTCGCAACTGGAACACGCAAGCTATGAGTAAACCCATTGTGATGGAACGCGGTGTTAAATACCGCGATGCCGATAAGATGGCTCTTATCCCGGTAAAAAATGTGGCAACAGAGCGTGAAGCCCTGCTGCGTAAACCGGAATGGATGAAAATAAAACTGCCAGCGGACTCCACTCGCATCCAGGGCATCAAAGCGGCAATGCGCAAAAATGGCCTGCACTCTGTCTGCGAAGAAGCTTCCTGCCCTAACCTGGCTGAATGTTTCAATCACGGAACAGCAACCTTTATGATCCTCGGCGCAATCTGTACTCGCCGTTGCCCATTCTGTGACGTTGCCCATGGCCGTCCGGTTGCTCCTGACGCCAACGAGCCGTTAAAACTGGCTCAGACAATTGCGGACATGGCGCTGCGCTATGTCGTGATTACCTCCGTTGACCGCGACGATCTGCGTGACGGCGGCGCTCAGCACTTTGCTGACTGCATCACCGCGATTCGTGAGAAAAGTCCGTCGATTAAAATCGAAACGCTGGTGCCTGACTTCCGTGGTCGTATGGATCGCGCGCTGGATATCCTCACAGCCACGCCGCCGGACGTGTTTAACCACAACCTCGAAAACGTACCGCGTATTTATCGTAATGTACGCCCTGGGGCTGACTACAACTGGTCGCTGAAGCTTCTGGAACGCTTCAAGGAAGCGCACCCGGAGATTCCGACCAAATCGGGTCTGATGGTGGGTCTGGGTGAAACTAATGCTGAAATCATTGAGGTCATGCGCGACCTGCGCAGCCATGGCGTGACCATGCTGACGCTGGGGCAGTATTTACAGCCAAGCCGCCATCACCTCCCGGTTCAACGCTATGTAAGCCCGGATGAGTTCGATGAGATGAAAGCAGAAGCCATGGCTATGGGCTTTACCCACGCTGCTTGCGGTCCATTCGTGCGCTCTTCATACCATGCTGACATGCAGGCCAAAGGGCTGGAAGTGAAGTAATCGTGTAATACTCACTTACATATCAGCAATAAAAAACCGGCAAATCGCCGGTTTTTTTTCATGCAGAGTTTGCAGAATTACTCTTTATGAGAAAGCTTCTCAGCCTGAACGCTACCATCAGCCTCTTTCTTGGCATCGGCATTATCGTCGTTCATTGCTTTCTTGAAGCCCTTGATTGCCGTCCCCAGGTCTCCACCCAGAGTACGTAACTTCTTGGTACCAAACAGCAGAACAACCAGTGCGGCAACCACCAGCAGTTTGGTAATACTAATCTCACCCATAGATACCTTCTTGACTTAAACCAGGCTACATAAAGCGCCATATTAACCTGAGAATATTAACGGCCTTTCGACGCGCGCACACAATAGCAATCTGTAACAAGGTGAATCAAGCCTTGTTTAAAAAAACGTCATAATAATTGCGGTGGCGCAAAGCGTCGGTTACTTAACACCGGAAGTTGTGCCCTGACCTGCCTGACCCGCTCGGCGGAAACCTCGGCCATAATGAGCGCGGGTGTTTCAGCCGCCGCCGCAATAGTCACGCCAAAGGGATCGATGACCCGGCTTTGGCCGATATTCTTGTTGCCGCATTCTCCGGCCGCAACCAGATAACACGTGGCATCCAGCGCTCTTGCCGCCAAAAGCGTGGCCCAATGATGCTCTTTTAACGATCCCCGCACCCAAGCCGCAGGTAAAACGAGAATCTCAGCCCCCTGCAACGCGAGCGCCAGCGCCAGCTCAGGGAAGCGCAGGTCATAGCAGGTCATTAGTCCTACTTTTAATCCGCCTACGTCCAGCAGCGGCGCTATGGCGTCCCCTGCATCGACATTACGTGACTCCTGAATCGAAAAGGCGTCATAGAGATGTAATTTAGCGTAATGGGCCACTACCCGACCAGCCCGTAGCGCCACCAGCATGTTAAATGCCCGGCCTGGCACAGAGGGAACATGAATCGTCAGGATTGTCGTCATCTCATTTTGTGCGCTTTCTCGCAACAAACGCGTCAGAAACCCACCTTCCAAAAGCTGAGCTGATTTCACTGACAGGTCAGGGTCTAAATCGTCACGCGCCAGCAATGCCTCCGGTAATACCAGTAGCGACGCCCCCTCTCCTGCAGCCTGAGACATCAGTAAGGCGCAGGTTTCTGCATTTTTTTCCCATGAAGGTCCCACGGCAAATTGCCCTGCTGCAACGAACATATTCCCTCCAGAAAACTTTGTTAAGCTCGCCAACAACAATTATTCAGCGTTACACTCACCCTCTATACAATCAAATAGCAGGATTACGCAGTGTTACAACTCCTTTTAGCGGTTTTTATCGGTGGTGGCACAGGTAGCGTAGCAAGATGGATGTTGAGTATGCGGTTTAACCCGCTGCATCAGGCCATTCCATTCGGTACGCTGGCTGCAAACTTACTTGGCGCATTTATCATTGGTATGGGTCTGGCATGGTTTAATCGCATGACAAATATTGACCCAATGTGGAAGGTGCTGATTACTACTGGCTTTTGCGGGGGACTGACAACGTTTTCCACTTTCTCTGCTGAGGTAGTGTTTTTACTGCAGGAAGGACGCTTTGGTTGGGCTATGGTGAATGTACTGGTTAATCTGTTGGGATCATTCGCGATGACCGCCCTGGCATTCTGGTTGGTATCTGCTTCTCCCGCACATTGAAGCGAAAAAAACCCGCAATTAAGCGGGTTTTGAATGCTTGCTGTCGTATGCTTACAGAGCGATTACGTTTGCAGCAGAAGGGCCTTTGGCACCGTTAGTGATTTCGAACTCTACACGCTGACCTTCAGCCAGAGTTTTAAAACCATTGGTCTGGATTGCAGAGAAGTGTACGAACACATCTTTGCTGCCATCTTCCGGAGTAATGAAACCGAATCCTTTGGACTCATTAAACCACTTAACGTTACCTTTAATCTTAGACATCAAAATTACCTTTACATGAAAAATAGACACAAATGCTGTGTCGGGTATCAGTACAACAATTGTGGTGCACTTTGTCCAGTCGAACTTTATCAAAAAGTGATAAATGTCGCGTTATTTTTCAGTTAAACTTACTATCACTATGTTTTTAAAAGATTTTTCAATAAACCACCTGACAATACAGGTAGTCCATCAAAACTGGAACCGCATCCACGCAAAGTAGACGTTGCCGTTATTATACGTTCCAGGAATGTAGGTCATCTGAAACGTTGCCGGACCATAACCAATTGATGCCAGAGGTAACAGCACCGGTACCGGAATGTAGTTCCAGTTATCACGCGCGGTGAAACCGGCGGTAAAGCCGAGACCTGTATGGAAGTTTTCATCAGCCAGCGGTCGCCAGGTTTTTTCCCAGCCATAGCCGCCAATGGGTTCCCATTTATTGTAGGAATCCTTAAACGCCATGATATAAAGTCCGTGCCAGTTACCTTTATCATCCCAACGGGATTGACCAAATCCTGCACCCCACGGCCGTTCATTGTAGCGATCCGTTTTTTCTTTATCGTAGGCAAAACGCGCATGCCAGGTAATAGCAGGTACATACAGATCATAATGTTCCGGCTGCTGCCAGGTTTCACTGACATTATCTTTAAAAGTAGCAAACCAGCCTTTATCTTCAGCAGCAGCCTGGGAAGTGAAAGCTAACTGAATAAAAGTAAATGAAAAAATGAGAAAATATCGTTTAGCGAAAATCACAACTTAATTACCATCCTGGGATTTATTATTAATTTTAGCAAACCCAACCTTAATGTCAGCTTAACAAAAATGCGCAAATAAAAAATCAGAATATTCCTCAGCCTATAAGTTATCCCTTTATTTACTGAGCCATTTCATAGGAACTATTTTCTCTTTATTGCCAATAAATTGTGCTTTCCTGCGGCAAGAGTTAAATAACATTACAACAAATTAACAATAAATTATCAATAACACCACAAAACACACACACCAACGCTGCGCTTCACAGTTTTTTATTGTGATATTCTTTTTTTAATCGCGATGCTGAAAAAACGGCTTAGCCATCGCTTGAATCCGTATTTTTATTGATTTCAATCAGCAAGAGTTATCGGTTTATTAGGCACATTCTGTCACCACTTTTTACTTTTTTTAGTTTTTTAACTTTCTGGGCAGCAATGCGACAGGGGAAACAATGTTGACATTTATTGAACTCCTTATTGGGGTTGTGGTTATTGTGGGTGTAGCGCGCTACATCATTAAAGGTTATTCCGCGACAGGCGTACTGTTTGTCGGCGGTCTGGTTTTGCTGATTATCAGTGCGTTGATGGGCCATAAAGTTTTGCCGTCTAGCGCAGCAACGACGGGCTATACGGCAACAGACATTGTTGAATATATTAAAATTTTGCTGATGAGCCGTGGCGGCGATCTCGGCATGATGATTATGATGCTGTGTGGTTTTGCCGCCTACATGACGCATATTGGCGCGAATGATATGGTGGTTAAGCTGGCCTCTAAGCCGCTGCAGTATATCAATTCACCTTATCTGCTTATGATTGCCGCCTATTTTGTCGCCTGCCTGATGTCCCTGGCGGTCTCTTCAGCAACCGGTCTGGGCGTATTGCTGATGGCGACATTGTTCCCGATCATGGTTAACGTTGGGATTAGCCGTGGCGCCGCAGCGGCCATTTGCGCCTCCCCAGCCGCTATTATTCTTTCGCCAACATCCGGTGATGTAGTGCTGGCTGCAAAAGCCGCGGAAATGCCGCTGATCGATTTCGCGTTTAAAACCACGCTGCCAATTTCCATTGCCGCCATCATTGCTATGGCGATTGCCCACTTTTTCTGGCAGCGTTATCTGGATAAAAAAGAGAACATTTCTCATGAAATGTTAGATGTGGCTGAAATTACCACTACCGCCCCGTCGTTTTACGCCATCTTGCCATTTACCCCGATCGTTGGCGTCCTGATTTTCGATGGGAAATGGGGCCCACAGCTTCATATCATTACGATTCTGGTGCTGTGCATGCTCATCGCTGCTGTACTGGAGTTCGTACGAGGATTCAACACCCAGAAGGTTTTCTCGGGTCTGGAAGTCGCCTACCGTGGTATGGCGGATGCCTTTGCTAACGTGGTGATGCTGTTAGTCGCGGCGGGCGTTTTTGCCCAGGGTCTGAGCACAATCGGCTTTATTCAGAGTCTGATTTCTATCGCCACCTCGTTTGGCTCCGCGAGCATTATTCTGATGCTGGTACTGGTGATCCTGACTATGCTGGCGGCAATGACCACGGGGTCCGGTAACGCACCGTTCTATGCCTTCGTTGAGATGATCCCGAAACTGGCGCACTCTTCTGGTATTAACCCGGCTTACCTGGCTATCCCGATGCTGCAGGCATCAAACCTTGGACGCACAATCTCTCCGGTCTCCGGTGTGGTTGTCGCTGTCGCAGGGATGGCAAAGATCTCTCCGTTCGAAGTAGTGAAACGTACCTCGGTTCCGGTTCTGGTTGGACTGCTGGTTGTGATTATCGCAACTGAAGTGATGGTGCCGGCGACGTCCGCCCTGATTGGCGGTTAACGATAACTGTCAGTATCTGACCTTGATACGCAAAATCATTTAAGCTGCATCAAGGCGGCAAGTGAAGACATCCCCAGTACCATAGATAATTATGTGACTGGGGTTTCTTCACGCAGCCCACAAAGAGGCAGCTTCAAGGATGACGTGAATTAGCCGCCGTGATAAATACGCTGCGGCCTCCCCACCTTACCGTGAATAATCTCCGCAATAATCAAATGACGGCTGGCACAGTACTCCAGGTAGCGCCTGGAGGTGGTACGGCTGATAGTGAGCGCCTGGGCGATCGTTTCCGCAGTATGATGTACCGTCGGATCGGCAAATAATTTCAACACCGCATTCAGCGTTAACGCATCAATTCCGGTCGGCAAATCGCCTTTCGGTTCGCCGCGCGCATAAGCATTAAACATTTCATCAATCTGCTTTTGACTGGCGCTGTCATTACCGGCCAACATGCGTCTGCGCTGTTGATAACGCGTCAGCGTCTGTCCCAGGCGCTCGTAGGCAATGGGTTTGACCAGATAATCAAACGCGCCGCTGCGCACGGCCTCGGAGACCGTTTCCATGTCGCTGGCCGCCGTGGTAAACACCACGCCCCCCGGATAACGCGTCTGGGTTAGCTCATGCAACAACGTAATTCCCTTGCCGTCCGGCAAGTAGTTATCGAGCAGAATCAAACCGGGCTTAAAACGCTCAATCATCATCCTCGCTTGCGCAAGATTACCCGCCAGCCAAATCTGGCTGAAGCCGGGTATATGGCGGATATATTCAGCATGCATTTCCGCCAGTAGCGTTTCATCCTCAACGATCAATAGCGTTAATGGTTCCGTCATTATTTTTTTTCACTTTCGGAAGAAATAAAGAAAATAAGGTGCCGCAGGGGGAGTTATCTTCGAGTGTAATCACCCCGTTACAGCGCCTCACATAACTTGCAATCAGATACAAACCGATGCCATGTTCACCTGGTTCATCGGTACGGGTGCTCACACCCTGTTCAAATATTTTTTCACGCAATGCTTCCGGTACACCGCATCCCTGATCGGCAACTTCGATGATCACGTCATCCCCTTCATCGCTCAAATAGAGTTCGACGATCTTGTTGCCTTGCTGGGTGCGCAAGCTCGCTTCAAATGCATTATCAAGCAGATTGCCAACAATTGCTGCAAACTCTGTGCTATCCAGCCCCTCAGGGAGTTGATGCAGTTGACTGCCAGGAACGATAGTCATAGTGAGGCCCAGTTCACGTGCACGCTGCACCTTGCCAAACAACAGACCGGCTACCTGACGATCGGCAAACGCGCCACGCAGGCTGTCAATCAGTTGCTGTTGCGCCTGCGACTCCCCCTGCACCATTGCCAGCACCCGGTCATACTCTTTCATTTGCAGCAGGCCATTAATGGTCGACATCCAGTTAAGGTGTTCATGACGCAGCGTTCTCAGGCTCTCTACATACTGTTTGATCTGCGTTAATTGCGCATTAAGAGTAGCAATTTCATCTTTACTACGAAAACTGATGATTGCCCCAAGCAGTTCATCGCCGGAGCGAATCGCCTCACGGTTAGCGATAACGCTCAGGCCATTAAAGTTCACCATCGCGTCCTGTCGTTTTTCCGCAATCTGCTGGGTGAAAAAGTCAGTCGGCTGAACCACCTCACTAACCGGTTTTCCAAGCCACTTTCGTCCAGGCGAAGACAGTCCCAGCATTTTCCTCGCGCTGCGGTTTATTGCGGTGATATACCCATCAGGGTCCACGGCGATCAAACCTTCATATACCGAGCTGAATAGCGCTTCCTGCTGACGCACTACCCGCGCAATTTGCTTAGGCTCCATCCCCAACATCTGCCGGCGAATATGGGCGGCAAATAACCAGGAGAGCAGCATAAGTACCAGCAACAGCAGGATAAACACCCCTGCCATTGGGAGTAAAAAGTCCGATCGCCAGCTATCGATTTTACTGATCAGATAGCCAATTGAGACCACGCCAATGATTTTGCCATCGTCATCAAAGATGGGCGTTTTGGCACGCATCGCCATCCCAATCGACCCTTTGCCGGTAATAAAGTAACTTTCCCCTCTTTCCAGCGCGCCGGGTTTGGTGAACTGCATCGGGTAGCCAATTTTTTCCGGATTTGGGTGGTAAAGGCGGACAGAATTGGTATCCCCGATAACCACATAGTCGAAGTCAGTCCCGCTCTGCAGTTTGTCGGCAATGGTCGCCAGACGCTTGTAATCACGATGCTTCACCGCCGCGATGATACTGTCGTTAGAGGCGATGATTTTGGCCTGGTTCATCGCCATATCGCGGACATGCGTTGCCAGATAATCTTCAAAACTGGCGGTAAAGTATTGTGCTAACGCGGCGATAATAAAAACAGAAACGACCAAAATAAGCAGAAAGATACGCAATGGAAACGCCAGACTACGAAAAAAAGGAAACCGTGTTTTATTTTTCTGCTCTGCCATATTTCTTCCTCAGCGACGATACCCGAAACTTATTTCTCATTGTAGTTGTAATAAAAATGTTTTATTTGCAAGTTGCGGTATAAAACAGGATCGTTGCAGATTCCCCACCTTAAATCAATTAAACAAATTAAAACCACACGCTATTTTGGAGTTAAATTAATTAAAAAACTTAAAACCATAAAACACATTAAAACCTTCTAACTTATTGTGAAATAAATCAAAAATTACCTCCAAAATACTCCTTACGATGTATGCAGCAGGGAAAAAAAGAAATACTCCGTAATAAAAAACATTCCCTTCAATTGCAAACAAGAAGTTATCAGGTTGCTAAACAGAGCAACAAAAACAGAAACCCAGTAACAAATATAGCATCGGGGCTCTATTCACTATGTTCGGTAATAATATATTCACGCAAGTTAAACGCTCAGAAAATAAAAAGATGGCGGCTATCGCGCAATTTCTGAAAGAGAATGATTTGAGCGTTGATACAACTGTCGAAGTATTTATCACCGTCACCCGTGATGACCGCCTGATTGCCTGCGGCGGCATTGCCGGCAATATCATAAAGTGCGTCGCCATCTGCGAATCCGTAAGGGGTGAAGGCTTAGCGCTGACGCTGGCGACCGAGTTAATCAACCTCGCCTATGAGCGCCACTGTACGCACCTCTTCATCTATACCAAAACCGAGTACGAGTCGCTGTTTAAGCAGTGCGGTTTTTCTACGCTGACCAGCGTTCCCGGCATTATGGTGCTGATGGAAAACAGCACCACACGTCTGAAACGCTACGCTGAATCACTGGCGAAACAGCGCCATGAAGGGAAAAAAATTGGCTGTATCGTCATGAACGCCAACCCCTTCACCAACGGACATCGTTTTCTGATCCAACAAGCAGCCGCGCAATGTGACTGGCTGCATCTGTTTTTGGTGAAAGAAGATACCTCGCGTTTTCCGTATGAAGACCGACTGGATCTGGTGCTTAAAGGGACAAAAGACATTCCACGTTTAACCGTTCATCGCGGTTCGGAATACATCATTTCCCGCGCCACGTTCCCGTGCTACTTCATCAAAGAGCAGAGCGTTATTAACCACTGCTATACCGAAATAGACCTGAAAATCTTCCGCCAGTATCTGGCCCCGGCTCTTGGCGTCACGCACCGCTTCGTCGGTACCGAGCCGTATTGCACCGTCACCTCCCAGTACAACAACGATATGCGCTACTGGCTGGAGACCCCAACGCTTCCCGCCCCACCGATTGAACTGGTGGAAATTGAGCGGCTGTGCTTCCAGGAGATGCCGATTTCTGCCTCCTGGGTGCGCAAGCTGCTGGTTAAAAAAGATCTCACGGCTATCGCATCCCTGGTCCCTGACGCCACGCTGCACTATCTGCAAAGCATGGTTGAGCGGGCCTCATCGGGTGCGGCAGTCCGCCAAAATACCCCCGCATTAGCAACAGGTGAAAAATGAAAATAAACCAGGCAGCCGTCGCAGGCACACTCGAGTCCGGTGATGTGATGATTCGCATCGCCCCACTCGATTCGCAGGATATTGACCTGCAGGTTAACAGTAGCGTCGAAAAGCAGTTCGGTGATGCCATCCGGGCCACCATTCTGGACGTTCTGGCCCGCTACAACGTACGCGGCGTGCAATTAAATGTTGATGATAAAGGCGCACTGGACTGCATTTTACGTGCGCGACTGGAAGCACTACTGGCCCGCGCTGGCGGTATTCCGGCACTGCCATGGGAGGATTGCCAGTGATTAGTGAATCTTTGCAGCAACGTAAAACCCGTACCCGCCGCAGCATGCTGTTCGTACCGGGCGCCAATGCCGCCATGGTCAGCAACTCGTTCATCTATCCGGCAGATGCGCTGATGTTCGACCTGGAAGACTCCGTCGCGCTGCGCGAGAAAGATACTGCTCGCCGTATGGTGTACCACGCGCTGCAGCATCCGCTGTATCACGACGTTGAAACTATCGTGCGCGTAAACGCCCTCGACTCCGAATGGGGCATTAACGATCTCGAAGCCGTGGTACGCGGCGGCGCTGACATCGTGCGTTTACCGAAGACCGATACCGCGCAGGACGTCATCGACATCGAAAGCGAAATCCTGCGTATCGAGAAAGCCTGTGGCCGTGAGCCCGGCAGTACCGGTCTGTTAGCTGCCATCGAATCGCCGTTAGGCATTACCCGCGCGGTAGAAATTGCCCACGCTTCCGAGCGCCTGATCGGTATTGCACTGGGTGCGGAAGATTATGTGCGTAACCTGCGCACTGAGCGCTCTGCGGAAGGGACTGAACTGCTGTTTGCCCGCTGCTCTATTTTGCAGGCGGCACGCTCTGCCGGCATTCAGGCGTTCGACACCGTTTATTCCGATGCCAACAACGAAGCAGGTTTCCTGCATGAAGCCGCACACATCAAACAACTGGGTTTCGACGGTAAGTCGCTCATCAACCCGCGCCAGATCGAGCTCCTGCACAACCTGTACGCGCCGACACGCAAAGAGCTGGCTCACGCGCGCCTGGTCGTGGAAGCCGCTGAAGCCGCCGCTCGCGAAGGCCGTGGCGTAGTTTCCCTGAACGGCAAAATGGTCGACAGCCCGGTTATCGAGCGCGCCCTTCTGGTTATCTCCCGTGCAGAACTTTCCGGCATTCGCGAAGAATAAGGCAAAAAAATGACGCAGAAAATCGAACAGTCTCAACGCCAGGATCGCGTGGCGACCTGGAGCCGTCATGCAGAAAGTGAGCTTTCCGCTTATCAGAGCACCGCAAAAGTAGAATTACAGGCGCAAAAACCGCGCGACAAAAAGCTGTGCGCTAACCTGGAAGACGCCATTCGTCGTTCAGGTTTACAGGATGGCATGACCATCTCTTTCCACCACGCTTTTCGCGGTGGCGATCTGACGATTAACCTGGTGATGGACGCCATCGCCAGAATGGGCTTTAAAAATCTGACGCTGGCCTCCAGCTCCCTGAGCGACTGCCATGCTCCGCTGGTTGAGCACATCCGTCAGGGCGTGGTCAGCCGTATTTACACCTCCGGGCTGCGTGGCCCGCTGGCGGAAGAGATCTCCCGTGGCCTGCTGGCCGAGCCTGTGCAGGTCCACTCCCATGGCGGCCGTGTACACCTGGTGCAGAGTGGCGAACTCAGTATTGATGTGGCGTTCCTCGGCGTACCGTCCTGCGACCAGTTTGGTAACGCTAACGGCTATACCGGTAAAGCGTGCTGTGGTTCACTGGGCTATGCCCGCGTCGATGCCGAAAATGCAAAACAGGTTGTCCTGCTGACTGAACAGCTGCTGACCTATCCGCATAACCCGGCCAGCATTACGCAGGATCAAGTGGATCTGATTGTACAGATCGATCAGGTCGGCGATGCGGACAAAATCGGTGCTGATGCGACACGCATGACCACCAACCCGCGTGAACTGTTAATCGCCCGTAGCGCGGCAGACGTCATTGCTAACTCCGGTTACTTCAATGAAGGCTTCTCACTGCAGACAGGAACCGGCGGCGCTTCTCTGGCCGTTACTCGTTTCCTGGAAGACAAGATGCGCAGCCGCGATATCCGTGCTGACTTCGCGCTGGGCGGCATCACCGCTACCATCGTTGACCTGCACGAAAAAGGCCTGATTCGCAAACTGCTGGACGTACAGAGCTTTGACCGTAACGCGGCAGAGTCGCTGGCCCGCAATCCAAACCACATTGAAATCAGTGCCAACCAATATGCCAACTGGGGCTCAAAAGGCGCCTCCGTCGATCGTCTGGACGTCGTGGTGCTGAGTGCGCTGGAAGTTGATACCAGCTTCAACGTTAACGTACTGACCGGTTCTGACGGCGTACTGCGCGGCGCATCCGGCGGTCACTGCGATACTGCGGTTGCCGCTGCGCTTTCTATCATTGTCGCTCCGCTGGTTCGCGGACGCATCCCGACGCTGGTTGATAACGTCCTGACCTGCGTAACCCCGGGCTCCAGCGTAGACATCCTGGTCACTGACCACGGTATCGCCGTTAACCCTGCGCGTCCGGAACTGGCTGAACGTCTGAAAGAAGCCGGTATGAAAGTGGTGTCCATTGAATGGCTGCGCGAACGTGCACAGCTGCTCACCGGTCAGCCACGCGCTATCGAATTCACCGACCGCGTGATTGCCGTTGTGCGTTACCGCGATGGCTCGGTGATTGACGTTGTGCATCAGGTGAAGGAATAAGCCATGCGCCTGCTCCCTGAACACGCCACCCAAAACGCGGTTTCGATTCCCGAGCTGCTCGCCAGCCGGGATGAGAGACAAGCAAGGCAACATGCCTGGCTGACGCGTCATCACGCGCCACTGGTCTCATTTACCGTGGTCGCACCGGGTCCGATTAAAGACAGCGCATTAACCCGTCGCATCTTTAATCACGGCGTCACCGCCCTGCTCGCGCTGGCGGAAAAATTCGCCTGGATTGTCAGGGAGCAAACGGCGCTGGTTTCTGCCAGCGGTCCGGAAGGTCTTTTGTCTATTGAGGCCCCGGCCCACGATCTCAAGCTCGCCACGATTGAACTTGAGCATTCACATCCGCTGGGACGGTTATGGGACATCGATGTCCTGACCCCTGAAGGGGAAATTCTGTCCCGGCGTCATTTCGCACTCCCTGCCCGCCGCTGTCTGCTGTGCGAGCAAAGCGCTGCCGAATGTTCTCGGGGTAAAACCCACGCGCTTTCCGACTTACTCTCTCAGATGGAGGCTCTGCTGCATGATGCCGATTCCCGCAACATCAACCAATAACGCAGTCCTTCCTCTGGATCTGCCTGACGCTTACGCAACGCTTGCGTGGCGGGCCATGTTGACTGAAGTCAACCTGTCGCCCAAACCAGGTCTGGTGGATCGTATTAACAACGGCGCACATAAAGATATGGCGCTGGAAGATTTTCATCGCAGCGCTGAGGCAATTCAGGCCTGGCTGCCGCGTTTTATTGAATATGGGGCGTTTAGCGCACAGCTGTCGCCCGAAGATGTGTTGAAAGGACTGCGCCCACTGGGCATGGCCTGCGAAGCCGATATGTTTCGCGCCACCGAGGGGGTAAACACCCATAAAGGGAGCATCTTTTCACTGGGGCTGCTGTGTGCCGCCATTGGCCGCCTGCACCAGCTCCAACTGACTGTTACCGCTGAAACCCTTTGCTCAACGGCAGCAACATTTTGCCGTGGCCTGACCGAGCGCGAACTGCGCCAGAACAATCAACAACTCACGGCTGGCCAACGTCTTTATCAGCAACTGGGATTAACCGGCGCACGGGGCGAAGCCGAAGCGGGATACCCGCTAGTCATCCAGCATGCCCTGCCGCACTACCGCGCACTGCTGACTCAGGGCCGCGATCCTGAACTGGCGCTACTCGACACGTTATTGCTGCTGATGTCTATCAATGGCGACACCAACGTGGCTTCACGTGGCGGCGCAGAAGGTCTGCGCTGGCTACAGCAGCAGGCCACAACTCTTTTGCAGCAAGGGGGGATTCGCACCCCTGCCGATCTCGAATACCTGCGCCAGTTCGACCAACAGTGCATTGAACGCAACCTCAGCCCAGGAGGCTGCGCCGATCTGCTGATCGTCACCTGGTTCTTAGCTCAGATTTCACAAGTTCATTATTATCACAATTAAAGATCCTTTCCGGAGAATCACACACATGTCTTTAGCAAAAGATAAAATATGGAAATTACTGGCCCCATTGGTCGTAATGGGCGTCATGTTTCTTATCCCTGTCCCTGATGGAATGCCCCCGCAGGCCTGGCACTATTTTGCCGTTTTCGTGGCAATGATTGTCGGGATGATCCTGGAGCCAATCCCGGCAACAGCGATAAGCTTTATCGCCGTAACGATCTGCGTCATCGGCAGCAACTATCTGCTGTTTGATGCTTCAGAGCTGGCCGACCCAGCGTTTAAAGCGGGTAAGCAAGCGCTGAAATGGGGTCTGGCAGGCTTCTCCAGCACGACCGTGTGGTTGGTGTTTGGCGCGTTTATCTTCGCGCTGGGCTATGAAGTCACCGGTCTTGGTCGTCGTATCGCGCTGTTCCTGGTAAAATTCATGGGTAAGCGCACCCTGACGCTGGGCTACGCGATTGTCATCATCGACATTCTGCTGGCGCCGTTTACACCGTCCAACACCGCGCGTACCGGTGGTACCGTATTCCCGGTTATCAAAAACCTGCCGCCGCTGTTTAAATCATTCCCGAACGATCCGTCCGCACGCCGTATCGGCGGATATCTGATGTGGATGATGGTAATCAGTACCAGCCTGAGCTCCTCTATGTTCGTTACCGGTGCTGCACCTAACGTGCTGGGTCTGGAATTCGTCAATAAAATTGCCGGTATTCAAATCAGCTGGTTGCAATGGTTCCTCAGCTTCCTGCCGGTTGGTATTATTTTGCTGATCGTTGCTCCGTGGCTGTCCTATGTTCTTTACAAGCCAGAAGTTACTCACAGTGCTGAAGTTGCCGCGTGGGCTGGTGATGAACTGAAAACCATGGGTAAACTGACGCGTAAAGAGCTGACCCTGATCGGTCTGGTTCTGCTCAGCCTGGGTCTGTGGGTCTTTGGCGGTAAACTGATTGATGCGACCGCTGTGGGTCTGCTGGCAGTCTCGCTGATGCTGGCGCTGCACGTTGTCCCGTGGAAAGACATCACCCGTTATAACAGCGCATGGAACACCCTGGTTAACCTCGCCACGCTGGTCGTTATGGCGAATGGTTTAACCCGTTCAGGCTTCATCGACTGGTTCGCCAACACGATGAGCTCGCACCTGGAAGGCTTCTCGCCTAACGCGACCGTGATCGTTCTGGTGCTGGTGTTCTATTTTGCTCACTACCTGTTTGCCAGCCTTTCCGCACACACCGCCACCATGCTGCCGGTTATTCTGGCCGTCGGTAAAGGCATCCCGGGCGTTCCGATGGAACACCTGTGTATCCTGCTGGTACTGTCCATCGGTATCATGGGCTGTCTGACTCCGTATGCAACTGGCCCTGGCGTTATTATTTACGGCTGCGGTTATGTGAAGTCCAAAGACTACTGGCGTCTGGGTGCTATCTTCGGCGTTATCTACATCTCTATGCTTCTGCTGGTCGGCTGGCCGATTCTGGCAATGTGGAGCTAATCATTCGGGTTCCCGCCTGATGAAAATGATGCCAGTCAGCTAAACCTGACTGGCATTTTTTATGATTAAATAGATGATATTCAGAATTTATATAAGTATCCGAAATCATCATGACATCAACATGGCGTTATTCTTCGCTGCTGGCAGCACTTCTGCTCCCAGTTTCTGTAGCTCAGGCCGATGAACTTCAGGCAAAACAGTACGCTGATTTTGACAGCTACGTGCTGGCCCTCTCCTGGCAAACCGGATTTTGTCAGAGCCAACACGAGAGAAATCGTCAAGAGCCCGACGAATGTCGTCTGCAAAAAGAGAGCGCGGATAAAGCAGATTTCCTGACCGTTCACGGTTTATGGCCCAGCCTGCCAAAATCCATCGCCGCCCGTGGAGTAGACAACCGCCGCTGGATGCGCTTTGGCTGCGCGACTCGCCCTATTCCCAACCTGCCTGAAGCGCGCGCCAGCCGTAAATGCGCGGCTCCCGAAACGGGCCTGTCGTTGGAAAGCGCGGCAAAACTCAGTGCCGTAATGCCCGGTGCCGGCGGGAGATCCTGTCTGGAACGTTACGAATATGCCAAACATGGCGCCTGTTTCGGTTTTGATCCCGACGCGTACTTCGGCACGATGGTACGGATGAATAATGAGGTTAAGAACAGCGAGGCTGGCAAATTCCTCGCAGAAAACTACGGCAAAACCGTCAGCCGCAGCGCATTTGACGCCGCCGTCGCTAAAAGCTGGGGCAGAGAGAACGTTAAAGCCGTGAAGCTAAGCTGCCACGGCAATCCGGCCTATCTCACAGAAATCCAGTTGTCCCTGAAAGCCGACACCATTAACCAGACGTTATCCGCACAGTCATTCTTACCGCAACCGCATCCGGGTAACTGCGGTAAACAGTTTATTATCGACAAAGTGGGATACTGAAAATAACGACCGGCGCGGCAAGCTGGCGTCGGTCCATATGGTTAGCGTTTTGAACGGGCATCCGGGCGAACTAAATCAAAGCGGTGTGTTTCACTGTTCGAATAATACGCCGTTGGCCCGCCCGCACGCAGTACCGGTTTTGCTTTCGCCGTCTGGTAGATGACGCCTTCCAGTAGCGTTTCATCAATATGAATGCCCACCACTTCTCCCAGCACCAGCCAGGTTTCAACAGGCGAACCATCAGCGGTGGTCAGTTGCAGACTTTGCGATAAACGACACTCAAAATTGACCGGGCTTTGCGCCACCCGCGGCACGCTGACTATCCGACTATCTGCCTTACTAAGCCCGGCGGCAAAAAACTCATCCTCGCCGTGAGGCAAGCTGGCTGACGTTTCGTTCATTGCACTGGCCAACTCAAGAGTCGTCAGATTCCAGACAAACTCACCGGTGTCGATAATATTCTGCACGCTGTCTTTCCAGCCGCTGCTGGCGAAACCAATAATCGGCGGGTGATAATTAAAGCAGTTAAAGAAACTGTACGGTGCAAGGTTATGCCGACCATCGCTGTCGCGGGAGGCAATCCAGCCAATAGGGCGCGGTCCAATGATGGCATTCAGCGGGTCATGCGGTAAGCCGTGTCCTTGTGATGGTTGATAGAAATACATAGTGTTCTCTGTTGAAGTTAACATCAGCGCAGCACAAATTATGCTTCGCTCATCTCCCTGGAAAAAGAAGATCAGCGTAGAACAATCCGCTAAAGATTACGATTGAATAAAGTTGAGCAGATCGCCGTTGATCTGTTGTTTATGGGTAGTGCAAATGCCATGCGAACCGCCAACATACAACTTCAACTGCGAGTCCGGCAGTATTTGCGCCGCAACCTTTCCGCAGGTTTCAAACGGGACAATCTGATCGTCATCACCATGGATCACCAGCGTCGGGATAGTCATCTTTTTGAGATCCTCACGCAGGTCAGTTTCTGAAAACGCGTGAATACAGTCGTACAACGCTTTGATGGAACCTTGTAAGCCCTGTTCAACAAAGCTTTCACGAACGGCTTTCGACGCATTTACGCCCGGGCGGTTGTAGCCATAGAATGCAGCGGTCAGTTCATAGAAGAAGGCAGCGCGATCGTTTATCACTCCCTCACGGATGCCATCAAACACCTCTTTCGGCACACCATTTGGGTTAAAGTCTGTCTTGATCATTATGGGCGTCACCGCGCCGATTAACACCGCTTTGGCTACCCGCTGCGTTCCATGGCGTCCAATGTACCTCGCCACTTCCCCGCCCCCGGTAGAGTGTCCAACATGTACGGCATCTTTAAGATTGAGATGCTCGGTAAGTTCAGCCAGATCGTCAGCATACTGATCCATATTGTGACCATCCCAGGGTTGGGCTGAACGCCCATGCCCACGCCTGTCATGGGCGATCACCCGAAATCCTTTCGACCCGAGGAACAGCATCTGATCCTCAAACGCATCTGCCGTCAGCGGCCAGCCATGGCTAAAGACGATAGGCTGCCCACTTCCCCAATCTTTAAAATGCAAATAGCTGCCGTCTTTCAAGGTAAGTTTGTCGTACTGGCTCATGAGATCTCCTGTCGCGGAACACTGAGTTGTTTGACGCGCCCGCAGCGAGCGCTTAAAAAGCATAATGCAAATTGGAGAACGATCGCGTTTTTCGGCTAAAATCACACCATACGCAACAATATTGATGATTTGCCTGAATGTGAACTAAATCACTTCAAACCAGGGGTAAGTCTCAGTATCATCATAAAAGCTAAACCCTTGCCGCCTGACGGTGAGGGTTTTCTTTTGGGATTATTTACCTGCGCACCCGCAGTATCGACGACATGGAGTAACAAATGTCCAGACCAACTATCATCATTAACGACCTCGATGCGGAACGCATTGACCGCCTGTTGGAGCAACCTGCGTTTGCTGGTTTACCGATTGCCGACGCCCTGAACGCCGAGCTGGATCGTGCCCAAATGTGTTCACCAGAAACCATGCCGCACGATGTCGTGACCATGAACAGCCGCGTGAAATTCCGCAATCTGAGTGATGGCGAAGTCCGTGTGCGTACCCTGGTGTATCCGGCCAATATGACTGACAGCAGCACACAGCTTTCGGTAATGGCACCTGTTGGCGCTGCACTTCTGGGCCTGCGCGTTGGCGACACCATTCACTGGGAACTACCAGGCGGGACCTCAACACACCTCGAAGTCATCGAGCTTGAGTACCAACCTGAAGCTGCGGGCGACTACCTGCGCTAACTCTGTCTTATCAAAGCCACTCGCTTTATCTTACAGGGGATGCATCCGCATCCTCTTTCCGGTTAGTCCTCTGCTCCTGACTCTCACCTTATCTCCTGTTCGCAAAACATAAATCTGTGTCGTGACTGACAGAATCATTTTTAATACTATGCTGATATGTGTTCATGTAATGACAAGGAGAATGTTTATGTACAACACAATCATAATGCCTGTTGATGTATTCGAAATGGAACTGAGCGACAAGGCTATTCGCCATGCAGAATTTCTGGCACAGGAAAACGGGGTTATCCATCTGCTGCATGTGCTGCCAGGCTCAGCAAGCTTAAGCCTGCACCGCTTTGCAGCCGATGTCCGTCGTTTTGAAGAGCATCTACAACACGAAGCGGAAACTCGTCTGCAAACGATGGTCGGTCACTTCAGCATCGATCCTTCCCGTATTAAACAACACGTCCGCTTTGGCAGCGTACGTGACGTCGTCAACGAGTTGGGTGAAGAGTTGAATGCGGATGTGGTCGTCATTGGATCGCGCAACCCATCAATCAGCACTCATCTGCTCGGCTCAAACGCTTCCAGCGTTGTTCGCCACGCTACTCTGCCAGTGCTGGTTGTACGTTAATAGCCTCTAATTTGCTAAAGAAAACCCCTGCCAGGTTAACGCCTGACAGGGGTGACCATTAAAACGTAATGCAGGTTGATATAATAAAGAAAACGCCTCATCTTTCTTTGATGAAACTAATGGTCAGACTCATTAAATGAATGTGTTATGCGGTTTATTGTTTCAAGAATTGACAATCTGAAAGCGTGGAAATAAAAAACCGCCAGCGGATGGCTGACGGTTTTGGCATTGCAGGTGTGTCTTACTTTTTTTATGCTACTGTCGTGCGAATCAGATAATCAAACGAACTCAATGAGGCCTTCGCGCCTTCACCGGTCGCGATGATGATCTGCTTATACGGTACGGTGGTGCAGTCACCAGCGGCGAAAACCCCCTTCACGCTGGTTTCGCACTTGGCATCGATGATGATTTCACCCATGCGATTACGCTCGACGGCACCTTCCAGCCAGTTGGTGTTTGGCAGCAGACCTATCTGTACAAAGATACCCGCCAGTTCCACACTGTGAACGTCGCCACTCACGCGGTCGCGATACTCCAGGCCGGTGACTTTGCTGCCATCGCCTTTCACTTCTGTCGTTTGCGCATTCAGAATAATATTGACGTTTTTCAGACTGCGAAGCTTATTCTGCAGCACCTGGTCAGCCTTCATTTCAGGTGCGAACTCCAGCAGCGTCACATGTTCAACAATGCCTGCCAGGTCAATAGCAGCTTCAACACCGGAGTTGCCGCCACCAATCACCGCAACGCGCTTGCCTTTGAACAGCGGGCCATCGCAGTGCGGGCAGTAGGTTACGCCTTTGGTGCGATACTGATCTTCGCCCGGAACGTTCATGTTGCGCCATTTCGCACCGGTGGCAATGATAATGCTGCGTGCTTTGAGCACCGCGCCGGATGCCGTTTCAATCTGATGTAAACCGCCTTCCTGCGCCGCCGGAACCAGTTTACTTGCGCTCTGGCTGTCGATCACATCAACATCATAATCATCAACGTGTGCTTTCAGCGCACCCGCCAGTTTCTGGCCTTCGGTTTTCGGTACCGAGATGTAGTTTTCAATATCAACGGTATCAAGAACCTGACCGCCAAAACGTTCGCCCATCAGACCGGTGCGAATACCTTTACGTGCAGAGTACACTGCCGCTGCCGCCCCCGCAGGACCGGAACCGACAATCAGCACGTCATAAGCATCACGTTTGTTCAGCTCTTGTGCCGCACGTTTTTCTGCGCCGCTATCTACTTTCGCCACGATCTCAGTCAGCGTCATACGCCCCTGACCGAACTCTTTGCCGTTCATATACACCGCCGGAACGCCCATCACGTTGCGATCGGTAATTTCGTTCTGGAATGTACCGCCATCAATCGCCGTATGCTTGATGCGTGGATTCAGTACCGACATCAGGTTCAGCGCCTGTACCACGTCCGGACAGTTATGACAGGAAAGCGAATAATAGGTTTCAAACTCAAAATCACCGTCGAGATCGCGGATCTGCTCCAGCAACGCCTGCGCCTCTTTTGACGGATGACCACCGGTCCACAGCAGCGCCAGCACCAGGGAGGTAAACTCATGGCCCAGCGGAGAACCGGCAAAGCGCGGCCCCTGGTGAGAACCTGGATTGGTGATCAGGAACGATGGCTTGCGTACCGCCAGAGTATTGTCTTCTTTAAAGGTGACTTTTTCTGACAGTTCAGCAATTTCAGTCAGCAGTTCCTTGATTTCTGCCGATTTGGCGCTGTCATCCAGCGTAGCAATCAGCTCAACAGGTTTGGTCAGTTTCTCAAGATAAGCCTTGAGCTGGGTTTTCATATTTGTGTCGAGCATTCTTCTTCCCTCTCTGAAAACATCATCATGCAAGCCGACTTTGCGGGACTGCATTAATGCAACTTGCGTCATGGTGCTGGAATAAAACAGGCGCAAACTGCGCCTGTGGAATGGCCGGATGCACTGCGTTTATCCGGCCAACAAACTATGCGACTTAAATCTTACCGACCAGATCTAAGGATGGAGCCAGGGTCGCTTCGCCTTCTTTCCATTTCGCCGGGCAAACTTCACCTGGGTGAGAGGCAACGTACTGTGCGGCTTTAATTTTACGCAGCAGGTCAGACGCATCACGGCCGATACCTTCAGCGGTAACTTCGATTGCCTGGATGATACCCTGCGGGTCTACAACGAAGGTTGCGCGGTCAGCCAGACCTTCATCTTCACGCATGTTGTCGAAGTTACGGGTCAGGGCGCCAGTCGGGTCGCCGATCATCGCGTATTTGATTTTCGCGATGGTGTCAGAGCTGCTGTGCCATGCTTTGTGGGTGAAGTGGGTGTCAGTAGATACGGAATAGACATCTACGCCCAGTTTCTGCAGTTCTTCGTAGTGGTCAGCCACATCACCCAGCTCGGTCGGGCAAACGAAAGTAAAGTCAGCCGGGTAGAAGAAGAAGACGCTCCAGCGACCTTCGGTATCTTTCTCGGTTACTTCGATGAACTCACCGTTTTTGAACGCCTGGTTTTTGAAAGGTTTAATTTTGGTATTAATCAAAGACATCTGTACTTCCTCCGTGTTTTCGTTGAGAGATAAGTTAACGAAAATCTCTTCGCAGGGCTAATGCGTTTCCTTTATCAAATCAATAAGCGTTAACTAACAACCCACTCAAACTCATGTTGTGAACCTAAAGATAAAAGTAAAAAAGGCCCCCTTTGCAGGGAGCCTCATTACCCGAGCTACCCGCAGGTAACGTCAGTGCCAGCAGGGCTGGCTATGTGTTGCGCTCTACATTACCTTAACAAAGGTCGTAACAGCGATTGGGATTACATCACCCCACTCAAGAAAGGGCAATCGACAGACGGTCGATCTTACCTATGGCTGCGATAGGTTTTGCAACTTAGCCCCCTTTCCTTCTGATTTTATAAGGAAAATCAATGTTTAAACGTACCTTACTCTTAACCCTGCTTCCTGCCGTGGTGCACGCCGAAGAACTTCCTGCTCCCGTTAAAGCTATTGAGAAACAGGGCATTACTATTCTGAAACCCTTCGACGCGCCGGGTGGAATGAAGGGCTACCTGGGAAAATACCAGGATATGGGCGTTACTATCTATGTTACGCCTGACGGTAAACACGCCATTTCCGGTTATATGTATAACGAAAAAGGTGAAAACCTCAGTAATGCGCTGATAGAAAAAGAGATCTACGCCCCTGCCGGGCGCGAAATGTGGCAGCGAATGGAAAAAGCATCCTGGATTCTGGACGGGAAAAAAGAGGCTCCGGTCATTGTCTACGTGTTTGCCGATCCCTTCTGTCCCTATTGCAAACAGTTCTGGCAGCAGGCTCGCCCGTGGGTGGACTCAGGTAAAGTTCAGTTGCGCACATTACTGGTTGGCGTAATTAAACCCGAAAGCCCGGCTACCGCCGCAGCGATTCTGGCCGCAAAAGATCCGGCCAAGACCTGGCATGACTATGAGGCATCCGGTGGGAAAATGAAGCTACAAATCCCGACTTCCGTCTCACCGGAGCAGATGAAAGTGTTGAATATCAATCAAAAGTTGATGGATGATTTAGGCGCCAACGTCACGCCGGCTATCTATTACATGAGTAAAGACGATACGTTACAACAGGAAGTCGGCTTACCGGATAAGGAGAAATTAAACATTATCATGGGTAATAAATAAATGTGAAAAAATGAGTGGTTGTTATCATTCCCATGTCAATCACTCATTTAAATTAACTTTTTTGGTCAAAATTACGCAACATGTGCTATTTTTAGTTTAAATTAATAATTCATTAAGCACACAAACATAAATCACAAGAATATTCACAACTTAAAATATTTCAGAATTAAATTTTTCAAAACATGACCATCACAGGAAGGTATGTATGGCTAACCTCTATGACCTTAAAAAGTTCGATCTCAATCTATTGGTTATCTTTGAGTGTATTTATCAACATTTGAGTATCACTAAAGCTGCCGAAACTTTGTATATCACCCCCTCTGCCGTTAGCCAGTCACTGCAACGGCTACGCACACAATTTAATGACCCACTGTTTATCCGCTCCGGAAAAGGCCTAACGCCAACGATTATGGGGATTAACCTCCATCATCATCTTGAGAAAAACCTCAACAGTCTGGAGCAGACACTAAACATCATGAATAACTCCAGTCTGAAGAAAAAATTCGTTATTTACTGTCCACAACTGCCAACCATTATCAACATCGAGGAAGTTATTCATTTTCTCAGAGAAGACTCGCATGTCGAAATTGAGCACCATAACATACTGATCACTGCTGAAAGCACGGAAAATCTGTTGGCTTACAGAAAAGCAGATTTAGTCATTGCTACCGCTCCAGTGAGTAATCGTTCGATAATATGCTCGCCATTTAAAACTGCTGAAACAATATTAGTTTGCAACAAAAACCATCCGAGAATTAATGGAGAAAGTACGCTTGAAACAATATTAAAAGAACAGTTCACGCAACTTATCTCTGAAGATCCTGGCGTTAAAGAATACTGGCAAAAAACCAGCGCATTGCTGGCTAATCGAGATATTGGCTTCCGCAGCGACTCATTAATAACGATCATTAATATTATTTCAAACACAGATATCATAGGTCTGTTACCAAGAGATGTTTACGAACAATATATCGGCTCATTTAATTTAAAAGAGATCCGTATCGATATCCCCTTACCCAAAATAAATTTATTTTTAATGTATAACAGAGCGTCACTCAACAATACTGGCTTCGTTAATTTAATTAATAAAATAAATGATAAAAATGACCAAAGGACTAACAAGTAGAGCTTTACCTATTCATTTTATATTTTTATGAATGAAGGCAATTCAAAATAACCATGAATGTATTAAAACGTTGCACCTGGAAAAAATTAGCATATCTTATTGTCAGCATTTGTTATTGTTTTAAATAATAATTTTGATATGAGTTTAATATGTCTATTTATAAAATCCCGCTTGATCAAAACGTGCTGGACGCCGCTCTGGAGCGCATAACCTGGGCGCTGGAAACTCTGCCTCGGGTTTGTGTCTCTTTCTCCGGCGGGAAAGATTCAGGACTGATGTTACATCTGACAGCTATGCTTGCACGCCAACTGCATAAAAAAATTGACGTACTATTTATCGACTGGGAAGCCCAGTTTTCCTGCACTATTGATTATGTTGAGGCGCTTCGTGCACGTTATTCTGATGTCATCGAGCGCTTTTATTGGGTGGCTTTACCGCTCACCACCCAGAATTCACTCTCTCAATTTCAGCCAGAATGGCAGTGTTGGGAACCAGGTACTCCGTGGGTTCGCCAGCCTCCCACGGATGCCATAACCGATCCAGATTATTTCTCCTTCTATCAACCCGGCATGACCTTTGAACAATTTGTTCGCGAGTTCGCTGACTGGTATTCAGAGAAACGTCCAGCCGGCATGATGGTCGGGATCCGCGCCGATGAGTCATATAATCGTTTTGTCGCCATTGCCAATTCGCAAAAGCAGCGCTTTGCCGATGATAAACCCTGGACCACCAGCGCCCCCGGCGGGCATACCTGGTATATTTACCCGATTTATGACTGGAAAACTGCCGATATCTGGACCTGGTTCGCAAAAACCAGAATGTCGTGCAATCCCTTATACAATCTCATGTATCAGGCCGGTGTCCCAACACGTTACATGCGTATTTGTGAGCCCTTTGGCCCGGAACAGCGTCAGGGATTATGGCTATATCACGTCATTGAACCCGAGCGTTGGGCAACCATGTGCGCCCGTGTCAGCGGTGTAAAAAGTGGCGGAATTTATGCCGGTCAGGACAACCATTTTTACGGGCACCGCAAAATATTGAAACCCGAACATTTAAACTGGCAGGAATACGCCATGCTGCTGCTCAACAGCATGCCGGAAAAGACCGCTGAGCATTATCGCAATAAAATCGCCATCTATTTGCAGTGGTATAAGAAAAAGGGCATGGACAATATCCCGCAAACTCAGGAAAAAGATATTGGCTCAGCGGATATTCCGTCATGGCGGCGTATCTGTAAAGTCCTGCTGAATAACGACTACTGGTGCCGGGCGCTGTCATTCAGCCCCACAAAACCCAAAAACTACCAACGTTATAATGAACGCATGAAAATAAAACGCCAGCAATGGGGAATCTTATGCAACACCGACTAACTCAAGAACTCACTGGTTTTCTTTCTGGGCTGTCAGAAGAAGAACGAATTGAAGCAATCAACCAATTCAGAATGGCTATCCACAGCGTCAGCCCTTTTCGCGAAGAGCCAGTAGACTGTGTACTATGGATTAAAAACGAGCATATCTCACCCAATGACTATAACCCTAATAACGTTGCGCCTCCGGAGAAAAAGCTGCTGCAGAAATCCCTCGAAGCAGACGGATTCACGCAGCCCATCGTGGTAGTTCACTCCACGGCGGAAGAATACGAAATTGTCGATGGTTTCCACCGTCATGAGCTAGGTAAAAGCAAACCGTCGCTGAAATCACGCCTGCATGGCTACCTGCCGGTCACCTGTTTACAGCGTGAGCGCCATGAACGCATGGCAGCGACAATTCGTCATAACCGTGCCCGTGGGCGGCATAAAATTCATGCCATGTCGGAAATCGTTCGTGAATTATCACTACTGGGATGGAGCGCAGAGAAAATCAGTAAAGAGTTAGGTATGGACGACGATGAGGTTTTACGTCTGAAACAAATTAACGGTCTGCAAGAGTTGTTTGCCGACCGTCGCTTCTCCAAAGCCTGGACAGTAAAATAACTACAGTGCAACCAGACGTTCGGCTGCCGCCAGCAGCGTCGATTCTTGCTTGGCAAAACATAGGCGAATCAGCTTATGCGGGAAAGGATCGGCGCAGAAAACCGACAACGGGATCGCGGCAACGCCCACTTCTTTGGTCAGCCACTGGCAAAACTCAACGTCGTTAAGCGTGGAGACGGCACTGTAATCGACCAGCAGAAAATAGGTGCCTTCACACGGCAAAATTTCCAGTCGGCTGTCACGCAGCGCGTGCACCAACACATCGCGTTTTTTCTGATAAAAGGCTGGCAACTCACGATAGTGTGTTGGATCCTCCCGCAGCATATCCGCCAGCGCCAACTGAGCCGGCGTATTAACTGAGAACGTCAGATACTGGTGTACCTTGCGTAATTCAGCGCTAATGGCGGCAGGCGCAACGCAGTAGCCGACTTTCCAGCCGGTCATATGGTAGGTCTTCCCAAACGATGAAACGGCAACGGCGCGTTCGCGCAGCTGTGAATGCGCCAGCACGCTGGCATGTCCTTGTCCGGCGAAGCAAATGTGCTCATAAACTTCGTCGCTGATGACAAAGATCTCGCGTTCTTTAATTGCCTGCCACAGGGCATCAAAATCGGCGTGATGCCATACGGTGGCGGAAGGATTGTGCGGCGTGTTAAGGATCACCAGTCGGGTGCGTTCGCTGAGTACAGCGCTAAATTCCTGCCAGTCGACGCGAAAAGACGGCGGTTGCAGCGCGATACGTTTAACTACGCCGCCGGATAATTCGACCGCGGGTGCATAGCTGTCGTAGCTCGGGTCAAAACAAATCACCTCATCGCCAGGACGCACCAGCGCCGTAATTGCGGCGAACAGCGCTTCTGTGGCCCCCGCCGTCACGGTCACTTCACTATTCGCATCAGGTTTATAGCCGTACAACTGCGCGGTTTTATCCGCAATGGCTTCGCGCAGCGGCTGTACGCCCGTCATCGGCGCATACTGGTTTGCGCCATGCGCGACGTGATACGCCAGACGTTCCTGCAAAAAGAGTGGCCCGTCAAAATCAGGAAATCCCTGCGAGAGGTTAATGGCCTGATGCTGCTGCGCCAGCGCGCTCATTTGCGTGAAGATAGTGGTGCCAAGATTAGGCAGTTTGCTTTGCGGAATCAGCGGGTTATTACTCATTATTGTTATCCCAGCGGGTGATGTTGTGGTTGAAGCCACTATAGCACGATGCTAGTATTTGGCAATCAAGACGTTCAGACGTCTATATAAAAATAACCTGCATTGACAGGACAGCCAAAAGGACAACACAACATGAGTAATACCGAGATTCGCGTCGTCACCGGCCCGGCCAACTATTTTTCCCATCCCGGCAGCCTGTCAAGACTCAACGATTTTTTCACCGCAGAGCAACTCTCACGCGCCGTCTGGGTGTACGGTGAACGCGCCATCGACGCGGCCCGCCCTTATCTGCCTGAGGCATTTCATCTTGCCGATGCCAGGCACCTGCTGTTTACGGGACATTGCAGCGAAACCGATGTTACTCAACTGGCAAAAGAGTCAGGAGAGAATCGCAGCGTGGTGATTGGTGTGGGCGGCGGGACATTGCTCGACACAGCCAAAGCGCTGGCTCGTCGTCTGGGTCTGCCTTTTGTCGGTATTCCTACTATCGCAGCGACCTGCGCCGCATGGACACCGCTCTCCGTCTGGTACAACGATGCAGGCCAGGCGCTGCATTTCGAAATTTTCGCTGACGCCAATTTCCTCGTGCTGGTCGAGCCAGAGATCGTTCTCAATGCGCCTGAAGAATACTTACTGGCGGGGATCGGCGACACGCTGGCGAAATGGTACGAGGCCGTCGTGCTCGCACCTGAGCCGGAAAACCTGCCTCTGACCGTACGTCTGGGTATCCATGCTGCGCAGACGATCCGCGACGTCCTGTTGGAAAGCAGCGAGCAGGCGCTGGTCGATAAGCAACAAGGCACGTTAAGCCGCACGTTTTGCGATGTGGTGGATGCAATTATTGCCGGAGGCGGCATGGTCGGCGGTCTGGGTGAGCGCTACACCCGCGTGGCGGCGGCGCATTCGGTACATAATGGCCTGACCGTGCTCCCGCAAACGGAGAAGTTTTTACATGGCACCAAAGTGGCGTACGGCATACTGGTGCAAAGCGCGCTGCTGGGACAAGATGATGTGCTGGCGCAGTTAATTACCGCCTATCAGCGCTTCAACCTGCCAACCCGGTTGGCTCAACTGGACGTGGACATCAACAACCGCGCCGAAATCGACAACGTGATTGCGCACACCCTGCGCCCGGTGGAGTCCATTCATGCGCTGCCGGTAACGTTAACGCCACAGACGCTGCGCGCAGCGTTCGAAAAAGTAGAATCGTTTACGGTGTGATTATGGTGTGGGATGCCTGATGGCGGCAACGCAGCGAAACCCTGGAGCTTACAAAGGTAAGTGACCAGGGTGAACACGCCTGCAGCTTGAATGATGAAGAGCATTAACAGCAGCGTGCGCCGCCTTTCCCCCCGTAGCGCGCATCCTGGCGTTCGCGGAAAAATTCTTCGTAGGTCATTGGCGTCAGGTCCGGATGCGTGACGCGCATATGCTCAACATAGTTGTCGTAATCCGGCACACCTATCATTAATCGGGCGGTTTGACCCAAATACTTCCCGGCTTTAGAGAGCGTTTCAAACATAGTGGTTCCCTGTCGAACAAACGCCCTCCCCATTCAGGAGAGGGCTCGTTGGTTAAGAGAATATTAGTGCGCGCCTTTCGCCTGCGCCACGATCTCTTCGACATTCTCAGGCATCGGTTCGTATGGCGTTTCTTTCGACGTAGGTTTGTCCTCTTTCAGTGCTGCCAGTGCAGTTTTGATGGAGAACAGACCCAGCACCACAACGACTACCATGAAGAAGATAGTGAGACCCGCATCCAGGCGGTTGTTAAACACCAACTGCGTCAGCTGCGACTGAGTGTACTGCGCCGGAATATTACCGCTGTCGATCATCGCCTGGAACTTGTTAGCGATGGCGAGGAAGCCAATTTTCGCATCCGGGCTAAACGCTTTCTGCCAGCCGGCGGTCAGGGTACAAATCAGCAGCCAGGCCGTTGGCACCAGCGCCACCCACGCGTAGCGCTGACGTTTCATCTTGAACAGCACCACCGCGCAAAGCATCAACGCCATACCGGCCAGCATCTGGTTGGCGATACCAAACAGTGGCCACAGGGTATTAATACCACCCAATGGATCCACCACGCCCTGGTGCAAGAAGTAACCCCAGGCCAGCACGCACAGCGCCGTTGCCAGCAGGTTCGCAGGCAGGGAATCAGTACGTTTCAGACCCGGTGACACCACGCCCAGCAGATCCTGCAGCATAAAGCGTGCGGCGCGCGTACCGGCGTCTACCGCCGTCAGAATAAACAGGGCTTCAAACAGAATGGCGAAGTGATACCAGAACGCCACATCCATCATGCCGCCCAGCGCACCATGCAGAATATACGCCATGCCCACCGCCAGCGTCGGCGCACCGCCTGCGCGGGAGATAATGGATTGTTCGCCGACATCGTTCGCAATCTGATGCAGCGTATCAGGCGTGATAACAAAGCCCCAACTGCTCACAACCTGTGCCGCTGACGCAACCACATCGGTGGTTCCGGCAGGTGCCAGTACAGCCATCGGGCTGTTCATCGCAAAATAGACGCCCGGGTCGATAACGCAGGCCGCCACCAGCGCCATAATGGCGACAAAGGATTCCATCAGCATCCCGCCGTAGCCAATAAAACAGGCCTGACCTTCATTCGCCAGCATCTTCGGCGTGGTGCCGGAGGCAATCAGCGCGTGGAAACCAGAGACCGCACCGCAGGCGATGGTAATAAACAAGAACGGGAACAGGTTACCGCTCCAGACCGGGCCTGTACCGTCAACAAACTTGGTCAGCGCAGGCATGGTCAGCGTCGGACGCATGATCAGAATCCCTACCGCCAGACCAACAATGGTACCGATTTTCAGGAAGGTAGAGAGATAATCACGCGGTGCCAGCAGCAGCCACACCGGCAACACAGCGGCGACAAAGCCGTATCCCACCAGCATCCAGGTCAACTGTACGCCGGTAAAGTCAAAGTACGGTGCCCAGGTCGGGCTTTCAGCCACCCAGCCGCCGGAAATAATAGCAAACACCAGGAATACCAGACCGATGACCGACACTTCACCAATGCGGCCCGGGCGCAGATAACGCAGGTAAATCCCCATGAAGATCGCCAGCGGGATAGTAAAGGTGACGGTGTAGGTTCCCCACGGGCTGTGGGTCAGCGCTTTCACGACGATCATCGCCAGTACCGCGAGGATAATCACCATGATCATAAAACAGGCCACCAGCGCAATGACGCCCGCCGTTGGGCCCATTTCTTCTTTCACCAGTTCGCCAAGGGAACGACCATCGCGACGGGTAGAAACAAACAGCACCATAAAGTCCTGCACCGCCCCCGCCAGTACCACCCCGGCAAGCAGCCAGATCATACCCGGCAGATAGCCCATTTGCGCCGCCAGCACCGGTCCAACTAATGGACCCGCTCCAGCAATCGCCGCGAAATGGTGGCCAAACAGCACTTTTTTATCGGTAGGAACATAGTCCAGACCATCGTTATGACGCACGGCAGGCGTCATACGCGTCGGGTCCAGCGCCAGTACATTTTTCGCGATGTACAGGCCGTAGAAACGGTAAGCGATAAGGTAGACACAGACCGACGCCACGACTATCCACAACGCGTTGATCTGTTCGCCACGATTTAATGCGATATAGCCGAGGGCAAATGCTCCCATAACGGAGAGCACTGTCCAGACGAGGTACTTCCCTGATTTATTCATACTTGGTTTTCCGTTGTCCTGGTCAGAGAGATGTTACATTTTGTTTCTATAACATCTTTTCTGAATTTAACAACCTGACAACCATGTAAACCCGAAGTATCACTGAGTATTTACATTGCATTGTTAACTGGATCACTTCATTTAGCCGTTAACCCTGCAATTTCATTTTACTTTGTCGGGCGACTCACCCCATCACCGCAGTGCCTAAACGACAGGTGCAACAGCGTCGTCCCTGCTCATCAAAGATGACGATTTCCCAGCTTTGACTCTGACGCCCGAGGTGCAACGGCTGGCAAACGCCGCGCACTTTCCCCTGCGCAACCGCCCGATGGTGCGTGGCGTTCAGTTCCGTACCCACCACACACTGCCCGTCGCGAGTCATCAGATAACCCGCCATCGAACCCAATGTTTCCGCCAGGGCCGCCGACGCGCCGCCGTGCAGCAGACCAAACGGCTGATGCGTCCGGCTATCCACCGGCATTTCGGCTTCCAGCACATCATCCCCCAGTCGGGTATAGACCATGCCTAAATGCGCCACCATCGTGTTCTGACTAGTGGCATTGAGTTCATCCAGCGTTAAATGACGTTTCCAGATCATCGTCATGCCCCCAGCGTGGAGCCGCCGTCCACCACGATATCCTGAAGCGTAATGTGGCTCGCCAGATCGGAAGCGAGGAATAAAATCGTGTTAGCGATTTCCTGTGGACGAGCGATTTTCCCCAGCGGAATGCCGAGCTTAAACTGCTCGCCAAACCCACGAATGCGCTGTTGCTCCGCATCATCGCTGACCCACAACGTACGCTGCATGTCGGTGTCGGTCGAGCCTGGCGAAACCACATTGCAACGCACACCGCTGCCTGCCAGTTCAAGTCCGACGGTCAGTGCCAGGTTTTTCAGCGCGGCTTTTGACGCACCGTATGCGCTCATACCGATACGCGGCGTGTGCGCCGCATCCGACGCGACGGTCACGATTGCCCCGCCCTGCTGGCGACGAAACTGCGCCATCGTCTGCTGAAACAGATTGAACGCCCCACCAACGTTAACCGCAAACGTCTGCTGCCACTCCTCAATGCTCAGCGCATCGGTGGCCCCCATACGCAAAATACCCGCCGCATTGACCAACACATCCAACCGCTCGCGCGTTTGCAGGACGCGCTGACACACCTCAGCCACCTGTTCAGCATTCGCCACATCCAGCACTTCGGTGGCAAACGGGTAGTTATTCTGAGAAAATTCACGATCGAATCCTGTCACCTCAGCACCCGCTTTCACAAACGCCAGCGCCGTGGTGTAGCCAATCCCTTTTCCCGCGCCGGTTACCCAGACGGTTTTCCCTGCGAAGTCAAATCCAGACATTACTTCACCTCGCGAGAGAGCAGCGTCCACCAGGCGTCAATGGTCGGGTTTTTCGCCAGCATCACGAAGTCAATATCGCTATGAACCTTACGCCAGCGCGCCGCCAGCGCCATCATGCGCACAGAATCCAGTCCGTAGTCGATCAGGTTTTCGTCATCCATCGGCTCTTCGGACTCATCGAGCAGCGGCAGAATAATGCTGCGTAACGCATCTTTGCTGGCCGGTACCGGCGTCGGTAATAATTCCTGAGTCATCACCACACGCCCGGAGCGTCCCGCCACGTATTTCAGCGACATCAGATGTTCGTCACGGCTAAAGTCTGCCAACGCATCGGCAACCATAAACGGCTTGATGTCGCGCATAAAGGCGTCCGTTGCGGTGGTCATACAGCCAATATGCGCATACACGCCGGTAATGATCAGTTGATTACGTCCGGTTTCCTTAAGCATCTGTTCCAGCGGGGAGCGATGAAATGCGCTGTAACGCCATTTCACCAGAATGGTATCCGCTTCATCCGGCGCCAGCGCCTCTACGATTTTTTGCTGTTCCGGCGAACGCGTCAGTCCCGGTCCCCACATATCATTGAGCAGTGCGCGGTCTTCATCACTTTGTTCTTTCGGCTGAGCGGTGTAATACACCGGAATGTTATGCTCTTTGCAGTACTGACGCAGTGCGGCGATGTTAGCGACGACCTGCTCCATCATCGGGCAGTTATCGCCCCAAAAACCGATAAAATAGTCCTGCATGTCGTGGATCAGCAGTGCGGCGCGTTCGGGGTCAAACGCCCAGTCCACTTTGTTCACCGGAACATCAAGCGCCGTGGGTAGCGCATAAGCCTGCAGTTTAGGAATTGCCATCTCTTATTCTCCTTCAGGCCAGTGAACGTGATGCCAGCCACTGACGTAATTGTTTTTTATCTACTTTCCCAACCGGAGTCAGCGGTAACGACTCAACGCACTCCACGCGGTCAGGTAATTTAAATTCCGCTACGCCCTGTTCGCGTAGAAAACGACGCACCTGCACCGCTCGCAGCGGCTCTTTTACCACCAACCAGGCACAGCTTTTCTCGCCCATCAGTTCGTCATCCATACTGACCAGCGCGGCATGGATCACCATCGGGTGGCGCAGCAGCAGGTTTTCAATCTCTTCTGCAGCGATCTTCTCCCCACCGCGGTTGATCTGATCTTTCTCGCGTCCCTGGACGGTGATGTAGCCATCTCGATCGATGGCGATCAGATCGCCGGAGCAGTAAAAACCGTTGGCGTCAAAGGCGCTGGCATTGTGCTCAGGACTGTTGAAGTAGCCGCGGAAGGTGTATGGGCCACGCGTCATCAGGCGCCCGGTTTCTCCCTCGGCTAAAGGGTTGCCGTCAGCGTCTGCTACCCAGACTTCATCATCGGGACACATCGGGCGGCCCTGGGTATTGATGATGCGTTCAGGACTGTCGTCCAGACGGGTGTAGTTCACCAGCCCTTCCGCCATGCCGAAGACCTGCTGCAGCTGGCAGCCGATCTCCGCCGGAATACGCGCCGCAAGCGAGGCGGAAAGCCGAGCCCCACCGACCTGTAGCAGCGTCAGCGAAGCCAATTGCGCATTGCTCCCCCACTCCGCAATTGCTTGCAGCCACAGGCTCACCGCTGGCGGCACCAGCGCCGTGACGTTAACCTGATGCTGTTCAATCAGAGGGAAGCACAGGGTGGCGCTCGGGTCAGCCGCCAGCACGACGGTGCCGCCAGCCAGGAATACCCCCAACGCGCCAGGCGAACTCATCGCGTAGTTATGCGCCGCCGGGATCGCGCATAAATAACGCGTTTCCCCGGTGAAGCGGCAAATCTCATTGCTGCGACGCACGCTGTAGTAGTAATCGTTATGGGTACGAGGAATCAGCTTTGGCGTCCCGGTAGTCCCGCCAGAAAGCTGGAAATAGGCCACCTCATCAGCAGGCGATGGCGTGGCGGAAAAATCAGTCGCAGGCTGGCTTATCGCCGTTTGCAGATTGTGTTCGCCTTCATCATTGCGCAGTTGCACCACGCGCACTGAATTGTGTTCAGCCACAAAAGCGTTAAGAAAATCGTCCCCGCTAAACAGCGCATGCTGACGATCGGCAATCAGCAGCGCCGGTTCAATCTGTTTGGCATAGGCGTTAAGTTCGTTACGCTGATGGCTGAATAATGCCAGCACCGGAGCTACGCCCAGCTTGAGCAGCGCAAAGAAAGTGATATACAACTCAGCCACGTTGCCCAGTTGCACCAACGCGGTTTCGCCGGGTTTGATCCCCTGACGGCGCAGACTGCAGGCGAGATTGTCAGTGGCCTGATTCAGTTGACGATAGCTCAGATGGCGTTCGCCATCGATCACCGCCGTATGGTCGCTGTCGGCGTGACGGGTCAGAATGTCGGTCAGCGGCAAATCCTGCCAGTAACCTTTTTCACGATAGCGGCGGGCAAACTCCTCCGGCCAACGGGTGAAAGGAATACTCATTATCGCTCCTTAGAGGCCTGGTCAATAAGGCTCTTAATGCAGTCCAAAAACATTCAACATCGTGGAGAGTTTGGCTCCCGTTTCACGCCATTCCGCAACCGGGGACGAAGCCGGAACAATCCCGGCACCGGCAAAGAAACGTACCTGATTACGCAGCAGCTTCGCACAACGGATCGTCACCACCCATTCGCCGTTGCCTTGGGCATCACACCAGCCGACAATGCCACCGAACAGTTCGCGATCGAACGGCTCCAGCTCGGCGATAAGTTTGCGCGCAACCTGATGCGGGAAGCCGCTCAGCGCAGGCGTCGGATGCAGCAGGCACGCGAGCGTCAGGGCGTTTTCTTGCGTGTTGGCTTTACCCTCAAACGGCGTGCCGAGGTGCCAGAGCGTAGGCGTGGTGACCAGTTGCGGAGAAGAAGGGAGTTGCAGTTCACGGCTGCGATCGCGCAGGACATTTTTCATGGCTTGCGTCACCAGTTCGTGCTCATGGCGATCCTTTTCGGACGCCAGCAGGCGGATGCCCGCCTCACGGTCCAGCACATCGTCCGGTTGACGTCGTGCCGAGCCTGCCAGCGGTAATGAGCTGAAACGATCGCCTTCTTTGCGTAACAGCAGTTCCGGACTGGCGCCAATCAATACGCCACCGTCTTCAAGGGGAACGTGAAAGTTGTAGCTCGCCGGATTTTGCGCCACCAGGCGCTCCAGCAGCGCCCCGCTGTCAATATTGGCATCAGCGGTGATATCGATCAGGCGTGACAACACCACTTTGTCGACTTCCGGGGTTGCCGTCAGCGCAGCCGCGCGAGTGACCATATCTTCAAAGAAGTTCTGTTCCGGGATCGATTTACGTTCAACAACGTTCAGCGACTGATGCGCGTTAAAGTAACGAGATGATTGCTGCTTCGCCGTTCGGGAGAAAGTCTGCCATGACTGGGGAATAAACAGCGATGACGGCTGGCGGGTGTCAAAAGGAATCGCTCCGACCATGATGGGGTTAGCGATACCCTGCGCTTTGGCATCAGCAAACAGCGCATGCATTTTTTGTTGGAAAGGGCTGTCTGGCGAATCGCCATCAATTGCCGGTTCCGCATAGCGGGCGAAGCATCCTGACGTCGTAAAACTACGGTACGGCGACATAAAGAAAAAACTGTCGGGAGCGAGCGTCGGCATAGTCTGCGTTTTTTCCTCGGCCAGTGACGTTTCCATATCATCCTCCAAAAATGATAAAAGCTCTAATAATGATTATCATTTATATTTTCGGTCGCTAACCTAAAAGCAAAGCGGCGGTATGTCAACTCTTGTGGCAGCACAATGTGCGACTTTGGCTTGCATCCTTGTCCACTAACAATGAAAATGAGAAGCATTACTTATACTGATAACAGGATGCTGATTCGTGAGTCTCCCCTCTTTTTGCCGCACCGTGCTCTTACTGGCAGGTTTGTCTATTTCAGGAATTTCTTCAGGTTATGCCGCCGACTGGCCGCGTCAGGTTACCGACAGTCGTGGTACGCATACGCTGGAACATAAGCCGCAGCGAATTGTCTCCACCAGCGTCACCCTCACCGGCTCGCTGCTGGCAATTGATGCCCCGGTCATCGCCAGCGGCGCTACTACGCCGAACAATCGCATCGGCGATGCACAGGGCTTTTTACGCCAGTGGAGCGAAGTGGCAAAAGCGCGCAAACTGAGCCGCCTGTATATCGGCGAACCGAGCGCTGAGGCCGTGGCGGCGCAAATGCCGGATCTGATTCTGATCAGCGCCACCGGGGGAGATTCAGCCCTCGCGCTATACGATCAGTTGTCCACCATTGCGCCAACGCTAATCATTAATTACGACGACAAAAGCTGGCAGGCGCTGCTGACGCAGTTAGGTGAAATTACCGGTCAGGAGCAACAGGCGGCTGCGCGTATTGCCGAGTTTGATAAGCAACTGCAGGCGGTCAAGCAGCGTATTACCCTGCCGCCGCAACCGGTCAGCGCGCTGGTGTACACCGCTGCAGCGCACAGCGCCAACCTGTGGACGCCTGAGTCGGCGCAGGGCAAGCTGATGGAGCAGTTAGGTTTCACCCTGGCACCGCTGCCTGCCGGATTGCACACCAGCCAGAGTCAGGGCAAACGCCACGATATCATCCAGCTTGGCGGTGAGAACCTGGCGGCTGGCCTGAACGGCGAAGCGCTGTTCCTGTTCGCTGGCGACAACAAAGATGCCGACGCCATTTATGCTAATCCGCTGCTGGCACATCTGCCGGCCGTGCAGAATAAACGTGTTTACGCCCTGGGTACGGAAACCTTCCGTCTCGACTACTACAGCGCGACCTTGCTGCTGCAACGTCTGTCAGCTCTCTTTTAATCGCCAGCGCCGGATACGGCTAACGCCTTATCCGGCCTACAAACCGTAGAGGACAACGCTATCCGGCATTCACAGGCATTTGTCGGAATCGGCGCACTTCTCCCAGCAACAGCAGCAGTAGCAGACCGACAATCACCAGCCCAAACCCACTTACGCTTGCCGAAGCAACCGGTGTCATCATCGCCCCCAACCCCCCTAACAGCGCCGCGCCGATCGCATCTCCTGTTACGTTCTGCGCAGTCCACAAACCGTTAATTCGCCCGAGCATCGCTTCTGGCGTCTGCGTCTGTAACAGGGTGTACTGCAACAAAGAGCTGACCGCACTCAGCCAACCGAACAGCGCCAGGCAGACAACGCCAAGCTCCCAGACCGGCATCAACCCAAACAGACCGATAGCCAGGAACGAAGCCACGGTCGATACCAGCATGATCAGTCCCGGACGCACGCTGTGCGCCAGTTGCCCGCTGGTCAACGCGCCCACCGCCGCGCCAAGAGGAATGGCCGCATACAGCAGACCTATTTGCGCACTCGACATTTGCCAGTTAATCGCCAACGCGGGGTACAACACGCGCACGGCGCTCGCCATAGTCAACAGACCGCCAAGCAGCGCAATGCCGCCAATCAGCGGGCTGGCAAGCAGAAAGCGAAATGCTGCCAGCAGCGATTTTAGCGGATGCTCGCGCGGCTGCGGCGGAGGTGGCAGCGCAGGAAGGCTCAGCAACGGCAGCAAGGTAATGAAAGTGCCCGCCGCCGCCAGACCGTAGTTCCACGCCACGCCACCGGTCGCGAGCAATACCCCGCCAAGCATCGGCGAAATAACCGAACCCAGACGTACCGTCAACATGGTAATCGCCCCGGCCTGCATCAAATTCTCCCGGCCAACCAGCGCCGGTGTTGCCGCCAGCAACGCGGTCACGCCCAGCGAGGCAAAGAAACCGTCCCATAAGCCAAGCAAATAAATCGCCAGTAACGACGGTTCGGGCAGCAGCGCATTCAGACACAGACCAATAAAGCCGATTCCGCAGGTTCCACGAGCCAACAGGATCACTTTTTTACGCTCATAGCGGTCGGCCAGCACCCCGCCCACCATCAGACCAATAAACATTGCGCTGCCGGTCAACGTCACTGACAAACCTACCTGCCAGGTCGACTGGGTCATCATCTGGATCTGTACCGGAACCGCCACGCCGAGTAGCCCCAGAGAGACAATGGAAATAAAACGGGCGAGGAAGACGGCGCGAAATGCAGGGTGGGTCTTTAACAGGCTGAGATTGAGCAGCCAGGATTGTCGATTCATTACAGAGCCTTACCAGGTACTTTTTCAATATCCATTCGATGGCTGCACATGCTAACATATCCAAATAAGATCGATAACGATAATTACTATCATTATCAGGGAAGTTGATATGTCATGCTCTGTTTCCGCGACACGTGCCTTCGCCGTTCCCGGACTATTGTTATTACTTGTTCTCACCACGATATTAAGTCTGGTTATTGGCGCCAAGTCGCTACCTGCCTCCGTGGTGCTGGATGCACTTACCAGCAGTTGTCAAAGCGCTGATTGCACCATCGTGCTGGACGCGCGACTGCCGCGCACGCTGGCGGGGCTTCTCGCCGGTGGGGCGCTGGGTCTGGCTGGTGCATTAATGCAAACGCTCACGCGTAACCCTCTCGCCGATCCCGGCATTCTGGGCGTTAACTCCGGTGCCAGCTTCGCTATTGTGCTGGGAGCCGCGCTGTTCGGCTTTTCCTCTGCGCAAGAACAACTGCTGATGGCCTTTTCCGGGGCGCTGGCCGCGTCGCTTATAGTGGCATTTACCGGCAGCCAGGGCGGCGGGCAGTTAAGCCCGGTGCGTCTGACGCTGGCGGGCGTTGCGCTGGGCGCGGTACTGGAAGGATTATCCACCGGAATCGCCCTGCTCAACCCGGATGTCTACGATCAGTTGCGTTTCTGGCAGGCCGGTTCATTGGATATCCGCAGCCTGCAAACGCTGAAGGTCGTCCTGGTGCCGATACTGATTGCCGCGGCTGTCGCGTTGTTCCTTAGCCGCGCCCTGAACAGCCTGAGCCTCGGGAGCGACACCGCCACCGCGCTTGGCAGCAAAGTCGCTCGCACGCAGTTTATTGGCCTGCTGGTGATTACCGTACTGTGCGGCAGTGCGACCGCGATTGTCGGCCCTATCGCCTTTATCGGCCTGATGATGCCGCATATGGCGCGCTGGCTGGTGGGGGCAGATCACCGTTGGTCGCTGCCCGTTACCCTGCTGGCAACCCCCTCTCTGTTGTTAATTGCCGATATCATCGGTCGCCTGATTGTCCCCGGCGAACTGCGCGTTTCAGTGGTCAGCGCATTTATCGGCGCGCCGGTGCTTATCTTTCTGGTACGCCGGAAACCGCGCGGGGGTGGCGCATGATGCACCTCTCCCGCCGCCTGATCGTCAGCAGCCTGCTGCTGGTTGTAGGTTGTCTCGCCGTTGGCTTGTGGAGCCTGCGTAGCGGCGTCGTGACGCTGGAAACCCAGCAAATTATTGCCGCTCTGCTTGGCGATGCGCCGCGCAGTATTACGCTGGTGGTGACCGAATGGCGTTTGCCACGCGTGCTGATGGCGCTATTGATTGGCGCGGCGCTCGGCGTGAGCGGTGCAATATTCCAGTCGCTGATGCGCAACCCGCTGGGCAGCCCGGATGTGATGGGTTTCAATACCGGTGCCTGGAGCGGTGTGCTGGTGGCAATGGTGCTGTTCGGACAGCATCTCACCGCTATCGCGCTTGCGGCCATGGTTGGCGGGGTCCTGACGTCTCTGGTGGTCTGGGCGCTCGCCTGGCGCAATGGTATCGACACCTTTCGGCTGATTATTATTGGGATCGGCATACGCGCCATGCTGGTTGCGTTCAACACCTGGCTACTGCTGAAGGCATCATTAGAAACCGCGCTGACCGCCGGACTGTGGAACGCCGGATCGCTCAATGGCCTGACCTGGGCCAAAACCTGGCCTTCTGCCCCACTGATTATCCTTATGCTGGTGTGCGCCACGCTGCTGGTGCGCCGGATGCGTTTACTGGAAATGGGTGATGACAGCGCCTGTGCGCTTGGCGTCAGCGTAGAGCGCTCACGTCTGATGATGATGCTGGTTGCGGTTGTACTGACCGCTGCCGCCACCGCGCTGGCTGGCCCTATCTCGTTTATTGCCCTTGTCGCCCCACATATCGCGCGGCGGATTAGCGGCACATCGCGCTGGGGATTAACCCTGTCGGCGCTGTGTGGCGCGTTGCTGCTGTTGATGGCGGATTTATGCGCCCAACAGCTGTTTATGCCTTATCAGCTTCCGGTGGGCGTTGTCACCGTAAGCCTCGGCGGTATTTATCTTATCGTCTTGTTAATTCAGGAGTCCCGCAAAAAATGATCGAATCAGTAGCCCGTTTGCGTGGCGACCAGTTAACGCTGGGTTATGGCAAATTTACCGTAGCGGAAAACCTCAATGTGTCGATTCCAGACGGTCACTTCACCGCGATTATCGGGCCAAACGGCTGCGGAAAATCAACGCTACTGCGCACGCTTAGTCGTCTGATGACGCCCGCGCACGGTAAGGTCTGGCTCGACGGCGAGCATATCCAGCACTATGCCAGCAAAGAGGTTGCTCGCAGAATAGGTTTGTTGGCGCAGAACGCCACCACGCCGGGTGATATTACGGTACAGGAGCTAGTTGCCCGTGGGCGCTACCCGCACCAGCCATTGTTTACCCGCTGGCGAAATGAGGATGAAATCGCGGTCTCAAACGCAATGCAGGCGACGGGAATCACTCATCTTGCGTCACAAAGTGTGGATACCCTTTCCGGTGGACAACGCCAGCGCGCATGGATTGCGATGGTGCTGGCGCAGGAAACGTCGATTATGCTGCTCGACGAACCTACCACCTGGCTGGATATCAGCCATCAGATCGATCTGCTGGAGCTGCTGAGTGAGCTAAACCGGGAGAAAGGGTATACGCTGGCCGCCGTTCTGCACGATCTTAATCAGGCGTGTCGCTATGCAACGCATCTGATTGCGCTGCGTGACGGAAAAATTGTTGCCGAGGGTGCGCCGAAGGAGATCGTCACCGCGCAGCTTATTGAAAAAATCTATGGTCTGCGCTGTATGATTATCGACGATCCAGTTGCCGGAACGCCGTTAGTGGTGCCGCTTGGGCGCAATAAATAGCAAGATTTACCGTCTGGCGGACTGTTCGCCGCCAGACGAAAAGTCATCACACCAGTTGTTGGTCAATAAACGTCATTTTTTGCTTACGCGCCACCATGGCGTAATTCAGCAGAACACCACCGCACGCCACCATGCCACCCAGCAAAGCAGCCAAAATAACGATCATCGATTTTGCCGGACCATCTTTATGCACTGGTAGCGAAGGTGAAAGTTGATATTTAAATGGCGTAAATTTTACATCATTCACATTCATAGCTAACAGCTGTTCAACGTGATATTGGCGGTTACGTAATTCACCGTTAATTTCAGCAACATCCGTTACCGACTTTTCTATTTCTAATTTACGTGCAATGCCATCAGCGCCCAGTGAAATAGAGAAATCAGGGTCATCTTTCACCGCCTGGCCATTACTGTAGACCGGTTTTTTAATCCCAGCGGCATTCGCAATTTCCAGTGAATAATTCAGTCGCTGGATTTTGGCGTCCAGTTGATTCTTAAGCCTGACGCGATCCATCTCCAGTCTTTCTTTCTCAAAGCTGGTTTTGATGGACAGTTTATTACGAATATCTTCCAGCGTTTCTTTCACCACAGCATCAGAAATATACTGGATATAGCCCTTCAGCACAGACTGGGCTTCTTCAGCCTGGGGCGCGGTAAAGCTTAGCGTCCATGCGGTATACAGCGAAGTCTCATTCTTTTTTCCCACATTGCTGTCAACGGCGTTCATTTTTTCACTGAGCCTGACAATTGCCCGATGCAGGTCCATTTCATCGATATCCGCGCCTTTCAGTTGTCCCATCACGTAAGGAGAAGAACGCAGATACTCTTCCAACAATGAGGGCGACTGAAATTTTTTGATAAACAGGTTAAATACATCACCACGGCTAACGTTAATATCCATATCCAGCACGCGCAATTTGGTCAACGTATTTTCGAGGTTCTGCCACTGGACGGGCTCGGCCGGCGTCACGATGGCCTGACTGGTCCATTTTTGCGGTAGTAGAAAAGAGAACAGAATACCCACACAGGCAAAGGCGAAAACGGTCGCCATAATTTTCGTCCTGGCGCGCCATAAGATTTCGATTAGATTAACTAAATCGATTTCGTTAGCATTTACCGCTGGCTGAGGATACGCAGTAAAATCCGAAACGTTATCTTGCTTAATATTTAATGATGACATGTGTGTGACCTGAGATCCGTACCCAAAGAAGAACATTTCCGAAAGAGAAGTCTACCAGTTAGTAAGAATTATCCGAAACACTCTTTGTGCACGAAGCCCTACCAAAAATTATATTCGGAATTTATTCACCCTTTTAATCGCCCTCATCACACCAAAAAAGATCAACCCCATAACATAATTATTACATCATGGGGTTATTTGATCGTCGCGATAGTAAGATTCGCTTTGTTACACCGATTTATTGATCAGGGTGTTTATTATTGGCCCTATCGCCTCAAACGAGCTGGGAGAGATAATATCGACATGCGCGCAATCCTGACGATATACATCCAGACTGGATATCCACGGTGACCAACTGCGTTCAGGACTGACACCCGGCACTAAGGTGCGCTCAGCGACGAACAGCGTGGCGTGACCAGCAAATGGCACGCTGTGTGCCGTGGTGAGCAGGCGAACCGCATCGGCGTAGTTGCCTTCGATAGCATTAAATAAGGCCTCTGACGCATTCCCCTGCTGCGCTGCCAGAAACGCTTCACGTTCACGCTCGATCTCGGCCAGTACCGCGGGATCCAACCCATTAGCCTCCTTTTCCTGCCAGTTTTGCGTTTCCGGCGGCCAGGTATCCAGCAGCCCCAGGAATGCAACTGTCTCTCCTCTGGCATGTAAGCGTGCGGCGATTCCCTGCGCCAACGTCCCCCCCAGCGAGTAGCCTAATAAATAATAGGGACCATGAGGCTGCTGGCTGAGCAGCGTTGCCAGGTGATGTTCGCATACCGCATCAAGGTTTTCCGCCGTCTGCATAGGGCCATCCGGTCGCGGCGACTGAATGCCAATAATCGACCACTGCGGACTGAGGTAACGCGACAGCACGCTAAACTGCCAGGCGAAACCCGACGCCGGATGGAAGCAAAACAGCGTTGGGCCATGACTTTCACGCAGCGGCAGCAGCGTCTCGAATCCCAGACGCTGCGACTGTTCATCATCATTGCTCTCCAGCAGTGCACTCAGTTGTTCAACAGTAGAAGCCACCATTATTTGCCCAGGCGTTACCTGACGCTCAAAAATCTGGCTCAACTGCGCTGCCAGCTTCATCGCCAGCAGCGAATGTCCGCCAAGCGCAAAGAAGTCAGCCTCTACGTCATTAACCTCGCAATCCAGCAAAGCCGCAAAAGACTGCGCGATGGCGGTTTCAGTCCCTGCTCGCGGCGCACGTCCTGACGTACGCGACGTCAACTGCGGCATCGGCAGCGCTTTACGATCCAGTTTACCGTTTGCACTCAGCGGCAGCTCCGCCAGTTGCAACAATACCGTCGGCACCATATGCGCAGGCAGTTTTTCACGCAGAGTTTCCCGCAATGCAGACGTATCCAGCGGTAACCCCGATTGCGACACCAGATACCCCACCAACTGTCGTGCATCGCCGCCTGTCGCCGCCGCCTGGTTGAATACGCAGGCGTGGGCTACGGCATGTTCGACATCTGGCAGTTGCTGCATCACCCGATCAATCTCACCGAGCTCAATGCGCTGTCCGCGAATTTTAAGCTGGTCATCGCTGCGCCCGAGGTATTCCACTGCGCCATTCTCCAGCCAGCGCGCCACATCCCCGGTACGGTACATGCGTTCACCAGGGTTAAATGGATCGGCGATAAAGCGGCTCGCGGTTAGATCCGCTCGCCCCAGGTATCCTTGCGCCAGTTGGATCCCCGTCAGATAGAGATCACCTGCCACGCCAAAGGGCACCGGGCGCATCATGGCGTCCAGGATCCGTAAACCGGTATTCCATACCGGATAGCCAATCGGCACGCTATTGCCCGTTACGGCAGCGAGATCGTCCCCCCAGGCCGGATACCAGCTCACATCGACCGCCGCTTCCGTTGGCCCGTATAAATTGTGCAGTGGCGCATGAGTCAACTGTTCCCATTCGCGGCATAAATCTGCAGGTAAGGCTTCGCCGCTGCAGAATACCCGTTTCAGCGAGGCACAGCTCTCCCGCGCGGTTTCCGGCGTCAGTGAAGCAACAAAAGCGGCCAGCATAGAGGGAACAAAGTGCGTGGTCGTCACCCCTGATTGCGCAAAGAACTGCTGCATCGCCAGCGGATCGCGGTGCGCTTCAGGTTCTGCCATGACCAGTTTTGCCCCGGCAATAAACGGCCAGAAAAACTCCCATACCGAGACGTCAAAACTGCACGGCGTTTTTTGCGCCACCACATCATCGGCGGTCAGTGGATAGTGATTTTGCATCCACAGCAAACGGTTAACGATGGCTGTTTGCCCGACCATCACCCCTTTTGGTCTGCCGGTAGAACCGGAAGTAAAAATAATATAGGCCGTATGATTAGGTTGAGATAGCGCCAGCGGTGCAGCATCCTCTTCTGGCAGCGGCGCGTTGTAGCACAGACTTTCCAGCTCCGGAATATCGCTAAAGCGCGCCAGTTGCTCTTCGGTCGCGATCAACAATTTTGGCTTCGCGTCTTCGAGCATCATCCGCAGGCGATCGTCCGGGTATCCGGTATCCAATGGCAGCCAGGCGGCTCCCGCCTCAACAATACCGTGCAGCGCCAGCGTGAGGAACACGGAACGCGGTAATGCCACGGCAACGCTGTCACCAGGCTGTACGCCACGCTCGCGCAGGCGGCGCGCCAGCGCCACAACCTGTTGGCGCATTTCACGATAGCTAAACTGATAGCGGGCATCAGCCAGCGCCGGGGCATCCGGCGTTTTATCGGCCTGCTGTGCCACCAGCGCGCTCAGCGTGGTGGACGGGATCGCCACGGTCGTGTCGTTAATCTTCGCCAGCCGCTCATGTTCTGTCGGCAACAGCATCCCGGCATCGCCGCAGCATAGCGACGGATTGTCGGCAAACTGCGCGATAAGCGCGGTTAAACGTGATGCATGTTGCGCCAGCGTCGCGGCATCGTAGCGCTGTTTATTGGCCAGGATTTCAATACTCAGCCCGCCGTTTTCATCCGGGAACAGCGCCAGCTCCAGATCGTTCACCGGACCTGTCGCCAACGTATGGGTTTGCGCCTGAACGCCAGGAATATTCAGTTGATAGTCGAATATTTTCACGTTCAGTACCGGGCCAAACAGCGGTTCGGCACCGGCTGCGCGCCCGCTGTCGCGAACAATTTGCTCAGCATCATATCGCTGATGTCGGCGCATTTTCTTCAACTGTGCGGCCAGTCGTTGGGCAAGTGCAGGCAAGCTTTCTGCCGCATTCAACTGCACGCCAAATGGCAGGACGTTTAAAACCGGTCCGGTGGACGTGAGCGCCGCCGACCCCATACGCCGCATAAAGATAAACCCGGCGGCATATTCCATTCGGCTGCATAAACGGCCGAGCCACAGCGCCACCAGCGCAAGGGCCAGATCCGCACGCTGAACGTCTGGCATACGTGCCGCAAGCCGGCGAAACTCCCCTTCAGGCGCGGTTAACTTCAGACGAATAATATCCGCGCTGGCCGACCGCCCTGGCAGGGGTTTGTTAGACAGCGAAGCCGGAGGTGGGAGTTGCTTTCGCTGCTCGGTCCAGAAGGCGCCGTCGCGTTGCCAGGCATCGCTTTGCCGATACTGTTGATACTCTTCCACCACCTCAGAAAATGGCGTAAAAGGTGATTCCGGCGTGGGCTCGCCATGCAGCCATGCGCGGTAAATTGCGGCTATCTGGCGGGTAATGGCCGGGAAACTGAAGCCATCAACCAGCAGATGATGGTAACGCTGATACCAATACCAACGCTTTTCTCCCACCTGAATGAGCAGGTGAAAAACCAGCGGCTTAGTGCCATCAGCACGGATGTCCTGCTGCAGGTCTGCCTGCATCAAGGCGCGCGCTGTCGCATGCAGATCGGATTTTTCGCGCAGATCGATAATTTCTGGTGGCGCAAAGGCAAGCGCAGAGTCTACCCATTGCCAGACCTCGCCGTTATCTTCGCTAAACCGCATCCTTAGAGTATCGGCCTGCTGCAGACCCGCCACTACCGCTTTCGCCAGCAACGGTGCGTCCAGTTCGCCGGTTAATTCTACGTAGTGCGCCACGCTCCACGCTGAGGGCAATGTGGAGAGTTTTTCCGCCATCCAGATCCCCGGCTGAGCCGCAACTAACGGTAAACGTTGAGTCATGGAGCCTCCTGCACATCGACGTAGTTCGCTGGCGTCAGCGTGGTCCAGTTTGCATCCAGCCATTGCTGGCAGGCTTCCTGTGATTGGGGTTCGCACGCGACCGTCCAGCCAGCAGGAAGTGAGCATTGCTGCGGCCAAAGGCTAAACTGACGTTGGGGATTTTGCAGAATGTAAAACTGGCCCTGCGGATTATCGAAGGGGTTACTGAATTCCATACTCAACTCCTGTCGTGGAACATCGTCCGGTTAAATCGTGTCGGTAAGCGGTTGCCAGAGCGTGATCAGCCCTTGCATGAGTCCGCCGCGCCAGCAAAGCGCATCGTGTCCACCATCAACCTGACGCCAGAAAATAGACTGTGGTGCAGAGGGTAACTGGGCATATAGCGCCTGATTGGCGCGATAAATAATGGGCTCGCGGATCCCGGCTTCCAGGATAATACGCAGCCCCTGGGCGCTTATCTTTCCGCTCTTCAGTTGCTCAACGATCGCCCCATCCTGATGACCACCGCGATGCGGCCACCAATAAGAGCCCGACTGGCTGAGCACACAGCCAAAGCGCGCGGGCCAGTTCAGCCCGGCATACAGCGATGACAGCCCGCCAAAACTTTGCCCGGCGACGACGGTACGCTGCGGGTCGTCACTGAACGCGGTCGTGGTCTTCACCAGCGGCAATAACTCCTGCTGTACCGCCAACCAAAAATCCGCATTACACGGCAATTCGCGGCTGCGGTGAGCCGTGTCGATGGTATCAATCAGGAGATAAACAGCGGGCGGGAGGTGTCCGCGATGGGTGAGTGAAGTCAGCGCAGGCCAGACCGGCATACTCTGTGCCCAAAACTGTCCGTCCAGCAGGATAGCCAGCGGACGCGCTTCCGGCTGGGCTTCACCAGTGGTAAACACCCACACGCGGCGCGTATTGCCGAGCCTGGCGCTACGCCATTGCAGGCAAACTGCGGGCGAGTCGGGGTTTTCAGGTCGATCCCATCCCGGTTGTACGGGTGCATCAGGCATTTCCAGCGCAGACACCGCATGGCCACGACCGCCCTGCCAGCTCTGCGGATTGAGGGGATCGGCAATAGCCTGCGGCAACAATTGCCGCCAGCCTTCACGCAGCACGGTTCGGTCAGGCGCTTCGCCCGGCGTCTGCGCGGCAAAAATATCATTTCGTTCTGTTGGGATAAAACAGTAACTGCCGCGCCAGTTGGCGCTAAGGGAAACACTCCAGCACCAAACATTTGTCCCATCAATGCGTTGCATCGACTGCGGGGTGGCATTTTGATGGTGGTCGGTGACGCCGGTGATATAGACCCATACGCGATGAATGGCTGACTCTTTTTCCGTTCCCTGCGGGTCGCGCCACCAGAAGGTTACCCGATAATTTCCGTTGTCTTCACGCTCCCACTCCGGGCCTTTTTTTGACTGCCACCACGCCTCGCTTCCCATCTTTAACGTCGTCACCGCCATAACCCCATGTTTATTGTCAAATTTTATGATCTAGCGTGAAATATATTGATAATATTATTGATAACTATTTGCATTTGCAATAGCGTATTGTCGCGCTGTGGGAAGCGCGCACAGTTTTTCACCACTTATAAACCGGCCTGGCGCTGCGTACTTTTTCTGGAAGGGAGGGTTTACGCGGATGCGGGCGACATCAGACCAAATGCCGCACCACGGCACATTGGTACTCGTGGCTAAAAGAACAGCAGGACATACAATGAACAACAAGATTCATTCACTGGCCTTATTGGTCAATTTAGGGATTTACGGGGTAGCCCTGCCAGCGATGGCAGAAGATCAAACCGATAGCGCCGCTGTCTCTCATGAAGACACCATAGTGGTTACCGCCGCCCAGCAGAACCTGCAGGCACCGGGCGTTTCAACCATTACCGCTGATGAAATTCGTAAGAATCCTCCCGCTCGCGATGTGTCGGAAATCATCCGTACCATGCCAGGCGTCAACCTGACCGGTAACTCAACCAGCGGTCAACGCGGCAACAACCGCCAGATCGATATTCGCGGCATGGGGCCGGAAAACACCCTGATTCTGATCGACGGCAAACCGGTAACCAGCCGTAACTCTGTGCGTCAGGGCTGGCGCGGCGAGCGTGATACCCGCGGCGATACCGCATGGGTTGCTCCGGAAATGATCGAACGTATTGAAGTGCTGCGTGGTCCTGCCGCGGCACGCTATGGCAACGGTGCGGCTGGCGGCGTGGTGAATATCATCACCAAGAAAGGCGGCGATGAGTGGCATGGCTCCTGGAATACCTATTTCAACGCCCCGGAACATAAAGACGAAGGTTCAACCAAACGCACCAACTTTAGTTTGAATGGCCCGCTGGGCGGGGATTTCAGCTTCCGCCTGAACGGTAACCTCGACAAAACCCAGGCCGACGCGTGGGACATTAACGATGGTCACCAGTCTGCACGTACGGGCGACTACGCAGATACCATGCCAGCGGGTCGTGAAGGGGTAAAAAACAAAGATATCAACGGCCAACTGCGGTGGGATTTTGCGCCAATGCAATCGCTGGAGTTTGAAGCCGGCTACAGCCGCCAGGGCAATCTATACGCTGGCGACACCCAGAACACCAACAACGATAACAAAACCAACGGACTGGTAAAAAAATACTACGGTAAAGAAACCAACCGTATGTACCGTCAGAACTATGCGCTGACGTGGAACGGCGGCTGGGACAATGGCATTACCACCAGCAACTGGGCGCAATACGAACATACCCGCAACTCCCGTTTGGGTGAAGGTCTGGCAGGAGGTCTTGAAGGGCTATTTAACAGTAATCATTTTACCGACACTGACCTGGCGGATGTCACCCTGCACAGCGAAATTAGCATTCCATTCGACCTGTTGGTTAACCAAAATCTGACGCTCGGTACCGAATGGAACCAGCAGCGCATGAAGGACATGAGTTCTAATACTCAGACCTTTATGGGCGGTAATATTCCTGGGTCCAGCAGCACCAACCGCAGCCCGTACTCAGACGCAGAGATTTTCTCTCTGTTTGCTGAAAACAACATGGAACTGACCGACAGCACCATGCTGACGCCAGGTTTGCGTTTCGATCATCACAGCATTGTGGGCGATAACTGGAGTCCGTCCCTGAACCTGTCCCAAGGTCTGGGCGATGATTTCACCCTGAAGATGGGGATTGCGCGCGCCTATAAAGCGCCAAGCCTGTATCAGCTCAACCCGAACTACATTCTGTACAGTAAAGGTCAGGGTTGCTACGCCACTGGCTCAGCGACCGGTATTGGTTGCTACATGATGGGCAACGATGATCTGAAGGCCGAAACCAGTATCAACAAAGAGATTGGTCTGGAGTTCAAACGTGATGGCTGGCTGGCCGGGGTAACCTGGTTCCGCAACGATTATCGCAACAAGATTGAAGCAGGAACCGTACCGTTAAGCAGAACATCGATTACCCAGCAAAACCCGACCACAGGTAAAACAACAACAACCTACACCGATATCTATCAGTGGGAAAACGTGCCTAAAGCGGTGGTGGAAGGTCTGGAAGGGACGTTGAACGTGCCGGTTAGCGAGACCGTTACCTGGACCAACAACATTACCTACATGCTGCAAAGTAAGAATAAAGAGACCGGCGAACGCCTGTCGATTATTCCTGAATACACGCTGAACTCGACCCTGAGCTGGCAGGCACGTGAAGATCTGTCATTGCAATCCACCTTCACCTGGTACGGCAAACAGCAGCCGAAAAAATACGATTACCAGGGTAAACCGGTGACCGGCAGTTCAGCCCAGGAAGTGAGTCCGTACAGCATTGTCGGCCTGAGTGCGACCTGGGATGTGACGAAAAACGTCAGCCTGACCGGCGGCGTGGATAACGTCTTCGACAAACGTCTGTGGCGTGAAGGTAATGCCCAAACCACCAGCGACAACAAAACTGGCTATTATATGGCGGGCGCAGGCGCGCACACCTATAACGAACCGGGCCGGACGTGGTTCATGAGCGTTAACACACACTTCTGATAACGTTTTTCCCTCTCCTCGTTACGGGGAGAGGGAAACCGTAAGAAATCATGCACACAACGCACATCCCGCTCCCTTTCGCAGATCATATGCTGCACATTGTCGAATTTGATCCCGACACTTTCCATGAGCACGACCTGCTCTGGCTTCCCCACCACACTCAGCTCCACTCCAGTGGGCGTAAGCGTAAAGCTGAGCACTTAGCGGGGCGTATTGCCGCAGTACACGCACTGCGTGAATTTGGCCACAAAACCGTGCCCGGCATCGGTGTGCAACGCCAACCATTGTGGCCGCAGGATCTGTTTGGCAGCATCAGCCATAGCGCAACAACGGCGCTGGCGGTCGTATCAACGCATCCCATTGGGCTGGATATAGAAGCTATTTTTACACCACAAACCGCAGTTGAGCTGGCTGATGGCATTATTGATAACCACGAACATCAGATTTTACAGCATGCCTGCCTGCCCTTTCCGCTCGCCTTAACCCTGGTATTCAGCGCAAAGGAGAGCCTGTATAAGGCGTTTTCCAATCAGGCATCGGGGCTACCAGGTTTCACCAGCGCAAAAATCACCGCACTCACGACTCAGCAATTAACATTACAAATCATGTCGTCATTTTCGGCAAACCTCGGCAATCAAGAAGTTAACGTTCATTGGTTTCAGCGTGATAAAAATATCGTGACGCTATTTCCATCCTCACCATCAGGATCGTGATCCTTTTCTCTTTTTAAGAAATTAGCTGCGCAAATCGTAGACAGTTCGATTATCTCGACTTATCGTTAACTTGAATAATAAATCATATTTGAATAAATATTCAAAGTGGAGAAAGAGATGAACAAGACCTTGATTAAATCCGTATTACTGGCCTCGATCCTTACCACATCGGGTTCGCTGTATGCTGCCGACAACGGACTGATTGCGATTATTACCCCTTCTCACGATAACCCGTTTTTTAAAGCCGAAGCCGACGGTGCAGTCGCCAAAGCAAAAGAGCTGGGATACGCCACGCTGGTTGCCTCTCATGATGATGACGTCAATAAACAAAACCAACTGATTGAGACTGCTATTGCTCGTAAAGCGAAAGCGATCATTCTCGATAATGCGGGTGCAGATGCCACCGTAGGGCCGCTGGAAAAAGCCAAAGCAGCGGGTGTAGCTGCTTTTCTTATCGATCGCGAAATCAATAAAACCGGCATCGCGGTGGCGCAAATCGTGTCGAATAACTATCAAGGCGCACAGCTCGGCGCAGAGAAGTTCGCCAGGTTACTGGACGGAAAAGGGAAGTACGTTGAACTGCTGGGACGTCAATCCGACACCAACGCCCATGTACGCTCGCAGGGGTATCACGATGTACTCGATGACTATCCGGACATGAAAATGGTAGCCCAGCAGACGGCAAACTGGAGCCAAACCGAAGCCTTTACCCGAATGGAAGCCATTCTACAAACCAACCCAGATATCGTAGGCGTGATCTCAGGTAACGATACTATGGCGCTGGGTGCAGAAGCCGCACTAAAAGCGGCGGGGAAAAATAATGTCATCGTGGTCGGTTTTGATGGCAGCGACTACACCCGCGATTCAATCATTAATAAAAGCAATATTAAAGCGACAGTACTGCAGCCCGGCTGGCAGCAGGCACAAATGGCTGTTGAGCAGGCGGATTACTATCTGAAAAACGGCAAAGCCCAGAAAGAAGAAAAACAGCTCATGGATTGCGTGCTGATTGACGAAACCAATGCCAGCAAGCTGAACAAGTTCAACCTGAGCCACTAAGCGGAGGCACTATGTCGTTAACACAATGGGGTGCCGCGCTGGTTGGATGCGCCACCCTGTTGCTGACGGCCTGTACGGTAGTTGACCTCGACGAAAACGGCAAACCAATTATCCCGGCCGATCCTCAGGCCAAAGCCAGTTTCGACAACCAGACTCCCGATCAGATCGCGCAACAAACCTGGCAATCCCGCGTCCTGGAAGCGGCACAGCAACATGTTCTGGATGCTTCAGCGCTGACCACTCGCCTGAAGGCCCCCTCACCCGCTCCCGAAAGCGTGTTTGTACGCCTGACCAGCCAGATTGATAGCGTCGACACCACCAATGGGCGAGAGCACACCATCGTGGTGAGGGTCAATGATATGCCCGTCACGATTCAGATTGGCCCGGTAATGCGTGGCAATGCTATTCGCGATGCCAGTGGTTTCAAGTTTGAAGATTTTACTAACCAGGTTCAGTTTGCCCAACTGTCACGGGCTTATAATCGTGAAGCGGCGAAACAGTTACCCGCCGTAGACACTAGCTGGCAAGGGAAAACTGCCACGGTGCTGTTCGCCGTGACGTTGAATGCTGGAAAAGCGGAAAACGCAGCAGCACTGACGCTGGAACAGGAGGCTCACTAATGCGCAATACCTCAGCTGATGACATCATCCTGCGCACGCATGCCATTTCAATGCTGTTTCCCGGCACAATTGCGCTGGACAGCGTCGATTATCAGGTCTGGCGTGGCAAGGTGAATGTGATTATTGGTGAGAATGGTGCGGGGAAATCGACGTTGATGAAGATCCTCGCTGGCGTTCAGCAACCCAGTAGCGGTGAGATGTCGCTCAATGGAAATCCCGTGCGCTTTGCCAGCACCCGGGATGCTGCGGCACATGGAATTGGTATGGTGCATCAGGAGCTAAACCTGTTTGAGAACCTCTCCGTCGCGGAAAACATTTTCCTCGGTCGGGAGATTCAAAAAGGCATGGCTCCCATTAATGAGGCCGAGCAAGAGAAACGCACCGCGGAATTATTAACCCGGCTCGATCAGCCGATATCACCGCGCGACCTGGTTGGCAATCTCAAAGTAGGGCAGCAACAGCTGGTCGAAATCGCCAAAGCACTGGCTGAAGATGCAGATATCCTGATTCTTGATGAACCCACCTCAGCGCTCAGTAAAACTGAAGTCGAGATTCTGTTTCGCGTGATCCGTGAACTTACTCGCCAGGGCGTGTCGATAATCTATATCTCCCATCGCCTCGAAGAATTGATGGCAATTGGCGATGTGATCACTATTTTACGCGATGGTAAATTTCAAGCCGAAGCCAAGGTTAGCGACATCGATGTCCCGTGGATTGTGCGCGAGATGTTGGGCAGTGATCCGGTAAGCAACTTTCTCGAACCCGGCCGCACGTTTGGAGCTCCGGTTCTGGAAGCTGAACATATCACCTGCGTGAATACCGCTGGCAGCGCAGTCGTCAATGACGTCACCTTTAACGTTCATGCCGGTGAAATTGTCGGTATCTATGGACTTATGGGGGCTGGGCGAACCGAATTGTTCGAGTGCTTGTTAGGTACTGAGCGCAACTACCTCGGAAAACTGTGGCTCGACAGCAAACCGGTCCCGCAGCGCTTAACCACCGCCGATCGCATCCGTATGGGAATGAGTCTGGTGCCGGAGGATCGCAAGCGCACAGGGATTTTCCCCATTTCATCCGTCGCCACCAATCTGACCATTGCCAGCCTTTGGCGGCGTCTGCAACGTGGCTTTGCCATTGCCCGCAAAGATGAAGAGGCCGTGGTCGCCAGCACAATTGGCAATCTGTCGATAAAAGTCTCCTCGCCAGAGGTTGAAATTCAGGCGCTGAGCGGGGGGAACCAGCAAAAAGTGGTGATTGGTCGCTCTCTGCTCACCAATCCCAAAATTCTATTTCTTGACGAACCCACACGCGGCATCGATGTCGGGGCGAAAGCCGATGTGTTCCGCATGATGGTCCAGCTTTCCCAGCAGGGTATTGCTGTGGTCTTCTCCACCTCAGATTTAAAAGAAATTATGGCGGTTTCTGACCGCATTCTGGTGATGTCCGGCGGCAAGCTAACTGCCGATATCGCCCGCGATCGTGCCGAAGAATCGGCGCTGGTAACCGCAAGTGCTCAGGGGTTCTGATATGAAAACACTACAATCTGCCGCCATCGCGCCTCGATCCACAGTCGCCTTCTCTCGGGAAAATATCCTGCTACTAATCCTAAAACTGCGCACTTTTATTGCACTGTTTTTAATCGTCGGGTTCTTTGCCTTCACCGTACCGGGATTTCTCTCTGGCGGCAGCATGGTCATTATGATCAAGCATATCGCCATTAACGCCTTTCTGGCGCTGGGGATCACGTTTGTCATTATTACCGCCGGGATTGATCTCTCAATTGGCGCTACGCTTGGGCTGTGCGGCATGGTCGCGGGATGGCTAATCACTAAAGGCATTGTATTGCCAATGTTCGGCATCGCAATTTTCCCCAGCGTCTGGGTGATTGTGCCTGTCGTCTTGTTGATTGGTGGGCTGATTGGCGCGGCAAATGGTTGGATCATCACCCACTATAACGTCGCACCGTTTATTTGTACGCTCGGAACCATGTACGTTTTGCGCGGGGCGGCGATGCTGACCTCCGATGGGCAAACCTTTCCCGGGCTTTCCGGCAATCCGCAGCTCGGCAATACCGGTTTTGATGAGATTGGTGCCGGTACACTGTTTGGGATTCCGTGGGCCATCTGGATGATGATTGTGCTGGCACTGGTCATTGCTTACGTCGCTCGTCGTCTACCTTTTGGTCGCCACGTTTACGCCATCGGGGATAACGAACGCGCTGCTGAGCTGTCAGGGGTAAAAGTAAAACAGGTGAAAATCTGGGTGTATACCCTATCCGGACTGTGTGCCGCGATTGCTGGAATTGTGGTCTCGGCACAGCTTTCCGCCAGCCATCCGGCCAACGGTACGGCATTTGAGATGAACGCCATTGCCGCAGTGGTTCTCGGCGGTACGTCACTGGCCGGTGGACGGGGCACGATTTTAGGCACGCTGATTGGCGCTTTCGTTATCGGTTTTCTGGCCGATGGTCTGGTGATGATGGGCGTCAGCGAGTTCTGGCAAATGGTGATTAAAGGTATCGTGATTATCGTCGCGGTCATCATCGACCAGATGCAAAACCGGATGCAGCAAAAAGCCGCGGTGGTAGCACAAAAGGCGGCGATGGAAAGCCAGTAATCCCCTCTGAAAAGTCTGATATGCACAACCAGACAGCTCAGGAACCTCCTGGGGCTGTCAATTGTTTAACTCACCGTGACATCACCCTTTCACCAGACTGCGGGCTGTCGGGTAGTCGGTGATCAATACGTCAATATAATTCCCCTGCAATGCCCCGCGTATCGCATTCTGTTTTTCCACACCACCAGCCAAAGCAATCACGTGGTTACACTCCCGGATCTGCGAAAGCTCCATTCCGATGACCGGGTCTTCCTCATGGCTGAGTACCGGGTTGCCTGCTGCATCGTAATAATGCAGACAGATATCGCCTACTGCGCCGCGCTCGGCGAGCAGTCGCAACATTTCTTCGTTGTAGTAGTTGCCTGAGTTTTTCAGCAATTGAGAAGGCTCCAGTTCGCCAATACCGACAATTGCCACATCCACTTCAGCGAACTTTTCAACCACCGCGGCAACGTCAGGGCTGTTAACCAACCGTGTACGCTCTTCAACCGAATGCTCAATACTTTGTGAAGGCAGCAGCCAGGCCGGACAGCCGAGGTGCGCTGCCAACTGTTGCGTAAGAATCGTGGCCTGCACGTTACCATTCGGCCCTACGCCGCCCAGCAGTTGGATCACACCCGCCGCACGGATATTTTGCGGGTGCATCTCATCGACCATACAGCGAATGGTGCTACTCCAGGAGGAAATTCCAACCAGGTCCTCGGCTCGCAAGCGGGTTTCAACGTAATGCGCCGCCGCGCTGCCAATAGCATGCTTAATTTGCGTATTGCTGGGGTTGTCACCGACATCCACGACAATCGCCTGACGAATACCAAACTGCTCTTCAATGGCTTTTTCCAGCGCCACAAAGATATTGGTCGGCTGTACGACGGTGATTTTCACCAGCCCTTCTTTCTGACAACGCGTTAAAGCACGGGAGACAAAGGACTGCGACAAATGCAGCAGCGTGGCGATTTCAGACTGTTTTTTATTTTCGGCGTAGTAAAGCGTGGCAATCTTAACCAGCAACCGCTGTTCATCCTGCTTTGACATGGCATTCCCCCTGATAAACTGCCTGTTATTTTTATTCATACCTGAATAGATAACAAGTCATCAGTACCTTTCCAGTTATCACGTTAGTGTGATCCTTTTCTCTTTTCTCCAAAATTTGGTGGCACAAGCCGTAGACAAACCGCCAGACAAGGCATATCTTTAATCATGAATAATAAATCAGTAGTGAATATTTATTCTAACCAATAACGACTGACTGTTTTATCTGCAGATTACGTAGTGGGTAGAGAGACAGTTGCACTACTGCACTCACATGGAATATTTATTCATTCAAGATTAAACATTCAAGAGGTGTCTTATGAATCCGTTTTCGCTCTCAATACCAGAGCTAGAAAAGAAAGCACGTGCCGTGCGTCGCCGCATTATCGTGTTGAATGCTGAAAGCCCGGCTGGCGGGCACACTGGCGCAGACCTGTCGCAGGTTGAACTGCTGACAGCACTCTATTTTCGTATCCTGAATTGCTCCCCGGAGATTAAAGAGAGCGACGAGCGCGATATCTACATCCAGTCAAAAGGTCACGCTGTGGGCGGTTACTACTGTGTCTTGGCAGAAGCCGGTTTTATTCCTGTGGACTGGCTGGCGACCTATCAACACGCTGATTCGCATCTGCCGGGGCATCCGGTAAAACATAAAACGCCAGGAATTGAATTGAATACCGGAGCTCTTGGTCACGGTCTGCCGGTTGCAGTAGGGATTGCGCTGGCGGCTAAACGCAGCAACAGCAAACGCCGGGTGTTTGTCGTCACCGGTGATGGTGAACTGGCCGAAGGCAGCAACTGGGAAGCAGCACTGGTCGCTGCCCACTATAAACTGGATAACCTGATTATCATCAACGACAAAAATAACCTCCAGCTTGCCGGATCAACCAAAGAGATCATGAACACCGATCCGCTGGATGAAAAATGGCGAGCCTTCGGTATGCAAGTCACAGAGTGTCGCGGGAACGATATGAGCGATGTGGTGCGCACGCTGGAAGGATTAACCCCTGAAGGCAAGCCATATGTCGTCATTGCACACACCACCAAAGGAGCTGGGATCTCTTTTATCCAGGGCCGCCCGGAATGGCACCACCGCGTGCCAAAAGGAGAAGAAGTTGAACTGGCGCTGGAGGAACTGAAAGATGCGTAATAGCGAACACCTCGCCACCGTCATGGTGAACACGTTAATTGCCGCGGTCAAACGTGGAATGGATGTTGTGCCGGTGGTGGCTGACTCAACATCAACAGCAAAAATCGCCCCATTTATGAAGGAATTTCCCGGTCGTCTGGTCAACGTGGGTATTGCCGAACAGACGTTGGTCGGTGCTGCTGCCGGACTGGCGCTGGGCGGTAAAATCGCCGTCACCTGTAACGCTGCGCCCTTCTTGATTTCTCGGGCCAATGAGCAAATTAAAGTCGATATTTGCTACAACAATACCAACGTGAAGTTGATTGGCCTGAACGCAGGGGCCAGCTACGGCCCGCTCGCCAGTACACACCACAGCATTGATGATATTTCCGTGCTACGCGGTTTTGGCAATATTGAGATTTACGCCCCGTCCTGTCCGGTGGAATGCCGACAGATTCTCGACTACGCCTTAAGCCACATAGGTCCGGTTTATATTCGCCTGGATGGCAAAGCCTTACCCGAATTACACGATGAAAACTACCAGTTCGCGCCGGGTAATATCGATATTTTGCGCAAAGGAAAAGATGTCGCACTGGTGGCAATGGGCTCAACTGTGCATGAAATTGTCGAGGCTGCCACAGTGCTGGAACAGGCGGGTATTGACGCCAGCGTAATCAGTGTACCGTCAATTCGTCCCTGCAATACCCAACAGTTACTGGCGGCTTTAACCCACTGCAAGGCAGTGGTTAGCGTGGAAGAACATAACATTAATGGCGGCGTGGGAAGTCTGGTGGCTGAAGTGCTGGCAGAAGCTGGCTGTGCCATTCCACTGCGTAGATTGGGGATTGCCGATGGCCAATATGCAATCGCAGCCGATCGTGCAGCAACGCGCGCGCACCATGAAATTGACGCGGCGGGTGTCGTGAAAAACGCCACCGCACTGTTGCTGGCAACACGATAAAACAATAACAACAACAGAACACTTACTGGAGAAAGCGATGTCACGAATTCCTCATCAGTTGACCATGGCGGTGATTATTGGCAATCGGGGATTTTTCCCGAGCTATCTGGTTGCTGAAGCCCGCGAACAAGCCAGCGTGCTCTTTGAACGGCTGGGCATTAACACCATAATGCTCAACGAAACGCAGACAGAACTCGGCGGTGTTGAAACCCGTCAGGATGCGAAAGTTTGTGCTGAACTTTTCCGCGCTCACCGCGACAAGATTCACGGTGTGGTGGTACTACTGCCGAACTTTGGCGATGAAAAAGCGATAGCGGAAACGCTGCGACTTTCCGGTTTAGATGTCCCGGTTCTGATCCAGGCGCAGGAAGACAACCTGGATAAAATGGGGCTTGCCACTCGCCGTGACAGCTTCTGCGGCAAGATCTCCCTGTGCAATAACATGCGCCAGTACGGTATACCGTTTACGCTAACCACCCAGCATGTCTGCGACCTGTCAGGCGAGGTGTTTGCACAAGACCTGAAACGTTTCGAACAAATCTGTCGCGTGGTCGCCAGCATGCGCGGAGTTCGCGTCGGCGCTATCGGCGCACGTCCAGCCGGGTTTAATACCGTCCGTTACAGCGAAAAATTGCTCGAAAGACTGGGTATTGCCGTCGAAACACTGGATCTGTCTGAAGTATTTACCCGCATCAAACGACTGCGCGACGACGATATCCGGGTGGATGAAAAACGCCGCCTGTTGATGGATAACGCCGACGCCAGCGCCATTCCAGCCGACAAACTGGTCACCATGGCAAAACTGTTTGTCGTTATCAGCGAATGGGTCATCGCTAATGATATTGATACGACTGCCATCCAGTGCTGGACCTCGCTGCAGGAAAATTTAGGCATCAACGTGTGCTCAATCATGAGCGTGATGTCCGGGCAGTTAATGCCCAGTGCCTGCGAAGTGGATGTGATGGGCGCGTTGTCAATGTACGCCCTCGCCAGCAGCAACTTAAGTCCAGCATCCATTGCCGACTGGAACAATAATTTCGGCGACGATCGTGATAAATGTGTTCTTTTTCACTGCGGTAATTTCGCATCAGCCAGTCTGGACAGCCCAAAGATGGGGACGGCGGATATCATCGGTACCACCGTCGGTAAAGAGAACACCTGCGGTGCAGTTCACGGTCGTATGAAAAGCGGTGCCTTGACCTACTTCCGCCTGAGTACCGACGATTTAACCGGTGAAATCAAAGCCTACGTCGGTGAAGGGCTATCGGTTGACGATCCGCTGGACACTGTCGGCTGCCGAGCGGTAATCCAGGTGCCTCATCTGGAGAACCTACTGGCCTGGATTTGTCGTAATGGCTTTGAGCATCACGTGGCAATGAACCATTCCGCCAGCGCAGAGGTACTGCATGAAGCTTTCACCCGCTATCTCGGGGTGGATACCTTTTTCCATCGCTAATACTCAGGGAAACCGAAGGGCTGGAGAAAACAATGTCAGCACAAAAAGACATTATTATTGCGCTTGATGAAGGCACCACCAATGCCAAAGCCGTAGCGCTGGATGGTCAGGGAAACGTGGTCGCGAAGTTCTCCCGCGCGCTGGCGATCCACACGCCCCGTGAAGGCTGGGTTGAACAGTCAGGTGATGCACTTCTGGACGCATCGCTGGATGTTGTGGCACAAGCCATTACCTGCGTCGGCGCACAACGCGTCGCAGCGCTGGCGATCAGCAATCAACGTGAAACGGCGATAGGCTGGTATCGTGCCAGCGGTCGCCCTCTCGGCCCTGCTATCACCTGGCAATGTTCGCGCACGGCCGATTGTTGTCGTGCATTACGTGAACAGGGACACGAGGCGTACATAAAATCCATCACCGGATTACCCGTTGCCCCACTCTTTTCCGCCTCTAAAATGCGCTGGCTGCTGGAATCAGTTCCCAACGGTATGACGCTCGCACAGCAAGGGGAAATATGTCTCGGGACCATCGATAGCTGGTTACTGTGGAACTTAACGCATGGCGAGGAATTTCGTTGCGACATCTCCAACGCTTCACGCACGCAGTTGCTCAATCTCAACAGTGGACAATGGGATAGCGAGATGTTGGCTCTATTCGGTATTCCGCAGCAGGCGTTACCCGAAGTTTGCCCTTCCAGCCACCATTTTGGCGTAACAAAAGGTCTGGAGAGGATACCTGATGGAATCCCTATTCTGGCGATGATTGGCGACTCACATGCTGCGCTTTTTGCCCATGGGCTGGGTATGGAAGGCTGCGTCAAAGCGACCTATGGCACCGGATCTTCCATTATGGCACCCGTATTCTCGGCGCAGTCCGAGGTGAGCGCGCTGGCAACGACCATTGCCTGGCATGACGGTGACACCCTGGTCTACGGGCTGGAAGGTAATATTCCGCATACGGGAGATGCCGTCGCATGGATGGCCGATAGCACAGGTCTTAGCGAATTACCGGAAGAGCAACTGCTTCATGAGCTCAATACGCTGCCCGCCACGGTTGACTCCACGCTGGGCGTCTATTTTGTTCCGGCCCTTACCGGGCTGGGCGCGCCCTGGTGGGATGAAGATGCCCGGGGGTTGATTCACGGTCTCAGCCGCGGAGTGAAACGCGCACATCTGGTACGTGCGGCACTGGAGTCGATTACCTATCAGATTGCCGATGTTGTTTTAGCGATGCGCCAGCACAACGGTTTTCGGCTCAGCGCGTTAATGGTTGATGGCGGGCCAACAAAAAATGACTGGCTAATGCAGTATCAAGCCGATTTATTGGGCTGTCCGGTGATGCGCAGCGATATCCCTGAACTTTCCGCTATCGGTGCCGGATTGCTGGCACGCAAGAAGCTGCAAGGTGCATCTACCAGCCAGTTGCGAGATTATCTGCCCGATCACGTATCGTTCCAGCCAAACATGGCGCGCCATGGGAGATTGCAAAAACGCTGGCATGAATGGCAAGGAGCCGTCGAACGCACCCGTTGGCAAACCCGTTAATAAATCAACGCTAATGATAAATGCGCCCGCAGCCATAACTGACTGTGGGCGCACTGTTAATTCTTCAAAAGCGAGCTACTGTTGCTGACACGCCGCCAGCGATCGGCGTTGCTGCCCTTTTTCATCGAAGTTATCGGCAGCCAGCCAGCGCTGCAAAACAGCGTCGCACTGGGGCCATTCGCTATCAATCATCGATAACCAGTCGCTGTCGCGATTACGCCCCTTGCGCACAATCTTCTGGCGAAAACGTCCTTCGAAGATAAACCCAAGGCGCTCCGCCGCCCGACGGGAAGCCGTGTTCAGAGAGTCACATTTCCACTCCACGCGACGATAGCCCAACGCAAACGCCTGGCGCAGCAACAGCCAGATGCTTTCGGTGCCGAGTACCGTATTTTTCATGCGCGGTGACCAGGTCACATGACCAATTTCAACCGAACCATGCTCCTGTTCGATCGCCATAAAGCACACCAGTCCCACCGCACGACCGGAACGCTGTTCAATGACAGCATAGGGAACCAGAGATGCATCCGTGGATTTGCCCTCTACCCAGCAAGCTGTGGCCTCAACGCTCGTGGGGCGAGAACTTGCAAGCCAGGTCCAGTCGCGATCGTCTGGCGCCTGCGCGTAAGCATCAAACAGATCGGCGGCATGGCTGTCGGCATCCAGGGGAACCAGTCGACAATATTGCCCTGCAAGTTCTTCCCGCGGCAGTACGGCGGCACCATTCCAGTCAGGCACAATATCGCCGACGGTCTGTCCATAAAGATTAATTTCCGGCACGATTCAACCCCTGTTGCGAAGTAAAAAATAGTTATAACACCGGCCATTTCGCCTTCAAAGCATCGCGGGGGGATTTCTGACAACGAACAGAAAATCAGCGGCCCTTCTATATGCAGCTTGCAAGATGACGCGTCTATACTGATTAAAAATCAACGCTGAAGAGAACACTATGTCCCTACCCGATTTTCATGTTTCTGACCCTTTTACGTTAGGCATTGAACTGGAAATGCAGGTGGTCAATCCTCCGGGCTACGACCTGAGCCAGGACTCTTCCCGACTGATTGACGCCGTAAAGCCGCAGCTCACCGCCGGAGAAGTAAAGCACGATATCACTGAAAGTATGCTGGAGATGGCGACCGGGGTTTGTCGCAATATCGACCAGGCGAGTGCTGAATTATCCGCCATGCAGCAGATAATCTCACGGGTTGCTGCCGAGCATCACCTCGCCATCTGTGGCGGCGGTACGCATCCGTTTCAAAAATGGCAACGTCAGGAAGTCTGCGATGACGAACGCTATCGGCGCAACCTGGAAAATTTTGGCTATCTTATTCAGCAGGCGACGGTATTCGGCCAACATGTGCATATCGGCTGTGTAAACGGCGATGATGCTATTTACCTCCTGCACGGCCTGTCGCGATTTGTTCCCCATTTTATTGCGCTCTCTGCCGCCTCACCTTATATGCAAACGTCCGACACGCGGTTTGCCTGCGCGCGGCTGAATATTTTCTCTGGATTTCCCGATAATGGCCCGATGCCGTGGGTGAATAACTGGCAGGAATTTGAGGGGTTATTTCGTCGACTGGCTTACACCAGCATGATTGATAGCATTAAAGATTTACACTGGGATATCCGCCCCAGCCCGCACTTTGGTACGGTAGAGGTTCGCGTCATGGACACTCCGCTAACCCTTGAACACGCAGTCAATATGGCGGGACTTATTCAGGCTACCGCCCACTGGTTGCTCACTAAACGGCCATTCAAGCACCAGGAGCGTGATTACCTGCTGTATAAATTTAACCGTTTCCAGGCCTGCCGCTTTGGCATGGCGGGAATCATCACCGACGTCAATACTGGCGATGGGCACCGCCTGTCAGATGACACGCTACGGCTACTGGAGAATGTCGCCGCTTCTGCGGACAAAGTGGGCGCGACCAGCGCGATTAAATCCTTACGTCTGCAGGTTAAAAATGGTCATGATGAAGCGCAGAGCATGCGTGATTTTGTCGCCGATGGCGGATCACTAAGCGGTCTGGTGAAAAAACATTGTGAGATTTGGGCCGGGCTGTAAGCGTGGCGTTTGCGTTGCCCACAGAGATCCCGGACAATGGCTTTTTAACTCAAGTTTAACAATGCCATGAAACACCCGCTTGAATCACTGATGACCGCCGCAGGGATCCTGCTGCTGGCTTTTTTGTCTTGCCTGCTGCTGCCCGCCCCCTCACTGGGCATTGTGCTGGCGCAAAAACTCGTCGCCACCTTTCATCTAATGGATCTCAACCAATTTTATACTTTACTGTTTTGTCTGTGGTTTTTACTGCTGGGGGTGATTGAATATTTTGTACTGCGTTTTATCTGGCGGCGCTGGTTCTCGCTGGCGGATTAGGCCCGCGAGAACCCTTTGCCGTTAATGCGTTCGGCTATGATTTTCTTTGCGATACGCGCCCGGCGGCTGGCTGAACGTACGGGTGAAAATTCGCGTAAAGGTCTGCTGCGAATCGAATCCGTATTTCAAACAGATGTCATACACTTTCTGGTCGGTATCGCGTAGATCGCGCGCCGCCAATAGCAGCTTACGCTCGCGGATGTAGCGCCCGAGGCTTTCACCTTTGTACTGCATAAAAAGACGCTGCAGGTGCCATTTGGAATATCCCGCATGGCGTGCAATATCATCAATGCGCAATGGTTGATTCAAATTATCATCAATCCATTCAACAATCGTATCAATGACCTGAGCAGAAATCGTCATCATGCTCTCCCCTGTATTCATTGAGTCGCCTGTTGCCACCAGGCCGTAAACGGTTGGTCCGGTTCGGACAGTATTACCGGTTCACCCAGCATTGGCGTCAGTAGTCGGTAATCCTGACGACGGCTGGCAAGCGCCAGTCGTTTGTAGGGATCATCCCAGGTATGTTTCGCCAGAACGAAACGGCCGGCATGCCCTGGCAACACGGCTTTCGCATGCAGATCGGCCGCGGCCAGCGCCGTCTCTTCTGGCATCATGTGAATAAACTTCCAGTCCTGGTCATATTGACCGTTCTCCATAATCGCCAAATCAACCGAGCCAAACTGCTCACCGATGGCTTTAAAATGCGGTCCATAGCCGGAATCTCCGCTGTAATAAACGTTCTGCTCCGGCGTTTCGAACATGAAGCTCGCCCATAGCGTCTGGTTGCGCTTGATACCGCGCCCCGAAAAATGACGAGCAGGCAGCACATGAACGATCAGCGAATCCGTCACTCTGACGGACTGATTCCAGTCCCGCTCTTCGATTATCTCGCTGCGCATCCCCCAGTAACGCAGATGCGACCCTACGCCGAGCGGCGTAATCACCCGCTTAATTTTCGGCATTAACGCCTTGATAGTGGCGAGATCCAGATGGTCATAGTGATCGTGCGAGATAATGAGCAGATCGATCTCCGGCATCGTCTGCGCAGTCCACGGATAATCCCCGGCAAAGGCTTTGTTCAGGAATGAAAACGGCGCGGCATAATTGCTAAATACCGGATCAATCAGGATACGTTGACCCGCCAGCTGCAAATACCATGAGGAGTGGCCGAGCCAGACCAGAGTATCCTGTTGTGGCGAAAGTCCGGCGAGATCGGTTGCCACCAGCGGTAACGGCTGCGCCGGGCGCGCATTATCACGCTTAGCGACCAGAAATTCCCACCAGGCCGCCAGCATGCCTTTGTTGCCGGTATAGCCCGGTGTCGGCACCTGGTTATGAAACTGTCCATCACGATAGTGAGGTGACTGTTCAACCAAACTCAGTTGTGCCCCTTGCGGGGCCTGACCAAACCCGGCATTGAGTACAAACGGTAAACTTGCAGCTGCGGCAATAAGCATAATAACAACCACACAAACTGTGAGACGCTTCATATCCTGACCTTAAACGCGCCCCTTTCCGCTGGTTTGCGCGACTGACTCTTGATTATGAGTGAGTAAGCACTCATTATAGAAATCGAAAGTTCGCCGTCAAGATGATTTTCAATCTTTGACATTCGCCGTTGCGGTGCTGCAAAGGCCGTGATTCAATCATGTTTTTTACAGACTTAAGGGTAAAGTGTAGTGGCTCGTCCGAAGAGTGAAGACAAAAAACTGGCATTACTGGAAGCTGCAACCACAGCATTTGCACAATCAGGCATTGCGGCATCTACCGCCGTGATAGCCCGCAATGCAGGGGTTGCGGAGGGGACGTTGTTTCGCTATTTCGCGACCAAAGATGATTTGATCAACGAGCTTTACCTCTTTTTGAAGCAAGACCTTTGTCAGTCGATGATGGCAAATTTGGATCGATCGGTGACCGATGCCAAAACCATGACTCACTACATCTGGAACAGCTACATTAGCTGGGGCCTGAACCATACCTGCGGGCATCGCACGATTCGCCAGTTGGCCGTCAGCGAGAAAATCAGCAAAGAAACGGAACAGCAGGCTGACGATATGTTCCCGGAACTGCGCGATCTTTGTCATCGCTCCGTACGACCTGAGTTTATGTCTGACGAGTATCGCGCCTTTGGCGACGCGCTGTTTCTTTCTCTGGCAGAGACCACCATGGAGTTCGCCGCCCGCGACGCGGCTCGCGCAAAAGAATATATTTCGATGGGATTTGAGGCGATGTGGCGCGCACTCACCCGTGAGGAAAAATAATGGACGGCCAGACCTTACATGCCTGTGCAAAGCGCCTTGCGCTCGAACTGCCTTTTACCGAGCACTGCTGGCCATTCGGCCCGGAATACGATGTCTTCAAAGTCGGCGGCAAAATTTTTATGCTGGTCTCAGAGCTTCGCGGACGCCCGCTGGTTAACCTGAAAGCCGATCCGCAAAAGTCACTGTTAAATCAGCAGATCTACCCCAGCATTGAACCCGGCTATCACATGAATAAAAAGCACTGGATATCGGTCTACCCAGGCGACGACATTACCGAGTCATTACTGACGGAGTTGGTAAATGATTCATGGCATCGCGTCGTAGACGGCCTGGCGAAGCGGGATCAAAAACGCCTGCGTCCAGGTTGATTTATCGTTAACTCCGATAAGTGTTTTTGCATTTTCCTGTCTTATCTTTTTCTTGCTAACCCTGTACCCTGCTGAAACAAAACGCACCCGCAGGGTATGAAAAATCACCAGGAGTAGTTATGGATATTGTTTCTGTCGCCTTAAAACGTTACTCCACTAAGGCATTCGATCCGAATAGAAAACTGACCGCTGAGCAGGCCGAAAAATTAAAAACGCTGCTGCAGTTTAGTCCGTCCAGCACCAACTCTCAGCCGTGGCACTTTATCGTTGCCAGCACTGACGAAGGTAAAGCGCGCGTAGCGAAATCCGCAGCCGGCGGTTTTGTATTCAACGAACGTAAAATGCTGGATGCTTCCCACGTCGTGGTGTTCTGCGCCAAAACGGCGATGGACGATGCCTGGCTGGAGCGCGTGGTGGATCAAGAAGAGCGCGATGGCCGTTTCGCCACCCCTGAAGCCAAAGCCGCAAACCACAAAGGCCGTACCTTCTTTGCCGACATGCATCGCAAAGAGCTGAAAGATGACAACCACTGGATGGCAAAACAGGTGTATCTGAACGTCGGTAACTTCCTGCTGGGCGTGGCGGCGATGGGTCTGGATGCGGTGCCGATCGAAGGCTTCGATGCGGCGGTGATGGATGCAGAATTTGGCCTGAAAGAAAAAGGTTTCACCAGCGTAGTTGTGGTCCCGGTGGGTCATCACAGCGTAGAAGATTTCAACGCCGCGCTGCCAAAATCTCGTCTGCCGCTGGAAACAACACTGACGGAAGTTTAATCCCCGCATTTGCATAAGCTCTACACAGCGGTCATCATAGACCGCTGTTTATTAAGGAGACGTTATGCAGGAATTGATATCTCAGGTAGAAGAACTCGGCATTGAAATAAATCACACCACCTCACTGGTGATGATTTTTGGCATTATTTTTATCACCGCCATTATTGTTCACGTTATTTTGCATTGGGTGGTATTACGCGCATTTGAAAAGCGCGCCAACGCCAGCTCCCGCCTGTGGCTACAAATCATCACGCAGAACAAGTTATTTCATCGGCTGGCATTCACCCTGCAGGGTATCATTGTCAATATACAGGCCGCACTCTGGTTACAGAAAGGCAGTGAAGCAGCAGAAATATTAGTAACCTGCGCACAGCTGTGGATCATGATGTACGCCCTGTTGTCCTTGTTTTCCCTGCTGGACGTCATTCTCAATCTGTCGCAAAAATTCCCTGCCGCATCGCAATTGCCGCTAAAAGGCATATTTCAGGGCATCAAGCTCATCAGCGCTATTGTCGTCGGAATATTGATGATTTCCCTGCTGATTGGTCAGTCACCGGCAATATTGATAAGCGGTCTGGGTGCCATGGCCGCCGTGTTAATGCTGGTGTTTAAAGATCCGATCCTCGGGCTGGTGGCCGGAATACAGCTTTCAGCCAACGATATGTTGAAGTTGGGTGACTGGCTGGAAATGCCTAAATACGGCGCAGATGGCGCGGTGATTGATATTGGCTTAACCACCGTAAAAGTGCGCAACTGGGATAACACCATCACCACTATCCCAACCTGGTCACTGGTATCGGACTCTTTTAAAAACTGGAGTGGGATGTCGGCTTCCGGTGGGCGACGCATTAAACGCAGCATCAGCATTGATGCTACCAGCATTCATTTTCTTGATGAGGATGAGCGTCAGCGGCTGCATAAAGCGCACCTGCTGAAACCGTATTTGACCACGCGTCATCAGGAAATTGACGAGTGGAATCAGCAGTTAGATGCGCCTGAATCGGTATTAAACCACCGTCGAATGACGAATATTGGCACCTTCCGCGCCTATCTGAACGAATATTTGCGTCATCATCCGCGGATTCGCAAAGATATGACGTTAATGGTGCGCCAGCTTGCGCCAGACGATCACGGTTTACCGATCGAAATTTATGCTTTTACCAATACGGTGGTCTGGCTGGAATATGAAAGTATTCAGGCTGATATTTTCGACCATATATTCGCCGTGATCGAAGAATTTGGCTTGCGCATTCATCAGTCGCCCACCGGAAATGATATTCGCGCACTGTCAGGCGCGTTTCAACGCTAACGCTCAGGTACTGGCGCGTGAAATATAGCGCCAGTCCATCATCACCCTTTCCGTCTGCGCGTCAGGATTTTCTATTTTATTCAGCAGCAATCCTACCGCTTTGCGGCCTATATCCCGCGAGGGCTGCTCAATGGTCGAAAGCTGTGGGGAAACCATTTCTGCCAGTTCCGTACCGTCGAATCCCACGACGGCGATATCCTGCGGGATCTGTAATCCGGCATTGAGAATAGCACGCATCGCGCCAGCGGCCAGCGTGTCCGATACGGCAAACACCGCGTCGGGTTTCACCTCTGCGGCAAGCAATGTTTTCATCGCCGCAATTCCTGCGCTGGAACTTAATTCGCTGGCGTATTCTACGGCCTGATACTCAAGCGACAGCGCATGCAGCGCCGCTTTATAGCCACGTTCGCGCAACCGGGCGTATTTATAACTCAGATCATGATTGATTAGCGCAATGCGTCGATAGCCCTTTTCCACCAGGTGAGATATTACCGACTGCGCAGCGTCAACATCGTTAATCCCTACGCAGGAAACCGCGCCTTTATCAGCATATTCCGCGCACTGAACCCAGGGAGCGTCGCCAATCAGCGTGGTCAGTTCCGGTAATTTTGAGAATGCATCCATGGTGATAATGCCATCGACGATTTTCCCCGACAGCAGCTTTAGCGCCGATTTTGAGCGGGCGGTATCCGAGCCGGAATTACACAGCAAAATGCGATAGCCATTCTTTTCCGCCTCTTCTTCAATGCCTTTAACAACCTCTGCACAAAAAGGGTTGGCAATGTTGGAAACCATCACCAGAATCATCGAACTGCGTGCCGTACGCAGCTGACGAGCCAGCAGGTTGGGCTGATAATTGCTTTCTTTAATAGCCTGTAGCACGCGCTCGCGATTTTTGGCTTTGACGGTATCACTGTGATTCAGCACACGCGATACCGTCGCCACCGACACACCGGCAAGCTGGGCGATTTTTTGAATAGACATAACGACGACAAGTCCTGCGGTTTAGGCTTTACGTTGAGGCTACCATAAAATCACTGCCCGGCGAACCGGGTGCGTGTTTAGCGCTGCACTGATACCCAGCGCTGCTGCTGATGGCTTTTTATAATCGCATCAATGATATACATCACATCCGCACCATCAGAAAATGACGCAAATCGACGCTCAGCCGTCGCGGGCATTTTGCCTGCCTGCACCGCCTGATAGAACTGCTGCATCATATTCTTGAACGCATCCGGCCAGCCCTCAATATGCCCACCCGGAAAGTGCGCACTGGCAGCAACATCCGCATTCATCAATCCTGGGTCATCGGTCAGGATCTGGTTCGCCTGCTGACGGTGCCCGATCCAAAGCTGTTGCGGCGTTTCCTGATCCCAGTGCAGTGAACTCTGGCTACCGTTAATTTCAAAGCTCAGGTGATTCTTGCGCCCGGCACTCACCTGTGAAACGCTAAAGCAGCCTTTGCTACCATCGTCAAAACGTACCAGCACCGATCCACAATCTTCCGTCGTCACCGCTTTATCCTCAAATTGCAGGTCAGCCGTTTGCTGGCCAAACGTAGCGTTACTGGCGATGCTGGCTTTTCGTACCGGCCAGACGATAGCCAGATCGGCCATCACCTCGACAATACGTTTTCCAGTGACGAATTGCACCGTGTCACACCAGTGGGAACCGATATCCGCTACCGCCCGTGAGTTGCCGCCCTGTTTGGCATCGACCCGCCAGTTGTAGTCAGTTTCCAGCAGCATCCAGTCCTGCAAATAGCTCCCCTGGACGGCAAACAGACGCCCCACGCTACCGCGCCTGACCATGCTGGCAGCCTGTTGTACCATCGCAAACTGACGATAGACAAAGCTCACGCCGTGCACCACTCCTACCTGCTCCGCCAGCGTTTCCAGTTCACGAGCCTCATCAGGCGTCATACACAGCGGCTTTTCTGAAAACACGTGCAGACCCGCGCGTAAAATCTGCCGATTGATGTCGGCATGCAGATGATTCGGCGTACAGTTATGCACCACCTGCAGCCCGGGATGCGCCAGCAGCGCCTCAACGCTGCCGTACGCCTGAGGAATATGAAGAGCATCTGCACGTTCCTGGGCAACCGCCAGCGAGCTATCGCAGAGCGCCACCACGTTCACACCGCCGAGTCGACGCAACGCCTCGATATGTGCAGGCCCAATAAAACCGCTGCCAATAATGCCAACCTGTATCATTTGCGTACCTCATCGCCAGCGGCGAAATCATCAAATGCGCGTGAAGAAACCGGAATAATGTGGCGGCGTATAAAATCGCTCCCTTCACGCGCCCCGGTTTGCGCGTCTTTCAGGCAACACTCCCATTCCAGTACCGCCCAGCCAGGGAAATCATATTGTGTGAGCTTGCTGAAGATGGTTTTGAAATCGACCTGACCGTCCCCCAGGGAACGGAAACGCCCAGCGCGATCGAGCCACGGCTGATAACCGCCATAGACACCACTGCGGCTACTGGCATGGTACTCAGCGTCCTTGACGTGAAACGCTTTAATGCGCGAGTGGTAAACATCGATAAACCCAAGGTAATCCATCTGCTGCAATAACAGATGGCTCGGGTCATAGAGAATGTTGCAGCGAGGATGATGATTAACCAGTGCCAGAAAGCGCTCGAACGTTACGCCATCGTGCAGATCTTCACCGGGATGGATTTCAAAGCAAACATCCACCCCATGATGATCAAAGCGATCGAGAATGGGTCTCCAGCGGCGAGCCAGCTCCAGAAAAGTCTCTTCGAAGCGCTGACGGTTATGCGGTGGCCACGGATAAAAGAAGGGCCAGGCGAGCGAACCTGAAAACGTAGCATGCGCCGTCAGCCCCAGCCTTTGCGAAGCCGCAGCGGCCTGGTGGAGGGTTTCGACGGCCCACGCCTGCCTGGCCTGCGGATTAGCGCGTACAGATGGCGGAGCAAATCCGTCAAAAGCGTCATCGTAAGCCGGATGGACGGCAACCAGTTGGCCTTCAAGATGGGTAGATAGTTCGCTAATCACCAGCCCATGCCCGGCCAGCATCCCACGAATATCATCACAATAGGCCTGACTTCTGGCTGCTTGTTCGACATCAAACAAAGACTTGTGATTACACGGGATTTGTAATGCCTTATAGCCCAGCTCCGCCGCCCATTTTGCCACGCCTTCCAGGGTGTTAAATGGGGGACGATCCCCGATAAATTGCGCCAGAAAAATGCCAGGCCCCTTGATGGTTTTCATAACCCCTCCTGAAAATTACGCCTGCTCTTTGTCGTCATACTTGAAAGAGAAAAGGAAAATCACGGCAATCACTGCGGCAGCCACTGCCGGGATCCACCAGAATGTGGTCCACGCCTGAGGCACCGTTTGTCCCGCCACCAGACGGTTGTAAAGTGCGCCTGAAATTTGCGAACCAAGCAGCATACCGATCCCATAGGTAAACATCACGATCATGCTTTGCGCCTGACCTTTAACTTTCTCCCCGGCGATACGATCGGTGTAAATAAAGCCGACCACGAAGAAGAAGTCGTAGCACACGCCGTGCAGCAGAATGCCGAGATACAGCAGGAATCGGCCCTCTTCGCTGATGCCGAGGGCAAAGAATGCGTAGCGCACAAACCAGGCGCACATCCCGATTAACAACATGTATTTCACGCCCAGACGCCTGAACAGGAACGGGATCACCAGCATGAAGAAAATTTCAGACATCTGACCAAACGACATCGCCGTACTGACATCGCTAACGCCCGCATCAGCCAGAAACGACGCGGTATATGCGTAATAGGTTCCCAACGGTACAGAAATAAGCGTCGCGCAGAGCGAGAAGACAAAAAAGTGACGAACCTTGAGTAAGGCGAAAGCATCCGCACAAAACAGATCGCGCACTTTTACCGGCAGTCCTTTCGCCGGTGCTGGCGTGTTGGGCAACGTCAGGCTGTAGAGCGCCAGAATCACAGAAATAACCGCCGCCAGCGTAAAGATGCCGGTAGTATCCGAGATTCCGGTTACGCCGATAAAAATCCCCGCGACAATCCAGCCAATGGTGCCAAACACCCGCACCACCGGGAAAGTTTTGTCTTTATCCGACAGGCTATGAAAAGCAATGTTGTTGGTAAGCGCCAGCGTTGGCATGTAGCACAATGTGTAGCCAAACAGCAGACCAATCAACAGCGCACCGTTTTGCGCCACCAATGCCTGCGGAACAAACCAGAGGATCGCCGCGCCTGCAAGGTGCATCACCGCCATCACCTTTTGCGAGGCAAAGAAGCGGTCTACCAGTATCCCTAAGACGAACGGCGACAGAATAGAGGCAATGGGCCCGGCTGAAAACGCATCGCCAATCAGCAGCGACATGTTGTGCTGGCTCATCACCAGCCCCAGCGTGACGGACCAACTTCCCCAGATAAAGAACTGTAAGAACATCATTAGCGACAGCCGGGGTACCAGCAGCCGGTACTGTACGTTCTGTTTTCCACTACTTTCGGTTGTTGACACCATTTTTTGCCTCACCTTTAAAAAGTAATCGATTACAAAATAGATTCAATAAAAAAGTAATCGATTACAAAATAAAGATCCTGCCAGCAATGGCAAAATTGCGAGAGCGGTCACGATAAACATTGAGAGAAGATCCGATCCCATCCTGACGATGGGATCGGTAGAAACTTAGCGGGACTTACGACACAGCAGTTTGAAGGCAACGAACAGGAACAGGATCCACACCGGCAGGAGGATAGCTGACAGGCGCATATCGTCCATCGTACACATCAGCACCAGAATCATGCCAAGGAAAGCAATACACAGGTAGTTCCCTGCCGGGTACAGCAGCGCTTTGAACTGCGTCTCACGTCCCTTACGACGCATCGCCGCCCGGAATCGCAGATGGGCCAGGCAGATCATAATCCAGTTCAACAGCAGCGTCGCTACAACCAGCGCCATCAGCAGACTAAAGGCCTTTTGCGGCAGGACATAGTTGATCAGTACGACCAGAGACGTAATAGCACCGGAGAGGATCAGTGAATTCACCGGTACGCCGCGACGGCTGACGCGGGTTAAGAACTTCGGCGCGTTCCCCTGGACAGAGAGACCAAACAGCATACGGCTGTTAGAGTAGACGCCACTGTTATATACCGACAGCGAAGCCACCAGAATGACAAAGTTCAGCGCTGAAGCCACCACGTTGCTATCAAGATTATGGAAGATCATCACAAACGGGCTGCTGTTGGATTTCACTTCCACCCACGGGTACAGCGCCAGCAGCACCACCAGAGAACCGATGTAAAACAGCAGAATACGGTACACCACCTGGTTTACCGCCTTTGGAATGCTTTTCTGCGGATCCTGCGCTTCTGCGGCAGTAATCCCGATAAGCTCAAGTCCGCCAAAGGAGAACATAATCACCGCCAGCGACAGGATCAACCCGTTCCAGCCGGTGGCAAAAAAGCCGTTGTAACGCCACAGGTTATCAATGCTTGCATGTTCCCCGCCGTGACCGGAAAACAGCATCCACACGCCAAAACCAATCATGCCGATAATGGCCAGCACTTTAATCAGCGCAAACCAGAATTCCGTTTCGCCATACAGACGTACGTTGACCAGGTTAACCGCGTTGATGATCACGAAGAATGCCGCGGCCCAAATCCAGGTCGGGACATCGGGCAGCCAGTACTGCATGTAGATCCCAGCCGCGGTCAGTTCCGCCATGCCAACCAGCACAAACATCACCCAGTAGTTCCAGCCGGACAGAAAACCCGCGAACGGTCCCCAGTATTTATAGGCAAAATGGGCAAACGATCCGGAAACGGGTTCTTCCACCACCATTTCGCCCAGTTGACGCATAATCAAAAAAGCGATGATCCCGGCAACGCCGTAACCCAGTAACACCGCAGGTCCCGCCATCTGAATAGCCGGGCCAATGCCCAAAAACAGGCCGGTACCAATTGCGCCGCCCAGCGCAATTAATTGAATATGGCGGTTTTGCAACCCCCGCTGAAGCGTCGGCTCATTCGTTGACGCGGCATCAGACACGCTGGTGTCAGATGCAGTTGACGCGTTTTTCACGCCCTTCCCCTGTGTCGTTTTTATTGAAGGGGCTTCTTTTAACATTTCAACCTGGTTGTCGCAAGGCGCAATAAGGACCCGCTGTGCCCGTGGCATTGCGTTTGTTCATAATTACAGTGAATTATTCTGGACGAAAAGGCATCGCAGGCCACAGAATGCGCTTTACTGTTTTTCTAACATTTTCAAACGGGTGAACCCGCTGTGTTTCAGCCACTCGTTTTTGAGCCAGGCCAGGCAACGACTGTCATGAATAAGATCATCAAACGACTGGAAATCGTCAAAAGCGCTATTGAACTGGAAGATGAGGAGATTATTTTCCAGCAGGTAGATCATCTGAAAAATGAGCCTATGTCAGTCTTGCCAGGCGCCATCGTTCAGGCGCTCGAAGCACGGCGCTTTAGTGACGCCCTACGTGAAATCACGGCCTGGCTGCAATCTCAACGGGCAGTCTCAACGTGGCAGGATCCTGCCATTGCCGCCAGTAAACTGGAGCTAAAAGCGCTCGAAACACAGCTGCGTGACCTGATCGATAAGCGCAACACGCGCATTCAAATCCTCGATGATTTCAACGATCTGTATCATCTTCGCCTTGGGCCTCTGATGAGCCGGATCCTCGAGTTGCGTAAACAGCTCGCCGCCAGCGCCCAGCGCAAACAGGAAGCGGAGCGAAAACGCCGGGAACAAGACTATCAATCCTGCCAGCACTATATTTCCCAGGCTGTTGATCAACTGGCCAGGCTTAAGCAGCTCTGGATGAACCAGAATTCAGATTCGCGCGAATCGGTGGAAACACGTCAACGAATTCAGCAACAAACGGAGCTTATTACCGCCCTGCTGGCGGAGATTCGTGAGCTGGAAAACGACTTTTCTCGCCAGGACGACAGCGCAGCCCGTCAGGCACAGGAAGAAGCCAGCCATGAATATGATGAATATCAGGAGCAGCAGCAGGATGCGCAACATCGTTTTAGCCGTGACCAACGGCTTTCTTCTGAAGAGCGTAATGAGTTAAAACGCCTGTGGCGTCAGGCCAGCCGTCTTTGTCATCCGGACGTGGTGGCGGACGATCTGAAAGAGAAAGCGCATCAGATGATGGTGCAGCTTAACCAGGCGCGCCAGAATGCCGACCTTGCTGCCGTTCGGGCGCTACTGACTCAATTGCAAAGCGGCCTCGAACCGATGATGGCGAGTGACCGATTGAACGATCTGCAGCATTTACGCAGCAAAATACAGCAGCTCAGAGAACAAATTAACGCACTGCTCAAAGAGATTACCGAACTGGAAGCTGAGAACGCCTGGCGCCTTGCCACCTCCGTGACGGATAAAGAGGCTTACTTCTCCGATCAACAACGGGCGCTTACGGAAATCCGCAATACGCTGGAACAACAAGTGCAACAGGTTGAGCAGGAGCTGTTGGCGGGCTAAGCGCTATCAGCGATAGCAAGCAGAAAATACAACATCTTCAAGCGAGGTTTGAAGATTAAGCACCAAATGATAAAAATAGCACAAAATGCTTAATTATTAAGATAGGTAAGAGTTTTCAACTTAAATACTCGAGTTTTAGGTCGATAACTACAAATAAGACAATATTTCTCTCTCCCACCGCTCTCCCTCTCTCTTTATCCTGGCCTTGATTAAGAATTCTCCTACCTACCAATAGTCCCATAAAGAAGAATGGTTATCTGTTTGAAATATAAGATTTTTCATATAAATCCCCTCCAGTATAAATAGGAATACCCTGTCTTTATTGAAATGGCTGAAACATTATTCGCGTAATCCATAAGCGAAATCTATCAATCATTTACTCAGAGCTGAAATAAACGATTTATCTTAAATTTTAACAAAGTGTAATATCTACTTTAAGAATAGTTAATGATTCAAATTAATACAGAAAATATCTGTTGAATCTGCAATAAATAAGGATGCGTTCACACCAAAGAACGTCATACGAGATTTAATTAACATTTCATGCGTCGCAAGAAACTCTTTTTTTAGCCTAAAAAAAGAGGCGACCGCCTGCACCAAAATTTCAAGGAGATCGTTATGTCTAAGGCTATTTTTTTGGGTGAATCAATTTATCCCTGGCTAGGCATGCGAGAAATCCTACGTGGTTCATCATTATATATTGATATCGCGTACTACTCCTCTCAGACGCTTTCTGCCGTCAACATAATCCCTTATGAAATGGATTGCATCATTATTAATCCTGACAACTCAGATTTTTTAAAATATGCCAGGATTATCCGCAACATGGCTTTACGCCCTGCCACAAAAATTATTGTTTTGGCAGATGAAGCTACTTTTTCTATTTTTCAAACCGTTTGCGGGAGGAACATGCTGTTCCTCGATCAAGACGCCAGCCTAGATCGGTTACTGCATGCCGTGACGTGTATATCACAAAACAAAAAACCACGTAATATCAAAGAAATAAATAACAAAATCACAGCAAACGAATTTAACGTAATGATGATGCTTGCCCGGGGTTGGTCATTGACTCAAATCGCTGGGGCATCACAAAAAAGTGAAAAAACCATCGGGGCGTACAAAAGCAACATTGCCAGAAAACTCGGGAAAAATAACTCCCGACTCAAGTACACCATTTCTCACTATAGCCAGCCGTAACTGACTTATTTAAGGACAATTATCACGGTTATTATTTAAAAGATTTCCTTTCGGCTCACTTTTTAATTCCGCATCGCACGGAAGGGAATCCTATTTCCAAAAATCCATTACCGGGTAGCACATCCGCGTGCCAACCATAGCCAACAACTCAATGTATTAACAATACACATAACAGGAATGTAGACGAGGGTTATATATGAACAAAGTTTACAGCATTATTTGGAACGCGGCGCTCGGTATCTGGGTGGTCGTTTCCGAATTAACCAAAGGAAAGAAAAAAAGCAGCTCACGTAAAACTGTCGCCGTACTCACGGCCGGCGCATTAAGCGCTGCTTCAATGCAAGCTTCAGCAACTCCGATCATCGACATCGGTGAACATAATATTTTCGCCGACTACCAGACAGGTATTTTTGTTGGGGATTATGAGGGTGTCCACGACTACGGATTCTTATATGAAGATATCACTGCTGGTGAGGCGCTCAATATCAGCGGCGCGATCCCAACCATCAGTCCGGGTCAAAGTGGCGTTGTTGAATCAACGACCATCAGAGAGCTACTGCAAACCGGCAAAATCACCCTGCAGGCCACCAGCCCTGACCAGGGCGTAAAAACGATTACTACCGCCGAGGAGCTGGCGGAATACCTGACTTATAACCAATCATCAACGCCTTCACAGAGCACAGAATTTGAGATTAACGACCCGGCGTTCCCCGGCGAAAAAACAACCATTAAAGTCTTTGATACCAACGCGTTAAGTAACTTTCTTACCGAATCACAGATTGGCGATTCGGCATTAAACACTTACGATCCGACGCAGTCTAAAATCTACAAACAATTTGGCATCGCGCTGGCGACAAACGGCTCCACAGCCAATCTGAATTTGGGCGACGACACGCTCAATGTACGCGCCAAAGCCAATACCATCGAATTACTGGCCAAAGACTCCTCCTTACTGGAGGCTCAGGACGCGGGTAGCCAGGTTTACTGGCAATCCGATAACTTTATAAAATTTAACGCCGCCCCGGTTATTCCTGAAAAAACCTTCGCCGGCTCAGCGCAAACCTCCGTGTTTGGCGATGATGTCACGCTCATGACCTACGGCTATGATACGGACGGCAAAGTCGTCGAAACGGGTGAGCGCACATTTAACATCACCAACACGCAGGAGTTGGCCGAATTTAACGACTGGCTGTTGGGCAATAGCAGCGACGCGGCGGAAAACCCGGAAGGCGAAAAAGTCAGCCAAATCCAGCTGTGGCTGGAAGCGAATGAAGTCACTACCGTCACCGCAGCACAAACGAAGTATGCCGAGCTGATTGATGGCCTGATCAATTCCAGCAAGCCCTCTGACGTGCTCAGTTGGGATTACGACGTCTGGACAGACGGCTTATCGCATGCCAATAACGCGACCGCTGACCGCGGTGAGCTGCATGCTATTTACGCCAATGGCGCAGGCACCTCCGGCACCCTGAACAAAGATGCGATTCTTGCCGTTGACGGCAGTATTAATGGCGTCATGAAAGCCGTTGATGGCGGGGTTATCACAAACTTTGGCGAACTGAACGCATTACGAACGTCTACCGGGCAGAGCCTGGCGATTGGCATGCTGGCACAAGACGCGACGGCAACCAACAACGGGATGATCAACTCCGGGCTGTTTATCGATAAAGACGGCAACCAAAACGTCAACAGCTATGGCGCATTTGGTATGCAAGGTCAAGGCACCAGCCAGATCGCTAACAACGGCATCATCAACCAGGCGATCACCACCGATAACTTTGGTACCGCTTCGGCAGCCGATCCCTGGAGCAAAGACGTCCCCGCTTCTTCGCTGACGCTGGCGATTGGTATGCAATTGTCTGACGATGCGCAAGGGGTCAACAATGGCGAGATTAACGTCGTAGACGGACGTAAAAGCGGTACATCCTTTGCCAGCGGCACCGCTTATGGCGTAGAAGTCGCCGGGAATGCCACCTTTACCAATGCTCAGAATGCCTCTATTTATCTTGGTCGCGACGCAAGCGATCCGGCTAAAGATGTCACCATGGCAGGCGGTTCCAGCCTGAGCGCCGGTATTATGATCAAGAGCGCCAAAGAGGTGATTAACAACGGCCTTATCACGCTGGGAACCGGCGTCCGTAACGCCGCAGGGATTTTGGTCGGAAATGCCACGGGCAACGTCCTCAATACCGGCAATATCGTGATCAATGGCGGTTCTAAAGGGGGCAGCAGTAAGAACTACGGCATCTCCGTACACGACAGCGGCGCAGAAAATAATCAGGAAATCCGTAACGACGGCAAGATTAACGTGAATGGCACCAACAACGTAGGGATCCACGTTAGCGCCAATAACAAAAATGCCGAAGTCACCACCAGCGCTGCAGGCTCTATCGTGGTGGACGGTGAAGGCGGCGTCGGTAACCGTAACTACGCCATCTGGGCGGAAGGTGGCGCCAACGGTCAGGCAGTGGTCAACGTTTACTCTAATATTACGCTGGATAAAGCCGGTAACATCGGCGTCCACGTGCGTGATAACGCCATCGCTAACGTTGACAGCTTAAGTAGCCCCTCATTTAACAGCACCGATCAGATTGGTTATTACCTGTATGGTAAGGGCGCGACCGCCAATATTGGTCAGGCGGTGATGAATGACAACGGTCAGGATCGCACCACCATTTTCCGTATCGCCAATGGCGCATTGCTGGCCGGTAATACCACTAACCCGAAAGATCAGTCCACTTCCAACCTGGATTTGACTCTCAGCGGTAACAATTCCGTGGGCGTTCTCGCCACTGGCGCAGGCAGTAACGTAGATACCGGTGAAGCAACGTTTACCGTTAAGGGCACTGACTCTGCGGCGCTGGTTATCGAAGGCGGCGCGAAAGGGACCATCAGCGATAAAACTACCATCAATTTAACCGGTGAAAGAACCGTTGCCGGGGTTGTGGATGGTCAGGCGCATCAGTTGAATGGTAATACGCAGGGCAATGCCACGAGCACGACCCTCACCTCAAACGCGAAGATCACCTCTGAAGCCAGCGGCAACAAGGTAATCGCCTATGTGGCGAGGAATCTGGGCAACCTGATCCTCGATACCAAATCGATTATTGATCTGGCCAGCGTCGACAGCATTGGTGTCGATGTTCAAAAAGGCGGTAGCTTAACCAATAACTCCTCCCTCGCCCTGCATGTCAGCAACGGCATCGGCGTACGCGCCTCAGGCTCCAGCGCGCAGATTAATAAGCTGGGCAAAATTCAGGTTGATGATGGCACCGCTGGCGTTCTGTTAACCCAAGGGGCAAGCCTGCTGATTAACGGTATGACTGGCGACAGCATTACCACCGATGGCTCCGCTGACGGTATTCGCCTGGCCGAAGGCGCTGGCGCTCTGGCCGCGCAAAGCGTGATGATCCGCGCTGATGGTACCGGTGCCGGTATTCAAAACGATGCCAACAACACCAATATCACGCTGCGTGATGTCACCATCGACTCCAACGATGGCCCAGGGATCCGTACCAGCGTGGCGCTGACCATGAACGATGGGCTGAACAACATCCTCAACGTCAACGGTAAAGGTACCGGCTTCGCCTTTGAACAACGTAATGGCGACGCGGTGACGGGCAATCTAACCATCGGCAAAGGCTATACCATTGAGGTACTCAACAGCGAAGGCAGCGGTATCCGCGCCAATACGGACGGTCGTATCACCACCAATGCCGACATCAACGTGCATGACAGCGCAGGTGGTTCAGCAATCATCGCGAAAAACGTTAGCGCATTGACCAACAGCGGCAAGATTATCTCTGCCAGTACCACCTCACCGGTAATAGACGCCAGCGGCGACAGCAGTAAAGCCATCACCAACACGGGAACCCTGCAGGCCATCAACGACTCGGCCGTGGCAGTTCAGTCTGGTAAAGGCAATGACACCATCGATATCAGCGGCGGTGTGACCAGCGGCGTAATCAACACCGGCGAAGGTACGGATACCTTCAACTGGCGTAGCGGCTCTTATGCTGGCGAAGTGAATTTCGCGGGTACTGGCGGTAACAATAAAGCCAATATCGGCAATGTGACGCTGGATAAAACGCGCCACATCCTTACCGCAGCGGGTACGGGCAACGCCCTCACCTTCACTGATACAAAAGATGCGAAGATTGGTACGCTGGCTAGCGACAACCTGAATACCGGTACCAACATTGGCACCGGCTGGGATTCACTGACCATCAGCGGGTCAAATGCAGATGTACGCATCGTTGAAAACCTGAATCTGGCGAGCGAAACCCTTGCTGTAAACAATGGCGCCACGCTGCGTACCGGCGACCACGTCGAGCCAACCAGCACTGCCGCAAGCATTGGCGATTACAATGTCACCACCCAGGGCGCAGATAGCAAAGTTATCTTCGATACTCAGGGGGATACCTCAGCAGCACAGATCTATCGCGGGATTATCAGCGGCGACGGGAAATTTGAACGTGCGGCGGGCGGCACCACGGTGTTTACCGCCAACAACAGCTACACCGGCTCTACCACCATTGATCAAACCGGTACGCTGCAGTTAGGTGACGGTGGAAATGAAGGCGAAGTGAGCGCCGTCTCTGACATCATCGACAACGGCGTATTGGCGATTAATCGCGCCAACACCGTGCTGCTCAACGGTGTGATCTCCGGTATCGGCGCGCTACAGCAAATCGGTGGCGGCATTACCCGCCTGAACGGCAACAATACCTATACCGATAACACCACCGTTACCAACGGCACGCTGCTGGTGAATGGCGATCAAAGCGCGGCGCGCGGCGTCACCACCGTCAGCGGTACGTCCACACTTGGCGGTAAGGGCATTATCGGCGGCAACGTGCTGATGAACGATGCCACAACCATCAGCGCCGGTGACGGCGGTGCGGGTACGCTATCTGTTAACGGTAATCTGCAGCTTGGCAGCAAAACGACCTCCGCTTTCGAACTGGGCCAGGCCTTTACGCCAGGCGGTGCGCTAAACGATCTGGTGAACGTGGCAGGCGATCTGCAACTGGACGGGACCCTGGATGTTACCACTTCGCAAGGCGGTAACTTCGGACCGGGCGTGTACCGTATCTATAATTACGGCGGTACGCTGGATAACCAGACGCTGGAGCTGGGCGCAATACCGGACAGTCAGGATAAGAGCAATATTTTTGTCCAGACCTCTATCGACAAACAGGTCAACCTGGTGAACGCCAACGGCGTTACCCTGCAATTCTGGGACGGAGCGACGGTAAGTCAAAGCCACGGCGCGTCGGGCATTGAAGGCGACAGCAAAATTGACGGTGGCGATGGCAAATGGATGGCGATCGGCAGTCAGGGTGATAACAACTGGACCACGGCAACGGGCGAAGGTAACGCACCTTGGGCGCAGAAGTCCTTTGCCGTCTTCACCACCAAAGGTGGCACCGTTACCGTGGATAACGCCGCGGGAGAAGTTAACTTCTCCGGGGCACAGTTTGACGCCGATGGCTATGTCGTTAAAGGCGACGCACTTAACGCTTATGCCACCACGGAAAACGCGACCCACGCCGGCCAGACGCCGGGAACCGGTGAACTGCTGCTGCGCGTTGGCGCGGGTGGCGCGGGGCAAAACTATACCGCGACCATTGAGTCCGTCATCCGCGAAGCCAGCACGACTGACAAGCTGACGCTGGTGAAAACCGACCTTGGTCGTCTGATCCTCAGCGGTGATAACGCGTATCGCGGCGGCACACGCATTGATGGCGGTACGTTGCAGATTTCCGCCGACAGCAACCTCGGTCAGAGCGGAACCGACCTGGCTATCAACAACGGCTCCACGCTGCAGATGGGCGCGGACCTGACCAGCAATCGCACCATTGTGCTGGGCGCGAATGATAACGCGGCGGTGTTTGACCTCAATTCACATGATTTCACGCCAACAGGTGAGATTACCGGCGACGGTAAACTGAAAGTCACCAGCAGCTCAAGCGATGCGGGCAGTACCCTGTCGCTCAATCGCGCGAACAGCTATAAAGGCGACACAGAAATTGCCGGTACCGGAAATGCCAACAATGTGACGGTCAACGTCAGCAAAACCGGGGCCTTTGGTAGCAATGAAAGCAGCACCGTGAACGTCAATAACGGGGCGACGCTCAATGTCAGCGGAACAGAGACCAGCCTGAAATCCCTGACCATGAACATTGCCGACAGTCTGTTAACGCTGGCGGATAACGTCACCGCCGCGAGCGCAAAACTGAACCTGACGGGCACAGCGAAAGCGCTGTTAACCGATAACGCCACCGCGGGCGAGGCGACGGTTAACGTGTCAAAAGACAGTACGTTGGCGCTGGAAGAAAATGCCAGCGGTGGTTCTGCTAGCGTGAATAACAGCGGACTGATGACCTTTGCGGACCAGGCGTTAGCAGAGAATACCGTCGTTAAAAACCTGGCGGGCGGCAAGGTCGATATCAGCGCAGTCGACAGCGCAACATCTATCGGCTCGTTGTCCGGCGCGGGGAATGTCGAACTGGGCAATAAAGAATTGTCGCTGGGTAATCTGCATCTTGATGACACCATCAGCGGCATTATCAGCGGCAACGACGGCAGCCTGGTGAAAATCGGTGACGGCACGTTAACGCTGACCGGCGATAACACCTGGACCGGCACCACGGACGTCAATGAAGGCGTACTGCTGGTCAACGGTAATCAGTCTGCCGCGACCGGTCAGGTGACGGTGAAATCTGGGGCAACGCTCGGCGGGAACGGTATTATCGGCGGCGCGGTTGATGTACTCGATGACGGCCATATTACCGCGGGTGCAGCCATCAATAGCGTGGGTAAACTGACTACCGGTTCACTGACGCTCAGCGATAACGCACAGCTTGATTACCAGTTTGGTCAGGCCTATACCCCAGGCGGAGCCTTCAATGACCTGATAGATGTGAATGGCGATCTGACGCTCGATGGTAAGCTCAATATCCAGACCTCTCCAGGCGGAAGCTTTGACGTTGGTGTTTACCGCGTCATCAACTACACCGGCACATTAACCAACAATGTGATGGACATTGCCGACGCGCCGGAAGCTGCGGACAGCCTGTACGTACAAACCTCGGTTAAAAACCAGGTTAACCTGGTCAACCATGCCGGGCTGACGCTACGTTTCTGGGACGGCACCGGCGGTGAGAATGGCGAGCTGAAAAACAACGGCGTCATCAACGGCAGCGACGGTATCTGGCAATCCAGCCAGGGTAATGACAACTGGACAACGGATGAATCAACGCCAGAAGGCGCGCTGAATGCACCGTTTACCGATGCAGCGTTTGCCGTCTTCCAGGGTGAAGCGGGCAACGTAGCCGTCGATAACAGCAAAGGCGACGTCATCATCAGTGGCGCACAGTTCGCCACCGATGGTTATCGCGTGGGCGGTGAAGCCATTACCACCGATACGGCTAATACGCTGATTCGCGTCGGCGATGGCACAGTAGACGGCGCTAACTACACCGCGACTATCGACAGCGTGATCCGCGGCACCGGCGGCCTGAATAAAGGCGACCTCGGTACGCTCATCCTCACTGGTGACAATACTTACAGCGGTGGAACCACCATCACCTCAGGTACGCTGCAGGTGGCGGGTGATACCAACCTTGGCGCACCAGAGACGGGAATTACCTTTAATGGTGGTACGCTGAAATATGGTGAAGCGTTTGATACCGCTCGTCAGGTGACTCTGGAATCCGGCGGCGGGACATTCGACACCAACGGACATAACGTTTCTCTGCTGACGGAAGTCGAAGGTAACGGTCAGTTGACCAAAACCGGTAAAGGCTCCCTCACCCTGACGCTGGATAACACCTACACCGGTGGCACCACCATCGAGCAAGGCGTTTTACAGCTGGGTAACGGCGGTGATATCGGCAGCATTCAGGGGGATATCGTTGATAACGGCGTACTCAACGTCAATCGTGGCGATACCCTGGCGCTGACAGGTAATATCAGCGGCGAAGGCCAACTGCATCAAACCGGCAGCGGTGTTACGGAGTTGCATGGTGAAAACAGCTACAGCGGCGCAACGCTGATTGCCAACGGTGTACTGCAGGCGGGTAATACCAACACTCTGAGTGGCGCATCACACCACTACGTTGTCGCTGACACCACCCTCAACACGCAAGGTTACAACCAGACGGTAGCGGGACTGAGCAACGGCGGCGATATTTCACTCATCGGTCAGCAGACTGGCACAACGTTAACCGTCAAAGGGGATTACACCGGCGAAAAAGGGACTATCAACATGGCGGCCACACAAAATGGCAGCGGCGCAGGCATTGCCGACCGTCTGATTATCGATGGCGGTAAAGCCAGCGGTAGTACGCTATTGGATGTCGATGGTTCTGGTCTCGGCGCACCAACTATTGGTGATGGTATCGAAGTGGTAACCGCGCTCAATGGCGCAACCACTACGGCACAAACGTCACGAGACGCCTTCCATCTTGCCGCCGATCGTATGGCTGCAGGCGCATTTGAGTATCAACTGCATGCGGGTAACGCTCAGGGTCAGGGTGAAAACTGGTATCTGAGAAGCGAATATCGTCCAGAAACTATGCTGTATTCTGGTCTCGCCAGCGTCGTTCGTCAGGGCGACATCAGCCTGTTAGGCAACATGCACCAGCGTATGGGTGACGAGGTTAAACCGGGTATTGATGAAGACAATCGCGCCTGGGCAAGAATGATTGGCTACTCCAGTAAAACCAAACTGGATGATGCGGCTGGAACGCAAACCAGCTCCCATACCATGGGGATTCAGGTTGGCGTCGATATGTATGCCAACGAAAGCTGGAAAGCCGGGATGTATACCAGCATTCTTGATATCGACAGCAACGTGAAAGGCACGAAGACAGGCAGCGACGGCAAAGGCGGCAAAATCGACGACAACGCGTTTTATGTCGGCGGCTACGCCACCTGGTTCTCGGGCGACGGGATGTATGTTGATAACGTCCTGCAATACGGTAACCATAAATCCCGCCTGGCGGCGACCGGTAACAACGGCTCGTATACCGTCAGAGGCAACACGCTGACGGCGTCAACAGAAGTGGGTAAATCGTTCCGTTTAGGCGCCAGCGCATGGAGTCTGGAACCTCAGGCTCAGTTGATCTATCAATACAGCGACTTTGATAACGGGCGGCTTGATGGTGTGACCCAAACGAAAGTGAAAATGGATACCGCGGATTCCTTTACCGCCCGTCTGGGCGTGCGTCTGGTCGCTGACTATGACACCAACCATGGCAAATTCCAGCCTTACGGCAGGGTCAACGTCTGGCAGGGTCTGGGTTCAAAAGACAAAACGCACTTTAGCAATGCGGTAGCCACCACCACGCTTGAGTCTTCACAACAGTACTCCAGCACTGAAGTTGCAGCCGGTCTGTCATGGTCTATCGACAGAAACCTGCAGGTCTACGGAGAGTTGGGTACGCAATTTAGCAACGGTGGCAGTAAGTCGCAGGTTGAAGCGCCGGTTAATGCATCAATTGGCTTTAAGAAATCGTTCTAAGCTGACATAAACTCGCTAGCCCTCTGTTTAACAGGGGGCTTTTTTTTGCCTGTCACGGATACAAAGCAACCTGATGCGCTTAACGTATCAGGCCTACGGACTTATTTTATAGGCAGGAAAAGCGCGGGAGCGGCCCTCTGGCAACGCGAAACAAACGAGATTCAGGGGAACAACAGAGAGGGAGAAGATTAAGGATTATACTGCGTCAGGAGTAACGGGATCTCTTCTGCCAACACCGGGGGAGAAATGAAAAAGCCTTGAATTTTGTCACAACCAATCTGCATCAGCCGGTCCAGTTCGGACTGGGTTTCCACCCCTTCAGCAAGAACTTCAATACCAAAATTGTGCGCCAGTGAAATTATACCCTCGACAATCTTTGTTGAGCGGGTATCGGGTTCAATGCCAGCGATAAATTCCTTATCAATTTTTAAGGTATCAAAAGGATATTTCAACAAATAGTTAAGATTGGCGTGGCCGGTTCCAAAATCATCAAGGGCAATTTTGACCCCTATCGCCTTCAGCTCCGTCATATTTTTAGCCGCGACTTGACTGTCGCACAGCGGCGACGTTTCCGTGACCTCTATCTGGCATCGATGGGGCGGGAGACCACATACAGTAAGATTTTTTCTGACGCGTTGGGGTAACAGCGGATCGCAGAATTCAAGCGCGGAAATATTGACGGACAATACAAGGGGCTCTGGCCAACGGGTTGCCACATCCCAGGGAGTGTGGGTAACCATATCTTCAATTGACATGATATTGCCGCTGTCTTCCAGCAAGGTAATAAAAACATCGGGAGAGATCATCCCCATCTGGGGGCTATTCCAACGCATTAATGCTTCAAACCCGCTAATACGCTGATTACGCAAATTAAAAATTGGTTGATAAACCATATAAAGCTGACTGGTATTCAATGCCTTTTCAAGCGCGGTTAACACCTCACTAGAATTAAACATTCCTCTCTCCCTCAACAAATCATAAAAATTAAAAACCAGTCAATATCACTCCCGAATTGTATCTACTATTAGGTGTGTTACATCAGAATAGAATGGCCAGGTTAGGGTAAAAAAGACATACGATGGGTAAATCTGACAATTAATTTATTTAATTCCGAGGTATTGGTCAGTCCCAGCTTGGTGACGACCCTCATTTTATGCGCCTGGATAGTTTTATAATTCAGGCTGACTAACTCTGAAATTTCTCTGGCGGTATATCCGTTTACCAATAAATTCAGAATCTGCTGCTCTCTCTCGGTTAATCTTTTCTGTGAACGATACAGTCGGGGATTCCATTTCCCGGCCGTTAACGACGCCAGTTGACCGAAATCGCGCAGTGAAGATTTCTCCGTCAAAACTATCGTTTTTTCAACATATAATAACTCTACACATAATTTCGCCACCAAACTATCAGCAATAATTACCACGACATTATTATAAAACTTGAAGCGGTTTTTATTCAAAAACTGCACGATAGTTGAACATGGTTGTTCGTTATCAATGATATTAAAAACCATGGTTTGATGCTGGCATAATGATGACTGATGCAACATATCCTCAAACTGGAATGTTTGTATCGGTACATGTTTGCTTGTCAGGTAGGCGAACAAACCGTTGCCCACAAAATTATCACTGCCACACATCAACATCCTGTTCATCGCTCCTTATCAGCATCAAATCTTGTTACTCATTAAAAATTTAATAATAATCTTCTCGACCTCTGCCTCTTCACGACGATTTTTAAAATCGAACTCACATGAGATCTGATGACAGGCATACAATTGATTATCCTCATCAAATTCATTGATCATGACGACATCGATCACTTTCAAATCCAGCTGTAAACTGCCAAACGTATCAAAATCCAGCGCGGCATTTTTGATCACCGCATCTTTATAGAGAAAACGGGAGTTCACATCTTTAACAATTAATGCACAACCGCCCTGCGAGATGTTTTTAATCTTCAGAGAGTAGTTTTCTCCGTTTTTGTAACGACCAAAACAGAAAAAGTCGTAACCCTTCAGGAAGGAAAAACGCTGATTTTGTCGCTGCTGGGCAAAGAAAATCATATCCGGGATGAAGTAGGATAATCCTGCTTGTACACCTGCTGATAAGGTTTGTTCGAATCTGGCACTAAATTTTACAATCCCACTCTCACTGTGCAGGATAAAGTACTGGACCTTTTCAGGAACAATGTCTTCGTGTCCGGAGATGACAAACCGCTCGAAATCAATCTTCTCTAACTGCGTGATAACACTATGGTTTTCACATAAAACTTCAAGTTTCGTTTTCTTGTGCAACTCTTCACGAAGGGTAGCGATGATTTCAAACTTGTTGTCCTTTGCTAATCCAAAGCTCATTCTAAAACCCTTATTTCCATATTTAAGATATGTCTCGCTTTTGGTTACTCACAAAACGCAAGATCAGCATCCACCCCTGGTGCTTAATTACCATAGTGGATTCCATGTCGAACAGTTGGTTAAAAATTAAGTTTTTAACTATCTTTAGCCATTTATTGATACGTAAAAACATTTAATCAAAGTTAATTCTAACTGAAGCCATGCCTAAAACCACATGAAGTTGTTGGCTAACTATAACAAAAGAGAATAATAAAATTTTTTGAGATGTCATTTTGAGATAACAAATAGCAAGAACTACACAGAAAAAAATAGAGGGAAATGAATGGGTTTTGATGGAAGGACCACGCAGTATGCGGACTGGCGTGCTATCGCAAGAAGAAGAGAAAATGCTTACTGCACTATATCATTAACCAGGAATATAGCTCCGACTAGTTATTGTGAAAAAGTGAATAATTATATTTCACCTGTAAAATAAATTTACCTTAGGGCAGAAAAAAGGCCAGCATCCTGCTGGCCCGGTAATTACCGAATCGAACTATAGAGGCTTACTGTCTTACAGAGGGTACAACGTTAAAAATTCAATACTTTTGCTTAATAATTGATCGCGATGAATCTGCGATGATCATCACCGCTCCCGCCAGCATTAATGTGTCTTTCAACACCAGACGCCCGGCTCCGGACAAGTACGGAAAACCGTGGTGCAAATCGCCCAGTGGCATCACCCATGCTTCCGGTGTGGTAATTAAAAATGATAAAGTCACAATCGGAGTAGCAAATGCCAGTACGCCACCAATTAATCCCAACCAACGGCTAACAGGATTAGCCAGCACCAGCAATGCGATCAGCACTTCGACTACGCCCAGGCCATTGGAGAACGTATAGGTGTTATTCGCCTTCTGCCATTCCCGCTCCTGCGGTTTAAACTCACCTTCGTGGGTTAAATGCTGCTTATATTCTTCTGGATGTTCATAAAAAAATGACATTACCGGACTATTGGCAACAAATGGCGTAATACTATCGGCTTCGTAAGGTACAAATTTCAATAAGCCAATCCAGATAAAAACAATGGCAATACTCAGGCGAATCAATGTTAATCCAATTCTATCGCCCTTGCTGAGTAAACGCAGATACTTTTCCATTCAGACTCTCCTCACTTGTACAAAATTGCGGTTGCGTGAGTGCTGCTATCAATGCGCATTGAGGTGATTTTCCAGGAAGTTGCCTTATTTTCCTGCGCCAGTCTGGCGATTGCATGTTCAACAACAGAAGGTGCGGCGGCAATTGCCGACACGCTGACGCGGGCTACTTCGACCGGCTGTTGTGCCAGTGCAGAAAATGTCACCGGCGCGGTCAGTAAAGCAGTCAACAATAATGAAGTTTTAAGCATGTTCATTTCTATTTCCATTAACTAGTGATTTCACTCGTAATAGAATAAAGCATTGTTGCTTATCTTATTTCCTCCATAACGCCAGAATAACTGTTCATGAGTATTTCTTTATATATGATAAAAAAAAGCCCCACACAGGTGGGGCAATCATGCAAACTATATTATTATTTTATAAGAGAGAAGAGATCGTTCAGTGATTCGCTCATACTCGGATGAGTAAATATTTGATCGCGCAATGTCGTGTAAGGTAAACCAGCATCCATAACGGTTTTAATGATATTAATCATCTCATGAGAATCCACGCACAGCAGCGATACGCCTAATATCTGTTTCGTTTCGCGATTTACCACCGCTTTAAGTACGCCACGCGTGTCATTCATCACCCGTGCACGCGGGATAGCCGCGACAGGCAGGGTGACAACCTGGACCGCCGCGCCGCTGGCGCGAGCTTGTTCTTCTGTCATCCCCACGCGGGAAAGCGGCGGCGTCATAAAAACAGAATACGGTACGTTTTGGCGATCGCCGGTGTTACGTAATCCCTCGCCTGACAGGTTGTCGCGCACAATACGGAAGTCATCCAGCGAGATATAGGTGAATTGTAACCCCCCCGTCACATCGCCAATGGCCCAGATATTGTCTGCCGAAGTACGCAGATATTTATTCACCACAATGGCACCGCGCTCGTTGACATCCACACCCGCATTCTGCAACTGCAGATTTTCAGTTGCCGGTTTGCGACCCGATGCCACCAGTAGCGCATCCACAGTCTGGACACCTTCCAGCATTTGCACCTGCACCGCGCCGTCATGGGACGAAACCGCCTGCACCCTGGCATTGAGGATAATCTCAACCCCTTTGTCGCGTAAAATGTTGGCGATAGCGTCGGCAATATCCCGATCTTCGCGGGCTAAAAACAGTGGGGCGGCTTCATAAATGGTGACCTTACTGCCAAAGTTGGCAAACATTGATGCGAATTCAACACCAATATAACCGCCGCCCAAAATCCCCAAACGTTCCGGTCGTTGCGTCAAATTTAACAACCCGGTACTGTCAAACACGCCCGGTGTAGTCATTAACCCTGCCACGTTTGGCATCGTTGCCTGTGCGCCGGTATTAATAAAGATCTTTTCGCCGCTTAGCTCAATCGCGCCTGTTGGCTGCACGACCCGCACCGTATGGTTATCAATGAATTCAGCACGACCTTCAATCACATCTACATTTTCCAGATCGGCAAGATTATGGAAGTTTTTATCACGCAGAAAGCTGACAACGGAGGCCTTGCGCTGCATCGCCGCAGCAAAGTCATGCTGAAGTTCAGCATCGTGTACCAGGGTTTTGGTGGGAATGCAGCCGATATTGATACATGTCCCGCCATACATGGTGTTTGACTGTTCAATAATCGCCACTCGCCAGCCCGTTTTCGCCAGGGTAGCCGCCAGCGTTTTACCCGCTTTGCCAAATCCGATAATAATCGCCTGATACTGATTCATGCTGTCTCTCCGCCATGTCACTGTTCGTTTGTTGAACTGAAGTATAGGTTTAACGATGCATGAACAATGTATCCATATCGCGCAAATTACTGTCAAATCGTCTAAATCACTACTATCTCTCTTCCACTCAATCCATCGAGGAAATAAACTAAGACCATAAATTTATTTAATAAATAATGAGTAACAGCGTTACTTCATCTCGACAAGCATCAACAAGAACTGCTCAGGAGTCTTTATGGATGCACTTAGCCGATTACTTATGCTTAACGACCCGCAGGGCTCGATTGATCAAAACTGCCTGCTGAGCAGGGACTGGCAACTGCCGCACGCGGCGGGTGAGCTGTCCGTTATCCGCTGGCATACGGTAACCCAGGGTTTTGCTCAACTGGATATGCCAGACGGAACGTCTTCTACGTTACGTCCAGGAACAATAGTCATTCTGCCTCAAAACTCCGCGCATCGGCTGTGCCAGACAGGGGAAGAACAAACGCATATTGTCTGCGGAAGCCTGCGATTGCAGGCATCTTCACGCTATTTTTTAACTGCCCTTCCGGAAGTATTAATACTGGCACCAGAAGATGACAGTCCCATTAGCCACTGGCTGAAGGCCATGATTGCGCTGATGCAGCAGGAATACATCAACGATCTGCCAGGCTCCAACATCGTTTGCAGCCAGCAATGCGCTACGCTGTTCGCGTTAGCCGTTCGCGAGTGGCTATCCCAGCCGATCCCCGCTAAAAATGTGCTGAATTTACTGCTGCACCCAAGGCTGGGTGCCGTTGTCTTCATGATGCTGGAGTCACCGGCTTTTCCCTGGACTGTCGAAGAACTGGCAAAGCGTGCCCATATGTCGCGGGCCAGCTTTGCGCAGCTATTTCGTGAAGTCTCAAACTCCACGCCGCTGGCGGTGTTAACCGAGCTACGCCTGCAATTCGCCGCCCAGATGCTGTCACGCGGATCGCAGCCGTTGATCGTTATTGCCGAGTCGGTGGGTTACGCCAGCGAATCATCGTTTCACAAAGTCTTTTTACGGGGATTTGGCTGCACGCCGGGCGAGTACCGCAAACGCGTGAAAGCGTTAGCGGCATAACGTACCGCCTGCTTCGGCAACAAAACCGACGCAGGCGAGCGCTTCAAGGCATTACTTTTGGCTGCGATGCCTGTGCAGCCACATCAGCTTATAAGCTGCCGGAATAATAAACAGCGACAGCAATGGCGCGGTAATCATGCCGCCAATCATCGGCGCGGCAATGCGGCTCATCACTTCTGAGCCCGCCCCTGTCCCCCACAAGATTGGCAACAGGCCCGCGATAATCACCGCCACGGTCATCGCTTTCGGACGCACGCGCAGCACCGCGCCGTGATACAACGCTTCATCCAGCTTATCCGCCGTAAAGGTTTGCGGATTTTCCAGTGCAGGCTCGGCTTCAATAGCATGGCGCAAGTACATCAGCATCACTACGCCAAACTCCGCGGCAACGCCGGCCAGGGCGATAAACCCGGTTCCGGTCGCAACCGACATATGGAACCCCATCCAGTAGAGGAACCAGATCCCCCCTACCAGCGCAAAGGGCACGCTGGTAATAATCAGCAGCGCTTCACCAAAGCGACGGAAAGCCAGATAAAGCAGGACAAAGATAATCATCAGCGTCATCGGCACCATCAGTTTGAGCTTATGGCTGGCGCGTTCAAGCAGCTCGAACTGCCCGGAAAACGCCACGCTGGTCCCCGGCTTTAACTGTACGTTTTCAGCGATCGCTTTTTTCAGATCGTTCACCACCGAAACCATGTCACGGTCGCGGGCGTCGATATAAATCCAGCTGGTGGGTCGCGCATCTTCGGTTTTCAACATCGACGGACCAGAAACCACTGTCACATCTGCAACATCAGCCAGCGTGATTTGCTGCTTCATGGGCGTCAGAATGGGCAGATTACGCAGCGCTTCCGGGCTATCACGATAGCTCTGCGCATAGCGAAGGTTAATCGGATAACGTGCAATCCCTTCCACCGTTTCGCCCACCATCGCGCCTCCGACCGCGGAGGTGACAAACAACTGTACCGCGCCGACGGTCATACCGTAGCGGGCTGCTTTCTCCCGATTAATGTCCACATTAATATAGCGCCCGCCCACCAGCCGCTCAGCCAGCGCCGAAGCAACGCCCGGCACGGTTCTGGCTACCTCTTCGATTTGTTCCGCCGTGGCGTCGATATCAGCCAGAACGTTACCTGACACCTTTATCCCAATCGGGCTTTTGATGCCGGTAGAAAGCATGTCGATACGGTTACGAATAGGCGGAACCCACAGATTCGCCAGCCCTGGCAAGCGCACGGTTTTGTCGAGTTCGGCGATGATTTTGTCCATCGTCATCCCCGGACGCCACTGATCCTGCGGCTTCAGTTGGATCGTTGTTTCGACCATTTCCAGCGGCGCGGAATCCGTTGCGGTTTCCGCCTTACCGGTTTTACCAAACACACGCGCCACTTCCGGAACGGTCATGATCAGCTTGTCGGTTTTTTGCAGCATATCCGCCGCCTGCGCCGCCGAAATCCCCGGCAGAGTTGACGGCATATACAGTAGATCGCCTTCGTTAATCTGCGGCAGGAATTCACCACCGACTTTATTCAGCGGGTAGATAACCGTCAGTATCGAAAGCACCGCCACCAGCAGGGTGGTTTTAGGCCAATGCAGCACCTTCAACAACAGCGGATGATAAATACGGATCAGGAAACGGTTAAGCGGGTTACTGCTTTCCGCCGGAATTTTGCCACGGATCCAGAAACCCATCAGGATCGGAATGACGACAATAGCCAGAAACGCCGCGCCTGCCATGGCATACGTTTTGGTGAACGCCAGCGGGCCGAACAGTCGCCCCTCTTGCCCCTCGAGCGTGAAAATAGGGATAAACGACAGGGTGATAATCAGCAAGCTGATGAACAATGCCGGGCCGACCTCTACCGAGGCATCGGTAATGACCTTCCAGCGCGTTGCGTTATCCAGTTTTTCATCCGGATGCTGATGTCCCCACTCTTCGAGCCGCTTATGGGCGTTTTCAATCATCACAATCGCGGCATCGACCATCGCCCCGACGGCAATGGCAATGCCCCCAAGCGACATGATATTGGCGTTCAGCCCCTGGAAATGCATCACGATAAACGCGATACACAGTCCCAGCGGCAGGGAAATAATCGCCACCAGCGCCGAACGCAGATGCCACAGGAACAGCGCACACACCAGCGCAACAACGATAAACTCCTCCAGCAGCTTATAGCTCAGGTTATCAATAGCGCGATCGATGAGCTGACTGCGATCGTATGTTGTAACTACCTCAACGCCTTCCGGCAGGCTGCTTTTCAGGGTGTCGAGTTTGGCTTTAACGGCGGAGATCACTTCACGCGCATTTTTACCGGAACGCAGAATTACCACCCCGCCCGCCACTTCGCCTTCACCATTCAGTTCGGCGATCCCACGGCGCATTTCCGGCCCAATCTGCACACGCGCGACATCGCGCAGGTAAACAGGTACACCGTCGGCCCCTGTTTTCAGGACGATATTATTGAAGTCATCAAGCGTTTGTAGATACCCACTGGCACGGACCATATATTCCGCTTCAGCCATCTCAACAGACGAGCCGCCCGCCTCCTGATTCGACGTATCCAGTGCAGATTTCACCTCCGCCAGGCTGATGCCATATTGCGTCAGCTTCATCGGGTCGATAACAACCTGGTACTGTTTAACCACGCCGCCTACCGAGGCCACCTCTGCCACGTTCGGAATCGTTTTTAACTCATACTTTAAAAACCAGTCCTGAAGAGTACGTAACTCTGCCAGATCGTGTTTACCGCTGCGATCGACCAGCGCATATTCAAAGATCCAGCCGACGCCCGTGGCGTCCGGTCCCATCTCCGCGCTGACTCCTGCCGGTAATTTCCCCTGAACCTGGTTGAGATACTCCAGTACGCGCGAGCGCGCCCAGTAAGGATCGGTGCCATCTTCGAAAATGACGTACACATAGGAATCACCAAACTGCGAGAAACCACGCACGGTCTTCGCGCCCGGTACCGACAGCATGGTGGTGGTCAGCGGGTAAGTCACCTGATTTTCAACGATTTGCGGTGCCTGCCCTGGATAGCTGGTTTTGACGATCACCTGAACATCAGAGAGATCGGGCAACGCATCAACCGGGGTATTAATGATGGTCCAGGTTCCCCAGATACTGAGAAACAGCGCCCCCATCATCACCAGAAAACGGTTTGCCACCGAACGGCGGATAATCCATTCAATCATTTATCATGTCCTCAGTGTGAATGGGTCGCCTGGGCTGGCTTTGCGGATGCGTCTTGCGCACCACTGTTCTGCGCGCGCATACGGTCCAGTGCGCCAGAGATATTCGCCTCGGAATCAATCAGGAACAGACCACTGGACACCACTTTTTCACCTTCAGTCAGGCCTGAGCGGATAGCCGTCAGCCCTTGAGATTCATGGAATACCGCAACCTGCTTCGGTACAAATCGACCTTCGTTATCGACGGTGATCACCCGTTGCTCGGTGCCTGTATCAATCAACGCCTTTGAGGGGATCAGCAGCATCGGTTCACTTTGCGTTTTCAGTTGCAGGTAAGCATTCATCCCCGGCTTGAGCGCCTCATCAGGGTTATTGACCTGCAAACGGATCTGCAGCGTACGCGTGGTGGCATCAACACTTGGCAAGATATTCCACTTGCTAATGGTGAAAGGCTTATCCGGCCAGGCGGGCACAGTGATGGTAAATTGCGAGGCGTCTTTGATCAGCCAGGCGATAGATTCCGGGACCGACGCGCTGACCCATACCGGGTCCATCCCCTGAATTTTCGCGACCACATTGTCTTTGGAAATGTTCATGCCGGTACGCAAATCGAATGCGGTAATCACCCCATCAATAGGGGCTTTCAGGGTAAAGCGGGTCTGAATTTTACGCGTCGATTTTAAGCGCTGAATATCCGCTTCCGGCATACCGGCCAGACGTAATCTCTCCAGAATCCCTTCCACCTGCGTCGCACTGCCGCCAGTCTCCCGCAGTAACAAATATTCGCTCTGCGCCTCAACCCAGTCGGGAATCGTCAGATCGATAAGCGGCGCACCTTGCTTAATTTTGTCGCCCACGGTTAGCGGGTAAACCTTTTCGATAAAGCCTGCGGAGCGGGCCTGGACAATAACAAACTGGTATTCGTTATAGCTAACGTTAGCCGGGAAAGTTTGCGCATAGTGCAGCGGGCCACGGCGCACAGGTTCTGTTTTCAGACCCAAATTTTGGGTCTGAGTAGGATCGATACGCACGCCAGGCGCTGACGCGCTCGCGGTCTCTTCATCGGCATATTTGGGGATCAGATCCATATCCATAAACGGTGATTTACCCGGCTTATCAAAGCGCGTGTTCGGGTACATGGGGTCATACCAGAACAACACTTTTCTGGCTTCTTTTTGCGAAGCCTGCCCGGTTTCAGCCGTTACGTTTGCTGATGAATAATAAGTATAAATACCGACAGAAATAACCCCACCGACAATCATGCCAGCGAGAATAAGCGCGGTATTTTTAATATTTAAAGACGCCATAGTGATTTCCATTGCGCGATAGTCTCACCCGAATTTCGAAGAATCCGGGCAAGAATAAAAGAGACCAGCGAGAACGTTATTTACTGATGTGAATATCGCGTAACACAGAGATATTTCCCTGCTGAACAAACGTAAACGCAACCTTATCGCCGGGTTTAATATCGTCAGCCTTGGTGTCGGCAACCCGCGTAAAACGCATCGTCATGGCAGGCCAGTTCACCGCGGGAATGGGATCATGCTTGATCGTGATTTTTTTACTTTCTTTATCAATAGCTTCAATCACCCCGGTGGCGCTAATGACGTCTTCCTGTTGGGCCGCTGGCTGCATGTTCATCATCTCGCCATGCTGATGCTCATTGGCCTGAGCGTTAAACATGACCACAGAGAAAAAGCTAAACAACACGGCTTTGGCGGTAGTATTCATACTTGATGCTCCTGAAAAGTTAATATTAAGGATTACTCCACCCAACCGCCGCCTAAGGCAGCAAACAGCTTAATTTCATTAACCTGTTGGGCGTAATTAAGATCGAGCAGCGATTGCTGCGTAGCGAATAAAGAACGTTCGGCGTCCAGTACTTCGATGTAGCTAACCGCACCATTTTGATAAAGCGCTCTGGCGCGTTGTAAGGTGATTTGCAATGACGTCAGGTAGCGCTGCTGACCGCTAATTTGATCGGCAATGCTTTGGCGCAACACCAGCGCATCCGCCACCTCTTTAAACGCGTTCTGAATTTTTTGTTCGTAATTCACCACCGACTGCTGTTGGCGAATTTCAGCGAGGTCGAGATTGGACTGATTACGTCCGGCGTTAAAAATGGGAATATCTATTTTGGGGACAAAATTCCACATGCCGCTGGTCGCATTAAATAAGCTGGAAAGATCGCTGCTGCTGCTGGAAACCGAACTGGTCAAGGTAATCGACGGGAAAAACGCTGCCCGTGCGGCGCCGATATTGGCATTCGCCGCCATTAATCCGTGTTCAGCTTCCAAAATATCCGGGCGCTGCAACAGGATTTGCGACGAGAGCGATGGCGGCAGCGTTACTGGTTTAATATCCCCGCTGCTGCGCATCTGGTCGTTGGGTAATTTCCCGTACGTACCCAGCAACAGTTGCAGCGCGTTGTTCGCCTGCGCCAGTTCACCTTTACGCTTCGCGATTTCGCTGCGCGTGCTTTCAATCACGCCCCGCGCCTGTTCCAGCGCCAGTACGTTGGTGCTTCCGGTCAGCAACTGCTTCTCAACAAAAGCGTAAGAACGCTGATAGTTTTGCAGCGTTTCTTCGGCAATTTGCAGTTGTGCATAAGCCAGACGCTGATTGAAATAACTTTGCGATACGTTGGAGATTAATGAGATGTGTACCGCCCGACGCGCCTCTTCGCTGGCAAAGAAATTCTGTCGCTCAGCTTCACTCATATTTTTCAGCCGACCAAAGAAGTCCAGATCGAAACTGAGATTGAGTCCAGCTTCGAATTCACGATCGGTGCTGCTATCGCCTTTTAATTTGCCGCTGTAAGTACCGCTGGAACCTGCCGTGATTTGCGGATAGCGGTCAGCGTCCGTGACGCCATATTGCGCTCTCGCTTCCTGAACTTTTAGCACTGCCATACGTAAATCGCGGTTATTGACCAGCGCCTCGCCAATCAGCGCCTTTACCTGAGAGTCAACGAAGAAGCTCCGCCAGCCCGTGTCCTGATATCCCACCGGTGCAGAAACCAAGGCGTTCTGGCTTAAGGAGAATTGCTGCGGTACAGGCAATGTCGGACGCTGATAGTCCAGCGCCAATGAACAACCGGCGAGAACGAATACAGCGCTGAGGGTAAGAAGCTTAAATTTGCTCATAGTTCTTCTCGTCCTGACCGGACTGATGGCCCTAAAAAATGTAGGAATTTATAGCGTTGTACTTTAACGAAGTGACTCTGTTTAAGCGGTGACAGGAAAATGACAAAACTGTCATTTTCCCAATAACCGATTGCTATCCGATCCCGCTTCCCTAGAATTGAAAGTCCGCACAACCCGTGTGAGAAGGAGAATGCGATGAAGGTGTTGATAGTCGAAGATGAGAAAAAAACCGGTGAATACCTGACGAAAGGCCTGACGGAAGCGGGTTTTGTCGTGGATTTAGCGGATAACGGCCTGAACGGGTACCACCTGGCGATGACCGGCGATTACGACCTGCTCATACTCGACATCATGCTGCCGGATGTAAACGGCTGGGATATCGTACGGATGCTGCGTTCCGCTAACAAAGGGATGCCCATTCTTCTCCTCACCGCGCTGGGTACCATCGAACATCGGGTTAAGGGTCTGGAATTAGGCGCTGATGATTATCTGGTCAAACCGTTCGCCTTCGCCGAACTGCTGGCGCGGGTCAGAACGCTGCTGCGCCGCGGGGCGGCGGTGATTGTCGAAAGCCAGTTTCAGGTCGCGGATTTAATGGTCGATCTGGTCAGCAGAAAAGTCACCCGCAGCGGGACGCGTATTACCCTGACCAGCAAAGAGTTTACGCTGCTTGAGTTTTTCCTGCGTCATCAAGGGGAAGTTTTACCCCGCTCGCTGATCGCCTCCCAGGTCTGGGATATGAATTTTGACAGCGATACCAATGCCATCGACGTCGCCGTTAAGCGTCTGCGCGCCAAAATTGATAACGATTTTGAGCCGAAACTGATTCAGACCGTACGCGGCGTGGGATATATGCTTGAGGTTCCTGATGCCCAGTAAACGATGGCGGCGCCCTTTTTCGCTGGCGACACGATTGACCTTTTTTATCAGTCTGGCGACGATCGCTTCATTTTTCGCCTTTGCATGGATAATGATCCACTCCGTGAAGGTCCATTTCGCCGAGCAGGACATCAATGATTTACAAGAGATCAGCGCCACGCTGGAGCGGATTATTAACCAACCCAACGAGCCGGAATCACGCCGTCTGGAAACGCTAAAAAACGTGGTTGAGGGCTACTCGAACGTCATTATTTCTCTGGAAGACAGTAAGCAGAAAGCCATTTTTCATTCGCCAAATGCGCCGGATCTCCGGCAATTTATCGCCAGCGCAAGACCGGATAAAAATGCCCATGCCAGCGATGTTTTTATTATATCCGGCCCAACACTGCAAACGTCCAAACATATTCACGGACAAAAAACGTCGTCTAACTGGCGAATGATTCGCCTGCCGGTAGGAAAGCTGACTGATGGAAAATCGGCGTATACGTTGTATCTGGCGTTATCGATCGATTTTCATCTGCACTATATTAACGACCTGAAAAACAAACTGATTATGACGGCATCGCTGATTAGCATGATGATTGTATTTATCGTGCTGTTCGCTGTGTATAAAGGCCATGAACCGATCCGTAATGTCAGTCGGCGCATCCAAAATATCACCTCAAAAGATCTTGATGTGCGCCTCGATCCGCAAGCGGTCCCTATTGAACTGGAACAGCTGGTAAGTTCGTTTAATCACATGATCGAACGCATTGAGGATGTATTTAAACGTCAGTCGAACTTCTCGGCGGATATTGCCCATGAGATCCGCACGCCAATAACCAACCTGGTCACGCAAACGGAAATTGCGCTCAGCCAAACCCGTAGCCAAAAAGAGCTGGAAGACGTGCTGTATTCCAATCTTGAAGAGTTTGGTCGTATGTCGAAAATGGTAAGCGACATGCTGTTTCTGGCGCAGGCAGACAACAATCAGCTTATCCCGGAAAAGACAGCGCTTAATCTGGCCGATGAGGTTGGTAAAGTGTTCGATTTTTTCGAAGCCTGGGCAGAAGAGCGCGAGGTTGGCTTACGTTTTGAAGGACGCGCATGCTGGGTTTCAGGCGATCCGTTAATGCTACGCCGGGCAATGAGTAATCTGCTTTCAAATGCCATGCGCTACACGCCAAAAGGCGAGTCGGTAACCGTGCGGGTGAAAGAGGCGGATGGCCTGGTCCAGATAGTCGTGGAAAATCCCGGCCCCCCCATTCCCCCACAGCATCTATCGCGGCTATTTGATCGGTTTTATCGGGTTGACCCTTCGCGACAGCGTAAAGGCGAAGGCAGCGGTATTGGCCTGGCGATTGTGAAATCGATTGTTATCGCCCATCAGGGGAAAGTCTCGGTGACATCCGATCAGCTTGCCACCCGTTTTATTCTGACGCTGCCCAAGCATGCGATGTAATTTATGATAATGGCGTTGATACCTTAAACAATTCGAGTTGCAGGAAGGCGGCAAGAGAGGGAATCCCCGGTCACTTACTTAAGTAAATGACTGGGGTGAACGAGCGCAGCCAACGCATATGCAGCTTGAAGTATGAACGATATATATCATCACCGATTCTCTGACATAACCGTCATAGTCCTGTCACGCCGCTGACAGCCCTCACCAATTATAATTTCTTCCGTAAACCCAAACAGGAGAAATATGATGAATAAGATATCCTCTTTTTTCGCTATCGCGTTTTTTATTTCAGCTGGCGTTAATGCGGCAGACACACCCAAAATGCATCAGCAGGCCGCAGCAGCCCATGAAATGATGAATAACAGCAGTGCCCCTGCACATCAACAAATGGCGCAAGAACACGTCGCGCAGACGAATAATTCAACGTCAACACCATCCCAGGCACGCCCTTTTTCACAAATGAATAAACATGAAAAAGCGATGGTCGTTCACCAGTCAGTGAATAACGGTCATTCATATGCCCATGAGGTTCAGGCCAGGCAGCACCGCGCACAGATCCCCGCGCAAGGGTAACGTTGCCCTGTGTTGAATAAAATGTCCATCAATACGCTATGTATGAATATTGCGGACAAAACGCGCCACGCAGGCCTGTACATTTACAAGCCTGCGTTCCTGCCGTTAATGTCAATATTAATATTTCTTTAAACACTTCATTAAAAAGTAAATATAATTAAGCGTTTTATCCCACTTGTATAAACTACGTAATTCACCTGCTTGTAATGTTGCATATTACAGCCCCCACACCCTCACCATTAATATAAATTAGGATTCCCCCTGGTATGCGTCATTAATATTTAATGGGAGACTGCCGTCGTCGTAAACATGACATTCGAACAGTTCGTATTCCTATAAATAAACTTAATGATGATAGTGAGCAAAAAAATGAAAAAACGTCTGCTGACCCTCTTTGTCCTCGGCCTGACAACGGCCACAACGGCATGCGCAATTACCCCGGCAATGCAGAAAAAGTATGAACATTCAGGTTGTACGCAAATGAGTGAACTCAATGGCTGCGATATCAATAAATCCTATCAGTGGAACCGCGATCATGGCTTTATTGAGAACGGCAACAGCCAGCAGAGCCGTCATCATCGTCATGGTGAAGAGCAGCAAAATACCGCTGACCGGGATAACCACGATAATGCCGATATTTACGGCAAATTCAGCGGAAATTACGTAGCCAAATTTGCCAATGGTCAACGCAGCGTTGATATTCACGTCGAGGGTTCCAGCGTGTACGTCAATGGTAATGAAGTGCGTGACGTAAATACCTATCAGGATACGATGACTTTCCGTGTCGGCTATGCCACTTACACCATTAAAACGAATGGTCGCGGTAGCTGGAATGACAGCGATGCCGGGAATGATGGCAAAATTGTGCGCGAGTAACGGATACCGCCACAATGAAAAAACTGATTTCCACGTTGGTTATTATGGCTAGTCTGTCGGGCTGTGCCGAACATCCTTATCTTTCTGCAGCCGCTGCTGGTATTGGGGCCGCAGCAGTTGCCACGGCGATCGCTAATCACAAAAACCGTGAAGCCAACCGTGATAAAGAGCATGAACGCCAGGAGCGTGAGCAAAGGGAGAACCAGCATGCGTGGCGGCATAGTCACCATCACTCCGATGATGACGGCCATTACTATCACCGCTAAGTCAGCACAAAGAGCGCTGCGATCACAGCGCTCTCAACGGTCATGTATTACAGTATGCCGTTTTAATACTGGAGTCAGGCATGGCATTAACCCTCACGGTATTGCTTGAAAACAGGCGCGCTGCGAGCGCAGATAAATCATTACGGGCAAAGCCTGGATTAAGTCTGTTAGTTCAGGATGAAACCACCACCATACTATTTGATACCGGCCCGGACGACAGCTTCATACTTAACGCCGCGCAAATGGGCGTAGACCTGACGCAATTGACCGCCGTGGTTCTTTCGCACGGCCATTACGATCACTGTGGCGGCGTGCCGTGGCTGGCGGATAACAGTCGTATCATTTGCCATCCCCAAATAGCTTGCGAGCGGTACGCCTCAATAACCCTGGCGGGAACGCCAAGAAAAATAAAAAAACTCTCGCGTGATAACGACTACTCTCGACTAATCATGGAATACACCCGTGAACCGTTGGCGATCAGCGATCGATTTTTGTGGTCCGGCGAAATTAGTGTCGCCACTCCACAGGCCTATGGCGTTATTAGCGAGAAAACACCTCAACCGGATTACATCAGCGACGAAGGCGTATTGATCTATAAATCTGATCGCGGGTTAGTCATCATTACCGGATGCGGGCATCGGGGAATAGAGAATATCGTACGCCATTGCCAAAACATCACTGGCGTTAACCAAATTTACGCCCTCGTCGGTGGGTTCCATTTACGCACTGCCTCCCCCGCTAAGCTATGGCGAACCCGACAATTTATTAAGCAACAACAGCCAGAAAAACTACTCGGCTGTCATTGCACCGGTTCGTGGGGTCGATTGTGGCTACCGGGAACTGACGCCCCGGCAACGGGAGATGTGATTGTGCTGGCAGAGTAACGGCGGTAAGACATTGCCGAAAAAGCAATAAAAAGCGGGAGCCTTACGGCCCCCGCTTTTCAACCATCATTACAGAGTAACGATTGCTGGCTCATCAAAGACGGTGAGTTTTGGCGCTTCGCCGGTGAATTTTTCTGCGTATACCAGGCTGGTATTCCCCGCGCAGCCATTCGCCAGCCTTGAGGTTGGGATATCCGCCGTCAGCACGTTCGCGCCGCCATTTTTGCAGATACCGTTCTCAATATCTGGCCATGCGCCTTCATGGATACAGATGATTCCCGGTTTGATACCGTCACTGATGTGTGCCCCCACCAGCACCTGTCCACGCGCATTCCATACGCGTACCAGATCACCCTCGGCAATACCTCTGGCTTTCGCATCATCCGGGTGAATCGTTACCGGCTCACGATTGGCAATCGCGTACTCTTTGCGCAGCGAAGCGTAGTTCAACTGACTATGCAGACGATGTGCCGGGTGCGCCGTCAGTAGCTGCAGTTGATCTTTCTCCGCAGTTCCTTTCCATTCATCGGGTTCAATCCATGACGCATGCGGCGGACAATCTTTGTATTGATAGCCTTCAATCGTTTTTGAGTAGATTTCTATCTTACCGCTCGGCGTTCCAAGCGCATTCATCACCGGATCGCTGCGGAAATCCGCGTAGCGTACATATTTGTTATTCTTTTCATTCTCACGCATTTCGATCAGTTTGTTTTGCTGCCAAAACGCGTTGAACTGAGGCATGGCGATACGCTGGGCGCGGGCGGCTTTTTGTGCGGCATCATAGAACTGCTTCAGCCACGCCATTTCATCTTTGCCCTCGGTGTAGACCGCCTTACCGCCAGGCTTGAGCATCTCCGCCAGATCGGCAAATACGTCAAAATCACTGCGTGCTTCAAACTGCGGCTCAATGACCTGCTTCATCGGCACCAGATGTTGGTTACTGTAATCACCGGTCATGGTCAGATCGTTGCGCTCAAACGACGTGGTGATCGGCAGGACTATATCGGCATGTTTGGCCGCTGCGGTCCAGTAGCACTCAGAGATGACAACCAGTTCAGGCTTCTGCCAGGCTTTGATTAAACGGTTAGTATCCTGATGATGGGTAAAGTTAGCGCCGCCCGCCCACCAGATCATTTTGATATCCGGGAAGGTTTGCTCTTTACCGTTATGCTGATATTTGCCGCCTGGATTTTCCAGCGCTTCGACAATTCGCGCTACCGGCAGGCTGATCACCGCATCGGAAACCGCCCAGTCGTTACCCGCAGATGACCCACCCTCAATTTGGGCGGAGATTGCTGGCAATACTCCCCCGGTACGCGTTGGGTTACCGCCGTTGGAATAGTGATAAGAGAACCCGAAACCACCGCCTTCGGTACCAATTTGCCCCAGCATCGCCGCCAGAGTCACCAGCATCCAGTGTTTTTGCTCACCGTATTGCTGGCGCTGAATCCCCCAACCCGCCATGAGCATGGTTTGATTGCTGGAGAAAATTTCCGCCAGCTTCTCCAGTTGCTCAGCAGGCACACCGCACACGCCGGAAGCCCACTCGGCGGTTTTCTCTATTTTGTCGCTCTTGCCGAGCAAATACTCTTCAAACTGCGGATATCCAGTGGTGTATTTTTCCAGGAAGGCTTTGTCATGGAGATTTTTCTTCACCAGCGTATGGGCGATCCCTAACATCATCGCCACATCGGTCCCCATATGTGGCGCAATCCAGGTTACATTATCACCAAAGAACTCAATGGTTTCGGAACGCATCGGATCGATGGCGATGACGCTTTTCCCTGATTTCTTCAGCAGATTAAAGTATTCAATCCCCTGTTCATCCGTGCTGCTCCAGGCAATCTTGAGGGTATTGAGCGGGTTCATCCCCCACAGCACCACGACCTGACTGTGCTCAAGCACCATCGGCCAGGTGGTTTGCTGCTCATAGACTTCAACCGATCCCACAACGTAAGGCATGATCACCTGCGCGGCACCGGTTGAATAATCTCCGGTATGACCTGCGTAACCACCGGCCATGCTCATATAGCGTTGCAGTAAGGTTTGCGCTTTATGCAGAACGCCGCTGGAGCGCCAGCCATAAGAACCAGCAAATATCGACGCTGGGCCATAGCTGCTACGGATCCGGCTATGCTGCTCGTGTATCAGTTTCAGGGCCTGCTCCCAGCTAACCCGCACGAAAGGATCGCTTCCACGTTTACCATCCGCATTACCTGGGTTTTCCAGATAGCTTTTGCGCACCATCGGATATTTTACGCGGATATTGGTATGGACCTGATCCGGCGCGGTTTGCTGTAACGAGTTCGGCACCGTTTTAGGCAACGCGCCTTTTGAGGAAACCACTTTGCCATCTTTTACTTCCACGTATACCGCGCCCCAACGCGCTGCCGTCAGAATCGCTCCGCCATTTTGGCCTTCGGCCCAGGCCGGCATTGGGATCACCGAAGAAATCGCCATTGTCCCGGTTGCCGCGCCAGCCGTCTTAATAAAGTCACGTCTTGTGAGTTTCATGATTTCTCCTGATTTATCGCTTATTTGTTCATGTCTTTAGCGTTGTACTGGAAGTAACGGCTCAGGATATCCAGTTCGTTTTCACTGATATTGGTGCGAGCGCCCATCCCTTTTGCTACTGAAGGCCAGGCGTTGAGCGTGAAATGATTCGCCGGAATTGGCGCATGGCAGCCCGCGCAGTACACATTGTCGAGTTTGCGTGCGTAATCCCACATCGGTTCACGGCTGGCGAGAGCGGAACCGCTCCATTCACCCTGCAGCACGACATCTCGCCACACATTGCCGTAATCATCTTTTTTCCAGTCGGAGAGGATCTTCAGCGATTGCTGACCTTTTTCACTCAGGCTGGCAAGAATCAAACGCTGTCCTGCCGCGTAGTAAATGACCTGTTCATTTCCCTGCATCTGGCTACCGCGAATCTCGACCTGTCGCGTATTGTCCGTTGTTTTCAGAACCTGCATTTTTGTTGCCGGGTAAACGGTTCCCAAATCGCCCAGCGCGGTGTTGCTTACGGCATAAAGCTCTGTTGCCGAAGCAGGGGTGGAGGCTGACTGCGCTTCAAGCCCTTTGAGCGCGCTGTCATCCATTTTTATTTCAGGTGGGAAATGGGCGACGCCTTTGTGGCAATCAATACAGGTTTGCTTTTCCTCGATGCCCATTTTGTGCATTTTCTGGGCCTCTGCGCTTTGTGCGGCAAGATCCATCGCGTCCATGCTGTGACAGCTACGGCAGGTCGCAGAATCGCTCGCTTTTAGCTGTGCCCAAACGGTTTGCGCCATCTCCAGACGGTGTTCTTCAAATTTTTCTGGGGTATCGATTTTTTTGGTTATGAACTGATGATAAACATCTTTTGAGGCCCGCAGTTTAGCCACCAGATAATCCAGGCCGCCCTGGGGGATATGACAATCAGCACACTCTGCACGAATACCTTTCTGATTCTGAAAGTGAACCGAACCGGTATATTCCTCATACGGTGCCTGCATCGTATGACACGATAAACAGAATTCCGTGCTTGAGGTTTTGTGCAACGTCCATTGCCCTGCCAAAACGATAACAGCACCAAGAACAATGCACAGCAGCATCGTCCCGAGGATGGTTTTATTTATTTTTCTCATCTTTTATTCCCACAAGATGAATACCCTTTAATGGGTAGACAATAATTACCCTAACGCGGCTACTTATTGATATTCATCAAACGCAGAGGGAAATGAGAATCAGCATGTGGGTAAGTTTGAAGGCGCTCGCATAATTAATACGAACGGAATTAAATATAAAATACCTTTTTAAATTCAGATAATTAAACCAAATCCAAGGTTTAATTAACCATTAATTATGGAAACGTCAGAATAAAAGTTTGATGAGTGCTGAATGGCATTAAAATTATGCCCTTGGCAATAGTCGCTATATAATAAAATATATAATGAAAAAACATAAAAACGAACCCTTTTCTATTACGTGATAACACGTATTAATGAAGATACCCCTCTTGTGGTTGTGCTCAGATATACATTCACGACAAGACTTGTGACACACACCTATCATTGACGCGCATTTATGCATGCAACCTTGATCTGGTCACTTATTATACAGATTCGATTTTCGCTACACTCTGGGTAGAGGTAAACAAACAGGAGGTAGTGAATATGTATCGCTCAATTCTGGTGCCCATTGATATCTCTGAAACCGATTTAACCCGCCATGTTGTTCCACAGGTCCTGGCGCATGCCAAAACCGCTAAGGTCCACTTTTTAGCCGTTATTCCTACCGTTCCGTTCTATGCCTCGCTGGGGCTGGCTTACTCAACAGAATTCCCGGACAGAAGCGGTCTGCAGGCCAAGGCCAGCGAAAAACTCGAAGAGATTATTAAGCAGTTCAATATTCCTGCAGGCAGGAGTCAGACTCACGTCGTTTACGGCCCGCCGAAGGATCAGATCCTCAAACTGGCGGAAGCGGTAGACGCTGAGCTTATTGTTATTGCCTCACATAAGCCTGGTTTTAGCACTTATCTGCTGGGTTCAACGGCGGCTGCCGTAGTACGCCATGCAAAATGTCCCGTGCTGGTTGTGCGGTGATAGGGTCAAAATGGGGGCGAATTTTCACTAACGTTTATAGGTTAAGCATTCTTGAGAACATGTGATTCTTGCTCAGGGTTCCATTCACCTCAGCGATAAATGTAGCAATATTCCGGAGGCAACAGATTCATTGCCTCCGGATGTCCCACTCTCAGTTACTCATTACGCCCTTTCATTTTCGTTAAAATGGCAAGCATTAGAGCGAATGTATTCCCGGTGTTCTGTGGCTTAGGCCATCACTCAGTTCTGAATATCCAGCCTGACCAGTGCCAGCAACAGCTGACTCAGCGCACCGTAGAAACCAAAGTCATCATAGCGGCGGCATTTGGCGGTAAATTCCGGTAACCAGCGTAACAGCCCCGCCAGCGTTTCTCTGCGCAGCGCATCAATACGCTGGCGGCTAAGCCCGGACTCTCCCAGAGAAAAATGCAGATGACTCAGCAGTTCGATAAAAATTGCCAGATGATCGGCTGACTCGCTAAACGTTTCGCTTACCTGCATGCCAGCATCGGCTAACAATCGTTTAATGACCCCGTAATTCGGCCCTCCTTCAAGATGGGCCGACGCATAGGGTAACGCCGCGTGTTTTTCCGTCATCAGAAACAGGCTACAAAAATCAGCCGCCAGTTCGAGGGTTGCGTCCTCACGCACCTGAAGCGCAGCAATTTTCTCCTCCAGCTGAAGGACTTCCGCTTCAAGCGACGGTTCACCTTTTAGCACCGCGAACCACTCAGCCATTTCGCTGGACTGCAAAAGTGCCAGGCTGTCATCGTCACGTTCCCGGGAAAACAACTGCGCCAGCCAGGCGTAAACGCAGGCCATCTGTTCTGTTGTCAGGGCAGAGTGTTTTATCATGACGATACCTTCTCCGCCGGAACATATTCGCACTGCGCCACCATTTTTATCGGGCCGCTGAACGCCGTCACGTTATCCACCTTGCCGGTATATTTCTCAATTTCCACCAGCGTGGTATGAGCGCTGGTCGCCTGCGCCAGTTGAGACGTGCCGATATCGATTGTTAATACGTTTGGATTGCCGTATTTACACAGCGCCCCAGTTTCTCCGCCGTTATCAGGGTCGTACCAGGCACCTTCATGAATACGCGCCACGCCTGGCGAGTAGAGATCGGAGACAACCGCCCCGGCCAGTACTTGTCCACGTGCGTTAAACACACGGACAATATCACCGTTGCGAATTCCCCTGACGCTGGCATCCTGCGGGTTGATAAACACCGGCTCTTTACCACTTACCGCATAATGCTTACGCAGCGCTTCAGATTCACAAAGCTGCGAGTGCAGACGGAAATCAGGGTGAACAGATTGCAGATGCAGTGGCCAACGCTGCGACCCGGGTCCACCATGTGAGCGTTCGATTTTCTCAAACCACATCGGATGCCCCTGGCAGTCGTCATACTGCATACCGGCAATGGTTTTCGAGAAAATTTCGATCAATCCGCTCGGCGTGCCCAGCGGCTCAAGATCGGGGTCTTCGCGGAATGCCTGATGACGTACAAACATCTGCGGATGTTCGAATTCAACGTACTCTTGCTGATTCCAGAAAACGTCAAAAGCGGGGAGATGAACGCCGCGCCCTTTCCCCTGCTGGCTTCCTTCCTGCCAGATCCGTTTCAGCCAACCCATCTCATCCAGCCCTTCGGTAAAGGCTTCTTCACGATTAAAGCGGCGGCAGAGATCGCGGAAAATATCGAAATCATTACGTGCTTCAAATTGCGGCTGCACCAACTGTTTCATGGCGATAATGCCGCGGTTGGAGTGGTTGCCATACTGATCAAGATCGTTACGCTCAAACTGGGTCGTCGCGGGCAATACGATGTCAGCGAATCGACAGGTCGAGGTCCACTGATTATCGATGGCGATAACGGTTTCCAGCTTACGCCAGCCCTCAATAATACGATTGATCTGCTGGTGACGATGGAAAGGGTTGGTCCCGGCAAAAACGCACATCTTCAATGGCGGCAACTTGACGGTTTTACCGTTCCAGTTAATTTGTTTACCCGGCTCAAGAATCGCATCGATAAAACGCGCGATCGGGATGGTGCTGCTGTACCCCTTATAATCAGTGCTGTCATGCACAGGAGGTACGGTGGTGGAGCCAGAAAAACCGCTCAGGATAATCCCTTTTCGGCTTGGCGTGCCCGCGCCGTTGTAGTGCCAGCCAAAGCCGAAGCCACCGCCGGGTAAGCCGATTTGTCCAAGCATTGAGGCCAGCACCACGATCATCCACGCCCACTGTTCCCCGTGCTGCATACGCTGGACGCACCAGCCGGCAATAATCTGCGTTCTTCCGCCCGCCATTTGCCGCGCCAGTTCACGAATCGTATCGGCATCAATCCCGCATATTTTTTCCGCCCACTGGGCATCTTTAGGCTGTCCGTCACTTTCCCCCAGCAGATAAGGCAGAAACTGCTCAAACCCAACGCAGTAGTTATCGAGAAAATGCTTATCGTAGAGCTTCTCGGTATAAAGTGTGTGCGCCAGCGCCAGCTGTAGCGGCACATCGGCCTGCGGATTCACAGCGACGTGTTTAACCTTGTCGCGGCCCAGGTAGTCGTGCGTCGAGGTGATGACCGGATCAACGCTGATAACCGAGATCTCGCCGCGCGCCACTTTTTCTTTCAGTTGTTCGTAGTATTCATAAACATCATGATCCGGGCACCACCAGTTCGCCTGCTGGTTTTTAATCAGGTCGGAACCCCACAGCACAATCGTTTTGCTGTTTTTCAGCACCAGCGGCCAGGAGGTCTGCTGTTCATATACCTCCATTGACCCGACCACGCGCGGCAGAATCACCTGGGCTGCACCAGTGGAATAGTCGCCCCCGGTACTTACGCTGTTGCCGTGCAGCGCAATGGCGCGCGCCAGCATCCCCGAGGCGTTATGGAACATGCCGGTTGATTGCCAACCGCTGGCCGTCAGCAGCGCGCTCGGGCCATAGGTCTTCTGAATTCGCTCCAGCTCCTGATAGAAGAAGTCCAGCGCTTCATCCCACGAAACGCGCACAAAGCGGTTATCTCCACGCTGCGTGGTATCGCTCTGATGGCGTTTACGCAACCAGTCGACACGGACCATTGGATAGCGAATACGCGCCCCGCCATGCACGTGGTCCGGCAGTCCGGCGATCATTTTTGACGGGTACTTATCACGCTCAAACGGTTTGGCTTCAATAAAACGCCCATCAACCACGGTGGCGCGGATTGCCCCCCAGTGAGATCCGGTCAGGATCCCCTCTTTGACGCCAGTTCCCTGCACCTCTGCGGCGTTGGCGCTGCGCGGTGTGAGCAGCGAAGGTCCTAACATACCAGCGACGGTCAAGCCGCCCAACTGCAGTAGAAAACGACGGCGAGATGCCTGAAAGAGATCGTTATTTTTCATTGCTTTCTCCCTTATCGCCATGCGGCTTGTCCGTGGTGTCAGAGGCATTCATCTGCAAATATTTCAGTAAGGTACGTTCTTCACGTTTATCCAGACTGGTAAATCCAATCATGCCGTTCAACGTGCCAATCCAGCCGTTGGCGTCAAAGTGTTCTTTCTCAGGTGCGCCGTGGCACTGGTTACAGGTTCCGTTATAGAGCGAGTCGGCATAAGCCCAGATTGGCTTAATGTCGTTAACCATATCGCCCTTCTGCATCCAGGCGGTGGCCTGCAGCTTGCTCCACTGCGTGTTCGTTTCCGCGACGGTCGTTTGCTCCAGGGTTTTCACGTGCTGCTGAATGTCGCCACGAATGGAGGCCACAAAAATGCGTTTACCTGGCAATTGCGCCAGCACGCGCTGACGCCCGTTACTCTCTGTCCAGCCCACAATCTCAATTTGCAGCCAGTCGCCGTCACGCTTTAACACTTTTACTTCAGAAGCAGGCAGCAGTGAGCCCGCAGGTTCTTTATCCCCTTTGGCGGCATAAATAGGTTTGATGTCCAGGGAATAGAGCGTATCGCCATCGTCGTTTGCGTTGGCGCGTAACTGGTCAAACTGCTTGCGGAAACCGCTGCTCATATCGGGAAGCTGATGCGCAATACCTTTATGGCAGTCAATACAGGATTGATTGTCCTTGGCCGCAATCTTCATCTGACGCGCAGCTTCAGGGTGCTGTTTCGCGTGATCCATCGCATCATAGTTATGACAGGAACGACAGGTCGCGGAGTTGTTCTCTTTCATTCGCGCCCATTCGCGCTCCGCCAGCTCGGCACGTTTGGCTTCGAATTTCTCAGGAGTATCAATAGAGTGGGCAACAAAGGTCTGGTAAATATCGTTGCTGGCCTCCAGCTTACGTTTCACCATGCCAGGGATATCGGATGGAATGTGGCAATCATGACACTCTGCGCGCACCCCGGAGGCATTCTGAAAATGCGCAGACTGTTTATATTCTTCATAAACCGGCTGCATGCTGTGGCAGCTCACGCAAAATTCGGTTGAACTGGTTAATTTAATGCCAACGTGCGGTAAGGCGATCAGCGCGATACCGACCACCATCCCGATGACGACCAGCGCCAACACTGACCAACGTGCGCTCGGTCTGAGCAGCGCCCTCCATAGTTTCCGCATAATAGCCCCTGTAAATATATGGTTTAGTTACAGAGGATCTTATTTCGCAAATGTGAACGGCAACACTGGTCAGGATGAATGGCTTACGGCACAATGTGAACAGATATGAACAGAAAGAGACAACAACCAGGATGTCGCATCACATTGTCATTGTTGAGGATGAACCCGTTACCCAGGCACGATTACAGGCTTATTTTGAACAGGAAGGTTATCACGTCTCGGTCACAGCCAGCGGAGCCGGCCTGCGTGAAATCATGTCACAACACTCTGTCGATCTTATTCTGTTAGATATCAATCTCCCGGATGAAAATGGCTTAATGCTGACCCGCGCCCTGCGTGAACGCTCAACGGTGGGGATCATCCTGGTAACGGGTCGTAGTGACCAAATTGACCGTATCGTTGGCCTGGAAATGGGGGCTGATGATTATGTCACCAAGCCGCTGGAGCTACGTGAACTGGTGGTGAGAGTGAAAAATTTACTCTGGCGTATCGACCTTGCCCGCGAGGCGCGACCGGAGGCCAAAGACAACTGCTATCAGTTTGCCGGGTATTGTCTGAACGTCTCCCGTCATACTCTGGAACTGGGCGACGAGGCAATCAAACTCACCCGCGCCGAGTATGAAATGCTGGTCGCGTTTGTCACCAATCCGGGGGAAATTCTCAGTCGCGAACGTTTACTGCGCATGCTTTCGGCACGACGGGTAGACAATCCGGACTTACGCACCGTGGACGTACTGATCCGCCGTTTACGCCACAAGCTGCGGGCTGATTTACTGGTGACACAGCACGGGGAAGGCTATTTTTTAGCGGCCGACGTGTACTGATACAGATAAACAGGACGGAATCCGCCGGGTGACAACGAGCACTTTACATGCTGGCTGTCGGCATTTTTCGGGGTGAGCACCAGGATCGGGGGACTGATATTTTCCGGCACCGGTTGTCCTTGTAATACTCTGATAGCCTGCTGAATCGCCAGTTCACCTTGCCAGACCATTTGATCGCTGGCAGCCATAATGATTCTTTCGCGTTTAAGCCCGCGATACACCTGATGCGACAGATAAAAAGAGACGACAGTTAACGGCGCGCCCTGATTGCGCTTCTCCCCCATCGCCGCTTCAGCAGCAATTGCCGTACCGGCCACCACGTCGGCATCCGGGTGACGCTCAAGCATCTCCTGCAACAGATTACGCTGTATTTCAATATCATTATCGCCCAACGCCACATCCACGATGCGCACCTGACTGCCGGCAATCGCCTGACGGAATCCGGCCACCATCTCACGACTGCCCCCGGCGTCATCAGGTCCTGGCAATAATAAGACCTTTAGCGGTTTGCCCGCGCTCCACTTAACCAAATAGCGGCCTGGCTGATAACCCATCTGGAACCACGGAACCCCAACCCGGGCTTTTACCGTTGCGTCATGGATAGCATTCACCACCTCGATAACCGGTAGCGTGCCAACCTGTGCCTGCAAATCCGGAAAAGTCGTCGTGCTGCTGCCCAACAAAATGGCATCCGCGCCCCATTGCTGGCATTGAGCGATTTGTGATTTTTGCGTGTCGAACTGGCGATACCCTCCCGCCTCGAGCACCTTCAGGCTTACGCCGTATTTTTTCGCCGCCTCCAGCATGCCGTAATTCACGGAAAGCCAGTAGGAATCCTTCAGGCTGGGATACAGCGCGCACAGTTTCCAGACTTTGTTTGCAGTAACGTCCGTTAGCGGCTCCGGCACTGCCTGCTGGGTATCCGGCCAGCGCAGCAGTGCGGACCCGGTCGCGTGACCTAAGCCGGGAAAAAGTGTGATAAGCAGGAAAACCAATACGCGCATGATAGCCTCAACATTGATAAGGCTTTATCCTAGTTGCTTTCCTCTTTTGGACTCAACCTTTTTAATCTGTGGCGACCCGACAGTGAATTTATCTCTGACCAAACGACTGTGGATAGGCTTCGGGCTGATGGCGGCACTGACCCTCATTAGTACGCTGGTTGGCTGGTATAACCTGCGTTTTGTCAGCCAGGTTGAGCAGGCCAATACCCAGGCGCTGATCCCGACCATGGACATGGCGCGCCAGCTCAGCGAAGCCAGCGCCTGGGAACTGTTTTCCGCGCAGAATCTGACCACCGCAGATAATGAAAATATGTGGCTGGCTCAGGGGCGTATGTTAACCGCCCAAAGCCTGAAAATAACCGCTTTACTGAAAACCCTGCGCGAGCAGGGCTTTGACACGTCGGCCATTGAACAACAGGAAAAAGAGATCGCCCAGTCGTTAAGCCATCAGGGGGAGTTGGTTGGCGAACGTCTGAAACTGCGCGATCGGCAGCAACAGCTCAGCCAACATATTGTTGAGGCTACCGCCGACGTTGCCGAAATGGCGCGCGGTCAGGCCAGTAATGCCGCCACCTCGGCGGGCGCTACGCAGGCAAGCATTTATGACTTGATTGAGAGCCATCAGGGGCAGGCGGCAGAACACGCTCTCGACAGGCTTATCGATATCGATCTGGAATATTATAACCAGATGAATGAACTGCGCCTGAGCGCGCTACGCGTGCAGCAAATGGTGATGAATCTGGGGAATAACCAGGCACAGAATAACCTTGCAGCGCTGGAAACCCAGCTTAATGCCGCCGTCAGAGTGCTTCACCGCCGACAAATACGCATTGAAGATCCGGTGGTACGCACTCAGGTTGCCGGCGCTGTAAATTCGATAAGCCGTTATGTCGATCTGCTGGCCCTGTATCGTCAGGATAATGACATCACCACCCGCTTACAGATCTTATCGCAGAACAATATCGAGCAATTTACCCGTTTCAGTAGCGAAGTCAGTCAGTTGGTAGAAATCATTGGCCAACGCAATCAGACCGGGCTGGCGCATCTCAAACAGGCCAGCCAGCGCGGGCAAACGCTGCTGCTGCTGTTAGGTGCGGTGTCATTGTGCTTGTTAATTCTCATTCTTTGGCGCGTAGTTTACCGCTCGGTGACGCGTCCGTTGGCGCAGCAAACCCAGGCATTACAGCGTCTGCTTGAAGGTGATATTGACTCCCCATTTCCGGAAACCGCGGGCGTTCGCGAACTGGATACCATCGGGCGGTTGATGGATGCCTTTCGCGGCAGCGTTCACGCCCTTAATAGCCATCGCGAACATCTGGCCGCTCAGGTAAAAGCTCGCACCGCCGAGCTGCGTTCTATGGTGTCGGAACACCGGCAGGCGCGGGCAGAAGCCGAAAAGGCCAACCAGGCAAAATCGGCGTTTCTGGCCGCCATGAGCCATGAAATACGCACCCCGCTGTATGGGATCCTCGGCACTGCGCAGTTGCTCTCAGACAATCCCGCTCTGGCGCAGCATCAGGAGAATCTGCGCGCAATCACCGACTCTGGCGAGTCTCTGCTGACCATCCTCAACGATATCCTGGACTATTCCGCCATCGAAGCGGGCGGAAAAAATGTGGCGATCGGCGATGAACCTTTTGAGCCAAGACCCTTGCTGGAAAGTACGCTTCAGCTCATGCACGGTCGCGTTGTGGGTCGCCCGGTCGTGCTGGTTACGGATTTTGCCGACGATGTCCCCGACTCCCTACGCGGCGATCCGCGCCGCATTCGGCAAATCATAACTAACCTATTAAACAACGCGCTGCGCTTTACCGATCGCGGACACATCACCCTGCGTAGCCGATGTAAAGATCAGGACTGGTATATTGAGGTTGAGGACACGGGATGCGGGATTGATCCTGTCCATCAGCGCGATATTTTTCAGCCGTTTGTTCAGGTTAGCGGTAAACGTGGGGGGACCGGGCTTGGACTCACTATCAGTGCCAGCCTTGCGCAGGCGATGCAGGGAGAACTGAGTGTCACCAGTACGCCGGGAGTCGGAAGCTGCTTTCGTCTGCGTCTGCCATTACGGGCTGGCGCGATGCCGGTAGCTAAATCCGTTCCACGTGCCATATCGTTACAGGGTTTACGCTTACTGCTAATCGAGGATAACCCCCTCACGCAGCGCATCAGTACAGAAATGCTCACCCTCAATGGCGCCCAGGTCACGGCTGCAGACAGTGCGGCTGCGGCGCTCACCATACTGCAGCAAGACACCCAGTATAATGCCGCGCTGGTTGATTTTGATCTTCCGGATATCGACGGCATCACGCTGGCGCAACAGTTAACCCGCGAGTTTCCGACGTTAAAGCTAATAGGCTTTAGCGCACACGTCATCGACGAAACGCTAAGCCAAAGAACCAGCACCCTGTTTCTCGGCGTTATTCAAAAACCGGTTCCCCAGGATGAACTCAGTCGGCTCATTACCCATTATCTGCACGGTAACGCCCCTCTCCCGGTTGCATTAGAAAATGACAACCAGCGGTTAGATACCCAGCAATTAGCCGGGGATATCCAGCTAATGGGATGGCAAAAGGTGCACGAATGGTTAGCGCTCTTTAAGCAACACACCCTTCCTGTATTAGATGAGATTGACGCAGCGCGTGCAGCATGTGAGTACGAGAAGATAAAACGTCTGGCACATCAGCTAAAAAGCAGCTGCGCCAGCATGGGGATGCGTTCTGCCAGCAGGATGTGCGCAGCGCTTGAACAGCAGCCGCTAGCTGATTTTTCACTCAGAGAGGAAGTACAACTAAGTCTTACGGAAGTGGAAATGTGGTTGGCAAAAGAAAATTTGTCGCGATTAGCCGAAGCTGAACATCAGAAGTGACGTTGAAATGGTACGCCCTGTAGGATTCGAACCTACGACCTACGGCTTAGAAGGCCGTTGCTCTATCCAACTGAGCTAAGGGCGCATTGCGAAGTGATTACTTCATGCAGATGAAACGCGTGAATTATACGGTCAGCGCTTGCTGAGTCAATGCCTTTTGTTTCGGTTGCTGGCGAAGTGTACGAATGTTGATTTTTTCTGCTCGTTCAAAGGTATCCAGGAAATCACCTGGTAACAACTCAGCCCGCAAAACGTCAGATTTAGGGATGCATGTATTTAGAATATTTATGATTTTGCTTAACATTCCTTTATCCCCTCTCCAGTGGTTCAGGAACTCTTTAATGTTAAGTATCGCCATCAAGGAAGAAAACAGTCACTTCGAACATGGACTGAAAATCATCATCTCCCATCTGGCAAATCAGTGGCATCAGGAGATTAGCTTTTTACCTGTCGAAGATATCGATCGCGCTGAAATCGCGTTTATCTCACTGGATGAAGATTGGCTCAGCGCCAATTGTTACATGGTTCCTGTCCATACCAGGCGCCAACACCGGGTGGTCATCTGTAGCAAAAACGACAAAGATAAGCTGATGTTCCGCCCCTGCCTGTACATGTTGCCACTGATTTATCGGGAAGATGACGTAGACGAGATAACCAAAAAACTGGTCCTCATCCTGCAAAAACGCGCACTGCGCACTAGCGTGCCCGCGACTATCTGCCATTACTGCACCACCCGCAACTTTTCTATCGAAGAACGCCAGTTCTTAATGTTTCTCGCCAGCGGGTATACGTTAGCCGAAACGGCTCATCTGCTCTCAGTCAGCGATATCCAGGCCAAAGCGACCCGCCGCAGCATTATGAAAAAGCTGCATGTGAAAAACGATCAGCAATTCTTAAGATACATCCGCGCACATCTGAACTTTCTGCAAAATTAGACGGGGTATCTCTGCCTAATTTTTATTGAGAAATATCTCATCATCGATTAAGCATCGGCTCCTACTGTACCTGGCTTCAGGCTGCGAGAATAATCCGGCCATACTATTTCCGGGGAAAAAGAAAGACACACCCGGTAATATTTTATCTAATCTCAGAGAGAGGTTGAACTGGATAAAACGATCTTTTGGGCATTGAGTAAGACATCAGAAAACTTCCGGCAAATTATTCTGATGGGGTACGCAATCGCCAGTCTGATGATTGTTGAAGCACTGAAACCCAACGGCATAAGTCAACTCACCTTTGCGCTGACAAAAGTTTGGTTCAGGGATGTCTGTAGTCAGCAATTTATCCAGACCTGCCGCAACAGAAATGGAATGGAAAAGGATGCACAGTGCAAAACGCCGGGACCGCTATCGCCGTATACGAAACGCTAACTGTAGCTGGCAATTTCCCCACTGTACCTCACAGGTATTTGACCGGATCGAGTATCTGGCGCAAAAACTCGAATGCACCTTACCAGACGGCACTATATCTCAGGCGATAATTACGACAGACTACTATCTGGCCTATGCGCTGAGTCGACATTTATTCTCAGGTACTCGCACGGCGATCTTCCAGAGCGTTGAATCGACCTTGCTCAGCATGCAAGAGCCGGTAATTAGCCAGTTAGTGATTGACATTGAAAGCTTAACAACCCCTTATTTCGATATACTTGAAAGCCTGCGCCAGCTAATTAAGAAGCATAATGACATCCAAATCTTCATAATGCTTTCCAGTCGCGATGAAGACCTCACTACATTTATTACACTGTCCGGTCCATTTTATATCTTGCCACGCAATTTGCGCCTCCCCGAGATGCGTCATGCCTTATTATCTCCGGTTCTTAGCTATATTCATTCCAGACGCATAAATCAGCTCGACTGGGAGCTGATTACCTTACTATTACAGGGTAACTCCTTAAAAAAGATTGCATTGTTACAGACACAACCCTATCACCGTATCATTTATCGCCTGAATCAGTTGATTACGCGCCTTGGATTACCCAGCAGGCAGCGCTTTTTGCATCTGATACACCGCCTCAACGTTACCTCTACCCATTTAATTTAACACCATAACTCATTGTGCTATAAGATTTTTTAGGAAATTACTTATTTTCAAATAAGAAAACAGATCTAATTTTTACAAATATTTAATATTTACAACTATTCCTGGTATTATGCCTGGAGCCACTCCCACACTTAACCTTACTGATCCTGTGCTTTTCAATAGAAAATAGTCCCATTGCAGTCTTAACAAAACCTAAACAATTGGTTTATTGTGTCGTTTTTACTGTTTAAAAAAAATTTTCAATCTGCCATAATTCGAACCGCAGATAAATAATACCAATAGTCATTAACACATCTGGATCTTTCAGAATATCCTAACTGACATTAACAACTAGGATGTTGTAAGTCTTTTCCGAATGAGCAGAGCAGGTATAATCCCCACAGTTTCCTGATTAATTGTTAGTTTTCCCGGTGTGAAATGGATTTTCCACAAATTCATTGTTCTGCAGAAGAACAACCGAATAAACAAGGATGAAATAATATTTATTCGGCTCTCCCTCAGAACAATTCTTGGCTATTTGACAATATTATAACGCCTGATGTTTTATCAAATTCGCAAGATACGCAAACAGTTTGAGGCATACAACAATGAAACCAGCATCCGTTATCATTATGGACGAACACCCTATTGTCAGAATGTCGATAGAAGTACTACTCGAGAAAAACAGTAATATTCAGGTAGTGTTGAAAACCGATGACAGCCGTACGGCAATAGAACACCTGCGCACGTACCCTGTCGATCTTGTCATCCTGGATATTGAACTGCCTGGTTCTGATGGGTTTACATTACTCAAAAGAATAAAATCATTGCAGGAGAAAACTCGGGTACTGTTTCTGTCCTCAAAATCCGAGTCGTTTTATGCCGGGCGTGCTATCCGGGCCGGTGCAAATGGGTTTGTCAGTAAACGAAAGGATCTCAATGATATCTACAATGCGGTAAAAATGATTTTATCGGGATATTCCTTTTTCCCTTCGGATACCCTTAATTTCATTAACAATATAAATGCACAAAAAGGCGTCTTACATGACATGCCGCTCTCTAACCGTGAAGTTACCGTTTTGCGTTATCTGGCAAACGGGCTATCCAATAAGGAAATTGCTGAGCAGTTGTTACTCAGCAATAAAACGATTAGCGCTCACAAGGCTAATATCTACTCCAAGCTCGGGTTGCACACCATCGTTGAGCTGATCGATTACGCAAAAATGCATGAATTAATGTAATAACACTCCCGGCGAGATTTCGTTCGGGAGTGTTTTGTTAGCGCATTGATTAGTTATAGTTAATCATGAACGTGGCATCAGCCTTGGCAATGCCAGGCTGAACCCCAGCAGCTAACGCGATATAGTTTGCGAAAAAGGTCAGCGTGGCGTTGCCGTTGTCATCAATCCCCACGGTCTGGCTGGCCTGCTCGAGCGGCAATCGCGTACGGTCGCTGTCGTGCAGTTCGATCGCCACCTTTTGCGCCATCACCGCGTCATCAAGCGCCAGCAACGTCGTGCCTGGGGCCGGAGTTCCGGAAAACGTTATCGAAGCGGATCCCGGCGGGCAGCCTTCTAGCTTCAGCGTAAACGCGACCGGTTGAGTGGTATCTCCGCTGGTCTGAAGCTGCTTTGTCGGCCAGGTGCCTAGCTCCACAGACTTATTGCTGTCGCCGGCAATTACCGCGCAGGTAAAGTCCACCACGTTACCGCGCAGTTCAATATTGATTTCCCCCAGCGACGAAGCGGCATGGCACAACGAGCTGAATGTCAGCAGGCACACTATTGCCAGAAGTGTCCCTGCGGCTGGCGTTTGTTTGTTAGTCATAATCCACTCGCAGATAGCCACGGGCTGTAAAAGGTCCTTCGGTAGGCTTATTGCCCGTTACGCTGACCGGCCATGTTCGAATACCCACGCTCGCCGCGGCGTTATCATCCAGTTGAAACGGGATAGTGCTGGACAGATTATTGGGCGTTAGCGGTTTACCGCTGCTGTCGGCGACAATAAAACCTAAATCCGGGTTGTCAGATACCATCATTTGCCCGGTGGCTTTCTCGGCCTCTACACGCATGGTTAAGTAGGCCTGTGCAGCGACGTTGGTACATTTTATCGCCACCGTTTTGGTCTGCGGATTGATGCCTTCAGGCCGGTTTCCCGCCCCTGCCTTGCTAAACAGCGATGCGCCAATATCACCAAAATCAAACTCAACAATCTGCCCGGCGTTTACTTCGCAGTTTTGTGGAACCTCCACCTTGCCGCTGTAGCTGATGGTATAAACCGGCACGCTTAGCGCATCTCCGGTACTGGTCGTGACATAGACGCTAAACATCGTCTGCCGCGGAATCGGCACCATGTTAATAAACGGGCGGATCACTTTGAGCTTAAACACCAGCTTTGAATCCATCACGCCAAAAGGCTGCTGCTTAGGTACGTTTGGGTGAGTCCCCATGCGAATGTAATTACGCGGGGGATAAAATAACCCGGCATAGTCATCAGTTATGCTCATGGCCCCCAGCAGGTAGTCATTGAGCTTCAGATACTGAAAACCGCCTTCGGTACTTTGCACCGGAAGTTCAGTGGCATAGCTTCGATAGGTGTAATTTACCGTTGTCCCGGCCGGACAGGTGGCCTTCACGCCAACCCAGCCAGATTTTTCCGGTAACGTCACCACCTGTCCCGGCTGGTTGTTACTACTGTTGAAGACATTCGACAGATCGTAAAAAACATCCGTTGACGTGCCATTCGAGTTTTGGCAGACCGTCGCCCAGGACGAATGGGTCATCAGCAGTAAAGCGCTTCCCAGTAACAAACCCGTTTGTCGTTTCATCGTATTATTCCTGTCGTGCTGACGGAGATTCGCACGTCACGTTCGTGAGCGTTACCGCTTGTTTCAGGCTCTCCTCTGGCAAGGCATAGCGCGCCACGCAGCGCGCGTTTGCGCCTTCCCCCCATTGGATCAACAACTCGCCTTTTAGCGGCAGGCCGCTCAGGTAGATTTGCCCGTCTTCACCCACCATGCTGGTCACGCCGCTGGTGTTTTCACGCACGACGGAGCCAAACGGCACTGGTTTACCGGCATGTTTGGCGGTAATCAGCGCCCGCACACCGATTCGTGTATCAAACGCCGCCCGCACCAGCGCCCCTTTCGTTGGCACTACGCTACTGACGTTATTCTCCACATCGGTATTGTTGTTCATGGAATTGGTGTCTAACGCGACGCGGTTATAGCGATAGACGGTGGCATATGGCATCACCGCGTATCCGCGCCAGTCGGTTTGAACGCCGGTCTGGTTCTCTATCCGTACACCCTGCGCGCCCGGCGCTTTAATCAGCACGTTGGTATCGCCCAGAGGCTGACTGAGCGTAATGCCGTCCGCATGCCCCACTACGCCGCCGGAGAGCTGCCAGTTGTAGTCATGCTGGTCACGGTCGTAGTTGTAACCCACGCCCAGCGTGCCATAAGCCGCCTGCCAGTTGGCGCTGGCGTTTCCGCTATAGCCATTGCTGCTGCTGTGTCCCTGATTCACGCTGTAGCTCAGGTTGCGCCCATCCAGCAACGTACCGCCGATCCCGCTCTGCCAACTGTTCTGTCCGTTGCTATTACGGTTGGCATTAAAGGTCGCGTAGGTGCGATCGAGGGCGTTATCACGCGAGTAACGCCGTCCGCTCAGCAGGCTGAACGGTACAGACATATTGAACGCCAGAATACGGTCGGTGTCGGAGATGCCAACCGATTCATTCCACGACCAGGAGAGTGAATAGCTAATCCCCTGCCAGCCGCTGGCATAACCCAGTTGATACCAGGTATTGGTGTCTGAAGTATTCCAGTACGTCTGCTGACTACCCGAGATATACAGCGATCCGTAATCCCCCAGATTCTGCGAAATGTTGATCTGGAAACGACCCTTTTTGCTGTAGCTCAGGTTGTGGTAACTCGTCACATTGGGCACGTCGTGGCGATTGCCCTCACTGTCGTATTCGTACTCATAGCCTTCCATACTGCGATACGCCACATCGTCGAGGGTATAGAATCCACGCGTTGAGTAGCGATACCCCAACAGCTGGAAGTTAGTGCCAAAATTGTTCAGCGATTTCGCATACAAGAAACGTAGCGACTGCCCCTGGTGCGTACTGTCATCCGCCAGTTGGCTGCGCGCATGGGTGAGATCGACAGAAACCGCACCCCAGTCCCCCAGGTTTCGACCGGTGCCTAAAACCACCGCGGTGTAACGTGAGGCCAACTGCGTACCACCGTATGCGGTATAGCCCTCTGGTAACCCGGCAATTAATGTTCCCTGAAAAAAGAACGGTGAAGATTGCTGGCTATTGCCGCTGCGAAAATCCCCGGCGACAACGTCATATTTGAAACGCCCTTCTCGTTGTAATAAGGGAACGGTGGAGTACGGCACCGTATAGCGTTGCTGGCTGCCGTCTTTCTCATCCACCGTGACCTCAAGATCACCGCTGGATGACGTTGGGTTGAGATCGGTTATCGAGAAAGCGCCGGGTGAAACATAGCTTTGATAAATTACATAGCCATTCTGACGAATGGTCAGTTTTGCTGCGGTACGCGCAATGCCGCGCACGGTAGGCGCGTAGCCCTGTAAGCTGTCGGGATACATACTGTCTGAGGAATAGAGCCGCGCACCGCGAAACCCGACGCTGTCAAAAACGTCGTTGCCAGTGTTGCTGTCGCCCATCACCAGTTCGCCCTTCAGCGGGATAATTGCGCGCTGAAGCCATGTACCGATGTTTTTCCAGCTTTGTGAGTGGTATCCGTCGCCCTTGGAGTAGCTCCACGCACCGTTGTTTCTCAACCGCCAGGGGCCATAGTTCAGACCACTGAGCATACTGAGGAAGTAACTGTCAGTATCACTGCCGCGGCTGCCGGTAAAGCTGTAGTTAACCAGCGCGGCCGGGATCCCTTCATCCCACTCTTCCGGTGGAATATAGCCGCGCGCGCTGTTTAACATTGACGCCTGTGGCAGGCTGACGTTTACGCGCAGGGTAGAAAAATCAAACGCAATCTCGCTGCCGGGAATCGCCTCAGGTAGATTGATACAGGTATCGTTCGGATCCTTACTGAGTGCCGGAAACGCGGCGATATTGACGCCAAGGCGCTTCACCCAGTCGAGTCCAAAGCACGGCATCAGCCCACCGGACTTCTCCCCGGCTTTTGCCGCACTGGTAGTAAAACGAATATCCTGAGTGGCAACAAACTCATCGTTGCGCCAGATATCCACGCGATAAACGCCTTCAGGCTGGTGATTGCCTTTTTCAAAACGTGATAAATCCGCCACGGTTGCCGTATCCGCAGATAAAAAGGCCGGATTAAAATAGCTTTCCCCATAGCTTAGAGAGGGAAAGAGCGCCGCCAGCGTGGACAACGCCACCCCCGCCAGCGGTGGCGTAACCCCCGGTAACAGGCCAGGAAAATACGTTGTCTTATTCATCGTTATCTCAACGCACACTAACCGTTTTAGCCGGGGTCACAGCGCCATAATCATTGACCGTCTGGAACGTGACGTTGCCCTGAACGCCCGTGGGTAGCAGGACCTGCGCATCGCTTTTCGGCGCAACCATCACGTTATCGACCTTCGTTTTCCCCACATTGAGATTAACCAACGTGACGTAGTACGCTGACGGATTGTTGATTTTCAGGTGGTTGCCGGAGCGAGCAAACGTCAGCATCCCGGGCGCATCTTCCGGGATTTGCGGCAGATTATTCGGACGAACGAAAAGTTTGATGCGTGACAGAATCGCCAGTTGCAGAACGTTTTTGCCCTCAAGGCTGTTTTTATTGACTGACGGAATGGCTTTGACGTTCATCCAGAACAGCGACTCACGGTCTTTGGGCAGCGGTTCACCGGCATAGATGATACGCAGCGTGTTTTCGCTTTTGGGTTCACTGACAAACAGCGGAGGCGTAACCACAAACGATTTTTCTTTAGCACCTGCGCTATTCTCAATCCATGAATTTACCAGGTAACGTTCTTTGGTATCGCTATTGCTAATAGACAGGGACGTTTGTTTAGCATCGGCCGGATAAATAACGCGAGTGGCGCCTAATGCAATGCCTCCGGCAGCCTGAACACTGGCAGCAGAAAATAAGGCCAGTAAAAGGATAAAACCTGATTTTAGATAATTAAACATAGCTAAAAATACCTTTGATGCGATTATCGTTGGGAAATAAATCAGGGATAAACCAACGTAAACCACACGTCTGAGCGAAGCGTTCCCGGTGTTATATTTTCCGAGACAGCCCGATAGCGGGCAGTGAAATGAAACGTCATCTCTTGCGTTATAATCGGCACATAATGAAGCGGCAGGGCATTCGGTATAATTTGCCGTTGGCGCTCGTCAAATAACGCCAGGCCAATCCCCGAAGCCGCAGACGCATCGCCGCTGGCAAGAAAAACCTGCGGATCTTCCGCTGGCGTCACGCCCGCAAACGCAATCCCAACATGGTTATAAACATCGGAGTTGCACGACGTTAAGCGCAGTGAAAACGGTACGCTGGTAGAGGCGAAGCTTCCCGTCCCAGAGAAAGCATTGGTGCGATACTGCCCCATTTGCACCCGCATATCCTGACTGTCAGTGGCGACCGTACAGGCGCCGTTGACGAGCTGCCCCCGTAAGTGAACGCGGCCACTTTCCAGTATTACCGTATGTGAAAGCACAGGCATTACGCACAGCATTCCCGCCAGCGCCACGCCTTTCCCTATCATCTGCCGCATCCTTCATCATCCCCGGATATTGCCTCATCCATTGAGGCGAACGTCATCCTTGCGCAAATCAAAACGGCTTATTCGTACTTCATGATGAACGTCGCGTCGGCATTTGCCTGACCCGGCGTTGCGCTTGCGGCAGTGGCTTTGTAACGCGCAGAGAAACGCAGGGTGTTGGTCCCTTCTACCAGCGCCTGAGCGGTAGAGAAGGTTGCGCCATCCGGCTTCAGCGCGGTGGACGTATTGTCCAGAATTTCAATCCCAACACCGCCCGCAGTGGTACCGTTGTCTGCAGAAGAGACGGCCAGCAGGTTGTTATTGGTATTATCGGACTGGCCAGAGAAAGCAACGGCTGCAGTTGCGGCAACGTTCGGGTCACAGTCGTTCAGCACGATAGAGAACGGAATTTGTGCTGTAGTGTCACCCACTGCGGCAAAACTGGCAGTACGATACTGGCCTAACGTCACAACCTGATCGGATGACTGAGTACTGACTGCACAGGCTGCATTGACCAGTTCACCTTCAAAATGCACAGTACCGCCGCTAACGCTTACCGGATCGGCTGCAACCGCTGCACCGGCGACTAACATCAGGCTGGCAATAACAGAAGAGGTCATTAATTTACGTTTCATGGATTTCCCTTGAATTACACACATCCGGCTCCAGCATCCTGCGGGATCCGTTTGAATCATTATCGACATTAAATGTCAGGCTAATTATCTCTGCATCCTGTAAAGATATATATCGCATGAGAATTAGCTAACCTTTTACCCCAACTCTCCTGAGTATTTGATTCACTAATTATTCCTCGCGAATATGACTATTCGTCACAGCAATAAATTAAACATTTCAATTAATGAAAAATACCTGCAAATCCTTTTAATGACCCTGGCTAATTCTTAATGGGACCCAGGAAAAATCTGGGTGGGAATGAGGTAAAATCCCTCATAATTAACCGTAACAGACTGGTTTGTGGCGCATTACCCCTGAAAATACCAGGGTGATGAGTTGTTTCATTCACGTTAATTTTGATTAGCATGCTCATTAATTATCCGCAAGGCTTAAGCCTCTGTCCTGACCCCATTCGCAGATCGTGACGCCCCCTGGCGCACGTAAAAATGCAAACGAAAACTGACAGCACGTCCCGCTTCTGACAAAATAGCGGCATCCCCTTCGATTTAACGTAACAGACGGAATCCTCTCTCTGATGGCAGCAAAGATTATTGACGGTAAAACGATTGCGCAGCAGGTGCGCTCTGAGGTTGCTCAAAAAGTTCAGGCGCGTTTAGCGGCTGGATTACGCGCCCCAGGCCTGGCTGTTGTGCTGGTAGGTAGCAACCCGGCTTCGCAGATTTATGTCGCGAGTAAACGCAAAGCCTGTGACGAGGTGGGGTTTGTCTCCCGCTCCTATGACCTGCCTGAAACCACCAGCGAGGCAGAGCTGCTCGAGCTGATCGATACGCTCAATGCAGATACCACCATCGACGGTATTCTGGTCCAGCTGCCGTTACCTGCGGGTATCGACAACGTTAAAGTTCTCGAGCGTATTGCGCCGGATAAAGACGTTGACGGTTTCCACCCGTATAACGTTGGTCGCCTGTGCCAGCGTGCGCCGCGCCTGCGCCCGTGTACTCCGCGCGGTATTGTGACTCTGCTTGAGCGTTACAATATCGACACCTACGGTCTGAATGCGGTCGTTATTGGCGCGTCGAATATTGTTGGCCGCCCGATGAGCATGGAGCTGCTGCTGGCTGGCTGCACCACCACCGTCACCCACCGGTTCACCAAAGATCTGCGTCGCCATGTAGAGCATGCAGACCTGCTGATTGTTGCCGTCGGCAAACCTGGCTTTATTCCCGGCGAGTGGATCAAAGAAGGTGCGATTGTGATTGATGTCGGCATCAACCGTCTGGAGAATGGTAAGGTTGTTGGCGATGTGGTCTTTGAAGATGCTGCCGCACGCGCGTCATATATCACGCCGGTACCCGGCGGCGTAGGCCCAATGACGGTCGCTACACTTATCGAAAACACGCTGCAGGCGTGTGTTGAATATCATGATGTAAAGGACGTTTAAGATGGCCACATTTTCACTGGGTAAACACCCACACGTTGAACTCTGCGATTTACTGAAGCTGGAAGGCTGGAGCGAAAGCGGCGCCCAGGCAAAAATTGCTATTGGCGAAGGGTTAGTGAAGGTCGATGGTGCGGTAGAAACGCGTAAACGCTGCAAAATCGTTGCAGGACAGACCGTCAGCTTTGAAGGCCACAGCATTAACGTCGTGGCGTGATCCCAGGTGCCGGATGAGGTTAACCCCTGTCCGGCCACTTCCTCTCTCCTTTTCAGATAATGACTTCATCACCACTTCACAGTGAACTGTTAGCATGTTGTTTTTCCACATGAAGCGATCATCATGCCAACAATCGTTACCCACGCTGCCGTTCCTCTCTGTTTAGGATTAGGTCTCGGGCGTAAAGTCATCCCCCCGCAATTACTGTTTACTGGCGTCATTCTGGCTATGTTGCCGGATGCCGACGTACTGTCGTTTAAGCTTGGCGTCGCCTACGGCAACGTGTTTGGTCACCGTGGTTTTACCCATTCGCTGCTGTTCGCCTTCGTGGTGCCGCTGCTCTGCGTATGGATGGGTCGACGATGGTTCAAGGCAGGCTTAATTCGCTGCTGGCTATTCCTGACGGTTTCACTGCTGTCGCACAGCCTGTTGGATTCGGTCACCACTGGCGGCAAAGGCGTCGGCTGGCTGTGGCCGTGGTCGGATGAACGCTTCTTTGCACCGTGGCAGGTGATTAAAGTCGCCCCGTTTGCGCTATCACGCTACGCCACACCATACGGGCACCAGGTGATAATTTCGGAGTTGATATGGGTATGGCTACCGGGAGTTATGATGATGGGGGGGCTGTGGTGGTATCGGAAATATTAATTTGCCGGATACGACAAGCGTCTTATCCGACCGACATTCGTACATTGATTGCCGGACAGGGCGCGAGCCGCCATCCGGCAATCAATATCATTACTTACGGCGCCAGGTAGTGCCCTGCGGGCCATCTTCCAGCACGATACCCATCTCATTGAGACGGTCACGCGCGGCGTCAGCCGCCGCCCAGTCTTTGGCTTTACGGGCATCCAGACGCTGCTGGATTAACGCTTCAATTTCAGCAACTTCACCGTCATCCGCCTGCGCACCGCTTTGCAGGAATGCTTCGGGCTCCTGTTCCAGCAGGCCCAACACGCTGGAAAGCTTACGCAGATGCGAAGCCATACCGTTAGCCGCCGCCATATCTTCACCCTTCAGGCGGTTAACCTCACGCGCCATATCAAACAGCACGGAGTAGGCTTCCGGCGTATTGAAGTCATCGTCCATCGCTTCAATGAAGCGTGCTTCAAAGGCTTCGCCACCGGCTGGAGCAACGGACTTATCGGTGCCGCGCAGCGCGGTATACAGACGCTCCAGCGCAGAGCGCGCCTGCTTCAGGTTTTCTTCGCTGTAGTTTAACTGGCTACGGTAATGACCAGACATCAGGAAGTAGCGAATGGTTTCGGCGTCGTAGTATTTCAGCACGTCACGCACGGTAAAGAAGTTGCCCAACGATTTGGACATTTTCTCCCGGTCAACCATCACCATCCCGGAGTGCATCCAGTAATTAACGTATTCACCGTCATGCGCACAGGTGGACTGAGCGATTTCGTTTTCATGGTGCGGGAACATCAGATCCGAACCACCGCCATGAATATCAAAATGGTTGCCCAACTGTTTGCAGTTCATCGCCGAACATTCGATGTGCCAGCCAGGACGACCCGCGCCCCACGGAGACGGCCAGCTCGGCTCGCCTTCTTTGGACATTTTCCACAGCACGAAGTCCATCGGGTTGCGCTTCACATCAACCACATCAACGCGTGCGCCCGCCTGCAGCTGATCCAGATCCTGGCGTGACAGCTGACCATAATTCGGGTCAGTCGGCACGTCGAACATCACGTCGCCGTTATCAGCGACATAAGCGTGACCTTTGGCAATCAGCTGTTCAGTGATTTCAATAATCTCAGCGATATGGTGCGTAGCGCGCGGCTCCAGATCCGGGCGCAGAATATTCAGCGCGTCGAAATCGCTATGCATTTCCGCGATCATTCTGTCGACCAACGCCACAAAGCTCTCACCGTTTTCATTCGCGCGCTTGATGATTTTGTCATCAATATCGGTAATGTTGCGCACATATTTCAGCTTATAGCCGAGGAAGCGCAGATAGCGCGCGACAACGTCGAAAGAAACGAAGGTACGTCCGTGGCCAATATGACAGAGATCGTAAACGGTAATACCACACACGTACATGCCGACTTCCCCGGCATGAATAGGTTTGAATTCCTCTTTTTGGCGCGTCAGTGTATTAAAGATTTTTAACATCGAAGATTCCGTGTAGACGTGTGTGGATAGTAAAGTCTGTATAATACCCATAATTTAGACCGGAAGCAGCACACTTTGCGAGGTGATCGCAGCTTGCGGTTATGCTATAACACACCCCTAACTCTGACCCTCCACGGGGTCGAAGCACCAATCTATCGGAACAGGATGCAAAAATGGTTACTTTCCACACTAATCACGGCGATATCGTAATCAAAACGTTTGATGATAAAGCGCCTGAAACAGTTAAAAACTTCCTGGACTACTGCCGCGAAGGTTTTTACAACAACACCATTTTCCACCGTGTTATTAACGGTTTCATGATCCAGGGCGGCGGTTTCGAACCGGGCATGAAGCAAAAAGCCACGAAAGAAGCGATCAAAAACGAAGCGAACAACGGTCTGAAAAACACCCGTGGTACGCTGGCGATGGCGCGTACTCAGGCTCCGCACTCCGCAACCGCACAGTTCTTCATCAACGTTGCAGACAACGACTTCCTGAACTTCTCCGGCGAAAGCATGCAGGGTTGGGGTTATTGCGTGTTTGCTGAAGTTGTTGAAGGCATGGACGTGGTTGATAAAATCAAAGGCGTTTCCACTGGTCGCAGCGGTATGCACCAGGATGTGCCAAAAGAAGACGTCATCATCGAAAACGTGACCGTCAGCGAGTAATCGTGACGACACTGTTTATTGCAGATCTTCACCTCTGCACAGAAGAACCGGCGATCACCGCCGGTTTTCTGCGTTTTTTAGCCGGTGATGCGCGAAAAGCTGATGCACTGTACATTCTCGGCGACCTGTTTGAAGCCTGGATTGGCGACGACGACCCAAACCCACTGCATCATGAAATAGCCGCGGCGATAAAATCACTGGTTGATTCCGGCGTTCCCTGCTTTTTTATTCACGGCAACCGAGATTTTCTGCTCGGCAAACGTTTTGCCCGTGAAAGCGGCATGAGCTTGCTGCCTGAGAAAAAAGTACTCAACCTGTATGGCCGCAAGGTATTGATCATGCATGGCGACACTTTGTGTACCGACGATGCAGGCTATCAGGCGTTTCGCGCCAAAGTACATCAACCCTGGCTACAGAAGCTGTTCCTCTCCCTACCTCTGTTCGTTCGCCAACGTATCGCCGCGAAAATGCGCGCCAACAGCAAAGCGGCCAACAGCAGCAAGTCACTGGCGATCATGGATGTGAATCCGCAGGCCGTCATCACCGAGATGGAAAAGCATCAGGTCCAGTGGTTAATTCACGGCCACACCCACCGCCCGGCAGTCCACGAGCTTACGGCCAATGAGCAACCCGCTTTTCGCGTGGTATTAGGCGCATGGCACACCGAAGGGTCGATGATCAAAGTCACGCCAGATGACGTTGAACTGATCGCATTTCCGTTTTAATTCCGCAGATATCCAGTTCCTCTTTACACAAAACTCGTTGAGATGCAGCCAGCTACAGAGGCTGCCTGAAGGGTGAAGTGTAAAGCGCGCAATCGTTTTCCTTGACGGCGAATTATGCTATTCTCTGTGGCCTCAAAAGTCGAGTGTAGTGCATCACAGGAGTTTTCAGACGCATGTCTTCCCGCAATAACCCGGCGCGTGTCGCCATCGTGATGGGGTCCAAAAGCGACTGGGCTACCATGCAGTTCGCCGCCGAAATCTTCGAAATTCTGAACGTGCCGCATCATGTTGAAGTCGTCTCCGCCCACCGCACCCCTGACAAGCTGTTTAGCTTCGCCGAAAGCGCAGAAGAGAACGGCTATCAGGTGATTATTGCCGGTGCGGGTGGCGCTGCGCATCTGCCGGGCATGATTGCGGCGAAAACGCTGGTGCCTGTTTTAGGCGTCCCGGTGCAAAGCGCGGCGCTGAGCGGCGTAGATAGCCTTTACTCCATCGTACAGATGCCGCGCGGTATTCCGGTCGGAACGCTGGCTATCGGCAAAGCGGGCGCGGCAAATGCGGCCCTGCTGGCAGCACAAATTCTGGCAACACACGACAAAGCATTACACCAGCGTCTGAACGACTGGCGCAAAGCACAAACCGACGAGGTGCTGGAGAATCCGGACCCGCGAGGTGCGGCATGAAGCAGGTCTGCGTACTCGGTAACGGTCAGTTAGGGCGCATGCTGCGCCAGGCCGGTGAACCGCTGGGCATTGCGGTCTGGCCCGTCGGGCTGGATGCCGAACCAGCAGCGGTCCCTTTTCAGCAAAGCGTGATCACCGCTGAGATTGAGCGCTGGCCGGAAACGGCGCTCACCCGCGAGCTCGCGCGCCATCCGGCGTTTGTCAACCGCGACGTTTTCCCGATTATTGCCGACCGTCTGACGCAAAAGCAGCTTTTTGACAAGCTCGGCCTGGCAACTGCGCCGTGGCAGTTGCTGGCGGATAAAAGCGAATGGCCTGCAGTATTCGACAAACTCGGTGAGCTGGCGATCGTGAAACGTCGCGTCGGCGGCTACGACGGTCGTGGGCAGTGGCGTTTACGCGTAAATGAAACCGAACAACTGCCGGATGACTGCTACGGCGAGTGCATCGTTGAGCAGGGAATCAACTTCTCTGGTGAAGTCTCACTGGTTGGCGCTCGTGCGCACGACGGTAGCACCGTCTTCTATCCGCTGACCCATAACCTGCACCAGGACGGCATTCTGCGCACCAGCGTGGTCTTCCCGCAGGCTAACGCCAAACAGCAGAAACAGGCCGAAGCGATGCTCTCAGCCATCATGCAGGAGCTGGGCTATGTCGGCGTGATGGCGATGGAATGTTTCATCACCCCGGAAGGTCTGCTGATTAACGAACTGGCTCCACGCGTGCACAACAGCGGGCACTGGACGCAAAACGGTGCCAGCATCAGCCAGTTTGAGCTGCACCTGCGCGCCATTACCCACCTGCCGTTACCCACGCCGATAGTGAACACTCCTTCGGTGATGGTAAATCTGATTGGTAGCGACCTGAACTACGACTGGCTGAAGCTGCCGCTGGTGCATCTGCACTGGTATGACAAAGAGGTGCGTGAAGGGCGTAAGGTGGGACACCTGAACCTGAGCGACAGCGATACCGCGCGTCTTAGCGCGACGCTGGAAGCGCTTATCCCCCTGCTGCCGCCGGAATATGCCAGCGGTATTATCTGGGCGCAGTCAACGCTGAAATAAGCCATTAATGCCGGGGATTTGATTTTATCCTTCCCCGGCCCCTCCTCTGGCGCGTAAAATCCCCTCCATTGCTGTTTTTGTATTTTCAGGATCACACATGAACGATGGAACGGACTATCGCGCAATTTTGCTCGCTGGTACGCCTATAATCGATGTACGCGCCCCCGTCGAATTTCTGCAAGGCGCAATGCCGGGCGCAATCAACCTTCCCCTAATGAACGATGACGAACGTGCCGCCGTGGGTACCTGTTATAAACGTCAGGGACCCGAGGCAGCCCTCACGCTCGGCCATCAACTGGTCTGCGGCAAGACTCGCCAACAACGTATGAAGGCCTGGCTGGATGCCTGTCGTCAAAATCCTGCGGGTTATTTATGCTGCGCGCGCGGCGGTCAGCGTTCGCACATTGTGCAGCAGTGGCTGCACGAGTCCGGGATTGACTACCCGCTGATACACGGCGGCTACAAAGCCCTGCGTCAGGCGGCGATTCAACTGACTGAAAAATTAGTGCAAAAGCCGATCGTCTTAATTGGCGGCTGTACCGGGAACGGTAAAACGCAGCTGGTGCAACAGCAGCCGAACGGCGTGGATCTCGAAGGTCTGGCGCACCATCGCGGTTCCTCGTTTGGTCGCACCGTTGAACCGCAGCTGAGTCAGGCGAGTTTTGAAAACCTGCTGGCGGTCGAAATGCTCAGAACCGACAGCCGTCAGGATCTGCGTCTGTGGGTACTGGAAGATGAAGGCCGCATGATCGGGGCTAATCATCTTCCTGAGTGCCTGCGTGAACGCATGACCCAGGCATCTATTGCAGTGGTGGACGATCCTTTTGAGCGTCGTCTGGAGCGACTGCGCGAAGAGTATTTCGTGCGGATGCACCACGATTTTACCCATGCTTATGGCGAGAGTCAGGGCTGGCAGGAGTATAGCGAGTATCTGCACCACGGCCTGTTTGCTATTCGCCGCCGTCTGGGTTTACAACGTTTTGCCGAGCTGACCGCCCTGCTCGACGTGGCTCTGCGCGAACAGCAAGCGACGGGCAGTACCGACGCCCATATGGGCTGGCTGGTGCCGTTGCTCAACGAGTATTACGACCCGATGTATCGTTATCAACTGGAAAAGAAAGCCGCGAAAGTCGTCTTTCGCGGCACATGGCAGGACGTTGCCGGATGGCTTAACGCACAGTGATCAGTGTCTGTCGCGCTTATCCGCGCGTTTCGCCAGCCAGTCGCCCAGCACCTGAACGACCTGTACCAGAATAATCAGCGCCACCACGGTGACGATCATGACCTGGGTTTCGTAGCGGTAATAACCAAAGCGAATCGCCAGGTCGCCTACCCCACCGCCGCCAACGATTCCGGCCATCGCGGAGTAACCGATCAGACTCACCAGCGTTATCGTCAACCCACGCAGCAGACCCGCGCTCGCTTCAGGTAACAGAACGGTGCAGATGATGCGCATCGGGCTGGCGCCAAAGGCTTCCGCCGCTTCAATAATGCCTTTATCGACTTCGCGCAGTGCGCTGTCGACCAGACGGGCATAAAAAGCGATTGCCGCCACCGAGAGCGGGACCGACGCCGCAATCGGCCCAATGGTATTTCCGAGTAAAAACTGGGTGAGCGGCAGCAGCAGCACCAGCAGGATCACAAACGGCACCGAACGGATGATATTCACCAGCACGGAGCTGAGCAGATACACAAAACGGTTTTGCCAGAATAAATGCCGGTCGGTGACGAAAATAAGAAAACCGAGCGGCAGACCGCCAATAATCGCCAGCACCGTAGAGATGCTTAGCATCTGAAAGGTTTCATTAAACGCCAGCGTCAAATCAGGCAATAAATCATCCACGAATCACCTCCACCTGTGCCGTGCGTTGACGAATATGCTCCACGGCGACATCCACCGCAGAAGGGTTATGCGGCGCGGTCAGTTGCACCACCAGAATCCCCAGCGCACGCTCGCCGATATATTCAATTTTGCCGTGCAGAATGTTCACCGCCACACCAAATTTAACCGCGACTTCTGACAACACCGGCTGTTCCGCCGAATCGCCGATGAACAGAATTTTCAGCAACTGGCCAGGCAAATGTTGACGCAAGCGTTCGGGTAGCGTCAGATTGAGGGTATGCGACACCAGTTGCTGCGTGAAAGCGTGCTGCGGGTGAGCAAAAACGTCAAACACTTCACCGGACTCCACCACCTTGCCGCCGGACATCACCGCCACACGATCGCAAACCGATTTGATCACGTTCATCTCGTGAGTGATCAGCACGATCGTGATCCCCAGCTGTTGGTTGATCTGCTTAAGCAATGCCAGAATAGTGGCCGACGTTTCCAGATCCAGCGCAGAGGTCGGTTCATCACACAGCAGCACATCCGGGTGATTGGCAATCGCACGGGCAATACCAACGCGCTGCTTTTGCCCGCCGCTGAGCTGCACAGGAAAGCGGTTCGCCTTGTCAGACAGCCCCACCAGCGTCAGGATTTCGCTGACGCGTGGGCCAATTTTACTGCGCTCCCATCCGGCAGCCTTCAGGCTGAAAGCGACGTTTTGCGCCACGGTACGGGTATGCATCAGATTAAAATGCTGAAAAATCATCCCAATACGCTGACGGGCTTTACGTAGTTGCGCCCCTTCCAGCGCGGAAATTTCTACGCCGTTAACCTTTACGCTTCCCAGGCCTGGTCGCGTTAAGGCGTTCAGGGTGCGCAGCAGCGTACTTTTCCCCGCGCCGCTGGTCCCGACAATGCCAAATATCTCACCTGCGCCTATGCGCAAGCTGACGTCATCAACCGCCCGGGTTGATGGTCCACGGCAGGCGCTAAAATCCACGCAAACCTTTTCTATCTCAATCATAGCCACCTCAGAAATGCGAAAAGGGCAGTCGCCGCTGCCCCTGTTAACCTTGTGCGCAGCGATTATTGGGCTGCCGACATCCATTCCGGTTTCTGGAAGGCGCTGTAAATATTTTGCGGATCGTCGATCACCGCGCGATACGCCGGAGATTTCACCGCCGCCACAATATCTTTCGCGAACGGTTTATCCGCATCTTCACTGCGTACCGCTATGATATTTTTCAGATTTTCGTCCAGATGCTCTTGCTTGATGGCACTGGCGAGATCCAGTTTTGCCGCCACGGCAAAGTTACCGTTGACCAGCGCGCCGGTCACACCGTCCAGGGTACGCGGCAGCTGCGCCGCTTCCAGCGGTTTAAACACCAGCCCTTTCGGGTTGCTGGCGATATCGCGCTCAGAGGCTTTAGTCGGATCGATAGTGTCTTTGATGGTAATAAGGCCAATAGACTGCAGGAAACGCAGACCGCGAGCCAGATTGGTTGGATCATTGGAAAGCGTGATCACATCCCCTTTTTTTAACTCATCCAGGCTTTTGATTTTATGTGAGTAAAAACCCATCCCGGCCGTCGGGACCACAATCAGCTTGCTCAGCTTCAGTCCTTTATCAGCGGTGAATTTGTCAAAGTAGAGCGAGTGCTGGAACAAGTTGGCATCAATACTGCCGTTGGAAAGCGCCATGTTCGGCTGCACGTAGTCGCTGAATTCGCGCACCACTACCTTATAGCCTTTCTCTTTCAGCGTAGGGGCAATGGCCTGTTTCACCATATCGCCGTACGGACCAGGTGCGACGCCAAACACGATGGTATGCGGGTCACTGTTCGCATGAGCAAGTTGTAATCCACAGGCCAGTAACAGCGCTCCGGTCGCGACGCGTAAACTCTGACGCAATCCCATAATTTCTCCATTTTAACGTTGTGGTGTCATGTCTCACGCCGTTCTTGCGGCGTTGTTCTTGTTGGCCTGTTAACAGGCTGATTGTTAACATGACACAGATCACAACCTGCTGTCCTTGAAATTATTTCATGATGTTGCGGGATATGTCGTTGAATGTACGCTGAAGGTACTAATGTGTTTTTCAGCAAAGGATAGTAAAAACCGGATAACCTTCTGGTTACCCGGTTTTGGCAGGGAAATTGACTTAGAAGTCGTAACGCAGACGAACCAGGTTCATATCACCCAGATCGTCGGTGCTGGAGGTGAAGACGTGTTCGTAATCCACACGGAAACCGTAGTCCAGCTGGAAGCTGATACCCACACCATTGTCGGTACGCAGGTAGTTACGACCATTCACGTATTCAATACGGTCGCCCATAACGTAGGGTTGAACGGATTTCAGCGCATACTGACCAACCGGGAAGGTATAACCCGCGAAATATTCCAGACCCCAGGCATCACCGGCAAAGTAATCGTTAACAGAGACTTTTTTGGTGGTCATGAAGTTTTGATACCAACCGCCGCCCATCGAGAAGGTCCAGTTGTCCGGTTTCCAGCTCAGCGCGGTACCGACGATGTTTTGATCGTAGGTTTTGCTGGTGTCGCCACGCATTTCCGCGCGGGTGTAGTTCCACGCCGTACCCCAGGTCAGGTCATCGGTGATGTGATAATCCACACCCAGCGAGCCACCGCCTTTACGCTTGTAGCGCAGACCGTTGTTCGGGTTGTAATCATCGCTGAACAGATAAGACGCGTAGAGATCAACATCGCCAACCGTTTTCTTATACTTCAGTGATTTACGCGTACGATAGGAACCGTCATAGTCGCCATTGATACCGTTACCTGGTGCCTGACCGATCATGTCGTAGTCCCAGATATCCGTTTTCGCACCAACCACATCATAGTAAATGCTGTTCTGTTGACCGAAGGTCAGCGTACCCCAGGTCGCGCTCTTCAGACCGGTGTACAACATACGACGCGTGGTATCGTTGGCGCCGTTAGCATAGTGATTATCCCAGTTGAACATTGCCGGGAAGTTAACGCCCAGCTCGTAATAACTCACCCAGCTGATGTCATCAAACAGATAGTAATCAGCGGCGAAGCGGAAACGCGTCCCGCCGTCGAAACCATTACGTTTGTAGCCATTCTTACCATCATCACCGGCCATATTCTGGAACTGCGGACGAATACTCCCGCCAACGGTGAAGTTAAGACGGCTCAGCGGGTTGCCCGCCTGTGGATCTTGTTTCAGGACCGTGATTTCCGCCTGGGAGGCGAACGTCGTTAATGCCACTGCTGCGCCGATCGATACCGCCAGCGCCGTTTTTTTTATAGTCATTATTTGTACCTTGATAGATAGCCTGCCAATTATTCAGCATACAAATATTAACGTTTATTAATACACTCGTGTTGTCGGGTTTTTATTGTTCTGTGCTGTTAAATATCAATGAGTTATCAATTTGTGCTACATAGATAAAAAAACGCACCGATTTAAAAAACCGGTGCGTAATCATCACGAATATGAATTAACTACTGAATTGACGGAACAGCGCTTTGCCTTTTAGCAGACGTGAACCGAGCCATCCGCCGCATAACGAGAGCAACAATGCCCCACAAAGCGGCAATACGACCCACAGTCGCCAGTCTGGCTCCCACGGAAAATCAAACACTCGGGTTTGCAGCACCGCCAGTGCGGTTTCCGCGCCGATGGCAGCCACCAGTCCGGCGACCATTCCGAGCATGGCGAACTCGCACCATAGCGTGGTACGCAGCAGCTTCTTACCCGCGCCCAGCGTGCGCCAGACCACCAGTTCCTGATGACGCTGACGCATTCCGACCTGGACCTGCGCTAATAGCAGCAACATACCGCAAGCGGTAACCAGCACCACCATCACCTCCAGTGCCCGGCTCACCTGCTCCAGCACCTGGCTCACCTGTTTGAGGATTGCGCCAATATCCAGCAGGCTGATAGTCGGGAATTCGCGGTTAAGCTGCGTCAGCATGCCGTTGCCGTTCTCCCAGCGAAAGCTGGTTAACCAGCTTTGCGGCTGAGCGTCCAGCGCGCCGGAGGGAAAGATAAAGAAGAAGTTGGGGCGCAGGCTTTCCCAGTCCACTTTGCGCAGACTGCTGACCGTGGCGCTGAAATCCTGGGTATCGCCCATAAAGGTCACCCGATCGCCAAGTTTGACGTTCAGCCGTTTCGCCAGCCCCTCTTCCATCGAGACTTCGCCCGCTTTTGGCGGCCAGCTTCCGGCAACGATCGGGTTATGATCCGGTCGGGTATCCTGCCAGGTCAGATTAAGCTCACGGTTCAGCGCCTCATCGTGATTGCCTTCGGTCGGCTTCTCATTGATCGCCGTCAGACGCGCCCGCACAATCGGATAGAACGATTCCGGGATCACCTGATGCTCAGCCAGGAAAGCCTTGAGTGGAACCACCTGTTCGGTGGCAATGTTGATGAGAAAATAGTTCGGGCTTTCCGGCGGCATTTGCTGCTGCCAGCGGTCGAGCAGGTCGCCACGCAGTACCAGCAGCAGCGCCAGCAACATAAAGGAAAGCGAAAATGCCGACAGCTGACTGAGCGTTGACCACGGCTGGCGCAACAGCCGACTGACCGCTAAACGCAGCGGCAGCGAGGTGAGCGTCAGGCCACGCAGCACATTGAGCAGCATCCAGCCGAGCACCCCGCACAAAAGCGCCAGCACTACCGCTCCGGCCAGCACGGCCCACAGCAGCGGACTTCCGCCCATCAGTCCGGCGAGCAGGGCAATCACGACTATCAATACCACCGGCAAATAAAACTTCAGCGGCCAGACGTTTGCCACCACGTCACGGCGCAGTACCCGCAGTGGCTGAGTCGCCACCAGCAAACGGTAAGGGCGTAACCCCACCAGCAGAGAAATGACCGTCATGGTGCCTAATGCCCATAGCCACGGCCAGGGACTGGCAGGCGGCAGTTCGCCGGGCAGTACCGGCTTAAGTAATACCACCAGCACGCGTTCAAACAACAGCCCGAATAACCCTCCGGTCACGCCAGACAGCACCAGCACCATCAGCCATTGACCAACAATTAGCCTGCGCAACTGTGCTCTGCCCGCGCCAAGGGTTTTCAGAATAGCCACCAGATCGTAACGACTGCGGCAGTAATGGCTCATCGCCACGGCAACTGCAGCGACCGCCAGCAGCAGGGTTAGCAGCGCCGACAGCAGCAGGAACTGTTGCGAACGCTCCAGTGATTTCCCCAGCGCCCCTTCATCCTGCTCCAGCCCATACCAGCGCTGTTCAGGCTTTAACTGCGGGAGCAGCCATTTTTCATAGGCTTCCAGTTGCTGCGGTGTCCCGCCAAATTTATAGCGCCAGGTCACCCGGCTTCCCGGCTGGACCGCCGCCGTTTTTTCGACATCCGCCACGTTCATCATCAGGCGCGGCGCTATCTGGAACGGATTAAAACCGGCATCCGGCTCCTGCACCACTTCCCCGGCGATGCGCAGCGTGGCATCACCCACGTCGATGGAATCACCGATTTTTAAGTTCAGCAACGCCATCAGACGCGGAGCCAGCAGCACCGAGCCAGGCTGAGGTTTCAGTCCCGGCGGATTGGTTTGCAACGTGCCATACATCGGATACACATCATCCACCGCTTTGACGTTCGCCAACTGCGGCGTATCCCGGGCAAAGGTCATAGTGGCAAAGGTCAGCTGTTCGCCCACTTTCAGGCCACGCTGTCGCGCCTCGTCAATCCACGCTTTCGGCACGGTACGCGAACTTTGCAGCGACCGATCTCCCGCCATAAACTCACGGCTTTGCTGGCTCAGCCCTTTTTCCATACGATCGCTGATATTGCCCAGAGCCAGCACGCAGGCCACGGCCAGACTCAGCGCCAGCCAGACAATCAGTAATGAAGGCGAGCGCCATTCGCGCCAGAACCAGCGTGCAATCATGCCTCCTCCTGCAACTGTCCGTTCACCAGGCGTAAACGCCGATCGCAACGCGCCGCCAGTTGAGAATCATGGGTCACCAGAATCAGGGTGGTGCCATGTTCCCGGTTCAGAGAAAACAGCAGGTCGGCGATTTTGTCTCCGGTCTGGCGGTCCAGATTGCCCGTCGGTTCATCGGCAAACAGCACGTCAGGACGACCGTTAAACGCCCGCGCCAGCGCCACGCGCTGCTGCTCCCCACCGGAAAGCTGGGCCGGAAGATGATCAAGACGTTTTCCCAGCCCCAGTTGCTCCAGCAACGTTTTTGCCCCGTCGCGACTTTTTCCACTGTTTTCACCGCGCAACAACGCGGGCAACTCGACGTTTTCCAGCGCGTTAAGGGTCGGAATTAACATGAATGACTGGAAGACAAAACCCACGTGTCGCGCCCGCAGCTGTGCCCGGGCTTCTTCATCCATGGTGTGCAGCGCCTGCCCCACCAGACTGACTTCACCGCTGGTGCCATCGTCCAGCCCGGCGAGGATCGCCAGCAGTGTGGATTTTCCTGAACCCGACTCGCCAATCAGCGCAATGGTCTCGGCGCGTTTGACAACCAGTTCAACTCCGGTAAGGATGGATAGCTCATGATCACCCTGACCGACGGATTTCTTAAGATGATGAACTTCAACAATGTTTTCCGCTGGCATTGGCCTTTCCTGTTCCTGGTCCTGTTAACTTTCCGCGCCGCCGCAGCGGACACGTTATTAATTCTGGGTGACAGCCTGAGCGCCGGATACCGTATGTCCGCCAGCGCCGCGTGGCCTGCGCTACTTAATGATAAATGGCAAACCAAAACGCCGGTGGTGAATGCCAGTATTAGCGGCGACACCTCGCAGCAGGGTCTGGCCCGTCTGCCTGCATTACTGAAGCAGCACCAGCCGCGCTGGGTGCTGGTCGAACTTGGCGGCAACGACGGTCTGCGCGGTTTTGCGCCTGCGCAAACCGAACAAACCCTGCGCACGATTCTGCAGGATGTGAAAGCAGCAAATGCCGAACCGCTGCTGATGCAAATTCGTCTGCCGGCAAACTACGGTCGCCGTTATAATGAAAGCTTTAGCGCGATTTATCCAAAACTCGCCAAAGAGTTTGATATACCTCTGCTGCCCTTTTTTATGGAAGAGGTTTATCTGAAACCCCAGTGGATGCAGGATGATGGTATTCATCCTAACCGTGACGCCCAGCCGTTTATTGCCGACTGGATGGCGCAACATCTCACTCCTCTAGTAAATCACGACTCGTAAAACAACGGAGATCCTGACAGGTAAAGTTATGCAAAAATCGGTCTTAATAACAGGATGTTCCAGCGGAATCGGTCTGGAAAGCGCGCTTGAGCTAAAGCGCCAGGGTTTTCAAATTCTGGCAGGCTGTCGCAAACCTGACGATGTGGCGCGTATGAACAGCATGGGATTCACCGGCATATTGCTGGATCTGGATTCACCCGAGAGCGTAGATCGCGCGGCTGATGAGGTGATCGCTCTGACCGAAAATCGTTTGTATGGGATCTTTAACAACGCCGGATACGGCGTCTATGGCCCACTGCCCACCATCAGCCGCGAGCAGATGGAACAGCAGTTTTCCGCCAACTTCTTTGGCGCACATCAGCTTACCATGCGCCTGTTACCCGCTATGCTACCCCACGGCGAAGGACGAATTGTGATGACCTCGTCGGTAATGGGATTGATCTCAACGCCGGGACGCGGGGCCTATGCCGCCAGCAAATATGCGCTGGAAGCCTGGTCCGACGCGCTGCGTATGGAGCTGCGCCACAGCGGGATTAAGGTCAGCCTGATTGAGCCAGGCCCTATTCGCACCCGCTTTACCGAAAACGTCAATCAGACCCAGAGCGATGCTCCCGTGGAAAACCCCGGAATTGCCGCGCGTTTTACGCTGGGGCCACAAGCGGTTGTCGCCAAAGTGCGTCATGCGTTGGAGAGCGACAAACCCAAGCTGCGTTATCCGGTTACGCTGGTGACCTGGGCAGTTATGCTACTGAAGCGCCTGTTGCCAGGCCGCATAATGGACAAAATTTTACAGGGTTGAGTTGAAGCACGCGCGTCAGCCCCCATGTAACAAGAAATCGACAAAAGAGAGTAACTCCATGTCCACACAGAATATTGTTAACATTAACGAATCGAACCTCCAGCAGACCCTTGAACAGTCGATGACCACGCCGGTCCTGTTCTATTTTTGGTCTGAGCGCAGCCAGCATTGTCTGCAATTAACGCCGGTACTGGAGAGCCTTGTTGCTCAGTACAACGGTCAGTTTATTCTCGCCAAGTTAGACTGCGACGCCGAGCAGATGATCGCCTCCCAGTTTGGTCTGCGCGCGATCCCCACGGTTTATCTGTTCCAGAACGGTCAGCCGGTAGATGGATTCCAGGGCCCGCAGCCGGAAGAAGTTATTCGCGCGCTGCTGGAGAAAGTGTTGCCGAGCGAGGAAGAGCTGAAAGCGCGCCAGGCGATCGAGTTCATCGAAGCCGGCAATCACGCTGATGCGCTGCCGCTGCTGAAAGAAGCCTGGCAGATCTCCAACCAGAGCAGCGAAATTGGCCTGCTGCTGGCGGAAACGCAAATCGCCCTGAACCGTTCTGACGAAGCTGAAGCGGTGCTGAAAACTATCCCATTGCAGGATCAGGACACCCGTTATCAGGGGCTGGTGGCACAGATCGAACTGCTGAAGCAGGCGGCTGATACGCCTGAAATCCAACAGTTGCAGCAGCAGGTCGCCAGCAATCCACAGGATGCGGCGCTGGCAACTCAACTGGCCATTCAGTTACACCAGGTTGGGCGTAACGAAGAATCGCTGGAATTGCTGTTCAGTCACCTGAAGAAAGATCTCACTGCTGCCGACGGTCAGGCGCGTAAAACCTTCCAGGAGATCCTTGCCGCACTGGGCACCGGCGATGCGCTGGCCTCGAAATACCGCCGCCAGCTGTACGCGCTGTTGTACTAATCCGCTGCATTTGCCTGATGGCGCTTGCGCTAATCGGGCCTACAATCTCCCCGTAGGCCCGCGCCATCCGGTACTCCATTAGTTTTTTTTCAAATGCGTCACCACCAGTTGGTGACGTGAATTATAGAACTTCCGATAGGTCAGGTAGCAGGCGATAATGGTTGACAGACTGGCGGTCGAAAGCAGCATAAACGTCACCATAATCTGATACTTAATCGCTTTTACCGGATCAATACCTGCAAAGATCAACCCTGACATCATCCCCGGTAAACTCACCAGTCCCACGGTCTTCGCTGAATCGATCGTCGGGATCAGCGAAGCGCGAATACTGTCGCGAATCAGCGGCGCGGAGGCCACTTTCGGCGTCGCACCGAGGCTGAGTTTTTCCTGAATTTGCTGCTGTTCGCTGTTAAACCGCTGCCCCAGATTGTTGTAACACAGCCCTACCGCAACCATCGCATTGCCTGCAATCATGCCGGAAATTGGGATCACCTGCATTGGGGTAAACTCGATAGAGCCTGACAGAACCAGCACCGCCAGCGTTAACCCCGCCCCCGCCGTGATGGCGATAAATGACGAGAGAAAAGCTTTATCAATATATTTACTGCGCTTTTGCGCGTTATAGGCCGCGTTGAAACAGATAAACAGCACCATCAATAAGGTCAGAATGCTGTGGTTAACGCCGAAAATATATTTCAGCACATAGCCAACGATAATAAGCTGAACCACCGCCCGGCAAACGCTCCAGAGAATATCTTTTTCCAGCGCCAGTTTTTCTTTGTTGCTGATCAGTATCGCGACCACCACCAGCATCATCGCTAACGCCAGTGATTCATTGGTAATATTATGCTCGTTCATTGCTTACTTCCTGCATTTCCCCGGCGTGCGGTTGAAGGGTTATGACATTATCCGCATGATTAATTTCATCTTTGTCGTGCGTCACCCACAGCACAGCAATATTCTTATCGCGAACATAGTGGTGAATTAATTCGTTCACATTCCGTTTATTGGCTTCATCCAGCGCGCTGGTGATTTCATCAAGCAGCAGGATTTTTGGCAGAAACTGTAAATTACGAATTAACGAGACGCGTTGCTTTTCGCCGCCGGACAGCTCATTGATGTTTTTTTTGAGGATCGTTTCGGGTAGCTCAAAACGGGCCAGATCGGCAAGAAACACATCCGGATCCGGACGTTTATCGCGGATTTGCCAGGGGAAAATGAGGTTGTCGTAAACGGTGTCACCAAACAACGCGGGCGTTTGCGCACAATAAGAAACCTGCTGGCGATATGTTTCAGGCTTAAGAGTGTTTATCTCCTTGCCCTCAAAGAGAATTTCACCGGCAGTCGGGCTAATTAATGACGCCACTATCTTGAGTAACGTACTTTTACCGCAACCAGACTGGCCGGTAATCAGCTTAAATTCTCCGGCCCGGAGATTAAAACAGATGTTATTGAGAACCTGCGTCGCCCCTGCCTGCCATGCGACATTTTTTAACTGAAGCAGAATGCTGCTTTCTTCCATTACCAATCCCTTTTTTACCTCTTTCGTGCAGACAGTCTATCCCTGTAATTTATTATAGGGGAGCCCACCCTGATAAATCGGGTATAATTTGACTAATGAGGCAGTAAAGGACAACACAACAGGAGGTTTCATCAATGCTCATTTTTATTCCTATTCTCATTTTTGTCGCGCTGGTCATCGTCGGTGCTGGCGTCAAAATCGTCCCGCAGGGATATCAGTGGACGGTCGAGCGTTTTGGCCGTTACACCAAAACCCTGCAACCGGGTTTAAACCTTGTTGTACCGTTCATGGACCGCATCGGTCGTAAGATCAACATGATGGAACAGGTGCTTGATATCCCCTCTCAGGAAGTCATCTCCAAAGACAACGCCAACGTCGCGATCGATGCCGTCTGCTTTATTCAGGTGATCGACGCGCCAAAAGCGGCTTATGAGGTCAGCAACCTGGAACTGGCGATCATCAACCTGACCATGACCAACATTCGTACCGTTCTCGGCTCGATGGAACTCGATGAAATGCTCTCCCAGCGTGACAACATCAACACGCGCCTGCTGCATATCGTTGATGAGGCCACGAATCCCTGGGGCATTAAAATCACCCGTATTGAAATCCGCGATGTACGTCCACCGGCGGAACTTATCGACGCCATGAACGCGCAGATGAAAGCCGAACGTACCAAGCGCGCCTATATTCTTGAAGCGGAAGGGATCCGTCAGGCAGAAATCGTCAAGGCCGAAGGTGAGAAACAGTCGAAAATCCTCAAAGCGGAAGGTGAACGCCAGTCGGCATTTTTACAGGCTGAAGCGCGTGAACGTTCCGCAGAAGCCGAGGCCCGCGCGACGCAGATGGTTTCGGAGGCCATTGCCGCCGGGGATATTCAGGCCGTGAACTACTTCGTGGCGCAGAAATACACCGAAGCGCTGCAGCACATCGGTTCGTCGAATAACAGCAAAGTGGTGATGATGCCGCTGGATGCCAGCAGCCTGATGGGGTCCATTGCCGGGATCGCCGAACTGGTGAAAGACAGCGCCAGCGAACGGAAAAAATCATGATAGCGATGATTCTGGTGCACCCGCACATCTTCTGGCTCAGCCTCGGCGGTCTGCTACTCGCCGCCGAGATGCTGGGCGGTAACGGCTATCTACTGTGGAGCGGCGTGGCGGCGGTGATTACCGGCCTGGTGGTGTGGCTCATCCCGCTTGACTGGGCGTGGCAGGGGGCGATGTTCGCCGTACTCACCCTGCTGGCGGCCTGGCTGTGGTGGAAGTGGCTGGCAAGGCGCGTACAAGATCAGAAACCCGCCGACAGCCATCTTAACCAGCGCGGGCAGCAGTTGGTTGGCCGTCGATTTATTCTGGAAACCGCCCTGGTCAATGGCCGCGGACATATGCGCGTCGGCGACAGCTCATGGCCCGTCAGCGCCCGCGACGATTTGAGCGCCGGAACGCAGGTTGAAGTTATTGCCGTTGAGGGAATTACCCTGATTATTACAGCGGTATCACACTGAAAAGACAGGAAATAAGACTATGGTCAGGAAGACATCCCTTACCTTTGCCCTTTGCTCATTATTGGTCGCCGCCCCGCAGGTATTCGCCTCTTTCGATATGGAAGACTGCAAATGGAGCGACGACAGCTGCCTGCTGAAAGGCACGCCCACCTTCAATCCGGAAAACGACAGCCGCGATAACCTGCTGCGGCTGCTGAGCCAGGAGAAATCATTTGCTCTGCCGGTGCAGTCGATGCCGGCGGACATCACCCGCTCCCGCGATTTCTATTTTGCGTATCATCCGCAGTGGGATGACATTGCCCCGCAGCCAGCCGCAGCGCAGGTATCTGCCGAAGACAGCCCCCTGTCCCGACAGATAGCCGAACTGAACATTAGCGCAGACGAAATAAACGTCAACGACGCTGAGCTTGAGAACCGTCATGTTTCGAACAATACCGCGAGCGTCAGCGCGTTTTTTGCCGCACTGCTGGCCGACTCAACGTTAACGGCAAATCAGCGTCAGGCCCTTGCCCAGGCGCGTACAGGACTGTTATCCGGGGCAACCCGCGAGCAAATTGAGTCATCGCTTGCCACTCTCCCGGCAGATTCTCCAGCTCAGTCCTACAAAAGCTATCTGGCAGCGGCCGCCAGTTTTTATGCAGGTAATTATGCCAGCGCCGAACAGGATTTCGCTCAGCTAGCCAAAAGCGATCGTCCGTGGCTGGCTGAGACCGCGCAATACATGCTGATACGTGCGGCGTTGAACAAAAGCAGCCAGAACAGCGTGGGCGAGTACGGCGATTTTGATATCACAAAAATTAACCGCGAGGACGCTTCTCAGGCTCAGACGCTGGCGCAAGCCTATCTGCAACACTACCCGCAAGGCCTGTACGCCGCTTCCTCGCACGGTATGCTGCGTCGTATCAACTGGTATTTACAGGCGTGGCCGCAATTGGCGGGATTGTATGAGCAGACGCTCCAGCAGTCGGCTGACGCACAGCAACTGCGTGAGATCGTCATCGAATACGATAATGTCTACGGCATGGCGTTCTACGAACAGTCCGTGGTGGAGGCTTTCCCCGATGCGCCGCTTGTCAGCTATATCGAACTGCTGCGCGCGTTGCGCCTGAATAACAACAACAAACCAACGCTGACGCAGGCCCAGCTTGACGCCAGCAAACCGGTGTTTGAGCAGAGCCAAAAACTGCCGCTATGGCGCGATCTGCAGCTGAATCTGTGGCTGGCAACGGGCAACTACGCGGCGATTATTTCGGCAGTTACTCCGGCGCAGAAACTTCCGGCCCACGATACGCTGGCCTTCAGCGAACAGGTGCTGTACGGCGAAGCGCTGATGGGCCAGCAGAAATGGACCACCGCACGTGATTTCTGGCAGACATTGCTGAAGCTCAGCCAGGACAACGAACAGCAGCAGTATGTGCAGGCTAAGCTAGCCGCGACGCTGGTTTATAGCGGCGACGTGGCGGCAATTTTCGCCCCAGAAAGCGCAGTAACTAACCTGCGCTTTCGCTCGCAGGTGCTGAAAACCCAGGCCACGCCTGAACTACTGCGCCAGCAAGCCGTCCATGGTCCTAATAACGAAGAGCGTACCATCGCCCTGCATACGCTGCTGGTGCGGGATCTCACTGAGCATCGCTTTGACGACTGGCTGAATGACAGAAAACTGGCCAGCGCCATTACGCCGCCGGTCATTGGCGAAGCGTTTGATGACGTTAATCTGAGTATTTTCGACTGGAAAGGCGACTCTGCCGAGAGCGGTTATACCTGTCGCAGCCTCAATGAAACGGTAACGGTTCTGAGCAAACAAGCGCATGATGCCCACGCCCTGAACTGCTTAGGCGAATTTTTCCGCACTACGCAAACCCACGTTGATTTATGGAAAAACAGCTCCGGCAACGATGTGCTTGAATCAGCAATCTCGCGCAAGAAACCGTTCGGCCAGTTCGACAGGCAAAGCTACTACCAGCAGGTGATCACATCGCCAAAAGCAGAGGTTGAAGATAAGAGCTTTGCGCTGTATCGCGCCATCATGTGCTATGCGCCGTCAGGCTCTAACGAGTGCGGCGGTGAGGAAGTGGATAAACTACAGCGTAAAGGCTGGTTCACCCAACTGAAAACGCAGTATCCGGGAAGTCCGTGGGCGCAAAAACTCAAATACTACTGGTAACTGCGCTGCTACTCGGCCAGGCACAGGCGGCGGAAATCGTCGCCGCCCGTGAACATCCGGCCTTCTGGCTATGGTCCGGAGTGAAGGCCAGTGACGAGCTGAAAAACGCACAAACAGTCTATCTGCATCAGGGCGAAGTCCTGGTTCGTTCAGGTAACGTGGTGTTCCAGCGTCTCGGACTGCCGGTTAATCGCCTGACTTTCCCCTCTATCTGGTTGACCGTGCGCTTTACCACACTCGACGTACCGGAGGAGATCCCGGCGCGCATCATACGCTTGATGCAACGCTGGCAAGCGGCCGGGAATCACGTCATCGGCCTGCAGGTTGATTTTGACGCGGCGACCCATCAGCTTGCCGATTACGCCCACTTTCTGCAGCAGTTACGCCAACGGCTACCGACCGAGTTTGCACTTGGCGTAACCGGACTACTGGATTGGGCAAAAACGGGCGACGTCGCCACGCTGAACGCGCTGGCGGTCGATGAACTGGTGGTCCAGAGCTATCAGGGACGTCACACGGTACCGAATTATCAGGCGTATCTGCCCGCCCTCAGTCGTCTGCGCATTCCATTTAAGCTGGGGCTGGTACAAAACGGTAGCCGGGACCCGCAGGCTGAAGCGCAGCTTGAGAAATCACCGTGGTACCGTGGCACGGTGGTGTTTATGCTTAATCCGCCACTCCGTTAAGCCTTCGCTTTATGGTGGCAGCAGCCGGAGAGATTATCAATAATCGGGCATTCGGCGCTGTCATCGCCAGGGCAACTCTCCGCCAGCGCCAACAAATGCAAGCGCATAGCCTGCAGCTCGCTGATATGACGCTCAATGTCCGCCACCTTTTCTAACGTACGCTTTTTCACATCTGCGCTGTGACGCGCCGGATCGTTAAACAGGTTCACCAACTCGCCGCACTCTTCCAGGTTAAAACCAACCTGTCGTGCCTGTCGTAACAGCGTAAGCTCATTCAGATGCTGTTGGTTGTATGTGCGATAGCCATTTTCGCTACGCAGCGGCGGCGTCACTAACCCCTTTTCTTCGTAAAAGCGTATCGCTTTGCTGGTTAAACCGGTTTTTTTCGCAACATCGCTAATATTCACATTTCCCCCGCTGATCTTGTTGGTACTGAGCCACATTATAGCCCACATTGCCGTAATCCTTTACCCAAGAACCCCGCGCATCTTCCACCATCACAGCGATGCACAAATCCTTTTAATTCACATTGTTATATCCGATTCAGATCACATTTCAGCATTTATTGACCACTCAAAATTGACTCAAATCAAAAGATGTATCGGTTCTGCACCTTTCATCTTGAACAAAGGGAAACAATTTTATATACAAACGCGAATGATAATGATGATCATTTACATTCAATAAAGGTTCTCTTATGTTGCCACGGATTAATCAAAGGCCATTTATTCTTTCAGCCCTGACATTATGCATGTCCGGCGCTACTTTTGCAGCGACCTCTCCAACACACGGTTCAACGTCCGACGAAGATACGGTGATCGTTACGGCTAACCGCACAGAAAGTAGTCTCTGGGATAGCCCGGCAACCATTCAGGTTATCGATCGCCAGACGCTACAAAACTCCACCAGCGTTTCTCTTGCTGATGATTTACAAGATATCCCCGGCGTCGAAGTTACCGATAACGCTCTCGCAGGTCGGAAACAAATTCGTATCCGTGGCGAAGCTTCTTCGCGGGTGCTGATTTTGATAGACGGCCAGGTCGTCAGCTACCAACGTGCCGGACAAAACTACGGAGCCGGTTTACTGATTGACGAATCCGCGCTGGAACGTATTGAAGTGGTCAAAGGCCCTTATTCTGTCCTCTATGGTTCGCAGGCAATTGGCGGCGTCGTGAACTTTATTACCAAAAAAGGCGGCGATAAGCCTCTGGGTGGTAGCGTTAAGGCTGTTTATAACTCCGCTACGGCAGGATGGGAAGAGTCAGCGGCAGCCTGGGGAAGCATCGGTAACTTTGACTACCGCATCAATGGCAGCTATTCCGACCAGGGGGATCGCGATACACCTGACGGAAGATTGCCCGACACCAACTTCCGTAATAACGGCCAGGGAGTGTGGCTTGGCTACAACCTCGATCGCCACAAAATTGGACTCTCACTCGACCGTTATAAGCTATCCACTCAAACCTGGTTTGACGATCCCGAAGGTCAGTTCGACGACTTTAGCGTCAAAATTCCTAAGCTGGAACGCGAGAAAATCGGTCTTTTCTACGACTACGCGGCCGACGGGGATTACCTGAAGAACATCCATTTTGACGCATACACCCAGACAATAGAGCGCAAATTTGAAAACCGGGTCAAAACGACCCAGATTATCCCCAGCCCGATGATTAAAGCGCTGACGGTAAGCAATCAAACCAATACCAACGACAAACAATATACCCAGGGTGTAACGCTGCAGGGCAATATCTCCCTTCCGGCTAACAACACGCTGGTGATTGGCACTCAGTATCAGCATGACAAAATAAAACAAGACACGGACGGCAGTACGCGCCAGACCGCGGCTACCGGCTTCTTCGATACGCAAACCCGTACCCTGTCATATAACGAAGCGGAACAAAGCAACACCTCACTGTTCGCGCAAAACGACTGGCGCTTTGCCGATGACTGGACGTGGACCGTGGGCGCACGCCAGTACTGGCTGTCTTCGAAACTCAATCGCAACGATACGCAAACTATCCAAAGCAGCGGCACCACCTGGCAATCCACCGGGGGAAATTCCGTTCACGATGATGAACTGGTGACCTCGACCAGCCTGCGCTATTCCGGCTTTGAAGATCTTGAACTCCGGGCTGCATACGCCCAGGGCTATGTCTTCCCCACGCTTACTCAGTTGTTCATGCAGACATCCGCCGGCGGCAGCGTTACCTACGGCAACCCAAACCTGAAGGCTGAACACTCGAATAACTATGAGTTGGGCGCGCGGTATAAAGGGAATATGTGGCTGATTGACGGTGCTATTTATTACTCCGAAGCCAAAGACTATATCGCCAGTCTGGCCTGTTCAGGCCAACCCGTTTGCAACGGCAACACCACCTCTTCCCGCGGCGGCTATTACTACTACGACAACATCGATCGTGCCAAAACCTGGGGCATGGAATTAACCGCAGAATACAACGGCTGGGCGGTTTCCCCCTACCTGAGCGGTAATCTCATTCGCCGTCAATACGAAGGCAACACCATAAAAACCTGGGATACCGGCGAACCCACGCTGACCGGGCGCGTTGGCCTGAAACATACCTGGTTGATGAATGTCGCTAACGTGACGTCCGATGTCTTTATTCGCGCGGCGTCCCGCGCTAAAGATAATACCGGCACCACGGAAATAAACTACCCAGGCTGGGCCACGCTAAACCTCGCATTCAACACTGAGTTTGGTCCGCAGGACCAGTATCAGGTCAACCTCGCGCTCAACAACCTGACCGACAAGCGTTACAGAACCGCGCATGAATCTATCCCAGACGCTGGTTTCAATGCCGCTGTTGGCTTTGCGTGGAATTTCTGACGATGAAAAAACTCATGATTGGCTTACTGAGCCTCGCCTGTGTTTTCAGCGCCCAGTCCGCTGACCGCCTGGTGGTGGCGGGCGGTTCGCTTAGCGAACTGATTTACGCCATGGGCGTCGGCAACCGGGTGGTTGGCGTCGATGAAACCACCTCGTACCCACCTGAAACTGCCGCACTCCCGCATATCGGCTACTGGAAGCAGTTAAGCAGCGAGGGCATTTTATCGCTGCACCCGGACAGCTTTATCACCTGGCAGGATGCAGGCCCTCAAATCGTTTTGGATCAGCTCCGGGCGCAGAAAGTTAACGTCGTTACATTGCCGCGCGTACCGGCCACCGTCGAGCAGATGTACGCCAACATTCGGGAGCTGGCTCAAAAGCTGCGCATTCCTGAACAAGGTGAAGCGCTGGTCAATCGCCTGCATCAACGTCTGGATCGTGTTCAGCACAGCGTGGCGGCGAAAAATGCGCCGGTCAAAGCCATGTTCATTCTCTCCGCTGGCGGCAGCGCGCCGCAGGTCGCCGGCAAGGGCAGCGTTGCCGATGCCATTATGACCCTTGCGGGCGCACAAAATGTCGCCACCCACGCGCAGTATAAAAGTTACAGCGCGGAGTCGCTGATCGCCGCCAACCCGGAGGTGATCGTGGTGACGTCGCAAATGGTGGATGGCGATCTGGCTCGTCTGAGCGCGATTGCCGGTATTACCCACACTGCGGCCTGGAAAAATCAGCGCATTGTGGCGGTAGACCAGGCGCTGATTCTGGGTATGGGGCCTCGCGTCGCCGATGCGGTTGAAGCCCTGCACCAGCAATTCTGGCCTCACTAACTGGATTTATAAAAAAGAATGAAAACTGAACACTCGCTGGATCTCACCGCGCATTTTGCGCTTGAGGGAAGTCAGCCCTTTAAGGATCGCCGCGCCACAATGCCATGGCGCGGGGCGATCCCGATTGCCAAAGAGCTATTGTCACAAACCTGGCAGGATGTTATCAGCCAGCCTACCCCGCCGCGTAAACGGCTGGTGTACTTGCATATCCCTTTTTGTGCAACGCATTGTACTTTCTGCGGTTTTTATCAAAACCGTTTCGAAGAAGATCACTGCGCCCGCTACACCAACGCGCTGTTGCGCGAAATAGAGATGGAAGCCGATAGCGCGTTACATCAGTCAGCCCCAATTCACGCCGTCTATTTTGGCGGCGGTACGCCTTCAGCGCTGTCAGCACGGGATCTGGGCAGAATCATCACCGCGCTGCGTGAAAAGTTACCGCTGGCGCCGGACTGCGAAATTACCATTGAGGGACGAGTGCTCAATTTTGACGATGCGCGAATTGATGCCTGCCTTGACGCTGGCGCCAATCGGTTTTCGATCGGTATTCAATCTTTTAACAGCCGGATCCGCAAGAAAATGGCGCGCACCTCGGACGGCCCAACCGCAATTGCCTTTATGCAGGGGCTGGTAAAACGGGATCGTGCCGCCGTGGTATGCGATCTGTTGTTTGGTCTGCCAGGACAAGATGCAAAACTGTGGGGCGACGATCTGGCGATTGCCCGTGACATCGGCCTCGACGGCGTAGATCTTTATGCGCTGAACCTGATCCCCAATACACCGCTTGGCAAAGCAGTTGAAACCGGGCGCACAACCGTTCCCTCTCCCGCCGAACGTCGCGATCTCTATCTTCAGGGTTGCGATTTCATGGACAACGCGGGCTGGCGCTGCATCAGCAACAGCCACTGGGCGCGTACCACGCGTGAACGCAATCTGTACAACCTGCTGATTAAACAGGGAGCGGACTGTCTGGCATTCGGCTCAGGCGCCGGGGGATCAGTCAATGGCTATTCCTGGATGGTCGAGCGCAATCTGACGACATGGCATGAATCTATCGCCGCCGGGAAAAAACCGCTAATGATGATGATGCGTACCGCCGAGCGTGGTTTCCAGTGGCGACACACTCTCCAGGCGGGCATTGAAACGGCCCGTGTCCCGCTGGATGAACTGACACCTCATGCACAAAAACTGACCCCGCTACTGACCCAATGGCATCACGCAGGACTGACGCGAGATGCCAGCACCTGCGTGCGCCTGACCAATGAAGGGCGTTTTTGGGCAAGCAATATTTTGCAGTCTCTTGATGAACTTATTCAGGCACTTAACGCGCCGCGCATTGCGGTAGAACAACCATACCAGGAGTGAATTATGAGCCATGTCTCTTTACAGGATTTTTTGAAAACTGAACCGGACGGTACGCTGGAAGCTATCGCTGCCCAGTACAACACCACGCTGCTGGAGGTGGTGAAAAACCTCCCCTCCCCGACGCTGGTTTCCGGCGATCAATTTGATACCGTCTGGGAAACCGTCAGCAAATGGGGCAAAGTCACCACCCTGGTCCATACTGCTGATGTCATTCTGGAATTCACCGGGGAATTACCTTCCGGATTCCACCGTCATGGCTACTTCAACCTGCGCGGCAAAAAAGGCATGACCGGTCATATCAAGGCAGAAAACTGTACGCATATTGCCCTGATTGAACGCAAATTTATGGGAATGGACACCGCGTCCATTCTCTTCTTTAACCAGGCGGGTAGCGCGATGTTCAAAATTTTCCTCGGTCGGGATGAACATCGACAGCTACTGGCCGAACAGGTCAGCGCCTTTCACGCGTTGTCTTCATCTTTAAAGGAACATGCCTGATGGCTCCATGGCTCATTTTTGGTGCGGGTGGTAGCGGCGTCGGCGCGAAAACGCTTGAACTCGCACTGGCGGAACAACGTCCGGTGATTGCCGTCGTTCGCAACGCACAGGTCGCTGCTGGGTTGCAGGAAAAAGGTGTGCAGGTCTTCATCGGCGACGCCTGCGATAGTCAGGTCACCGCCTGTGCCTGTCGCGCAGCGGGTCAACATGCCACGGTGATCTCCTCCATGGGCGGCGCCCAGGATTATCTGGCGCACAGAACCGTCATTGATGAAGCAGAAAAAGCGGAGATCAAGCGCATGATTCTGGTGACCTCACTCGGCTGCGGTGACAGTTGGCCTTTTCTTTCTTCACGCGCAAAGGCCGCATTTGGTCAGGCTGTACGGGAAAAATCGTTGGCTGAAAGCTGGCTACAAACCAGTCGACTGGACTACGCCATTCTCCGCCCCGGCGGTTTGCTAAACGGTGCAGCCACCGGCCAGGCACAACGAATACAGGCTCAGGAGTGTCACGGCTTTGTGATGCGTGCAGATGTTGCGAAGCATATTCACGAACTGGCCACTGCGCCAGCACTTAATAACCAGATTTACAGTTTGGTTGAGCCGGGACTGAAACCCGCGTAAACCCCTCACGGCGCGGGAACTCCGCGCCGCAAAGACGTTATGGAGCGTTACGTGCTTAAGGACTCGCTTTCTTCCGTCAGCATCCTGACGGGTCTTTCTCTTTTGCTGGTTGCTCTGATGCTCTTCGGTGCCAGCCAGGGGGCGCTAAACATTAGCTTCAGCGCTCTGTTCAACGACGAATATCGTGATATCTGGTTAAACATCCGCCTGCCTCGCGTGCTGCTGGCCGTTCTGGTCGGTGCTGCGCTGGCGACGGCAGGGGTCATCATGCAGGGACTTTTTCGCAATCCGATGGCCGATCCTGGCCTGCTTGGCGTCAGCAGCGGCTCCGCGCTGATGGTCGGCATCGCGATAGTTATCCCATTTTCGTTCCCCGTAGTGCTGGTGCTGTATGAGCAGATGATTTTTGCCGTCGCAGGCAGCATGGTGGTCTGCACGATTATTTTCCTGATAAGCCAGCGTCATAACCACGGTGGAATGATGCAACTGCTGTTAGCCGGTATCGCTATCAATGCCCTGTGCGGTTCGGCTATTGGCGTACTGAGCTATGTGGGCGACGAGCAGCAGCTACGTCAACTTACATTGTGGATGATGGGAAATCTCGGCCAGGCCCAGTGGCCAACGCTGTTGGTTGCCAGCACGTTTGTTCTTCCAGCCATTGTTGTAACCGTCTGCATGGCGGGAACGCTTAATTTACTGCAGTTGGGTGATGAAGAGGCGCATTACCTCGGCGTAAACGTCAAACGTAAGCGTCAGCAGTTACTGTTGCTCAGTTCGCTCCTGGTTGGCGCTGCGGTTTCCGTCAGCGGCGTAATTGGTTTTATTGGCCTGGTGATCCCACATCTGATCAGAATGACGACCGGCGCCGATCATCGCTGGTTGATTCCCTGTTCTACGCTGGCCGGTGCCTGTTTACTTCTGATTGCCGACACGTTGGCCCGCACACTTGTTCAGCCAGCCGAAATGCCCGTTGGCCTGTTAACCAGCCTGATCGGTGGACCGTATTTCCTGTGGTTAATACTGCGTAGCCGGAGGGTGTCATGATCGTCGCTGAAAATCTGGTCTACCACATTCAGGGAAGACGACTGACCGACGACGTTTCCCTGACGCTACCTGATGGAGAGATCATCGCGATTCTTGGCCCGAACGGAGCCGGGAAATCGACGCTGCTACGTCAGCTTACGGGATATCTGCAGCCCCACAGTGGGCGTTGTAGCATGTTTGGCAAGCCGCTGGACAAGTGGTCAATCACCGAGCTGGCAAAAACCCGTGCCGTGATGCGCCAGAATAGTCATATGGCCTTCCCGTTTAGCGTTCAGGAGGTCATTCGCATGGGCAGACATCCGTATCGTACGCGCAACACGGGCGATGAAACGGAGTACATCATGGCATTGTGTGATTGCCAGGCGCTGGCCGCACGCGATTACCGGCATCTGTCGGGAGGAGAACAACAGCGGGTACAGCTGGCGCGCCTGCTGGTTCAGCTTTGGGAGCCCGAGCCTGGGCCGAAATGGTTGTTTCTGGATGAACCCACCTCCGCGCTGGATATTCACCACCAGCAGCACCTTTTTCGTCTGCTACGTCGTCTGGTGCGTGAACGGCAGTTTAACGTCTGCTGCGTCCTGCACGATCTCAACCTCGCGGCGCGCTATGCCGACCGTGTGGTATTGATGGAACGCGGCAGGATAGTTGATAACGGATATCCGCAGGATGTTCTGAAGCAACGGTCGCTGAACGCGCTGTACGGTGCCGATCTCACGGTCATAAATGAACCGGAGCATCGAACGCCGATTATCGTCCTCAATCAATAACAGACCGGGAACCCCTGACGTGGCGTTCCCGTTTTTCTCCCTTTACACCCTTTTTTCACTTTTTCTAAAAACGTCCTTGACCTTCCCCTTGCTGGAAGGTTTAACCTTTATCACAGTCAGTTAATCCTGCAAAAAAGGAGTTGGTTATGTCTCAAACAATCGATCTAACCCTGGACGGCCTGTCCTGTGGTCACTGCGTAAAACGCGTTAAAGAAAGTCTGGAACAACGTCCGGACGTTGAGCAAGCGGATGTCACCGTGACAGAAGCGCATGTTACCGGGAGCGCCAGCGCAGAAGCGCTGATTGAAACCATCAAACAAGCCGGTTACGGCGCGGAGTTAAGCCACCCAAAGGCTAAACCGCTGACGGAGTCATCAATCCCGTCGGAAGCACTGGCAGCGGTCCCTTCCGAGCTTCCGGCAGCTACGGCTGATGATGACAGCCAACAGTTGCTGTTAAACGGCATGAGCTGCGCCAGTTGTGTGACCCGCGTACAAAATGCATTGCAAAGTGTACCGGGCGTCACGCAGGCACGGGTAAACCTGGCGGAACGCACTGCGCTGGTAATGGGCAGTGCCTCCGCCGCAGATTTAGTACAGGCGGTTGAAAAAGCGGGCTACGGCGCAGAAGCGATTGAAGATGATGCTAAGCGTCGCGAGCGTCAGCAAGAAACCGCCGTGGCAACCATGAAACGTTTTCGCTGGCAGGCAGCCGTCGCGCTGCTCCTTGGTATCCCGGTCATGGTATGGGGCATGATTGGCGACAACATGATGGTGAGCGACGACAACCGCAGCCTGTGGCTGATGATTGGTCTGGCAACGCTTGCCGTGATGGTTTTCGCGGGCGGTCACTTTTACCGCAATGCGTGGAAAAGCCTGATGAACGGCACCGCGACCATGGATACGCTGGTGGCGCTGGGTACGGGGGTGGCATGGCTCTATTCCATGAGCGTCAACCTCTGGCCACAATGGTTCCCGATGGAAGCGCGACACCTCTATTATGAAGCCAGTGCCATGATTATCGGTCTGATTAACCTCGGACACATGCTGGAAGCGCGGGCTCGCCAACGCTCGTCTAAAGCACTGGAAAAACTGCTCGATCTGACACCGCCGACCGCACGCGTCGTCACTGACGAAGGTGAAAAGAACGTGCCGCTGGCAGAGGTGCAGGCTGGAATGTTGCTGCGCCTGACCACCGGCGACCGCGTTCCGGTTGATGGCGAAATCACTCAGGGTGAAGCCTGGCTGGATGAGGCCATGCTGACCGGAGAGCCGATTCCACAGCAAAAAGGCGCAGGCGATAGCGTCCACGCCGGTACGGTCGTACAGGACGGTAGCGTGCTGTTCCGCGCCAGCGCTGTTGGCAGTCACACCACGCTGTCGCGCATTATTCGTATGGTGCGCCAGGCGCAAAGCAGCAAACCGGAGATTGGCAAACTGGCCGACCGCATCTCGTCGGTGTTCGTTCCGGTCGTGGTCGCCATTGCGCTGGTCAGTGCGGCTATCTGGTATTTCTTTGGACCGGCGCCGCAGATTGTCTATACGCTGGTAATCGCCACCACCGTCCTGATTATTGCCTGCCCTTGTGCGCTGGGTCTGGCAACGCCTATGTCGATTATTTCCGGCGTTGGGCGTGCCGCTGAATTTGGGGTGCTGGTACGTGATGCCGATGCGCTGCAGCGCGCCAGCACGCTCGATACCATCGTGTTTGATAAAACCGGGACGCTAACTGAAGGCAAACCACAGGTTGTCGCCATCAAAACGTTTGGCAATACCGACGAAGCGCTGGCAATTCGTCTGGCAGCGGCCCTTGAACAGGGTTCCAGCCACCCGTTAGCCAGGGCGATTCTGGACAAAGCAGGTGATGTCACGCTGCCGCAGGTCAACGGTTTCCGTACGCTGCGCGGTTTAGGCGTCAGTGGCGAAACGGAAGGTCATTCGCTGCTGCTGGGAAACCAGGTGCTGCTCAATGAACAGCAGGTAGATACCACTGAAATGGAGGCTGAAATCACCGCTCAGGCTTCCCAAGGCTCAACTCCGGTACTGTTAGCGATTGACGGTAAAGCGGCAGCGCTGTTAGCGGTACGTGATCCTCTGCGTAGCGACAGCGTGGCAGCGCTCCAGCGTCTGCACCGCGCCGGGTATCGTCTGGTGATGCTCACCGGCGACAACCCAACGACCGCCAACGCCATTGCCAAAGAGGCGGGTATTGATGAGGTGATTGCTGGCGTTCTGCCTGACGGTAAAGCCGAGGCGATTAAACGTCTGCAGAGCCAGGGGCGTCAGGTTGCCATGGTCGGTGACGGTATCAACGATGCGCCTGCGCTGGCTCAGGCTGATGTAGGGATTGCCATGGGTGGCGGCAGCGATGTGGCGATTGAAACCGCCGCGATTACGCTGATGCGCCATAGCCTGATGGGCGTTGCAGATGCGCTGTCTATCTCCCGGGCAACGCTGCGCAATATGAAGCAGAACCTGCTCGGCGCGTTTATCTATAACAGCATCGGTATCCCCGTTGCCGCCGGGATTTTGTGGCCGTTCACCGGAACACTGCTCAACCCGGTCGTTGCCGGGGCGGCGATGGCGCTCTCCTCCATTACCGTGGTGAGCAACGCTAACCGACTGCTGCGCTTCAAACCTAAAGAGTAAGCCTTTACCGGATGCCGCTCTGAACGGAGCCCCAAATCATTCGCGTTGCATTAAGGCGGCAAGTATAAAAACCCCAGGAGCATAGCCAACTATGTGACTGGGGTTTTTGCTCGCTGCCAATAAAGAGGCTGAGGGAATGATGAAGTGTATTTGCACCTTCCAGGACCACGCGCTAGCATGGAAGTCTACTTAGGGAGGCCGTATGGATCTGTTGTACCGGGTAAAATCATTTTTCACCGCGCTACGCGGCAACCACTATACCTGGCCTGCCATCGACATCTCCTTGCCCGGTAACCGCCATTTTCATCTGATTGGCAGTATTCACATGGGCAGCCGCGATATGGCGCCTCTGCCTGCCAAATTACTCAAAAAGCTCCAGCGTGCCGATGCGCTCATTGTCGAAGCCGATGTTTCCGGCGACGACGCGCCGTTTGCCAACCTTCCGACCTTTGCCGCACTGGAAGAACGCATCAGCCCAGAGCTGTTAGATAATCTGCACAAAGTCACCGACGAGCTGGGTATTTCCCCTTCCCTGCTGTCTACCCAGCCGCTGTGGCAAATCGCCATGGTCTTGCAGGCAACGCAGGCGCAGCAGTTGGGGTTACGGGCGGAATACGGCATTGATTACCAACTTCTGAATGCGGCAAAACAGGTGCATAAACCCATAATCGAGCTGGAAGGCGCATCCAGCCAAATCGAGCTGTTGTGTCAGTTACCCGATAACGGACTGGCTCTACTGGACGATACCCTGACGCACTGGCATACCAATGCCAGACTGCTACAACAGATGATGGGCTGGTGGCTTAAAACGCCGCCACGCAATAGCGAACTCACTCTACCCAATACTTTTAGCCAGTCGCTGTATGACGTTTTGATGCATCAGCGTAATGCGGCCTGGCGCGATCGACTCAGGGCGATGCCTGCCGGGCACTATGTCGTGGCCGTTGGCGCGCTGCATTTGTACGGAGAAGGAAATTTGCCGGAGATGTTACGGTAAAAAAATGGCCAATATTGCTATTGGCCCGTCAAAGAGGAATTTCATCATTATTATGATCCCGACGCTTAAAGCATCGGTGTAGTTCGATTGTCGCTCAAAGTAATCATCCTGCCAACACTATTGCGCAAGATGGTACTATTTTTTAGACAGACATCAGGCGTATGCTTGTGTCGTATTTTGTCTGGGCCAGGAAAATTGCTATGACACCCGCCGTTAAATTACTCGAAAAAAACAAAATTTCTTTCCAGATCCACACCTACGATCACGATCCGTCCGAGACGAACTTTGGTGACGAAGTGGTACGCAAGTTAGGTCTGAATGCGGACCAGGTCTACAAAACGCTACTGGTTGCCGTGAATGGCGATATGAAGCACCTGGCGGTTGCCGTTACGCCGGTAGCCGGTCAACTGGATCTCAAAAAGGTCGCCAGGGCGTTGGGAGCCAAAAAGGTCGATATGGCCGATCCGATGATCGCGCAGCGAACCACCGGGTATCTGGTAGGCGGCATCAGCCCGCTGGGGCAGAAAAAAAGATTGCCAACGCTCATCGACGCTCCCGCCCAGACGTTTGACACCATTTATGTGTCCGGCGGCAAACGCGGGCTGGATATTGAACTGGCAGCAGGCGATTTGGCGAAAATTCTGGATGCGAAATTCGCCGATATCGCACGCCGTGATTAATTGTCTTTTGCCCATTGATACGGCGATTGCGCCTACTGCGATTACAGGTTGTGATTGGTGAAGACAGTTTGGACTCGGCCAGCGCGCAGGAACCGGAGCATAGAGGTAATAAGTAGGATTATTGGGCCGCCATGAAGGGCGGCCCGGAGGAGCGGATAAAATGATGCCCCAAATTGCCCTGTTACTGCCAGCTTACCTCGCCCTTCGGCTCATACGCACCAGCATCGAGAGGTGAGTTCTTCTGTACGTACTCTTTCAGCACTTCCGCATCAATAAACCCGGTATTCACATAGCCAGGCTTGTTATCAATTCGCGGATAGCCATCGCCGCCGGTGGCATTGAAGCTCAGCGTTGCCATGCGATAGGTTTTGGCTGGCTCAACGGGTTCGCCTTTAATTTTCAAATCGTTAAGCTTGCCGTCTTTCGCCACGAAGCTGACGTTGGCAAACTGCGGATAAGCCCCGGAATCCGGCTTCATTTGTGCCACGGCGGTCAGATAGTCAATCACCTCTTTCCCGCTCATGTCGGCGTACACCACGATGTTACCGAACGGCTGCACTTTCAGCACGCTCTTATAGGTGATATCACCGCCTTCGATGGAGTCACGGATACCGCCGCCGCTCATCACGCCAAAATCAGCGCTGGTTCGCGCCATTTGCGCAGCCAGCAGTAAATGCCCCATGTTGGTCTGTACGAAACGGACTTTGCTACGGTCGCCTTCGAGGCGCGCATTGACGCTACCAATTTTCACGTCGAGCTGCGCTTTGCCTTTATTCTGGAATGGCGTCAGCAGAGAAAGCATTTGCTGATTTTCTGCAATTTCCGGGGTGTAGAGTACGCGCTCACTTTTACCGTTGTCCCAGGTCACTTTTTTCTTCAGGTTGACGGGGATGAGCTGGTAGTTAACCATTTTCATTTCGCCATTGCGGAACTCAAAGTCCGCCCGCCCCACGTATTTCCCCCACTCATGCGCCTGCACAATCCAGATCCCGTTTTGCTTGTCTGGCGCACACGGCGTACCCGGTACGTAATCAACCTGCTTCTTGTTTTCCGCGGCCATACATACCGGATCCTGCGAGTGACCACCCACAATCATTGCCAACGATCCCGCCGGCAGGCTGCGCGCCATTTCTACGTCGCCAGGCGCGTTCGAGCCGTGATTGCCATTGTCATAATGTCCCATATGGGTGGTCGCAATAATGATGTCCGGCTTTTCCCCCATATTCAGTTCCTGGATAACCAGTTTGGCTTCATCAGCAGGTTTACGGAACTCAATATCGGTAAAGAACTCTGGGTTGCCAATTTTCGCCGTATCGTCAGTGGTTAAACCGAGTACGGCAATTTTTAAATCCTGGCGCTTAAAGATGGCCCACGGCTTAAACAAACGCTCACCGGTGCTTTTCTGATAGATATTGGCCGAGAGAAACGGGAATTTGGACCATTTTTCCTGCTGGCGCAATACGCTAAGCGGATTATCAAACTCGTGGTTTCCGACCGCCATCGCATCATAGCCAATCAGGTTCATTCCGCGAAAATCAGGTTCCGCATCCTGCAGATCGGACTCCGGTACGCCGGTATTAATGTCGCCACCGGAAAGCAGCAGTACACTGCCTCCTTCCTCAGCCACCTCTTTACGAATACCGTCCACCAGCGTTTTTTGTGCCGCCAGCCCGTATTCACCGTATTCGCTACGCCAGAAGTGACCGTGATGATCGTTGGTATGCAGAATGGTAATTTTGTAGGTTTTATCTTTTTCGTACGCCTGTGCAGGTTGACCTGCCAGCGCAAATGCGGCTAATAACGCCAGCGCCACGCCCCGTTTTAAAAACTTCATATTTCACTCCCTGACTCAATATCAACCGCCATACCCGTTATCCTTCAAATTACATGTGCGTTGGCTGCGCTCACTTCCCCCTGTCGCTTATGCAGTAAGCTCCTGGGACTCTCGCGTTTGCCGCCTACCTGTAAGTCGAATTAGTTCGGGCATAAAATTACAGCTACTGAAAATAATAGCCGAAAATGTTTTCAGAAATGAGACTTCCTTCAAACACCTTCCGCAGGTATGTTAGTCAGGTAATAATAACAAATTAGATTACCCTCATAATCGCAACCCAAACAGAAGTGACTTTCTATGGCAATAAGTGAACCAACCCAGCCAGTGGCTGGCGCGTCAGCGTCGGTTGCTAAAGCACGCACCTCATTTGGCATTTTAGGGGCAATCAGCCTCTCCCATCTGCTAAACGATATGATCCAGTCGCTGATCCTGGCGATTTATCCGCTATTGCAGTCAGAGTTCTCGCTGACGTTTATGCAGATAGGGATGATTACCCTGACCTTCCAGCTTGCTTCCTCACTGCTGCAACCGGTTGTGGGTTACTGGACGGATAAATACCCAATGCCGTGGTCGCTGCCCATTGGGATGTGCTTCACGCTGAGTGGGCTTGTTTTGCTGGCCATGGCTGGCAGTTTCCATATGGTCCTGCTCGCCGCAGCGCTGGTTGGTACCGGCTCTTCGGTATTTCACCCGGAATCATCCCGCGTGGCGCGAATGGCCTCCGGCGGTCGTCACGGTCTTGCCCAGTCAATTTTCCAGGTTGGCGGCAACTTCGGTAGCTCTCTGGGACCGTTACTGGCGGCTGTCATCATCGCGCCATATGGTAAGGGTAATGTGGCCTGGTTTGTGCTGGCTGCGTTATTAGCGATTGTCGTTCTGGCGCAAATCAGCCGTTGGTATGCCGCGCAGCACCGGATGAGTAAAGGAAAACCGAAAGTCGCCATCGTGAATCCGTTACCACGGAATAAAGTAGTGCTGGCGGTAAGCATCCTGCTGGTGCTGATTTTCTCCAAATACTTCTATATGGCGAGCATCAGCAGCTATTACACCTTTTATCTGATGCAAAAATTCGGATTATCGGTACAAAATGCCCAGTTTCACCTGTTTGCCTTCCTGTTTGCCGTCGCAGCCGGGACGGTGATTGGTGGACCATTGGGCGATAAAATTGGCAGAAAATATGTTATTTGGGGCTCTATCCTCGGCGTAGCACCCTTTACCCTCTTTTTACCCTACGCAACGCTGGAATGGACCGGGATTTTAACCGTGATCATTGGTTTTATCCTCGCATCGGCGTTTTCTGCCATTCTGGTCTACGCGCAGGAGCTGCTTCCTGGCCGTATCGGCATGGTTTCTGGGCTATTTTTCGGTTTTGCCTTCGGCATGGGCGGCTTGGGAGCCGCGGTGTTAGGGCTGATTGCCGACCATACCAGCATCGATTTGGTCTACAAAATATGTGCTTTCCTGCCACTACTGGGGATACTGACCATATTCTTACCTGATAACCGACATAAAGCCTGATTTTCTGACGGCCAAAAGTAAATTTTGGCCGTCAGACTTACAGTAGCCATCAGCCTTTGCCTCTCACATACCGCTGTACTTTTCCGATCCGTGCTTTTTTACGTCTAAAATCCTATTTTCATCAAAATTCAATAATTATTCACAAACAAAAACATCAAAATTGTCATAAACTATTACTCGTCGTTTGAGTTTTCAGGATTATCACAGCAACCAAAGGAGACGGAATGCATCACGCCACCCCGCTTATCACCACCATTGTCGGCGGCCTTGTGCTCGCTTTTATATTAGGCATGATTGCCAATAAACTACGTATTTCTCCTCTGGTGGGATATCTGTTAGCGGGCGTTCTGGCCGGTCCATTTACACCTGGTTTTGTTGCTGATACCAAGTTAGCGCCTGAACTGGCCGAGCTTGGCGTAATCCTGCTGATGTTCGGCGTGGGGCTGCACTTTTCGCTGAAGGATTTGATGGCGGTAAAGTCTATCGCCATTCCCGGCGCGATTGCCCAGATAGCGGTGGCAACGCTGCTGGGCATGGCGCTTTCAGCGGTGATGGGCTGGTCGCTGATGGTAGGGATCGTGTTTGGTCTGTGTCTATCAACCGCCAGTACCGTGGTGCTATTGCGTGCGCTTGAAGAAAGACAGCTCATTGACAGTCAGCGCGGACAAATCGCCATTGGCTGGCTGATTGTCGAAGACCTGATGATGGTGCTGACGCTGGTTCTCCTGCCAGCCGTCGCTGGAATGCTGGAAAAAGAAGATGTCGGCTTTGCCTCGCTGGCCGTAGATATGGGCATTACCATCGGTAAGGTGGTGGCGTTTATCGCAATTATGATGCTGGTCGGTCGTCGCCTGGTGCCGTGGATTATGGCCCGTAGCGCCGCAACCGGCTCACGCGAACTGTTTACCCTGTCAGTCCTCGCCCTCGCATTAGGTATCGCATTTGGCGCAGTGGAGCTGTTCGATGTCTCCTTTGCACTGGGGGCATTCTTCGCCGGCATGGTGCTGAACGAATCTGAACTGAGTCACCGTGCGGCGCATGACACCCTACCGCTGCGCGATGCGTTCGCCGTACTGTTCTTTGTTTCCGTCGGGATGCTCTTTGATCCCATGATTCTGATTCAGCAGCCGCTGGCGGTGCTGGGCACGCTGGCGATTATCATCTTTGGTAAATCCCTTGCCGCCTATTTCCTGGTGCGCCTGTTTGGTCACTCCCAACGCACAGCGCTCACCATTGCCACCAGCCTGGCGCAGATTGGTGAATTTGCCTTTATCCTGGCGGGTCTGGGCATGGCGTTAAACCTGCTGCCGCAGGCCGGACAGAATCTGGTGCTGGCGGGGGCGATCCTGTCCATCATGCTTAACCCGGTGCTGTTCGCGGTGTTAGAAAAATATCTCGCCAAAACAGAAACGCTGGAAGAACAGACGCTGGAAGAGGCTATTGAAGAAGAGAAGCAAATTCCGGTGGATATCTGCAATCACGCCCTGCTGGTTGGCTTTGGGCGCGTCGGTAGCCTGCTGGGCGAGAAATTGATGGCTGCGGGGATCCCGCTGGTAGTTATCGAAACCTCACGCACCCGAGTGGATGAACTGCGCGAGCGCGGGATCCGCGCGGTGCTGGGAAATGCCGCCAACGAAGAAATTATGAATCTGGCGCATCTGGATTGCGCACGCTGGCTACTGCTGACCATTCCCAATGGCTATGAAGCGGGTGAAATTGTCGCTTCAGCACGCGAGAAGTGCCCGTCGATTGAAATTATCGCCCGCGCGCATTATGACGACGAGGTGGAATACATTACCGAACGCGGCGCCAATCAGGTCGTCATGGGTGAGCGTGAAATCGCCCGTACCATGCTGGAGCTGATTGAAACGCCGCCTGCAGGTGAGGTGGTCGTTACAGGCTGATGTCGTTGCCGGATGACGCTATCGCTTATCCGGCATGTGCATGATTTAACGATCCCAGTACGACTCTTCGAGGCTATCTTCGCGTTCCGGCAAACCGCGCGTCAGGCGCGGGGAATGCTGGTTCAGCACCTGATAACTCACGCGATTCGCATATTTACACACCTGGGCTAACGACGAATAGGTCAGCCAGGTGAACTTGTGCTTGCTGGAGTTAGGCACGTTGCTGCGGTGATAGCTGTTAGCGGTAATATCATGCAGCAATGCCGCCAGCGCGCCGTCGCCAGCGCCGTTGGTATTCATGATCTTCTCTGGCCCGCCCATATACGGCGCGATGTGCGAATACACACGCAGCGGATTGGTACAATCTTTATGGCGCATGGCGCGGCTAAACTCGTACTGGTTGAATTCGGCAATGGCCCCAGGCAGCAGCGGATGCTGGGTTTTACGTTTGACTTCTTCTTCCGTAAAGCCCGCCATATAAAGACCCGCCGGACCCGCTGTGCACAGCACCAGATCCACCCAATCCAGCGCCTTGTCGGACGCCAGCAGCGGATCGTTTTCGCCGGTCAGCGCTTCGGCCTCTTCTTCATTCATCGCCAGAATTGAGACATGCTCTTTCAGGAATGCCTGCCACCACTGCGGATTATCGGCAATGACAAATTTGGTGCCCAGCGTCAGTACCACCGGTACATTGTGTTTTTTAGCAAATTCGATCGCCTTCATGGTCGCTTCCGGCATTGGCTCGCCCGGCTCGCAGCGCACCAGATAGGACGTTAGCACCAGCGCGGACGCTCCGGCAATCACCGATTCAGGGATGCTATCCGCCCGCAGCTTGTTCATATGCCCTGGGCTGATTGCAAAGGTACGCTCACCGGACTCGCCAATCAGCGTAAAGCAGCGACCAATCGGTCCATCTACGCCCTGCAGGTAGTTCAGATCGGTACGACTGGAGGTATTGCATAAATAGCGGTACGCATAGCTGCCAATCTCGATATTGTTGCACATCACACCCAGCAGCACCGAGCGGTCATCCGCCAGCACGGAGTAGTTGTGCATCGTATTACCGATAGTACCGCCCGCAAACTGATGGGTGATCAAATTTTCACGCACCAGTTCCTGGTAGAGCGCTTCAGCGACATCATCTGCAATCACCAGAGAGTGCCCGGCGCTTAATCCATAACGTTTTACAAAGTTATCATCAACTTTGGCTTCAATATCCACCAGCGTCTGGTCAATACCCACCACCCAGGCTGCGCTGGTTTCATTTTCTGGCTGAATTTGTTGCAGCAACGGATCGCGCGCGCTGACGGGGAAATAGTGTTTGGATTTACGTTTACCGGGAAATTTCATGGTCGATTTTACGGGTGGTTAGCTGAGCGATGCATGGTAGCACATTCCCCGCTGCGCATGCGATGCGGCGCTGAGTTTCAATATCGGACGGTGAGATCGCAGTTTATCTGGGATGAATTTCTACAATAACTCACCTTCACAAGGAGCGCTTTATGAAGCCGGAAAACAAGATCCCCGTACTCGACAACATTTCGGATGAAATGAAAAGTGTGGTGAATTTTCATCGCGAAGATTTGCCACCGTGGCCCGCTGCTGATGACTTTGTGGCCCAGCGTAAACACTACATTCATGAACGGCAGTTGTGGAATGCCGATGCCCCACAGATGAATACCCGAGAATGTGTTATTTCTACCGCATGCGGCCCCGTTGCCACACGAATTTACGCTCCGCAGCCCCATAGCCAGGCGACGCTATATTACCTGCACGGCGGCGGTTTTATTCTCGGTAATCTGGATACCCACGATCGCATTATGCGTTTACTGGCGCGCTATACGCAGTGCACGATCATTGGCATCGACTATTCGCTTGCGCCAGAGGCCCGCTACCCGCAAGCCATCGAAGAGATTGTCGCCGTGTGTCAGTACTTTTATCAGCACGCTGGCGATTATTCCCTTAATGTGAATCATATTGGTTTTGCGGGCGATTCCGCCGGGGCCATGCTGGCGCTTGCCAGCGCGTTGTGGTTGCGGGATAAACAAATTGCCTGCGGCAAGGTGGCTGGCGTGCTGTTGTGGTATGGGCTTTACGGCCTGCAGGATTCACTGAGCCGACGGCTAATGGGCGGAGCCTGGGATGGTTTAACTCGCGAGGATCTGCAGATGTACGAAAACGCGTACCTGCGTAGCGCCGACGATCGTGAATCACCGTACTATTGCCTGTTTAATAACGACCTGACGCGCGACGTACCGCCGTGTTTTATCGCCGGTGCGGAGTTTGATCCGCTGATTGACGATAGCCGCTTATTATTCCAGACGCTACAGGCGCATCAGCAGCCCTGCCAGTACAAAATGTACCCCGGCACGTTGCACGCCTTCCTGCACTATTCGCGGATGATGAAAACCGCCGACGATGCGTTGCGGGAGGGCGCGCGTTACTTCAGAGCGCAGCTTTAACGGTAGGCTGCGGTCAGTTTAACCATCATTTCGATATGTTCCGGTGTGGCATTCAGCGCCGGAATATACTCATATTGCTTACCGCCTGCCTCAAGGAAAATCTCCCGGTTTTGCACCGCTATCTCTTCCAGCGTTTCGAGACAATCAGCCGCGAAGCCCGGACACATGACCTGGATATGTCGGGTCCCTTTCTCCGCCAGCATTTTTAACGTTTCATCGGTATATGGCGTTAACCACGGTTCACGGCCAAAGCGAGACTGGAAGGTCATCATCACTTTTTCCGGCGGCAAGCCAAGCGCTGAAACCAGCTCACGAGTCGTATCGCGGCAGCGCTGCGGGTAGTCATCGCCTTCATCGGCGTAGCGCTGCGGAATGCCGTGGTAGGAAAGCAGCAGCAAATCGGGTTCACCATGTTGAGCAAATGAATCACGGGCGCTCTTGGCCAGCGCATCAATGTAGCTGCTGTCATCGGCGTAATCACGAATAAATGAGATGCCAGGAATACTGCGTTTACGCGCTAAGATTCGCGCCAGTTCGTCCCAGACCGCCGCCACGGTAGAACAGGAATATTGCGGGTACAGCGGTAACACCACCATGTGTTCAACTCCGCTTGCCAGCAGTTCATCGACCGCGCTTTCAAGCGACGGTGAACCGTAGCTCATCCCCAGCGCGACAGGCGTATTTGGCAGACGTTGTGCCAGCGCCTGCTGTTGCGCCTTACTGTAGACCATCAGCGGGGAACCGTCTTCCATCCAGATTGACTGGTACAGCTTCGCCACGCGTGGCGCACGCAGCGGCAAAATCACACCACGCAGCAGCGGCCACCACAGCGCAGGTGACGTATCGACTACGCGTTGATCGCTTAAAAACTGGCGCAGGTAGCGCTTAACGGCTTCGGGGGTTGGGGCATCGGGAGTGCCGAGGTTTGCCAGCAGGATACCGGTTTTCGTCTGACGCATTACCGCCTCTTATCGATTCAAATTGTTGATAATTGTAGCGGAAAAGCGATAAAGAAGAACTAATTGCTGTGAAAGGTAAGACGAGAATTTGCCTGATGGCGCTGCGCTTATCAGGCCTACATAAAATCGTAGGCCGGATAAGGTGTTTACACCGCCATCCGGCATTGACTGCGCTAAAACTTAACCGAGGATTTTCTCCAGCGCTGCGCGAACGTCAGCCACAGCCTGGGTGCCGTCAACTTTCGCGTATTTGGTGTTACCCGCCTGCGCTTCTTTAGAGTAGTAGCCGATCAGCGGAGCGGTCATCTGATGGTATTCCACCAGGCGCTTACGTACGGTCTCTTCCTGATCGTCTTTACGGGTGGTCAGCTCTTCGCCGGTCACGTCGTCTTTGCCTTCAACCTTAGGCGGGTTGAATTTGATGTGGTAAACGCGGCCAGAAGCAGCGTGTACGCGACGACCCACGATACGGTCAACGATCAGCTCGTCCGGAACGTCGAATTCAAGAACGTAGTCCACGTTGATGCCTGCTTCTTTCATGGCATCAGCCTGCGGAATAGTACGCGGGAAGCCATCAAGCAGGAAACCATTACGGCAGTCTTCCTGAGCAATACGCTCTTTTACCAGCGCGATCACCAGCTCATCAGTCACCAGCTTACCGGCGTCCATGATGTCTTTCGCTTGTTTGCCCAGCTCGGAGCCAGATTTCACGGCAGCACGCAGCATATCACCGGTGGAGATTTGCGGAATACCATACTTCTCCATGATGAACTGAGCCTGAGTTCCTTTACCCGCGCCCGGAGCGCCAAGCAGAATGATACGCATTACGAAAATCCCCTTAAAGGTTGTCGATATTTTTTAAAAAGCGCTAAACGATACCACCATCACGCAATTGGCTCAAGGAAGACGCCCGACGCTGAAACGGTTAACGGTGGGAAAATTAAAAATGAGGAGAGAAAATGCCGGATCGCGGTGTAAACACCGTATCCGGCCAGGGATCGACGAGATGGTGTAAGCCGGACACGCGTTAGCATCATCCGGCATTACCTTACGGCTATCAGGACACCAGCAACTGGTTCATACGACGAATGAACTGGTTTGGATCTTCCAGCGTGCCGCGTTCAGCAAACAGCGCCTGATCCAGCAGCAGTTCAACCCACTCTTTGAACTGTGCTTCGTCCTGGGTATCCGCCGTGCGTTTGACCAGCACGTGGTCCGGGTTGAGTTCAAAGATATATTTCACTTCCGGTACGGCCTGGCCAGCAGCAGCGAACAGTTTCGCCATCTGGGTGCTCATTTCGTCCGCATCGGTGGTAACGATGGCCGGCGTGTCGGTCAGACGGTGAGTCAGACGCACTTCTTTTACGCGATCGCCCAGCAGGGTTTTCACGCGCTCAACGAACGGCGTCAGCGCTTTTTCCGCTTCTTTTGCCGATTCGTCAACGTCATCCGCCAGCTTGTCGATGGACTCGTCAGCTTTGGCTACGGACTGGAATGCCTTACCGTCGAACTCGGTCAGGTAGTTCATCATCCACTCATCGATACGGTCAGAAAGCAGCAGCACTTCGATGCCTTTCTTACGCAACAGTTCCAGGTGCGGGCTGCTCTTCGCCGCCGCATAGCTGTCTGCGGTGATGTAGTAGATTTTCTCCTGCCCTTCTTTCATACGCGACACGTAGTCTTCCAGCGACACGGTTTGTGCGGAGGAGTCAGTGTGCGTGGACGCGAAGCGCATCAGCTTAGCGATCGTTTCCTGGTTAGCGTTGTCTTCCGCCGGGCCTTCTTTCAGCACCAGGCCGAACTGTTTCCAGAAGGTCTGGTATTTTTCTGCGTCGTCTTTCGCCAGTTTTTCCAGCATCTGCAGTACGCGTTTGGTCAGCGCGCTACGCAGGTTACGGGTGACGGTGCTGTCCTGCAGGATCTCACGAGAAACGTTCAGCGGCAGATCGTTAGAATCTATCAGGCCACGCACAAAGCGCAGGTAATTCGGCATAAACTGCTCGGCGTCGTCCATAATGAAAACGCGCTGAACGTACAGTTTCAGACCATGCTTGTGATCGCGGTTCCACATATCCCACGGAGCCTGAGACGGGATGTACAGCAGGCTGGTGTACTCCTGCTTACCTTCCACACGGTTATGGCTCCAGGTCAGCGGATCAGTGAAGTCGTGCGCGATATGTTTGTAGAATTCGTTGTACTCGTCGTCTTTGATTTCCGACTTGTTACGGGTCCACAGCGCCTGCGCCTTGTTGATCTTTTCCCAGGAAACCACGGTCTCGCCGTCTTTCTCTTCGGATTTTTCGATCTCTACCGGCAACGCGATATGGTCGGAATATTTGCTGATGATGGAACGTACGCGCCAGTCATCAAGGAACTCGTCTTCGCCTTCGCGCAGATGCAGCGTGATTTCGGTGCCGCGATCGTCTTTGGTGATGTCGGCAACGGTGTACTCACCTTCACCCGCAGATTCCCAGAACACACCATTTTCCGGTTTATCGCCCGCTGCGCGGGTACGCACGGTGACTTTATCCGCCACGATGAACGCAGAGTAGAAGCCAACCCCGAACTGGCCGATCAACTGGCTGTCTTTCGCCTGATCGGATCCCATGGATTCAAGGAAAGATTTAGTACCGGATTTCGCAATGGTCCCCAGATGATCGATAACGTCATCACGGTTCATCCCCACGCCGTTATCGGCAATGGTCAACGTACGCTTATCTTTATCGAAGGAAACACGCACACGCAGCTCACCGTCACCTTCATACAGGTCCGGGTTAGACAGTGCGCGAAAACGCAGCTTGTCTGCCGCATCCGAGGCGTTAGAGATAAGCTCACGCAGGAAGATTTCTTTATTGGAATACAGAGAATGGATCATCAGGTGCAGAAGCTGTTTTACTTCTGACTGAAAACCACGAGTTTCTTGTCCTTTCATGTAGGTCTACCTCAACAATGCCATTTTCAATGGTAAAAACAGGTTGAGGGTGAAATGGGGACAAGCGGGAAGGATTTCAAGCGGAAGCCGCCGTCGCGGCCTCCGTTTGTTCAGAATTTAATCTTGTGCCGTCCTGCCAGAGAGTGCGACAGCGTAGTGCCATCGACCATTTCCAGCTCGCCACCAACCGGAACGCCATGGGCGATACGGCTGGCTTCAACGTCATATTGCATGCAAAGCTCAGCAATATAGTTGGCGGTCGCCTCTCCTTCGACCGTGGGATTGGTCGCCAGGATCAGTTCGCTGATTTGCTCAGATGCCAGCCGCTGCTCAAGACGATCCAGCCCGATATCATCAGGGCCAATACCGTCCAGCGGCGACAGGTGTCCCATCAGCACGAAGTAACGTCCGGAAAATTGCCCGGTTTGCTCAATGGCGTAGATGTCCGCCGGACTCTCCACCACGCAAATCTGACCATTTTCCTGGCGACGCGGGTTCGAGCAGATGTTGCAGACGTCCTGTTCTGTGAATGTGCGGCAATCGGCACAGTGGCCGATTTCCGACATCGCCTTCGTTAACGCCTGCGCCAGACGCATCCCGCCGCTGCGATCGCGCTGAAGCAGCGTGAACGCCATGCGCTGCGCAGACTTCGGGCCAACGCCCGGCAGACAGCGCAGAGCTTCCATAAGCTGAGTTAACAGCGGGCTGGTTTGCATCAGAACGGCATCTTAAAGCCAGGAGGCAGCTGCATTCCGGAGGAAACAGAGGCCATCTTCTCTTTCTGCGTCTCTTCAATACGGCGCGCGGCGTCGTTGAATGCCGCAGCAACCAAGTCTTCCAGCATCTCTTTGTCGTCTTCCAGCAGGCTTGGATCGATCTCCACACGACGGCAGTTATGCGCGCCGTTGATGGTTACTTTTACCAGACCCGCGCCAGATTCGCCGGTCACTTCCAGCTTGGCGACTTCTTCCTGCATCTGCTGCATTTTTTCTTGCATCTGCTGGGCCTGTTTCATCAGGTTACCCAGACCGCCTTTACCAAACATAGGCTTCTCTCTCAATCACGTTAAGGGATGACGACCGTCAAACCGTAATGGCTGACGATCAAATGGGGCGAATACTCTCTTCGTCCAGGTCCGCATCGAAAAAACGACGCAGCGTCTGAATGTTATTATCCGCAATAATCGACTCACGCGCCTGCGCGAGTTTCTCTTCATAAATGGCCTGACGCCACTCCAGCGGCGTGCGCACCGCTGGATTATCATCTTCAACGATGGTCAATTCAACCGTTGACCCTGTTAAGGAACTCAATGCTTCGGCCAGTTTTTGCTGCGCGCCGCTGGAGTTAAGGTGTCGCTGCGTGGAACGCAGGTGCAGGCAAACCACGTTGCCATTCTCTTCTTTCCAGGCATTAAGCGCCACCTGCTCCACCAGTTTAGGCAGCGAGAGCTGGCTCACCTGTGCGGCCCACGGGTCGCGTTCGATGGCCTCAGCCGCCAGCTTTGCCGCCAGTTCTGGCGTTTTTTCATGCTCAAGCGCTTTTTTCAGCGCTTTCGGCGTAGCGACGACTTCTTTGACTTCTGCAACAGGATTGGTCGCTTTCCAGCGATACGCTTCTTTCTTCGCTGGCGCTTTTTCCAGTGCAGAGACCGCTGGACGCGCCTGAACACGTTCCGACACCGAAGCCAGTCTTTCCAGCGCAGCATTATTCACCGGCCGCGCGCGGGAAGCGGCTGCCGGTTCACTCTTTTTTGGTTTGGTTGCTCCCTGAGCGCGTTGCAGCTGGCTGCGTGCCGCCAGCACCTGGCTGGTAGCATCGGAGAGCGGCACATTCTGTTGCTGTTGCGCTGCCGCAGGCTGCTGCTGCGGCACCTGCGTCGGGTTCATCACCGCAGTGGGTGCGACCGGGGCAAACGAGTGTCGTGGGGCTTCAGGTTCCGGGAGCGGCATGCGCGGATGAAAAGCCAGCGCACGTAGCAGCGTCATTTCAACGCCCATTCGCCTGTCCGGCGCATACGGCAGTTCTTTGCGCCCGATTAACAGGGTCTGGTAGTAAAGCTGCACATCGGTTGGCGGGACGATTCGCGCCAGTTCGCGCATACGCTGTTCAATAGCGGCCATATCGCTGCCGAGCGCGGCAGGTGAAAGCTGAACCATGGCAATACGATGCAGCAGAGCCGACATCTCAACCAGTAGCGCTTCCCATTCAATACCGCGCGCGGCGGCATCGTTCACCAGCGTCATAACGCGTTCGCCGTCCGCAGCCACAACCGCTTCAACCAGCGAAAGCGCCTGGTCGTCGTCCAGCGTGCCAAGCATGGTGCTGACCGCGTCGGTCGAGACCTGACCATCGCCGCTGGCGATCGCTTGATCGGTCAGGCTCAGCGCATCGCGCAGGCTGCCGTCCGCGGCGCGAGCCAGCAGTTGCAGCGCACGTGGCTCATGGGCGATATGCTCTTCTTTGAGGATATGCTCAAGCTGATGGCGAATCTGTTCGACATCCAACGCTTTAAGATGGAATTGCAGACAGCGCGACAGGATAGTCACCGGCAGCTTCTGCGGATCGGTAGTCGCCAGCAAGAACTTAACGTGCGCGGGCGGCTCTTCGAGCGTTTTCAGCAAAGCGTTAAAACTGTGGCGCGACAGCATGTGCACTTCGTCGATCAAATAGACCTTAAAGCGACCGCGCGCTGGCGCGTACTGGACGTTATCCAGCAGGTCACGGGTGTCTTCGACTTTGGTGCGTGAGGCGGCGTCGATTTCAATCAGATCGACAAAGCGCCCCTGCTCGATTTCACGGCAGTTATCGCACACGCCGCACGGCGTAGCGGTGATGCCGGTTTCACAGTTTAATCCCTTCGCCAGCAAACGGGCGATTGACGTTTTCCCGACGCCACGGGTGCCGGAAAACAAATAAGCATGATGAATACGCCCTAACGACAAGCCGTTCGCCAGTGCCGTCAGCACATGTTCCTGGCCGACGACGTCAGCAAAGGTTTGTGGGCGCCATTTTCGGGCTAAGACCTGATAACTCATTGGCAGGCTCTGAAAGGCTGGAGGGTGGATTCACAGGGGGATAATGCTAACACAACCTCGCAGCGACAGCGAGGTTGTGTGTCTCGGTATTAATCTGCCGAGATAGGATAGCCCGAAATTAGTGGCCCGGGAATGGAACCAGGCTATAACAGGTCAGTCCCTGCTTTTCCAGACGCTGCTCGCCACCCAGATCAAACAGGTTAATGATAAATGCAGCATCGGTCACTTCGCCACCCAGACGGCGGATCAGTTTCACGGTCGCTTCAATCGTGCCGCCGGTTGCCAGCAGGTCGTCCACAACCAGGACTTTATCGCCAGGTTTGATGGCATCAACGTGGATTTCCAGTTGATCGGTGCCGTATTCCAGCTCATAGCTCTCAGCAATAACTTCACGCGGAAGCTTACGGGGTTTACGTACCGGAACAAAACCAACGCCCAGACCCAACGCTACCGGCGCGCCAAACAGGAAGCCACGCGCTTCGGTACCAACCACTTTAGTGATACCCGCATTTTTGTAGCGTTCAACCAGCAATTCAATACTGAGGGCGTAGGCTTTCGGATCTTCCAGTAAACTGGTGACATCACGAAAAAGAATGCCCGGTTTTGGGTAATCGTGGATGCTTTTGATGCTATTTTTGAGAAACTCAAGCTGCTGTGCAGTCGCGGTCATAAGTTTGTGCCTGATTAATACAGTATTACTTCACGGCGCACTATACACTTCATCCTCGACGTATCTTGAATGATTTTGTGTCTGTATAAGAGCCAAGGTTATATTTGCTTAACCTTTGACCACCTGCGCCTGTGCTCGAAAACGGTCGAATTTACTGGCTGTGAGAGACAATTGCAACAGCGTTTATTGCGCTTTACTGCTTTTGTTGTTTTTCATCAATCACCGGGATCCGCCACATAAAAATCAGTAAACAGGCGAGAATAACCAGCAGCAGGCCGCGTACCCACATCATGTTGACCAGCCACAGTGAAATACTAAACGTCACCAGGATCAACAAAATAGCGCGCGGCTTTGCTCCCGGCGGCATCGCGCGGTGTTTTTGCCAGTGGCGCAGATACCCGCCGAACCACGAACGGTACAGCAACCAGTCGTGAAAACGCGGCGACGAGCGAGCAAAACACCAGGCGGCCAGCAAGATAAACGGCGTCGTCGGCAACAGAGGCAATACAACGCCCAGCGTTCCTAACACTACCGCTATCCAGCCTATGATGATTAGAATAATGCGTTGCATAATATGAATACTTAACACAGAGAATCGCTACTTTATCATAACAGTTCTCATTTTCATCGGAGTGTTGTCGTGAAAACCGTCATGCTGCTTCAGACGCTCGAAAACCAGCTTAACCGCTTACGGCAGCGTTGTGCCCCACTGGCACACCATGCCACGCTTAGCGCCCGCTTTGACAGGCATCTGTTTCACACCCGCAGCACGTTGCTACAGGCCTGTCTGGATGAAGCTGATGATAATCTCACTGCACTACGTCGCGCAGTTGAACAGCAACAACTACCACAAATTACCTGGCTTACGGAACACCTTGCCTCACAGTTAGAGGCGATTTCACGTGAAACCGCCAGTTGGTCGCTCCGGGAGTGGGACAGCGCCTCTCCTGGCCTGGCGCGCTGGCAGCGTAAGCGAGTTCAACATCAGGAGTTTGAGCGCCGCCTGGTTGAAATGACGCGTGAACGTAAAGAACGCCTGGCACAGGTTACGGGCTTTGAAGAACAGCAAAAACTGCATCGCGAAGTAGAGGCATTCGAAGCACGACTGGCACGCTGTCGTCATGCACTGGCAAGAATAGATAACGTGCTGGCGCGTTTAACCCGCTAATCCCCGGAGAATTTATGTCATTAGAGAACGCCCCAGATGAAGTCAAACTGGCCGTCGATTTGATTGTCCTGCTTGAAGAGAATCAGATGGAGCCTGAAACAGTTCTGAAAGCACTGGAGATTGTGAAGCAGGATTACGAGAAGAAACAGCTCTCTTTATCTAAAAAAGAGCGGTAACTGAAAACCTGATGGCGTTGCACTTATCAGGCCTACGAATGAATCGAAGCTCGCAGGCCTGATGATTATTTCTGTTAACCTACCGAAGGCGTCGGATCGTCACCTTTAATGATGTCACGTTTTACCTCGGTCACGGTGTCACCTTTCGCGTTATGCAGGTGAACTTCGAGCTGGTTAAAGGCGATATCAATGTCATTTTCACGGCACAAACGATCGACCGCCCGGTTAAGTTCATCAACCGTGTGGCTACGATCGCGCAATTCACGCACGTATAAACGCAGCTCATGATCCAGCGTACTGGCGCCGAAGGCGGTAAAGAACACTGCAGGCTCCGGATCGTGCATCACTTTCGGGTGTTCTGTCGCCGCCTGCAACAGCACCTTCTTCACTTTGTCCAGATCCGAACCATAGGCCACGCCAATGCGGATCACCAGACGCGTGGTGGTATCGGAGAGCGACCAGTTGATCAAACGCTCCGTCACGAATGCTTTGTTCGGGATGATCACCTCTTTACGATCGAAGTCAGTAATAGTAGTGGCACGGATACGGATCTTGCTGACCGTTCCGGAGAACGTACCGATGGTCACGGTATCGCCGATGCGTACTGGGCGTTCAAACAGAATAATCAGACCGGAAACAAAGTTACCGAAAATCTCCTGCAAGCCGAAACCAAGACCAACCGAGAGAGCAGCGGCCAGCCACTGTAGCTTATCCCACGAGACGCCGAGCGATCCGAAGACCGTCATCGCACCGATGGCGATGATGGCATAATTCAGGATCGTGGTGATCGCATAAGAAGCCCCCTGGCGCATCTTCAGTCGCGAGAGCACCAGCACTTCCAGCAGGCCGGGTAAGTTGCGGATCAGCGCCCACGCGACCATTGACGCAATAATCGCAAACAACAGGCTGCCCATGGTGACGTCTTTCACCACTGCCGCACCCGCTTCGGTGCCGTTGTAATGCCAGAGCGTTATGCTGTCGAGATAGCTGAACACGGTGATCAAATCAGACCAAATGGCCCAGAACAGAACACCAAACAGGGCAACCATCACCAGCATGGTTATACGCAGCGTTTGCTGGTTAACCTGCTCCAGCGCAATAGTCGGTTCTTCCTGCGGCTCTGCGCCTTCGGCCCCTTCTTTCACCAGGTTCTGACGACGCGCTAACGCACGACGCCAGGCGATACGGCGAGCCGCTACGCTCAACCCTCGCAGTACCGTCTGGTACAGCAGATTCCAGAGGATAACCAGATAGACCGTTTCAATCCAGCGGCCCGCCAGGCGCAGCGTGGTGTAGAAATACCCTGTCGCCGTCAGCACCATTAATGCAATCGGAATAATAGACAGCACGGTAATAGTGACCAGACGCAGACCATGCGACTCTTTGTCACGCCAGCTTTCGCGGCACATTGGCCATACCAGGAAGGCGATCAGCAGCAGGTTGAGGAAAATGACCACCTGGCCAAGCACATCGTCCATTAAATTAAGCGGCGACAGCTCAGCAATGACCGACCAGAAGTTAAGCGGCAACAGCGCAAGGCTAATACGCACAATCTGGCGACGCCAGTGGCTGGTCTGCTTCGCTGGCATGCCAAAATGACGTATCGCCACACCATCTTTTTCCAGCACCTTCCAGCACAGACCAAACACCAGCCAGAAGATGGTCATCTTCTTACTGAACGCCCACAGCAGGTCGCTAATATTCAGCTGCATAGTCAGCAGAATCAGACCCACCGCGAGGATAATCAGACACGCCGGCAAGGCTCTGATGAGATCGATAAGAATCGCTTTTGGCGTATTAAGCTGACTGTCATTGCGCAGGTTACCCACCGCGGCGGCTAATGTTGCCTGATAATCCTTCAGCCACTTCAAACGCCAGCGGATTAACCCGGCGATAAGCAGCAGCGGCAGCCCTGCCAGGAACGCAATAAATACGGCGGGCCAGGCTTTTTCCCAGTTCACCGTGATTTTCATCGACTTAAACTGGTCTTTTAGGGTTTGCGGGAAGGCTTTGATCCAGTCCCAGTCCATCGGACGGTTACTGTTAACCCAGAAGATTTGCTGCGTGAGGATCTCTTTCAGGTTTTTCGACACGCTCATTAACTGCTGCTGGTTGATTTGCAGATTAATCGCCATCATCAACTGGTTGCCCAGCTGCTTATTTAGCTGATCCAACAGTTCACGACGCATATCCACAACCTGCAGCAGGGCATCATGGACTTCAGGGTTAACGTCGTTGCTGTGTCCTTCTTCCAGTTTGGCGACAAACGCATCATTCTGGAACAACGTATCGCGCTGCTGGTTAACTTCGAACTGCTCCAGACGCAAATCGGCGATCCGGTTGGTCATATCGGCAAGCTCATCCGCCGACGGCAGCGTTTGTTGTTGCTGATATAAAATGCGCGACAGCAGCAGACTGCCTTTCAGAACGGCGATCTGCTCTTTAATGTTGCGTTCGGATTGCAGCGCGCGGTCAAGCCAGTTTTTGACCTTGATATTTTGCTGCATCAGGCTGTTGCCGTTTTCAGTCGCGGCAATCAGGCGCTGGCTGAGCTGATGGTTAACATCAAGCTCCTGCTTCACTAACGGATTGGACTGAATACGCTCGGCTTCGTCCGGCGTTACCGCTTCCTGTGCCGTCTTTTCGGTTAACGTCAGTCGTTTGCTGTTCACCGCCTCTTGCAGGAGCTGGAGCTGGTGTTCAAGGCGGTTACTGTGCGCCGTCACATAATCGCGTTGTTTTTGCAGGGTATCCTGCAAAACGGTATTCCCTTCGAGGCTCTTACGCTGCTGGTCGATCTGCGCGTTCAGCAATGCTTGCTGCGCCTGCAGCAGCACCTGCTGGCTGGGGCGTAAAGCCGCCTCTCCCACAGTGGTGCCATCGAGTCGATTGCGGATTTGCTGCATCTGTTGCGACGCAGTGTACATCGCATTTTGTACGCGTTCTGGCTGTGTCTGCAGCGATACCAGTTGGCTGTTGTAAGCGGCCAGATCGTTTTGCGAGCTTTGCAGGTCATCCAGGACCTGCGACACGCGCGACTCAAGCTGTCGTAAGGAGAGCGTACTCAGCGTTTTTCGCGTTTCATCGTCATTATCGACATCGCTAAGCGAATTTAGCGCATCCGTCGCCTGACGCATTTTCTCCGGCGCCTGGGCAACTTTTTGCCGAAGCTGTACGGTTTCATCCTTCACACGATCGATTTTATCCAGCGTGGCAATGGTATCGATGAGATCCTGTTGAACCAGCTTATCCTGTGCGGAGAGATCTTTTTGTTTATTCAGCGTGTCTAACTGGCTCTGAATATCCGCTTTCGTCGGCAGTTCACCACTCTGTTGCGCCCGCGCAAATGCAGATGACTGGCAGGATAGCAAAAGAATGAAGAAAAGAATGGTAATAGCAATAAGATGCTGTGAACGTTTATAGAGCTGCAACATAGTCATGAGAATGAAGGTTTCTGAACCGGAAAAGTGACCGAAAATAGTCAAGCGGCAAGAATATCACGGCTGTGACCGGCAGAATAGCAGGAGGCAAAATGACCAGGAGAATTCCTGGTGCGGACCCAGAGAGTTAACAGGTTTCCGTTACGTTAACCCGCAAGGTTGGGCAGAGAAGACACATCTCAAGCAGCACGGCGACGTATTCCCGTGCCTCTTTTTTCAGATCAAAAGATTCAGGGGCAAATAACCAGTTCTCGATAATTCCGGTAACATAACTACGCAGCAGCACCGCCACGCGACGCGTGTTCAGATTTTCCGGCAGCATGTTGGCGTTCATGCAGTGCCGCAATGTTTGTTCGATACGGTCGTAATTTTCAATACACAGACTGCGTTGAGCTAGCTGAACTGAGGCCATTTCCCCGACAAATTCGCATTTGTGGAATATAATTTCCAACAATAAACGTCGGCGTTCTTCTGTCACGGTAGCTTCAAGAACGTAAATTAAAATTTCTCTTAATACTGATAGTGGATCGTCGGGGAATTTTGCCTGATACTCAGTCTCTAACTCATCAATGTTAGGTTTTGCTAGCTCCCAGATTTCACTGAATAAATCCGATTTGTTTTTGAAATGCCAATAGATCGCGCCGCGCGTGACACCAGCGGCTGCTGCGATCTCCGCAAGCGAGGTGGATGATACCCCTTGTTGCGAAAACAAACGCAGAGCGACATCGAGAATGTGCTGTCGAGTTTCCTGTGCTTGTTGTTTGGTTTTTCGTGCCATAGGTCAGTGAATTTACAGGCGTTAGATTTACATACATTTGTGAATGTATGTACCATAGCACGACGATAATATAAACGCAGCAATGGGTTTATGGGCTTTCAGCCATTGATCAATTTGAAATCGGACACTCGAGGTTTACATATGAACAAAAACAGAGGGTTAACGCCTCTGGCAGTCGTTCTGATGCTCTCAGGCAGCTTAGCGCTAACAGGATGTGACGACAAACAGGCCCAACAAGGGGGCCAGCAGATGCCAGAGGTTGGAGTTGTTACGCTCAAAACTGAACCTCTACAGATAACAACCGAACTCCCGGGTCGCACCAGTGCGTATCGCATTGCAGAAGTTCGTCCTCAGGTTAGCGGTATTATCCTGAAGCGTAATTTCACGGAAGGTGGTGACATCGAAGCGGGTGTATCTCTCTATCAGATTGATCCTGCTACTTACCAGGCCGCTTATGAAAGCGCAAAAGGCGATCTGGCAAAAGCACAAGCCGCAGCAAATATCGCTCAACTGACGGTTAAACGTTATCAGAAACTGTTGGGTACTAAGTACATCAGTCAACAGGATTACGATAGTGCACTGGCAGACGCACAGCAGGCGAACGCCTCCGTTGTCGCCGCGAAAGCCGCGGTAGAAACTGCACGCATCAATCTGGCTTATACCAAAGTAACGTCGCCGATCAGCGGCCGCATTGGTAAATCATCCGTTACTGAAGGCGCTCTGGTGCAAAACGGTCAGGCAACCGCACTGGCAACCGTTCAGCAGTTGGATCCCATCTATGTGGACGTGACGCAGTCAAGCAACGATTTCCTGCGCCTGAAACAAGAGTTGGCCAACGGCACGCTGAAGCAGGAAAACGGTAAAGCGAAAGTCGAACTGGTGACCAATGACGGCATTAAATTCCCGCAGTCCGGTACGCTGGAATTTTCTGATGTCACGGTAGATCAAACCACCGGGTCGATTACGTTACGCGCAATCTTCCCTAACCCGGATCACACCTTACTGCCGGGTATGTTCGTCCGTGCTCGTCTGGAAGAAGGGACTAACCCAACTGCATTACTGGTTCCACAGCAAGGCGTTACCCGCACACCGCGTGGCGATGCCAGTGCATTGGTTATCGGTGCAGATAACAAAGTTGAAACCCGTCAAATTGTTGCCGCACAAGCGATTGGCGACAAATGGTTAGTCACTGATGGACTTAAACCGGGCGACCGCGTGATTGTCACTGGGCTGCAAAAAGTACGTCCTGGCGCGCAGGTAAAAGCGCAGGAAATCACCGCTGATAACAACCAGCAAGCTGCAAGCGGTAGCCAGCCTGAACAGTCCAAGTCTTAACTTAAACAGGAGCCGTTAAGACATGCCTAATTTCTTTATCGATCGCCCAATATTTGCGTGGGTGATCGCCATTATCATCATGTTGGCAGGGGGGCTCGCGATCCTCAAATTGCCGGTAGCGCAATATCCGACTATTGCACCGCCAGCAGTGACGATCTCCGCGACCTACCCTGGCGCTGATGCCAAAACAGTACAGGATACTGTTACGCAGGTTATCGAACAGAATATGAACGGTATCGATAACCTGATGTACATGTCCTCAAACAGTGACTCCACGGGTACCGTGCAGATCACGCTTACCTTTCAGTCTGGTACTGATGCGGATATCGCGCAGGTACAGGTGCAGAACAAACTGCAACTGGCAATGCCGCTTCTGCCGCAGGAAGTACAACAACAGGGTGTGAGCGTTGAGAAATCATCCAGTAGCTTCCTGATGGTTGTCGGCGTAATCAACACCAACGGCACCATGACGCAGGAGGATATTTCCGACTACGTGGGCGCCAACATGAAGGACGCCATCAGCCGTACTTCAGGTGTGGGTGATGTTCAGCTGTTCGGTTCCCAGTACGCGATGCGCATCTGGATGGATCCGAACAAACTGAATAACTTCCAGCTGACGCCGGTTGATGTGATCAGCGCCATCAAAGCGCAGAACGCCCAGGTTGCAGCCGGTCAGTTAGGCGGTACGCCGCCGGTGAAAGGCCAGCAACTTAACGCTTCGATCATCGCGCAAACCCGTCTGACCTCCGCCGATGAGTTCAGCAAAATTCTGCTGAAAGTGAATCAGGACGGTTCCCAGGTGCGTCTGCGTGACGTAGCGAAAGTCGAACTGGGTGGCGAGAACTACGACATCATTGCGAAGTTCAACGGTAAACCAGCATCCGGTCTGGGTATCAAGCTGGCGACAGGCGCTAACGCCCTGGACACCGCAAACGCTATCCGCGATGAACTGAAGAAGATGGAACCGTTCTTCCCGTCAGGTCTGAAGATCGTTTACCCGTATGACACCACGCCGTTCGTGAAAATCTCTATTCACGAAGTAGTGAAAACGCTGGCGGAAGCCATCATCCTCGTGTTCCTGGTAATGTATCTGTTCCTGCAGAACTTCCGCGCGACGCTGATTCCGACTATCGCCGTGCCAGTGGTGCTATTGGGTACGTTTGCCGTCCTTGCGATTTTCGGCTTCTCGATAAACACGCTGACGATGTTCGGGATGGTGCTCGCCATCGGCCTGTTGGTGGATGACGCCATCGTTGTGGTCGAGAACGTTGAACGTGTAATGGCTGAGGAAGGGCTACCGCCGAAGGAAGCAACGCGTAAATCGATGGGCCAGATTCAGGGCGCACTGGTTGGTATCGCTATGGTGCTGTCAGCGGTATTTATTCCGATGGCCTTCTTCGGGGGATCTACCGGTGCAATTTACCGTCAGTTCTCCATCACCATTGTTTCGGCGATGGCGTTATCAGTCCTGGTGGCATTGATTCTGACCCCTGCCCTGTGTGCGACCATGCTCAAACCGGTTGCTAAAGGCGATCACGGAGAAGGCAAAAAAGGTTTCTTCGGCTGGTTTAACCGCATGTTCGATAAGAGCACGCACCATTACACCGACAGCGTGGGCGGAATTCTGCGCAGCACCGGTCGTTATCTGGCGCTGTATCTGATCATCGTCGTGGGTATGGCCTATCTGTTCGTTCGTCTGCCAAGCTCGTTCCTGCCAGATGAAGACCAGGGGGTATTCCTGTCAATGGCTCAGCTGCCAGCGGGTGCAACGCAAGAGCGTACCCAGAAGGTGCTGGACGAAATGACGGATTACTATCTGACCAAAGAAAAAGCGAACGTTGAATCGGTGTTTGCCGTTAACGGCTTCGGTTTTGCAGGACGTGGTCAGAACACCGGTATCGCATTCGTGTCTCTGAAAGACTGGAGTGAACGTCCAGGCGAAGAGAACAAGGTTGAGGCAATTACTCAACGTGCGATGGGCGCATTCTCGCAGATTAAAGACGCGATGGTCTTTGCTTTTAACCTGCCAGCGATTGTGGAGTTAGGGACCGCGACCGGTTTCGACTTCCAGCTGATTGACCAGGCAGGTTTAGGTCATGAGAAGCTGACTCAGGCGCGTAACCAGCTGTTTGGTGAAGTTGCGAAACATCCTGATCTGTTAGTCGGCGTACGTCCTAACGGTCTGGAAGATACGCCGCAGTTCAAGATCGATATCGATCAGGAAAAAGCGCAGGCTCTGGGTGTATCCATTAGTGATATTAATACAACGCTGGGTGCAGCATGGGGCGGAAGCTACGTAAATGACTTCATCGACCGTGGTCGTGTGAAGAAAGTTTACATCATGTCTGAAGCGAAATACCGTATGTTGCCGGAAGATATTGGAAACTGGTATGTCCGCGGTAGCGATGGACAGATGGTACCGTTCTCCGCCTTCTCTACCTCACGTTGGGAATATGGTTCACCGCGTCTGGAACGCTATAACGGTCTGCCTTCCATGGAAATCTTAGGCCAGGCCGCACCGGGTAAAAGTACTGGTGAAGCCATGGCAATGATGGAGGAACTGGCCAGCAAACTGCCATCCGGTATCGGCTATGACTGGACCGGTATGTCCTACCAGGAACGACTGTCCGGCAACCAGGCCCCTGCTCTGTATGCCATTTCACTGATTGTCGTATTCCTGTGTCTGGCGGCATTGTACGAGAGCTGGTCAATTCCGTTCTCCGTCATGCTGGTGGTACCGTTAGGTGTTATCGGTGCATTGCTGGCGGCAACGTTCCGCGGCCTGACCAACGACGTTTACTTCCAGGTAGGCCTGCTCACAACCATTGGGTTGTCGGCGAAGAACGCGATACTTATCGTCGAATTCGCCAAAGACTTGATGGATAAAGAGGGTAAAGGTCTGATAGAGGCGACGCTGGATGCGGTCCGCATGCGTTTACGTCCGATCCTGATGACATCGCTGGCCTTTATTCTGGGCGTAATGCCGCTGGTTATCAGCTCCGGCGCAGGCTCCGGCGCGCAGAACGCCGTTGGTACTGGCGTAATGGGCGGGATGGTGACGGCAACCGTGTTGGCTATCTTCTTTGTTCCGGTGTTCTTTGTGGTGGTACGCCGCCGCTTTAGCCGCAAAAGTGAAGATCTTGAGCATAGCCACTCAGTAGACCATCATTGATAGATCTCTAAAGATAAGGCCGCGCAAGCGGCCTTTTTTCTGGAAAAATCATAAAAATCACTTATTGCTATTTCGTTTATTTTCTCCAGGGTAAATAAGCGATATAATCCCTGTAGCCTTAAAGGCTATTCTTAAAAATCATTGAGAGTTCTTATTTACTTTAATAAATATTAAGATTATTCCTGGTAAGCGGTTCACATTGTCGATTGTTACCTTTCGTTGCTAAACCTAATCAAGATAACTCGATGATTGCCCGAAGAATAAAGAAATTGTCCGATTCGGAATAACCGCATTTATCTGTTAAAATGTAAAAATGACCTGACATCATAAGTTTGCATAATTGTAATTTTTCGTGATATGACGATGAAATCTTTTTTAGACTAGATTATAGTTAAATCATCAGGAGTCGCGGGCAAGTTCCAGGTAGTCTGTTGTATCCATCCCGAAGGTGTTCGGTTAGTTTAAGCCACGAAGAAGGGGATGCGTTATGGATGAATACTCACCCAAAAGACATGATATCGCGCAGCTTAAATTTCTCTGCGAAACCCTGTATCATGACTGTCTTGCAAACCTTGAACAAAGTAACCATGGCTGGGTTAATGACCCTACCTCTGCCACCAGCTTGCAGCTCAATGAACTGATAGAGCATATTGCAACCTTCGCACTTAATTATAAAATTAAGTACAATGAGGACAATAAGCTGGTCGCGCAGATAGATGAATACCTGGATGACACTTTTATGTTGTTCAGCAGTTATGGTATTAATACGCAGGATCTGCAGAAATGGCGGAAGTCAGGTAATCGACTGTTTCGCTGTTTTGTCAATGCCACCAGGGCTAATCCTGTTAGTTTGTCTTGTTAAAAATTATTACAATCATAGGTAAGATTTATGTCCGATAAACCATTAACTAAAACTGATTATTTGATGCGCCTGCGACGTTGTCAGACAATTGACACACTTGAGCGCGTTATTGAAAAAAATAAATATGAATTGTCCGACAACGAACTGGCTGTATTTTACTCAGCAGCAGATCACCGCCTTGCTGAATTGACCATGAATAAGCTCTACGACAAGATTCCAACTTCTGTTTGGAAATTCATTCGCTAATTGCTCACGGGTTAAGTCAGGTATAGCGGTACATTTGTCTGGCTGACCATTTTCGTATTTACAATGGTTATTTAAATCAAATCACGTGACTACGATCACAGCGAAGAAGTGGGAACGTTCCCCTTGCTTGCATTGCGTTTTACTGTGTTGAAATGACCTCCAGTACACAGGAAATTCGTAATGAGTAATGAAAAGCAAAAAATGATCGCCGGTGAACTTTATCGCCCGGCGGATGAAACATTGCGCCACGACCGACTACGCGCTCGTCAGTTGACCCATCGCTACAACCTCACCGCTCCCGATGAAAAAAATGCGCGACAAGCTATCCTGCATGAGCTGTTGGGCCAGAGCGAAGGGGCTTATATTGAACCCTCTTTTCGTTGTGATTACGGCTATAACATCTATCTCGGTAAAGAATTTTACGCCAACTTCGACTGCGTTATGCTCGACGTCTGCCCGATCCATATTGGCGACAACTGCATGTTAGCCCCAGGAGTCCATATTTATACCGCCACCCACCCGCTGGATGCCACCGAGCGAAACAGTGGCATGGAGCTCGGCAAACCCGTGACTATTGGCAACAACGTCTGGATAGGTGGACGCGCAGTGATAAACCCTGGCGTAACGTTGGGTGATAACGTGGTTGTGGCCTCAGGCGCGGTGGTCACGAAAAGCGTTCCGGCAAACTGCGTGGTTGGGGGCAATCCCGTCAGGATTATCAAAACGCTGTGATCTTAAATGTAACTGTTATGCTAAATTGTGGTTAATCTGTTACTTTCTTCACAAGGTATCCCCTTTTAAAATAGGGCGATCGCATCTGAATATCGCAGACACTACAAAGGCAAGAGATGACAGAAATACAGCGCCTGCTTACCGAAACCATCGACGACTTAAATATTCGCGAAAAGCGCGACAACAAACCGCGCTTTAGCATCAGCTTTATTCGCAAACATCCCGGCTTGTTCATCGGCATGTATGTTGCGTGGTTTGCCACGCTGGCGGTGATGCTGCAGTCAGAAACGTTAGTCGATTCAGTATGGCTGCTGGTGGTTCTGTTCGTCATACTCAACGCGTTTTTCTTTTTCGACGTTGCGCCGCGATACCGCTTTGAAGATATCGACGTACTGGATTTCAGAGTTTGCTATAACGGGGAATGGTATAACACGCGCTTTGTCCCCCCTTCACTCATCGATACCATCCTGCACTCACCTTCCGTCGATAGCGAACATAAAGCGCAGCTGCAAAAGATGATATCGCGTAAGGGTGAACTCTCGTTTTACGATGTCTTTACGCTAACCCGCCCCCAGACCAGTCAGTAACGACATCTCAACGCAGATAAAAAAAGTGCGTCCCGATGAAGGAAACGCACTTTAATCCCTGAAATGTTGGTAAAGAAACTAACGTCTTTTTTTACGCCCCTGAACAGCTTTAAAGCGCGGATTCGTTTTGCAGATGACGTACAAACGCCCTTTGCGTTTCACTATCTGGCAGTCAGGATGACGCTGTTTTGCACTACGAAGTGAATTGAGTACCTGCATCTTAACCTCGCTTAGTGCCAATAAAATGACCAAAACGTTTCTGGAAACGTGCTGCACTGCCTTCGTTATCAAAGGTTTTTTGTTTCCCGGTATAGTACGGATGCGATTTGGAAGAGATATCCAGGGTCACGTACGGATACATTTTCCCCTCAAACTCAATCTCACGTTCCGTTTTAATGGTCGAGCCGACCTTAAAAAATTCATTGGCACTGGTATCGTGAAACACCACAGTACGGTAAAAAGGATGAATATCCGGCTTCATGGCAACCTCAATTTGCTACGTTATAACATAACAATCAAAATACACCACTCTTGTATAAATCACAACCTGGTTTACGCGATTAAGAGTTAAACGGGATGATAAGTGGCCGTAAATATATGATGCCAATCGAATAGCTTTTTCGGCTTTCGGATATACTTTCCCTACGCTGTGTTAATAAGGATATCACTGTGATAACACGACATCTGATAAGCCTGGTGACTGGGGTGCTGTTTCTTTCCATCCTCGCGCCCGTAGGTTTAAGCCTGTGGCTGGCGCATCGTCAGGTCGAAACGAAATTTATCGATGAACTCGATATGTTCTCAACCCGAGTCGCATTACGTACGGAACGCGTAGGTGAACAGGCCAAAAAAGCGTTGCGCCATATTGAAGCTTTTCAGGGTGAACCTTGTAGTGAAGAGCATCTGCTTGAAATGCGTCGTTTGTCATATAGCTATCGCTATATTCAGGAAGTGCTGTACCTCAAAGATAACGTTCCACAATGCTCATCCCTGGAAAAAAGAAGCCGGGCAGCCGCGTTTCCTCCAGCAATGAAAATCACGCCCGATGGCTACCACGCATGGTTGACCATGCAAAACGATTTGGGCATCAAGCGTTTTATGGCGGCATTAGGTAGCAAGCATTACGTCGTGATGATCGATCCCGGTTCTTTTATTGATGTCATCCCGTTTGGCTCATGGCCGATTGAAGTCGCTATCCTTGGTACCGCGCGTAACACGGTGGTAGCCAGTAGCACCGATCTGCCACCGGATGTTTTACAACATGTGCAACTAGAGCATTCGATTACCCATCTGCAGAAAGACGGCAGTATTTATAACGCCCGCCCCTTCCCCGAACTGGGCATTACGGTTGTAACCTGGGCATCCACTGTACCTTTGCAAAAAAGCTGGCACCGACAAGCGCTCATCTGGCTGCCGGCAGGGATCCTTCTCGGCTTACTCACCGCAGCCTTTATTCTGCGTATTTTGCGCCGTTTACAGTCCCCTCATCACCAGTTGCAGGACGCTATCCAGCATCGGGATATTAAGGTCTACTACCAACCGATTATCTCGCTCAAAACGGGGAAAGTGGTCGGGGCAGAGGCGCTGGCTCGCTGGCCACAGGCCGACGGGAGCTATCTGTCGCCTGAGATTTTCGTCGCACTGGCGCAAGAGACCGGGCTTTCAGAGCCGCTCACCCGTTTGATTATTGAAAGCGTATTTGACGATTTAGGAAAATGGCTGCGTCAATATCCCCACCAGCATATATCCATTAACCTTGAGTCAGCCGATCTGACCTCCGAAACACTTCCTGCTCTGTTAAGCCAGAAGGTGAACCATTGGCAACTTAAGCCTGCACAAATCGCACTGGAACTGACCGAACGCGAATTTGCCGACCCAAAAAACAGCGCGCCGTTTATTGCTAAATACCGACAGGCAGGCCATTCGATCTATATTGATGACTTTGGTACCGGCTATTCAAGTCTTAGCTATTTGCAGGATCTGGATGTGGATATCCTGAAGATCGACAAATCGTTCGTCGATGCGCTGGAGTACAACAACGTCACGCCGCATATCATCGAGATCGCGAAAACGCTGAAGCTGGAGATGGTGGCAGAAGGTATTGAAACCGAGAATCAGGAAGCCTGGCTACGCCAGCACGGCGTGCAGTACGGTCAGGGCTGGCTTTACAGTAAAGCGCTGCCGAAAGCAGAATTTATTCTGTGGGCAGAAAAACGGCTTTAGCATGGCTGTTGATGGTGAGATGGCTGGCGGCACGCCGCACAGCCAGTCACATCACTCTTCCATAATGGGCGCAAATCCACCGTAGATCATTCGCTTGCCATCAAATGGCATAGATTCACCGAATTCCTTCATACGGGGATCGGACATCATCTTCTGATTCGCCGCATCGCGGACCTCTTTGGAAGGGTATTCAATCCAGCTGAATACCACTTCTTCATGATCCTGCGCTTTCACAGCCATGCGAAAATCGGTCAGTTTGCCGTCGGGGACATCATCTGCCCAGCACTCCACCACGCGCAATGCACCGAACTCCTTGAAAAGCGGAGCTGCTTTTGCCGCCATCGCAATGTACGCCTCCTTGTTTTCAGCGGGTACGGCAACCACAAAGCCATCAACATACTTCATGAGAAAAACCTCCGAAGTGTACTGCGCGGCAAGCCGATTCCGGCCGCGTCAGTCGAGGTTAAGTTTAGTCGCCAGCAGGCGATCGTGCCCCAGGCGCATTCCTGATACGAATACGCGCCTGCGGCTGATGGCAAAACCATGGCAGGCAAATTTGAATCAGCGGCCCAATAGCCAGTGCATACAGCACCGTTCCAAACCCAACGGTTCCCCCCAACAGCCAACCAATAAGCAACACGGACACTTCGATTGCGGTTCGAATTCGTCGTACTGGCCAGCCGGTACGCGCGTGAATTCCAGTCATCAGACCGTCACGCGGGCCCGCGCCAAAACCGGCACCAATGTACAGAGCGGTTGCTAACGCATTCAGTATCACCGCTGACACCAGCAGCCCGCTGCGCGCCAGCAGGGATTCAAATCCCGGAATCACCAGCAGCGCGACATCTGCCGCCAGCCCAATCATAATCACGTTGCTTAACGTGCCAAACCCTGGGCGCTGGCGTAGCGGTATCCACGCCAGAAGCACCAACACACCCACGGCAATAATCACCACGCCGATATTCATCGACAGTAAATTTGCCACCCCCAGGTGAAACACGTTCCACGGATCGGCCCCTAAATCGGCACGGACAAACATCGCCGTCGACACACCGTACAGCGTCAGCCCGATAAACAGCTGAAGTAAACGACGCAGCATGTTCTTCCCCTCTTACTCTCAGATAACTTTCATCTTCACCGCAATTGGCACTATGATTAATGTCCAGTTTTCAAAAAGTGGACTGCTATGTCATCTCGCCGTTACGGAAGCCAGTCTTTGCAACGCCTGCTCGGACACTGGCAGGAAAGTCCCTCGCGAACGCCCATCTGGCGACAGTTGGCAGAAGCGTTACGTTTGCTGATCCTCGATGGGCGACTGGCGCTGGATAGCCGCTTGCCCGGTGAACGCGAACTCGCTGCCGTTCTGCAAGTCAGCCGAACCACCGTCGCCAGCGCCATGGCGCAACTGCGTGAGGAGGGATATCTGGAAAGCCGACATGGTAGCGGTTCACGGGTGATCCTGCCGGAACACATTCGCCATGTGCCAACGCGGACCAGCACTGGCACAGCGCTTGATTTGTCCACGGCAGCGCTGAGTGCCGGTCCTGAAATTCATCAGGCTTACCAGCAGGCACTGTTCGCAATGCCGCAGCATCTGCTGAGCTCCGGGTATCTACCGCAGGGACTGTCGGTTTTGCGTGAATCCATCGCCCGGCATTATTGCGAACGCGGACTCCCGACGCAGCCCGACGAAATAATGGTCGTGAACGGCGCGGTCAGCGGTCTGGCGTTGATCCTGCGTTTACTCACCGGCCCCGGCGATCGCGTAGTGGTAGATCACCCCACTTATCCGCTGGCCATTGCAGCAATACAAGGGGCGTCATGTCGCCCCGTCGGCGTGTCGCTGCCCGAGCACGGTTGGGATACGGCGGGTCTGGTCGCCACCATCGCGCAAACTGCACCGAGAATGGCCTATCTGATGCCGGATTTTCACAACCCGACCGGGCGCTGTATGGACACCGCTACTCGCCAGGTCGTGGCGGATATTGCTGAAAGAACCCACACGACGTTGGTGGTCGATGAGACCATGGTGAACCTGTGGTATGACGCCCCACCGCCACCGCCGCTTGCCGCATTCAATCGCGATGCCCCAATCATCCTGCTCGGTTCAGCAGGGAAAAGCTTTTGGGGCGGATTACGTCTGGGCTGGATTCGGGCGTCGGCGCGTACCATTGCCGCGCTGGTCCAAACCCGCGACACCTTCGATTTGGGCTCCCCGGTGCTTGAACAACTCGCCACCAGTTGGCTGCTGGATAACGCCGAGGACTTTCTTCCTGACAGAAGACGCCGGCTCACATCACAGCGAGACCTGTGCTCGCGCCTGATGAACTCACATTTTCCGGAATGGCAATTTACCCAGCCACAAGGAGGACTCTCTTTCTGGGTTGAACTGCCTGATACGCTGGCGACGCTCTTTGCCACGCGCGCCGAAAGCGCAGGCATTCAGTTGGGAACCGGTACGCGGTTCGGCCTTGATGGCGCATTCGACCGATTTTTGCGTATGCCCTTCACGTTGCCGGATGACACAGCGTGTGCCGCCTTCAGAGTGTTGCAACCCATTTGGGATAGCCTGCGTTTGCAGGCCAGCGGCGGGAAAATGCGTAAAATAATCTAAACGACGAGTTAAAGGACTCGCTCTTGAATGCCGTGATGGACGAGGAGGTCCTGGCAATACTACCGCTGAGGAGGAACCGGAAAACCCTTCAGGGAAATCACGAAATTCTCACCGTCTTTCTTAATTTTTGCCCCGGCATCACACCAGTCGGAGGCAATACGGAAGAATTCATCGCTGCCGACATTCCAGCTCAGACGAACGTGTTTCACATAACCGGAGCGCAGCATTTCACAGGCTTCGCCGTAATTACAAGCGGTTGAGAGCGATTGTTGTTTCATTTTTTCTTCTTCAGTAATCTTCGCAATGCTTTGATTTCTTTAGGAGTCAGTGCGTCAACTACGGATTCTTCCGTATGCTGGCTATCGATATCCTCAGCGGAGACTCCCACCTCTTCAATGACGGAAAACGCGATCAGTAGCAGTTTTTCCGTGGCGATACTCAAATTTTCATTATGCACTTCAGCATAATGGCGAAGCTTTTCTTTTAGCGCCTCATCAACTTTGACATTCAATACAGCGGTCGACATCGTAGAAAATCCTTGTGGTCAGCCACAACACACCGGATGTAAGACCATGTCATTACAGCGCAATGGCGGCGGCAAAAGCTCAAATAACATCCCCAAAACACAGTGACAGTATTTGATGACAATAAAATGACGATCCGATGACAAAGAAAAGAAGATAAACAGAAGAGAAATTGCCGGACGGCAGAATTGGGTGGGGGCCCTGCCAGCTACATCCCGGCACACACGTCATCTGCCTTGGCTGCTTCCTTCCGGACCTGACCTGGTAAACAGAGTAGTGTTGCGGGAGAACCAACAGAGCCCCCATTGAGAGCGTTGTTAACCAACGCGCAGGCGCATTATCACTGCTGCACCCTGTAATTGCAACCCATCCAGCATCGGATGCTGTTTTCTTGTGCAATGCGGCTTCACTCCTTCGCCATTCGGCATTATGCTGGAGGATTAGCGCAGGAATAAATGATGGATATACAGGACTCTTTCCCCCAACGCGTCTGGCAAATTGTCGCTTCAATCCCCGAAGGTTTCGTCACCACGTATGGCGATGTTGCCCGGCTTGCGGGATCGCCGCGCGCTGCGCGTCAGGTAGGCGGCGTGCTTAAGCGTCTCCCCGAAGGCAGCACCCTGCCCTGGCATCGGGTGGTCAATCGCCACGGAGCCATTTCGCTGACGGGCCCCGACCTGCAACGACAACGTCAGGCGTTGCTGGCAGAAGGAATAGTGGTTTCAGGAAGCGGACAGATCGATTTACAGCGCTATCGCTGGGTGTACTAACCCTCTCCAGGCGGAGAGGGTTACAACGACTTTAGTACTGCGTGGGAGCCGGAACCGCAGATGACGGATTCACCTGGGTTGGTGAAGTAGACGGAACCGTGGTAGTAGCCCCACCGCTCGCCTGAACCGGTACTGCTGTTTGCTGTACAGGGACCAACGTCAGGTCGGCTTTAGTCCCACCCTGATTGATGACCGTCTGAACGGTATCAGTAATAAAGACCAGTTTATCATTTACCGTAATAGCCGCACTCAGCAGAATACGGGCGTTAGGTTGAATATCTGCCGGGTTAAACGGTAATACAAAGCTGAATGGCGCCTGTTTACCTTCAGTACGGACCGCTTTTTGCGACAGCACTTTTGACGGCGCATCGGCCAGTGAAGCATCTGACAGCGTAACGGTTAGCACCGCATCGGGTGGCAAGGCCACTTTCTGACGGATCCATACTGTACCGGAGACATTTGGCTGCTGAATTTTAGACTGTGTGTCAGAAATTGACGTATTAGGGCTTGGCGCAGGTGTCTGAATATCAGCGCTTTTATCGGCACAGGCCGCCAGAGCGACTGCAACCGCTAAACCACTTACCATGTGCACGAGTTTCATTAAATTCTCCTTATCATCTATGCACCAGCGAGAACTTTCCTCGCCAGAAGAGTGGTTAACAAAAACATAACGTGACTAAGTGTGGCACAAGACAGCTATTTTTGCCTGTAATAGGCCAGTAATTCAGACAATTGCACCCATCGGACCACTTTTAAAATTGCGTTATACTCTGCCTACCTCGCTGCGACATCGATATCACCTGGAGAGCACGTATGAGTCTGGCACTGAAAAATTTGCTGACATTGTTAAATCTGGAAAAAATTGAAGAAGGACTCTTTCGGGGCCAAAGTGAAGACTTAGGGTTACGTCAGGTTTTTGGGGGACAGGTTGTCGGTCAGGCGCTGTATGCCGCAAAAGAAACCGTACCGGAAGAGCGTCTGGTGCACTCTTTTCACAGCTACTTTTTACGCCCCGGCGATAGCCAAAAGCCCATCATCTATGATGTGGAAGTCCTGCGTGATGGTAACAGCTTCAGCGCGCGCCGCGTTGCCGCGATCCAGAATGGTAAACCCATTTTTTACATGACCGCCTCTTTTCAGGCACCGGAAGACGGATTTGAACATCAGAAAACCATGCCGGATGCGCCGGGTCCCGATGAGCTGAAATCAGAAACGGAAATTGCCCGCTCAGTGGCGCATTTGCTGCCGCCGCTGTTGAAAGAAAAATTTATCAACGATCGTCCGTTGGAAGTACGCCCTGTCGAGTTTCATAACCCCCTCAAAGGTCACGTCGCACCTCCGACGCGCCAGGTGTGGATTCGCGCTAACGGCGTGCTGCAGGACGATCTGCGCGTCCATCAGTATCTGCTGGGTTATGCCTCAGACCTGAACTTCCTGCCTGTTGCGCTGCAACCGTACGGGATTGGCTTCCTGGAAAAAGGGATTCAGATCGCCACCATTGACCATTCTATGTGGTTCCACCGTCCGTTTAATATCAATGAATGGCTGCTATATAACGTCGAGAGTACTTCGGCATCCGGTGCCCGGGGCTTTGTACGCGGAGAGTTTTATACCCAGGATGGCGTGCTGGTCGCTTCTACCGTACAGGAAGGGGTAATGCGTAATCGCAATTGAGAATTACCGGATGGTGGCGCAAAAGCGTTGCCATCCGGCAAATTGAGAATCAGGCGTTGTAAGCGTTCTCGCCGTGACTGTTTACATCCAGACCTTCGCGCTCCTGCTCTTCCGGTACGCGCAAACCAACCGTCATATCCGCCAGCTTATAGCCAATGAAAGCCACCACACCAGACCAGACGATGGTGATCGCCACGCTTTCCAGTTGCACCAGCAGCTGATGCCCCATGGTCACGCCCTCGGCAAAGCCCACGCCTCCCAAAGAGCTGGCAGCGAAAACTCCGGTCAGGATACAGCCGACAATACCGCACACACCGTGAACGCCAAACACGTCACACGGATCGTCCACACGCAGAAAACGCTTCAGCATGGTCACGCCCCACAGGCCTGCCAGACCCGCAACGACACCGATAATCAGCGCGCCGCCGACACCGATATAGCCACATGCAGGTGTTACGCCCACCAGACCCGCAATGGCGCCAGAGCAGGCGCCCAGCAGAGACGGTTTACCACGCAGCGCCCATTCACCGAAGATCCATCCGAGGATGGCTGCAGCGGTGGCGACCACGGTATTGACGAAGGCCAGTGCGGCGATTTCATTTGCCGTACCCGCTGAACCAGCGTTAAAGCCAAACCAACCAATGTAGAGAATAGCGGTACCGGTGAAGACCATCGGCAGGTTATGCGGTTTAAAAGCTTCTTTGCCAAAACCGACACGTTTGCCAATCAGATACGCGCCTACCAGACCGGCAATCGCCGCGTTGATGTGCACAACCGTTCCGCCGGCAAAATCCAGCGCGCCGTGGGAAGCCAGCAAGCCGCCGCCCCAGACCATATGCGCAATGGGGATGTACGACAGCGTTAACCATACCACCACAAAAATCAGCACCGCGGAGAAGCGAATACGTTCAGCCAGCGCACCGACGATTAGCCCAACGGTGATGCAGGCGAACGAGCCCTGAAAAGCAACGTGAATGTACTGGTAGAAGCTCCCCGTTACCGCCGTTAGCGCAATATTCTTCAGCAATACCCAGTTGAAGTTGCCGAAGAAATTATTTCCTTCGCCAAAGGCCAGTGAGTAGCCATAAACCACCCATAAAATACAAACCAGAGCAAATGTCACCGTAACCTGAGTCAGCATCGACAGCACGTTCTTACCGCGAATCAAACCGCCGTAGAACAGCGCAATGCCAGGGATGGTCATAAACAGCACCAGCGCGGTACAGATCATCATAAAAGCGTTATCCGCTTTATCCGCAACCGCCGGTGCCGCCATCGCCAGTCCCGGCAGCAGCGCCAGTGAAGCAATACCTGTTTTCATCGTTGCTATCTTCATTTTTTGGTTTCCTATCACTGTGTGCCAGACGTTACAGTGCGGCTTCGTCGGCTTCGCCGGTACGAATACGAATCACACGTTGCAGCTCGGCGACGAAGATTTTGCCGTCGCCAATTTTTCCGGTGTATGCCGCCTTACTGATGACATCAATCACGCCATCCAGTTGGTCGTCGGCAATCGCCACATCAATCTTCACCTTCGGCAGAAAATTGACGCTATATTCAGCCCCACGGTACAGCTCAGCATGACCTTTCTGTCGGCCAAACCCCTTCACTTCGGTGACGGTCAGCCCCTGAATACCAATAGACGACAATGCTTCACGGACGTCTTCCAGTTTGAACGGTTTGATTACCACGGTAACCAGCTTCATAGATCCCCTCCAGTCAGAATTCAGTAGTGGCTGCAGATACACGAGAGGAATATTGCAAGGGATGTGCCAGGAATGAAAAAGGCGGGATGATTCAGGTTCTCAGGGTACTTCCGGGAGAGAAAAAGAAAAAACGCACTATAACGGTGCATAGTGCGTTACATTTTTGCACCAGATTGTTGATTGCCGGATGGCAGCGTAAACGCCTTACCCGGCCTACGAGACCGTGCTGGCCCCAGACCGGATAAGCGCCGCGCCATCAGGCGATAACAGAATCGTCTTGCGTACTGGCGGCTAACTCTTCACCCGCCAGCTGCAGCTGATACATCTGCCAGTAACGGCCTTGCGCCGCGAGTAATTGCTGGTGCGTACCACGCTCAACCGCCTGACCGCGATGCAGCACCAGAATGGTGTCCGCATCAACAATCGTCGATAACCGATGCGCAATCACCACCAGCGTGGTGTGTTCACGTACCGCCGCCAGAGCTTGCTGAATGGCCTGTTCAGTACCGGAGTCAATACTGGCCGTGGCTTCGTCGAGGATCAACACCTGTGGCGTTTCAACCAACACCCGCGCCAACGCCAGCAGCTGTTTTTGACCAACGGAGAGATTATTGCCCTGCTCGCCCAGCCGGGTATGAATCCCCTCGCTCAGACCTCGCGCCAGTTCTGCCAGTTGCACGGTCTCCAGCGCCTGCCATACCCGCTCTTCTGAAATATCGCGGCCCAGCGTGACGTTCGCCAGGAAGGTATCTGCCATCACCACCGGATCCTGCTGCACCATGGCGATGCCCTGACGTAACGCACCGTGGCTCAGTGAAGACAGCGGCCGTCCATCAAGGCGGATTTCCCCCTGCGTCAGCGGGTAGTAACCCATCAGCAGGCTGGCGAGCGTGCTTTTACCACTGCCGGTGTGTCCGACCAAAGCCACAAAGCTGCGCGAAGGCACGGACATACTGATATTTTGCAGCACCAGATTGTCGTCGCGATAGGCAAATGAAACGTTATCCACCTCAATGTCCCCGCTCTTTAGCGGTCGCTCATCTTCACCATAGCGCTGACGTGGCCCATCCATCAGTTCGAACACTCGCTCACCGGCGACAACCGCCTGCTGCAGCATTGATTGCTGAGTGGTCAACTCGATCAGCGGTTCGTTCAAACGGCCGAGATAGCTGATAAACGCGTACAGCACGCCAACCTCGATCGAGCTGCCAGAGGTAAAACTGAACAGCATCAGCAATCCGCAGAGGATCAGCGCCGAGAAAAGGCTAAGCAGCGGGCGCAACAAAAAACCATCCAGTCGCAGGGTCTGCATACGCGCCATATAGTGCGAGCGGCTTGCTTCGCCCATTCTCTCGCCAAATCGCGCCTGCTGGCGGAACTGCTGGATAACACTCATGCCGTTGATGACTTCGTTAAAGCCATCGTTAATATCCGCCAGATAAGCGCGAACCCGGCGCACAATCGGGGTGCTGTAGCGTTGATAAATCACCATCACCACCAGCACGGCCGGGAAAATGGCCATCGCCACTACCGCCATACGCCACTCAAGGCTGAACATCGCTACCAGCATGGCGCCAATTAATGCCGCGCTGCGCAGGACTGTTGCTACCACCGTCACGTACAGGTCGCGAATAACTTCGGTGTCGTTGGTCACGCGGGAGATTAGCTGCCCGACGGGTTGAGTATCAAAGGCGCTGAGCGGCTGGCGCAGCGCAGCGTCCATTACGTCGGTGCGCAACTGTTGTACTACGCCAACTGCCGCCTGGTTAAACAACAATGACTGCGCGTAATGCAGGCCAGCCGCCAGCAGTTGCAGACCGATATATGCCGCAACCAGCCCGGCGACCATCGCCAGCGGCAGATTATTCTTCGCCACCATGTTATCGATAAAATAGCTAATCAGCAGCGGACCGCTGACTTCCGCCGCAGCCGCCACCCACAGCATGACTACCGCAATAGCCAGCTGTTTTCGCCATGGAGAGCCATACGCCAGCAATCTTTTTAGGGTCGGCCATAATTGCCCAAAACTACGCATTAGCCGCCTCCTCGTTTATCTCTGGTGCATCAGTCAGCGCCGCTTCCAGTTGCTGATAGCGGTACATATCGCGATACCAGCCAGGCTGCTGCACTAACGCATCATGCTCGCCGCGCTGGGCAATATGCCCATGCTGCATCACGATAATCTCACTGGCTTCCGTCAGGGCCGATAAACGGTGGGCGCTAATAATGACGGTTCTGCCTTCGCCCCACTGGCGCAGGTTATGCAGGATCTGATGCTCGGTACGACCATCTACCGCCGACAGCGCATCATCCAGAATCAAGATTTCAGCGTTCAGGAGTAGCGCTCGAGCGATAGAAATACGCTGTTTTTGCCCTCCAGACAGCATCACCCCTCGTTCGCCCACTTCGGTGTCGTAGCCCTGCGGAAGACGTAAAATATCCTCATGAACGCTGGCAAGGCGTGCCACATACTCGATCTCTTCCTGCGTGGCCTGAGGGCGTCCTAACGCGATGTTATTGCCAATGGTATCCGAAAACAGGAATGGCGTCTGGCTGACAACTGCCAACCGGCTGCGCCAGCTATCCAGTTGTAATCGCGTTAAGGGGATATCATGAAAGCGCACATCGCCGTGGGTGATATCAAAATGACGCTGAATCAGCGACAGCACCGTACTTTTCCCCGCGCCGGTAGGCCCACAAATGCCCAGCATCTGCCCAGGTTTAAGCTGGAAGTTCACATTTTCCAGCGCCGGGTGTGCCGTTTGCGGGTAGCAAAATTCGCGAATCGCCACCGCCAGCTCCCCACGCCCTTCCGGTACCGGTTCGGTGCCGTCATCCACCACCGGCGCTTCAGACAGCATGGCGCGAATACGGCTATACGCCGCGCTGCCACGTTCGACGATGTTAAACATCCATGCCAGCGCCAGCATCGGCCAAATCATCAAACCCAGATACATCATAAAGCTGGTGAGCTGGCCGAGCGTCAGCGAGCCGTGCACCACCATCCAGCTTCCCCCAGCAATCGCCAGTAGGTTAGCCATGCCAATGGCGATATAAATCGTGGGATCAAAACGGGCGTCAATGCGCGCCACGCGCAGGTTTTTCTTACCGGTATCTTCGGCATCGGTGGCAAATAATGCCGATTGCCGATCCTCCAGACCGAAGGCCTTGATCATGCGAATACTGGTCAGGCTTTCCTGAGTACGGTCGTTGAGACTGGAAAACGCCGCCTGCGCCAGCTTAAAACGGTTATGGAGTCGATCGCCGTAACGTTTGATCATCAACGCCATCACCGGCATCGGCAGCAGCGCAATTAACGTCAGCTGCCAGCTTATCTGCGTTGACATCACGATCAGCACCGCACATCCCATTACCAGCGAATCTACCAGCGTCAGCACGCCTTCTCCGGCGGCAAATACGACCCGATCGACATCGTTGGTCGCACGCGCCATCAGATCGCCCGTGCGGTGACGCAGATAAAATTCTGGATGCTGGCGACTCAACTGACGGTAATAATCTTCCCGCAGCTCAACCGCCAGTTGGTAGGATGCGCCAAACAGCAGCACGCGCCAGACATAGCGCAGCAAATAAACCACCACTGCAATCAGGGCAATTGTTCCCACCCACATCAGCAGCCACTCGGTGGTGAAGCGTTGAGTCGTCACGCCATCCACAATGATCCCGACCACTTTCGGCGGAATAAGCTGAAGGATAGCGATGATGATAAGCAGGGCCACCGCCCCGAGGTAGCGACGCCACTCCCGGCGGAAGTACCAGCTTAATTGAGCAAATAATCGCACGCGTTATGTCCTGACAAGATTTCCGGCAATAAGCGCCGGGAGAGTTATTCAATAGGGAGAGCAGTTGTGTATTTAATCTGTTCCATCGCAAAGCTGGAGGTGACGTCAGACAGGCCCGGTACGCTGTTCACCAGGCGCTTATAAAATTCATCGTAGCTTTTCATATCGGCGACCTGCACTCGCATCAGGTAATCATATTCCCCTGCCATACGCCAGAACCCCAGAACCTCCGGCATACCGGTGACTTCGGTGACAAAGCGGCAATACCATTCACTGCTGTGATGCTGAGTCTTAATCAGCACAAACGCGGTCAGCCCCAGCCCCAATTTTTCTGGATCCAACAGGGCGACTCTACCCAGCAGGATACCGTCATCCTCAAGCCGTTTGAGGCGTTTCCAGCAGGGGGTGGTAGTCAGATTAACGGCATCTGCTAACGCCTGCAAAGAAAGGGTGCAGTCCTGTTGCAGTAAGCTAAGCAGCTTACGGTCAATTTTGTCTAACATATCCACTCCACAGAGAAGAATTTTCTCCTTACATTCTATTTTAAAGGCTAAATGGCAACAATTTTTTCCGTGCTTTTCGCTATTCTTGGCACAAAATGACAAATGGATATCTATTAATGATGAATAGCTCCTGGGTTAAAAACGCCATCAATGAAATCAACGCGGATTATCAGCGTTCTGCGGATACGCATCTCATTCGTCTGTCGCTACCGGCGTTCCCGGGCATTCAGATCTATTTAAAGGATGAGAGCACGCATCCCACCGGGAGCCTGAAGCATCGTCTGGCGCGTTCACTGTTTCTGTACGGATTGTGCAATGGCTGGATTAAAGAAGGCACCACCATCATTGAATCATCGTCCGGTTCAACGGCGGTCTCTGAGGCTTATTTCGCCCGACTGTTAGGACTGCCGTTTATTGCCGTCATGCCTTCCTGTACGGCGAAGCGTAAAATTGAACAGATTGAGTTTTACGGCGGTCGCTGTCATTTCGTGGAAAGCGCCTGTGAAATCTATGCGGCCTCTGAACAGCTGGCGCGTGAGCTGAACGGTCATTACATGGACCAGTTCACTTATGCTGAGCGCGCTACCGACTGGCGTGGCAATAACAATATTGCTGACAGCATCTTCCGTCAGATGCAGTGCGAGCCCAACCCCGTCCCCCGCCATATTGTGATGAGCGCCGGAACCGGCGGCACCTCTGCAACCATTGGCCGCTATATTCGTTGTCAGGGCTACGACACCCGCCTGATGGTGGTGGATCCGGAAAACTCAGTCTTTCTGCCCTTCTGGCAGGATCGCGATACAACGTTACGCAGCCCGGTAGGAAGCAAAATCGAAGGCATCGGCCGCCCACGTGTCGAACCCTCCTTCATTCCTGACGTAGTCGATGAAATGCTGCGCGTACCGGATGCCGCAAGCGTGGCCACCGCACACTGGCTGGAAACGCAGTTGGGCCGCAAAGTCGGCGCTTCAACCGGCACCAACATGTGGGGAACGCTGCAACTTGCCGCCCGTATGCGCGATGCCGGAGAAAGCGGTTCACTGGTCACGCTGCTGTGCGACAGCGGCGAACGCTATCTTGAAACCTACTACAACCCGCAGTGGATCGACACGCACATCGGTGATTTAACGCCGTGGAAAGCGGAACTCACCCGGCTTCTGAACACCCATTAATGGGATAAAAAAAAGCCAGACGCGAAGTCTGGCTTGCTGGAAGGGATCTCTCATTCGGGGGAATAAGGTAGATGCGGATTGTCCAGCCAATGCGTCAAAAAGTGTGACACCGCCTGATTGCGGCAATGCCCAATCACCGACAAATGCGGCAGTTCAGCAATCAGTTGTGGCATCGCGTTACCCATAATCAGGCCGCGCCCAACGCTACCTAACATTTCGCGATCGTTCATGGCATCGCCAAACGCCATACATTCGGCCATTGAATAACCTAAGTGGTCGCTTAGTACCGCCAGCGCCGATCCTTTGTTACAGCCCAGCGGCAGCACCTCAAGGCAATCAACCGCGGAAAAACAGAGATTTGCCTGCTCACCCAGCGCCTCATTCAGTTGAATGCGTAATTGGATCAGGGAGTCATGATCCCCACAGAAACAGACTTTCGTTACCTGATGAGCCGGGATACGTTTCACATCGACGATCTGGTAGCGAAATCCGCTATACACATGCGCCTGTAGCAGCGATGGGATCTCTTGTCCGGTGAACCAACCGTTGTCATTAAAGACATGCATGCTGGCTGTGGTATCCCACTTCTGATGTAACACGATATCCGCCACAGTCGGATCCAGATCCTGACGGTGCAATACATCGCCCTCAACAGAGTGAATGCGCGTGCCGTTACCCGTGATCAAAAAGGCGTCCAGTGAGATAGACCCCAAAATATGGCGCATCTCCAGCACATGGCGGCCGGTGGCAAATGTCAGGGTGATCTCGCGTTCACGCAGGCGCGCCAGCGTTGAAAGCGTTTCGTCACCTAAATGGTGATTCGGCATCAAAAGGGTGCCATCCATATCAAATGCAGCCAGACGAGCCATTTCTTTCTCCACACTGTGACGCGGTTAACTTATGATTCAGTATCACCTGAGATATACGGAAGTAATAGTGAATAGATAAAATGAATTGTTCCGGGTTTATTACACAAAATCATTCAAGTTGCATCCAGGCGGCAAGTGAGTGAGCGTCCAGGAGCATGCAGTGACTGGGGTGAATTAACGCCGCCAACAAAGAGGCAGCTTGAAGGATGACGTGTATATGAGATTGTTGAATCGCCTGAATCAGTACCAACGCCTGTGGCAGCCGTCGGCGGGAGAACCGCAGTCGGTGACCGTCAGGGAGCTGGCAGAACGCTGTTTTTGCAGCGAGCGCCACGTGCGTACCCTGATGAAGCAAGCGCAGGATGCTGGCTGGCTGGAGTGGCACGCCCAGTCGGGACGTGGGAAACGCGGGCATCTGCGCTTTTTGGTGACGCCAGATTCGCTACGCAGCATTATGATGGAACAAGCGCTGCAAAAGGGGGAGCAACTTAGCGTACTGGAGCTGGCTCAGCTGGCGCCGGGAGAATTAAGAACGCTGCTCCAGCCGTTTATGGGCGGGCAGTGGCAAAACGACACGCCAACCCTGCGTATCCCCTATTACCGCCAGCTCGACCCTTTGCACCCTGGATTTCTCCCTGGTCGCGCAGAGCAACACCTCGCCGGACAAATATTCTCGGGCCTGACCCGGTTCGACAGTATTACGCAACGCCCCTGCGGAGATTTAGCCCACCACTGGAATATCTCCGCCGACGGCCAGCGCTGGGATTTCTATATTCGCTCCACCCTGTACTGGCATAACGGCGATGCGGTCAGCAGCACACAGCTACATCAACAGTTGCTGAAGCTGTTAGAGCTACCCGCGTTAAACAAGCTGTTTATCAGCGTAAAGCGCATTGAGGTGACGCATCCCCAGTGCCTAACCTTTATTTTGCATCGCCCCGACTTCTGGCTGGCGCATCGTCTGGCAAGCTACAGCAGTCACCTGGCACATCCCGAACTCCCGTTTGTTGGTACCGGTCCGTTTCGGTTGACGCTATTTACCCCAGACCTGGTGCGCATCGAGAGTCACGATCACTACCACCTGAGTCATCCGCTACTAAAAGCCATTGAATACTGGATAACCCCGCAGCTTTTCTCCCAGGATTTGGGCACCAGCTGTCGCCATCCGGTTCAAATTGCAATTGGTAAACCCGAAGAGCTTCCCATGCTAAGCCAGGTAAGCAGCGGGATCAGCCTCGGTTTCTGCTATCTCACGCTCAGAAAAAGCGCGCGGCTGAATACGCAGCAGGCCCGTCGCCTGGTCAATATTATCCACCGCTCTTCCCTGCTACAAACGCTTGACGTGGATGAAAACCTGATCACGCCAAGCAATGCGCTGCTGCCGGGATGGACGATCCCCCAATGGGATGAACTGGACGACGTGCCGCTACCGGAAAAGCTTACGCTGGCCTATCACCTGCCGGTAGAATTGCACGCCATGGCTGAACAGCTTCGCCAGGCGCTAGCGCTACTCGGCTGTGAATTAACGCTTATTTTTCATAATGCTAAAAACTGGGATGGCGACCATCCTTTAGCCCAGGCCGACCTGATGATGGGAGACAGGCTGATTGGCGAAGCGCCTGAATATACCCTCGAACAGTGGCTGCGCTGCGATCAGCTCTGGTCACATGTATTGAGCTCGCCGGCATATACTCATCTGCAAACCACCCTGGATGCCCTGCAAATCCAGGCCGATGAGGACGATCGTCATGCGGCTTTACAACACGTTTTCGCCTCGCTGATGCATGACGCGACCCTGACACCGCTGTTCAATTATCACTATCGTATTAGCGCTCCGCCGGGCGTGAACGGCGTACGCCTGAATCCTCGCGGCTGGTTTGAATTTACCGAAGCCTGGCTACCGCCCCCGTCGGCGTGAAGAAGCTGGTCGGCGACACGCCCAGGCGCTACCATAAGGGTTTCGTTATTTGTCAGGAAAAACCATGAAACGTGCCGTTGTTGTATTCAGTGGGGGTCAGGACTCCACAACCTGTCTGGCGCAAGCGCTGCATCAGTATGATGAAGTACACTGCGTGACCTTTGATTATGGTCAGCGCCATCGCGCTGAGATTGATGTCGCACGTGACCTGGCCTTAAAACTTGGCGCGCGTGCGCACAAGGTACTTGATGTAACGCTGCTCAGCGAACTGGCCGTCAGCAGCCTGACCCGCGATAACATTCCGGTACCCGATTACGAACCGGATGCGAACGGCATTCCCAATACCTTTGTGCCAGGGCGCAATATTCTGTTTTTAACGCTGGCGGCGATTTACGCGTATCAGGTGCAGGCGGAGGCGGTCATTACCGGCGTTTGTGAAACGGATTTCTCTGGATATCCGGACTGCCGCGATGAGTTCGTCAAAGCCCTGAACCATGCCGTAAGCCTGGGAATGGCGAAAGATATTCGCTTTGAAACCCCGCTGATGTGGATCGATAAAGCCGAAACCTGGGCACTGGCCGATTACTGGGGCAAGCTGGACCTGGTACGCGAAGAAACGCTGACCTGCTATAACGGCATCAAAGGTGACGGTTGCGGTCACTGCGCGGCCTGTAATCTGCGCGCCAACGGCCTGAACCATTATCTGGCAGATAAACCGGCAGTGATGGCGGCAATGAAGCAGAAAACAGGACTAAAGTGATCGTTTTGCCGGATAGCGGTGCACGCACCTTATCCGGCTTTCGACATTCACCATGGTCAATATCGCCCGTAAGCCTGATAAGCGAAGCGCCGTCAGGCTTCCTTCCATCACTTCACCATCTGCTCCAGTTTTTCGCGCAACTCCCCTTCCAGCGGTAGCGCCTTTTGCGTTTTCAAATCAATACAGACGAAGGTAATCAACGCGTCTGCCACCACCTGTCCTTCCGGCTCCAGGGTGATAGTCTGGTTCAACACACCGCTTTTGCCATTTAACTGTTGCACCTGACTGGTAATGGTCAGCAGGTCGCTCAGCACCGCAGGGCGGCGGTAGTTAATGTTAATATTCACGACCACAAAAGCGATGTTGTGTGCGGTCATCCACTGAAAGCTGTCGCTGTTTTCCAGGCCATCCCAGCGGGCTTCTTCCAGAAACTCAAGATAGCGAGCATTGTTAACGTGCTGATAGACATCAAGATGAAAACCACGAACTTTGATTTGTGTTTGCATAGCGCAGGAGCCTTACGTTGTTTTTATAGGAACACACTTCAGGGTAAGAGGTCATAACTGGTATGACCTCTACAGTCTGGCAAACTTTCAGCACTCTGCAAGTTATTAAAGTGTTAAAACTGCCAGATTGCGCTCTACCAGCGAACTCCCCATGCCCGGCACCTGCTTTAAGTCCTCCACCGTTTTAAACGGCCCGTACTCCTCACGATAGCTGACAATCGCCTGTGCTTTCTTCAGACCTACGCCATTCATGACTCGCGCTAAATCCTCCGCAGAAGCGCTGTTGATGCTTACCCTGGTGCCTTCATCATCGCTCGCTTTAGCCTGTTGCGTGGCTTTGCTTTGTGCTACTCCCGTAGCATCCGCTTTGGCTTGAGTCGCCTGGCTTTTGGCGACTGGCTCTGCAGCCAGTGCGCTTTGAGCCATACCGGCACAGGTCAATGAAAGGGTAATAAGCAGGGCTTTGATTCCATGTTTCATACTGTTTTCTCCTTGTTTGTTAACAGTGGAATCACGATAGCGAGGTGCAGAACGGCAGACAAACGGCAAATATCAGAAATGGAAAAGGCCGCGAGAGCGGCCTTTGGTTGATACAACTTTTTGCAATTTTTTGCGAGTAGCCTCGGTTATTGCTGCTGTTCCAGCGCGTCACCGACTTTAATTTTTGCGGCTTTACGCAGGTTGCTCATCAGCGCTTCAAAGACAATCTGCGCATTGTTCTGGGTAATCCCCTGAACCATCGCTTTCTTCTGATCTTCAGGCATAGAACCGGCTTTCACCTCGTCCAGCGCCAGCAGTACAACGTTACCCTGCATGTCGTTCGCCACGCCGTAGCTCGGTTTGTCTTTCGCCGGCAGGCTCAGGCCAAAGGCCGCCTGACTCAGCGGATCCTGACCCGTACGGCTCAGCGTTTTCGCTTCGCCAAAGCTCAGACCCGCCGCTTTCATGGCTTCATCGCCCTTACCAGCTTTCAGATCCGCCAGCAGTTTATCGGCATCAAGCTTCGCCTGCTGCTCTGCTTTATTGTGCTTAACAAGCGCAGTTACCTGATCTTTCACTTCAGCCAGTGGTTTAACGGCTTCAGCTTTGTGCTCTGCAATTCGCAATACAAACGCGCGATCGCCATCCACGGTGATGATGTCGGAGTTACTGCCAGGCGTACCGTTCTCACCAACCAAACCACCATTGAAAATGATGTCAGCGACCGGTTTGAAGTTCAGCTCTTCCGGCAGGCTGTCACGGCTAAACCAGCCCGTTTCAACCGCTTTCATACCCGCCGCCTGCTCCGCACCCGCCAGGGATTCGTTATCGTTGCTGGCGGCATCGCTCACTTTCTGCTGCAGCGCATAGTAGGCATCCAGCGCTTTTTCCTGCTTCACTTTCGCCGCAATGTCGTCGCGGGCTTCGCTCAGCGGTTTAACCTGCGCAGGCTGCACGTCGTCAAGACGCGCAACGAGGAAACCAACGGAAGACTTAATCACACCTGACAGTTGGCCTTTCTCTTTCAGACCGGCATTCTTCAGCTCATCCGGGGTGGTGGAATCTTCCAGCCATCCCATGTCGCCGCCTTTACGGGCAGAGATGATGTCAGCAGATTTTTCTTTTGCCAGCGCAGCGAAATCACCGCCTTTGTTCAGCTCGTCCAGTACCGCTTTGGCTTCATCTTCCGTTTTGGTCTGAATGATGCTGTAGCGGTTACGCTGCGGCTGAGTGAACTGATCCTGATGCTGGTCATAATAAGCCTGAATATCCGCATCGCTGGCCGTCTCCTGCATAGCAGCAGCATCCAGCTTGATGTAGCTCACGCGGAACTGTTCCGGCGTCATAAAGTTGTTTTTATTCTGCTCGTAGTAGCTGGCAACTTCCTGCTCGGTAACAGACTGCTTCGCGGCCAGTGCGTTAACGTCAATTGTCGCCTCGCGAACGATACGCTGCTGTGCGACCAGCGCCGCCAGCTCGTCCGTTTCGCCTTTCAGCATGAAGTCCGTACCGGCAACGCCGTTAATCAGTTGCTGGGTAGTAAGCTGATTACGTAATGCCTGAGCGTACTGGTCTGCGGTCATTCCCATCTGATTAACAATCGCGTTGTAGCGATTGTTATCAAATTTACCGTCCACCTGGAACGCAGGCGTGGCGAAAATAGCCTGTTTAACCTGATCGTCGCTGATGTTGAGATTAAGCTCGCGGGAGTACTGATCCAGCAGCGCTTCGTCAATAAGACGATTCAGCACCTGCTGACGCAGCGTTTTCATGTAGCCTTCGTTCGCAGCCAGCTCGGAGTATTGATCGCCCAGCTGTTGCTGCATGCGGTTACGTTCGCTGTTGAACGCATTCTCGAACTGCCCGCGGCTAATCTCCTGGCCATTCACTTTGGCGGCGAAGTTATTGCCCCCGCCAATCAGGTAACCACTCACGCCGGTCAAAATGAACGACACGATAATGATACCGAAAATAATCTTGAGCACGAGACTGTTAGCAGCCGTGCGTAAGCTGTCCATCATGGTGTAACCACACTCCGCTGTAGATGACTATACGCGTTATCTCTCAAGCCGCCTGCGCGTTGTCACCACAGCGGCGGCAAGGATTTTGAGTATATATGCTTCACGCAGCATAGCGTTTCCTGAACGCTGCGTACAAAGGCCTATTGTGACAAGAAACAGGGGCAATTGTCAGCCCACAACGCGTAGAAAGTACCGGAATTACAAATAAAAAAGGCACATCAGTCGATGCGCCCTTGTACTTCGTCACATCCCCAAAGGGGAAATCACTTAGTTTACCGCGTCTTTCAGTGCTTTACCTGCACGGAAGCCCGGTACTTTAGCCGCGGCGATGGTGATCTCTTTACCTGTTTGCGGGTTGCGACCAGTACGGGCAGCACGCTCTTTAACGGCAAAAGTACCAAAACCTACCAGCGCTACGTCATCACCTTCTTTCAGAGATTCAGTAACAGAAGCAATAATTGCATCTAACGCACGTCCAGCCGCAGCTTTAGAGATATCAGCCCCTGCAGCAATTTTGTCGATCAGTTGAGATTTATTCACTCTTCTCTTCCTCTTTATAATTTATATCGCACCTGAATCCTTCAAAGTGCGAACGCGCAGCAGTTATATCAGGCCTGCCATGCCCTTACAACACCCGTTAATGATGGCAAGCCCAATCCGTCATCTAAATTAGCTATACAAAAAAAGGCTGGCAAGTCCGAAATGGCCTGCCAGCCCTGTTTTTATTAGTGCTCTTTGCGCGAGGTCACTATTTTGCGGTCACAACCTGCATTCCGGAGGGCTCATTTTGCAACGCGAGCGTCAGAACCTCCTCAATGCGTTTCACCGGATGGATGTCCAGATCGGCAATTACGTTGTCCGGAATCTCTTCCAGGTCACGTTTGTTTTCGTCTGGAATTAAGACCGTTTTAATACCACCACGGTGTGCCGCCAGCAGTTTTTCTTTCAAACCACCAATAGGCAGAACCTGGCCACGCAAGGTGATCTCGCCGGTCATCGCCACGTCGGCGCGAACCGGGTTACCGGTCAGACAAGAAACCAGCGCGGTACACATGGCAATACCCGCACTTGGACCGTCTTTCGGCGTCGCCCCTTCAGGTACGTGAACGTGGATGTCGCGTTTTTCGTAAAAGTCGGGATTAATACCCAGTTTTTCCGCACGCGCGCGCACCACGGTCAGCGCAGCCTGAATGGATTCCTGCATGACTTCACCCAGAGAACCGGTGTAGGTCAGCTTGCCTTTACCCGGTACGCAAGCGGTTTCGATGGTCAGCAGATCGCCGCCCACTTCCGTCCATGCCAGACCGGTTACCTGACCAACGCGGTTTTCGTTGTCCGCGCGGCCATAGTCAAAGCGCTGTACGCCCAGGTAGTCGTGCAGGTTGTCACCATTGATCTCAATATGTTTCAGCGACTTGTCGAGCAGCAGCTGTTTCACCGCTTTACGGCACAGTTTGGAAATTTCACGCTCCAGACTACGCACGCCAGCTTCACGGGTGTAATAACGAATAATGCCCACAATGGCGCTATCGTCGACCGTCAGCTCGCCTTTTTTCAGCGCGTTACGCTCAATCTGTTTCGGCAACAGGTGACGTTTAGCAATGTTCAGCTTCTCGTCTTCGGTATACCCGGACAGACGGATCACTTCCATACGATCCAGCAACGGTGCGGGAATATTCATGGAGTTAGAGGTCGCAACGAACATCACGTCGCTGAGATCGTAGTCCACTTCCAGGTAATGATCGCTGAACGCCACGTTCTGCTCTGGATCCAGCACCTCAAGCAGTGCGGAAGCCGGATCGCCACGCATGTCGGAAGACATTTTGTCGATCTCATCAAGCAGGAACAGCGGGTTTTTAACGCCCACTTTAGCCATTTTCTGGATCAGTTTACCCGGCATCGAACCAATATAGGTCCGGCGGTGACCGCGAATTTCAGCTTCATCACGCACGCCGCCCAGCGCCATACGGATGTATTTACGTCCGGTTGCTTTAGCGATGGACTGTCCCAGAGAAGTTTTACCTACCCCCGGCGGCCCAACCAGGCACAGGATCGGCCCCTTGATTTTATTCACACGGCTTTGAACCGCGAGATACTCAAGAATACGGTCTTTGACGCGTTCCAGACCGTAATGGTCGGTATCGAGGATTTCCTGAGCCTGACGCAGATCTTTTTTGACCTTGCTACGCGCATTCCACGGCACCTGAACCATCCAGTCGATGTAGCCACGGACTACGGTCGCTTCCGCTGACATCGGAGACATCATTTTCAGCTTCTGCAGTTCTGCTTCCGCTTTCTCTTTTGCCTCTTTCGGCATTTTCGCCGCGTCGATTTTACGCTTCAACGCTTCGTTTTCGTCCGGCGCATCGTCCATCTCGCCGAGCTCTTTCTGAATGGCTTTCATCTGCTCGTTCAGATAGTACTCACGCTGGGATTTTTCCATCTGCTTTTTCACGCGGTTGCGAATGCGTTTCTCAACCTGCAGCAGATCGATTTCAGATTCCATCATCGCCATCAGATATTCCAGACGTTCGTTAACGTCGGACATCTCCAGTACGGACTGCTTGTCAGCAAGCTTCAGCGGCATGTGCGCAGCGATGGTGTCCGCCAGACGTGCAGGATCGTCAATGCTGTTCAGCGACGTCAGCACTTCGGGCGGGATTTTCTTGTTCAGCTTGATATAGCCTTCGAACTGGCTGATAGCGGTACGCACCAGCACTTCCTGTTCGCGCTCATCAATAGCAGGCGAGTCAAGGTACTCCGCTTTCGCAGAGAAGTGCTCGCCGTTGTCAGACAGCGCTGAAATACGCGCGCGCTGTAACCCCTCGACCAGCACTTTTACGGTGCCGTCAGGCAGTTTCAGCATCTGCAAAATAGAGGCCACGGTCCCGACGGTGAAAAGATCGTTTACACCCGGCTCATCCGTTGACGCTTCTTTCTGGGCAACCAGCATGATTTTTTTATCATGGTCCATAGCCGCTTCCAGACAACGGATAGATTTTTCCCGCCCTACAAATAAGGGTATGACCATGTGCGGATAAACCACCACATCGCGCAACGGCAATACGGGGATTTCAATGCGTTCAGAACGCTCAGGATTCATAGAGCTCTCTCTTAGTTTAGTTTCCGCCAGGTAATCAGGTGGTACGACTGTGCTCCACACCACCTTTAACATGTATGTCAGTATATGGGGATGTTTCCCACACATTCAACGCCATGTTTACGGAAAAATAAAAGGGGAGATAAAATCCCCCCTTATTAATTAAATGTCTGTATGAATTGATGAATTATTCGCCAGATGCCTGCTGCGCTTCCGGCTTACCGTAAATCAGCAATGGCTTGCTCTGGCCGCCAATCACCGACTCATCGATCACCACTTTTTCGACGTCTTCCATAGAAGGCAGATCGTACATAGTGTCAAGCAGTGCGGCTTCGACGATAGAACGCAGACCACGAGCACCGGTTTTACGTGCCATCGCTTTTTTGGCGATCGCATCCAGCGCTTCCTCACGGAATTCCAGATCAACACCTTCAAGATTGAACAGCGCCTGGTACTGCTTGGTCAGGGCGTTTTTCGGCTCTTTCAGGATCTGGATCAGCGCTTCTTCACTCAGTTCGCTCAGCGTCGCTACAACCGGCAGACGCCCGATGAACTCAGGGATCAGACCAAATTTGATCAGATCTTCCGGCTCCACCTGCGACAGCAGTTCACCTTCACTGGCTTTATCAGACTGCGCTTTTACCGTTGCGCCAAAACCAATGCCGGAGCCCGTTTCAACACGGTTAGCAATGACTTTATCCAGACCGGCAAAGGCACCGCCGCAGATAAACAGGATCTTGGAGGTATCAACCTGCAGGAATTCCTGCTGAGGATGTTTACGCCCCCCCTGCGGTGGAACGGCAGCAACCGTACCTTCGATCAGTTTCAACAGCGCCTGCTGTACGCCTTCGCCGGAAACGTCACGGGTAATGGACGGGTTGTCAGACTTACGAGAAATCTTGTCGATTTCATCGATATAGACGATCCCGCGCTGTGCTTTCTGCACGTCGTAATCGCACTTCTGCAGTAGTTTCTGAATAATATTTTCAACATCTTCACCCACATAACCAGCTTCGGTCAGCGTGGTGGCATCGGCCATAGTGAACGGAACGTCCAGCAGGCGTGCCAGCGTTTCAGCCAGCAGCGTTTTACCGGAACCCGTCGGGCCAATCAGCAGGATGTTACTTTTGCCCAACTCGACGCCATTGCTGGTGTCGCCGTTGCGCAGACGTTTGTAATGGTTGTATACCGCGACCGCCAGCACTTTCTTCGCCTGCTCCTGACCGATAACGTAATCGTCCAGGTGGTTGCGAATTTCATGTGGCGTCGGCAGCGCACTGCGTTCACGGTGCGGTGCTACTTCCTTAATCTCTTCGCGAATGATGTCGTTACATAAATCAACACATTCGTCGCAGATATACACGGATGGTCCGGCAATCAGCTTACGCACTTCATGCTGGCTTTTGCCGCAAAAAGAGCAGTACAACAATTTGCCCGAGCCATCTTTGCGTTTATCTGTCATGGGTCAAAACCTCTTCTTTGTTCTTTGTGCCGCACACGACGACGCAAATGCCATTCTCAGGCGCAAGACGCTAGTCAGCGTTGTGCCGCTCCAGGTAATTATAGCGGTACACCTGCGCGCTGGGCATTAATTACGATGGGTCAAAATCGAGTCGACCAGACCGTACTCTACCGCTTCAGAAGCGGAGAGGAAGCGATCGCGCTCGGTATCACGTTCAATCTGCTCAAGAGATTGACCCGTATGATGCGCCATAAGTTCGTTCATGCGCCCTTTTACCTTCAGGATTTCACGGGCATGAATTTCAATATCCGTTGCCTGGCCCTGGTAACCGCCCAGAGGCTGGTGGATCATGACGCGAGAGTTAGGCAGGCAAAAACGTTTACCTTTCGCCCCGGCAGTCAGCAGGAACGCGCCCATTGAGGCCGCCTGGCCCATACAAATGGTGCTGACGTCCGGCTTAATAAACTGCATGGTGTCATAGATAGACATCCCGGCAGTGATCACTCCACCAGGGGAGTTGATGTACAGGTAGATATCTTTTTCTGGGTTTTCTGCTTCCAGGAACAGCATCTGCGCCACGATCAGGTTAGCCATATGGTCTTCGACCTGGCCGGTCAGAAAAATGACGCGTTCCTTAAGTAGACGAGAATAGATATCAAAAGAGCGCTCACCACGTGAGGTCTGTTCAATGACCATCGGCACCAGCGCCATATGGGGTGCAAAGTTATCTCGTTCGCCGCTGTATGACATTTCCGTCTCCTGGATAAAATTTGAAAAAACCTGCTGTGCTGATTGTAACCTTATGGACGGATTATCAGCTAGTCCCTCTGTAATGGGTACGACATCGCCATAATTCAAGCATAACAATCTTTTGTTGTAACGCTAACACTGAAACGCTGTTTTCGCACTCTTCCCATGCAAAATCCGTGACAAAAAAAAACCCGCCACCAAAAGGTGACGGGCTTGCGTACGAAATTCGTGCTAAATAAGCGACGAATTACGCCTGCTGGTTCATCAGCTCGTTGAAGGAAGTGGCTTTTTCAGTCACTTTCGCTTTCGCCAGAACGGCTTCAACAGCCTGCTCTTCCAGAGCGACGTTACGCATGTTGTCCATCAGCTCTTTATTTTTGCTGTAGAACTCAACAACTTCTTTCGGATCTTCGTAAGCAGAAGCCATCTCTTCGATCAGGCCTTTAACGCGATCTTCGTCAGCTTTCAGCTCGTTGGTACGAATCACTTCGCCCAGCAGCAGACCTACAACTACGCGACGCTTAGCCTGTTCTTCGAACAGTTCACGCGGCAGTTCCAGAGCTTGTTTTTCGTTGCCGCCAAAACGCTGTGCAGCCTGACGACGCAGAACGTCGATTTCGCTGTCGATCAGAGCAGCCGGAACGTCGATGTCGTTAGCTTTTACCAGACCTTCGATCGCCTGAGATTTAACGCGGTTACGCACAGCGCCTTTCAGCTCGCGTTCCATGTTTTTACGTACTTCAGCGCGCAGACCCGCTACGGAACCATCTTCAACGCCGAAACGTTTGATGAATTCTTCAGTCAGTTCCGGCAGTTCGCGCTCTTCAACTTTCTTCAGGTTGATAACGAACTTAGCGGCTTTACCTTTCAGGTTTTCAGCGTGGTACTCTTCCGGGAAGGTCACATCGATAGTGAACTCTTCGCCAGCTTTGTGGCCTTTAACGCCTTCTTCAAAGCCTGGGATCATACGACCCTGGCCCATCGCCAGTACGAAGTCAGACGCTTTGCCGCCTTCGAACTCTTCGCCGTCTACAGAGCCGGTGAAGTCGATGGTTACACGGTCTTCTGCATCTGCAGCGCCGTCTTTGTCTTTCCAGGTAGCCTGCTGCTTACGCAGGGTGTCCAGCATCACGTCAACGTCAGCGTCGGTGACTTCAACAACCGGTTTTTCAACTTCGATTGCTTCCAGGCCAGTCAGCTCAACTTCCGGGTAAACTTCGAACTCTACCGCGTAAGTAAAATCTTCACCCAGTTTGTATTCGCCCGGAACGTAGTTCGGTGCGCCAGCCGGATTGATTTTTTCTTTGATGATCGCGTCAACGAAGTTGCGGCTCATCAGGTCGCCCAGAACGTCCTGGCGAACAGACGCGCCATAACGCTGAGCAACAACATTCATCGGTACTTTTCCTTTGCGGAAACCGTCAATACGCACTTTCTTCGCTACGTTGACCAGCTCGCTTTTCACAGCGGTCTCGATGCTGTCAGCAGCGATAGTAATCGTTACACGGCGGCCAAGGCCTTGAGTGGTTTCAACTGAAACTTGCATCTTGTTACCTCAAAAAATCACAGTGCTCGGTCAACTCTTCTCCGCAAGCACAGGTTGTTGGCTTCGCGGAACTGGGATGTTCTCATAAGCAATCACATTCCCTGTCGTCAGAATCATCCCGAAGACATTCCGAAAAATAAGACGCGCATTATAGCGGCATCACTTTTATGAGTCGAGAACGGTTATCGCGCGTTGCTGCGGCTTTTTTCACAATTCCCGGCTAATTTTTGTCTGAATACTGTACGACTGCCCCAGAATTCAGACAAAACAAAACGGCCCGCAGGCCGTTTTCACATAATCTGTAGCAACATACTGGAAAAGCGTCGGTTGTTGCAAATCCGTTTTTACGCGATGCTTCCCGCCCCACGACACGGAGGCGATGCAAAAATCGTATCCTGCAACGCTTCCCACTCCTTAATGGTGTAGGTATGCAGGGCAAGTGCATGAACGGTTGTGGAAAGCTCCACCGTTAAGGTGCTGTAAATCATCCGATGACGATTCAGAAAACGTTCACCTGTAAAGCGATCGCTAACCAGCACAACCTTAAAGTGGCTTTCAGAACCTGCCGGGACATTGTGACGATAGCTTTCATCCACAACTTCGAGGAACACGGGTTGGAACGCTGCCCTTAATTTTTCTTCTATTTGCTCACGAATCATCATGAAGTTTTTCCTCCGACAACGCTGAGATGTCACCCATCCCTTTAAATACTAGCCGCTTTTACCGCTTTCATTACACCTTAGCAACAAAAAATTAGCGTTTGTCTGATTTTCTCAGCCAAATGGATGAAGTTCACTAAATCCTCACTTCGATTTATTGCAAAAAGTCCGTTTATGGTCTCCACAAAGACATAAAACTGACAACACAATGAATTTACATGCGTTACCCACTTCCCCTCATCGTTGGCGATGTTATGATGGCGGGAATTTTCTCCAACCATACAATTTAGATTCGCTGAGAGCCCTGGCATGTTTAAAAAAATCCTCGTCCCGTTTGTCGCGCTGTTTATGTTAGCTGGATGCGCAACGCCGCCGACCACTATTGAAGTTTCCCCGAAAATTACCCTGCCACAGCAGGACCCGAGCCTGATGGGTGTGACCGTTAGCATCAACGGTGCCGACCAGCGTCAGGATCAGGCGCTGGCAAAAGTTTCCCGTGACAACCAGCTTGTTACCCTGACCGCGTCCCGCGATCTGCGCTTCCTGCTGCAAGAAGTACTGGAAAAACAGATGACCGCACGCGGTTATATGATTGGGCCAAACGGTGCTGTTAACCTGCAAATCATTGTTAGCCAGCTGTATGCAGACGTGTCCCAGGGTAGCGTGCGCTATAACATCGCCACCAAGGCAGACATCGCCATCATTGCGACCGCTGCTAACGGCAACAAGATGACCAAAAACTACCGCGCAAGCTATTCTGTTGAAGGCGCACTGCAGGCCTCTAACAAAAATATCGCTGACGCCGTTAACAGCGTGCTGACCGATACCATCGCTGATATGTCTCAGGACACCAGCGTTCACGATTTCATCAAGCAGAACGCTCGTTAATTTCTGCCCATATGGCCCGGCGTTCGTCGGGCCTATAGAAGCCCATGTCCAGTCATTACTTACGTATTTTTCAGCAACCACGTTCAGCTATCCTGCTCATACTGGGATTCGCCTCCGGTTTACCACTCGCACTGACCTCGGGTACGCTTCAGGCATGGATGACAGTCGAGAATATCGATCTTAAAACCATCGGTTTCTTTTCTCTGGTCGGCCAGGCCTACGTGTTTAAGTTCCTCTGGTCTCCGCTAATGGACCGCTACACGCCGCCGTTTTTAGGTCGACGCCGTGGTTGGTTGCTGGCAACTCAGGTGCTGTTACTGATTTCTATCGCCGCGATGGGCTTTCTGGAGCCTGGCACGCAGCTACGCTGGATGGCCGCGCTTGCGGTGGTGATCGCGTTTTGCTCGGCATCGCAGGATATCGTCTTTGACGCATGGAAAACCGACGTGCTACCCGCCGAAGAACGCGGCACTGGCGCGGCTATCAGCGTGCTGGGCTATCGTTTAGGGATGCTGGTTTCCGGTGGGCTGGCTCTGTGGATGGCCGACCGCTGGCTGGGCTGGCAAGGAATGTACTGGCTGATGGCGGCGCTGCTGATACCTTGCATCATCGCTACCCTGCTAGCGCCCGAACCGACTGATGCCATTCCGGTGCCCAAAACGCTGGAGCAAGCGGTTGTGGCCCCGCTGCGCGACTTCTTTGGTCGTAACAACGCCTGGCTAATTCTGCTGCTTATCGTTCTGTATAAGCTCGGGGATGCCTTTGCCATGAGCCTGACTACAACCTTTTTAATCCGTGGTGTCGGATTTGATGCGGGTGAAGTTGGCGTGGTAAATAAAACGCTCGGACTGCTGGCAACCATCGTTGGCGCGCTGTACGGCGGGATCTTGATGCAACGCCTTTCGCTGTTTCGCGCATTGCTGATTTTCGGCATCCTGCAGGGGGCGTCGAATGCGGGCTACTGGTTATTGTCCATCACTGACAAACACATGTTCAGTATGGCCGCCGCCGTCTTCTTTGAAAACCTGTGTGGTGGTATGGGTACGGCAGCGTTTGTCGCCTTATTAATGACGCTGTGCAATAAGTCCTTTTCAGCGACCCAGTTCGCTCTGCTCTCCGCGCTTTCAGCCGTTGGTCGCGTTTACGTTGGCCCGGTAGCAGGTTGGTTTGTTGAAGCGCACGGGTGGCCAACGTTTTATTTGTTCTCTGTGTTTGCCGCTATCCCCGGCCTCATACTGCTGCTGGTTTGTCGCCAGACTCTGGAACATAGCTGGCAAAATGAGAGCTTCATTCCGCGCACGGAATTTCGTAGCGCGTACAGCCTGGCATTAATGACGTTGGTTGCGGGCTGCTGTCTGCTGGTGGTTTGGCTGCTGCTGTTAACCATGAACGCGCTGGATTACACCAACTTCTCCTTCCTGCCGGAACTGCTGGAAATCTCGGTGGTGGTCGCGGTCTGCGGGGTCGTTTTTGGTGGATTGCTGGATTATCTGGCACTGCGCAAAACCCGCCTGGTGTAAAAATCCACATTAATATCGCCGTTGTAATCACCCTGCGTAATTATAACGGCTAAATAAACAACAATTACTAAAAATATTATTTGTTATTTTGTGCGCCAAAGAATTTGGAAATTATTGACGCCTTTTATATATACTATTTCCCTTACTCGATTCAGCCACTACAGATTTATTTTTTGTTCTTCAATTGTCTTTTTATTGATAATCAATTGTTAAACAATTGTTTTATTTTCGTATTGGTTATACCAATTGCCCTCAGCACGTCTCCCGCTTGCCCTCTTTCGTTATAACGTGATGTTGCAACAGGTTCTTAAAGTCAAAACGACATATATTGCAACATATGTGACATGCCCGGCAGAACCCAGTAACACAGATCCAAGGATGTTTACAGTAATGTAACCTTCCCGTAAAATGCCCTCACACTTTAAACGCCACCCGGTCCCGTGGAATTGAGGTCGTTAAATGAGACTCAGGAAATACAATAAAAGTTTGGGATGGTTGTCATTAATTGCAGGCACTGCATTACTCAGTGGCTGTAATTCTGCGCTGCTTGACCCTAAAGGACAGATTGGACTGGAACAACGTTCTCTGATACTGACGGCATTTGGCCTGATGTTGATTGTCGTTATTCCTGCCATCTTGATGGCTGTTGGTTTCGCCTGGAAGTATCGTGCAAGCAATAAAGATGCGAAGTACAGCCCGAACTGGTCACACTCCAATAAAGTGGAAGCTGTGGTCTGGACGGTGCCGATCTTAATCATCATTTTCCTTGCCGTACTGACCTGGAAAACCACTCACGCTCTTGAGCCAAGCAAACCGCTGGCGCATGACGAGAAGCCCATTACCATTGAAGTGGTTTCCATGGACTGGAAATGGTTCTTCATCTATCCGGAACAAGGTATCGCTACCGTGAATGAAATCGCCTTCCCGGCGAATACTCCGGTTGAGTTCAAAGTGACGTCCAACTCCGTGATGAACTCCTTCTTTATCCCGCGTCTGGGTAGCCAGATTTATGCCATGGCCGGTATGCAGACTCGACTGCATCTGATCGCCAACGAAGTCGGTACTTATGATGGTATCTCCGCAAGCTATAGCGGACCAGGCTTCTCCGGTATGAAGTTCAAGGCTATCGCAACAAAGGACCGCGCCGAATTCGACCAATGGGTTGCTAAAGCTAAACAGTCCACGAACACCATGAGCGACATGGCTGCGTTCGAAAAAGTGGCTGTGCCAAGCGAATACAACCAGGTGGAATACTTCTCCAACGTGAAACCAGATTTGTTTAAAGACGTTATTAACAAATTTATGGCTCACGGTAAGAGCATGGACATGACCCAACCCGAAGGTGAGCACAGCGCACACGAAGGAATGGAAGGCATGGACATGAGCCACGCGGAATCCGCTCACTAAGGGGCCGAGGAAGAATACGATGTTCGGAAAATTGACGCTGGATGCAGTGCCGTTCCATGAACCAATTGTCATGGTTACGATCGCTGCCATTATCATCGGTGGTGCGGCCTTACTGGGCCTAATCACTTACTTCGGTAAGTGGACCTACCTGTGGAAAGAGTGGCTAACTTCGGTTGACCACAAACGCCTTGGCATTATGTATGTCATTGTCGCAATCGTCATGTTGATTCGTGGCTTTGCCGACGCCATCATGATGCGTAGTCAGCAAGCGCTGGCTTCTGCAGGTGAAGCGGGCTTCCTGCCACCTCACCACTACGACCAGATCTTCACGGCTCACGGCGTGATTATGATCTTCTTCGTGGCAATGCCATTTGTTATCGGTCTGATGAACCTGGTGGTTCCGCTGCAGATCGGCGCACGTGACGTTGCATTCCCGTTCCTGAACAACCTGAGCTTCTGGTTCACCGTTGTCGGCGTAATCCTGGTTAACCTGTCTCTGGGCGTGGGTGAATTCGCACAGACCGGTTGGCTGGCATACCCGCCACTCTCGGGAATAGAGTACAGTCCAAGCGTCGGGGTCGATTATTGGATATGGGCAGTCCAGTTGTCCGGTATTGGTACAACCCTAACCGGGATCAACTTCTTTGTGACCATCATTAAGATGCGTGCGCCAGGAATGACCATGTTCAAGATGCCGGTATTTAGCTGGGCATCGCTGTGTGCGAACATCCTGATTATCGCGTCTTTCCCAATCCTGACGGTTACCGTCGCGTTGCTGACCCTGGATCGCTATCTGGGCACCCATTTCTTTACCAACGATATGGGCGGCAACATGATGATGTACATCAACCTGATTTGGGCCTGGGGCCATCCGGAAGTGTACATTCTGGTTCTGCCGGTCTTCGGTGTGTTCTCCGAAATCGCTGCAACCTTCTCACGTAAACGTCTGTTTGGTTACACCTCACTGGTGTGGGCAACCGTCTGTATCACCGTGCTGTCGTTCGTTGTTTGGCTGCACCACTTCTTCACCATGGGTGCAGGCGCTAACGTTAACGCCTTCTTCGGTATTACCACCATGATTATCGCCATCCCGACCGGGGTGAAGATCTTCAACTGGCTGTTCACCATGTACCAGGGTCGTATCGTATTCCACTCAGCGATGCTGTGGACGATTGGCTTTATCGTTACCTTCTCAGTCGGCGGCATGACCGGCGTACTGCTGGCGGTTCCGGGTGCGGACTTCGTGCTGCACAACAGTCTGTTCCTGATTGCGCACTTCCATAACGTTATCATCGGCGGCGTCGTATTTGGATGCTTCGCAGGTATGACCTACTGGTGGCCAAAAGCGTTTGGCTTCACGCTGAACGAAACCTGGGGTAAACGCGCATTCTGGTTCTGGATCATCGGCTTCTTCGTGGCGTTTATGCCGCTGTATGTGCTGGGCTTTATGGGGATGACCCGTCGCCTCAGCCAGCAGATTGACCCGCAGTTCCATCCGATGCTGGTCGTTGCCGCCTGCGGTGCCGCACTGATTGCATTGGGTATCCTGTGCCAGCTGATTCAGATCTTCGTTTCTATTCGCGACCGCGAGCAGAACCGCGACCTGACCGGTGACCCATGGGGTGGTCGTACGCTGGAGTGGGCAACCTCTTCCCCGCCTCCGTTCTACAACTTTGCCGTTGTGCCGCACGTTCACGAGCGTGATGCCTTCTGGGAAATGAAAGAAAAAGGTGAAGCGTACAAGCAGCCTGCGCACTATGAAGAAATTCATATGCCGAAAAACAGCGGTGCCGGTATCGTCATTACCGCCTTCGCAACACTGTTTGGTTTCGCCATGATCTGGCATATCTGGTGGCTGGCGATTGCAAGCTTCGCAGGCATGATCATCAGCTGGATTGTGAAAAGCTTTGATGAAGACGTGGATTACTACGTGCCGGTCCCGGAAGTCGAAAAACTGGAAAACCAGCATTTCGATGAGATTACTAAGGCAGGGCTGAAAAATGGCAACTGATACTTTAACGCACGCGACTGCCCACGCGCACGAACACGGGCACCACGATGCAGGCCAGACCAAGATCTTCGGATTCTGGGTCTACCTGATGAGCGACTGCATTCTGTTCTCTATTTTGTTTGCAACCTATGCCGTTCTGGTGAACGGCACCGCAGGTGGCCCAACAGGTAAGGACATTTTTGAACTGCCGTTCGTTCTGGTTGAAACATTCCTGCTGTTATTCAGCTCTATTACTTACGGCATGGCGGCGATCGCCATGTACAAGAACAACAAGAGCCAGGTTATCTCCTGGCTGGCGTTGACCTTCTTGTTCGGTGCCGGATTCATCGGGATGGAACTCTATGAATTCCATCACCTGATTGTTAACGGTATGGGGCCGGATCGCAGCGGCTTCCTGTCTGCGTTCTTCGCGCTGGTCGGCACGCACGGCCTGCACGTCACCTCCGGTCTTATCTGGATGGCGGTGCTGATGGTGCAAGTTGCTCGTCGCGGCCTGACCAGTACTAACCGTACCCGCATCATGTGCCTGAGCCTGTTCTGGCACTTCCTGGATGTGGTGTGGATCTGTGTGTTCACTGTTGTTTATCTGATGGGGGCGATGTAATGAGTCATTCTAACGAGAGCGGCGGCGCATCCCATGGCAGCGTAAAAACCTACATGACAGGTTTTATCCTGTCGATAATCCTGACGGTTATTCCGTTCTGGATGGTCATGACAGGTTCTGCCTCTCCTGCCGTCATTCTGGGAACTATTCTGGCAATGGCAGTGGTACAGATTCTGGTGCACCTGGTGTGCTTCCTGCACATGAATAGCAAATCTGATGAAGGTTGGAACATGACAGCCTTTGTCTTTACTGTGCTAATCATCGCCATCCTGGTTGTGGGCTCCATCTGGATTATGTGGAACCTTAACTACAACATGATGATGCACTAAGAGCGGCGATTATGATGTTTAAGCAATACCTGCAAGTAACAAAACCAGGCATCATCTTTGGCAACCTGATCTCGGTGATTGGGGGATTCCTGCTGGCCTCGAAAGGCAGCATTGATTATCCCCTGTTTATCTACACGTTGGTTGGGGTGTCACTGGTTGTGGCGTCGGGTTGTGTATTTAACAACTACATCGACAGGGATATCGACAGGAAGATGGAGAGGACCAAAAACCGCGTGCTGGTTAAAGGTCTGATTTCCCCTGCGGTCTCGCTGGTATACGCCACCCTGCTGGGTATTGCTGGCTTTATGCTGCTGTGGTTTGGCGCGAACCCTCTGGCCTGCTGGCTGGGAGTAATGGGCTTCGTGGTCTATGTGGGCGTCTATAGCCTGTACATGAAGCGCCATTCCGTTTATGGCACGCTGATTGGCTCACTCTCCGGTGCTGCGCCGCCGGTGATTGGCTACTGCGCCGTAACCGGTGAGTTCGATAGCGGTGCGCTGATTCTGCTGGCTATTTTCAGTCTGTGGCAGATGCCGCACTCTTACGCGATTGCGATTTTCCGCTTTAAGGATTATCAGGCAGCCAACATCCCGGTACTGCCAGTGGTGAAAGGTATTTCGGTCGCGAAGAACCATATCACGCTGTACATCGTGGCGTTTGCTATCGCCACGCTGATGCTCACCCTGGGCGGCTATGCTGGTTATAAATACCTGATTGTTGCTGCGGCGGTGAGCGTCTGGTGGTTGGGCATGGCGCTGCGCGGTTATAAAGTGGAAGATGACAGGGTCTGGGCGCGCAAGCTGTTCGGTTTCTCCATCATCGCCATTACCGCGCTTTCCGTGATGATGTCCGTTGACTTTATGGTGCCAAATTCGCAGAACCTGCTGACTTACGTCTGGTAACGATCTGCTGATACGAAAAGGGTGCCTCCGGCACCCTTTTTTATTGGCAGGGATGTTATTCAGTCATAAAGCCATTTCCCCGCTTCAGCCGACTCAGCAAACATCCTTACGGTTAGCGGTATGCGTGTTGCTTCCACTTCTTCCCGGTTAGCTTTGAACCATCTAGTGAATAGTGGCAGATTGTGCCATGGATAATAAGGTTTCCAGTTCACACATGATAAATCGACTTTGAACTCTTTCTCATATCGATCCAGAGCACTGTGAAGATCATCACCGGGGGCATCAAACAAATCTGAGTCGAGTTCTAAAGGAACCTCTTTCCAGTTTTCATCCAAATACCCAGGTATTTCTTCCCTGAAAAGCTTTAACACATCGTCTTGAATACTCATTAGAATGATGTCCACTGAATGCGATCTTTAGAGCGAGCAATTAAGTTGTATTTTATCTGAGTCTTTCTGGATACTTGCACAAGTGCATTTACAAGACCAATCCACCCAAGCCAGGGTACATAACGAGCAATCACAGCAGCGAGTTTGTTAGTGCTTTGTATCCTTAACCCCACCGGAGTGGGGACTTTAATACCAAATGGTACCCGCGCATCTTTCAGAAGCATTCTCCCGTATTTGGAAACAACACTTGTTCCTTCAATAGCCCCGGAAGGTTTTTGTCTCGTCTTCAACCAGGGTTGACCAGCCAGAATAGCGGCTCCCGATTCAATACCAATACCTAACTCATCACAAAACTGTTCCAGAAAGATGAGATCGAACAATTCGCCAGCGGACAGATTGCTGTGACCATGATACCAATAGGTTCCATTCGCCTCTTCAGTTGTGTCCATTCAATCCCCCATTATGCCGTCTGCCGGTCATTCCATGCGTCGGTATAGATAATGTTCCCGTCGCAATGCTTCCAGGTGATTTTTTCGTAGCGTAATTCTATGGTTTCAAGATGGTTATTATTCATGTCCTCTGGACCAGCCATCGAGGGAGAAACGGAGACAATCCGCACCCCTTCCAGAAACATATTGAAGTATTCAACTTCCTGACCGGCATCATTGATTTTGTACCAACGAATCTCTGCAGACTTAAGATTCTGACCAGAAGCGACAGCTTTGTATAAATACGGGCTGGAGTAGTCAAACTCTTTGACGATCATCATCGGTGAATGTTGGCGTGTGCCTGTTGGCTTGCCTGTACCGTTATCAGTGGGAATAGACAAATTGTGATGAAAGCCTTTAAATTCAATACTGTATTCTCTTCCCTTTACATCACACCCGCCCTTAATCAGCGCACCACCATCGTCATAAATCCACATATTGCCCGGAATCGCCATTTTCCTTTTCCCTCTTTCCATTAGAAATAACCACCAAAAGACTACACCTGTAATTATCGCAAGTAAATTAGTTGCAGTTGTAATTATTTCAATTTTCCCACTACACAATTCCACATATCGTAGAGGTTTACCGCACTCCTTCCCCGCTTTACACTAGGCGCGAAATTAATACAGAGGTGGGAATGAACGATTACAAAATGACGCCCGGTGAGTTGCGCGCCACCTGGGGTTTAGGGACCGTATTCTCGTTGCGCATGCTTGGCATGTTTATGGTTCTGCCGGTTCTGACCACGTACGGTATGGCGCTACAGGGGGCCAGTGAAGCGCTGATTGGCCTTGCCATTGGCATTTATGGTCTGGCGCAAGCCGTGTTCCAGATCCCCTTTGGTCTGCTTTCTGACCGCATCGGTCGTAAGCCGCTTATCGTCGGCGGGCTGGCGGTGTTCGTTCTCGGCAGCGTGATTGCCGCCCTCTCCGATTCAATCTGGGGCATTATTCTCGGTCGCGCTTTGCAAGGCTCTGGCGCGATTGCCGCCGCCGTGATGGCGCTGCTTTCCGACTTAACCCGTGAGCAAAACCGTACCAAAGCGATGGCGTTTATCGGCGTCAGCTTTGGTATCACCTTCGCCATTGCGATGGTGCTAGGACCGATCGTTACTCATGCGCTGGGTCTACACGCGCTGTTCTGGATGATTGCAGCTCTTGCAACCACCGGTATCGTGCTGACTATTTGGGTCGTTCCCAATAGCACCAGCCACATGCTGAACCGCGAATCTGGCATGGTAAAAGACAGCTTCAGCAAAGTGCTGGCGGAGCCCAAACTGCTCAAGCTTAACTTTGGCATCATGTGTCTGCACATTTTGTTGATGTCCACTTTCGTCGCCTTACCGGGCCAACTGGCGAAAGCCGGTTTCCCCGCCGCAGAACACTGGAAAATTTATCTGGTGACGATGCTGCTGTCCTTTGTTTCCGTGGTGCCGTTCATCATTTACGCAGAAGTGAAGCGGCGGATGAAGCGCGTATTCCTCGCCTGCGTGTTACTGATCCTTATCGCAGAGATTGTATTGTGGAGCGCTAACGTGCGTTTTTGGGGGCTGATTGCAGGCGTTCAGATATTCTTCCTCGCCTTCAACCTGATGGAGGCCCTCCTCCCCTCGCTTATCAGCAAAGAGTCTCCGGCTGGCTATAAAGGCACGGCGATGGGCGTTTACTCCACCAGCCAGTTTCTTGGCGTGGCGATTGGCGGTTCGCTCGGCGGTTGGGTGGTCGAAATGTTTGATGGTCAGGCGGTATTCCTGGCCGGCGCGCTTCTGGCGGCAGTTTGGTTGTTGGTGGCAAGCACAATGAAAGAGCCGCCGTATGTCAGTAGCCTGCGAGTGGAAATCCCACCTGAGATTGCCGCAGATGACACCCTTAAGCAGCGTCTGCTGGCTAAAGAAGGGATAAGCGAAGTGTTAATTGTAGCGAAAGAGCATTCGGCTTACGTGAAAATCGACAGCAAAGTGACGAATCGATTTGAGGTTGAACAGGCCATCAGTCAGGCGTGAAGAGTGCCAGATGGCGACTATCGTTTGAGCCGGCCTACAAATAGCGTGTGCAACCTGTAGGCCGGATAAGCGTAGCGCCATCAGGCATTACGACTTAATCGCGGAAGTTCTTAAACTGGAACGGCTGGCCGAGATCGCCGCCGCGAACCAGCGCCATAACGGATTGCAGATCGTCACGCGCCTTGCCGGTCACGCGGATTTCTTCGCCCTGAATTTGCGCCTGCACCTTCAGTTTGCTGTCTTTGATCAGCTTAACGATTTTCTTTTGCACCGCGCTTTCAATGCCCTGTTTCAGCTTAGCTTCAACAAACCAGGTTTTACCGCTGTGCACGAAGGTTTCTGGTACGTCCAACGAAGTGCCTTCAATACCACGTTTCAGCAGCTTGGCACGTAAAATATCCAGCAACTGATTGACCTGGAAATCAGACTCGCTTAGCACCTTAATCGTCTTATTCGACTCGTTCAGCTCAAAAGTCGCTTCAACGCCACGAAAATCAAAGCGTGACTCCACTTCGCGGCTGGCGTTATCTACCGCGTTACGGGCTTCCTGAAGATCAACTTCAGAAACAATATCGAAAGATGGCATCTTTTCCTCTCCCTTCATTTTTGATGCGAAGCATAATACCTGCAAAGTTACACAACAGACAGCGCTATACTAGGCTGTATCCTTTAATTGTACGTGGTACTGATACCTGCGAACAATAATGGGGTACGGCCGATATGGATTAACACCTGGTGATGTTGCAGGTGAGGAGGAAGAATGAAAATTACCGTACTGGGATGTGGAGCGTTAGGACAGCTTTGGCTAACCACGCTGTGCAAACATGGACATGAGGTTCAGGGGTGGCTACGCGTACCGCAACCCTATTGCAGCGTTAACCTGATCGACACGGATGGGTCAGTATTCAATGAATCCCTGACGGCAAACGACCCCGATTTTTTGGCGAAAAGCGACCTGTTGCTTGTCACTCTGAAAGCCTGGCAGGTTTCTGATGCGGTCAAAGGCCTGGCCTCCATTCTGCCTGACACCACTCCCATTCTGCTGATTCACAACGGTATGGGGACGATTGAAGAGTTGCATAACATTAAGCAACCTCTGCTGATGGGCACCACAACCCACGCGGCACGCCGTGACGGCAACGTGATCATTCATGTCGCTCAGGGAACAACAAGGATTGGTCCGGCGCGTGAACAAGACGGTGATTTCAGTTATCTGGCTGAAGTCCTGCAAGAGGTGCTGCCGGACGTCGCCTGGCACAACAATATTCGCGCTGAGTTGTGGCGCAAGCTGGCCGTCAACTGCGTCATTAACCCGCTGACCGCATTATGGGATTGCTCGAATGGAGAGTTACGCCATCATCCTGAAAAAATAGCACTCATCTGCGAGGAGGTGGCGGCGGTCATTGAACGCGAAGGCCACCACACATCAGCAGATGATTTACGCTATTATGTTGAGCAAGTGATTGACAGTACGGCGGAAAATATCTCATCAATGCTGCAAGACATACATGCCCTGCGCCATACTGAGATCGACTACATTACCGGTTATTTGTTAAAACGCGCCCGCGCGCACGGCATCGCCGTCCCGGAAAATGCCCGCCTGTTTGAAATGGTTAAGAGAAAGGAAAGTGAGTATGAGCGCTCAAGCACTGGTATGTCTCGCCCCTGGTAGTGAAGAGACCGAAGCAGTCACCACTATCGATCTGCTGGTTCGCGGCGGAATTAAGGTCACGACCGCAAGCGTTGCCAGCGATGGCGGCCTGACGATCGTGTGCTCACGCGGCGTAAAACTACTGGCGGATGCACCATTAGTGGAAGTTGCTGACGGGGATTTCGACATTATCGTGCTGCCCGGCGGTATTAAAGGCGCCGAGTGTTTTCGCGACAGCCCTCTGCTTGTCGAAACCGTGAAACAGTTTCATCGCTCCGGGCGCATTGTCGCGGCAATTTGCGCCGCTGCCGCCACAGTCCTCGTCCCACACGATATTTTTCCCATCGGTAACATGACCGGTTTTCCGGCGCTGAAAGACAATATTCCCACTGACCAGTGGCAGGATAAGCGCGTCGTATGGGATCCGCGCGTCAATCTGTTAACCAGCCAGGGACCGGGAACCTCAATCGATTTCGGTTTAAAAATCATTGATCTCCTGGTGAGTCGCGAAAAAGCTTACGAAGTGGCATCACAACTGGTGATGGCTGCGGGAATTTATAACTACTACGAGTAATCTTCAGGCCACTCGCATTCAAGGAATTATGATGAAAGGATATCTGAGCGGAGTGGCTTTACTGCTCCTTTCCGGCTACGCCAGTGCGACTCAACTTGAAATTGAGAGCCTTGAGTATCGCTATCCCGCAAGCACTGAGATGCAATATCGCGTGCCGTGGTTTACCTCAACGGATAACCCACAGGTTGCAAAACGCATTAACGATTATATTTTCACAAGCTTTATCAATCAGCTACCGGGAAATAATCCACGAGCGACCGTGAATCAGTTTGCGAAATCAGAGATGAATCCCACCGCAAACCTTGACTACACGGTTGAGTATCGCGACGCCAAAGTGTTGACTCTCAACATGTTTGTCGAAGGCTGCGGGGCGTATTGCGAGTCGTACAATGTACCAATCAGCTTCGATTTAGCCAACGGCGCGACAATTACCCTTAACGACCTCTTTTCCCGCTCCACGATGACCGAATTAAACACCCGCATCAGAAAAGATATCCGCAGCCAAATTGATACCTTTGTTGACGCACAGAAATCACAAAAGCCGGAGCAAATAAAAGAAGACGGTGGAGATTCTGGCTTTGCCGAATTCTACGCATCGTGTGCAACCTACACCGACGGTCTGTACTACATCGACAAATTCTCCCTGCAAAAAGACCATCTGGCTTTCCTGAACGGACGTTGTAGCAACCACGCCAATCGCGCGGGTGACGAACTGGGCGATTTCACCACGAAAATCCCGACCGTTGAACTGCATAATCAGCTCACGCCTTACGGCCAGTATCTGACTACCGCAAAGAGAACTACACCGGTTTCGCCAGCGCCCGGCATTGACGGCAAGGTCATGTACGGCACGTTGGGAAAAAGCATGCGTATTGTGTTGAAGGTCGACTGCAAATACGGTGATTTTTTTGAAGGGGCTTACTTTTACCAGAAATTTGGCGCACCGATTGAATTAAACGGTAAATGCGACACAGCCGACAATCAACATTATGTACTTAAGACGTCTGCCGCTGAACAATCGGAAGAGAAGATAACGCTGGAGTTAAAAGACGGCGTCTATCAGGGTGTCTGGGAGTCGAACGGGAAAAAGCTCCCCGTCCGTTTTGAATAATTTTGTTATATTACCGGATAGCAGCGTAAACAATTTATCAGGCCTACAAAACATACCGCTTGCAGGCCTGATAAGCGCAGCACCCTCAGGCAAAAGTCACTACGGGCGATATACCTTCACGTTTTCAAAGCCCTGCTCGCGCAGATACAGCGCCTGCAGACGGCTCATCACTCCGCGTTCACACCACAGCAGCCAGGTTTTACTCTGGTCCAGATCGCCGAATTTGGTGCTCAATTTGTAGAACGGCAGAGAAACGACGTCCACACCGTCAACCTTCAGCGGTTTGTCATCCTGTTCATCCACAGAGCGGATATCCAGAATCACATCGTTCGGGCCGAAGCCGCTCACGGTTTCCACTTCCACCACGGTCTGCTGCGTCTGCTGGGCGATATCACGAATATCGATATTGTTCGCTTCTTCAACCACTTTATCGAGGATAGAGAAATCGAAGTTTTCTTCTTCGGCCTCAATCTTCGCTTTAATCGCTTTCACCGTCGGGCTTTTTGAAATCACACCGCAGTATTCCGGCATGGTACGGGCAAAGTCCTCAGTACCAATTTCACGCGCCAGATTAATGATGTGCTCCTTATCATGGGAGATAAGCGGGCGCAGGATCAGGGTGTCAGAAACGTTATCGATCAGGCGCAGGTTGGTCAGCGTCTGGCTGGACACCTGGCCCAGCGCTTCACCGGTTACCAGCGCCTGTACGCCGTAGCGCTCAGCGACTTTCGACGCTGCACGTACCATCATACGTTTAAGGACCACGCCCATCTGACCGTCGTCGACTTTCTCCAGGATCTCGCCAACCACCGGCTCAAAGTTGATCGCGACAAAACGCACGCGATGCGAGCTACCAAAGCGGTTCCACAGATAATGCGCCACCTGGCGAACGCCGATTTCATGCGCTGCGCCGCCGAGATTAAAGAAGCAGTAGTGCACGCGGCAGCCGCGACGCATCAGCATATAGCTGGACACGCCGGAGTCGAAACCACCGGAAATCAGCGACAGTACATCTTCCTGCGTCCCGATCGGGAAACCGCCAATACCTTCATAGCGGCCTTTAACCAGCAGCAGACGGTCGTTTTCGATTTCAAGATTAACCGTCACGTCCGGCTTCGTCAGCTTCACGCGCGCGGATTCAATATGCTGGTTCAGTCCACCGCCAACATAGCGTTCCACCTCAATAGAGCTAAACTCATGCTTACCGCGACGCTTAACGCGTACGCAGAAGGTTTTGCCTTCCAGTTGATCGCGATACTGCACCAGCGCTTTCTCGAAAATATCGTGCATATCGGTAAACGGCACGTCTTCAACTTCGAGAATATGGTGGATCCCCGGAATACGGGTCAGCGCGTCACGAATATCCAGGCGCTGGCTTTCATCTTTAGCGCGAACCTCAACGTGGTCCCAGTGGCGGACAACGGCAAGGTCTTCATCATAGTGCTTTAAAACGTTACGAATGTTCCCTGTCAGAATTTTTATAAAGCGCAAACGCACAGATTGGCTTTTGATGGTGATTTCTGGGAACAATTTAATGATAAACTTCATGGCGGCAATGGTTCTTTGGCAAGTCTGAATGACTTGTAATGGAAAAAAATACAGCAGCCCATACCCTGCGGCTGCATCCAGGCGCGCAAGTATACCACCATCATGGTCATCCTGTGCACATCGCCTTACCATTGCGCGTTATTTGCTTATCAGTGCGAGTCCGTTACCATAGTCTTGTGCTGCCAATACAGAGAGTCAGACATTCATTATGCCGAAGAAAAATGAAGCGCCAGCCAGTTTTGAAACAGCGCTGAGCGACCTGGAACAGATTGTTACCCGTCTGGAAAGCGGCGACCTGCCGCTGGAAGAAGCGCTGAACGAATTTGAACGTGGCGTACAGTTAGCACGTCAGGGACAGGTCAAGTTGCAGCAGGCTGAACAGCGCGTACAAATCCTGCTGTCAGATACTGAAGACGCCGCCCTTACGCCTTTCACACCGGATAATGAGTAAATGGATTTTACGCAGCAGCTACAGGCTTGCGTTGAGCAGGCCAACCAGGCACTGAGCCGTTTTATCGCGCCATTGCCCTTTCAGAACACTCCCGTGGTCGAAACCATGCAATATGGCGCATTATTAGGCGGTAAACGTCTGCGCCCGTTTCTGGTGTACGCGACCGGTCAGATGTTTGGCGTCAGCCTGAGTACGCTTGATGCTCCCGCTGCCGCCGTCGAGTGTATCCATGCCTATTCGCTGATGCACGATGACTTACCCGCGATGGACGACGATGACCTGCGCCGCGGTCTGCCGACCTGCCACGTAAAATTTGGCGAGGCTAATGCGATCCTGGCCGGAGATGCGCTACAGACGCTGGCGTTCTCCATTATCAGCGACGCCCCGATGCCGGAAGTTTCTGATCGTGACCGCATCGCGATGATCTCTGAACTGGCCCAGGCCAGCGGTATCGCCGGTATGTGCGGCGGTCAGGCGTTGGATCTGGACGCTGAAGGCCATCAGGTAGAATTGGATGCGCTGGAGCGTATTCACCGCCATAAAACCGGGGCATTGATTCGCGCCGCCGTGCGTCTGGGTGCGTTAAGCGCAGGCGATAAAGGGCGAGAATGCCTGGCAATACTCGACAAGTACGCTGAAAGCATCGGTCTGGCCTTCCAGGTTCAGGATGACATCCTGGATGTGGTAGGCGATACTGCAACATTGGGTAAACGTCAGGGTGCTGACCAGCAGCTTGGCAAAAGTACCTATCCTGCACTTCTGGGTCTTGAGCAAGCCCAGAATAAAGCCCGGGATTTAATTGAGGATGCCCGCCAGTCGCTAAGTTTGCTGGCCGCACAGTCACTCGATACCTCGGCACTGGAAGCGCTAGCGGACTACATAATCCAGCGTGATAAATAAACCAACATATCCCATGAGCTTGCGATGAGTTTTGATATAGCCAAATACCCGACCCTGGCGCTGGTCGACTCCACTCAGGAGTTACGCCTGCTGCCAAAAGAGAGCCTGCCAAAGCTTTGCGACGAACTGCGCCGCTATTTGCTCGACAGCGTAAGCCGTTCCAGCGGGCACTTCGCCTCTGGTCTGGGCACGGTGGAACTCACCGTAGCGCTGCACTACGTCTACAACACCCCGTTTGACCAGTTAATCTGGGATGTGGGTCATCAGGCTTACCCGCACAAAATTCTGACCGGCCGCCGCGATAAAATCGGCACCATTCGGCAGAAAGGCGGTTTGCATCCATTCCCATGGCGCGGTGAGAGCGAATATGACGTACTGAGCGTTGGGCACTCCTCAACCTCCATCAGCGCAGGTATCGGTATTGCGGTTGCCGCCGAGAAAGAAGGCAAGGAACGCCGTACCGTTTGTGTGATTGGGGACGGTGCAATCACCGCAGGCATGGCATTTGAAGCGATGAACCACGCGGGTGATATTAAGCCCGACATGCTGGTTATCCTCAACGACAACGAAATGTCGATTTCAGAGAACGTCGGCGCGCTGAACAATCACCTGGCGCAACTGCTCTCAGGCAAACTCTACTCCTCGCTGCGCGAAGGCGGGAAGAAAGTGTTCTCCGGTGTACCACCGATTAAAGAACTGCTCAAACGTACCGAAGAGCACATCAAAGGCATGGTTGTGCCGGGTACGCTGTTTGAAGAGCTGGGCTTTAACTATATTGGCCCGGTGGACGGACACGACGTGCTGGGGCTTATCACCACGCTTAAGAACATGCGCGATCTCAAAGGTCCACAGTTCCTGCACATCATGACCAAAAAAGGTCGTGGCTACGAGCCGGCGGAAAAAGATCCGATTACGTTCCACGCGGTACCCAAATTCGATCCATCCAGCGGATGCCTGCCGAAAAGCAGCGGCGGCCTGCCGAGCTATTCAAAAATCTTCGGTGACTGGCTGTGCGAGACCGCGGCGAAAGACAATAAGCTGATGGCGATCACCCCGGCGATGCGCGAAGGCTCCGGTATGGTGGAGTTCTCACGTAAGTTCCCGGACCGCTACTTTGATGTGGCGATTGCCGAGCAGCACGCGGTGACGTTTGCAGCCGGTCTGGCGATTGGCGGTTATAAGCCGGTCGTGGCTATTTACTCCACCTTCCTGCAACGCGCTTACGATCAGGTACTGCATGATGTCGCCATCCAGAAACTGCCGGTCCTGTTCGCCGTCGACCGGGCGGGTATCGTTGGCGCAGATGGACAAACCCACCAAGGGGCGTTCGACCTCTCTTTCCTGCGCTGCATCCCGGAAATGGTCATTATGACCCCAAGCGATGAGAACGAATGTCGCCAGATGCTGTTCACCGGCTATCACTACAACGACGGTCCAACGGTCGTACGTTATCCGCGCGGTAACGCGGTGGGCGTTGAGCTGGCGCCGCTGGAACATCTGCCAATCGGCAAAGGCATCGTGAAGCGTCACGGGGAGAAAGTAGCGATTCTCAACTTCGGCACCCTAATGCCGGAAGCCGCTCAGGTCGCAGAGTCACTGAACGCCACGCTGGTTGATATGCGCTTTGTGAAACCGTTGGATGAAACGTTGATCCTCGAAATGGCAGCCCAACACGAGGTGCTGGTCACCCTCGAAGAGAATGCCATTATGGGCGGCGCTGGTAGCAGCGTAAACGAAGTGCTAATGGCCCATCGCAAGCCTGTTCCGGTGCTGAACATTGGCCTGCCTGACTTCTTCATCCCACAGGGGACTCAGGACGAGGCTCGCGCCGAACTGGGACTTAATGCCGCCGGAATTGAGGCCAAAATCAAGGCCTGGCTGGCATAATCCCCTCCCCGCTCCTGCTATGCTTAACTCATCACGAGCATAGCAGGAGTGGATTAATGAAATACAACACCTTAGGAAAAACCGACCTACGGGTCTCCCGCCTTTGCCTGGGTTGCATGACGTTTGGCGAGCCCAATCGCGGCAATCACGCCTGGACGCTACCTGAAGAAAGCAGCCGCCCGATAATCAAACACGCTCTTGAAGGCGGCATTAACTTTTTTGATACCGCCAACAGCTACTCCGCTGGCAGCAGCGAAGAGATTGTCGGCCGCGCGCTGCGTGATTTCGCCCGCCGCGAAGATGTCGTGGTCGCCACCAAGGTTTTTCACCAGGTTGATGATTTAGCGGAAGGATTATCCCGCGCACAAATCTTGCGCTCAATCGACGATAGCCTCAGACGCCTGGGTATGGACTATGTGGACATCCTGCAAATTCACCGCTGGGATTACAATACGCCTATCGAAGAAACGCTGGAAGCCCTTAACGACGTAGTGAAAGCCGGTAAAGCTCGCTATATTGGCGCCTCATCCATGCACGCGTCTCAGTTTGCTCAGGCGCTGGCCTTACAGAAACAACACGGCTGGGCGCAGTTCGTTAGCATGCAGGATCACTACAACCTGATCTACCGTGAGGAAGAACGAGAAATGCTGCCGCTTTGCTATCAGGAAGGCGTCGCGGTGATCCCTTGGAGTCCGCTGGCGCGTGGTCGCCTGACGCGCCCCTGGGGAGAAACGACCGCACGTCTGGTTTCTGATGAAGTCGGTAAAAATTTATACTCTAAGAGCGATGAAAACGACGCGCAAATTGCCGCGCGGCTGACCGGTGTCAGTGAGGAATTAGGCGTAACGCGTGCGCAGGTTGCGCTGGCCTGGCTGCTGAGCAAACCGGGTGTGGCAGCGCCGATTATCGGCACTTCACGCGAGGAACAGTTGGATGAGTTACTTAATGCGGTGGATTTGACGCTGAAGCCAGAGCAGATTGCCGAGCTGGAAACGCCGTACAAACAGCATCCGGTGGTCGGATTTAAATAATCTGGCACTGCCCGATGGCGCTGCGCTTATCGGGCCGACGAAACCGACATCGTGTTTCCAGGCCAGATAAGGCGTTTACGCTGACATCCGGTAAACCTATTTAAATGATACCTACCGGCCAGTGATGGCCGATAAAATACAAAATTCCGGCGGAGAGTATTCCGGCCACAATATCATCAATCATGATCCCCGTACCGCCATGCACGTTGCGATCGAACCAACGGATCGGCCACGGCTTCCACATATCCAGAATACGGAAAATCACAAATCCGGCGGCGACCCACTGCCAGTCGTGGGTCGGCAGCGCCATCAGGGTTATCCACATCCCGACAAACTCGTCCCAGACAATGCTACCGTGATCGTGCACGCCCATATCTTTCGCCGTTTGATGGCACAGATAAACGCCGATACAGATAGACAACATGACCACCAGTGAATACAGCTGCCACGGCAGAAACGTCATTAAATACCAAAAAGGGATCGCCGCCAGCGATCCCATCGTGCCTGGAACAATTGGGCTCAGCCCGCTGCCAAAACCGGTGGCCAACAGGTGCCACGGATTGCGCATACTCAGGCGGCTTTTGGCGACATCTTTTTTAAGGCGCGGCAAAATGGTCATATCCTTTCCAGTCGAACGTGACGGGTTTTCCGTCGCGCGTAAAGTGAATGCCTTCCACGTCCGCGCTCATCTGCCCAATGCAGGTAAACGATGCGCCGAGATTTCCCAGCGCCACGTCCAGTGCGCCACGGTTAATTTCCGGTACGGTAAAGCATAACTCATAATCTTCACCACCCGAGAGCGCCCAGCGCAGGGCTTGTTCCGGCTCAACGTGTTGGGCAAATGCCGTAGAGTATGGCAACGCATCGACGTTAACCCGCGCCCCACAGCCGCAGGCATTGACGATATGCCCCAGATCGGAAATCAGGCCGTCGGAAATATCGATAGCCGCACTGGCCAGATCGCGCAGAGCTTGTCCCTGCAAAATACGCGGTGTTGGACGCAGATGACGTTTAAGCAGATAGTCTGCGTCTTTTGCATCTGCCACCTGCAAGCGATCCTGCAAAATCGCCAGCCCGGCCGCGCTGTCGCCCGGCGTACCGGTCACATAAATCCAGTCCCCCGGTTTCGCACCGGAGCGTTTTAAGGCCCGTCCAACAGGGACGTAGCCGTGGATACCCAGCGTCATCGACAGTGGCCCACGCGTGGTGTCACCACCTATCAGCTGCATATCATAGTAATTGAGGAGTTCAAACAGGCCATCGCTGAAGGCTTCAAGCCAGGCTTCATCGACGTCAGGCAGCGTGAGCGCCAGCGTCAGCCACGCAGGATCGGCTCCCATCGCCGCCAGATCGCTCAAATTCACCGCCAGCGCTTTCCAGGCGAGATCGGTGGGATCAATGTCGGGGAGGAAGTGGTTACCTGCCACCAGCGTATCGGTGCTGATCGCCAGCGTCTGTTTTTCAGGGATGTTCAGAAGTGCGCAATCGTCACCAATACCGGTTTCGACATCAAGACGAGACGTTCTTACGCGGTCAAAATAACGGGCAATCAGGGAAAATTCGCCGCATGCCATACGTTATGCCTCAGCAGAAAAAAAAGAAAAAGCCGGGGGCAGCGGAAACAAGTTCCACCATCCAGCCGGCCTCGGGATTACTTTTTGTTGGGGCGAATCACAGGTGCTGCTTTATCCAGTACGCCGTTCACGAATTTATGGCTGTCTTCAGCGCCGAAGGTTTTCGCCAGTTCAATCGCTTCGTTGATGGCCACTTTGTACGGCACATCACTACGTTTAGACAGTTCAAACAGCGCAATACGCAGCACGGCTTTTTCTACCTGACCCAGCTCTTCCAACAAACGAGACAGATAAGGCTTCATTAATCCATCCAGGTACGCGCTGTTAGTCGCCACCCCGGACAGCAGTTCACGGAAATACAGAACGTCGACATCTTTTACGTCCTGTTCCGCCAGGAACTGGTATTCAACATCAGCGATGTCGTTCTGGGACAACTGCCAGGAGTAGAGCGCCTGGACGGCACACTCACGGGCGCGGCGACGAGCAGCAGGTTTCACGGATTTCCCCTTACAAAAATCAGGCCTTGATGGCTTTCAATACATTAATCATTTCAAGTGCAGTCAGTGCAGCTTCTGCGCCTTTGTTGCCAGCTTTAGTGCCAGCACGTTCGATGGCTTGTTCAATACTTTCGGTGGTCAGAACACCGAAGGCTACCGGAATGCCACTGTCCTGAGCGACCTGCGCCAGGCCATTGCTTGCACCGCCAGCCACATATTCGAAGTGCGCGGTACCACCACGAATCACCGTACCTAACGCAATCACCGCGTCGTATTTACCGGATTTTGCAAGTACTGAGGCTGCCAGCGGCAGCTCATACGCGCCCGGAACCCAAACGACGGTAATGTTTTCATCTTTAACCTGACCAATACGTTTCAGGGCGTCGATCGCACCTTCCAGCAGGCTGTCATTGATAAAGTTGTTGAAACGCGCAATGGTGATGGCGACGCGAGCGTCCGGGGTAGCAACGTTAGCTTCAATAATGTTCATATTCTTCCTTCGGATTCACTAGACCCCGCAGGGGGGCGGATTTTATCATAATAATCTGTGCGCTGCTTCCCTTTCGAACCGGGAGATCATGCGCCCACTAAATGCAGGCAAAGGTCCGGACCTACATGGCGTATTTCGTTGAATTTGAAATGGGGGGCGTCAGCCAGTTTCTCAAGGCCTGGAAGCACACATAATCCTCGTGCATCGCTGCCTAACAGTTTAGGCGCAACATACACGATTAGCTCATCGACCAGACCGGCCTGTAATAACGCGCCCGCAAGCGTTGGACCAGCTTCAACCCAAATGCTGTTAATTTGCTGCTTGCCCAGTTGCATCATCAGCACCACCAGATCCAGATGTCCGTTATGTTCCGGCACCTTCAGACTGCGCACCGTCTCCGGCCAACTACGAGGATCATCTTTTGTCCGGGCAATCCAGGTTTCTCCAGGCTGTTGCACAATACGGTGTTCCGGCGTGACCTGATTCTGGCTATCAACAACAATGCGGATAGGCTGGCGCAGATTTTCCTGCGGGTAACTCGCCTGGGTTGACTCCCCAAGTTCCGACCAACGCACGGTAAGCTGAGGGTCGTCAGCCAACACCGTAGCGCTGCTGGTTAAGATGGCATGGCTTTGCGCCCGTAATCGTTGCACATCGCGACGCGCCTGTGGCGAGGTTATCCACTGGCTTTCACCACTGGCCATCGCCGTACGCCCATCAAGCGACGCACCAAGTTTAAGCTGCACGTAGGGGAATCCCGTACGCATACGCTTGAGAAAGCCTTTATTAAGCTGCTCAACCTCGCTCATCATCAGCCCGTGACTGACGTCAATGCCCGCCTGCTGCAAACGGTAGAGACCACGACCGGCTACCTGCGGATTGGGATCCTGCATCGCTGCAACCACACGTGACACACCTGCGGCAATCAGCGCATCGCAGCACGGGGGGGTACGACCATGATGGCTGCAGGGTTCAAGCGTTACATAGGCAGTCGCCCCTTGCGCTTTTTCTCCAGCCATGCGCAGAGCGTGGACTTCGGCATGCGGTTCGCCCGCGCGGTGATGATACCCTTCACCGACGATCTCCCCATCTTTGACAATCACGCAGCCCACGTTGGGATTGGGGTGAGTGGTAAAACGTCCGCGCGCAGCAAGCTTCAGCGCGCGCGCCATGTACAATTCATCCTGCATGGCTTAGTCCTGTAGGCGAGCAATCTCTTCGCCAAATTCTTTGATATCTTCGAAACTCCGGTAAACCGAGGCAAAGCGGATGTAGGCGACTTTATCGAGTTTTTTCAACTGCTCCATCACCAGGTTGCCGATCATCTTGCTCGGCACCTCACGCTCGCCAGTCGCACGCAGTTGTGATTTGATATGATTCAACGCCATTTCGACGTCATCTGAGCTGACCGGACGTTTCTCAAGCGCTCTGAGCATGCCGCTGCGCAGCTTATCTTCATTAAAGGGTTCACGCACATCGTTGCTTTTCACAACGCGCGGCATGACAAGCTCAGCCACTTCAAAAGTGGTGAAACGTTCGTTACAGACCAGACACTGCCGACGGCGGCGTACTGAGGAGCCCTCGCCTACAAGACGAGAGTCAATTACCTTAGTGTCTACGGCGAAACAGAATGGGCAATGCATACGGCGTCCTGTCCTCAGTGGTTAACAGAAATCTATTTTACCCTGAACTGGCGTGACAACAAAGGCGCAGCGCTTTTGAGACAAAGGATCGATGCCTTCGTGCTCGGTGCGCACTACCATTATGCTATCGCGACAATGAAGGAAGTAATCACAATGACAAGACGTTACCTAAGAATTCTCCTGGTGGGAAGTCTCTTTAGTCTTAGCGCATGCGCACAGCAAAGCGAAGTACGCCAGATGCATCAAAGCGTTAGCACGTTGAATAAAGAGATGACACAGCTAAATCAGGAAACGGTAAAAATTACACAACAAAATATGTTGAATGCCAAATCAACCAGCGGAGCCTATCTGCTGCCGGGTTCCAATACACCAGCCCGACTGGACAGCCAGATTGGCATGTTACGGATGTCACTTGTCAATATTGCGCCGAACGCCGACGGCACGCGGCTCACATTACGTATTCAGGGTGAATCCACTACGCCTTTACCCGCCTTTAGCGCCACCGTCGAGTATGGACAAATTCAGGGCACCACGGATAACTATCAGGAAACGAACGTTCAGAACCAATTGGTAACGGCCCCGGCAAGTATCCTTGCTCCCAGCGACGTAGACATTCCGCTGCAGATAAATGGCCTCTCTCCGGACCAGTTAGGATTTGTTCGTATCCACGACATCCAGCCTGTTAATCAATAAACTTTTTTGCGGGACGTTTTGTGCGTTCCGCAACATCACTCCGGCCCGTTTTGTTACTCACCTGACATAACCGATATTTCTGGTAAAACTTGGCAACATTCATGGGAGCCAGTACAATTCGCCGCCTAAAGTAGGCAAACGTGAACGCAATCGATTACGTAAATGATAGAACTGTGAAACAACACATATTTTTGTGAACAATGATTTTTATAATAGGCTCCGAAGAAACACGAAATATTTAGAAACGCAATTTGCGCCTTTTTCACTCCCGAAAGGGATTTCAAACAGTGGCATACATATGAAAAAAACATTACTTGCAGCCGGTGCAGTGCTGGCGCTCTCCTCGTCTTTTACTGCCAACGCTGCAGAAAATGACAAACCGCAATATCTGTCCGACTGGTGGCACCAGAGCGTCAACGTGGTGGGAAGCTACCACACCCGTTTCTCTCCGAAACTGAACAATGACGTGTATCTGGAATACGAAGCGTTTGCCAAAAAAGACTGGTTTGACTTCTATGGCTACATCGATATTCCGAAAACCTTCGACTGGGGTAACGGCAACGATAAAGGCATCTGGTCTGACGGTTCCCCGCTGTTTATGGAAATCGAACCGCGTTTCTCCATCGATAAACTGACCGGTGCTGACCTGAGCTTTGGTCCGTTCAAAGAATGGTATTTCGCCAACAACTACATCTACGATATGGGTGATAACAAAGCCAGCCGCCAGAGCACCTGGTATATGGGTCTGGGTACCGATATCGATACCGGTCTGCCAATGGGTCTGTCCCTGAACGTGTATGCTAAATACCAGTGGCAGAACTATGGCGCATCCAACGAAAACGAGTGGGATGGCTACCGTTTCAAAGTGAAATACTTTGTGCCGATCACCCAGGTTTGGGGCGGCCAACTGACCTACATCGGCTTCACCAACTTCGACTGGGGCTCAGATTTGGGTGATGATCCGAACCGCACCAGCAACTCTATCGCTTCCAGCCACGTCCTGGCGCTGAACTACGATCACTGGCACTACTCCGTAGTAGCGCGTTACTTCCATAACGGCGGCCAGTGGAAAGGTGGAGATACTCTGAACTGGGGCGAAGGCGACTTCAGCGCGAAATCTACCGGTTGGGGTGGTTACCTGGTCGTAGGTTACAACTTCTAATCCTGCCAATTTATCGCAGACAAGCCAGCTTAACCGCTGGCTTTTTTATGGCTGGTCTTCACAGCGTACTTTACGTAAAAAGTCACTTAGCGAGCGATCTGCAGATTCACGAAAATGCCTGTCGAGCGGCGTGATCTTCAGACACCGATCAACACGAAAGCAGCGATAATCGTCACGTTTCTCACACCAGGCAACCAGCAACCAGTGCTCACCCCAGAAAAATAGCCCCAGCGGCTGAACGTCGCGCCAGGAGAGATTCCCGGACTCGTCGCGATAATGCAGCGCCAGCACCTGCTGCGCCGAAACCGCGCGATGTATGAGATCAAAAGCACTGCGTGAATGCGGCTGATTGCCAAAATCTGGCGCGAAAACCCGCGTTTGCTCGGCTCTGCGCCGACACTCTGGCGGCAATATCGCCAGCACTTTTTCCTGCGCGGATTCCAGCGCCTGTGAGAGTGAATCCCCACCCCATGTTTTCAGCAACCGAATCGCTACCATTAACGCTTCTGATTCGCGATGCGTTAACATCAACGGCGGCAGATCAAACCCCGCCATTAAGCGGTATCCACTGCCCACTTCACCTTCAATGGGCACGCCGGATAAAGAGAGATCGCGGATATCGCGATAAATCGTCCGTTCAGAAACCTCAAGACGTTCTGCCAGCAGCGCCGCCGTGGTCACTCGCCTGCCACGCAGGATTTGTACAATCTGAAACAAGCGGTCGGCGCGTCTGGTCATTTTAATCCTCAGTCCTGAAAATATTACGCGGGTTGATGTAAACCAACGCGATTGCCTTCGCTGTCAGTAAACAGCGCAATAGTGCCAATATCCTGCCCCAGTTCGAGCGGACCAAACACGCACTGACCGCCAGCGGTGGCGACGCGTTTAAGAGTTGCAGCCAAATCATCCGTATGCAGATAAATAATAGCGCCCTGCGCTGAAGGCGTAATACCGTCAAATTTAGCCAGCGCCCCGCCGGGAGCGGGATCCTGATGTGGAAATACGGCCAGCTCCGCGCTGTCCATATTCTCACGACGCAAAGAAACCTGCATCACTGGCTCATAAAAAGCAATGGCGCGCTCCATTTGTGCCACGGGGATTTCAAACCAGCTAATTACGTTATTCATACTTCCTCCTGCCTGTGTGGGTAATCTCAGAAGGACTATAAGACAGGGCTACTGACAGCATACTGTCAGTAGTATGGCGACCGGAAAAGATAATGGACTGCTACCAAATCGCAGGCAAAAAAAATCCCGACCTTGCGATCGGGATTCCAGTATCTTCACTCTTAATAGTTTAAGGCAGAATTGACGGTTGATCCGCCCCTTCTTTCTCAACCTTCTGCTGCAGCATGTGCTCACGCTTCATACCCAGCTTCAGCGCCAGCGCCGATGCTACGTAGATAGAAGATGCAGTACCGATGGAAACACCGATCAGCATCGTCAGCGAGAAGCCTTCCAGTACCGGACCACCGAACAGGAACAGCATCAGAATAACCATCAACGTCGTACCGGACGTAATCAACGTACGGTGCAGCGTCTGAGTCAATGACACGTTAAAGATTTCGTAAGGCGTACCGCGACGAATTTTGCGGAAGTTTTCACGAATACGGTCAGATACGACGATACTGTCGTTCAGCGAGTAACCGATTACCGACATCAACGATGCGACGATAGTCAGATCAATCTCGATATGGAACAACGACAGGATCCCAAGTGTGATAATCACGTCGTGCGCCAGAGCGATAACTACCCCTGCCGCCAGTCGCCACTCAAAGCGGAAACCGACGTACACCAGGATAGATATCAACGCTGCCATCAGCGCCATTGCACCGGTTTGCGCCAGGTCTGCACCCACGCTCGGACCCACGAATTCAATTCGCTTCACCGCGGCGTTTTGGTTGGTGGATTCGTTAATCACACTCAACACTTTGCTGCCCAGTACCTGACCGCCGTCTGCGCCTTCAGTTGGCGGCATACGCACCATAATGTCGTGGCTGCTGCCGAAGTTCTGCAGAAGCGGATCAACAAAGCCCGCTTTCTCCAGCGCATCGCGCATCACGTCCATATCGGCCGGTTTTTCCAGCGTGATTTCAATTACCGTACCACCGGTGAAATCGAGACCCCAGTTAAACCCGCGTACGCCCATCACCACGATGGCCGCAATCAGCAGGAAACCTGAAATGCCGAAAGCCCAGTAGTCCCAGCGCATAAAGTCCCAGACTTTACGGCCGTGGTTCAATTGTTCAACAGTATATTCCTGTGCCACTTCGCACTCCTCAGATTGACAGCTTTTTGACGCGCTTGCCGCCATACAACAGGTTTACGATGGCACGTGTACCGACAATCGCGGTAAACATCGACGTCGCCACACCAATACCGGTAGTAATCGCGAACCCTTTAATTGCCCCGGTGCCAACTGCGTACAGGATAATGACCTTAATCAGCGTCGTAATGTTCGCATCAAAGATGGAGCTAAATGCACCCGCATAACCTTCATTGATGGCCTGCTGCACCGAACGCCCATTACTCAACTCTTCTTTGATACGTTCGTTAATCAGTACGTTCGCATCGACCGCGACGGCAAGGGTTAAGACGATCCCCGCAATCCCCGGCATACTCAGCGTAGCGCCCGGCAGCAGCGACATAATACCGACAATCAGTACCAAGTTAGCAATCAGAGCACTGGTCGCGATCAGACCGAACTTCTTATAGAAGAAGATCATGAACAGGATAGACACCACCAGACCGGCCAGACACGCTTCCAGACCCTGTTTAATGTTCTGCATACCCAGGGTAGGACCGATGGTACGTTCTTCAACAATCTGAATCGGCGCAATCAACGCACCGGCACGTAACAGCAGAGAAAGCTGACGCGCTTCGTTCGGGTTGTTAATACCGGTGATACGGAAGCTGTTGCCCAGGCGAGACTGGATGTTGGCGATGTTAATCACCTCTTCCTGTTTCACCAGCACTGAGCGACCGTTGGCATCTTTTTTACCGCTGTCTTTGTACTCCACGAACAGGGTCGCCATCGGCTTACCGATGTTGTCCTTGGTGAAGTTGGACATGATGTTACCACCCGCGCTATCCAGCGAGATGTTAACCTGCGGCTGATTGTATTCGTCCTGGCTGGAAGTGGAGTCGGTGATATGATCACCGGTCAGGATCACGCGTTTGTACAGCACAACCGGCTGACCTTCACGAGACTGTTTCACTTCCGAATCACCCGGTACACGCCCGGATGCCGCAGCAGACTGGTCAACGTTGGTGTTCACCAGACGGAATTCCAGCGTCGCGGTAGCGCCCAGAATTTCTTTCGCACGCGCGGTATCCTGAATGCCTGGCAGTTCGACCACAATGCGGTCAGCACCCTGACGTTGGACCACCGGCTCAGCAACACCCAGTTGGTTAACACGATTACGCAGAATGTTGATGTTCTGCTGTACCGCGTATTCACGGGCTTCGCTCAGGCGCGCATCGGTCATCACCGCACGCAGAGCATTGCTGCCCTGGCTGGAAATAACCAGATCCTGGTGACGCTTGCTCAGGTAAGAGATAGCTTCATCACGGGCGCTGCTATCACGGAAGGTGATGCTCAGACCGTAGTTATCTTCTTTGCGAACGGTAGTATAAGGAATGCCTTTTTCACGCAGATCGCTGCGCAGGCTATCGATATTTTGTTCCTGCAACTTACTCAGCGCGGTGTCCATATCCACTTCCATCAGGAAGTGAACGCCGCCACGCAGGTCAAGACCGAGTTTCATCGGTTCTGCGTGAATGGCTGCCAGCCAGCGTGGAGTTGCCGGTGCAAGGTTAAGCGCCACGACGTATTGATCGCCCAATACGCCCATTAACACTTCACGTGCGCGCAGTTGGGTATCAGTGGAGTCGAAGCGCGCAAGAATAGCACCCTCTTCCAGAGCCACAGACTTAGGTGTGATTTTATCTTCTTGTAACGTTTTCTGGACCTGGATCAGCGTTTGCTCACTGGCGGCGGCACCGCGCACGCCAGTGATTTGAACAGCCGGATCCTCACCATACAGGTTGGGAAGCGCATAGAGCAGACCGACGACAATAACGACGATCAGCATGACATACTTCCACAAAGGATAACGGTTTAACACGGCAGTTCCCTTTGGGAAAACAATAAATTACAGCGCCTTCATGGTGCCTTTCGGCAGAACGGCAGCTACGAAATCACGTTTAATAACCACTTCAGTGGTGTCGTTCAGCGCGATAGCGATGTAGCCAGATTCTGCTACTTTGGTCACGCGACCCACCAGACCACCGTTAGTCAGCACTTCATCGCCTTTCGCAATGGAGTTCATCAGATTTTTGTGTTCTTTGGTGCGCTTTTGCTGCGGGCGCAGGATCATGAAGTAGAAAATCAGACCAAACACCACCAGCATCAGAATCAGAGACATCGGGCTGCCCTGCGCCGGAGCACCTGTTGCCGCTACCGCATCAGAAATAAAAAAGCTCATTCAAATTCCCTCATTATTAAAATTAATCAACGTTCACAGGTGGAACTGGTCTACCCTGACGTTGGTAAAAATCGGTCACGAAGCTCTCTAATTTACCCTCTTCAATAGCCTTGCGTAAACCCGCCATCAAACGCTGGTAGTAGCGAAGGTTATGAATCGTGTTGAGTCGCGCGCCCAATATTTCGTTGCAACGGTCGAGATGATGCAAGTAAGCGCGCGAATAATTGCGACAGGTGTAGCAATCACACTCAGCATCGAGCGGACTGGTGTCGCTTTTATGTTTCGCGTTACGAATTTTTACCACGCCGTCAGTCACAAACAAATGACCATTACGGGCATTTCGCGTTGGCATCACGCAGTCAAACATATCGATACCGCGACGTACGCCTTCAACCAGATCTTCTGGTTTGCCGACGCCCATCAGGTAACGAGGTTTATCTGCCGGAATCTGTGGGCATACATGCTCCAGGATGCGGTGCATATCTTCCTTCGGCTCACCGACAGCCAAACCGCCGACAGCGTAGCCATCAAAACCGATGTCTACCAGACCTTTAACGGAGATATCACGTAAATCTTCGTAAACACTGCCCTGAATGATGCCAAAAAGCGCATTTTTGTTGCCGAGGCTATCAAAACGATCCCGACTGCGCTTCGCCCAACGCAGAGACATCTCCATCGAGCGTTTAGCATAGTCCCAGTCGGCCGGATACGGTGTACATTCGTCGAAGATCATGACGATATCGGAACCGAGATCGTATTGAATCTCCATTGATTTCTCGGGATCGAGGAAAATCGGATCGCCGTTGATCGGGTTACGGAAATGCACGCCCTGCTCGGTAATCTTACGGATATCACCCAGGCTGAAAACCTGGAAGCCGCCGGAATCGGTGAGGATTGGCCCTTTCCACTGCATAAAATCGTGCAGATCGCCATGCAGTTTCATGATTTCCTGTCCCGGGCGCAGCCACAGGTGGAAGGTGTTACCGAGGATAATCTGCGCGCCAGTTGCTTCAACTTCTTCCGGCGTCATGCCTTTCACAGTACCGTAAGTACCGACCGGCATAAAAGCAGGTGTTTCTACTACGCCACGATCAAAAACCAGGCGGCCGCGGCGAGCGCGACCGTCTGTGGTATCCAGTTCAAATTTCATCTTAACTCCTGCGTCAGAAAAACAGTCCGACGTTTTAAATACTCATATCGCGGATTTATTCCCCGACACGCTCAGAAATAGCCTGCGGATTGTACGTGATAAACATCGCATCACCGTAACTAAAAAAGCGATATTCCGCTTTTACCGCTTCATGATAGGCGTGCATGGTGTTTTTATAACCAGCAAACGCGGAAACCAGCATGATCAGCGTTGATTCCGGCAGGTGGAAGTTGGTTACCAGGGCATCAATCACCTGATATTTATAGCCAGGATAAATGAATATTTGCGTATCGCCGAAAAACGGCTCGATAAGGTCGTTTTTGGCCGCCTGTGCCGCGCTTTCCAGTGAACGTACGGAGGTGGTGCCCACCGCAATCACGCGGTTGCCGCGCGCTTTCGCCGCCAGCACAGCATCAACGACATCCTGCGGCACTTCCGCATATTCGGAGTGCATGATGTGATCTTCGATGGTGTCTACGCGCACCGGCTGGAAAGTCCCCGCGCCCACGTGCAGCGTGACGAACGCCATTTCAATGCCTTTATCGCGCAGCTTAGCCAGCAGCGGATCGTCAAAGTGCAGACCCGCTGTCGGCGCGGCGACCGCACCCGGTTTTTCGCTATACACGGTCTGATACAGCTCGCGGTCGGCGTCTTCATCCGGACGGTCAATATACGGTGGCAGCGGCATATGGCCGATGGCGTTAAGGATATCCAGCACGCTGCGCTCGTCGTTAAACTCGACTTCAAACAGCGCGTCATGGCGTGCCACCATCGTTGCTTTAATACTTTCGTCGTCGCCCAGCAGCAGCTCGGCCCCCGGCTTTGGCGCTTTCGAGGCGCGAATATGCGCCAGAATACGTTTGTCATCCAACATACGCTCGACCAGCACTTCGATCTTGCCGCCGCTGGCTTTACGGCCAAACAGACGCGCCGGAATAACGCGGGTGTTGTTAAAGACCAGCAAATCGCCAGGGTTGAGCTTATCGAGCAAATCGGTGAAAGTACCGTGCGTCAGCGCGCCCGTCGGCCCGTCCAAAGACAGCAAGCGGCAGCTACTGCGCTCAGCTTGCGGATAGTGGGCAATCAGGGATTCGGGTAGTTCAAAGGTGAAATCGGTAACGCGCATGACACTGACTCAGACTAAAATAAGAGGCGGGTAGTCTAGTGCCGGGGCGTCCTCCCTGCAACCTTTACCCCTCAAGTTAAAAGACATAATCTATACACAAAATCATTCAAGATGCATCGAGGCGGCAACTGAATGAGTCCCCGGGAGCTTACTCAAGTAAGTGACTGGGGTGAGTGAAGGCAGCCAACAAAGAGGCAGTTTGAAGGATGAAGTGGATATGAATTTTCTTGCACATTTGCATCTGGCTCACCTTGCCGACAGCTCGCTTTCCGGCAATTTGCTGGCCGACTTTGTCCGGGGCAATCCGGAAACGCACTATTCGCCTGACGTGGTAGAAGGCATCTTCATGCACCGTCGTATCGACGTGATGACCGATAACCTGCCGCAGGTGCGTGAAGCCAAAGAGTGGTTTCGCAGCGAAACGCGCCGTGTCGCGCCGATTACGCTGGACGTAATGTGGGATCATTTTCTGTCGCGCCACTGGTCGGAAATATCCCCCGACTTCCCGCTGGCGGACTTTGTGCGCTATGCTCGCACCCAGGTGACCACTATTTTGCCTGAATCGCCACCGCGCTTTATCAATTTAAACAACTATATATGGTCAGAGAAATGGCTTGAGCGCTATCGGGACATGGATTTTATCCAGAACGTCCTGAATGGCATGGCCAGCCGCCGCCCACGACTCGATGCCTTGCGTGACTCATGGTATGACCTGGATACGCATTACGATGCGTTAGAGGAACGGTTCTGGCAGTTTTATCCGCAAATGATGGAACAGGCGCAGCGTAAAACCCTTTGACTACAGCCCGTATTAGCCGCCGGATAAGCAGTAGCCGCCATCCGGTAAAAGATTGATAGACAAAACCTGTCTCATTGATTGCCAGCGCCTCTTTGTCTTATTCCCGAACACTCTCTATACTGGCCCGCGTTGCGTTCCAAAAACCCCTTAACATTGCAGGAGAATTATATGGTACTGGTAACTCGTCAGGCTCCGGATTTCACAGCAGCTGCGGTACTGGGTAGCGGTGAGATCGTTGAAAACTTCAACTTCAAACAGCATACCAACGGTAAAACTACCGTTCTGTTCTTCTGGCCGATGGACTTCACCTTCGTTTGCCCGTCTGAACTGATCGCTTTCGACAAACGTTACGAAGAATTCCAGAAGCGCGGCGTGGAAGTTGTTGGCGTTTCCTTCGACTCTGAATTTGTCCACAACGCATGGCGTAACACCCCTGTCGACAAAGGCGGCATCGGTGCAGTGAAATACGCAATGGTTGCTGACATCAAACGCGAAATCCAGAAAGCCTACGGCATCGAGCACCCGGAAGCGGGCGTTGCTCTGCGCGGTTCTTTCCTGATCGACGCTAACGGCGTTGTTCGCCACCAGGTGGTTAACGATCTGCCGCTGGGTCGTAACATCGACGAAATGCTGCGCATGGTTGACGCGCTGCAGTTCCACGAAGAGCACGGCGACGTTTGCCCGGCACAGTGGGAAAAAGGTAAAGAAGGTATGAACGCGTCTCCGGACGGCGTAGCAAAATACCTGACCGAGAACGTTTCCAGCCTGTAATTGGCATGAATCGTAAGAGGCCCGCAAATGCGGGCCTCTTTTATTGGTTTATGTCGGATTACCCTTTTTCACTTCACGCCAGATTCGCCACGCCATAAGCGCCAGTACGGCGACCCCAAGAATTAACGCCCCCCACACCAACAGCGTTTTCCACTGGCTTTGTTGCTCAGCTACTGACGTTGCCGTCAATCGCGCTTCACCACCAAGCGCCACGCTCTCCTGAAGAGTCGCCCACGGTAGATAATCTATCTCCTGCGATTTACGCAGCGACGCCGGGATCAGCATATCGAGACCAACATCTGCCTTTTTCGCCGCCCGGTTTCCCCACGCCAGCATATAAGGCCCTTTGCCCTGCGTATTAAACACCAGTTGATAACTGTCGCGCATGCCGCTCAACTCAGGCAGCCTCTCTGGCAACCGGGCGTTAATAGTCGTCATCCGGACGGCCTCAACCAACTGACCGGAAAGACGAATATCTTCCGCACTCCTCCAGTCCAGATTGTAAAGCATGGTTTTTGTCAGCGGCTGCCAGGGCTCTTTTTCAGCGCTGCGCCAGGCCAGTTCCACCGGTAAAACACCTTCACTTTCCAGATCGATGCGAAGCGAGGTCAGCGGCTGGGGCTGCGCCCATCGCCAGACGGCTTCGTCATCCGAAACCTTATTCCCCTGGGCTTCAATCACGATACGCTCGGATTCCGGCTCGCTGCTGGCCGCTATCGCGCTCACGCTGTTTAACGTCAGCGCAGGACTTTGCGAGTCGAGGATCACCAGCAGGTAGCGAGTCGCCTCCACAGAGAGCGTGAGGCTGGCGCTGATGGTGTCCATTTTCAGGCGATCGTTATCACGTGTCAGATCCATTAACGGCGCATCTTCCTGCACGGGTCGCCAGTAGCGCAAATCACTGCTTGCATAAACCGAGGCTTTCCCCTGCCAGTTGCCCGCCTGCGAGTCCCAGTTCAGGCGTAACTGCGCCAGTGAAAAGGCATCTTTCGTCTCTTCCGGGAGCGTCAGTAAATAGCTCTGGCCGAGCGCTTTGACATCATCACTTTGCAAATGAATTTCAATGCCGCTCTTCGAGCGTAAAACAATAGCGTCTCCGCCTCGTTGCCCCTCCTCACGCGGCGCAACCGGTGACATATCAAGCGGGAAAAAACGCAGCGCCACTGCCTCTGGCGTAACGGGCTGGGTTTTCTGCACCACCAGAGTAAACGGCACCGTCTCCCCCAGATGGTTAAAGACCCGGACATCGCGCAAATCCGCCCAGGCGGTACCCGGATACACCGCGGGAGGTAGCGAAACACGATACCACGGTGATGTGCCCGTAGTTTCCAGCGTCACCCCCGTTACGTAGTCCGCCGGAGACTCTTTCACTTCATCGCTGCTTACCGCCGCGCCTGTCGCGCCCAGCAGTACGCTGCATAACACCGCTTTCATCCATTTCATTTTTCTTCTCCTGCTTTGGGCGGTAATGGTGAAAAATACCCGATAATCAACACCAGAATGGCCACGCCGATAAACGCAACCGCGCGCGCCAGACCGCCGCCTCCTGCACTGTCCACCAGCATCAGTTTCACAATGACTATCCCCAGCAATACCGCGCCACACAGCCATTCCCGACGCGAGCGGCGCCGGGTCGCCCGCAGCATCACCACCAATGCCGCCAGCATCCAGAACAGAGCAAAACAGGTTTGAATCAGCCGTGAATCCCATAGTGCGTCTACACGCCACGCAACCTCGCCATACCAGGACAATGCGCGCAGCAGCACACCATTGAGCCACCAAAAGCTGAGCGCCATCAGCGCCACAACCGGCCATGGGCGACATACCGAAAGCTGCACCGGGAAATAGCGTTCAGACGCGCGATAAAACACCACCAGGCCCAGTAGGGCAAAAGCTGCGCCCTCTTCCAGCGGGTTGAGCAACGGCAGATAAGTCTGACGATAAACTACGCCATCTTGTAAATTGGTCAGCACGAGCAGACCTACCAGCACTAGCACAACGGGAACCATCGCCTGAACAGAATAGAGGGCCGGCCAGATGCGAAACGGCCAGATTTGTCGATGAACAGACTGATAAATCAGGAAAATAAGCAGCCCGCCAGCCGCCATCATCAGGCCGCTACCCCACGCTGCCCTTCCCCACGGCAGCCCCTGCGCGAACCAGAACAGCTCAACCGCGAGCGCCAGTAAAATCATCCAGAAGAACGATAAATGCGCCAGTCTGGAAAGCATTGGCGGTAATATTTGTGCGTCACGCCAGAGCAGCGCTACCGCAACAATTAGCGCCGCGCACCAGGCCAGATTCGGCCAGCCCGCCGCAAAAATCTGCTGTACAGCGATCTGATACATCAGCATCACCAGCATCATCGGCCACAGCAGCCATTTACTGGCATCCAGCTCCCGCCACGCCAGGCGACCCGCGATACTTCGCCAGCCCCAGCTCGATACCGCCATTAATGCCAGCACGCCAGACAGTACCCACCGCTCCTGTTTCAGAGCGAGTTGAGATGCCGCAACGAGCGCAATGATCCAGAAAACCAAACCACCAGCGAGTAGCGCCCAACTGCCCGGCATCCAAATGTTGCGCCATAGCCATGCAGCAACCAGCCAACAGAGGCTGAGCACGGCAAAAATCAGCATGACTGAGAGCGCGGTTGTTCCGTTCGCCAGCGCCCATAGCGCGCTGCCCACGGCCAGCACGAGCAGCGCCGTACCGCTATAACTCATGCGTCGTTGCTGTTGTTGCACGCCCAGCCAGAGGATCCCAAGCCCCTCCAGCGACCAGGCCATCGCCGTCCAACGGGCTGAAAGCGCCAACGGGATAGCAAGCGTGGTAAACGCACCACCGAGCGCCAGGGCGGACAATACCAAAGGTCTCCCCAGAGAAGAGGAACGGCGCAACGCAAACTTTGCTAACACCAGATAGAAACCACCGTAGCCCAGCGCACTAAGCGCCGGACCATAAGCCATATGCCGCGTAATGGCATACTGCATTCCAAAACCGATCAGCGGTGGGGCAAATAGCAGTACGCCGTCAATAACCTGTTTGCCTTTTTCCTGCGCCCGGAGCGACAACGCCACGCTCAGCACGCCAAAAATAATCGTGTTGGCGATCAGGAACAGTTGGCAACTCAGGTAATACTCTGGTCGATAGTCCTCCAGGCCCCATACCCCGCCAACGCCGAAGGTGAACAGCAGGCCAAGCAGATTAAGCTCCCGCCAGTGCTGCCAGATGCTGATGGCGAGAATGCCGACCGAGAGCAGAAGATAAAATGAGAAGAGCGCGACATGACTGCCGCCGCCGGTGGAAAGCAACAGCGGCGCAAGATAACCGCCAAGACTTGCCAGCATCGCCAGGCTGAGCGCCTTTTGCAGAATAGCCAGCCCCACACTCGCCGCACAAATCACCACCAGCAGCGCAAATGCCAGCGTCATTGGCAGCATTTGCCACAGCCGGAACGCGCCAAAGACGGTGAGATAGAGTGCTCCGGTAGCTCCCCCCTGTAATATCAGCGCATAGATCGGTTGCTTATGCCGCAACCGCCAGCCCAATGCCAACAGCACAATAGAGAACAGCGCGGCCGCCACCAGACGCAGCTCCAGCGGAAACAGAGAATGTTCGACCGTATAACGCAGCAGGAAAGAAAGCCCCAAAAACAGGAGCAAAATACCGAGCTTTGCCAACGGGTTACCCTGCATAAACCAGCGCACCAGCGATGACATTACCCCGCCAAAAGCAGAAGGCCGCTCGACGTCGGGCGTAGATACCGCCGCATTATCCGGCTTCGGCTGTGAAGCCCACGGGTTAACGGGCTCAGGCGGCGGCTCAGTTACTGGCTCCGGCGATACGCTGCTCATCGCAGCCGTTGGCGCATCGGCAGGAACAATATCTTTTGCTGCCGTTGGCTCAACGGCGCTGGTCTGCGCCACACCGCGCAGCTCCAGCTCCTCTACCCGACGGCGCAAGACCATCAGCTCAGAACGTACAGCCGCACTGCGTCTGAATGCCACGATCGCGAGGCCAGGAACTACTACCAGCGCGAAGAATAATACAATGCAGCCAAGGGTTAGCAGCTCATCCATGTTTCCACCTTCACTGTATAAAGACAGACCAGAATGACACAAATTGTTGCAGTTGCGCCATATCGGTTAACACGATGAACCGCTTTTCAGAATAGACAATCAGCCCCTGCGTTTGGCCAGGGGCTGTGATGAGGGATTAAAACGCGAAGCAGGAGCAGCCAAGCGCGCCCCAGAAAGCCCGGTCATCTGACACCGGAATTGCCGATTTACGCGCTATATCATGCTGATGACCGTGTACGCCGCAGCTGCCGCAGCACTGGTGCATCTGCACCATTGCGCCAATTTTCGCCGTAGCAGGCGGCGCTGAGCGATAGTGCCCCGGCACTTTTACCACCGGCGACCAATCAGGTACAACCGGGATGGCCGGCGGCGCCAGCGGAGTGAAATGCCCGGCCGCATACACCACTTTGCCATCGACAATGGTCATTACCGACTCTATGCCTTTGATCTCTTCTTCCGGCACACTGAAGTAATCTTTAGACAGCACCACCAGGTCTGCCAGTTGGTCTTTCTCGATGCGCCCTTTCTTACCCTGTTCGCTGGAGAACCAGGCGCTACCGGCCGTCCACAATTCCAGCGCCACATCGCGCGGCAGGCGATTGTTATCATCGTACATCGCCATCCCTCCCACAGTACGGCCCGAAACCAGCCAGTAGAGCGCTGTCCACGGGTTGTAGCTGGCCACGCGGGTGGCATCAGTCCCCAGCCCTACCGGAACTTCAGCCGCCAGCATTTTCGCCACCGGCGGGGTATGTTTGACCGCATCTTTGCCGTAGCGATCGACAAAATATTCGCCCTGGAATGCCATACGGTGCTGAACAGCGATCCCGCCCCCCAGCGCTTTTACGCGCTCGATATTCCGTTCGGTAATCGTTTCAGCGTGATCGAAGAACCAGTGCAGGCCATTGAACGGGATATCGCGATTCACCTTCTCGAATACGTCGAGCATTCGGCTGATGGATTCATCGTAGGTGGCGTGCAGGCGGAACGGCCAGCGGTGCTCCACGAGGTGACGCACCACGCGCTCCAGCTCATCTTCCATACCTTCCGGCAGATCCGGGCGTGGCTGGAGGAAGTCTTCAAAATCCGCGGCCGAGAAGACCAGCATTTCCCCTGCCCCATTGGCACGGTAGAAGTCGGTCCCCTGCCCTGGTTTGAGCATATCGGTCCAGCGTTCAAAGTCTTCCAGTTCCTGCTGCGGACGCTGGGTAAACAAGTTGTAGGCGATGCGCACCGTCATCTGTTTGTTGGCGTGTAACTGCTCAATTATCTCGTAATCTTCCGGGTAGTTCTGAAAACCACCGCCTGCATCGATGGCGCTGGTCAGCCCTAGACGGTTCAGCTCGCGCATAAACTGCCGGGTCGAGTTGACCTGCATTTCCAGCGGCAGTTTTGGTCCTTTTGCCAGCGTCGAATAAAGGATCATGGCGTTGGGTTTGGCGATCAGCATCCCGGTTGGGTTACCGTTGCTATCACGCACAATCTCACCACCCGCCGGGTCCGGCGTCGCCTTGGTGTAGCCGACTGCTTTCAGTGCGGCACGGTTCAGCAAAGCTCTGTCGTAGAGGTGCAGAACAAAAACTGGGGTATCCGGGGCCGCTTCATTCAGTTCTTCGAGGGTTGGCATGCGACGTTCGGCAAACTGGAATTCGCTCCAGCCGCCCACCACGCGCACCCATTGCGGCGATGGCGTTCTGTCAGCCTGCTCTTTGAGCATGCGTAGCGCGTCCGCCAGCGACGGAACGCCTTCCCAACGCAATTCCAGGTTGTAATTCAGACCGCCGCGAATGAGGTGCAGGTGCGAATCGTTCAGGCCCGGGATCACCGTATGCCCTTGCAGATCGACAACCTGCGTCCCGTCGGTGGCAAAACTCATGATGCGATCGTGGCTACCGGTCGCCAGGATCTTACCATTGGCGATCGCCACCGCCTCGACCTGCGGGTTTTGTCTTTCGAGAGTATGAATTTTTCCGTGAGTCAGAATCAGTGTGGCAGTTTGAGACATAACAATCTCCTGAGAAACCGGTCAGGCTTTTTTCAGCCATCCGGCAAACAGACGGGTTACGATGGGCATCCAGAACCAGACCACCAGCGCAACCACACAGGCATCATTGATCAGATGCAGGAGTAACGAGCCCTTCATGGCAGGCAGCACAATGCCGGTCAACCACGGCACCAGATTGGTGCTGGGAAAAATCACCAGCAGGGTTATCAGAAACTGTTTCCAGCGCCTGGGCTGACGTACATGGGGCGCGGGCGGCGTAAACCAGAACGCCGCTTCGGTGCGGATTTCGGTTTTATCCCCCTCCGCCAGCAGCGGGGCAATCTCTTCGACCAGCACGCGGCGCGTATCGGACTGGGTCCAGTTATACAGATGCTCAAGCGTGTCGAAGCGGATAATGATGTTCCACAAGTTGTTGCCATCTGCAGGACGAATCACATTCGCCCCAAGATGACCGGGAAACTCGGCCGCCACCGGCATGATTTTCCCCAGCCACTGCTCATACCGCTGCGCTTGTTCAGGCAGCAGGGTGTGGGAAATCACCAACGTCACATGTTTGTTCTGCGCCATAAAGGGTTCCTTGTGGAGAGGAAACAGGCCCGCTTAGGCCACGGAAGCAATACACAAAATCATTCATGGCGCATCGAAGCGGCAAGATTGTGTATCCCCGGAAGCTGACAAAATGAGTGACCGGGGTACGCAAACGGAGCCAACAAAGAGGCAACATGAAGGATGAAGTGTATTTAGGCTTTACGTTCCGGCGCGCCATGCACCATGGTGTAGGCGTAATCCACGCCCATACCGTAGGCGCCGCTGTGCTCACGTACCAGATCCATGACGGCGTCGTAGGTTTCTTTGCGGGACCAGTCGCGCTGGTACTCGAGAAGAACCTGTTGCCAGGTCACTGGTACGGCGCCCGCTTGTACCATGCGGTCGATAGAACGCTCATGGGCATCCACGGACGTGCCGCCGGAAGTGTCAGTTACCACATAAACTTCGTAACCCGCTTCCAGCGCCATCAGCGCCGGGAAAGTCAGGCATACTTCGGTCCACAGCGCGGAGATAATCAATTTTTTACGCCCGGTCGCTTCCACGGCTTTCACAAACGCCGCATCTTCCCAGGAGTTCATCGAGGTGCGTTCAATTGGTTTCACATCAGGATGAACCGCTAACAATTCCGGCCAGATATAACCGCTAAAACTTTTCGTTTCCACAGAAGTATAAATCACCGGAACATTAAATATTTTCCCGGCCTTCGCTAATGCCACGGTATTATTTTTCAAAGTCTGGCGGTCAATATTCGCCACACCAAATGACATTTGCGGCTGATGATCAATAAAAATAAGCGTTGAGTTTTGAGGGTCAATCAGTTCCCGAATAGACATAGCACACCTTCTTAATCAATAAGTTAAAAGGCAACGGTCTGTATCTGCCGTCAGCAGCAGGATCCTGAATCAGAAAGCTTGTTGAGTATAGCGGGAAATTTCTAACGAGTTATTAAAGAAAACTTACCATCCAGTGAAACTATTAATTTTGTGTTGCGATATATCCTAAACAACATCAAAAAAATGCGCATGACTCATCTAATTTATTCACTGGCATTGTTTTTCTCCATTCGGTACAACAGAGGGGTTTAATTTTCAGGATATTTTCTGCTTATGCGCATCAATCTGGATGTTTTGCTAATTCTCGACGCACTTGATAAACAGGGTTCATTTGCCGCGGCGGCCGAATCGCTGTTTAAAACCCCTGCAGCACTCAGCTATATGATTCAAAAGCTGGAAAGTGATTTGAATATCGAGTTGCTTGACCGTTCCGGTCACCGGGCAAAATTTACCGACACCGGTCAGATGATGCTGGAAAAGGGACGTTTGCTGCTGAGTGCGGCAAAAGATCTCGAAAAGCAGGCGGTGCAGCTGAGTTCAGGCTGGGAAAAAGAGCTGGCGATTGCGCTGGACGACTCCTTCCCTTTCGCCTCGCTGTTGCCCATTGTCGATGAATTTCACGCGCTGAATAAGCAAACCCGCCTTAACTTCACCCACCATACGCTGGCGGGCTCCTGGGAGGAGCTGACGCATAATGGAGCAGATATTATTTTGGGGGCGATTAATGAACCGCCTACGTCAGCGGCCTGGTCCTACAAAATGCTTGGCACGCTGGACAATGTGTTTGTCGTTGCGCCTGAGCATCCGCTGGCCGCAGCACCGGATGACCTGACTAACGAACAGCTGTGCCTGCACCGGGCGATTGTCATTAGCGACAGCGCCCGCTTTTGTCATCCGTTACAAACCAATCTGATGGAGGAGCAGGCGCAGATTCGCGTTGATGATTTCCACAGTAAGGTGATGCTACTGCGGGCCGGCTTGGGCTGCGGATTTCTCCCCCGCCATATTGCTAACCCGTGGCTTGCCACGGGCGAGCTGGTGGAAAAAACGGTCATCTCATTTCGCCAAAAAGACGTGGCCTATATGGCCTGGCGCAATAACCGCGATGGATTGGCGCAGCGCTGGTGGCGGGAAACGCTGCTGGCAAGCCCGGATGTTACGCGCTTATATCAATGACCCATCCACACCGAGGCGGAAATCGCCGGCAGCGTCAGGATATCCTCGGCAAGCACGCCTTTGCCCTCCTGGTGCTGCCATTGGCTGACGCTCAGTAATGGCGAGGCTGGCAGGACCACTTCACAGGCGTGGCCACGGTTAATCGCCACCAATACGCGCTGGCGGTTTAGCACGCGTAAAAACACCACCACGTTATCCTCGGCGTAAATCACCTGACAACCACCATGGCGCAGTGCCAGGCTCTGGTGGCGTAATGTTGCCAGCCGCTGATACAACGCCAGCAGGTTAGCATCCTGTTTTTCAGGCTGCCACGGGAATGGTTTGCGACAAAACGGATCGTTGTTCCCATCCAGTCCCACTTCGTCACCGTAGTAAATACAGGGCACGCCAGGCCAGGTAAACAGCCACACCACCGCCAACGGTAAACGTGCGACGTCTTTACCGAGCAGAGATTTAAAACGGGCGGTATCGTGGCTGTCGAGCTGGTTGAACATCCGCAACTGCTGCTGATGTGACAAACCCGCGCGATAGTTATCCATCCACGCCATACAGGTCTGGGCGTCAATGAATTGCGGATCGTATGAGATATCGGTATTGGCGAGAAATCCCCATACAGGGAAGGTAAAACCGCGATAGTTCATGGCGGCATCTTCCGCGTCGGCCTGCAACCATTGGCGCGCGTCGCCAAAATGCTCGCCCACCACATACGCCTCTGACTGGGTCTCTTTCGCCGCCTGCGTAATTCCGGCCACGTGCTGCAGGTTGTTGTGCGCACCACCGGCCTCTCCCAGCATATGCACCACGTCAAGACGCCAGCCGTCCATATTCCACGGCGCTTTCAGCCAGTGGCGAACGATACTGTCTTCGCCGCGATAAATTTCATTCACCAGGCTTTCAGAGGAAAAGTCCAGCTTGGGCAGGCTGGAATACCCCAGCCAGTCGAGCGCGACGCCGTCGGCTGAGAAATGATACCAGTCGCGCCAGGGGGATTGCGGATTATGGCACGCGCCATCCGTTCCCCGATTATGTCGGTCAAACCAGGCGTGTGAATCGCCGCTATGGTTAAAAACACCGTCGAGAATCAGGCGCATCCCCTGCTGTTGGGTGGTGTGACGCAGGCGCAGCAGCGCCCTGTCGCCGCCAAACTGCGGATCAACATGACGGTAATCTTCGGTATCGTATTTATGCACGCTCGGCGCGGTAAATACCGGATTCAGGTACAGCGCCGTGACGCCTAACGTTTTCAGATACGGCAGCTTTTCGCTGATGCCGTCCAAATCGCCGCCATAAAACGTGGAGCCACCGGCCTGGGCCGTAAGCGGTTCATCCCACTCGCGCCGCACAATATCGTGTCCGGCAGCGTGGTGATAATAGACGTTATCCTGAGTCGCTTCACGCGACTGGCTGCGGGCAAAACGGTCCGGGAAAATTTGGTAAAAAATCTGATCGGCGACCCACTGCGGACCGTTATCCGGCACATCAACAGCAAACTGCTCCAGACGCGCAGGGGGAAAAAGGCTGAATCCCTGCGGGGTAAACCACAGCTGACGATCGAGCCAAAGTAATTTAAAACTATAGCGTCGACGAGGCTGTCCGCTGGAGAGATCGATCGCCGCTCTCCACGCGGTCACGCCCGGCTGCGGCTGGCTGCGTTGCTTGTGCATACCCAGCGAAATCTCTTCGTTATCGTTTTCTGCGCGTAGCGTCACCCGCTGGGGTGGATTTTCCCCCGCCAGCCATAATGTAATCGTCAGTTGATCTTTGTTTTGCTTAACAAATGGGGCAACCGGAAGGTGCCAGGCGTTCAACATCACGTATCCCCTTTGATGATAATGACGTCACCTTGCCATAGCGAAGTGCAGGATCACTCATCATCTTAACGTTTATTGGGGGAGGAGTGCGGGGGAGGAGAAAATTGCCGGGTAACATTAAGCTACCCGGCAAAAATATTACTGCGCTTCAGCCAGTTGGCGCTCGCGACGGCGCTTGAAAACCCAGCCGGCAAGCAGCAGGATAATCCACGCAAAGCCGACGTATAGCGAAATGCGGGTATCCGGATGATAGCCGATAAGCGCGATGATAAAGACCAGGAAAATCAGGCCAATAACGGTCGTCACAACCCCACCCGGCACTTTAAACTTCAGCGCCTTAACCTCTTCCGGCGGCAGACGACGACGGAAGGCAATTTGTGACAGCAGGATCATAATCCACACCCATACCGTTGCGAAGGTCGCCAGAGAGGCGATCACCAGGAAGACGTTTTCCGGCATGATGTAGTTAAGATACACCGCAAACAGCAGCGCGATGGTCATCACCATCACCGTCACCCATGGCACGCCACGACGCGACGTCTTGGCGAACATTTTCGGCGCGCTGCCCTGCTCCGCCATACCGTGCAGCATACGCCCCACGCCAAAGACGTCAGAGTTGATGGCCGACAGCGACGCGGTCAGGACTACGAAGTTGAGGATCCCGGCGGCAAAGGTAATCCCCATATGCTGGAACGTCAGAACGAACGGGCTACCGTCAGTGCCGACCTGGTTCCACGGGTAAATAGACATGATGACGAACAGCGTCCCCACGTAAAACACGAGGATACGCATCGGTACGGAATTGATGGCGCGCGGAATAGATTTTTCCGGGTCTTTGGCTTCGCCAGCGGTAATCCCGATAATCTCAATCCCGCCGTAGGCGAACATCACCATTTGTAGCGACATCACCATGCCGAGCCAGCCGTTGCTGAAGAAACCGCCGTTGCTCCACAGATTATGGATACCGGTAGGCTGCCCGCCGTTACCAATCCCCCAAATGATGATGCCAAAACCAGCGACAATCATGATGATAATGGTGGCGACTTTAAAGAACGAGAACCAAAATTCCAGCTCGCCAAACACCTTCACGCTCATCAGGTTGATGGCGCAGATAATCAATACCACGCTGAGTACCCAAATCCAGTGCGGTACGGCCGGGAACCAGACGCCCATGTAAATACCAAAGGCAGTCACATCGGCAATGGCGACAATCAGGATTTCAAAACAGTAGGTCCAGCCGGTTATGTAGCCTGCCAGCGGTCCGAGGTTTTCCTGCGCATAGCGCGAGAAGGAGCTGGCTGCAGGGTTATGAACGGACATTTCGCCCAGCGCGCGCATAATGATATACGCCGCTACGCCGCCGATAATATAGGCCAGCAACACGCTTGGCCCCGCCATTTTGATGGCATCGGCCGAGCCGTAGAACAGCCCGGTACCAATTGCTGAACCTAATGCCATAAAGCGAATGTGCCGGGTGCTCAGCCCACGCTTTAGCTTGTTATTACTTTCCATCGATTCCTAACCTGTTAACACAATAAAAAACCACGGGGCCATGTTAATAGCCCCGTGGTTAAAACTTATTGTCAGTGATATTAGTGTGCGCTGGAGGTCACTTGTCGACCCGCTGCACGATCCCAGATAACTGCCAGGACCACCATCACGACTGTTGGCATCAACCACGCCAGCCCCTGCTCCGCCAGCGGTAAACGCTGGGTCCAGGCCGGTAACACGTCGCCAATTGCAGAAGCTTTAATGCCATCAAGGATACCAAAAATCAGGCTGATAAACATCGCAGGTGCAATGACGCGGGAAGAATTATGCCACCATGAGCGGGTAAAACTTAATACAACCAGTGCGATACATGGCGGATAGATAGCCGTCAGCACCGGAATAGAGATCTGAATCAGATGGCTCAGACCCAGGTTAGAGACCACCATCGAGAAGCCGCCGAGGATAAATACCAGCGTACGATAAGACAGTGGAACGTACTGGGCAAAGAACTCTGCGCACGCGCAGGTCAGGCCAACAGCGGTGACCAGACAGGCGATGAAAATCAACGCCGCCAGCAGGAAGCTCCCTGCGCCACCAAAGGTGTGCTGAACATACGCATGCAGAATTGCCGCGCCGTTAGCAGATTGATCGACCAGAATTGCACTATCTGAACCCAGACGGAACAACGCGAGATACAGCAACGTTAAGCCCACACCCGCCATCAAACCTGCCCAAACGGTATAACGGGTCAGCAGACGCGCTTCAGTAACGCCACGCGAGCGAGCGGCGTTGACGATAACAATACCAAATACCATCGCGCCCAGCGTATCCATGGTCAGATACCCGTTCACGAAGCCATTAGAAAACGCCGCAGTTTGATAGGCTTCCATCGCATTGCTGATCGGGCCTGCTGGCCAGACGATTGCGGCGACAGACAGGACCACCAGCGCCAGGATTTTCAGCGGAGCCAGGAAATTACCAACCGTATCCAGCAGTTTGCCCGGATACAGCGAAACCAGAATCACAATCGCGAAATAGACCACGCTGTAGATAAGCAGCGGCAGAGCGGAGTCGCCGGTCAGCGGTGCAATCCCGACTTCGAAAGAGACTGTCGCGGTACGCGGCGTAGCAAATAACGGTCCAACAGCCAGATAGCACACGGTCGCCAGCAGCAAACCAGCGACTTTACCGATAGGCGTGCTCAGTCGGTCCACACCACCACCGACTTTCGCCAGCGCGACAACGGTAAGTACCGGCAGGCCAACGGCGGTAATCAAAAAGCCAAAAGCCGCAGTCCAGACGTGTTCACCTGCCTGCAAACCAACCATTGGGGGGAAGATGATGTTACCTGCACCAACGAACAGTGCAAATGTCATAAATCCCAAAGCGATAATATCGCGCGATTTTAACTGATGGGTCATAAAGTCTTACTGCCTGTGGATGTGGTGTTGAAAATAATAAATTTTTGCCTTTCCCTGGGGGACAATACAGCGGCATTTTTGCTCAATTCCAGCGGGAAACACTCCCAGACTGGCGCGGCGAAGAATAGTTTTTCGATTTACCGCGTAAATGCAGTCGGTATGACAGCACCTGGAGCGCAATTTAAACGCTTATAACGTTTTAAAGCAAGGTGGGATCCCAAAACCAGAACAATATAGCGATATGAAAAATGGGGTTAGCACAAAACACCATTTCATGGAAAAAGGTATGGGTAATAGTTCGAACAAAAAACAACCAAACGTCGTAAAATTCAGGATGGTTATATTGACCGCATAGAAAAAGCCAGCTTGCGCTGGCTTTTGGAAAGATTATCTTACGAATGCGCCTTAACCGTTAATTTTGGCAATTAAACGTTCCGGGATCACGAAACTAAATCGCGTCCCAACGCCTGGTTCGCTTTCGATATTCAAGCGACTGTCGTGATGATGCAGCGCATGCTTAACGATGGCCAGACCAAGTCCGCTGCCGCCCGTTTGCCGCGATCGCGCCTTATCCACACGATAAAAACGTTCGGTTAAGCGTGGAATATGCTCGGCGGCAATGCCTGGACCGTTGTCTTCCACGCAAAACTCCGCCCCCGACGCCACATGCTGCCAGCGTACGGTAATGTGCGTTCCCGCTGGCGTATGGTTCACCGCGTTGTAGACGAGATTCGAGATAGCGCTACGCAACTGCTCCTCGTTACCCCGCACGTTCAGACTGTTATCAACATCAAAGGTAAACGTATGTTTTTGCTGGCTCAGCGTTTGCGCTTCGTGTTCGAGCACGCGCAGCATCATGGGCACATCGACCTTCTCATTCAGCAGTAGCGTCGGCGCAGCCTCAATTTTTGACAGCGTCAGCAGCTGTTTCACCAGCCCTTCCATGCGATACGTTTGTTCGCGCATGGTATGCAGCGCTTTTTCACGCGTCGTCCCTTCCAGCGGATGCTCCTGCATCATTTCCAGGTACCCTTGTAACACCGTCAGAGGCGTACGCAGTTCATGGCTGGCGTTGGCGAAAAAGTTACGTCGTGAACCTTCCAGTTGATGCATCTGGGTAACGTCGCGCGCCACCATCAGCAGTTGCTTATCGGTATAGGGCATCACGCGAATTTCCAGATGCCGTCCGGTATTGAGTACCAGATTGATCGGTCGGCTAAAATCGCGCGTTTTCAGATATTGTGTAAATTCCGGGTAGCGCAACAGGTTAAGAATATTTTGCCCGCTATCGTCCGGCCAGCGCAGTCCCAGAACCTGCTGAGCCAGTCCGTTACACCAGAAGATACCGCCTTCTTCAGTGGTCAGCACCACCGCGTCGGGTAGCGATTCCGCCCCGCTGCGAAAACGTTTAATCAGATTACCCAGTTCACGACGGCGCTTTTTGTTGCGCAGTTGCATTTGATGCAGCCCGTACAGCAACGGCTCCCAACTGCCTCGCCCCGGCGGCGGCGTCATGCTTCTGTCGACCCATAGCCACCAGGACAAACGTAATAAATTCCAGAAATGCCAGATAAGCAGGCCCGTTACCGACGCCAGTAAAAACCAGGGCAGGTAACCGAAAAAAGCGCTAAGGATAAATGCCGGTATGCAGCACAGGATCAGCTCCAGTACCAACCTTTTCCATGACAATCGTTCTAGCAAACGTCTTACTCCCTATACGGCCTAATCCTTCAGGCCCTGATTCTTGTCAGTCAGAAGCGGGTTGAAAAACGATATCCCGTCCCGCGAACCGTCTGCACCATACGATCGTGTCCGCTGTGCTCCAGCGCCTTACGTAAGCGGCGGATGTGCACATCCACTGTCCGGTCTTCCACGTACACATTGGTTCCCCAGACATGATTAAGGAGTTGCTCGCGACTGTAGACACGCTCGGGATGAGTCATAAAGAAGTGCAACAGTTTGAATTCGGTCGGCCCCATATCCAGCGGATCCTCGCCGGTCATCACGCGATGCGAGGTGGGATCAAGGCTTAGCCCCTGCATCTCTATAACCTCTTCCACCGCCATCGGTGAAATACGACGCAGAACTGCTTTAATACGCGCCACCAGCTCCTTGGGAGAAAAGGGCTTGGTAATATAGTCATCCGCGCCGGTTTCCAGCCCCCGGACGCGATCTTCCTCTTCCCCCCTCGCCGTCAGCATCATCACCGGGATATCCCGCGTCATCGCTTCGCGCTTGAGATGTTTAATAAACTGTAGACCCGAGCCGCCTGGAAGCATCCAGTCAAGCAGGACGAGATCCGGCCAGGGTTCATTGAGTTGGTTCACAGCACTGTCATAGTCTTCGGCTTCAACGGGTTGAAATCCGTTTTGCTCGAGCACGAAGCAGACCATTTCACGAATTGGAGCTTCATCTTCTACGACCAGAATACGTCTCGCCATGATTTGCCCTGTTTGTAATTAAATCGTTTACCATCAATACAGTGCCATTATGCGTCAGTTTTATGACAGATTTATGAAAAGATAGTCCAGGTTTAACGCAGCCCGGCGAATTATGACAGCCCGGAGACAAGATATTCCCACTCGTGAAGGGTTATAATCCCCGCCATTGTTTTACCGTCATGGAACTCTTATGCGCATCCTTCACACGTCTGACTGGCATCTGGGCCAAAATTTCTACAGCAAGAGCCGCGCCGCCGAGCATCAGGCCTTTCTCGACTGGCTGCTGGAAACGGCACAATCCCAGCAGGTGGATGCCATTATTGTGGCAGGCGACATTTTCGATACCGGCTCACCGCCTAGCTATGCCCGTGAGCTGTATAACCGTTTTGTCGTCAAACTGCAGCAAACCGGCTGTCATCTGGTGGTGCTGGCAGGCAACCACGACTCTGTCGCCACGCTCAATGAATCCCGCGATATTCTGGCGTTTCTCAACACCACGGTGGTTGCCAGCGCTGGCCATGGGCCGCAGATACTGCCGCTACGCGACGGTACGCCGGGGGCGATCCTGTGTCCGGTGCCTTTTTTACGTCCGCGCGACATCATCACCAGCCAGGCCGGGCTGACAGGACAAGAAAAACAGCAGCATTTACTGGGCGCAATCACCGACTATTATCAGCAGCAGTATCAGGATGCCTGCACGCTGCGCGGCGACCACAATCTTCCCATCATTGCGACCGGGCATTTGACCACCGTCGGAGCCAGTAAAAGCGACGCCGTACGTGACATTTATATCGGTACGCTGGACGCCTTCCCGGCGCAAAACTTCCCACCGGCAGACTACATCGCGCTGGGACATATTCACCGGGCGCAGGTTATCGGCGGCACGGAACATATTCGCTACTGCGGCTCGCCGATTGCCCTCAGTTTTGACGAGTGCGGCAAAAGCAAATGTGTACATCTGGTGAGCTTTGACGCGGGGAAACTCAGCGCCGTTGAAAATCTCACCGTGCCGGTTACGCAGCAGCTTGCGGTACTGAAAGGCGATTTAGCCGCCATTACTACCCAGCTTGAGCAGTGGCGCGGCGTGCAGCAAGAGCCACCGGTGTGGCTGGATATTGAAATCACCACCGACGACTACCTGCATGATATGCAACGTAAGATCCAGGCCTTAACCGAAGATTTACCGGTAGAGGTGCTACTGGTGCGCCGCAGTCGTGAACAGCGCGAACGCATTATGGCCAATGAACGACGTGAAACGTTAAGCGAGCTGAGCGTGGCAGAGGTTTTTGACCGCCGCCTGGCGCTGGAAGAACTCGAAGAACCGCAGCGTGAGCGGCTTAACCAGCTGTTTAGCGCAACCTTACAAACGCTTGCCGGGGAGGCTGAAGCATGAAAATTCTCAGCCTGCGCCTGAAAAATCTCAACTCCCTGAAGGGAGAATGGAAAGTCGATTTTACGGCAGAACCGTTTGCCAGCAACGGGTTGTTCGCCATCACCGGACCAACGGGTGCGGGGAAAACGACCCTGCTGGACGCAATTTGCCTTGCGCTGTACCACGAAACGCCACGCCTGAATACCGTGTCACAGTCGCAAAACGACCTGATGACCCGCGACACCGCGGAGTGTCTGGCCGAGGTCGAGTTTGAGGTGCGGGGCGAAGCCTACCGCGCATTCTGGAGCCAGAACCGGGCACGCAATCAGCCGGAGGGCAATCTGCAGGTCCCTCGCGTAGAGCTGGCCCGCTGCTCCGACGGTAAAATCCTCGCCGATAAGGTCAAAGATAAGCTGGAGATGACCGCCGAACTTACCGGGCTGGATTACGGACGTTTTACCCGTTCGATGCTGCTGTCTCAGGGGCAGTTTGCCGCATTTCTCAATGCCAAACCGAAAGAACGCGCCGAGCTGCTGGAAGAGCTGACCGGCACTGAGATCTACGGCCAAATCTCCGCCATGGTATTTGAAAAGCACAAATCAGCGCGTACGGAACTGGAAAAACTGCAGGCCCAGGCCAGCGGTGTTGCGCTGTTAGCGCCAGAGCAATTGCAATCCCTGACAGAAAGTTTGCAGGTACTTACTGACGAAGAAAAACAATATCTTACCTGCCAACAAGCCCAGCAGCAGCACCTCAACTGGCTCATGCGGCAAAATGAGCTACAGGCGGAGATAAACCGCCACCAGCAGGCATTACAGGCTGCACTTCAGGCGCAGGAAGACGCGCAGCCGCAACTCGCGGCGCTGAGTCTGGCACTCCCGGCCAGAGCGTTACGCCCACACTGGGAGCGAATCCAGGAACAAACGGCTACGATAGACCGTACGCGACAGAAGATTCAGGAAGTGAATGCTCGCTTACAAAGCAGCTTAGCGCTGCGCGGACGTATTCGTCAGCAGGCACAAACGCAGTCAGCCGCTATGCTCGCCGGACAGCAAACGTTAACCGACTGGCTGAAAGAACATGACCGCTTCCGTTTGTGGAGTAGCGAACTGGCAGGATGGAAAGCGCTGCTGGCCCAACAGTCCGACGCCAGCGCCCAACTGCGCCAGTGGCAGCAGTTGCGGGAGAACGACACGCGTAAGCTCGATGCGCTGGCGCTTCCCACGCTGACCCTTTCGGTACAACAGGTAACGGAAGCGCTGGCGCAACATGTGCAGCTTCGTCCGTTACGCCAGCGGCTGAGTAATCTGCACGGGCAAATCGCCCCGAAGCATAAGCAACTGGCGCAGCTACGCGCCACGCTTGTGCAGCGTCAGCAGGAGCTGGCCCAGCGCAATGCGGTGCTTACAGAAAAGCGTCAGCGCTATAAAGATAAAAATCAGCAGCTTGCCGATGTGAGAATCATTTGCGAGCAGGAAGCCCGGATCAAAGATCTGGAAAGCCAGCGGGCACTATTGCAATCCGGCATGCCTTGCCCACTTTGCGGCTCCACCACGCACCCGGCGATTGAGCGCTATCAAACGCTCGAACTGAGTGTGAATCAGACACGGCGTGAAGCGCTGGAAAAAGAGGTCAAAACGCTGGCCGATGAGGGTTCAACGCTACGCGGTCAACTTGAGGCGATAACCCAGCAACTTCAGCGCGATGAACGCGAAGTACAAACGCTTTCTCAGGAAGAGCAAGCACTTACTCAAGAGTGGCAGACAGTCACCGCCAGCCTCAACGTGACGCTGCAACCGCAGGATGACATCGCCCCGTGGCTTGCCGCCCAGGAAGAGCACGAGCAGCAGCTTCACCAACTGAGTCTGCGTCATACCCTGCAAGCGCAAATCACCGCACACACAGAGCAGATTACTCAGCTCCAGCAGCATATTGACCAGCGTCAGGCAACGTTAACCGCCGAGCTGGCCCGTCATGGTCTGTCCCTTCCGACCGAGGCTGAAGTCGCCTCATGGCTGAGCGAACGGGCGAACGAAGCGCAAATGTGGCAGCAGCGCCAGAACGAACTGACTGAATTACAGGCTCGAATCGCCCAGCTTGCGCCGGTGCTGGAAACGCTGCCTGAAACCGATGCGCTTGGTGAAAACATTGAGAATCTGTCGCTGGAAAACTGGCGGCAGGTGCACGACGATTGCCTCTCTTTACAGGGGCAGTGGCAAACCTTACAGCAGCAGGAGGCGCAGGAGGTTCAGCGCGCTGCAGAAATTCAGGCGCAGTTTGATACCGCATTGCAGGCCAGCATCTTTGCCGATCGCGACGCCTTTGTTGCCGCCCTGCTGGATGAAGAGACCTTTAACCGCCTTGAACAATTGAAGCAATCACTGGAAGGCCAGCGACAGCAGGCGCAAACGCTACTTAATCAGGCGCAGCAGGCGCTGGCGACTCATCAACAACAGCTACCAACCGGGGTGGATCTCACGCTCACCGTGCAACATCTTCACGACGCGCTGGCGCAACTCACCCAGCAGCTACGGGAGAACACCACTCGTCAGGGCGAAATTCGCCAGCAGCTCAAGCAGGATGGAGAAAACCGCCAGCAGCAGCAGGCGCTGATGCTCGAGATTGCGAAAGTCGCACAGCAGGTCGAAGACTGGGGCTATCTGAACGCGCTGATCGGCTCGAAAGAGGGAGATAAATTCCGCAAGTTTGCCCAGGGGCTGACGCTGGATAATCTGGTCTGGCTTGCCAACAACCAGTTGACCCGTCTGCACGGTCGCTATCTGTTGCAGCGCAAGGCCAGCGAAGCGCTGGAGCTGGAAGTGGTTGATACCTGGCAGGCCGATGCCGTGCGTGACACGCGTACGCTTTCCGGCGGCGAGAGCTTCCTCGTGAGTCTGGCGCTGGCGCTGGCGTTGTCCGATCTGGTCAGCCACAAAACGCGAATTGACTCCCTGTTCCTCGACGAAGGTTTCGGCACGTTGGACAGCGAAACGCTGGATACCGCCCTGGATGCGCTCGATGCGCTCAACGCCACTGGCAAAACCATTGGTGTCATCAGCCACGTTGAAGCGATGAAAGAACGCATTCCGGTGCAGATTAAGGTCAAAAAAATCAACGGACTGGGCTACAGCAAACTCGATAAAATGTTTGCAGTTGATGCCTGATAGCAGTTCAGCTCCTGGAGGCCGGATATGCGCCAGCGCTATCCGGCACGGCACATAGCACGATCGTGAATACACAAAGACGGATATGAAATGGCATTCCACTTCGCTTATCCGCAAGCTATCTCTATTGGCGGCGAACGTTCGCCGCTATGGCGCACATCGTGCCTCTTTCTTGTTGGCAGGTGGTATGAAAAAAGTCATTTTCTCTTTAGCTCTGGGGACATTTGGGCTGGGCATGGCCGAGTTTGGCATCATGGGTGTACTCACCGAGCTGGCGCGGGACGTGGGAATTTCCATCCCTGCCGCTGGCCATATGATTTCGTTTTACGCTTTTGGCGTGGTGCTGGGCGCACCTATTATTGCGCTCTTTTCCAACCGCTTTTCTCTCAAGCATATTCTGCTGTTTCTGGTCACGCTGTGCGTGATCGGCAACGCCATCTTCACCCTCTCCTCCTCATATTTAATGCTGGCGGTGGGCAGGCTGGTTTCCGGCTTTCCACACGGCGCTTTTTTTGGCGTTGGCGCGATTATCCTGTCGAAGCTGGCCCGTCCGGGAAAAGTCACCGCCGCCGTCGCGGGCATGGTTTCGGGTATGACCGTTGCTAATCTGATTGGTATTCCCATCGGCACCTGGCTGAGTCAGGAATTTAGCTGGCGCTACACGTTTCTGCTGATAGCCGTCTTTAATATCGCCGTGATGGTCTCGATAACTTTTTGGATACCCAACATCAGCGATGAAGCCAAAGGGAAACTGCGCGAACAATTTCACTTTTTGAAAACCCCCGCCCCGTGGCTCATCTTTTCCGCCACCATGTTTGGTAACGCCGGGGTTTTCGCCTGGTTCAGCTACGTCAAACCGTACATGATGTTCATCTCCGGCTTTTCCGAAGCGCTGATGACCTTCATCATGATGCTGGTGGGATTGGGAATGGTGTTGGGAAATCTGCTGAGCGGTCGCCTTTCTGGCCGCTATACGCCGCTGCGTATTGCGGTAATAACCGACTTTGTAATTGTGCTGGCTCTGCTGCTGCTCTTTGCCTTTGGCGGGATCAAAGCCGCGTCGCTGATCTTCGCCTTTATTTGCTGCGCGGGCCTGTTTGCCCTGTCGGCGCCGCTGCAAATTTTGCTGCTGCAAAATGCTAAAGGGGGTGAGCTGCTGGGTGCGGCAGGAGGGCAAATTGCCTTTAATCTCGGCAGCGCGATTGGCGCCTGGTGCGGTGGTATGATGCTGACGCTGGGCTTTGCCTACAACTACGTGACGTTGCCGGCGGCGCTGCTGTCGTTTTCTGCGATGTCGTCGCTGCTGCTCTATGGTCGCCTGAAGCGCAGCGTATCCCGGATGACTCCCGCTGCCGGATAGCCTCTGCGCTACCCGGCAACGCGAATATTACTCCTGCGGCCACAACCAGGCCGCACCGCGCACACCGCTGGAGTCACCGTGCAGCGCCTTGCGTAGAGGCGTTTCGCACTCACCGCCAAAAACAAACTGTTTAATCAACGTTGGCACGTTTTGATACAGTCGGTCGACATTGCTCATTCCACCGCCCAGCACGATTACGTCCGGATCGAGAATATTCACCACATGTGCCAGTGATTTCGCCAGACGCAGCTCGTACCGACTCAACGCCTGTTCCGCCTGGGCATCCCGGGCATTAACAAGACTGATAATTTTCCCCCCCTTGAGCGACTTACCGCTCAGACGCTGGTAGTCGGTGGCAAAACCGGTTCCGGAAATGAAGGTTTCAATACAGCCTTGCTTGCCGCAATAGCAGGGCACTTCCTGCCGATAACGCAGTTCGTCTTCGTCCATCCACGGCAGCGGATTATGCCCCCACTCGCCCGCAGTACCGTTCCCGCCCGTGTGCGCCCGGCCGTTCAGCGCCACTCCAGCGCCACATCCTGTACCGATAATCACCGCAAACACGGTTTGCGCCCCCGCCGCTGCACCATCAACGGCTTCAGAAACCGCCAGGCAGTTGGCATCATTTGCCAGCCGCACTTCGCGATTCAGACGCGTACTCAGGTCTTTGTCAAAAGGTTGTCCGTTAAGCCAGGTCGAGTTGGCATTCTTCACCACTCCGGTGTAGGGCGAAATTGAACCGGGAATGCCCATCCCGACGGTTCCCGACTGCCCGGTGGCCTTTTCCGCCATCTCCACCAGCGCGGCGATGGTTTCTATCGTTTGCCGATAATCATCACGCGGCGTGGGCAGGCGATGGCGAAAAAGCTGTTCGCCTGCATCGCCAAGCGCGATAACTTCCGTTTTCGTACCGCCTAAATCGATACCTATACGCACTGTTTGCTCCTCTTCCCGATTAACAATGCAAGCATAGCGACAATTCGCTATCATGCCCGCTGGATTTAACGACAAGGCCGTGGAAATTATCATGCTGTGGTTCAAAAATTTAATGGTTTACCGTCTTAGCCGCGATGTTTCTTTGCGTGCCGAAGAGATGGAAAAACAGCTGGCATCAATGACGTTCACCCCTTGCGGTAGCCAGGATATGGCAAAAATGGGCTGGGTTCCGCCGATGGGATCGCACAGCGATGCATTAACGCATACCGCCAATGGCCAAATTATTATCTGCGCCCGCAAAGAAGAAAAAATTCTGCCGTCGCCGGTTATCAAACAGGCGCTGGAAGCCAAAATTTTCAAACTGGAAGCTGAGCAAGGTCGCAAACTCAAGAAGACCGAAAAAGACTCGCTGAAAGATGAAGTTCTGCACTCATTGCTGCCGCGCGCCTTTAGCCGTTTCAGCCAGACGATGATGTGGATCGATACCGTCAACGATCTGATCATGGTTGATTGCGCGAGTGCGAAGAAAGCCGAAGATACGCTGGCGCTGCTGCGTAAGAGTCTCGGTTCGCTGCCGGTCGTTCCGCTGACGATGGAAAACCCCATTGAGCTGACGCTGACCGAATGGGTTCGTTCCGGTACAACGGCACAGGGATTCCAGTTACTGGATGAAGCCGAACTAAAAGCGATCCTTGAAGACGGCGGCGTGATCCGCGCGAAAAAGCAGGATCTGGTCTGCGACGAAATCGCCGTGCATATCGAAGCGGGCAAACTGGTCACCAAGCTGGCCCTTGACTGGCAGCAGCGCATTCAGTTCGTGATGTGTGACGACGGCTCTATTAAGCGTTTGAAGTTTAGCGACGAGCTGCGCGATCAGAACGAAGATATTGACCGCGAAGATTATGCTCAGCGTTTTGATGCCGATTTCATCCTGATGACGGGTGAACTGGCGGCGCTGATTAAAAGTCTGGTGGAAGGATTAGGCGGCGAAGCGCAACGTTAAGCCGTACTTACCGAATGGCGGCACAATGTCGCCATTCGTCATTTCTATGCTTACAGATAGCGGCAAAGATAGGATGTTGGCTCTGCCACCTGCAGATGAAACTCGCTGTTGCCCGGTACGTTGAACACGCCCCCTGCGGCATACACCTTCCACTCGGTTTCCCCCGGCAGCAGTACGTTCAGTGCGCCGCTAACGACAGTCATCTCTTCAGGCGCCGCAGTACTAAAGGTATATTCGCCTTCAGCCATCACGCCAACACTGGCGCGGCCAGTACTGCTGCTGGTAAAACCGATCGATTTTACTTTGCCGGAAAAGTATTCATTACTTTGAAGCATACAACTGGCCCTATCTCGTGATTAAGTTGAGAACCAATATAGGGGGCTGACGTTCCACCTGTCACGCAAAATTACGCCAACAGTTCCGAAGCCAGTCGGGCAATCAACACATTAGACAGAAGAACCGGGACATCCAGCGATTTTTGCAGTAAATCGCGATGGCGTTGATTGAACCCCAGACAATCCAGCATGATCACATCCGCGCCTTGCTCCAGCAGTTCTTTCCCGGCATCAATCAATTGTTGTTCGCTACCTTCGATCGGATTCGCCACGGCATACACTGGTGGAGTTTGTAACACCTGCCATTTTTGCGTCTGGGCTTTGAGCAATTCGGTGACGGGGACAATAACCCCGACCTGATGCCCATCGACAATCGAGGCCACCAGCGGGGGGATAATACGTAACGGCTCCAATAGAATGCTATTGCGGGCGGTCAGGCGAGCGATTGAGGCGGTACTCATCAGCAGGATCACGTCAAAGCCCTGGTTATCCAACACCTCCACGATACTTTGCAGCGAGCGCTCTACCTTCTGGCGTGAGACATGCGCAAGTTGGTGGTCGCTGAGCAGCGTTAATAAAGGCTCGTCACCGGGCGAAACGCCGTACTCAGCCATCACATCTTCTCGCCGCATCTGTCCAAGCAGACTGTGGTGAGTAATGTGCTGTTCATCGATATATTCCGTCAGGAGCGGTAACACCTCACACATCGGCACCACGCCAATCGTGAGGATAGCCAACGACGCACTCATTTGTTGCTCCACCATCTTCTTACTTTGCTGTGAAATCCCGGGCAAGTGCCGGGCGCTGACCTGCGCTACAAATGCTCAAAAGCGTAGCAGTTGATCGGCGGTGTATTGTGTAAAGATTCCAAATCATTCCGGTACTGGATTGTTATTGCTTAATTTTCAATTTTAACTGTATGCGGCGAAATTTAAGAAAATGTGATGAACGCCCGTCCTGGCACTTTTCAGACTCGTGCCAGGACGGTGCTTAATATCAGGTTTTATCGGGGTCTTCGTAGCGTTTTTTGGCATCCATGGCTTCCTGCGCAGAAGGATGCTCACTGATCAACGTATTCGGTTTAGGGTGATCGGCTCGAAGTTGATACCAGGTTACCGTCTGGCCTGGCGTCCCCTTTTCAACCGTAACAATGTTCGCTTGACGTGGGTAAGGTGGTTTTGTCGGCATAGTTCTTCCTTTTCACTGGATGAACATTAAGTATAGACACCGCCCTGTAACCGTGGCGCTGCCTGCGCCAGTATCTCAAGAATGTCTTCCACCACCTGCGCAGGTTTATGGGTGGCATCAACGATGTAGTGCGCAGCTTCACGGTACAGAACATCGCGCTGGGCGAGCACTTCCTGCACCTCTTCAGTCAACGGCTTACCGGTTAAGGTTGGGCGCAATCCTTCTTCAGGCGTGGCCTCCAGACGATCAACCAGTACTGATACCGGTGCGCTTAAATAGATAACCACGCCGTGGCTGCGCATGTAATGACGATTAAATTCGGTAAGAATGATGCCGCCGCCGGTCGCAACAACCGTCGCCGGGGCTGTGACGGCCTGCAGAGCGCTCGTCTCCTGGGCACGAAACCCTTCCCATCCTTCCCTTTCGACGATCTCCGCCACGGTCATCTGCACGTGCGATTGCAACCAGCGATCGGTATCGACAAACTGGAAATCGATAGCCTTCGCCAGCGCCATACCGGTAGTTGTCTTACCACACCCCCGGGGGCCGACAAGATAAAGAGGTTGCGTCATTACAGAAATTCCCCAGGGAGCCGCGAGCGAGCGGGATCTGATGCGGTTAAAGATATAATCATATCACCAAACTAGTACATCGCCAAAACGTAAAGAAAAAATTACATACAGGATAGAGATACCTATTAACCCCTACTATAACAAGAATTCACCATGAATAAAGTGTAAATAATAAATTACACGTTTTATTTTCTGCGCTGTACTTCCAGCCACCACTTATCAAGCTCAGCAGCAAAATGCTGCCTGTCTCGTGGTGAAAGGCTGTCCGGCCCGCCGGTCTGAATACCGCTGGCGCGTAGCGTATCCATAAAATCACGCATCATCAGACGCTCACGGAGCGTGGCTTCGGTATAACGTTCACCGCGCGGATTAAGCGCCGCCGCACCTTTTTCAATGACTTCTGCCGCCAGCGGGATATCCGCTGTTATCACTAAATCACCGGCATTACACTGGCGCACAATCTCGTTATCCGCCACGTCAAACCCAGCGGGAACACGTAATGTGCGGATAAACCGCGAAGACGGGACGCGCAAACTTTGGTTGGCTACCAAAATAAGCGGCATCTGCATGCGCTCAGAAGCGCGGTACAAAATATCTTTAATCACATTCGGACACGCATCGGCATCCACCCATATTGTCATAATTTCTCCCCACTGATGTGCAGTTGCACATTGTCGCGTGCTTTTACTTTCAGGCAAAGTGCTGTTTATCCTTCTGCACATATTCAATCCGCGCTAAGCTTAGCTTTCCCAGGTAAAACAATGAATATCACGCATAGGGAGTGACAAAATGGACAAGAAAATCGGTTTTATCGGCTGCGGTAATATGGGCAAAGCGATACTTGGCGGCATGATCGCCAGCGGCCAGGTTCTCCCCGGACAAATCTGGGTCTACACCCCTTCCCCCGATAAAGTCGCTGCATTGCACGACCAGTACGGTATTAATGCGGCGCAGTCTGCGCAAGAGGTCGCGCAAATCGCTGACATCGTTTTTGGGGCCGTAAAACCAGGCATCATGATTAAAGTGTTGAGCGAAATTACCTCCAGCCTGAACAAAGACTCCCTGGTCGTCTCGATTGCCGCTGGCGTCACCCTCGATCAGCTCGCCCGCGCGCTGGGCCACGACCGTAAAATCATTCGCGCGATGCCAAACACGCCGTCACTGGTGAATGCCGGAATGACCTCCGTCACGCCAAACGCCTTAGTCACGCCAGAAGACACCGCCGACGTGCTGAATATCTTCCGCTGCTTTGGTGAAGCGGAAGTCATTGCGGAGGCAATGATTCATCCGGTCGTTAGCGTCAGTGGTTCAGCCCCGGCTTATGTGTTTATGTTTATTGAAGCGATGGCGGACGCCGCCGTGCAGGGTGGCATGCCTCGCGCGCAAGCTTATAAATTCGCGGCGCAGGCAGTAATGGGGTCGGCAAAGATGGTGCTGGATACGGGTAAACATCCCGGAGAACTGAAGGATATGGTGTGCTCGCCTGGCGGAACCACCATTGAAGCGGTACGCGTCCTGGAAGAACGAGGTTTTCGTTCATCAGTGATTGAAGCGATGATTAAGTGCATGGAGCAGTCGGAAAAACTCAGCCGCTCCTGAGTTAACACCGCCGGACGTCAGGCCGCCGCCTCAGTGCGGTTACGTCCGGAATTCTTTGCTTTGTAGAGCGCCATATCCGCCGACTTTAACCATTCTCGATAATGCTCGGTTTCTGCGGTCAGCGGCGCAACCCCCACGCTGATCCGCAGAGCAACCTGCGGCGCGCAGGATAAACGCAGTTGACCAAGTCGTTCGTGAACACGAGACATCGCCGCAATCGCGCTGGTTGCCGGCGTGCCGCACATAATCACCGCAAACTCATCACCGCCAAAGCGCCCGATCACGTCGCTACCGCGTAAGGTCATCTGCAACTGGCGGGTCAGCGCGACAATCGCCTGGTCCCCAATGTCATGACCCCAGGTATCATTGATGCTCTTAAAATGGTCGATATCGATAATCAGTAACGTGGCGTCACGCTGGTAGCGGCGGCAATTATCAAATTCATTACGCAGTAACAGTTCCCAATGGCGGCGGTTGTACACCCCAGTCATGCCATCTCGCGTACTCATCACCTGTAAACGGCGTTTATGTTCCGCCAGCTTGATGACCGTCTGGTAGCTGACCCAGGCAAACAGCAGCGGATAAATCACCAGTACCGGCAGCGTCAATAGCACGCTAAGTTGAGTACTGCTAAAAGCGACGGAGATATCGGTTAACTGTAACGTCACCAGGCATGAAACCATCATCAAAACGGCGCCTGCGATGAATATTCGCATCCCGCCTGCGCCCATCAGGTTGATGCAGATAATCATCAGCAGCGCCGTGGATGGCAACAGGTTTACGCCCATAATTCCTATCCACATACCGGCAAGAATGGCATCGGCTTTTAAGTTGGTAAATTCGCTATGCAGAGGATCGTCGGCTTTGCTGGCCAACTGCCAGGCCAAATGCGGCCAGACAAACGCCCATCCCACCAGTAATAGCCACCAGCCACCGGTAATAGGCTGAGCAACTAATACCGACGCGATAGGGAAAAACATTCCCCCCAATCCCACCGCTCGCGGCAGCCTGATTCGTCGGGCGAATCGCAGACCGGAACGTTGGTGGTCATTTTGATGAAGCGATAAAAATGCTTCATTCGGGACGACCTTCTTTTGATAAAAGTTTTCATCATTCATTGTATTTGGGAATATTCTGAAACAAATTTCCCAAATTATAGGAAGGGGTCTGGTGGCGGAAGTATGATATTTCGGGTGAGCGATTTTACCTGCTCACCCGTAAGTGCTACGCAGATTTCTTCAGGCAAGCGCTCATAAATTTATTACGATCATCACCTTTCAGAGACTGCTCCGTCGCCTTAACGTTACATTCACGCATTTTTTGCTGCTGCGGCGTCAGGCTCTTTTCCTCCGGCGCAGATTTACTGTTTTTCAGGCAATCACTCATATATGTCTTACGCGCATCCCCTTTTAAGGTCTGCGCCGTTGCCTGCTGATTGCAGGTGGTCATACGCTGTTGTTGCGGGGTTAAAGTCTTCTCGGCAGCACCGACGGTAGTTAAAAAAATCAGACCAAAAAGCAGCGTCATTAATAATGTAATTTTCATAGCATCCTTCTTTTCTGAACGACAACACACAGGTAAGTTTGGCTGCTAACGATAAAAATACCACCCGGCGGCAAAAGTATTGCCGCCGGGCGTCGGGTTATTTCAGTCCTAACGCCGATTTCATGGTGTAAAACAGGTCGGTTTGATCGGTCAGGCCGACCACATTCGCCGCGTGCGGGCCATAGGCTGCAATTCGCAATTGGCTGCCGGTGTGCTCCTGAGATTCCTCTTCAGAGTTGCCGTAGCTGATGACCATGACCGCGCCATCTTTGGTGTTCAGCGCCTGGGTCAGGCCTGGTGCTTTGGTATCCGGCGCGACAATCTGGCTGGCATGTGCGTGGTCAGCGGTTACCACCACCAGGGTGTTGCCATCTTTCTTCGCAAAGGCAAGCGCGCGCTGTACCGCTTCGTCCAGATCGACCGTTTCGCCAATCTGTCCGCACGGGTTGGCGGCGTGGTCCTGTTTATCGATTGACGCCCCTTCCACTTGCAGGAAGAAACCTTTCTCATTTTTGCTTAACAACTCAATCGCTTTATCCGTCATCTGCGCCAGCGTTGGCACGCTGTCGTCACGCTTTGGATTTGGCGTACAGGTCACAACCGGCTTATCCAGATTGCCATGATAAGACGCTTTCGGACCTTCCCAGCGCACGGGCATATTGCCGTCAGAGAACAGGCCCAGCAGCGGTTTATCCTGATTAGCTTCGGTAATCGCCGCCAGCGTCGCGGTATCACTCACCATCTGATAACCGCGAGCCAGGGCTTGTTCACGCAACGTTTTACCCTGCCACTCGCCTGCCGCAGCGGTTTCCGCAAACGTTTTTGCCCCGCCGCCCAGCGTAACGTCAGCCCGGGCATTCAGTAATTGTTCGGTGATGGATCCTTTACCGCCTTTTTCCAGCGCATTGGTTGGGCATTTTTCACGTGTCACGCCTGGGCCATAGCACTTACGCGAAGTCACATGGGCAACCAGCGCCGCCGGGGTAGCATCCTGCAATTCAGCGGTAGAAACGTTGCCCGTAGCCAGCCCCGCCGCTTTTGCCATTTCAAGAATTGTGGCGTGATCTTTTTCATGAATATCAACGCCCAGCGCGCCATTATAGGTTTTCACACCGGTGGTCCACGCCGTCGCGGATGCCGCAGAATCCGTCACATAATCGGGTTTACCCGTTTTCTTATCCAACGCGTAGTGCGTGTATTGTCCGGTCAACGGTAAAGCATCAATCCCTTTAAAAAAGCCGCCTGCGCCTTCGGCATAATTTCGCGCGGCCGTTATTTCTGAGTCCCCCATCCCATCGCCAATCAATAAAATAATATTTTTGGCCGGTTTATCGCTCAGAGATTCGCGCAGAGCCGCCGTTTGATCGGCAGACAATCGGCGGGCGCCGCCCGGCGTGGTGATATCACCCTGAGCGGCACGATTATCCATAACCGCGATGGCAGAGGTTTCTGCATTAATAACCGGGGTAAACAGCAAAGGTAACAGGGCAATAGCGAGTGCGCTTTGTTTCACTTTATTTTCTCCATGTATAAATACGGTAAAATTAAAACAAAGCGACTATAAGTATTTGATGTGACACTTTTATGATAATTTGTGGATGACGCACCACGGATTACTCAAAACGCTTTTGGCACACTCTCGCCAGCGTTATGAACGTTGGTCAGAAACGCAGGCATACGGCCTTCTCCAGCCAAAGCTCCCTCAATTTGGCGAATAAATATTTGCCGATCGTTACACGTCATATTGCGCAGCATTTCGATGATTACCTGCTCCAGCGTTTCAACCTGCGCCGTCAGTTCTTGCGACTCTTCTTCTTTTTGGGCGAGCTTAAGTAACAACTCAGTAACGAGATTTTTCATTTACGTATTCCCTTAACCAAATATAGGCCACGTTATCATTAAGACTCACAACTGCCTAGAGGATGAAAGTTGTATTTTCATAAGAAATAAAACGTTTTGCGAAAACAATCACAACACAAAATAAGGGAGAATGAGTCTTAGCGCAGAATTTCTCCATATAAAAGGATAAAGGGATTAATAATCACCTGGATATATAAATGCATAATGATGGATTAACAACGCTGACGGGCAGCGTTGTTAATCAGATACTCAGCGTGCGCAGCGCCGACGTCGCAACGCGATAGCCAGTTGCCAGATGTTGATAAGCACAATGCTCGCCGTGGCAATAAACACCCAGCGAAAGCCCGCCATTGCCGAAACCGTTGCCCCCATTAATGGCCCGGCTACGTTGCCGAGGTACATAAATGACTGGTTATAACCAAAAATGCGCCCGGTTATCTGGTCGCTGGAGTATTTCACCAGCAACGTCTGCACCGCGGGCAACATCGCGCCGTCGGCAAAGCCGAGCAGAAAACGTAAGATCCCCAACTGCAACGGCGTAGTGACCCATGACATGGCGAAAAACAACACGACGGCGAAGATTAACGTTGCCATTAAAATCCGCTCGGTTCCAATACGATCGCCTAATTTACCTAGCCGGGGCGCAGAAATCAGCGCCGAGATGCCCGGAACCGAAGCAATCAGCCCGCTGAGAAAAGCAATATTAGAACTGTCTGGGACCATTGATTTAATAAACAGCGCCAGAATCGGCCCAATTGAGCCGTTACACAACTGGATCACCATCGTAGTAAAAAACAGGCTGATCACCAGCGCCGGATAAGGCAGCGAGGCAAAGACGGCCTTCCCGCTCAGGCGTTCGCTTTTTTTGATTGTCGGGCGCACACCTTCTTTGATTAAGAACAGCGTGACCAAAAAACTCACTACCAGCAAAGCCGCGGTAATACAGAATACCGCCCGTAAGCCAACGTGGTCGGCAATAAAGCCCCCCATCAGTGGTCCGCCAATAACGCCGCTAATTTGCGCCGTCGAGAGCGTACTCAGCGCCCACCCGCTGCGTTCGCGCGGAACCTGTGAGGCTACCAGCGCCATCGCATTGGGAATATAGCCAGACGTTAACCCCATGACCCCACGCAGCAGAAAAAGCTGCCAGACGTTAGTGGCAAAGGCCTGCAGTAAAATCGCAATCGCCATACCCAAAGAGGCCCGCAGCAGCATTAGCTTGCGTCCTTTACGGTCGGCTAAACTCCCCCACATCGGAGAGACGATGGCTGAAATCAGGAAGGTGACGCTAAACGTTAAGCCGGACCACATTGAGAGTGCTTCATGGGAGCTTACCCCCAGTTGGGAGATATAGAGCGGTAAAAAAGGCAGGATTTGGCTGATTGCCAGGCCGGTGAAAAAGCAACCGAACCATACGGAAATGAGGTTGACTCTCCAGGATTCCATAGGGACTCATAACGATAAGTAGCTGAAAACTGTGAGTAGCTTAACAAATTACTTAGCCAAATAAGGGTCCACAGGTGCGATATATCACAGTTTAGGATTTTATCTTCCCGCTCATCATATTTGTGATATACCTCACATCAACCCCACAATATCAGCAGGGGTTTATGCTCCGCGTCCGTTCTGCGCGTTTGCGCTTATCTGTTCCTCTGTTGCCCACCAAAACAATCTGCCAGAAGCCGAGGAAACCTGCGTTTTGTCGTGGTAATGTATGTGCTTTGCATTCATGGAATGGGTTTTTAAGATGGCAAAGTTGCGGGTAGGAATCGTATTTGGTGGTAAATCAGCGGAACATGAAGTGTCATTGCAATCGGCAAAAAATATTGTCGATGCCATCGACAAGACTCGCTTTGACGTTGTGCTGTTAGGTATTGATAAGCAAGGACAATGGCACATTAGCGATGCCAGTAACTATCTGCTCAATTCAGATGATCCAGCGCATATTGCGCTGCGTCCTTCCGCGACCAGCCTGGCTCAGGTCCCGGGTAAACAAGAGCACCAGTTGATCGATGCACAAAACGGTCAGCCACTGCCAACGGTCGATGTTATTTTCCCGATCGTACACGGCACGTTGGGTGAAGATGGCTCTCTGCAGGGTATGCTGCGCGTGGCGAATCTGCCGTTCGTCGGTTCTGATGTCCTGGGTTCTGCGGCCTGTATGGATAAAGACGTGACCAAACGTCTACTGCGCGATGCCGGATTAAACATCGCGCCATTTATTACGCTCACTCGCGCCAATCGCAACCGCATCAGCTTTGCCGAGGTGGAATCCCGCCTTGGCCTGCCGCTGTTTGTGAAACCAGCCAACCAGGGCTCGTCCGTTGGCGTCAGTAAAGTGACCAGCGAAGCGCAATACGATCAGGCCGTCGCGCTGGCATTTGAATTCGACCATAAAGTCGTGGTGGAACAAGGGATCAAGGGCCGCGAGATCGAATGCGCGGTGCTGGGCAACGATCAACCGCAGGCCAGTACCTGTGGCGAGATCGTGCTGAACAGTGATTTTTACGCTTACGACACCAAATACATTGACGATAACGGTGCCAAAGTGGTTGTTCCGGCAGCGATCGCACCGGAAGTTAACGATAAGATCCGCGACATTGCTATTCAGGCTTATCAGGCGCTGGGCTGCGCCGGTATGGCGCGCGTGGACGTTTTCTTAACCGCAGAGAACGATGTTGTGATCAATGAGATCAACACGCTGCCGGGCTTTACCAACATCAGCATGTATCCAAAATTGTGGCAGGCGAGCGGCTTAGGCTATACCGATTTGATCACTCGCCTGATCGAACTGGCGCTGGAACGTCATGCGGCGGATAGCGCGTTGAAAACCAGTATGTAAACCCGCCTGGATGCCTGATCGATAGCTATTGGGCATCCTTTGCTTCTTCTTCATCTTCCACGCGGCGACGGATAATTAATCCGGCCAGCCAAAAGCTAATCACCCACGTCACCAACCCCACCGCATAGGTCTGCCATCCCTGCGCTTCAAAACCCAGTAAGCCGACCACACCGTTCAGAATAAAGATGAGCCCAATAGCGAAGGCATAGTAGTGCCAGTCTCGGCGGATTTTAACAGGCAGGTTCATAACGGCTCCGGTGGAAATACAACGTGAAAGCGCATCCTCGCACATTTCCTCATAGACGTCTGTGGCCTGTGCGGAATTTCTGAAATGTAACTTGATTTCACTTAAGGTTACTTAATTGTGACAATCAGCAAAAAACCGAGATCCAGGAATAATCTCTACCTGAAATTACCATCATTCTGATATTGACATTGCCGATCACCTGTCAGACTCACTGTCAGTTCCAGGCATCACGTCAAAAAAGCAGGTTATTTCCGGAGGTCTTTATGGCTGATTTTACGCTCTCAAAATCCCTGTTTAAGGGCAAGCATCGGGATACCTCCTCCCTGCCCGGCAACATTGCGTATGCCGTATTTGTGCTGTTTTGCTTTTGGGCAGGCGCGCAGGTTTTAAATCTGTTGGCCCACGCTCCCGGCATCTATGAACAGCTGATGCAGTTGCAAATGCAAGAGACAGGACGCCCACGAGTTGAAATTGGCTTAGGCGTCGGTACCCTTTTTGGGCTGGTCCCTTTCCTTGCCGGAAGTCTGATTCTTGGCGCCATCGCGACATTCGTGCGCTGGCGCCGCCGTCATCATAATGATGACTGACCCATACATTTCGCCCGACGATCGTCCACGCGTTTCGCAAACCATGCGGTAGTCAGATTACGTGTAATCTTCGGGCTTTCCAGCTGAATGCCTGGCAGCATTTCACGGGGTAGCGCTTTCCCGCTCTTCGCTTCCGCCAGCTTATAGACCTTCTCGTACAGCGCGGTATCCTCAAAGGCCAGACTGTCACCTTTTTGCAGTTGACGGTGGATCTCACTCTCGCTCATCCCCAGCTTCCCGGCCAGTTTACGTACCGCCAGCTCGGTTTTGCCCGGCTCGCTGCTGCCGTAGAGAATCAAGTCACCATCCATCGCCAGCTTCACTCCGCTGGCTTTACTGACCGCATTCTGGAAAGCCGCATTGCGGCTGGCATACCATCCCGCATTGAAATCGGCGAAACGGAAGATTGGCGCGCTGTAATTCGCCGGGTAGTTAAGCAGATGATACGTACCGAACCACAGCCCACCGCGGCGGCTGAACACTTCCTGACGTACTGTTCCCGCCATTTTCCACGGATACCCGTCGGCGTGCTGCTCGGCAAACGCGATACTGACCTGCATTGGCCCACCGGTATGTACCGGATTAAGCGAACCAAACAGCGTCTGCCCCATCGGTACCATATTGATAAAATCATCAAAAATGGCGCTAAGCTGTTTTTCCGTTTTCACCGTATCCAGACGCTCGCTGTAGCTTTTCCCCGTTGGCGAGTTAATCTTCAGTGCGGTATGCACCACAAACTGCGGGATATGCATACGCTCGGCGCGCCGGTCGATCTCTTTCCAGGCGATTTTACTTAAGTTTGGAACGGCCGGATCCGCCTGATAGTTTGACTCCTGTTGCGCGACCGCCAGCACCGAACAGATATTTTCAACCGTCGGCGCCAGCTTCTGGCTTTCAAACGTCTTCGCTAAATCCTGCGCCCATGCGTCCCGGTCTTTCACGCTGGCGGGCATTTTCTGGCGCACCACGCTCGCCACATCGACGGCTTTCTCCCCTTTTTTTAGCGGCTGCGCGGGTTGGCTACTACATCCCACCAGCACCAGAGCGGCCAGACCGGACAAGGGGTAAAGACGGGAAACCGTCGACATAACATCTCCTTTTTTATTAACTAAGCGTATGGGTAACTTCCTGAATATCCTGGCCATCAAGCTCACGTTCAAAGCTGCGCAGACGCTTATAAATAGACATCAGTTCGACTAACGTTGTCCAGGAGTTAATCAAATACTGGAACGAGCCGCGCACCTGGCCAAACACGTTGGTGATTTGCGTCATCAGGCCGAGCGTAATCGTACCGGCAACAATCGACGGGAACAGCAGGAACAAGCCGAAAACGTTATCAACCTGCAGGTATAGAATACGGGCGATATTGAAGTACATATAGTGAAAATAGAGGCGGAAGTAGTTCTGGCGCACCGCATGGAACAGTTCACGCACCGTCGGCGGGGTCGCACGATTAGCGTCATCTTCGCCGTAAACCAGTTCTTTACGGTAAGCAGCTTCCACGCGCTGGTTTTTAAACTCCAGCCCCGGAAGTTTGATGCCGACTACCGCCAGCAAGCCGGTTCCCATCAGCGACCAGACAATCGCGGCAATCACCAGGCCATAAGGAACATGTCCAACAATGGGCAGGTCCGGCACATGGGCTGAGAGAGTGACCAGGACAGGTAAGAAGGCAATCAGCGTCATAATCGCATTGATAAAGCTGACCCCCATATTTTCAAGCGTGGAGGCAAAACGCATGGTATCTTCCTGCACACGCTGCGCCGCGCCTTCGATATGACGCAGATGCTGCCAGTGCGCCATATAGTGTTCGTTCATTGCGGTACGCCAGCGGAATACATAGTGGCTGACGAAGAAGTTGTTCATCACCCCAATGACCACGGCAATCAGCGCAATGCCAAGAAAGATGCCTACTTCATGATAGAACTGCTCAATCTTCACCTTATGCGGCGCACTCAACGCGGATTGAATCAGATCATAGAATGGCGCATACCAGGCGTTGACGGCGACGCCAACTTCAACCAGAAACCAGGTCACGAAAATAATCAGCGACGTGCCCAGTATGGACCAGTACTGCCAGCGGTGCGGGCTGTAGATAAACCAGAACAGCGCGAACACACCAACACAAAGGATGTAATACGCATAAAAAATCAGGTAATCCAGTGACCAGAATCGGGCCGCGCTAATCGGTACGTCTCCCGACGCGCCGGTAATATGCGCAACCCAGGCTCCCCCACCTCCTTGCCAGAATACAACGGCGACCAGTGCCCAAATAAATGCCGAAATAAAGAACGGCCCCGGCTTTGGGAAAAAAGACTTAAACATAGTGCTCTCCTGCTAACTTCTTATCGTTATGACGACTGCTGTGTATTTGCCACCGTGGAGTGCGGTGGCCAGACGGCTTACGCCCAAAAACACAAGCTGAAACCGACAAGTGTGACCAAAACCGCGGCACTTAGTTCGCACCCGGGTATGAAGAATTGTTTCTGTGATTTTCACACTCGACAACGTTCCAGCAAGTGCAGATTATCACAGCGTGAGATCACAAAAGCGAACATCCGTAATCCGGTAAACGCTCGCGTTTACTCATCGTTACGTTTTTCACACTATCATTGGCTGATAAGCGCTTTGCAATACGCCGATGAGTAGTATAAATACGCATACGCACGACATCCTTTTTCACTTTCTCTAACTCATGGACACCACCGTTGAAACGTAGTCTGCTTTTTTCTGCCGCGCTGTGTGCGGCGTCATTGACATCTGTCCAGGCGGCACAGCCTATAACCGATCCGGTCTTCGCCTCTGATATCGTCGATCGTTATGCCGACCATATATTTTACGGCAGCGGTGCTACGGGGATGGCGCTCGTGGTGATTGATGGTAACCAGCGCGTATTTCGCAGCTTCGGCGAAACACGCCCTGGCAATAACGTTCATCCGCAGCTGGATTCCGTTATTCGAATTGCATCTATTACTAAATTAATGACCAGCGAAATGCTGGTGAAATTACTCGATCAGGGTACGGTTAAACTCAACGATCCATTGAGCAAATATGCGCCGCCTGGCGCGCGCGTGCCAACTTATCAGGGCACGCCGATTACGCTGGTGAATCTGGCGACGCATACCAGCGCGCTACCGCGCGAACAACCTGGCGGCGCGGCGAAGCGCCCAGTGTTTGTCTGGCCAACCCGTGAACAGCGCTGGAGCTATCTCTCAACCGCCACGCTTAAAACCGCACCGGGCTCGCAGGCTTCTTATTCCAACCTGGCGTTTGACCTGCTGGCCGATGCGCTAGGAACCGCATCCGGAAAGCCTTATCCGCAGCTGTTTGAAGAAAAAATTACCCGTCCGCTGGGGATGAAAGACACCACCTTTACCCCATCCCCCGATCAATGCAGACGCCTGATGGTCGCGGAAAAAGGCGCCAGTCCTTGCAACAATACCCTGGCGGCAATGGGCAGCGGCGGTGTTTATTCAACGCCCGGCGATATGATGCGCTGGATGCAGCAGTATCTCTCATCTGATTTTTACCATCGTAGCCAGCAGGCCGACCGTATGCAGACACTGATTTATCAGCGTACGCAGTTAACAAAAGTGATAGGGATGGATGTTCCGGGTAGAGCCGATGCGCTGGGTTTGGGCTGGGTCTATATGGCGCCGAAAAATGGGCGACCGGGAATTATTCAAAAAACCGGTGGCGGCGGCGGCTTCATTACCTATATGGCGATGATCCCGCAGCAAAACGTCGGGGCATTTATCGTGGTGACCCGCTCTCCGCTAACCCGCTTTACCAATATGAGCGACGGTATCAACGATCTGGTTGCTGAGCTGAGCGGGAACAAACCGCAGGTTATTCCTGCATCCTGACTTAATACTCAAAAGGCAAACGGTTAATGCTCACCAGTTTGCCTTTATTCATTTCAATGTAACCACCTTTACGCAATGCCGCGAGAACCTCAGCGACAACTGAGCGTGAAATTCGCGTGCGTTGGTGAATATAGTTCATGACGCCGATACGCGAACGCAGTACGTCGTCCCATTTTGTCATGGATATCAGCGTCGCGCGGATCTGATCGTAGGAGTTATTGCCGATCAGTTGCAGATCGCGCAACTCAAACATGGAGTTTTGCCATGCCAGCCAGCAAAAGGCTTCACGCCAAAGCTGGCATTGTTCAATTATATTTATCGTTTGCGAAGCAGGCAGGTGGTATCCTGTACAATTACTTTCGGTTATTAATTTGTATTGTACATCTGTTTTCATCACGCCATCAGAAAGGCCCATAATAAAAGGTGCCTGTGCAATCCCGACCAGCACGCTTTCCCCTCTACGCAAGGAAACAACACCACTTAAAATAACGAAAGTATCATCACTATTAATATCACCGGAATAAATTATTTCTTTATCGTTCTCACACTCAAAGTGTTTACCATATTTCGCTAAACATTTATCAAGCTTACCAAACTCAAGAAGAGGTTTATTTGAAGATAGCATGTGCGCATTCCTTGCAATAAATGCCCGTCAAATCCGTGACGGGCATTATTCTAAATTAAATTACCTTTTATTTCTCTGCGAGAAAGTTGTTACCAGGTATATTTAACACCAACGTTTGCAGACCAGTCTTGATCGACATCACCGCCACCGAGGTAATTAGCATCGGTGTACGCGCTGAAGTTCTTGGTGAAGCTGAACTGAGTACCCAGTCCAACGCGTACCGCAGAACCTTCTACGCCGTTGTCGATAGAATCACCGTTTACATCAGAATCGTTGTTAGAGTCGTCGTAAACGTAGGCCAGTTTGAAGTACGGGGTCAGCGCCTGGTCATCGCTGTAGGCGAAGGTATAACCCGCATCTACACCAAGTTCATAACGCATGCTGTCATAAGACTGACCGTCAACTTTCATGTCGTTGCTCAGCTTATAGTCATCACCAGACTGGAACAGACCGGATACGCTACCGTAAGGGGTTACGTAACCTGCGTCACCCAGCTTCAGGTCATAACCCAGTTTCAAGCCAAAGCCCCAGGCATCAGAAGAGGTGCTGCCATCAACATACTGACCGTTGCTCATGCTGGCAGACAGATCGTTGTTGAAGTGGGAGTAGCTTAAGTTACTGTCAACAAAGATGTTGTTCGCAAAACGAGCAGAAGAGTAGATATAGGCAGTCTGGCTATCCTGATCTACCTGACCGGTACGATCACTCATGTCACCTTTCGCGAAGCCTGCCGCAGCACCGACAATCCACTTAGCGTTGTTACCATCGATTTTGGAATCAACACCGACCATGATGCCGTTAACATCCTGATCATAGTTAATGTTGCCGTTATCCGCATCGAAGCTGCCGCCGAAGTAGCTCACCCATGCACCACCGTTATCTACCAGGCCATGACGCGCGTTAGTCAGACGAGTACCAACGGTGTCTTGTTCCAGGTTCCAGATATTGGTGTTGGCAGACGGAATGCTCAGCGCCATGTTCGCGTAGTCGGTCAGCTCCATCTGCTGCAGAACAACGGTGTTACCCTGCTGCTGAGCCTGATAGGTGTAAGCACCCAGGTCTGCTTTGTTGGCTGCAGAGAAGGTTGCGGTGCTGTTCGTGTCGTTAACGTAGATCAGCTCGTTACCGTTGTAATCAGCAACAGAACCTGCGCCAGTGGCGTTATCGATGCGAACTTTATAGTTACCGGTTGCCGCTGCTACGTGATCACCGTAGTTATCAACTTCAGACTGATCGCCTGAGGTGTCGGAATCGCCGTTACCGTTGATAGTCAGATGACCATCAGAGTTCATCGCGATCACGCCATAACCGTAGTTAGCCTGGCGCGTATCGTTGGTACGATCGTTGGTCAGGTCAGCATTCAACACATAGTTAGCGCTGTTGATGTCGAAAACACCCGCATTAACATGGTTGTAAGCATCGGTGTAGCTGGTTAGATTCAGGGTATCAACCTGCAGCGCGTTTCCGGTGCTGTTGCCCACATCCAGAACGCCGTTGTTGGTGACGTTAATGGTATTGGCATACAGCGCGGCATTAAGCACATTCCAGCCGGCAGAGACATCATCAGCAATCGTTACGGTACTGTTGTCAATAGACAGCGTATTAGTCGCAACACGACCATCTTCATTGATGTTCAGTGCGGAAGCACCGGTCAGAGTGATGGAGTCAGAAACCAGCGCAGAATCGCCCACGTTGACAACGGAACCGCTGTTGATGCTCAGAGTGTCAATCAGAGAAGTTTTGGTGGTATCCCACTGGGAAGCGCCGTTCAGCGTCACGTTGAACAGACCGCTCTGATAAACGGTATTGCCAACCACATGACCATTTTCGTCATAAGAGGTTGTGTCGCTATCGATACCGTAGGTTGAAGAAGGCCACAAGCTGTTGGCAGCGATATCAATCAGCGTAGCGGTGGCTTCAGTGCCCTCAGCATAGCTTTCGTAAACGCCATCACCATCAACGTCAACCTGATGGACGGACATTGCCGCACCAACCCACTTGCTGCCGTGGTTCAGGGTCAGATCCAGACGGTCAGTACCATCCCAGCCGTTGGTATCCAGATCGGCATCAGTATCACGGTAAGTATCAGCACCGTTCGGGAAGAAGTTCTCATCAAAGTTGCTGGAGAACAGCACATCGCCCATCAGCGTAGCGTTATCAAACGTGGCGGTGGTCTGCATCGCGTTATCTGCATCGGGATGAGCAATAACCGCCAATGCGATATCATTCGCGTTCCAACCGTTACCGTTGTAGTCGCTCGCATTGCTGGTGTTACCAAACCAGCCGGATCTTCCTTCATCAGACCAGGAACCGGAGGTCAGGGTAGAGTCGGTAACAGCGATAGTGTTGTTAAACACTTCGCCGCTGTTTACGCCGGTGATGACGGTATTATCGTCAATATCTTCCCACTCATAACCTTGAGTCAGGGTAATACCCGCAACGTGAGAGTTGTTGGTGATAGACAGATCAACTTCTTGATCCAGAGTGATAGCCGTACCCAGGTTATAAACGTCGACAACGTGCGTATCAGCCACGTCATTATAGGTACCGTTGTAGGTATAATGTTCGTAGTTGTCATCGATAGTAGAATTGATGACGTTCATCGCCAGACGATCGTAGTAATAGTCGGTACCCGTACGGTTAGTACAATCCGTGGTCATACATTCGGATGTCACCATACCGTGAATGGTACTGTTTTTAATCGTCAGGCTGTTATAATTGCCGTTGGTTGACAGTCCATCATCCAGATAATAAGTAGAAATAACGCCGTTGACAGTAGCGTTATTGATTACCGGATAAATATCACCGTTATAAATACTATCAGTGCCGTAATTGTTCCAACCGACATAGCCATCGAAGTAAACGTCATCAACATGTGATGCGTCATTATAATGGGTGAACGTTGTGTACGTCGTCCCAGAAATATCAGTAGAAGCATTCGCCTGAGAAGTGATTGCCAAAGTACAGGCTAATGCTAATTGTGAGACTACAAGTTTCTTTTTCCAAGTGTGCATTTGTCATCCCTCCTCAGGGACGTAATATAGTTGATCCATCAATTATCAATGCAAAGAAAACATTTTATGTTTCGCGGGGACGATTATGCGGTTTCACAAAGGAAAGGTTCAATTATTCTTTGCTAGTCGTCCGAAACCGGACAACACTACGAATACCCTCGCCTCTGACACAAAAGACAAAAAAACTCATTCTTTCAATGAAATATCTCACAAGATATTTCTGAAACATATAATTAATAAATAACTTAGCACTCACCTAAACAAATAAACAATAAATGAAATGGAATTATTTCCACATCTATAAAAATAAACGCATCGATATTTAAAATAATAAAATAGAAACAAACAAAATAATGAATATGAATAATTTGCCATAAATGTGAATAAATTGCTCTAATGATTCAGCCTTCCACGATGGAAAATCCAGATATAACGCCAACTTTCGTAAACCACCCACCCTCAGGTTCGGGTATACTACGGCCTTCGATTCCACAAACATCAGGCATACCATGACAGACCTAATCCAACGCCCTCGCCGCCTGCGCAAATCACCTGCGCTGCGCGCTATGTTTGAAGAGACAACACTCAGCTTAAATGACCTGGTGTTGCCGATCTTTGTTGAAGAAGAACTCGACGATTACAAAGCTATCGAGGCCATGCCCGGCGTGATGCGCATTCCAGAGAAGCACCTGGCGCGCGAAATTGAACGCATTGCGAATGCAGGCATCCGCTCGGTCATGACCTTCGGCATTTCTCATCACACCGATGACACCGGCAGCGATGCCTGGAAAGAAGACGGTCTGGTGGCGCGCATGTCGCGTATCTGTAAGCAGACCGTACCGGAGATGATCGTCATGTCCGACACCTGCTTCTGTGAATACACCTCGCACGGTCACTGCGGCGTATTATGCGAGCACGGCGTTGATAACGATTTAACCCTTGCCAATCTCGGCAAACAGGCGGTCGTTGCCGCCGCTGCGGGCGCAGATTTCATCGCCCCTTCCGCCGCAATGGACGGCCAGGTGCAGGCGATTCGCCAGGCGCTGGATGCCGCGGGCTTTACCGATACCGCGATCATGTCCTACTCCACCAAATTTGCCTCTTCTTTCTATGGCCCATTCCGTGAAGCCGCAGGTACCGCGCTGAAGGGCGATCGTAAAACCTATCAGATGAACCCGATGAACCGTCGGGAAGCGATCCGCGAATCGCTGCTGGATGAAGCCCAGGGCGCAGACTGCCTGATGGTCAAACCGGCTGGCGCATACCTCGATATTCTGCGCGATATCCGCGAGCGCACCGAGCTGCCGATTGGCGCTTATCAGGTCAGCGGTGAATACGCGATGATCAAGTTTGCAGCCCTCGCGGGTGCAATAGATGAAGAGAAAGTGGTGCTGGAAAGCTTAGGCTCGATCAAACGCGCTGGCGCGGATCTGATCTTCAGCTACTTCGCACTGGATCTGGCTGAGAAAAAAATCCTGCGCTAATCACTTTGTTGCCTAATGACGGCTTCGCTTTACCGGACCTACAGGTCGTAGGCCCGGTAAATGAAGCGTCTCCGATAATCATCCCGCCCGAAAAAACGGCTTGTCTCCCAAAATTGTCGCCCGGTGCATAATGCGCCGCTGGGGCAGATAATCCGCATTCGCATAATGCTGCGTCACGCGATTATCCCAAATCGCCACATCGTTGGGCTGCCAACGCCAGCGCACCTGGAACTCCGGTTTAGTGATATGCGCGAACAAAAAGCGCAGTAACGCCTCGCTCTCTTTTTCCGTCACATCGACAATTCGCGTGGTAAATCCTTCATTCACGAACAGCGCCTGCTTCCCGCTCACTGGATGCGTGCGCACCACCGGATGCAGCAGGGGCGGATGCTTTGCCACCGCCTCCAGCCAGCGCTGATGCTCCTCTGGCGTCTGGCGGTATTTATATTCCTGGAAGGATTTACGAAAATCATGCTCTGCCCGCAGGCCGCTCAGCAACTGGCGAAACGGCTCAGATAATGCGTCATAAGCGGCAATCCCGCTGGTCCACAGGGTGTCTCCCCCGGTCGATGGCAGCTCTTTTGCCGCCAGAATCGCGCCCGCTGGCGGCGTGTCGATAAAGGTCACATCGGTGTGCCAGTTGTCGTTATCCGGCGGATTATCGTTATGAGTATCCAGCACGATAATCTCTTCAACCCCTTCGGCATGCGGATAGACAGGGTGAATATGCAGATCGCCAAAACGCAGCGCCAGCGCCCGCTGTTGTTGCGGCGTAATCACCTGCTCACGCAGAAACACCACCTGATGGCGCAGTACGGCGTGATAAAGCTGTTCAAACTGATTATCGCTCAGCGGGCGCGTCAAATCCGCACCGGTGATTTGTGCGCCAATGTTCGGCCCCAGCGGGGTAATGCTCAGACGTTCACTCATTGTACTTCTCCATGCCAGGGCGTCAGGCGGCGCTGAAGCGCGCGCAGACCCAGTTCTAAAATAAACGCGATAACGGCAATCACCGCGATCCCCGCCAGCACCACATCCGTTGCCAGAAACTCACCGGCTGACTGCACCATAAATCCTAAACCTCGCGTGGCGGCAATCAGCTCTGCTGCCACCAACGTCGACCAGCCCACGCCAAGCCCGATACGCAACCCTGTGAGTATCTCCGGCAATGCCCCCGGCAAAATAACAAACCACAGCACCTGCGTACGGCTGGCTCCCAGCGACTGTGCGGCACGCACTCTCACCTGCTGCGCGCTTTTAACCCCCGCCAGCGCCGACATCGCTACAGGGGCGAAAATCGCCAGATAGATCAGCAGGATCTTGGAGGTCTCACCAATGCCAAACCAGATAACCATCAGCGGCAAATAGGCCAATGGCGGAACCGGACGATACAGTTCAATGATCGGATCGAGAATGCCGCGCATCGTCGGACTCAGCCCCATAGCGATCCCAACCGGAACGCCGAGCAGTACCGCCGCCAGCAGCGCGATAACAATACGCGTCAGGCTCGCCGCCAGATGCTGCCACAGCGTGGCATCCATAAACCCCTGCGGCCCGGCAATAACCATCAGTTTTTGCAAAACCTGGCCCGGCGGGGGTAAAAACAGCGGACTGATTAACTGCAGCGCCGCCACCGTCCACCACACAGCCAGAATGACGACCAGCGTACCGAAGCTTAAGGTAATCTGCCGCGAGAACGGCCAGCGCCAATTCAGCGCGCGCTGGCGACGGGGTTTATCATTAATCACCACGCTCATGAGAATGCCTCCCGTTGTTCAAAGACACGACCTAACACATACTCGCGCATGGCGATAAACTGCGGGTCGGACTTAATGCTGCGGCTCGGCTCTCCGGCCACAAAGCGACGAGCGAAATTCAGCGGCAGACGCTCCAGTACCCGGCCAGGGCCTGGCGACAGCAATACCAGCTCCGTTGCCATAAAAACGGCTTCTTCAATATCGTGGGTAATCAACAGCACCTGTTTGCCAGTCTCATGCCACAACTTCAGCAGCAGGGTTTGCATCTGCTCGCGGGTAAAGGCGTCGAGCGCGCCAAAGGGTTCATCCAGCAACAACAGCTGCGGGTTGGCAGCCAACGCCCTCGCAATGCCGACGCGCTGACGCTGACCACCAGAGAGCTGCCAGATAAAACGTTTTCCCGCATCCTCCAGCCCAACTTTCTGCAACATCTCCCGCGCGATTCGTTGACGTTGGGGCTTCTCCATCCCCGCCAGTTGCAGCCCGAAGGCCACGTTGTCCTGCACGTTGCGCCAGGGCAGCAGGCCTTCGTTCTGGAACACAACCCCGCGCTCTGCGCCTGGACCTTCAACTTTGTTGCCCGCCAGCATAATGCTGCCATGCTGATACGGCACAAACCCGGCAATCAGATTTAACAGCGTGGTTTTTCCGCAACCAGAAGGTCCGAGTACCACCAGCAGTTCGCCACTATCGAGCGTCAGGTTGATATCTTCCAGCACCGGTTTTCCACCGTAGCTGGCGGCAAGATGAGAGATTTGCAGCATCAGCGCCTCCTTATTTATTGCACGAAGCGATCGGTCACATACTGGCTGTAATCCGTCGCGACGGCGGGGACTTTGCCCTGCTCTTTGAGGAACTGCGCGGTGTCGATAATCGCTTTATTCACCGGGCCGGTTAGCTCAGCGGTTTGCTGTTGTGCCGTCAAATAGGTGTTACCTTTCACCAGCCCTGGCACATCCGCCTCCGGTACGCCACTCAAACGCGACAGTTTGCTGATATTCTCCGGCTGCTTCAGCCATTCATCGGGATTAGCGATATAAGGCTGCTGGGCGTCGATGGCGCTTTTGGCAAAGGCTTTCACCACGTCAGGATGCTTCTCGGCAAAATCTTTGCGCACCACCCACACGTCCAGCGTCGGTGCGCCCCACTCGCCAACCTGCGATGAGTCGGTTAATACCTTGCCATCTTTTTCCAGCGCGTTTACCGCAGGCGCCCAGACATAAGCACCATCAATATCTCCGCGCTGCCAGGCGGCAATAATCGCGGGTGGCTGCAGGTTCACAATCTCCACCTGCCCTGCTTTGATACCCCAGTGTTTCAACGCCGCCAGCAGGCTGTAATGGGTAGTGGAAATAAACGGCACGGCAATGCGCTTACCAATCAAATCTTGCGGTTTACTGATGTTTTTCTTCACCACCAGCGCTTCAGAATTGCCGAGTTTTGACGCCAGTAGGAAAACCTCAATAGGCACCTGCTGGCTGGCAGCGACCGCCAGCGGGCTGGAGCCAAGATTACCGATCTGCACATCACCGGATGCCAGCGCACGGACGATGCTCGCACCGCTGTCGAATTTGCGCCAGTCAACGGTAGCCCCGCTCTCTTTAGCAAAGGTGTTATCCGCCTGCGCCACTTTAGCGGGTTCAGCGGAGGTCTGATAAGCAACGGTGACGTTCACCGCCTGTGCCTGAAATGCGATGAATGCCAGTGCGGCAAGTAGTGCGTTACGCGATGAAATAGCCATGATTGTCTGCTCCCCTGTCTTGTTATGGGGGCAGTATTTCGTTGCGGCACAATTTGATAAAGGAATTAAAAATTCTGGCTAATAGCGATCTGTTTTTAGAAAAAAAGCGGCAATGCTTAGCCCGGAAATGCATTTGATTGCAGGCCGGCAAATTATTGCGATTTTGTTACATTCGTTACATATCCGCGCCACGGGGATTGCCAGCGCGGCGCTGGCAGGCATCATAGATGCCATTGTCAGGCAAGAGAGCAAGATCATGATTCATGTTGTGCTGGTGGATGACCATGTGGTGGTGCGTTCCGGCTTTGCGCAATTACTCAGTCTCGAAGACGATCTCAACGTTGCTGGCCAGTACAGCAGCGCGGCCCAGGCGTGGCCAGCATTACTGCATGATGACGTCAACGTTGCGGTAATGGATATCGCCATGCCGGATGAAAATGGCCTGAGCCTGTTAAAACGACTGCGGGCGCAAAAGCCCGGTTTTCGTGCCATTATTCTCAGCATCTATGACTCACCCACGTTTGTGCAAAGCGCACTGGATGCCGGTGCCAGCGGTTATCTGACCAAACGTTGCGGACCGGAGGAACTGGTGCAGGCGGTACGATCGGTTGGTACGGGCGGGCATTACCTGTGCGCCGACGCGCTACGGGCGCTACGCGGCGGCGAACAGCCCGCGCAGGTACTGGAGGTATTGACCCCGCGCGAGCGCGAAGTGTTTGATCTGCTGGTCAAAGGCGACAGCGTAAAAGAGATCGCCTTCAAGCTCGACCTCAGCCATAAAACGGTGCACGTTCATCGTGCGAACGTGCTGGGCAAACTGCAATGCCACAGCACCATCGATCTGGTGCATTTTGCACTCGACCACCAGTTGCTGACGGGGCATTAATGTCACGCAGCCTTCGTCATGGGGTTATTTCTCTGTTTATTCTGCTGGCCTGGGGATCGGGCTGGCTGATGCTGTGGACGCTGGGGTTTTACCTGACCCACAACGGCCAGCAGGCAGCGCTATTCCTGCCGCACGGCGTCTATCTCGCCCTGCTAATCCTGCTTTCTCGCCGTTACTGGCCCGCGCTGGTACTGCCGCCGGTGCTGATGCTGTTCTGGCTGCACAGCGAGCAATTAGTGAATGGCTATATCCTGCTGGCTGCGCCGTTGATTAGCCTGATCCCGGCGAGTATCGGCCAGTCATACTGGCACCGCTTCCCCCTTTACTGGCAGCGCTTAACGCTGCTGCTGGCCGCGGTGACGATCACGTCATTGCTCAATACCCTCCTGCTTTCACCGTTTATCCAAAGCCCGGCAACGTTAATTGGCCTGGCATCGTTTACTGGTGGCGTACTGCTGACGCCGTTTGTCTATCTGATCTATGAATTTCTGCGCCAGCAGCACCGCTATCATTTGCTCGGACTGGATACCACCAATCCCCCCCTGCGTACCTCGCTTATCATCTGGTGTAGTCTGTTTTTCATTATCGGCATAGGTACCCAGATGGTGCTGTCACCGGAGATCGAGCGCCTGCTGCTAATCGTGGTGTTCTTACCAAACGTGGTGATGGCGTGGAAATTTGGCTGGCAGGGCGGCGTGTTGTCCGGACTGCTCGGCAGTATGATGATCACCATCGCCCGGCAAATCGGCGTCGGGTTCAGCAATTTACTGGAGTTGGAGATTTTCCTCGCCACCCAGGCGCTGCTGGGCATAGGGCTGGGGATCGCTATCAGCCGCCAGCAGCATCTGGCGCAAAACCTGCACCATTATCGCCAGCGTCTGGAAGCCGAACTGGCAGCGCGACGCGCGCTGACCGAACAACTGATCCGCACCGAGGAAAATACGCGCAAAAGCCTGGCGCGGGAGCTACACGACGAAATTGGTCAGAACATCACCGCCATTCAAATTCAGTCGCAACTGGTCAAGCGCGCGCCGGGTCGCGAGCAAACGCTTGAAGCGGCAAATCAGATCAACGACCTTGCCCGGCGCATTCACCACTCCACCCGCCAACTGCTGCGCCAGCTACGACCGCCCGCGCTCGATGAACTGGCCTTTAAAGATGCACTGCATCATCTGGTGAATGAATTTGCCTTTGCCGAACGCGGCATTCGCTGTTGGTTTGACTATCAGCTTGAAAATACGCCAGAAAATGAAACGGTGCGTTTCACACTGTATCGCCTGCTGCAGGAGTTGCTCAATAACGTCTGTAAACATGCCGACGCCAGCGAAGTGTCGATTACGCTGCGCCAGCAGGAACACCGCGTATTTCTGCACGTCGCTGACAACGGTGTAGGTATTCTCGCGGAGAAAATCCCCGGGTTCGGTATCCAGGGGATGCGTGAGCGGGTCAGCGCCCTTGGCGGCGAACTGACGCTCGAATCGAACAACGGCACGCGGGTAATTGTTAACCTGCCCACAAATTTGCAACAAATCAGCCGTTAACCAGGAAAAAGTCTTAGTCACTGCGGACTTTATCTCATCCCATTTTGCTTTCACTTTCCTATAGTCAGCACAAACGGAGGCTGCCATGCATGCACGTGCATCACGCGAGACAGACCAACAATACCGGGCGCTACGCCCCCGGCTGCTGATGTGTATGGTGATTGGGTACGCCGCGTTTTATCTGACGCGCAAAAGTGTTAACTACGTCCTCCCGGCGCTGCAAACGGATCTGAGTCTGGATAAAGGCGATATCGGCCTGCTGGGATCGCTGTTTTATCTGACCTATGGCCTGTCAAAATTCACCGCCGGGCTATGGCACGACAGCCACGGACAGCGCGCGTTTATGGGCATTGGCCTGTTTGCCACCGGCGTTTTAAACGTGCTGTTCGCCTTTGGTGAATCGCTGACGCTGCTCCTGGTGGTCTGGACGCTGAACGGATTTTTTCAGGGCTGGGGCTGGCCGCCCTGCGCCCGACTATTGACCCACTGGTACTCGCGCAACGAACGCGGCTTCTGGTGGGGCTGCTGGAATATGTCGATCAACATCGGTGGGGCCATCATCCCGCTGATTAGCGTCTTTGCCGCCCACTGGTGGGGTTGGCAGGCAGCCATGCTGGCTCCGGGGATAATCAGCATGGCGTTAGGCATCGGGCTCACCCTGCAACTGAAAGGCACGCCCCGGGAAGAAGGCTTACCCACGGTTGGGGAATGGCGGCAAGACCCGCTGGAGTTGCGTCAGGAGCAGCAAAGCCCGCCGATGGGACTGTGGCAAATGTTACGCACCACCATGCTGAAGAACCCGATGATCTGGCTACTCGGTGTGTCATATGTGTTGGTCTATTTGATCCGCATTGCGCTCAACGACTGGGGCAACATCTGGCTGACGGAAAGCCACGGTGTGAACCTGCTCAGCGCCAATGCCACGGTAATGCTGTTTGAAGTCGGTGGCTTGCTGGGGGCGCTGTTTGCCGGATGGGGTTCGGATCTGCTGTTCAGCGGTCAGCGTGCGCCAATGATTTTGCTGTTCACACTGGGGCTGATGGTCTCCGTCGCCGCGCTGTGGCTGGCACCGGTGCACCACTACGCGCTACTGGCAGTGTGTTTCTTTACCGTGGGCTTTTTTGTGTTTGGCCCACAGATGCTAATTGGCCTCGCGGCCGTGGAATGCGGACATAAAGCGGCAGCAGGTTCAATTACTGGTTTTCTCGGGCTATTCGCCTATCTGGGGGCCGCGCTGGCGGGTTGGCCGCTGTCGCTGGTCATAGAACACTACGGCTGGTCGGGAATGTTCAGTTTGCTCTCGGTTGCCGCTGTCTTTATGGGTTTATTGCTGATGCCATTGCTCATTGCTGGCATTCCCCCTTCTCTCAGTCAAAGGATAAAACAATGAAACTGACGCTTACCTCTACCCTAATTGCCTCCGCTCTGACGCTGGCAGCCTTCAGCAGTACTGCTCAGGCGCAGGGTCGTCTGGTGGTGTATTGCAGCGCTACCAACGAAATGTGCGAAACCGAAACCAAAGCCTTCGGTGAAAAATATGATGTGAAGACTTCATTCATTCGCAACGGCTCAGGCAGTACGCTGGCGAAAGTGGATGCCGAGAAGAAAAACCCGCAAGCGGATGTCTGGTACGGCGGTACGCTGGATCCACAGTCTCAGGCCGGTGAAATGGGCTTGCTGCAGCCGTATAAATCACCAAACCTCGAACAAATCATGGAGAAGTTCCGCGATCCGGCAAAAGTGAAGGGCAACCTATCCTCGGCGGTTTATGTCGGTATTCTGGGCTTTGGCGTCAATACCCAGCGCCTGAAAGAGAAAAACCTACCGGTGCCAAAATGCTGGAAGGATCTGACCAAACCGGAATACAAAGGCGAAATCCAGATTGCTGATCCGCAAAGCTCCGGTACCGCCTATACCGCACTGGCGACCTTTGCCCAACTGTGGGGGGAAGATCAGGCCTTTGACTACCTGAAACAGCTCAACGCCAACGTCTCCCAGTACACCAAATCCGGCATTGCCCCGGCGCGTAACGCCGCCCGTGGCGAAACGGCTATCGGCATCGGTTTCTTGCACGACTACTCACTGGAAAAAGAACAGGGCGCACCGCTGGAACTTGTCTCACCGTGCGAAGGTACCGGTTATGAAATCGGCGGTGTCAGCATCCTGAAAGGCGCGCGCAACCTAGATAACGCCAAACTGTTCGTTGACTGGGTACTGTCGAAAGACGCGCAGGAGCTGGCGTGGAAGAAAGGTAAATCCTATCAGATCCTGACCAACACCACCGCCGAGACGTCCCCTAACTCGCTGAAGCTCGACGACCTGAAGCTTATCAATTACGACATGGATAAGTACGGCTCGACCGACGTGCGTAAAGCCCTGATCAATAAGTGGGTCAGCGAAGTGAAGATGGGTAAATAACCCCAGATTTGCGTTCATTTGCCGGATACGGCCTCAACGCCATATCCGGCCTGAAATACCGGAACCGCTATGTCACACACACTTGCACTCCATCCCGTGAAAAAACGGGATGCGATATTTCTTTGGATTTTACTCGGCTGGCTGGCGTTTGCCCTGCTGCCGAGCTGGAGCCTGGACTACGGTCTGCTGGAATCGACGCGTGAAGAAATTCTCGCCGCCTACGGCTGGTCACAGTTCAATATCAGTTGGCTCTGGTATCTGCTGCCAAGCCTGCTGCTGGTGCGCCCGTTCCATGAAGCCAGACGCGAACAGCGCAGCCGCCATTATTTTGACGCGGGCTGGGCGTTTTTCTGTATGGCGTTTATCGTCGCCAGCGCGACTATTGAGGGACGCGGCTTAGGCTATGCCACCATCGTGCTGTTTGTGGCACTTGGCGCGATCATGACCCTGGCGCTCACCCGTCTGGAATGGCTGGGCGGCGACCGTTTCGTCATCGGCTCGCTCACCGCGATTGTCGCGCTGATCGGTATTTTTATCGTCTGGCCAAGTATCGCTATTTTCATTCCGATGTTCACCAACGACGCCGGAGAATTTGCTCCGCTGGCGTTTATGAATGTGCTGTCGCAGGCGCATATCATTCAGGTGATCCTCAACTCGATTATGCTGTCGATTGCCGTCGGCGTCGGCTGTACCTTCTTTGGCCTGGTGCTGGCTATCTACACCACCCGTATTGCGAAACGCAGCGCCATTATCGGACGTATTTTCTCGATTCTGCCGATCGTCACCCCGCCGTTTGTTGTGGGTTTAGGCGTAACGCTGATGATGGGACGCTCCGGTTACATCACCGAATTTATGGTCGAATGGTTTGGTTTGACCAACACCAACTGGCTGTACGGTTTTACCGGCATCTGGCTGGCGCAGGTGCTGGCCTTCACTCCGATGGCGTTTATGATCCTCGACGGGGCGATCAAAACCATTCATCCGTCGCTGGAGGAGGCGTCATACACCCTGCGCGCCAGCCGCTGGCAAACCTTTAACGGCGTGTTTGTCCCGCTGCTAAAACCGGCACTGGCAAACGCCTTTTTAATTGTGGTGGTGCAGTCGCTGGCCGACTTCAGTAACCCGCTGGTGCTTGGCGGTAACTTCGACGTGCTGGCAACGCAAATCTACTTCTACATCACCGGTTCCCAGCTCGACTACCAGGCCGCCAGTACGCTGGGTGCCTTCCTGTTGCTGTTCTCGCTGCTGGTGTTCTGCGTGCAGTACATGTGGATTGGTAAACGCTCGTACGTCACCGTTTCCGGTAAATCCTATCGGGGCGACGTGCAGCCGCTGCCGGTAACGCTGGTATGGAGCGTGGTCGCGCTGCTGGCGGTGTGGATTGCCTTTAACGCCCTGCTCTACGGCAGCATTTTCTACGGCAGTTTCACCGTAAACTGGGGCGTGGACTACACCCTGACGCTGGCGAACTTTACCAAACTGTTCGGTCAGGGAATGAGCGACGGCGCGTGGCCTTCACTGCTCGACACCCTGCTCTACGCCGGGATTGCCGCGCCGATCACCGCTATCTTCGGCCTGCTGATCGCATGGGTTGTGGTGCGTCAGCAGTTTAAAGGCAAAAAGACTATCGAGTTCACCACTATGCTGTGCTTTGCCGTTCCGGGCACCGTAGCGGGCGTGTCGTACATTCTGGCCTTTAACAGCGCCCCGGTATACCTCACCGGCACCGCCGCCATCGTGATTATCTCAATGGTGATGCGTAACGTCCCGGTCGGTATCCGGGCGGGCATTGCGGGCTTAGGCCAAATCGATAAATCGCTGGATGAAGCCTCGCTCAGTCTGCGCGCCGGTTCCCTGCGCACCATTACGCATATCCTGTTGCCGCTGCTGCGCCCGGCGATCCTCTCAGCGCTGATCTACAGCTTTGTGCGCGCCATTACCACCGTCAGCGCCATTGTGTTCCTCGTCACGCCGGATACCCGCGTGGCCACGGCCTACATCCTGAACCGCGTAGAAGACGGCGAATACGGCGTGGCGATTGCCTACGGTTCCATTTTGATCGTGGTGATGCTGGCGATTATTTTCATCTTTGACTGGCTGATCGGTGAATCACGTACCTCCCGTTCAAAAGCCAAAAACCAGGCGTAATGGAGCGCACTATGACTCAGAAAAATTTCGTTGAACTGCGCAACGTCACTAAACGATTTGGCAGCAACACGGTTATCGACAATATCAATCTCACCATTCCGCAGGGGCAAATGGTAACGCTGCTCGGCCCGTCCGGCTGCGGTAAAACCACCATCTTGCGTCTGGTTGCCGGGCTGGAAAAACCGAGCGAAGGACAAATTTTCATTGATGGCGAAGACGTTACCCATCGTTCTATTCAGCAGCGCGATATCTGTATGGTGTTTCAGTCATATGCCCTGTTCCCGCACATGTCGTTAGGGGAGAACGTCGGTTATGGCCTGAAGATGCTCGGCGTGTCGCGCGCGGAGGTGAAAACCCGCGTCAAAGAGGCGCTGGCGATGGTGGATCTGGAGGGATTTGAAGACCGCTTTGTCGATCAGATCTCCGGCGGTCAGCAGCAGCGCGTGGCGCTGGCCCGTGCGTTGATCCTCAAACCGAAAGTGCTGCTGTTTGATGAGCCGTTAAGTAACCTGGACGCCAACCTGCGTCGCAGCATGCGCGACAAAATCCGCGAGCTGCAAAAGCAGTTTGATATCACCTCGCTGTACGTCACCCACGATCAAAGCGAAGCCTTTGCGGTTTCCGATACCGTACTGGTGATGAACAAGGGACACATCATGCAGATCGGCTCGCCGCAGGATCTCTATCGCCAGCCCGCCTCCCGCTTTATGGCGAGCTTTATGGGCGATGCCAACCTGTTCCCGGCCACCTTCAGCGACAGATACGTTGATATCTACGGCTATCATCTGCCGCGCCCACTGCACTTTAGCGATCAAGGCGAGGGCATGGTAGGCGTGCGCCCGGAAGCGATCACGCTCAGCGACCGCGGCGAAGAGAGCCAACGCTGCGTGATCCGCCACGTCGCGTATATGGGCCCCCAATATGAGGTCACGGTGGAGTGGCACGGACAGGAGATTTTATTGCAGGTCAACGCTACGCGTCTGCAGCCGGACGTCGGCGAGCAGTATTATCTCGAAATCCATCCGTACGGCATGTTTGTGCTGGCGGATGCGGCATAAAGTGTTACCCATGTTTCCGGTTCATACCGTATCGCCATCTGGCAAAAAATGCCCGATGGCGGCTTACGTCTTATCGGGCCTGGGCCTGAACTTTTAACGCGGCAATATCCGCAGGCGTGGTGCGACAGCACCCGCCAATCAATCGTGCGCCAGCGGCCTGCCACTGTGGCAGATAATCCGCCAGTTGCGCACAAGACTCACCGTGATGATGCCAGGTTTTGCTCGCGGCATCGTACTGCTCGCCCGAATTCGGATACACCACCAGCGGCAGCGCCGTTAAGCCGTGTAAATGCTGCAACGCAGCGGTGGTGTTTTCCAGCGCAATGCAGTTAATACCTAACGCCACCACCTGCGGATAATCCGCCAGCAACGCGACCACGTCACGCAGCGGCGTACCGTCGCTCAGGTGCTCGCTGTCACGCAGAGTAAATGAGAACCAGGCTCGTGCACGCGGGTACGCGGTCAACAGCTCAGCCAGTGCGCCAATCTCGACAAAATTCGGCAAGGTTTCGCAGGCCAGCAGATCGGCCCCGGCATCCAGCAATGCTTCCACGCGCGGGCGATGAAACGCCTGGAATGCCTCGGCGCTGCGCTGGTAATCGCCACGGTATTCAGAGCCGTCCGCCAGATACGCGCCGTAAGGTCCGACAGATCCCGCCACCAGCAGCGTGCCCGCTTGCGGGTTCTCTGCCAGATACGCTTCACGCGCTTTACGCGCCAGCTCCACGCTTTTGCCAATCAGCGCTTTCGACTGCGCTTCATCCAAACCACGCGCGGCAAAGCCCGCCGGTGTCGCCTGATAGCTGGCGGTGATCGCGCATTGCGCCCCCGCCCGGTAATAATCAAGATGCACTTCGCGGATAAGCTCCGGGTTTTCTACCAGCACTTTGGCTGACCACAGGCTGTCGGCTAAGTTACACCCTCGCGCTTCCAGCTCCGTCGCCATCGCGCCATCCAGTAACAGGACATCCTGTTTCTCAAGGAGAGCGCGTAACGGATTATTCTGCGACATGTTCTGGCTCCTGTTTTGCGTTACGGGGTTGAGTAAGGAAATATGCACCATAGCACAACGCAACAAACGGTAACCCGCACCACAACGCAATTCTCTGCGCTGGATCGAATGCCAGTCCCACACAGGCCACCAGGCACAGCACAAATCCCAATACCGGCACCAGCGGATACCACGGCGCACGATAATGTAATGCACTCAATGCCTTACCCTGTTGCAGATGACGGCGGCGAAAAACAAAGTGCGAGGCGCAGATGCTCAGCCACACAGCCACCACCGCAAACCCGGAGATTGCCGACAGCACGACAAATACCGTATCCGGGGCCACCACGCTGGAAAACAGCGCCAGTACGCCGCCGAGCATACTGACCGACAGCGCCGTCAGCGGCACGCCGTTTTTCGTTACTCGCGCAAAACAGGCTGGCAGCGTACGTTCATTCGACAGCGACCAGAGCATGCGCCCGGAGGCATACAGCCCGGAGTTCGCCGCAGAAAGAATGGCTGTCAGGATCACGAAGTTAAAAATATCGGCGGCGTACGGAATACCTACCTTCTCAAACACCAGCACAAACGGGCTTTTCTCCACGCCCGCCTGCTGCATCGGGATCAGCGCCGCCAGCACAAACACGGTGCCGATAAAGAAAATAATCAGTCGCGCGATGGTGGTACGAATCGCCACCGGGATCACCTTGCGCGGATTTTCCGTTTCACCGGCGGCAATACCGATAAGCTCCGTTCCCGAAAAAGCAAAGTTCACCGCCACCATAGTCATCAGGATCGGTAAGCCACCATGCGGGAACCAACCTTCCGCTGTGATATTACTCAGCCCCGGCGCGGGCGAGCCATCCTGCATCGGGATAAAGCCAAAAATCGCCGCCCCGCCGAGGATAATAAAGGCGATGATAGTGACCACTTTCACCAGTGAGAACCAGAACTCCCCTTCGGCAAAAAAGCGCGTGGAGATAACATTCAGGCCAAAAATAATCACACAGAACACCACGCACCAGACCCATACTGGCACCAACGGAAACCAGTACTGCATACAGAATCCGGCAGCGGTAAAGCTCGAACCAAGCGCCACGGTCCAGGTCAGCCAGTAGAGCCAGGCCACGGTATACCCCGTCGCCGGGCCGAGATAGCGCGCGGCATAGACGTGAAACGCCCCGGTCTCCGGCATCGCGACCGACAGCTCGCCCAGACACTGCATAACCAGCCAGACCACCAGCGCGCCAATCAGATAGGCCAGTAGCGTTCCCGCGGCCCCGGTAGTGGAGATGATGTAGCCGGTATTGAAGAATAACCCTGTGCCAATCACGCCGCCTAAGGAGAGCATAATCAGGTGACGCGTTTTCATCGTGCGCTTCAGTGGCGCATTTTGTTGTGTTGTTTGCATATAACCTTCTAAACGTATGGACATCTAAACATCCAAAGAAGGTGTGTTATACCGCGTTTGTTAACACAATGCAAAGTCAACCCTGCACCAGACGCAGATGACCGCGACGGGCGCTTAATATCGGGTGGGGGTTAATTATCAAATATAAAAAGGGCCGCCAGCTCATAACGCCTCCGTTGCCAGGCTTTACATAAACTCTGGCAACGTCATCGCCGGCTGGCGTTCACCCGGAAGTGGGAACCGTATCTCCCCACTCATACAACCGAACGATTGTTTATGAGCCACTGGTCGGGATCGGCATCTGCGATTTACGGCTCATCAGGAAAAATACCGCCAGCCCTGCCAGTAAAATGCCCGGCGCAGAAGCTGCCATCACGCCTACCGTTCCAGTGCCGAGCGCTAACATTTTTCCTGCCAGCAGCGGGCCGCTCATCGCCCCCAGACGCCCAACGGCGACGGCGGTACCCACGCCTGTCGCGCGGATCTGCGTACTGTAAAACAGCGGAGCCAGCGCATACAGCACGCTTTGTCCTCCAGTGGCAAACATCCCCGCCACAAATCCGGCCATCAGCATACCGCTCAATGACGACACCGTCCCCAGCGCCAGCAACGAAGCCAACATCCCGGTGTAGATCAGAAGCGACATGACCACCGGGCGCAGTTTGTCCATTAACGCCCCGAGAATTAACGTGCCGCTGGCCGCACCGATTTGCAGAGCAAACATCACGCCAGCCGCCTGCGAGGGCTGAAAGCCCTGCTCCACCAGCAGCATCGGCAGCCAGTTGATCAGCATATACACCACCAGCAGGGTGAAGAAATAGCATAGCCACAGCAGCAGCGTGGCTGTCGCGGTAGCAGGTGCGAACAGGGCGCGCAACGGCGCGGCGGCCACCTGCGTTTGCTGGGCATAAACCTGTGATTCTGGCAGCCAGCGCATCAACAACGGCACCAGCAGCAGCGGGATCACTCCGCCAACCCAGAACACCGTTTGCCAGGCGGCGGCCAGACCGCTAAACCCGAGCGCCGCCGCTAACGCCGCGCCAATCGGCACGCCACAGTACATCAGGCTCACCGCCGTACCGCGAAAACGCGGGCCCGCCGCTTCGGAGGTCAGCGCGATCAGATTCGGCAACGCCGCGCCCAACCCGACGCCGGTCATCAGACGGGCAAACACCAGCGACGAGAAATCCCAGGAAATCGCCGTCGCCAGCGAGAACAGGCCGAACAGCGCCACGGAGGCAATAAGAATGCGCTTGCGCCCATAGCGATCGGCCAGCATGCCGCCCACCAGCGCGCCGGGCAGCAGCCCGAGAATGCCCGCACTGAAGAACCAGCCCATCTGCATTTTATCCAGCGCAAACGCCTGGGCGATACCGACGGCAGCGATCCCGGCGGCCTGTAGATCCAGCCCTTCCATCAGGGCGACTAAAAAGCAAAGCCCGACGGTCAACGTCAGGCGGTAAGATGTGGGGGTACGGGTAGTCATAAGATGTACCTCTGAGGTCACGATGCAGGTGAGTCGCGGCTGATACGTTGCCAGCCGCGTAATCATTTTTATTTGCTATTGCGCAGATCCAGCGCCACGTCGACGATCATATCTTCCTGGCCGCCCACCATTCGGCGTTTGCCCAGTTCAACCAGAATATCGACCGCGCTCAGGCCATAACGCGCCGCCGCCACTTCGCAGTGACGCAAGAAGCTGGAGTACACCCCGGCATAGCCCAGTGCCAGCGTTTCGCGATCCACCCGCACCGGACGGTCCTGCAATGGACGCACCAGATCGTCGGCGGCGTCCATCAGCGCATACAGATCGGTGCCGTGCTGCCAACCGAGCTTATCCGCAGCGGCGATAAACACTTCCAGCGGCGCGTTGCCCGCGCCAGCGCCCATACCCGCCAGGCTGGCGTCGATACGGTCGCAGCCCTCTTCCACCGCGGCAATCGAGTTCGCCACGCCGAGGCTCAGGTTGTGATGCGCATGCATTCCGGTTTCTGTCTCCGGCTTCAGCACCGCTTTCAGGGCGCGGAAGCGGGCGTGAATATCGCTCATATTCATCGCCCCGCCGGAATCGACCACGTAGATACAAGTCGCGCCGTAGTTTTCCATCAGCTTCGCCTGCTGCGCCAGATTCTCCGGCGTGGTCATATGGCTCATCATCAGAAAGCCGACGGTATCCATGCCAAGCTCACGCGCGTACTGAATATGCTGGGCCGACACGTCCGCTTCGGTGCAGTGGGTCGCCACGCGCACCACTCGCGCGCCGGCCTGATACGCGTTTTTCAGGTCATGAAGAGTGCCGATGCCCGGCAGCAACAGCGTGGCGATCTTTGCGTGTTTGACCACGTCTGCTGCCGCTTCGATCCACTCGAGGTCGCTGTGCGCGCCAAAGCCGTAGTTAAAGCTGGAACCTTGTAAACCGTCGCCGTGGGCCACCTCAATGGAATCAACCCGCGCATCGTCCAGCGCTTTGGCAATCTGGCGCACGTTTTCCAGCGAATACTGGTGACGAATCGCATGCATACCGTCGCGCAGGGTCACGTCAGAGATATAGAGTTTTTTACCGTTCATGCTGCTTCTCCTGCCTGACGGGTGAGTGACTGCGCCATCTGCTCACCGGTCGCCAGCGCGCTGGAAGTCATAATGTCGAGGTTGCCCGCATAGGCGGGTAAATAGTGCGCCGCACCTTCCACTTCCAGATACACCGCGGTTTTCAGCCCGGAAAACTGACCAATACCCGGCAGATTCACCGGTTTATCCTCCGGGATGACTTCAAACTGGACGCGCTGTTTCAGGCGATAGCCTGGCACATACGCCTGCACCGCCGCCGCCATGTCATTAATCGACGCTTCAACTTCAAGCTGGGAGGCCGCTTCGCTCAACACATACACCGTGTCGCGCATCATCAGCGGCGGCTCAGCCGGGTTAAGTACGATAATGGCTTTGCCTTTGGCCGCGCCCCCCACCACTTCAATCGCCTTCGAGGTGGTTTCGGTAAACTCGTCGATATTGGCGCGGGTGCCCGGTCCCGCAGATTTACTGGCGATCGAGGCGATAATTTCGGCGTAATGAACTTTTGCCACGCGAGAAACCGCCGCCACCATCGGAATGGTCGCCTGCCCGCCGCAGGTCACCATATTGACGTTCTGTTGGTCAACGTTAGCCTCCAGGTTCACCACCGGGACGCAGTACGGGCCGATCGCTGCGGGCGTCAGGTCGATCAGACGGATCCCCGGTTTTACGGCGCGCAGCGCGGCGTCATTTTTCACGTGCGCGCCCGCGCTGGTGGCATCAAACACGATGTCGATGTCAGCGAATTCTGGCATCGCAAGAAGCCCCGTCACCCCTTCATGGGTGGTGGCAACGCCCATACGCCGGGCGCGTGCCAGACCGTCGGATTGCGGATCAATCCCCACCATCACCGCCATCTCCAGACGTACGCCGTGACGCAGAATTTTAATCATCAAATCGGTGCCGATGTTGCCAGAGCCGATAATGGCGACTTTACGCTTACTCATGACTGACTTCCTTTTGTAACCGCCGCTGAAAAGGTGGCGGCAACTGAACCAATACCGTCGATATGGGCTTCGAAACGATCGCCCGCATTCACCGCCACCATCGGGCCTAACGCCCCGGTGAGAATAATGTCCCCGGCACGCAGCGGCTCGCCGAGGCTGGCCATTTTGCGCGCCAGCCACACGGCGGCGTTGATCGGATGTCCCAGACATTCGCTACCGCGCCCGCTGGAAACCTCTTCGTTATTGCGCGTCATTTTCATCGCGCAGTTTTTCAGATCTAATCCTGCCGGACGTTGTGCCGGACCGCCGACCACATACACGCCACAGGAGGCGTTATCCGCCACGGTATCAACAAACTTGATCGACCAGTCGCGAATACGGCTGCCGACCACTTCCAGCGCGGGTAGCACCCACTCGATGGCGTTGTACAGCTCGTCAAAGGTGGTATCGGCATTGGGCAGATCGCGGTTCAGCACCAGCGCAATCTCCGCTTCAATACGCGGTTGTAGCACGCGGGCAAACGCAATGGTGTCGTTGTCGCCGTAGCACATATCGGCGAACAGCGTGCCGAAGTCCGGCTGATCGACGCCCAGCTGCTGTTGCACTTTCGGGTGCGTCAGTCCCACTTTGCGCCCGACGACGCGACGCCCTCGCGCCACGTCATACTGCACATTGATACGCTGAATGGCGTAGGCCGCTTCGGCGTTATCCACGCCGATCAGTTCACGCAGCGGGGCGATAGCGTCCCCTTTTTCCTCAGCCTGACGTAAATCGGCGGCTAACTGCTCAAGATTAAGATTCGTCATGTCCGTTCCTTAAGGGCGTGCGAGGAAGTTCAGCACCAGTTGGTTAAAAGCATCCGCATGTTCCCACTGTGCCCAGTGCCCGCAGTCGCGGTAGATGTGCAGCTCAGAACCGGCAATCCCGGAGAGCAGGCGCAGGCCGGCGTCCATCGGCACAAAGCGGTCGTTGCGTCCCCAGACAATCAGGGTCTGGGCTTTGATTTCCCCCAGGCGCGGGCTGAAATCCGGAAACTGTTTCGGGTTGGCTTCAAGGCTGTGGACAAAGTTTTCCAGGTGATCGCGACGCGACAGCATGTTATTCAGACGCGCCTCAAACAGCGCCTCGGTCAGGTCGCTGGTGTCGAAGACAAAGATCTCCATCATCAGCTTCAGGTTCTCAATGGTCGGTTCGCGGTACAGCTGATTCAGGCGCTTGATGCCTTCGGTCGGCATCGGGGTAAACAGGCTCATGCCCCCCGTCCCGCCGCCCATCAGCACCAGCTTGCCCACACGCTCCGGCCAGCTCAGGGTGAACGCCACGGCACTGTGGCCCCCCATCGAGTTGCCCAGCAGATGGATTTTCTGAATATCCAACTGATCGACCACGCTTTTCAGGATGCGAGCATTAAGATCGGATCGCGAACCGCGATTAACGATGCCATCGCTTTTGCCCCAGCCAGGACAATCCAGCAGGATCACCCGGTATCCAGCCTCCACCAGCGGATCGATATTGCGGCTGAAGTTCGCCCAGCCCGTCGCACCCGGACCAGATCCATGCAACAGCACGACAGTCTCTTCGCCCTGCCCACAGTCATTGAAATGCACGCGCAGCGTTTCGCCTGCTTCCTGCACCTGCAGAAAACGACTGGTTGCGGCTTCGGTTTGCGGTTGGTAAGTCATGATGTTCTCCTGCATATTCAGTTCTGTTTCAGTTCTGTTTCAGTTCTGTGTGGTGGCGCTCAGGGAGCCGAATCCAGCGATCCACTCTGGGATCGGGCGGTAATAACGGCCTTCGCTGCGCCAGTTGCCAAAGGCAGAAATTGCGGCGAAGGCAGCAACCCAGGTTTTAACTTCGTGCGTTGATTTGCCCGCCATCGCGGACAGTTCTTCGTTACTGACCGCGTCCAGCTCCTGCAAACGTCCCTGTTCAAGCAGCGTCATAAAGCGGTTATCCCAGACAGGGTTAAGCGGATGCAGCGTGTTTTGATCGGCCACAAACTTCTCGGCGGCGCTGATCACCCGCTGCTGGCGCAGCTCGCGCTCGTTTTCAGGCAGTTGTTTGCCGCTGCCGAGCAGGCGGTCGCGCATATGGGCATCAGCCTTCGCCAGCTCCGGGACCGGCGGCTGATGTGACAGGCCACCGGAGCCTAAAAACAGCACACGCTGATTCAGCGAGCTGGCGAATCGGCCAATCGCTTCACCGAGCATGCGGGTACGCTGAAAGCCCGGCAGCGGCGTGGCGACGCCGTTAATAAACACCGGCAGCACCGGCACGTTATCCAGACCGCCGAGCAAAAACTCCAGCGGCTGCGCGAAGCCGTGATCGACCTGCATGTTGTAGGACACGGCGAGATCGATGCCGCTTTTCATTACCGCGTGGGCGCAGGCTTCAGCGAGATCTGTCGGCACCGGCAGTTCCCCCGCCGCGCTACCGAAATCGCCGATCGCCGTAGCGCCTACGCCTAAACAGAACGGCGGCATCACGTCGTAGAAAAATCCGTTGTAGTGATCGGGGGCAAACAGCACCACCAGTTCAGGGTCGAACGCCGCAATACGTGCCCGGGCGCTGGCGATCACACCGTTAACCTCGTCGAGCACGGCCTGCGCCGGGTCGACGTAACCCACCAGCGGCGAGTGGGAAAGACAGTGAAGATAAGCGTGCATATCAGGCCACCTTTTCAGCGGGAATGTGGGCATTAACGCGGGTGAGCGTCATCACCGACGCCAGTTTATTCAGGGTACTGCCCAGGGTTTGCGGAATGGCGATGGCGGCCACAAAGCGGTCCGGGCGTATCACCACCAGCGCGGCGTTGTGCTGGGCAAACCACGTGCGCAGGCGGTTTTGCGTATCGCCAATGCGGGTAACGCCGTCGTGGTTATCCTGATCGGTTTGTATCTGTGTATCCGGCACCACCTGGATAAACTGCGTCCCCAGCGCCTGCCACTGTTGGATCTGCGCCTCGCTCATGCCCCACAGCGGGTTACAGCCCCAACCGATCACCGCGAAATTCGGCCCGATGACGTTGTCGAGCAGCGTCACTTCACCTGATTCCAGCGTTACCTTCGGCTGGATAAACATCTTGCCAACGGGAGAGGTTTTCACGTCGCCTTCACGCACCAGCGCCCCGGCGTGGTACTGCGGCATCGGCTTAAAGCGCATTTCAAGGAAGTAGCGTTTGACCGGCGGAATGTAGTTCAGCAGCCAGGAAACCCCGTCGCGCACCGCGCCGTGCCAGCGTTTCGGCGGCGCAAGTACGTTGCCTGCGGTCACCGAGAGATCGATCATCGCTTTGGCGTGGTCGCGGCGTTCCTGCTGGTAGGAATCCAACAGCGCATCACCGGCTTTACCCTCAATCACCAGCGCCAGTTTCCACGCCAGATTGAAGGCATCGCGCATGCCGCTGTTGTAACCCTGCCCCTGCCAGACCGGCATAATGTGCGCCGCATCGCCCGCCAGCAGCACGCGGTCAATGCGAAAACGTTCGGCCAGACGTGCGTTATGGGTATATACGCGCTGGCGGATCAGCTCGACGTTGTCCGGGTTCGGCAGCACTTTGCTCAAAAGCTGGCGCATATTCTGCGGTTCGCTGAGCTGCGCTTCGGTTTCCCCTGGCATTACCATAAATTCAAAGCGGCGCACCGCGTGCGGCAGCGCGGCGGAGACATACGGGCGCACCGGATCGCAGCACAGATACACATGCGGCGTGCTGAGCGGATCGTTAGCAATATCCACCACAATCCACTGATTCGGCGCGGTTTTGCCTTCAAATGGCACATTCAGCGAACGTCTGACGTTGCTGGCCCCACCGTCGCAGGCCACCAGCCACTGAGCTTTCACCGTTTCACGCTGGCCATCCGGCGCTTTCAGGTTCAACGTCACTTCACCATTTTGCTGGCTGAAGGCTTCCAGTTCGCGGGAGAACAGGCAGCGCACGTTGGGAAAACGCGACAGCCCTTCCAGCATCACCGCGTCCACCTGCGGCTGAATAAACGCGTTGCGGCGCGACCAGCCAAATTCGTCAGTCATCGGCTGGATATCAGCAAAACAGCGCCCTTTCGGGGTGAGAAAGCGCATCGCATGCCACGGCGTGGTGTGCGGCAGAACATTTTCGACCAGACCGACGGACTGCATGGTGCGCAGCGCTTCATCGTCAATGCCGATGGCGCGAGGATAGTCGATAAGGGTATCGAGCTTCTCCACCACCAGCACCTCAATGCCCATCTGGCCAAGATAGTTCGCCATCATCAGCCCTACCGGACCGGCTCCGGCAATCGCTACCTGCACGGTGTGCTGCACAGCGGGTTGGATATCTGGATTTATTGTTGTCATTTCAGAACCTCACTACTCGGACAAAATGCAATTGCAGACCCTGGTGAGGCGCAATTGTTTTTTTTGTTAAAAGAATGTGAATAATTTTTTATTGTGCGGTCAGTATAGAAGTGAGTTTTTGCGCTACAATCAAAACATGCCTGGATGTGCACTAAGTGCACAACGTTGTTTTAACTGCAGATTTGTCAATAAATATGAAAAGTGACGACGGTACCGAATACAAAACCGTGCGCGGGTTAACGCGCGGACTAATGTTATTAAATATGTTAAATCGTCTCGACGGCGGGGCCAGTGTTGGCCTGCTGGCAGAGCTGAGCGGCCTGCACCGCACCACGGTCAGGCGACTACTGGAAACCCTGCAGGATGAGGGTTACGTCCGGCGCAGTCTGTCCGATGACAGCTTTCGCTTAACCATTAAGGTCCGTCAGCTCAGTGAGGGATTTCGTGACGAGCAGTGGATTTCTGCGCTCGCCGCCCCGCTGTTGGGAGATTTGCTGCGCGAGGTCATCTGGCCGACCGACGTTTCCACGCTGGATGTGGACGCGATGGTGGTGCGTGAAACCACCCATCGCTTCAGCCGCCTGTCGTTTCATCGGGCGATGGTCGGGCGTCGTTTGCCGCTGCTGAAAACCGCATCCGGCCTGACCTGGCTGGCATTTAGCCCGGAGAATGAACGTCAGGAACTGATTGAAATGCTGGCTTCACGACCGGGAGATGAGTTCCAGTTGGCGCGCGAACCGCTGAAGCTCGACGCCATTTTGAGCCGTGCGCGCAAAGACGGTTTTGGCCAGAACTTTCGCGGTTGGGATCAGGAGGAGAAAATCGCCTCCATCGCCGTCCCCATTCGCAGTGAACAGCGGGTGATCGGCTGCCTGAATCTGGTGTATATGGCCAGCGCCATGACCATCGAACAGGCCGCAGAAAAACATCTTCCGGCCTTACAAAAGGTGGCGAAACAGATAGAGGACGGCGTTGAGTCGCAGGAGATTTTGGTTGCCGGGAGGTGAGATGGATCACAGTTAAGCGGATCATCGGATTAATAGCTGAGATAACTCACTCACCGACCGATATAACACTGTGGCGTCTTGCCCTAAATATATCTTCATCACATAGTGTGCATTCGTTTTCTGCCAGGAGGCTGCATGTTAAAGGTCATTGCCGAAGATTTCATCAAACCTGAGTATATTGAAACCGTTCTCCCTTGGTACCGTGAGCTAATATCGGCGACGAAGAAAGAACCGCAATGCATTGCTTATGACCTCTATATTGATGAAAAAGATCCGGGGCATTTTATTTTTATCGAAGAATGGCCAAACCACGCGGCTCTCGATGAACATTGTGCCAGTGAGCATTTCCGGCGACTTGTGCCGTTAATCGATCAATACACGCGCCAGGAAGCACGTTACATACTGATGGATGACGTGGTAATTCCAGGTGCCTCGTCAAAATAAAAAAACAGAATGGAATTTGCTATTTGGCTCTAATGGATATTTCCTTCTGACAAAAATACGCATAAAAAAACCGAAACCCCGCTTCTGAAAAGAGCAGGATTTCGGTTTTCATTCACTCTGAAGGGCTTCAGACCTTAAGCAGTTTCACCGTCTCGTCGATGTCGATTTCATCTTCCGAGAAGATCAGCGTCGTGCCCTGGAAGGTGGTGATGGCCAGCTTTTTCAGCGTGCGCATTTCACCAGGCTTCACGTCTGATTTCGGTCGGATGCTGTTCATCAGCACACCAACGGACAGCACCGCATTTTCTTTGTCGATACGAGTCTCAGCAGGGACTTCTTCGCTGTAGACCAGGTAAGACTTGATCGCCGTGAGCTTCAGACGCTCACCGGCGATATAGATGTATTTGCTGTCGGGTATGACTTTTACCGCGTAGGCAGATAAGCCTTTGTTGTTGGTGGTGGGCTCAAAGGTCACCGCCGCGTCTTTCTTGATCAGCTCAGGATTAGCAACCTTAATCACATGAAAATAGCGGTTGTCGCCGTTTTCATCTTTGATAAATCCAAAGCCTTTATCTTTAAACCACGTTGTGATTGTTCCGTTCATTGCTGTTTCCGCCTGATTAAACCTATTACTTGTAGAGTATACCTACTCAATTTGCGCGCAGTGTAAAACACAGGCCATGTCTTTGGCTACTCGTTACCCCAACGATTGAGGAACTCCGCGATATCATCGATACGCTGTGCGTCGACTCCGGCCTCGGTTGCCATCTCCTGCTGCGCTTCTTCGCTGATCTCTTCATTGTTCATCAAACGAGTGATCAACTGCTGGAAGTAGAGTGCCAGTGCGTCGCGTTCTGTATCGCTCACCGGCTTTGCAGCTTCAGTCGCGTATTCGTCGGCGATATCATAAAATTTTGGCGGAATGTCGTTGTTCATCGGGTGCTCCGGGGTAAATGCGTGTGCCAGCAGTTGCCTGCCGCGTCTGGTGTGAATGATAGCATTCTTATTTCATGGTTCGCGATCTGTTTTATTGGCTGCAATACGTTGCATATATCAACACTATTTTCTGGAGCCGCTTCGTATTTAATAAATCTACTCTTATTTAAATGACGTTTTTTTTCAGTACGAGATAATGGCTGCGAATTAAATAAAGAGTCGCAAAGGAAATATTCAATTACTTTAATTCTAATTACATTATCGAACTCTGCCATCTGCTATTGGCCCAATCTCATCGCTAGTCGCCCATTTGCCCACATTCATCTTCTGGGCAACACTCTACGATGACACCACTGACCCAACATGTGGAGCAAACACCATGAACATCACGCAAATCCGTAACGCCACACAGCGCATCACCTTTGGCGGTAAAACCTTTCTGATCGATCCAATGCTGGCGGCAAAAGGGACTTATCCGGGCTTTACCGGAACGGCACGCGCCGAGATCCGCAACCCGACTGTGGAACTGCCCGTTGATGTCGACACCCTGCTCAACGTCGATGCGCTGATCGTGACCCATCTGCATGAAGATCATTGGGATGAGGCTGCTGCTCGTATCGTACCGAAAGACAAACCGATCTATGTACAAAATGAGCAGGATAAGCAGGTGCTGCGAAAGCAGGGTTTCACGCAACTGACCGTACTGGCACACAGCACCACGCTCGGCGACATCACCCTGCGTAAAACCGGCGGCCAGCACGGTTCGGATCGCGCTTACGCCATCCCACAAATGGCGGAGCGTCTGGGTGATGCCTGCGGGGTTATCTTCCAGCATCCGGCGGAAAAAACGCTGTATCTGATCGGGGACACTCTCTGGCGCGACGAGGTGGAAACCAACATGCGGACGTTCCTGCCTGGCGTGGTTATTTTGAACGCAGGTTTTGCCCACGTTATCGGGTTTGGCCCAATCATCATGGGCGCAGAAGATGTGCTAAAAACCCACTTCACGCTGCCCGAAGCACAAATTGTGGCGACCCACATGGAGGCAATTAACCACTGTCTTCTGACTCGCGCGGCTCTAAAAGAGTACGCCCACGATAACCAGATTGCGCAATTTGTTAACGTACCGGAAGATGGCGAAACCCTGACGTTTTAATATCCACAAAGGAATCGTATGCAACCGCTTAACGTCGCCATTGTTGCCGTGGAAGATTTCAGCCCGTTTCACTTCTCGGTGCCGTGCATCATTTTCAGTGACAAAGTAGCGGCGAAGAAACGCTTCGAGGTGCAACTTTGCGCCGAACAGCCAGGTATCGTTTCCTCGCAGGATGGCTTTTCCATTACCGCAGCTCACGGCTATGAAGCGGTGGAGGCCGCCGACATCGTGGTGCTCCCCTACTGGGGCACCACGGCACATCGTCCACCACAAAGCCTGCTTGATGCGCTCAACCATGCGCGACAAAACGGCGCACAGATTGTCGGGCTATGTCTGGGGGCATTTGTCCTCGGCTATGCCGGTCTGCTCGATGGCAAACGGGCGGCTACGCATTGGGAGTTCGAGCAAGATTTTCAGGCGCGCTTTCCGGCAGCCCGTCTGGATATTAACGCGCTGTACGTGGATGACGACGGCATAATTACCTCGGCAGGCACCGCCGCCGCACTGGATTGCTGTCTGTACGTCATCCGTCAGCGTTTTGGCAGCACGGCGGCGAATCAGATTGCCCGACGGATGATTGTGCCGCCGCATCGTGAGGGCGGCCAGGCACAGTTTATCGAGCAACCCGTGGCGAAAAATACCCAGGATCAGCGCATCAACGTCCTGCTCGACTATTTGCGCCAGCATCTCCACGAACCGCATAATCTCGACGAGCTGGCGCAGCGGGTGATGATGAGCCGTCGCACTTTAACCCGTCATTTTATGAAGGCCACCGGGTCAAGCGTGGCCGAATGGTTGATTGCCGAGCGTCTGCGCCGTAGTCAGATACTGCTGGAGTCCAGCCAGTTACCCGTTGAACGCATCGCCGAACAGGTCGGTTTCCAGTCGCCCATCACCTGGCGGCAGCATTTTAAATCCCACTTTGGCGTTAGCCCGGCTGAATGGCGTAAAACCTTTCGCGGCGATTAGCCACGTTTTTGCGCCAGCCAGATGGTATGCCCGGCGCAGTGCGGATCTTCCATCACCATCTCTACCACCACAAAACCGTGCGCTGACAGCAATGCGCGGTATTCATCCGGCGCGAGGCTGGCGTGAAACAGCGGTTCGCCCTCAAATTGCCCCATCGCGATACCGTTTTCCGTCCCGCTGGTAAACATCAGCGCGCTGCCGGGACGGCTGAGTCGGTCAAAAATCGGGAACATCTTTTGCTGATCCTGCTGAGTTAAATGGAAAAAGCTGTCCCAGGCGATCAGACCATCGAAAGTCTCGTTAAGTCCCAGCTCGCGCATATCCTGCTCCAGCCAGCGCTGTGCGGGAAAAGAGTGCCGGGCCCGCGCCAGCATCGCCGCAGAACCATCAATTCCCGTAAGCGGAAAGCCTTGCTGAATAAAATAACCAGCAATCGGCTGACCGTTGCCGCAGCCAATATCCACAATGCTGCCCTGTCCGCCCATCACGGTGATGAACTTATCCAGCCAGCTTTTCTCGAACAGTGCGCGTGAACGCTGGCTGGCAAAGGCCTCCGCATGACGTTGGTAGATGGACAGAATGTTGTTTGCCGCAGAGTCGCTCACGATGTCCTCACTTTTTTATTCTGTTAAGCATCACGACGATAAATCCTCCAGCACACGATCCGCAACCCTGGAATGCGCCTCGCAGAACCAATGCGCAAATACCCCAAAACCGTCCCGCTGTGGCATCATAGCGTGCAGATAACGTCATGACAGGGGTGATAAACGTGAAACCGGTAACGCTATACGATGTGGCAGACCATGCAGGAGTCTCTTACCAGACCGTCTCGCGCGTCGTGAATCAGGCCAGCCACGTTTCCGCAAAAACCCGACAGAAAGTTGAGGCCGCGATGGCGGAGCTCAATTACATCCCCAACCGCGTCGCACAGCAGCTGGCGGGCAAACAGACGCCGCTGATTGGCGTCGTGACGGCGAACCTTGCCCTGCACGCCCCCTCGCAAATCGTTGCCGCCATAAAATCCCGCGCCGACCAGTCCGGGGCCAGCGTGGTGATCGCCATGGTCGAACGTAGCGGCGTTGAGGCATGTAAAGCCGCAGTCCACAACCTGCTTTCTCAACGCGTAACCGGGCTTATCATCAACTACCCGCTGGATGAAGAAGACGCCATTGCCGTGGCTACCGCCTGCGGTACGGTGCCGGTACTGTTTCTCGATGTCTCTGATCAGACGCCAATTAACAGCGTGATTTTCTCCCATGACGACGGCGCACGTCTCGGCGTTGAACATCTGGTGCAGCATGGGCATCAGCGTATCGCCCTGCTGAGCGGGCCACACACTTCGGTTTCGGCAAGACTTCGCCATGCGGGGTGGCATAAATATCTGGCGCACTACCAGTTGCAACCCACCGCGGAGCTGGAAGGCGACTGGAGCGCGATGTCAGGTTTTCAGCAAACGCTGCATATGCTTAATGGTGGTAATCTCCCCACTGCCATGCTGGTCGCTAACGATCAAATGGCGCTGGGCGCGATGCGGGCAATCAGCGAGTTCGGTCTGCGCGTGGCGGTTGATATCTCGGTGATCGGCTACGATGACACCGAAGACAGCGCCTGCTACATCCCACCACTGACCACCATCAGGCAGGATTTTCCGTTACTGGGTGAAACCAGCGTCGACAGACTGCTGCAACTTCCCCGTGGGACCTCAAGCGTGGGCAACCAACTGCTGCCCGTAACCCTGGTTAAGCGCAATACGGTTCTGCCTCCCGATACGCAAACCCTCTCACCCCAGGTGCTGGCCGACTCACTGATCCAGCTAGCGCGGCAAATTTCGCAGCTCACACCCAAATTGTGAACGCATAACAATTGTGTGAGTCAGTTCACTCATTGAGCGCCCCATCCTTTACAGTTGGGATCGCTTATTCGTATTTTGATTGAAATTGTGAGCGAATAACAAATTCAAACAGGATACCGTTATGAACCTGAACACAGATTCACTCTCCGCTGTACTGGCCCGCCGTGACTGGGAAAATCCCGGCGTCACGCAGCTCAACCGCCTGGAGGCGCACCCGCCGTTTTGTAGCTGGCGCTCAGCGGATGATGCGCGCACCAATCAGCGATCAACTCAGTTACGCTCGCTGAATGGTAAGTGGCTGTTCGCCTGGTTTTCCGCGCCTGAGGCCGTGCCGGAAAGCTGGCTGACAAGCGATCTGCCACAGGCTGATACTATCAACGTCCCCTCTAACTGGCAGATGGACGGTTACGACGCGCCAATTTATACCAACGTCACCTACCCGATCCCGGTTAACCCCCCGTACGTTCCAGCGCAGAATCCGACAGGATGTTACTCGCTCACATTCAGTATCGAAGACGCGTGGTTAGATGAAGGTCAGACGCGCATTATTTTTGACGGGGTGAATTCCGCGTTTCATCTGTGGTGCAACGGTCGCTGGGTTGGCTACGGTCAGGACAGCCGCCTGCCGTCTGAATTCGATCTTAGCGATTATCTGCTGCCAGGCGAAAACCGCCTGGCTGTGATGGTGCTGCGCTGGAGCGATGGCAGTTATCTGGAAGACCAGGACATGTGGCGCATGAGCGGGATCTTTCGCGATGTATCTTTGCTGCATAAGCCCACTACGCAAATCCGCGACCTGCGCATTAACACCCGTTTTAACGACGATTTCAGCCGCGCCACGCTGGAAACAGAAGTCAGAGTGGCGGACAACGAGAGCGAAGATTTACGCGTCACCCTGCAATTGTGGGACGGTGAAACGCTCACTCACGAAACGACTTCCCTGCTCGGCAGCGAAATTATTGATGAACGCGGCGCTTATCATGATCGGGTTACCCTGCGTCTGAACGTCGAAAACCCGGCGCTGTGGAGTGCCGAAACGCCTAATCTGTACCGCGCTGTGGTCCAGTTACGTACCGCTGACGGAGTGCTGATTGAAGCGGAAGCCTGTGATGTCGGCTTTCGTCAGGTTCGTATTGAAAACGGCCTGCTGTTACTCAACGGTAAGCCGCTGTTGATTCGCGGCACCAACCGTCATGAGCACCATCCGGTCAACGGTCAGGTGATGGACGAGGCGACGATGGTGCAGGATATTCTGCTGATGAAGCAGAACAACTTTAACGCCGTGCGCTGCTCCCATTACCCGAACCATCCATTGTGGTACACCCTGTGCGATCGCTACGGCCTGTATGTGGTCGACGAAGCCAACATTGAAACCCACGGCATGGTGCCGATGAATCGCCTCACCGACGATCCCGCGTGGCTGCCAGCCATGAGCCAGCGCGTCACGCGCATGGTGCAACGCGATCGCAACCACCCGAGCATCATCATCTGGTCACTGGGCAATGAATCCGGGCATGGCGCCAACCATGACGCGCTCTACCGCTGGATAAAATCAGAAGATCCGTCCCGCCCGGTACAGTATGAAGGCGGCGGCGCAAATACCACAGCGACCGACATTATTTGCCCAATGTACGCCCGCGTCGATCAGGATCAGCCCTTCCCTGCGGTACCCAAATGGTCGATTAAAAAGTGGCTGTCGATGCCCGGCGAGCAGCGTCCGCTGATCCTCTGCGAATACGCCCACGCCATGGGCAACAGTTTTGGCGGCTTCGCCAAATACTGGCAAGCGTTCCGTCAATTTCCGCGCCTACAGGGCGGGTTTGTCTGGGACTGGGTAGATCAGTCGCTGATTAAATATGATGAGAACGGCAAGGCATGGTCTGCCTACGGTGGTGATTTTGGCGACACGCCTAACGATCGTCAGTTTTGCATGAACGGCCTGGTGTTCGCCGATCGCACCCCGCATCCGGCATTATACGAGGCCAAACATGTGCAGCAGTTTTTCCAGTTTACACTGCTGCCGGGACCCAAACGCCAGATTGAAATAACCAGCGAATATCTGTTCCGCCACAGCGATAACGAAGTTCTGCACTGGTCGATTGCCCAGGATGGCAACCCGCTGGCCGCCGGAGAAATCGTGCTGGATATCGCCCCACAGAGTCGCCAGGTGATTACCCTGCCAGATGTCCCGCTACCGGAAACCGCCGGCCAGTTATGGCTAACGGTACGCGTAGAGCAACCTCAGGCCACCGCATGGTCAGACGCCGGGCACATTAGCGCCTGGCAGCAATGGAAGCTGGAAGAGAAACTCAGCCTGGCGCCACGGCCAACTGCCCGTACCGCACCACTGCTGAACGTGAGCGAAAACACCTTTACTGTTGAGATCAACGACAAGCGCTGGCAATTCGACCGTCAGTCTGGCCTGCTGACACAGTACTGGATTGGCGACGCAGCCCAGCTGTTAACCCCGCTTACTGACCAGTTCACCCGCGCGCCGCTGGACAACGACATCGGCGTGAGCGAGTCAACCCGCATCGACCCTAACGCCTGGGTCGAACGCTGGAAAGCCGCCGGTCATTATCTGGTCGAAGCAACGTTACTGCACTGTGCTGCCGACACGCTAAGCAATGCGGTACTGATCGCCACCGAACATGCGTGGCAGTATCAGGGCGAAACGCTGTTCGTCAGCCGAAAAAGCTACCGTATTGACGGCAATGGTGAGATGCAGATAACGGTGGATGTCGACGTCGCCAGCGGCACGCCACATCCGGCCCGCATCGGCCTGAGCTGCCAGCTGGCGCAGGTCGCTGAGCGCGTGAACTGGTTAGGTCTCGGCCCACATGAGAACTACCCGGATCGCCTGAGCGCCGCCTGTTTTGATCGTTGGGATTTGTCACTTGATGAGATGTACACCCCGTATGTTTTCCCTGGCGAAAACGGTCTGCGCTGCAACACGCGTGAGCTACGCTACGGCGCGCATCAATGGCGAGGGGACTTCCTGTTCAACATCAGCCGCTTTAGCCAGAAGCAACTGATGGAAACCAGCCACCGCCATCTGCTGCAACCGGAGGCAGGTACCTGGGTCAATATTGATGGCTTCCATATGGGCGTGGGCGGTGACGACTCCTGGAGTCCTTCCGTTTCACCAGAGTTCCTGCTGAGTGCCGGACGCTACCACTACCAGCTGGTCTGGGGTCAAAAATAATAATAATCGGGCAGGTTCCCCCCTGCCCGCATTCATCGTAAGGAAGTCCATTATGTATTATTTGAAAAACACTAACTTTTGGATGTTCGGCTTCTTCTTTTTCTTTTACTTTTTCATTATGGGTGCCTATTTCCCCTTCTTCCCTATCTGGTTACACGATGTAAACCATATCAGTAAAGGTGACACCGGGATCATTTTCGCCTGTATTTCACTATTTTCATTATTATTCCAGCCTGTTTTCGGACTGCTTTCCGATAAGCTTGGCCTGCGTAAACACCTGCTGTGGGTAATTACCGGAATGCTGGTAATGTTTGCCCCGTTCTTTATTTACGTCTTTGGCCCGTTATTACAGGTTAATATTTTACTGGGTTCGATTGTCGGCGGGATTTACCTTGGCTTTATCTACAATGCCGGCGCTCCGGCGATTGAAGCCTATATTGAAAAAGCCAGCCGCCGAAGCAATTTTGAATTTGGTCGCGCGCGCATGTTTGGCTGCGTGGGCTGGGCGCTGTGCGCCTCGATTGCCGGGATTATGTTCACCATCAATAACCAGTTTGTCTTCTGGTTAGGTTCAGGCTGTGCGGTCATTCTGGCATTGCTGCTGCTCTTTTCAAAAACAGATGTCCCCTCTTCTGCAAAAGTTGCGGATGCGGTAGGCGCCAACAACTCGGCATTCAGTCTGAAGCTGGCGCTGGAGTTATTTAAACAACCGAAACTCTGGTTCCTCTCCCTGTACGTGGTCGGCGTTTCCTGTACGTATGATGTGTTTGACCAGCAGTTCGCCAACTTCTTTACCTCGTTCTTTGCCACCGGCGAACAGGGTACCCGTGTGTTTGGCTACGTCACAACCATGGGGGAATTACTTAATGCCTCTATCATGTTCTTTGCGCCCCTGATTGTGAACCGCATTGGCGGAAAGAACGCCCTGCTGCTGGCCGGTACGATAATGTCGGTGCGGATCATCGGCTCCTCCTTCGCTACCTCTGCGCTGGAGGTCGTCATTCTCAAAACGCTGCATATGTTTGAAATACCATTCCTGATCGTCGGTTGCTTCAAATACATCACCAGTCAGTTTGAAGTGCGCTTCTCGGCCACAATTTACCTGGTGTGCTTCTGTTTCTTCAAACAGTTAGCAATGATTTTCATGTCAGTTCTGGCCGGAAAAATGTATGAGAGTATTGGTTTCCAGGGGGCGTATCTGGTGCTGGGGATAATTGCGCTAAGCTTCACGTTGATTTCCGTATTTACCCTAAGTGGACCGGGGCCGTTTTCTCTGCTGCGTCGTCGCGAAAGCGTCACGCTGTAAAAGCCTCTTTGCCGGATACACCACTCACGTGGTTTATCCGGCCTTCGATGTGCCATCCTCACACGATGAGTCCTGACCTGGTGGTTTAAGTTCCGAGGACAACACGCCGCTTTTTTATCGTTATGGTAAAACGGGGCGAGAAGCCAGGTCATAGCATGAGCAAAAAGACGGTTGCGGTAACAACGCTCTTTATCAGCGTATTACTTACAGGATGTGGCAGCATTGATGCGCGCACGGAAGGCGAGGATTCAGATACGTATTACGTGGGAATGCGCCATGATATTGATAAACTAAAAAACCCGGGCGCTTACGATTATAACTATTTCGATTTAGCGCTGTTATTCGTTGATGTGCCGTTATCGTTCGTGGCCGATACGGTTTATGCGCCGTTTGATTACTATCACGGGCCGTATAAGAAAGTTGATTAACACGTAGGCCCGGTAAGCATTGCGCCACCGGGCATCACACGACGTTACTCCTCGATCGCCTGACGGATTTGCTGCAAGGATGCGGGATCGTCAATGGTCGTCAGATCGCCAGGATCGCGGCCTTCGCAGATCGCCTGAATCGTCCGTCTGAGCATTTTGCCGGAGCGTGTTTTCGGCAGTTGCGACACAAACCAGACGTGCGCCGGACGACCAAAATTACCAATTTGACTGTCCACCAGCGCCATAATCGCCTTCTCTTCCGAATGGGCAATGTCGCTGTCTTCCAGACTGTCGCTCTGTTTTGGAATAACAAACGCGACCGCCACCTGCCCTTTCAGCGCATCCTTCACGCCAACTACCGCCACTTCGGCGACGTTTGGATAGCTGGAAATACTCTCCTCTATCTCGCGCGTCCCCAGCCGGTGTCCGGCCACGTTGATCACGTCATCCGTACGGCCTAGAATGAAGTAATAGCCATCGGCATCGCGAATGCCCCAGTCAAAGGTGGCGTACACCTGGCGGGAAAACAGTGACCAATAGGTATTCACAAACCGCGCGTCATCCCCCCAGATAGTCTGAATACAGCCCGGCGGCAGCGGCCCTTCAATCACCAGCATCCCCTTCTCGTTCGCCGCACAAGGTTCACCGGTCACCTCATTGAGCAACTGCACGTTATAGCCGTACATCGGCACGCCAGGACTGCCCAGCCGCGACGGTCGGTCGTCCAGCCCGCGGGCGATAGCCATAATCGGCCAGCCGGATTCAGTCTGCCAGTAGTTGTCGATAACCGGGACGCCCAGCGTTTCCGTTACCCAACTGGCGGTCGGTTCGTCCAGCGGCTCACCCGCCAGATACAGCACCTCCAGCGAGGAGAGATCGTGATTGCGGATTTGCGCGGTCGGGAATTTTTTCAGCACGCGGATGGCGGTCGGGGCCGAGAACATCCGGCTGACCTGATACTTCTCAACAATTTTCCACCATACGCCGCAGTCCGGATACGTTGGCAGCCCTTCGTAAACCACCGTCGCCATCCCCGCCAGCAGCGGGGCATACACGATATAGGAATGCCCAACCACCCAGCCGATATCCGACGCGCAGAAGAACACGCCGCCCGCTTTGCCGCCGAAAATGGTGTCCATCGAGGTCGCCAGCGCGACCGCATAGCCACCAACGTCGCGCTGGACGCCTTTCGGTTTACCGGTTGTCCCGGAGGTGTAGAGAATGCAGGACGTTTCGTTCGACTCCAGCCAGACAACCGGCACCCGTGCGCCGAGATGTTGTTGGCGTAGCGCGGCAAAGTCGAGGTCACGCCCCTCCACCCGCGCCATTTTCGCCAGACCGCGGTCGACCAGCACCACATGACGCGGCTGATGCTGAGCCTGATCGATCGCATCATCGAGTAGCTTTTTATAGGGCAGGATCTTGCCGCCGCGCGCCCCGGCATCCGCCGAAACGATAACCACCGGTCGGGCGTCGTCGATGCGCGCCGCCACGCTGTGCGAAGCAAAACCACCGAACACCACCGAATGGATCGCCCCAATGCGTGCGCAGGCCAGCAGCGTAATGTGCGCTTCGGCGATCATCGGCATATAAACCAGTACCCGATCCCCGCGCTGTACGCCGAGCGACAACAGCATCGCTGCCACAACATTCACTTCGTCATACAACTGACGAAAGGTAAACGTGCGTTCTTCTTCGGTTTCTGATGACACAGCAATCAGCGCCAGCGCCTCGGGCTGTTTCTCCAGCCAGCGGTCGATGGCGTTATGGCACAGGTTGGTCGTCCCGCCACAAAACCAGCGGGCAAACGGCGGATTGCTGTGGTCCAGTACCTGCGTATACGGCTGCTGCCAGTCAATACGCTGGGCCTGCTCGGCCCAGAACGACTCCGGCTGCGTAATAGAACGTTGATAAAACTCGCTATAAGACATAATGCTCTCCTGTTGAACTTACGCCTGATGAGTCGGGTTTCAGATAACAAACAAATCCATATACTCATTGACCGGCATCTGCTCCAGGCGAGTTCTGTCCAGGGAGACATCCAGAATGCGCTGCTGCTGACGGGTCGGGAACTGACGCGCCAGGTTGATTTTGAACTTCTCGACCAGCTTCGGCATCCCGTCGTTACGACGGCGCGCGTGGCCGATTGGGTACTCCACCACCACTTCTTCAAAACGTGAGCCGTCGGTGAATTCCAGGGTGATGGCATTCGCGATGGCGCGTTTTTCAGGATCGTGGTAATCGGCTGTAAAGGCCGGATCTTCAAAGCAGTTGATCTTCTCGCGCAGGGCATCAATGCGTTTGTCCTGCGCCACGCCGTCTTCGTAATCTGCCGCGGTTAAACGCCCGAACAGCAGCGGAATGGCGACCATATACTGGATGCAGTGATCGCGATCCGCCGGGTTATTCAGCGGGCCTTTTTTATCGATGATGCGGATACAGGCTTCGTGCGTACGAATGGTCACTTTTTCGATATCCGCCGCCGTTTTTCCTGCAGCCTGTAGCTGCTCGTACAGCGTCATCGCCGCCTCTACCGCAGTCTGCGAGTGGAACTCGGCCGGGAAGGAGATTTTAAACAGCACGTTTTCCATCACATAAGAGCCGTACGGGCGCTGGAAGCGGAACGATTCGCCTTTGAAAGAGACGTCATAAAAGCCCCAGGTTTTCGCCGTCAGCGCAGACGGATACCCCATCTCACCGGTTTTCGCCATTAGCGCCAGACGTACCGCTCGCGAAGTTGCATCGCCAGCCGCCCAGGATTTACGCGTGCCGGTATTTGGCGCATGGCGATAGGTACGCAGCGACTGCCCGTCAACCCACGCCAGCGACACCGCGTTGAGGATTTCATCCCGGTTCAGGCCAAGCATCTCGGCGACCACCGCCGTGGAGGCCACTTTGACCAGCAGGACGTGATCGAGACCGACGCGGTTAAAAGAGTTTTCCAGCGCGATGCAGCCCTGAATTTCATGGGCTTTAATCATTCCGGTGAGCACTTTTTTCATGGTTAACGGCGCTTTCCCCACCGCTACCGCATTGCGTGACAGCCAGTCAGCCGTAGCCAGAATGCCGCCGAGGTTATCGGAAGGATGCCCCCATTCCGCGGCCAGCCAGGTGTCGTTAAAGTCCAGCCAGCGGATCATCGCGCCGATGTTAAACGCCGCCTGCACCGGATCGAGCTGGAACTGGGTGCCCGGAACGCGCACGCCGTTCGGCACCACAGTCCCTGGGACTACCGGCCCCAGCAGTTTTTTACAGGCCGGATATTCCAGCGCTTCCAGGCCGCAGCCTAAGGTATCAAGCAGGCAATAATGCGCGGTGTCATACGCTACCGTCGAAGTGATCTCGTAATTCATGACGTAATCAACGATATCAACGATTTCACGGTCAAATTCCGGGCGGACGTTCGAAATATGTGCAGACATAACAAGGGTTCCTGTTTTTTATATTTAGAGGTTTTGCATTAGCAACGCTGATCTATCGCGACAAAGACACGATCTTCCGGGCCGGTGTAGTTGGCGGAAGGACGGATAATTTTGTTGTCCTGGCGCTGTTCAATGATGTGCGCCGCCCAGCCGGTGACGCGGGCGATGACAAACAGCGGTGTGAACATTTCAGTCGGGACGCCCATCATGTTGTAGGAGACTGCCGAGAACCAGTCGAGGTTGGGGAACATCTTTTTCGTTTCCCACATCACGTCTTCCAGACGGTCGGCGATGTTGTACATTTTCAGCGAACCGCCTTCCTGAGAAAGCTGTTTCGCCACGCGCTTTATCACCTGATGACGCGGGTCGGCGATGGTGTAAACCGGATGACCAAAGCCAATCACCACTTCTTTGTTTTCAACGCGTTTACGGATATCCGCTTCCGCTTCGTCTGGCGTTTCGTAGCGTTGTTGGATCTCCAGCGATACTTCATTCGCCCCGCCGTGTTTCGGACCACGCAGTGCGCCAATCGCACCGATAATCGCGGAATACATATCGGATCCGGTCCCTGCAATCACGCGGCTGGTGAAGGTGGAGGCGTTGAATTCGTGTTCGGCGTACAGCACCAGCGAAATATGCATCGCTTTTTCCCAGCTTCGCGACGGCTTTTCGCCATGCAGCAGATGCAGGAAGTGGCCGCCAATGGAATCATCGTCAGTTTCCGGCTGAATACGCTCGCCGTTATGGCTGTAGTGATACCAGTACAGGAGAATAGAACTGAGCGATGCCAGCAGCTTATCGGCAATATCGCGTGCGCCGGAGACGGTATGCCCTTCTTTTTCCGGCAAAGTACAGCCCAGCGTGGAGACGCCGGTGCGCATCACGTCCATCGGGTGCGAGGCAGCAGGCAGCGCTTCCAGAACGGTACGCACGTTTGCGGGCAGCCCGCGCAGCGCTTTTAATTTGCTTTTATAGGCGGTGAGCTCATCACGGGTGGGCAATTTCCCGTGGATCAGCAGGTGCGCGACTTCTTCAAATTCACACTGCTGCGCCAGGTCGAGAATATCGTAGCCGCGATAGTGCAGGTCGTTACCGCTTTTTCCTACGGTACACAGCGCGGTATTTCCGGCGGCGACGCCTGACAGCGCAACCGATTTTTTAGGTTTAATGACATGGGTACTATTTTGCAGGATCGTTGTGTCGCTCATGTTGTCCTCGTCATTTTTATAATATGTAGGGTACAAATTTATTGCCGGATGGCGGCTACGCCTTATCCGGCCTACGACGGTTACTTCTTGGTATACAACGCGTCGAGTTTCTCTTCGAACTGGTAGTAATTGATGCTTTCGTACAGCTCGTTGCGCGTCTGCATAATGTCGATAACGCTCTTCTGCGTTCCTTCCTGGCGCAGCACGTTGTAAACCTTTTCCGCAGCGCGGTTCATGGCGCGGAAGGCCGACAGTGGATACAGCGCCATCGCGACGTTCGCGCTGCGCAGTTCATCGGTGGTGAACAGTGGCGTAGCGCCAAATTCGGTAATGTTGGCGAGGATCGGCACCTGTACCGCATCGGCAAACTGACGGTACATGGCAAGCTCGGTAATGGCTTCCGGGAACAACATATCCGCGCCTGCTTCGACGTACGCCTGGGCACGATCGATGGCGGCCTCTAACCCTTCCACCGCCAATGCATCGGTCCGCGCCATGATCACAAAGTTGGGATCGGTACGCGCATCCACGGCGGCGCGGATCCTGTCGACCATCTCTTCTTTCGAGACGATCGCCTTGTTCGGGCGATGGCCGCAGCGTTTGGCGCCGATCTGATCTTCAATATGCAGCGCGGCGGCACCGGCTTTGGAAATCGACTTCACGGTCCGCGCCACGTTGAAGGCTGACGATCCAAAACCGATATCCGCATCCACCAGCAATGGCAGCGGGCAAACATCAGTAATGCGGCGAATATCGGTTAGCACATCATCAAGGGTAGAAATACCAAGATCCGGCAGACCCAGAGACCCAGCCGCGACGCCGCCGCCGGAGAGATAAATCGCCTGATATCCGGCGCGTTGGGCCAGCAGAGCGTGGTTGGCGTTGATGGTGCCAACGATTTGTAATGGGTTTTCTTTGCTGAGCGCGGCGCGAAACGCCTGCCCTGGGGAGTGTAGAGACATATCCCGTCCTTTGTTATCAACTTGTTATCGTTCGTTGATTTATTTAAAGCAAGGGGTATGCCAAAGACCTTAATTTTTAATTAATTTATATATTTACCTTTAAAAACAATATATTAAATTAAATCCTTGTATCTTTATTGCACAAAAGCGTGTCAGCTATCGTTTCATGAAACGTTCCTTCACGTTTCATTGCAACATTCATGAAACACAACTAAACCCTAATACTCGGTGCCTTACTTTTTAGGATGGTTATGGCTGATACGCATCTTCCGCCGCGGGTGAACGACGACAAACCGGTTATCTGGACCGTTTCGGTCACGCGCCTGTTCGAACTGTTTCGCGACATCAGCCTGGAGTTCGACCACCTGGCAACCATCACCCCTATTCAGCTTGGTTTTGAAAAAGCGGTGACGTATATCCGCAAGAAGTTAGCCACCGAGCGTTGTGATGCCATCATTGCCGCGGGTTCCAACGGGGCGTATCTGAAAAGCCGTTTATCTATTCCGGTGATCCTGATTAAACCCAGCGGGTTTGACGTGCTACAGGCGCTGGCCAAAGCGGGAAAGCTCACCTCGTCGATTGGCGTCATTACCTATCAGGAAACCCTCCCCGCGCTGCTCGCTTTTCAAAAAACCTTCAATTTGCAGCTTGAACAGCGCAGCTATATCACGGAAGAAGATGCCCGTGGGCAAATCAACGAGCTGAAGGCCAGCGGCACGCAGGCGGTCGTCGGCGCGGGGTTGATTACCGACCTGGCTGAAGAAGCAGGCATGACCGGCATCTTTATCTATTCGGCGGCCACCGTGCGCCAGGCCTTTGTCGATGCGCTCGATATGACTCGTCTGACGCTGCGCAGAAACGGTCCGTACGTTTCCGGCGATACGCTGCGCACCCGCTATGCGCTGGGGGATATGCGCGGTCACTCGGCACAGATGGAACAGGTGCGGCACACCATTATGCTTTATGCCCGTTCGCGTGCACCGGTGCTGATTCAGGGCGAAACAGGCACGGGCAAAGAACTGGCGGCGCAGGCAATTCATCGTGAGTTTTTCACCCGTCAGGAGAACCGGCGCGGTAAACCTTCGCCGCCGTTTGTTGCCGTCAACTGCGGGGCAATCACCGAATCATTACTGGAAGCGGAGCTGTTCGGCTATGAGGATGGCGCCTTTACCGGCTCCCGTCGGGGAGGACGCGCGGGTCTGTTTGAAATCGCCCACGGCGGAACGCTGTTTCTTGATGAGATAGGCGAAATGCCGCTGCCGTTACAAACCCGACTGCTGCGCGTGCTGGAAGAAAAAGAGGTCACCCGTGTCGGTGGACATCAGCCGATTCCGGTCGATGTACGGGTGATTAGCGCCACCCACTGTCATCTGGAGCAGGAGATAAAACAGGGAGAATTTCGCACCGATCTGTTTTATCGCCTGAGTATTTTGCGCCTCACGCTACCGCCGCTACGCGAGCGATTGCCCGATATCCTGCCGCTGGCGGAAGGCTTTTTAAAACAGTCGCTGGCGGAACTGGAGGTGCCGTTTTCTGAACCTGTGCGCAAGGGGCTGGGTCTGAGTCAACCGACGTTACTGAATTATGGCTGGCCTGGGAATATCCGTGAACTGCGTAATATGATGGAGCGCCTGGCGCTGTTTTTAAGCGTCGAGCCGCAGCCGGAGCTGAACGTACAATTCCTGCAGCAGCTGTTACCGGAACTGGCCGTTGCTGCTGACGCGCCGCAGGTATCCTCATCGCTCACGCCGCAGCAGGTGCTGGCGCAATTCAATGGCGATAAAACCGCGGCTGCACGATATCTCGGGGTAAGCCGAACCACCTTCTGGCGCAGATTAAAAGAAAACCCGCCGATACAATGACCGGCGGGTATCGTGATTTTTACAGTAGCGTATTATTTTTTCTTGTAGATATTGGCTGTGCCATGGATTTTATTATCCGTTTGACCGGAGGTTAATACCACCACATCGGCCCCTTTCTCTTCTGCTTTCTTCAGCAGCTCTTCTTTAGCGTCTGAGACAGAAACTTCATTACTCGTTGAGATATCACCGATTTTTGTGTACTGCGACTCAACCTTTTCAAATTCAAGTTTTGTCATAAATTCCGCGGCATATGCGTTGGTCACGACAAAAGCTAATGCACCAATAAGTACTTTAATTCCAGTTTTCATAGACCAGCTCCAGGTTTTGTTATTACGCCATCATCGATCCCTGAACATTACATAACGCGATTCAAGGATGATTAATAACTAGTCCAGCCTGGATAAAAAATCCACATTCAGCAGGAATATATAGAGATTTTGCGGCGCAGAAAAAACCGGTCACCGGGTAGCAATGCGTCAACCTGTTCAAAGTTTCAATAGCCAGTGTGAGTTGATCCTCAGAACAGGCAGCGCACTGAAATTATAGTGTTAACTTTATGAGAATCTGAGGAATTGTTGTCTATGGAACCTCTGCACGCCGTCGTACTCACCGTCAGCCTGTTTGTTTTAACTTTTTTTAACCCCGGCGCGAACCTGTTTGTGGTGGTGCAAACCAGCCTGGCGTCAGGACGACGCGCGGGCGTGATAACCGGTCTGGGCGTCGCCTTAGGCGATGCGTTCTACTCTGGCCTCGGGCTCTTTGGCATGGCGACGCTTATCACTCAGTGTGAAGAGATTTTTTCGTTGATTAAGATTGTCGGCGGCGCCTATCTGCTGTGGTTCGCCTGGAACAGCATCCGGCATCAGGCGACACCGCAAATGCCAACGCTACAGCAGCCGCTTTCCGCCCCCTGGTATGTGTTTTTCCGCCGTGGTTTATTAACGGATTTATCTAATCCGCAAACCGTGCTGTTTTTTATTAGTATATTCTCGGTCACCTTAAGCGCAGACACGCCAACGTGGGCCAGGTTGATGGCTTGGGCAGGCATTGTGTTGTCTTCCGTTATCTGGCGTATTTTTCTCAGCCAGGCGTTTTCGTTGCCCGCCGTGCGCCGTGCGTATGGCCGAATCCAACGGGTTGCCAGCCGGGTGATTGGCGCCATTATTGGTGTCTTCGCGCTCAGGCTTATTTATGAAGGTATTAGCTATCGATAAGAGAGTTTAACTTGACCATCGTGAGGTAATTGTCCGTAATACCGCCTGAATTTTTAATCGCACGTTGAGTGGCAGTAAGATGGAACAGGTTGAACCGGTAAACGACACATTACTCCTTACAGAATGGCAGGCGCTGTTACGTCAAACATCGCCTGAAGTTCACACGCTCCTGACATCGTTAAGCGATGAAGAGATCCGCCATTTAGTATCCGTTTTTTATGACTATATGCTCTCCCATGCGGAGAGCGCATTGTTCCTCAATACAGAACAGGTCAGTACCCGCCTCAGCGGCAGCATGTTTGACTGGCTGCGCAGCGTACTTGGCAGCGCCCACGAAGATCTCTCACAACTGCTGGCCAAACAGCGCAAAATTGGTGTGGTGCATGCCCGTATCGGTCTGCCCATCGATCTGGTCAACCGCGGCGCGCGCAAGCTGAAAGATGAGCTGTACAGGGTGTTAAAAACAAAGGCGGATTCCACTCCCGCCCTGCTGAGCGATGCTATCTGTTTCAGCAGTCTGGCAATGGATACTGCGCTGGAGGCCATGACGGTCTCCTATTCCCCCAGTTTTCAAAACTCTATGCACACGCAGGAGCAGTACCGTCTACAGACTATTTACGATGACGTTAACGTCGAGCGCGAGCGGCAAATCCGTTCGTTTACCGACTGGGAAAACCAGTTTATCTATAACATCGCCACCGGAATGCCTTTCGGTGAGATAGTGTTTCTGGCGAATTCTGACTTCGGTATGTGGTTATCACATAAGGGAAAACATATCCTCGGCAACAGCAATCTGCTGAATAAGATGGAATCACTGATTGCAGAGATCGACAGTCGTCTGACAACAACCCTGTCGCATCAGCATCAGCCGACAGAACCCGAGCGGATGAGCTTATTGCAGGATGTACGCCAGCTATCGGCAAAAATCCATTTCCTGCTCGCCTCAATGTTCGACGCGCTGGTTAAGCAGGAAAATGGTAAAGATTCGCTGACCCAGTTGCTTAATCGCCGCTTTATTCCGACCATCATGCGGCGCGAGATCTCGCTGGCGTTACATACGCGTAAGCCTTTTACCCTGGCGATGCTGGATATCGACTACTTCAAGCAAATTAACGATAACTTCGGGCATAATACTGGCGATCTGACGCTCAAAAACGTCGCAGCGGTCATTTACGATCATATCCGCAGCAGCGATTACGTGTTCCGCTACGGTGGCGAAGAATTTATGATTCTGCTCGTCGAGTCAGATGAAACACAGGCCAGTATTATTCTGGAAACGCTGCGTATGAAAATTGCCGAGATGCGCATGGCAGCCTCAGCGACAGAAACGTTTTCTATTACCGTCAGTATTGGTATTGCCGAATATGACTATCATCCCGACTATAAACAGTTGGTTGATAAAGCCGATCGTGCACTTTATCTGGCGAAAAGTAATGGCCGCGACCGCGTTGAGGTTTATCAGGAATAACCGTTGCCCTGCAGAGAAATAAATACCCCGTTCAGGGTATTTATCTGACCTGTGATAAATATCGGGCTGTTATTATTTTTCAGGCATATTGGCATGAAGAAAATAACAGCCGCGTAATAAGATGCAAATCAAATACACCAAATCTGAATAGCGCTAGCATATCCCGGTGATGACGCCTTCTGAATGCAGAAAGGGAAATATGAGGGATACTATAAAACCATGAACAGGAAGATGAGAACGCGCTGGCAGCGCCGCCCAGGCACGACCGGGGGCAAACTGCCGTGGAATGACTGGCGCAACGCCAGCAGCTGGCGAAAAGCCACCCAGTTTCTCCTGCTGGCTATCAATATTTATATTGGCGTGGCGTTCTGGTATTGGGTCCGCTATTTCGAAACCGCCGGCACCAGCGTTTATATTCCAAGGCCCGGCGGTATTGAGGGATGGCTGCCGATAGCGGGTTTGATGAATTTCCGCTATACGCTAGAGACCGGTTTTCTTCCGCCCATCCATGCCGCCTCTATGCTGCTGTTAGTTGCGTTTATCCTGATTAGCCTGTTGTTAAAAAAAGCTTTCTGTTCATGGTTATGCCCGGTGGGAACGCTTTCCGAACTGCTCGGTAATCTGGGGAGAAAATTATTCGGTCGTAACTTTACGCTGCCGCGCTGGCTGGATATCCCGCTGCTCAGCCTGAAGTATCTGCTGCTGGGGTTTTTCTTGTATATCGCCCTGTCGATGCCCGCCCAGGGGATTCAGTACTTTCTGACGTCAGCCTATGGAATCATCATCGATGTGAAGATGCTCGATTTCTTTCGCCATATTGGCTCCGCCACGCTCATCTCCGTGGTGGTTATCAGCCTCCTGAGCCTGTTTATTCGCAACGCCTGGTGTCGTTATCTGTGTCCTTACGGCGCACTGCTTGGTCTGTTCTCGCTGTTCTCGCCGTTTAAAATCCGCCGCAACGCCGACAGTTGCATTGATTGCGGGAAATGCGCGAAAAATTGCCCATCGAAAATCCCGGTCGACAGACTGATTCAGGTGCGTACTGTGGAATGCACTGGCTGCATGACCTGTGTTGAATCCTGTCCGGTGGCTTCAACATTGAGCTTTTCCCTGCAGACACCGCCGGGTGCAAAAGGCAGCGGTAAAGCGTTATGGCGACAAACGGCACTGTCGGGTATTGCCATGACAATACTGGTGCTGGGGATTCTGTTTGCCACCATTGGTTATGCGGTATATGCCAACGTCTGGGATACGCCGGTGCCGGATCACCTGTATTTCCAGTTGATCCCGAAAGCAAAAATGATCGGCCATTAATTCTTTACCAGTATGTTCAAAACCCCTGCCAATTCTGGCAGGGTTTCCTGCCTGTAACGCCATTTTAAGACTATTGCACTTGTGTCATCGTGCCCCCGTTTATACAACCTTAAATATCACCCGTAATCATTTTTTTATTATGTTATGGGCGACTGGGACCACAATAATGAACGGGATAACATCATGACTAAAATAAAACTGGCGCTGCTTTTACCTCTGTTTCTGGCGGGTTGTACGGTGAGCGATGGAGAATTAAGAAACGCTTACGCTCAGCGTTATCAGCAGCCCGCTGCTTATGTCGATATCTATAAACAGAAAATAGCAGGCATGGATATTAATGCGCTGGCCCAATATGCCGCAGCAGAAGATAAGAAAAAAATGCGTGGGCAGCCAAGACTGAAAATCGACGAGTTCATTACCATTGAAAATGTGCAGGCGAAAGGAAATCGGGTGGTCTACGATTACTCGCTGTCCGAGAGCTGGCTGGCGCTGTCCGCAGATAAACAGCGTGAAAAGCAGACCAATATGAATAAAGACCTGATCTACCGTACCTGCTCGCTGGAAACGGTACGTCTGGCGCAGGCGAAAGGGTTGGAAGAAGAGCATAACTATTACAGCCAGTACCCAGACAAAGTCGCCTTTACCCTGAGAACCAGCGCGCAGATCTGTATGCAAAACGGTTTTACGCAATAACCGCAATCCCCCAGCCTGATGGCGCTGCGCTTATCAGGCCTACAATTTGCACGCATCTGTAGGCTTGATAAGACGCCAGCGCCGCCATCCGGCTAAAAAACGATACTCAGAACTTCCATGAAACGCTGCCGACAATGCTGCGCTCGGCACCGAAGTAGCAGTATGAGAGCGAATTACAAGCTGCAACGTAGCGCTTGTCGGTCAGGTTGTTGACGTTCAACTGAGCGCTCAACCCTTTAATACCGATATTCGTTAAGTCGTAGCCAATTGCCATATCCACCAGCGTGTAGGACGGCAGAGTGTGAGTATTCAGGCGATCGCTGGCAATACCGTTGACATAACGCACGCCTGAGCCCAGCGTCAGGCCATCCAGCGGACCGCTTTTCACATCGTAGCTCAGCCAGGTACTGGCCTGGTTACGCGGCGCGTACACTGCGCGCTTACCCTGCTCTTCCGGGCTGCTTTTCTTATAGCGAATGTCGGTATAGGTATACGCCGCCTGCAGACGGAAGCTCTCCGTCAGTTGGCTAATGGCCTCCAGCTCTACCCCTTCAGACTCAATTTCCCCAATCGAGCGGTACGGATCGGTCGGCTCTTCTTTGGTGGCAATATTCGTCTGATTGATACGGAATACCGACGCGCTGAACTGACTGTTGAGTCCTTCCGGCTCATATTTCAGCCCGGCTTCCCACTGCTTGCCTTTCATCGGCTCCAGCAGATTGCCGTTCTCATCGGCAAAGCTGGTTGGCGTAAAGGCGGTGGAATAACTCACATACGGCGCAAAGCCGTTATCGAACAAATAGAGCAGCGCAGCACGGGTGCTGAAGTTGTTTTTGTCCAGATCGCTACGGGTATCGTTGATCTTATCAATGTTAGAAACGCTCACCTGATCGTAGCGACCGCCGAGCGTAATACGCCAGCGATCCCATGACATCTGATCCTGCAAATAGTAGCCTGTCTGGCGCAGCTTGTGCTTCTCACGCGCATACATGTTGATGTAATCAGGCTGCGCGCCGTATACCGGGTTAAAGGCGTCAATCGGCGGGAATGCACCGTAGTAACCGGTGGTATTGTTGCTGCGATCCTGATAGTCGATCCCCACCAGCACACGGTGGTTGACCTGCCAGGTATCAAAGCTGCCGTCGAGTTGGTTATCCAGCGTAATCGCTGACATTTTTTCATCGGAGCCGGAGTAGCCGCGGTTAAGCTCGGTTTCATTCAGCCAGCCCGCCGCATACACCTGATTCAGCTCAACGTCGGTATGCAGGTAGCGCAGTTTTTGCCGCACCGACCAGCCGTTATCAAACAGGTGCTCAACGTTGTAGCCCACCATGTTTTCACGGCGATCGTATTTGTCGTAATCATCCTCGCCTTCGTAAAAGGTGTTGGAGATCTTTTGCCCGTAATGTGGAACCACGGTGCCGTCATACGGCAGACCGGAGTGGCTTCCGCCTTCCGGGTCACGGTGCAGATAAGCCATCAGATCCAGACGCGTCTGGTCGGTGATGCGCCAGGTCAGGCTTGGCATCAGCGCATAACGTTCTTCCTTCAATGGGCCAAACTGCGAGTCCGCGTAACGCGTCATTCCACTCAGTCGTGCCGCCACGCGATCGTTATCATCCAGCGCCCCGGTGACGTCAAACGCCGCGCCGCGCTGGTTATTGTTGCCAGCAAACAGTTTCACTTCTCCGCCGGCATCAAACGACGGCTTACGTGATGTCAGCGCGACAATACCGCCCGGAGAAGAACGGCCATACAGTACGGAAGCCGGGCCGCGTACCACTTCGATATCTTCGAGGAACCACGGATCGACCACCAGCGAGCTGTGTGAGTTGGTGTCCCCCATCATCTTCAGGCCATCGAGATAGACGTTGTCCAGGCTACCATCCGAGAAACCACGCAGCACAATATAGTCAAAGCGGTTGGAGGCACCAATCTGATTGCTGTACACCCCCGGCGTATAGCTCACGGCCTGGCGCACGCTGGTGGCGCCCTGCTCTTCAAACTGTTCACGGGTAATGATCGATACCGACTGAGGCGTTTCAAGATCCGGCGTGGCGAGCTTCGTGGCCCCGCTTTGCATTTGCGAGGTGACAACCACCGTATCGTTTTTTGTTGTTTCCTGCGCCAGCAGAGGAAAAGCCACGCTACCGGTCACCCATCCCACCACTAGCGCCAACCGAGTCTTCGCGAACATGAATATCTCCAAAGGCATGTCTAATTGTAAGTGAGAATTATTACCTTTTTGCTAACGGAGATAGCTATGCAGGATGCCAGGTTGCCTATGCGCAGTGCCAAATTGTCGGGAAGGCACGTGCGAAAAACGTAAAAATGGATTAGCAAAGTTTGAGCACATCGCCAGGCGAAAAGCCGTAACGACGCCGAAAAGCGGTGGAGAAGTTGGTAGCATGTTGATAACCCGACATCCAGGCCGCCTGCTGTACGCTGTATCCTTCCAGTAAATAGCCGCGCGCGCGTTCCAGACGGCAATCACGCAGGTAGTCAAAGACGGAACAGCCATAGGCCGCACGGAACTTGCTGCGCAGGCTGCTGGGGCTCATCGCCGCGCGTTGGGCCAGGGCATTGAGGGTGTAGTCATTCTCGGGACTCTGCTCCAGCAGACGACGAACGACCTCCAGCCGCTGCTGTTCACCGCTTGCCGCAAGCCGCTTGCCACTCTCGACCTGACACACGCTGAGGCCATGGCCGAACAGTTGTAATATCAGCCCTTCCAGCATCAGTTGGCGAGAAACATGGCCGATCGTGCTCCGCTGCGCATACTGCAGGCCGCTGAGTAAAAATCCCGGCACCTGCCAGATAAGCGTCGGCGTTTCGCATCTTTCCCACTCACGCATCAATGATTCGAGCAACCCCGTGCGCCACGCGCCGTCGGGATACAGACCGAGCGATAACGTGCGCAGTTTGCAGTCAGCATGATGGCGGGCACGCATCGTCTGATGCTCGCTCAGGCGTGAGCTAAACGCCATCCCGGAACGCACCACATGCTCCTGCCCGTTGAGCGTCAGGATGACGCAGCCTTCCAGAACCACCAGCATATACAGAGGACTGCTGTGGCGGGAGGTGGTTTCGTAGGGTTGTAGCACCTGCACATCAGAGTGCGTGACACACATCCCGCAGGGGAGCGTCATCTCCTCAACCTCACCCTGCAGAACGGGGCTGCAAGACGACAAATCCGGCTTTTGCGCCAGCAGAGGAAAGCGGTAATCGATCCCGTAACGCTCACCAAAATCCATAAACTCGCTGACGGAGAAGGTGCGGGCTACGCGTCTGGACGTATTCAGGGCGGTGGTGTTGTTCATGCTGTCTTCTGCACAGGAAATGGGATTAACGGTTGATAACTGAAACAACATTACCATTACCTGTACAACACAACAATAATAATGAGAATTATTATCAATATGATGTATGCGATTTCATATCGCGCTGGAGAACGTCATTCCCGATATTCTTCTCGCGCAGCTCATCAGGCAACATTGACACCTGATGAGCTGCGGTCTGTGAGCCATATGCAGCTCAACCTTTCTCACTGTCATAAACGGGCACGTCAAACGCACCACGATACCCGCCGAGTTTGTACTCTACTTATTATGCTGAATTTCAGGCTGGTTTTCTTCCACCTGGAACACCGCCACAGCCTGGGATAGCATTGCCGACTGCTCTTCCACACTGCCTGTCGTGGCGGCTATCTCCTCAACCAGCGAGGCGTTTTGCTGAGTCACTTGCTCCATTTGCGTTACCGCAACCCGGATCTGTTCGATGCCGCGACTCTGTTCCCCTGAGGCTCCAGAGATATCTTCCATTAAGACATTAATGTTGCGTATTGCCTTCGCAATATCCGCCATCATGGCGCCACTGTTTTCGGCTATCTCTACCCCTTCCTTAACGCTAATTGCCGCTTTGGCAACCAGTTCACTGATTTCTTTCGCCGAGGAGGCGCTGCGCTGGGCAAGCGTTCGGACTTCACTCGCCACAACGGCAAACCCACGCCCGGACTCACCAGCGCGTGCAGCTTCCACCGCCGCGTTTAATGCCAGGATATTGGTTTGAAAAGCAATACTATCAATAACATTGGATATTTCGTTCACGCCTTGCGCATTACGGCTGATCAGGTGAATTTTCTCAACCATATCACTCATTAAACGCTCGCCACGCAATGCCATTTCCGTGCTTTCGCTGGTCATGACGGATGCCTGATGTGACTTATCAGTATTATTTTTTGTTGTGACTGAAATCTGTTCCATACTGGCCGCCGTTTCAACGACTGCCGCAGCCTGCTGTTCCGTTCTGGTTGATAAATCGGAATTACCGGAAGCAATTTCCTGCATACCGATATTAATAGACTCAACGCCATCGCGAATAGTGCTGACAGTCTCCCGCAGGCCTTTTTGCATATTATGCAAATTTAAGCACAGTACGCCGATTTCATTGTTACCCGATACCTTAACAGGATGGCTGAGATCGCCCTTACCAATCCGCGCAAAATGTTCAGAAACGATTTTTAAAGGCTGAATGATGGTCCGGTTCAACCAGAAATTACAGATAAAGAAGATAAGTACCGTAATGACCAGGATCACGGATACTTTCAGGATCGAGGTATTAAACTGAACGTGTGTTTGTGCAACGATCTTCTCACCAATCAGCATTGTTGATTTGTAATAATTCGTCACTTCGTTATCGAAATTTTTGCGAGCCGCGAGCAGTTCCGCATTAGCATTTTCTTGTGCATTAATAATACTGTTGCTGGAAAGCATCTGATTTAATGTATCAATAGACTTTTGCTCAGCATTCATTTGTTGCTCAAAAGCCGTTCTGATGACTTTACCGATTTGCGGATCGTCAGCCGTCAATCCAGGAATACCCCAGAAAATATCGAACTGTTTTCTGGCATACGCCATCTGATCTTGCATTTGATTCACTGTCTGTCGGGCATCGGTCGCATTATGTTGTTGAATATTATCACGAACGCTTCTGACCTTATAAACAGCCTCAACGACCTTATGCAGGGTATCCTGCTCCTTAATGATGTTATGTAGTAATAACGTATTTTTTTGATTTCCTTTGAGATCAACCAACTCAAACCCATTGGAAAAGAACTGCATGAAGGTAAATAACAACAGCAATAATAACAGGCTGGTTTTAATTCTCATATTCTTTAACATTTAAACATCTCCATAACAATAAAAATCCTCTACGACTTAATTGTTATCGACACATCACGCAATACCTTAACCTGTAAAATGATTAATTATTAGAAAGTTTCCGCATTCATTCTCACGTAATAAATTAATTACTCAGGGGGACATACTGCGATAAACAGCAGCCCTCTAACATTGGCAAAAATAAGGCCAAAACTATTCAATATTAATATTATTTATGGATATAAACGGTAATGTCTTTCTGACTATCGACAGGCACCCGCACCCAGGACAACGAATCGACGGTGATCGGTGCCATTTCATTTTCTAAACGTAACAACGGCGTGCTGGCGTCTGGCACACCTGTACTTTCAGTTATCTCGAGAACGCCCCGAAAAGAAATGGACACACTGTCTGGAATATCAGACAACCTTATCCATTCGTTGGCAATCACTAACTTTCGAGTAAACATTCGCTGTCCTTGGCGCGTGGTTTCTATCCGATAAATTTACAAGTTGATCAATCTATTCTTTGCATTAACAGCACATTGTTCACATCGTCAGTTAAGCATTACTTACCAGAAGAAAATGGAAGTGATAAAACTCATTTGAAACGTGCTTTACAAATTCAGCCGGAAGGTTATGTTTAATGAACGTTAACTTTGCAAACTCAACATCGCCATATACCCGGATACAGAAGGGTTTGACAATCTCACCCTGCACGCCAAAACACGCCTGCAGCCGAGTGTCATCCATAAAAATAAAATTACCTTCTCTTACCTTAATCTTTTCATGCAGATCTCGCCATTTCTCTGGCGTAAGCAGAAAGCTTTCCCAGCCATTATTTCTCAACACCTCAATCGTATGAGTAAACTTAAAATAGTCGTTCTGCATCGATACATCGCCACTCGAAGTCGAGTATAGATATTCTATTTTAAATTTAAGTTGTGCATTGAGGCTTTTTTTCTTGCCTTCATCAATTAGCCATTGAAGTTCATTGATTACGTTCCTTGAGAAGAGCTTTCTTTTTTTAGCGATGGCCAGCCATTGCATAATAAAAAGATGCTCTGACATTTTAGAATGAATCTTACGGTCCCGTATTGCGATACCAATTGCTACCAATGCACTCCAGGTAAACGCTTCCAGGTCATCCTGATAATGGTGTCGTAACGTACTAACTTTTCCTGAATCCCTTACCACTTAAACCTGCCCAAATAAATCATTATCACATGTAAATCTTGCATTATTTCATTTTAAAAAATACTACAACTAAAAACATCAAAATATGATCCAGATTAATTTATCCCTATGTAATAAAATTGCAAACTTAACACATCACTCTTATTAATCATTGATGCCCGGATGGCTCAGCGATAAATAATAAGAATTATACGATAAAGATAAAAACTAATAATACTCACAGGTTATCAATTCCACCTACTGTTAAAAATATGATCATCATAAAACTTCAAAAATTGCTGATTAGAAGAAATATCCTGATAGTTTTGACCAGACACCCCAGACAAACACCCATTTCAACGCTAAACAGCCATTAAACATCCTAATGGAATCGCATTCTATCCTCCGCTGAGCGACAGACAGCCTCACAGCAGCAGGCCAGGCTTTTTATACAGGTATCAGTAATATTAACGCGTTTAAATTTCGCCTAATTCAAAAAGCCAACATCCGGATTCAATGAACCGGAAGTTGGCTTGTCGCTGGAACGGTTAATAGAAAATACCGATGATCAGAGTGTGAGTAACGAACCCCACAATCAGCGGTACGGCGGTACGCTTCACCACATCGAATGGGGTTATTTTCGCTCCGCTGGAAACGGCAATCACGACGCCGGATACCGGTGAAATGGCCCGTCCCATATGCGATGCCTGCTGCATCGGCAGGATCATGGCAACGGCGTTAGCGCCCATACTGGCGGCAATTTGCGGGATGAGCTCAACGAAGGCGAGGAATGGCGCATTCCCCGACCCCATAATGATCGCCGCGGCCAGCGTCACCAGCGCAAATACTACCGCCATGGCAAACGGCGGTAATCCCACGTGTTCGGCCATCAGAATGAGCTGATCGATCGCACCGATGACTTTAATTCCGTGAGCAAAAACCCCTGCCGCAACCAACAGTCCAACCACACCGGTAAACGCAGTGCCCATTCCTTTCAGGAAATGGCTGAAACCTTCGCAGACCGACTTTAAATCACGCACTCGCAGCCATTCAATCAGCATACAGATGGTCATTGAAATGAGGACAATAGTGATAATATTCAGGTTGATACCCCTGACGAACATTTCGGATGATCCTACTGCCATCAGTATCGGAAGCATGGGGAGCAGCGCGTAAAAAGCCGGGGATTTTCCTGAATCAGTCACTTCTGCGCTACCGATTTCCCGCGGTAACGTCCCTGCTTTACGGTCGCAATGCCGCTGCCAGAAAAAATGGCACACGCCGACAACCAGAACCGTTGCCAGCGCGGCGGGACCCTGGTGGTAAACAACATATTCCACTACATCCATATTCACTGCTTTAGAGCCCCTGATAGCATCGATTGCCGTCGGGGTGTAAGCCACGCCAAGCGAAGTAGCAATGACCCCGGCAGCCGAGGCCGCTGAGAGCCCTAACCCCAACATAATGGGGAACATGGTCCCCATCAGCAACACGGCAAGCCCGGTTGCAGAAGGAATGGCCAACTGCAGGAGGCTGGCGAGCAGGTAGGAGAAAAAGAGGAGCACATAGGGTGAACGCAGCGCCCGTAAGGGTTTCGTTACTACCCGCACGACCGCCTCATTTGCGCCGATATGATCCATGTAATGCGCAAATCCCATTAACGCCATGATCATCAGGCCGAGATCGGCGGCGCGCGTGCTGAAGAGATCGCGCATTACCTCGAAAGGATCGAGAAAGGAAATTCCCGTACTGGCAACCCCCTTCGGTAATACGGAACCCCATCCGGTTAACGCGGTGCAAATCATCAAGACTAAGCCCGCAATGAAGAGCACCGGTTCAGCGCGATAACCTTTCAGAATCAGACGCGCGACCACCACGATAACCAGAAGTGCGATTAACACCTGAATCATGACTGAGCTCTCCGCTGCGCGAACTCAGTATAAGTTTCCTCAATCACCGCCACCACCACATCACTGGCGGCCCGCAGAGAACGCACCGGCAGATACTCATAAATTGAATGGAAGTTATGAGCACCGGTAAAAATATTCGGGCACGGCAATCCTTTCTGCGACAGTACCGCGCCATCATACCCGCCACGCATGGCGACAGGTGCGGGCGTTATGCCGCATTTCTGATACGCGCGGAATGCAATATCAATCGGGTAGTGAGCATCCCCCTGCAAACTGTTCAACACATTCGCGTAGCGATCGGCTAAATGACAGACCACGCTGTTTTCCCCCCACAGGGCACAGGTGCTGACGGCAAGCTGGCGAATAAACGCCATACGCGCCTTATAACCTTCTTCACTGAAATCGCGGATATCCAGCTTAAGTACCGTGCGGGCGCTGTTACCCTGTAGCTGTTTTACCCAGTAATACCCTTCGCGCCCTTCCGTATATTCAGGTGCTTCTCCCCCTGGGAGCATGGCAATAAACTTATGCGCCATCAGCAGCGAATTCTTTAACTTACCTTTGGCCGACATCGGGTGTGCGGACTGGCCGGTAAAGATGATTTCCGCATCGCCCGCATTCCAGTTCTCGTAAACAAACTCACCGATACCGCAGCAATCCAGGGTATAGCCAAAATCAGCACCAAACGCGGCAACATCAAACGCTTTTGCGCCACGCAAGCCCTGTTCCTCATCCGGGACAAAACCCACTTTTACCGGCCCATGTTTTATTTCCGGGTGTGCGACCAGATACTCAAGAGCATTCATAATCGCGGCGATGGCTGCTTTATCATCAGCGCCCAACAGACTGGTCCCGTCGGTCACCAGCAGGTCATCACCGATATAATTTTTCAGTTCCGGAAATTCACTTTCGCGCAGGTAAATATTCAGCTCTTTGTTCAGGCATAAATCCCCACCGTGATAATGCAGGCGCTGTGCTTTGGTGTCTGCCGTCTGTTCCGCACTGGTATCCAGATGACCAAAAAAAGAGACCACCGGGATCGTGTCATCGGTATTTGCAGGTAAGGTTGCCGTCACTATAGCGGTATCCCTGACCTCAATGTTTTCCATTCCTAATGCTTCAAGTTCTGCTGCAAGCAGTTTTGCCAGTTCCATTTGACCAGGAGAAGAAGGCATTATCCCATTAGCGCCATTTTCCCTTGATGTCGTGGTATTGATTTTCGTGTAGTTAATAAAGCGTTCAACAATATCCATTCCAGGAGATCCTTTAATGTATCATTTATGAGGTACTGCGAGAGGTGTTCTGCATGCAGCGTGGAGTAAATAATCTGAGAACCAAATAAAATCAGCGCTCATCCCAGAACGCTAATTTTATGGGCATTACGACAACGATTTATATAAAGGAAGATAAAAAGGCCAGTGATTATACCTGCGATTAAAAAACTCCTTTCTGATTGATAAAATCATATTCCCTGTCTATTTTTACTGCTATTTCCCATGGTGTTAAGCTAACAGAAGTCATAAACGGCATCCCTATACCTATGAGATAATAGAAATCATTTAGATTCCTGTACTCTGTACTGGCATAAGACATACCATCGCGATATTTTTTTAATGAACGAATACTGTATCAGCAACATGCAACCGTTTGCACCTCTCTACAAATAGCCACTTCGCGCACTAAAATCCGTGAACAAAATCACAATTACCTCAAAAGCAAAAAACTTCTATCGCGCTGAAAAAAAGGCAGTTATAAGGAAATCTATATAATACCCACATAAACATAGCCAGAATTATACTATTCACTATGAAATAGATTCAGGCTGATACTATTTCAATATTGCCGTAGGGGTCAGTAGAGCTAAATCGTCGTAACCAATAATGTGAACATCAATAACGATAATATTAAAATTTCTATTTATGACGATAATCTAAATAATATGCAGGCAAAAAAAACCTCTCCCCCGAGAAGAGATTCAGGGCAGAGGTAATACGGGTGTTAAGGACATACTTATAGTTTTAATGATAACAGAAGCGCTTCTTGCAGGACCGAGTATACACACTTAGTCACGTTAAGAAAATTCTTAAAAACATTAAATCGCAAATTTCATTTAAAACCACAATTATGATAAAGGATCATTTATCAAAGAACAAAATTAACCAGCAAAAAGAGTAAACCATACTAATCAATGAGGTGATAAAAAAAGAATAGCAATGCTGTATGGCTACCGATAGCGTTTCTGGCGATGCTGAAACATTAAATTAATTTAATGAATAAATGCGATTTACATAACGAGAATTAAAAAGTCATTAAATAAAAGAAATACAATTTTTCGTTACAGATCACACTTCCACTACAAGGAGGTTCCCCTACTGTTTCTTACAGGTATGATTCAGCATGTAAATACCTTTCAACTCAACCCGAGGCTTTGATGCTGGAGAATGTAATCATCTGATAATCAGCTTCCCGACCTTTTCAGGCCGGACTGGTTATCAATGCGCCGAATTCGAATGCGGACACCGCTGTGTGTTTGCACGTTTTGCACATGATGATTAAACAGGTTTTCCAGTATGAATTTATCCCGTCAGGAACAACGTACCTTACACGTTCTCGCCAAAGGTGGCCGTATTGCTCACGTCCGCGATGCCTCTGGCCGCGTCACTTCCGTCGAATGCTATAGCCGTGAAGGGTTGCTGCTCTGCGACTGCACGCTCGAGGTGTTCAAAAAGCTCAGAACCAAGAAACTGATCAAATCCGTCAATGGTCAGCCCTACCGTATTAATACGACCGGCCTGAACAACGTTCGCGCCCAACTTGATAATCGCTAAAGGAGAGAGAGATGGATATCCCGAAGATTTTTACCATCAGCGAAAGCGCACATCGCATTCATAATCCGTTCACCGCACAGAAATACGCCACGTTAGGCCAGGTTTTACGGATGGCACCGGGAACACGCATTCTGGACCTCGGCAGCGGTTCGGGTGAGATGTTGTGCACCTGGGCACGCGATCACGGTATTTCCGGCGTTGGTATCGATATGAGCCGGCTGTTCAGTGAGCAAGCCACCCTGCGGGCCAAAGAGTTGGGTGTCAATGAGCACGTGCGTTTTATTCATGCCGATGCAACAGGTTATATCGCCGAAGAAAAATTCGATATTGCCGCCTGCGTTGGTGCGACCTGGATTGCCGGCGGCGTCGCTGGAACGATCAGACAACTGGAACAAAGTCTCAAACCAGGCGGAATTATGCTCATCGGCGAACCTTACTGGCGTCAGACGCCTGCAACGGAGAGCATCGCCCAGGCTTGCGGCGCGACTTCAGTGACCGATTTTCTTTCTCTGCCAGAGCTCGTTTCATCTTTCGACCTGCTCGGTTATGACGTGGTTGAAATGGTACTGGCTGACCAGGAGGGTTGGGACAGATACGAGGCGGCAAAATGGCTGACGATGCGCCGATGGCTGGAGGCAAATCCGGACGATGAATTTGCCCCGGAAGTCAGAGAGCAACTGAGGAGTTCACCAGCACGCCACGTAGCCTTCACCCGGGAGTACATTGGTTGGGGCGTGTTCGCACTCATACAGAGGTAATATGTCCAGTCGGTATAACCAGGCAGGTTATACCGGCTTTTTTCATCGCTTACTTCATTAATACTTCAACAAATTTAGCCAGCCATTGCGGATGCGCGGGCCATGCAGGCGCGGTAATCAGATTGCCATCCACGTGGGCTTGATCAATGCCGATATCTGCGTAATGCCCGCCGCTCAGACGGACTTCTGGCGCACAGGCCGGATAGGCGCTACAGGTCCGGTTTTCTAACACCCCCGCCGCCGCTAACAGCTGAGGTCCATGACAGACCGCGGCGATAGGCTTACCGGCAGCGTTGAAATCTTGCACCAGCTTAATGACATCCGGATTCAGCCGGAGATATTCCGGAGCACGTCCGCCGGGGATCAGCAGCGCGTCGTAATCGGTGGCCCGCGCCTCGGCAAAATTTGCATTCAGCGTAAAACGATGACCCGGTTTTTCACTGTAGGTCTGCGCCCCATCAAAATCATGAATAGCGGTTTGAACGTAGTCCCCCTGACTTTTATCCGGACAGACGGCATCAACACGATGGCCCAGCATCTGCAATGCCTGAAAAGGCACCATCGTTTCATAATCTTCGACATAATCGCCGACCAGCATCAGTATCTTCTTCATTCACATCCCCCGCTCACGGTTATTAATGATGAGAAATAACGGCCATCTTTACTATAGCCCACGCATTTCACGACATTAATAAATACCGCAGGACACGCCGTCACCGGACGTCTGAAGGTAGTTGCCCCTGACGGCGTGCCCTGTTGTTAATACCTGAAGTTTATGTCACTCCCAGGCCTGCTCAGATTTCGCGGCGTCAAACTGCGGCGGCGGCTTGCGGAAACGTCCGGTCAGGTAGGCGAGATACACCAACCCCACGCCAGCCCATACCAGTCCCAGCGTCAGCGATGTCACCTCCAGGTTCACCCACAGTACGGCAACGGTGGCGGCGCCGACCATTGGCAATACCAGGTAGTGCAACTTTTCCTGCCAGGTATGCTTACGCCCTTCACGACGCCAGAAGTGGTTAAACACGGACAAATTAACGAACGTAAAGGCCACCAGCGCGCCAAAGTTAATCAACGCCGTGGCGGTCACCAGGTCAAAAAACAGGGCCGAGAGTGCCACAATCCCGACCATAATGACGTTCAGCGCGGGTGTACGCCATTTCGGATGGACATAGCCGAAGTACTTCTCCGGGAAGACGTTATCGCGGCCCATCACGTACAGCAGACGCGAAACGCTGGCATGGGATGCCAGACCTGACGCCAGCGTATTCACAAAGGTCGTACACAAGAAAATAGACTGGAACAGTTTGCCGCCAACGTACAGCGCAATCTCCGGCAGCGCCGCATCCGGGTCTTTAAATCGGCTAATATCTGGAAAAAACAGCTGCATAAAGAACGAGGCAGCAATGAAGATCAGTCCACCGTAAAGCGCGGTAAGGAAAATAGCTTTTGGAATGGTACGCGCGGCATCCGGTGTCTCTTCAGAGAGCGTGGTTACCGCATCAAAACCGAGAAACGAGAAGCAGACGATGGTCGCCCCGGTGATAATCGGGATCAAATGCGCATTCTGGCTGATAAACGGTTGCAGCGACCAGACGGTCCCAACCCCTTCGCCTTTGTGCAGCCCCTGCACCACGAGAACAATGAACACCACGATTATCGCAACCTGCACCAGTACAAACAGCGCATTGAAGTTCGCCACCAGATTAACGCTTTTCAAATTGGCCGCGGTGAGGATCGCTACAAACATCACTACCCAAATCCATGGCGCAACGCCCGGGAACAACGCGGAAAGGTAAATTTTCGCCAGCAGGACGTTAATCATCGGCAGGAACAGGTAATCAAGCAGTGACGACCAGCCGACCATAAACCCCACATGCGGGTTGATCGCTTTTTGCGCATAGGTGTAGGCCGAACCGGCTTGTGGAAACTGGCGAACCAGCTTTCCGTAACTGATGGCGGTAAACAGCACGCCCGCCAGGGCCAGCAGATAGGAGGCCGGAACATGACCATTGCTGATACCCGAAACAATACCAAAAGTGTCAAATACCGTCATCGGTGTGAGATAGGCCAGCCCCATCACCACCACCTGCCACAGCTTGAGGGATTTACGCAACTGTGCTTTGCCCGGCTGGGCCGCGAGATCCACAGAAGAATTAGTCGACATAGCTTTCCTCCCCGCCACGGGCCCAGATCTGCGATCGAAACGTGGGTACAGCAGACCTGGGTCGTGTCGGGGTGGAAAGCCAAAAGAAAGGCGTCAATGTTGCACGGCACAGATGCGGTCCGTACTTACTGCGGGAGCCATGGATGCTCACGCGGGGCGGGTTTTTAAACATTGGCATCATCACATTTCCTCGTCACAAACTCTGTCGGTTATCTGAAGACCCGTTGTCGCAAGCCGCTCCATTACGCGACATCCGGGAAATGGCAGGTGATCCTGCAATATTGACGGGCTGGCTCCGCTCAGACCGCATGATGCGACTTCTTTTTTTCAATGACCAAACAATGCGTACAGGCCCGACAAACATTCCGCCGTCGGGCCACTTTCCTGTCAGGCGTTTTTCAGCATCCACTCAATTTCAGTGTCGGTAATCAGGCGTTCAAACTGGATCAGTTCATCGTGTTTACAGGCGTGATACACATGGCTAAAACGCTCCCCGAGCAACTCACGCAGACTGTCATTTTGCATGAACTCCCACAGCGCATCGCTCTGGCGGATCGGGAACGGTAGCCCTTCCTGCTCCAGGCCGTTGCCTTCCACCTCTTCCTGCAACGGCAGCTCGTTATCCAGACCATGCAGGATCCCCGCCAGAATGGTCGACATCACCAGATACGGGTTGGCGTCAGCCCCCGCCACGCGATATTCAACCCGATGGTTATCACGATCGCCGCAGGGAATGCGCAGCGCCACCGTACGGTTGTTGTGCCCCCAGGAAGCCTGGGTCGGAACATACATCCCCGGCTGGAAGCGGCGATAAGAGTTCACATTCGGCGCCAGCAGCGCCATTGACGCAGGCATCAGATCAATCATCCCGGCAAGCGCACGCTTTAGTAACGCGGAATCATCGCCATTCGCATCGGCTAACACGTTCTCGCCTTTATTATTCATAATGCTGATGTGGATATGCATTCCGCTACCGGCATGCTCCTCATAAGGTTTTGCCATAAACGTGGCATGCATCTTATGTTTCTCCGCCACCAGCCGTACCAGGCGTTTCAGCGCCAGCGCGTCATCGCAGGCGTCGAGTACGTTATCGGTATGGTAGAGGTTGATTTCAAACTGCCCAGGGGAGGCTTCAGCCACCGCGCCGTCAGCCGGGATCAGCTGCAAACGGGCCAGTTCATCGATATCGTTCAGCACATCAGCAAAGTGGTTCAGGTTATCAACCGAGTAAACCTGACTTTGCGTATTCCGATCGTCCGTTCCCGGCGCGCACGGCGGCTGCAGATAACCTTCGGGATCGCGCTTACGATCGAGTAAATAGAACTCCAGCTCTACCGCTACGACGGGGAACAGACCGCGCTGGCGAAGTTTCTGCCAGAGTCGGTTAAGTACGTTCCGCGGCTCAACGTCAAAGGGAGCGCCATCTTCATCCAGCATCGTCAGCATCATCTGCGCAATACATTCCGGATCGGCGGCCGAAGGTGTTAACGTGCCAGGCACCGGGACACAGGTCCGATCCGGTTCGCCAAGCTCCTGGCCTAATCCCGCCTCTTCGACCACATTGCCAAGAATATCCATCGCGAAAACGGATGCCGGGAAATAGCAGCCTTTCTCTAACTTGTGTAATCCCGCAACGGGAATGCGTTTACCACGAAAACAACCATTCAGGTCGGTTAACAGCACATCCACGAACTGCGTGTTGGGGTAGCGCTCCAGATACTGCTTAACTTCACGCGCAAACGCGCTACTTCGTCTCTCTTCAGAATGCTGAACAAAATTCTCAACTTCTACGATATTGGTTTCCATGATTCACCGCCGTTGGCCTGTAAGCTGTTCTGTGATTTGACTGTTAAATATAATGTCCACTCTTCGACTCTGGATGCAAACAAATTGTTTGTCAAATGTTAAATTAAGTTTGCTAGAAGGTTATTCCGCTGCTAGATTGAGAAAATAATGAACGGAATGGCATAACAAGGAACCGTTTGGCAATAATTTATTCCAAAACGTGAGGTCGATCATGGGCAATATATTTGACAAGCCAGTTATTGGTGTAGTGATGTGTAGGAACAGGCTTAAGGGTCACGAGACCCAGACTCTGCAAGAAAAGTACCTGAATGCAGTATTAAACGCCGGTGGATTACCGATAGCGATTCCCCATGCGCTTGCGGAACCCGAATTACTGAACGCGCTGTTACCGAAACTGGATGGTATCTTCCTGCCAGGAAGCCCAAGCAATGTGCAGCCGCACCTCTATGGTGAAAATGGCGATGAGTCTGACGCCGATCCCGGGCGTGATCTTCTGAGCATGGCGCTAATCACCGCCGGGCTCGAAAGGCGCATTCCCATTTTCGCCATCTGCCGGGGCTTACAGGAATTAGTTGTCGCCACTGGCGGGACTCTGTATCGTCGCCTGTGCGATCACTCACAGTTCCTGGAACATCGTGAAGATGCGGAACTCCCGGTGGAGCAGCAATATGCGCCATCTCATGAAGTCCAGGTTCAACAGGGAGGATTGCTATCTCAGCTAATACCAGGTTGCAGCACGTTTTGGGTTAACTCCTTGCATGGTCAGGGCGCAAAAACCCTTGGCCCGCAACTGCGCGTGGAAGCACGCTCGCAGGATGGATTAGTGGAAGCAGCCAGCGTTCACGACCATCCTTTCGCGCTTGGCGTGCAGTGGCACCCGGAATGGAACAGTAGCGAATACGCCCTGTCGCGTTTGTTACTTGAAGGTTTTATCACCGCTTGTCAGAACCACCTCGCTGAAAAACAGCGACTCTGACCACTACAGTTAAGGAAATGCAATTATGAGCGATGACGGCCTGGCGCCGGGTAAACGTTTGTCAGAGATCCGCCAGCAATTGGGTCTTTCACAGCGTCGTGCCGCCGAACTGTCTGGGTTAACGCATAGCGCCATCAGCACCATAGAGCAGGATAAAGTCAGTCCTGCCATCAGTACGCTGCAAAAGCTATTGAAAGTTTATGGGCTGTCGCTCTCCGAGTTCTTCGCGGAACCGGAAAAGCCTGACGAACCGCAGGTGGTTATCAATCAGGATGATTTGATTGAGATCGGGAGTCAGGGAGTATCCATGAAGCTGGTACACAACGGAAATCCGAATCGTACGCTGGCCATGATGTTTGAAACCTATCAGCCAGGTACGACAACCGGGGAGAGAATTAAACACCAGGGTGAAGAGATTGGGACAATACTGGAAGGTGAAGTGATACTGACCATCAACGGTCAAACGTATCATCTTGTTGCAGGACAAAGTTATGCCATTAACACCGGTATACCACATAGCTTCAGCAACACCTCGGCAGGGATCTGCCGCATCATCAGTGCCCACACTCCTACCACTTTCTAATAAGTAGCGGCCTGAGTTTCTCAGGCCTTCTTAAATAACGCGCATTAACAGGGTACATCCCTGGGGCATCGTGCAGCCTGATTTTGCCTGAAAAGATCAGCAACGAACTTTATCTTATTGATATAAAAGGAGTAGCTATGAACTTTCAGAATCTTAAATATTGGCGTGAAAAAGCCAGCCATTATTCGCCGGAGACCCGTTTATTTATTAACGGCGAATATTGCGCAGCCGCCGATAACGAAACCTTTATTACGCAGGATCCGGCAGGACAACGTCCGCTCGCCAAAGTCGCCCGCGGCAAAAAAGCGGATGTAGACCGCGCGGTCACCGCAGCCCGCACCGTGTTTGAACGCGGAGACTGGTCGCAAGCATCACCCGCAGAGCGCAAGGCAGTCCTGCACAAGTTCGCCGATTTAATGGAGCAGCATCACGAGGAGCTGGCGCTACTGGAAACGCTCGACACCGGTAAACCGATTCGCCATAGCCTGCGTGATGATATTCCAGGCGCGGCACGCGCCATCCGTTGGTACGCCGAAGCAATAGATAAAGTCTATGGCGAAGTGGCCACCACCTCGGTGAGCGATCTGGCGCTGATTGTGCGCGAGCCGGTGGGCGTCATTGCGGCCATCGTGCCGTGGAATTTTCCCCTGCTGCTGGCCTGCTGGAAACTTGGCCCGGCACTGGCTGCAGGCAACAGCGTGATCCTCAAGCCTTCAGAAAAATCACCGCTGACCGCCATTCGCCTTGCTGCGTTGGCGAAAAAAGCAGGTTTGCCCGATGGCGTTCTCAGCGTGGTGAGCGGATATGGCCACGAAGCGGGCCAGGCGTTGTCGCAGCATCCGGATGTTGATGTGATCACCTTTACCGGCTCGACCCGCACCGGCAAGCAACTGCTCAAAGACGCTGGCGACAGCAATATGAAACGCGTCTGGCTGGAGGCCGGTGGTAAAAGTGCCAACATCGTTTTTGCCGACTGCCCGGATCTGCCGAAAGCCGCCGCCAATGCTGCAGCAGGCATCTTCTATAACCAGGGTCAGGTCTGTATCGCCGGTACGCGTCTGTTACTGGAAGAGAGTATTGCCGACGAGTTCATCGCCCTGCTGAAAGAGCAGGCGAAAAACTGGCAGCCGGGCAACCCGCTGGATCCGGAAACCACGATGGGCACGCTTATCGACAACGCGCATGCCGACACCGTGCACGGTTTTATTCGCGACGGTGAAGCGCAAGGCACGCTGGCGCTGGATGGTCGCAGCCACGTCCACCCAGCGGCTATCGGCCCGACTATTTTTGTCGATACAGCCCCGCAAGCCCACGTCAGCCGCGATGAGATCTTCGGCCCGGTGCTGGTCGTCACCCGTTTTAGCAGCGAAGCCGAAGCCCTGGCGCTGGCCAACGACAGTGACTACGGCCTGGGGGCCGCGGTCTGGACCCGCGATCTGTCGCGCGCCCACCGCATGAGTCGTCGCCTGAAGGCCGGTTCTGTCTTCGTTAATAACTACAACGATGGTGATATGACTGTGCCGTTCGGCGGTTATAAGCAAAGCGGCAACGGGCGCGATAAGTCCCTGCATGCGCTGGAAAAATTTAGCGAACTGAAAACCATTTGGATCTCCCTGGAGCCTTAATCATGACTGAACATACCAGCAGTTATTACGCCGCAAGCGCCAATCAGTACGAACCGTTTCCCACCCTTAGCGAGTCGGTTAGCTGTGATGTTTGCATCGTGGGCGGTGGATATACCGGACTCTCCTCCGCCCTGCACTTAGCGGAGATGGGTTACGACGTAGTGCTACTGGAATCCGCACGTATTGGCTTCGGGGCCAGCGGACGTAACGGCGGTCAGTTGGTGAACTCCTACAGTCGCGATATCGACGTCATCGAGCGCACCTATGGCCCGGACGCCGCCAAAATGCTTGGCAGCATGATGTTTGAAGGCGGTAATATCATCCGCGAACGTATTAAGCGTTATCAGATCGAATGCGACTATCGCCCCGGCGGACTGTTTGTGGCGCTGAACCACAAGCAGATGGAAACGCTGGAGGAGCAGAAGTCGAACTGGGAACGCTACGGCAACACGCAGCTTGAACTGTTAGACAGCAGCGAAATTCGCCGCGAAGTCAGCAGCGATCGTTATGTCGGCGCGCTGCTCGACCACAGCGGTGGTCATATTCATCCGCTGAACCTGGCGATTGGCGAAGCTAACGCCATTCGTCTGAACGGCGGGCGCGTCTTCGAACAGTCGCCGGTCACCCGTATCCAGCACACCAGCCCGGCGGTGGTCAGCACCGAAAAAGGTCAGGTTACGGCCCGCTTTGTGATCGTCGCGGGCAACGCCTACCTCGGCGACAAACTGGAGCCTGCGCTGGCAAAAAGCAGCATGCCATGCGGCACACAGGTGTTAACCACCGAACCGTTGTCTGCAGAGATGGCGCGCTCGCTGATTCCTAAAAACTACTGCGTGGAAGATTGTAACTATCTGCTGGATTACTACCGTCTGACCGGTGATAACCGCCTGCTGTACGGCGGCGGCGTGGTCTACGGTGCCCGCGATCCGGACGATATTGAACGTCTGGTAATGCCGAAATTGCTGAAAACCTTCCCGCAATTGCAGGGGGTAAAAATTGATTACCGCTGGACCGGTAATTTCCTGTTAACGCTATCTCGCATGCCGCAGTTTGGCCGTCTTGATACCAACATTTACTATATGCAGGGCTACAGCGGCCACGGCGTGACCTGTACCCACCTGGCAGGACGTCTGATTTCTGAACTGCTGCGCGGGGATGCCGAGCGCTTTGACGCTTTCGCCAAACTGCCGCACTACCCGTTCCCGGGGGGGCGCAGCCTGCGCATTCCGTTTACCGCCATGGGGGCGGCATATTACAGCTTACGCGATCGCCTTGGGGTTTAAGTTCTTCCGCAATAAACCCGACGCACAGGGCGGTCTCCCCTGTGCGTTTTTTTATTCCCGGACAGTGAAAAACAGGTAACGGGCACGAAAATATCGCAATAGGACATAACCCTACACTTTGCATTGTTTCTCCCCGCTGATCGGATAGGCTTTTTTAGATTATCGCTGGCGACGTGGCCAGAACTCAACGGGGGAAGAAACGCGTGTTATGAATACGAATAACGAGGAGACCTTTTATCAGGCAATGCGCCGCAAAGGGGTGAGTCGACGCAGTTTTCTCAAATATTGCAGCCTCGCAGCAACATCGCTTGGGCTGGGAGCCGCAATGACGCCCAGAATAGCCTGGGCGCTGGAAAACAAACCCCGGATCCCGGTCGTCTGGATCCACGGGCTGGAATGCACCTGTTGCACTGAATCATTTATCCGCTCCTCTCACCCACTCGCCAAAGACGTCATCCTCTCCCTGATTTCTCTTGATTACGACGACACCCTGATGGCCGCCGCCGGAACGCAGGCCGAAGAGGTATTTGAAGACATTCTGAGCCGCTACCACGGCCGATACATTCTGGCCGTCGAGGGCAATCCTCCGCTGGGTGAACAAGGAATGTTCTGCATCAGCGGCGGGCGACCGTTTATTGAAAAGCTAAAAAGAGCCGCGGCAGGCGCCAGTGCGATTATCGCCTGGGGAACCTGTGCCTCCTGGGGCTGCGTGCAGGCCGCCCGGCCTAATCCAACCCAGGCAACGCCGATCGATAAGGTGATCACCGATAAGCCAATCGTGAAAGTGCCCGGCTGCCCGCCGATTCCGGATGTCATGAGCGCCATCATTACCTATATGGTGACGTTTGATCGTCTGCCTGAACTCGATCGTTTGGGGCGTCCGCTGATGTTCTATGGTCAGCGTATTCACGACAAATGCTACCGCCGCGCCCACTTTGACGCCGGGGAGTTCGTTGAGAGTTGGGACGATGACGCTGCCCGAAAAGGCTATTGTCTGTACAAAATGGGCTGCAAAGGGCCTACCACTTATAACGCCTGCTCCACCACCCGCTGGAATGGCAGCGTTTCTTTCCCCATCCAGTCCGGTCATGGGTGTCTGGGATGTTCGGAGAATGGCTTCTGGGATCGCGGTTCGTTCTACAGCCGCGTGGTCGATATCCCGCAGATGGGGACGCATTCAACCGCCGATACCGTGGGCCTCAGCGCGCTTGGCGTGGTGGCCGCCAGCGTCGGTGTCCACGCAGTCGCCAGCGCCGTCAATCAACATAACCGCCACAAACAGCAATTAGCCGACGCCGGACAACAGTCGCCAGACAATGAGGATAAACAGGCATGAGCAATTCGTATCAAACCCAGGGATATACGGTCAATAATGCCGGCCGGCGCCTGGTTGTCGACCCCATTACGCGCATTGAAGGCCATATGCGTTGTGAGGTGAACATTGATGAGCAAAACATCATCACCAACGCGGTGTCCTGCGGCACCATGTTCCGTGGACTGGAAATTATTCTGCAAGGGCGCGACCCGCGCGATGCCTGGGCGTTTGTCGAACGAATTTGCGGGGTGTGCACTGGCGTACATGCGCTCGCATCGGTCTATGCCATTGAAGATGCCATTGGCATCAAGGTGCCCGACAACGCCAACATCATTCGCAATATTATGCTGGCGACGCTGTGGTGCCACGACCACCTGGTCCACTTTTACCAGCTAGCCGGAATGGACTGGATTGACGTTCTGAATGCCCTGAAAGCCGACCCGCGCGCAACATCGCAGTTGGCACAAAGCCTTTCAGCCTGGTCGATGTCCTCCCCGGGCTACTTCTTTGACGTACAAAACCGCCTGAAGAAATTTGTCGACGGCGGTCAGTTGGGGATTTTCCGCAACGGTTATTGGGGGCATCCGCAGTACAAACTGTCGCCAGAGGCTAACCTGATGGGCTTTGCCCATTATCTGGAAGCGCTCGATTTTCAGCGCGAGATTATCAAAATCCATACGGTGTTTGGCGGCAAGAATCCGCATCCTAACTGGATTGTCGGCGGCATGCCATGCGCTATCAATATCGATCAGAGCGGCGCGGTTGGCGCGGTCGATATGGAACGTCTTAACCTGGTACAGTCGATCATCACCCGCACCGCCGACTTCATCAACAACGTCATGGTTCCTGACGCGCTGGCTATCGGCCAGTTCAACAAACCCTGGAGCCAGATTGGCACCGGGCTGTCTGATAAGTGCGTCTTAAGCTACGGCGCGTTCCCGGATATTGCCAACGACTTCAGCGCGAAGAGCCTGTTGATGCCTGGCGGCGCGGTCATTAACGGTGATTTTAACAATGTCATGCCGGTGGATCTGGCCGATCAGCAGCAAATTCAGGAGTTTGTCGATCATGCCTGGTACCGTTATCCGGACGATCAATTAGGTCGTCACCCGTTCGAGGGGATTACTGAACCCTGGTACAACCCCGGCGATGTCAAAGGCAGCGATACCGATATCCAGCAGCTCAACGAACAGGAACGCTACTCGTGGATTAAAGCCCCGCGCTGGCGCGGACACGCCATGGAAGTTGGACCGTTGGCGCGTACGCTGATTGCCTATCACAAAGGGGATGCCGCCACGATTGAATCCGTCGATCGCATGATGTCCGCACTCAAACTGCCGCTGTCGGGTATGCAGTCGACGCTGGGGCGTATTTTGTGCCGCGCGCACGAGGCGCAGTGGGCCGTGAGCAAGCTGCAATATTTCTTCGACAAGCTGATGACCAATCTGAAAAACGGCAATCTGGCTACGGCGAATACCGAAAAATGGGAGCCTGCAAGCTGGCCGCAGCAGTGCCGTGGGATCGGTTTTACCGAGGCGCCGCGCGGAGCACTCGGTCACTGGGCGTCGATTCGCGACCAGAAGATCGACGTGTATCAATGCGTAGTGCCGACCACCTGGAATGCCAGCCCGCGCGATCCGAAGGGGCAAATTGGCGCCTACGAGGCGGCGTTGATGGGCACCCAAATGGCGATACCGGATCAACCGCTGGAGATCCTGCGCACCTTGCACAGCTTCGACCCCTGCCTGGCATGTTCAACCCACGTCCTCGGCGACGACGGCAGCGAACTTATCGCAGTCCAGGTTCGCTAAGCGTTAAGGAACGGAACGATGACTGGAAAGATATCCCCACGCGTCGGGGAGGCGCGTGATACCGCCGTCAGCCACTATGTGTTTGAAGCGCCCGTACGCTTGTGGCACTGGCTGACAGTGGGCTGCATGTTGGTTTTGATGGTAACCGGATACTTCATTGGCCGACCACTGCCGTCGGTCAACGGCGAAGCCACTTACCTGTTCTACATGGGCGACATCCGGTTAGTGCATTTCGCCGCAGCCATGGTGTTTACGGTGATACTGCTGGGTCGCATTTACTGGGCCTTCGTCGGCAATCGCTATTCACGCGAGCTGTTTATCGTGCAGGTCTGGCGTCGCAGTTGGTGGCAGGGTGCCTTTTCGGTGGTGCGCTGGTATCTGTTTCTGGAAAAAAAACCGGGAGAAGATATCGGCCATAACCCCGTCGCGCAGGCGGCGATGTTCGGTTATTTCCTGCTCTCAGTTTTTATGATCCTCACCGGTTTTGCCTTATACAGCGAGCATAGCCAGTACGCCATTTTTACCCCCTTCCACTATGTGACGGAGTTTTTCTACTGGACCGGCGGTAACTCTCTCGATATCCACAGCTGGCATCGGTTGGGGATGTGGTTCATCGCCGCCTTCATCATCGGTCATGTGTATATGGCTATCCGCGAGGACATCATGTCTGACGATACAGTCATCTCAACCATGATCAACGGCTATCGTAGCCACAAATTTGCCAAACGCCAGCACGATAAGGGGGCGTCATGAGCGAACCTAACGTCATCGTGATGGGCTTAGGCAACCTGCTGTGGGCAGATGAAGGATTTGGCATTCGCGTCGCCGAGCGCCTGTACGCCCACTATCACTGGCCAGAATGGGTAGAGATTGTCGACGGCGGCACGCAAGGGCTGAATCTGCTGGGCTACGTTGAGCAGGCCAGCCATTTGTTGCTGCTGGACGCCATCGACTACGGACTCGCGCCAGGCACTTTGCAATCCTACGCCGGTGAACAAGTCCCCAGTTACCTCAGCGCCAAAAAAATGAGTCTGCATCAGAACAGCTTCTCCGAAGTGCTTGCTCTGGCGGAGATTCGCGGTCATCTGCCCGCCCACATCGCCCTCGTAGGACTACAGCCGGTGCAGCTGGACGACTATGGCGGCAGCCTGACCGACATCGCGCGCGCTCAGCTCCCGGCGGCAGAACAAGCCGCGCTAAGGCAACTGGCCGCGTGGGGCATCGCGCCACAGACAATCGATGAAACGCGTTGCCTGAACTATGAATGCCTGTCGCTGGAAAACTATGAAGGCGTGCGTATTCGCCAGTATCGTGTAACGCTGGAGAGATAAGCAACATGTTGAATGACAAACCATTTTCTACGCTATGGCAACGCATGCTGGCGCGCGGCTGGCAACCGCTGACCGCATCTGAACTGGATGACTGGGTAACGCGTGTGCGTGATGGCGTGGTGCTGCTCAGTAGCGATCCCCGCCGCACGCCGGAAGTCAGCGATAACCCGGTAATGATTGCCGAGTTGCTCCGCGAGTTTCCCCAGTTTGACTGGCAAATCGCTATGGCGGATCTCGAGCACAGCGAGGCTATCGGCGATCGTTTTGGCGTATTCCGCTTCCCGGCCACGCTGGTATTTATCCACGGCGAGCTGCGCGGCATTCTCAGCGGCATCCATCCGTGGGCCGACCTGCTCAACCTGATGCGCCCCCTCGTTGAAGAACGCATCCCCCGGAGCCTGCAAGATGAGTGATACCTTTTTTCATCTGCTGGGACCGGGAACCCAGCCGGGCGATGACAGCTTCAGCATGAATCCCTTGCCCCTCACCTGCCAGGTCAACAGCAGCCCCAGCATGGCGAGGCTGGAAAACTGTCCGCACAGCCCGGCGGTGATGGCATTGTTAGCCGACGTGCGCCACCAGCTTAGCCAGAAAATCCCCGCAAAACAGGACGTGCTGGGATGGGATTTATCCACGCTCAACGCAGACGACCTCACGTTTTTGAATACGCTGCTCGGCGAAGGCGAAGTTTCCGTGCGTATCCAGCAGGCTGACGGCAGAGCGAGCGAGATTCAGGAGTCGATTTTCTGCGGAATCTGGCGGGTGCGTTGCCAGAATAACTTGGGTCAATGGGAGGAGCATCTGGAGGCAGGCAGTGCGCCACGGGCGCTGTGGCAGGCAGCAACAATCACGACGCTGCCAGACGATAGCCTGTTGCCTCCGCCCGTCGATGGGTTGATGAATGGCCTGACGCTGGCTCAGGAACTGCTGGCGCACGTGCGCGATCTGGCCACGCAACCTCATAGCATTAACCTCACCCAACTCCCGGTTAGCGATGCGGATCGCCAGTTCCTCTCCCGCCTGTGTGGCGAAGGGCGCATTCAGATCCGCACCATCGGCTACGGCGAGAGCCAAATCGACGCCACGGCGCTGCGCCATGTCTGGCATGTGCGCTGTCTGGATACCCTGAAAGGGCTTCTGCTCGAGAGTTATGAGATCTGTCCATTACCGGAACTGGTACTGGCTGCTCCAGAGGATCTGCTCGACTCGCTCCAGCGCCTGGATGAAGTCTGTAGCTGGCTGGCATCCGGCCCGCCAGCCTGATCCCCTTCTCCCGACCCGCATACTTTTCTGCTGCGGGTCTGGCGTTTTCTTCCTTATCTATTCACTCTCTAATGCCTGATGGAGTTCGCATGTGGGACGTCATTGACTTATCGCGCTGGCAGTTTGCGCTGACCGCGCTGTACCATTTTCTGTTTGTTCCCCTGACGCTGGGGCTGATTTTTTTGCTGGCCATCATGGAAACCCTGTTCGTGGTGACGGGCAAAACAGTCTACCGCGACATGACGCGTTTCTGGGGAAAGTTATTCGGTATTAACTTTGCGCTCGGTGTGGCGACTGGCCTGACCATGGAGTTTCAGTTCGGGACTAACTGGTCGCTCTATTCCAACTATGTGGGCGATATTTTCGGTGCTCCGCTGGCGATGGAAGCCTTGATGGCTTTCTTTCTTGAATCCACATTCGTGGGGCTGTTCTTCTTCGGCTGGCAGCGCTTAAACAAGTACCAGCATTTACTGGTGACCTGGCTGGTAGCGTTTGGCTCCAATATCTCGGCCCTGTGGATCCTCAACGCCAACGGCTGGATGCAATATCCAACGGGCGCTCACTTTAATATTGATACCCTGCGCATGGAGATGAGCAGCTTTAGCGCGCTGGTTTTTAACCCCATCAGCCAGGTGAAATTTGTGCATACCGTGATGTCCGGTTATGTCACAGGCGCCATGTTTGTGATGTCCATCAGCGCCTGGTATCTGCTGCGTGGTCGCGCTCGCGAGTTCGCCCTGCGCTCCTTCGCGGTAGGTTCCGTCTTTGGCACACTGGCTATCCTCGGCACTCTGCAACTGGGAGATAGCTCAGCCTATGAGGTCGCCCAACGCCAGCCGGTAAAACTGGCGGCAATGGAAGGGGAATGGCAAACCGAACCGGCTCCTGCGCCCTTTCATGTGATAGCCTGGCCGCAGCAGGAGCAAGAGCGTAACGCCTTTTCCGTGAAGATACCGGCCCTGCTGGGTATCCTGGCGACTCACTCTTTAGATACGCCAGTTCCGGGGCTGAAGAACCTGATGGCAGATGCGCTACCCCGCCTGCAGCGGGGCCGGGAAGCATGGTTGCTGATGCAGGAAATCGCCAAAGGTAACCGCACGCCTCAGCTACTGCACGCTTTTCACGCCGTGGAAAAAGATCTGGGTTACGGCATCCTGTTAGCAAACTACGCCCCTGACATGAACCATGTCACGCCAGCGCAATATCAGGCCGCACAACGCGGCGCTATTCCGCAAGTCGCCCCCGTGTTCTGGAGCTTTCGCATCATGATTGGATGCGGTTCCCTTCTGCTGCTGGTGATGGCGATTGCGCTGATACAGACCTTACGCTGGCGTATCGACCAGCATCGCTGGGTACTGCACATAACGCTGTGGAGCCTGCCGCTACCGTGGATTGCCATTGAAGCAGGCTGGTTTATGACGGAGTTTGGCCGCCAGCCGTGGGCGATTCAGGATATTTTGCCGACCTGGTACGCCCACTCTGCGCTGAGCGCGGGCCAACTGGCCTTCTCCATGGGGCTAATCCTCACGCTTTACACCCTGTTTTTAATTGCCGAAGTCTACCTGATGCAAAAATACGCGCGTCTTGGTCCAGATGCGATGCAACGTCAACAACCGGCACAACAACAGGTATAAAGGAGAGCATCATGTTGGATTATGAAACGTTGCGGCTCATTTGGTGGCTGCTGATTGGCATTATTCTGGTGGCCTTTATGGTCACTGACGGGTTTGATATGGGGGTCGGCTGCCTGTTACCGCTGATCGCGCGCAACGATGATGAACGTCGGGTGTTAATCAATAGCGTAGGGGCGCACTGGGAGGGTAACCAGGTGTGGCTCATTCTGGCGGGCGGCGCATTATTCGCAGCCTGGCCGCGCGTCTATGCTGCCGCATTTTCGGGGTTTTATGTGGCGATGATTCTGGTGCTGTGCGCCCTTTTCTTTCGTCCATTGGCCTTTGATTATCGAGGTAAAATAGCGAATGCACGCTGGCGCGCCATGTGGGACACCGGGTTGGTTATCGGCAGCCTGGTGCCACCGGTTATCTTCGGCGTCGCCTTCGGCAATCTGTTCCTGGGGGTGCCTTTTGTGTTCACGCCACAATTACATGTGCAATACCTGGGCTCTTTCTGGGAATTGCTCTCTCCTTTTGCCCTACTGTGCGGCGCATTAAGCCTGATGTTGGTCATTATGCAGGGGGGCGTGTGGCTCCAGTTGAAAACCGACGGCATTCTTCACCTGCGCGCGCTGTCTGCCACCCGCCGCAGCGCGATGTTAGTGGTGCTCTGCTTCCTGTTAGCCGGGTATTGGCTGTGGACGGGGATTAATGGCTATGTGCTGCTTAGCCAGGATCCTAATGGTCCGTCCAACCCGCTATTAAAGGTAGTAACGACCGCACCGGGCGCGTGGATGGCGCACTTTGAAAATTCACCACTACTGTTGGTTATTCCGCTGTTGGGCATGATTTTTCCAATGCTCGCGATCTATGCCTGCGGGCAACGTCGGGCCGTGTGGGGATTTCTGTTTGCTTCATTGACCCAGACCTGCGTGATCTTCACCGCTGGAATCACCCTGTTTCCATTTGTGATGCCATCAAGCGCATATCCACTCTCTAGCCTGACGGTGTGGGACAGTACCTCCAGCCAGATGACACTCAGTATCATGCTGGTTATCGTGTTGATTTTCCTACCGATAGTTCTGCTTTATACCTTGTGGAGTTATTACAAGATGCTGGGACGAATCAACGTAGAAACAATCCGCCGCCACAACCACGAACTTTATTAGGGAGGACTGTACGATGTGGTATATGTTTTGGTTTGTCGGCATTCTGCTGATGTGCACGCTCTCCACGCTGGCGCTGGTCTGGCTTGAGTCACGGCAGAAATAGCCCTGCGCGTGCGTTACGCTTCCTGGCTCCCTTGTTTATTCGGGGAGTCTTTTCCTCCGACATATTTTCACCAAGCCACTTCATATCCAAACAAATTATTAGCATCTAAACATAAAAAGTGATAACAATTATCAACATTAGTGATACATTCATTGTTAATAATTTTATATGAAAGAAATTTATAAAAATCATGACAAACCGCAAAAAAAACACATCAACCAAACAAAAGTAAATAATTAGCTTTATATATCAACACCTGCCATTTAAGTGATATTTTTATCTATTATTTTTACTTTTTTTAGCATCATTAACCTTTGTTGTCTATTTTGCAATCTAATTGCGTTTGTTATTCTTCGCTCCGCTCTCAGACGGGAATTTTAATAAGGGGTTATTACTTAATAAATTCAAAGGAGCAGGGTGTGACAAGTCTATCGGGACGTGAAGTAAAAAATAGTACTTCTTTAATCCTTGGGAAGAAAAATATTGCATTGCGGTCTTCATCCATTTCTGAAGATGAATTTTGGTGCTTGATTGAACTGACCTCAATCAGAAGCAATAAAGTCATTAATGCACTGCACGATTATCTAGTGTTCAATCACTCAAAAAGTGCCTGCTGTGATAAGTATGGGGTCAGCAATGGATATTTTGGTTCCTGTATTGCACGAGTTGAACACGTTATTCAGGTGGTGAGTGAATTATTCACCCTCTACAGGGCTCCTTGTAGCTAGTAAAACTCATTTCAATAAAAACTTTTTTCAATTCTGTTAACAGTTTTGGTAAACCGGTATCACTAGTAGTTAGTGCTAATGGTGTCGACAGAATAAGACCATGGTCTGGTCTGCATTTTTATGCGGGGATATTTTATTCAGGTCGACATGTTTTTTTTGATTTAGGAAATATGAAATATGAAAAAACTTATTCTCAGTTCATCAATTGCTCTTGCATTATTCTCTGGCGCTCTGAATGCAGCTCAACAGAGCGAACTTCAGTTCTTTGGTAACGTGACTTCTGTAACCTGCGATGTTACTGCAAGCAATGGTGGCAAGCTAACTGATGTCATTCAGCTCGGTTCCGTGGCTCCAAATACCGAAAGCTCGACACCGGTTGAGTTCTCATTTATCGCTGCTAATTCTACACAATGTAATGGTCTGTCAGGTAAGACTGCAACAGTGACCTGGAACGGTAATTTTGATGCTGAAGGCCTGAAAAACAGCCTCGGTAAGGCTGCAGATGCAGTCGTTAAACTGAAGGCAATGAATCCAAAAAATGCATCAGGCAACGCGCAGGTTACTTCTTCCAATACCTATATTGATTTTGATGCGGAAAAGGTAACTACAGAAGGCTTTAAATTCCAGGCAACGCTGAAAGGCGGCACTACGCCAGGTGATTATCAGGGTGTAGCCGCTTACGCTGTAACATATAACTAATATCCTTATACAGCCGGGGAGATTTATCTCTCCGGTTTATAAGTAGACGTGAATAATTACCGTCTGTGGCATTGGAGGCTAACATGGAACTGTCGCGCTTACCGAAATACTCTCTGTTGGCGCTAAGTATTTATGCACATCTTGGATATTCTGAAGAACTAAATCTGGACTTTATACAGGGGGTCAGTGTTATCCCTTCGGTATTGAAATCAGATTCTGCTTTTCCTCGCGGTCAGTACAGCGTGGATGTTTTTGTGAACCAGGAAAAAACCGGCAGTGCAGAGTTAAACATTAGCGAGGCAGATGAGAAAAACAATATTCTCTGCCTGGCTCCTGACTGGATAAACAGTGCAGGAATTATGCTGAACCAGGAAAAATTTGCTGATGTTTATAACAAGGAAAAAAAGTGTTATTTACTTGGCAAGAAGTCCCATACTCGGGTAGTTTTTGATTACAGCGCGCAGAAACTGTTATTTGACATCCCACAGGCGTATCTGCTCAGTAAAAGTGACCCGTCCCGCTGGGATTATGGCGTTAATGGCGGTCGACTGAAGTACTATGCCAACTTTAATAAAACGACAGATAACCAGTTAAACGCATTCGGAAATTTTGAACTGGGATTCAACATCGGTCGCTGGGTGTTATCCAGCAACGCCAACATCACGCGTTCCGGTGGAAAAACGGAATTTAGCTCCAGCGATATGACATTGTCTACCGCAATCAGTCAGATTCGGGGGGATCTGTTTTTAGGTAAATCTCAGACCAGAACAGAATTGTTTTCTGATTTTAATTTTTACGGTGCTTCCGTTCGCTCCAACAGTAACATGCGCCCGTGGGAATCCCGAGGCTATGCACCGGATATTTCGGGAATTGCGTCCACACCTTCACGCGTGACGGTGACGCAAAACGGCTACACGGTTTATTCCCGCATGATCCCGGCAGGACCTTACCGTCTTGATGATCTCCAGCCGACCGGCAATGGCGATCTGATTGTAACGCTTGAAGATGACAGCGGGCGTAAGACCGTTCAGGTCTATCCGGTGACAACACTGCCGACCTTATTAAGGCCGGGAGATTTTCAGTATGACTTTGCTTTGGGTAAAAAAAATCAGAGCAATGAGCTGGAAAAGGCATTCTCTTCGGATTCAGGCCTTTTCTGGCTGGGAAGCCTGGACTATGGCTTCTCCGCTGCCACGCTGAATACGGCAATGCTACTGAATAACAATTATCAGTCGGCGGGGATAGGTGTGACCAGACCCTTTGGTGAACTGGGGGCGTTATCCCTGAGTGCTGCGACTGCAAAAGCAAGCTATGACAATGGTGAAGAGAAAAAAGGCCAGAACGTCAGTGTCAAGTATGCCAAAAACTTTACCGACAGAACGGACCTGCAGCTCCTGACATACCGCTATCAGGACAAGGGGTATGTGGATTATGCCGATTTCGATCCACACCGCAGTTATGTTCACGGCAATCAGAAATCACGTTATGAAGCACGCCTTTCCCATCGCTTTGATACGACTTATCTGAGCGGAACATGGTGGCGTCAGAATTACTGGGACCGCGATGGCAGCGACACCGGCGCCACCCTCTCGCTGAGTACGTCTGTTTTTGATGCGGTATCGGTATTTCTTAACGGCTCCTATAACCGGTATGCCGGGGGAGATAAAGCAGATTATTCAACCTCTGTGAGTGTCAGTATACCCTTCGATTTCAGGGGGGGGCGGCATTACTCCACGAACAGCGTAGGCTACAGCCGAAGCAATGGTTCAACATTCAATACCAGTGTTTCAGCAATGGTGAATGATCGCTTTAACTATAACCTGAATGCTGATGCCAGTTCACGCGGTCAGCGGGGAGCATCGGCATCAGCCAGCTATGCCTTTGATGCTGTTCAGACGAATCTTGGCGTGTCGCAGACACATTCTTCCCGGGGAGACAGTCAGACCAGCTTCTCCGGCGGAGTGTCTGGCTCTGTGTTAGGGACCAGTGAAACCGGGCCACTCTTTACTAAAGAGTCTTCCGATACGGTCGCCATTGTCAGCGTTCCGGGAGTCAGTGGGATTAAATTCAACAACTCGATGCCTACAGACCGGAACGGAAACACGGTGGTGTGGCTGTCGGAATATGCTGAAAACAATATCAATATCAATATGGATAACGTTCCTGACAACATGGAATTCAGTACCACCTCCTACAAAGTGGTGCCGACTGAAAAGGCGATGGTTTACCGGAAGTTTGGTTTTGAGAATGTACTCCGCTACATCCTTCGCGTGAAGGACAAGCAGGGTAAATATCTTGCCGGCGGCGATGCCACTACGGATATGGGGCTAAGCGCCGGTTTTATATCCACTAATGGTGTCCTGCTGATGAATATGCTGGCAGAGCCTAAAAGGATCAGAGTTGATATGGGGAACGGAATGCAGTGCCAGTTCTCCATGAAAGGGTTACAGGCTAACACCAATAAAGTTCAGGAGGTTCGTTGTGAATAAGGTCGCTAAAACAGCGCTCGCTGCCGCTCTGTCATTCACATTCTGTTCTCAGGCAATGGCTGCATTTGTTCTGAACGGAACACGCTTCATTTATGAGGAAAACAAAAAGAATATCACCGTTGAGGTCACAAATAACGCCAGCCAGACGTATGGCGGGCAGGTGTGGGTGGATAACACCCATGAGCGGAACGGGGTTTACCTGGTTCCTCAGCCCCCATTCTTTAAAGTGGGGGCAAAACAAAAGCAGATTATACGTATCTTAAAAACGGACTCGTCTTTACCTGCAGATCGGGAATCGCTGTTCTGGCTGAATGTGCAGGAAGTTCCGCCCAAACCTGATATGAAAGCGGGCAACGGCAGCCTTCTGGCCATTGCCATGAATGCCCGGGTGAAGCTGATTTACCGGCCTTCCTCTCTGAAAGATGGTCGTGAAAATGCAGAGAAAAAGCTGAAGCTGGAACAACGGAATAACGTGACCTGGATTAAAAATCCGACACCGTACTACATGGCCATTGTCGGGGTGAAAAGTAATGGCAAGGAAGTGAAGCTCAGTGACAGGGTTGCGAAGGAATTAACCCTGCTGGCGCCCTTCTCTGAGATTTCTCTTGGTGCAAATGTCAGTGGCGGACTTTCGGTTGCAGCAATAAATGACTGGGGTGGAGTGCAGAATTATGAAGTTCATTAATTCTATTCTGACTGCGGCATTGACTGTAAGCATTGCAGGACTCTCCGTGAACGCCTGGAGTGCGGACACAAAAACGGCAACCTTTAACATCAATGCGACATTTACCACGCCGAGTTGTGATCTGTCGTATGCGAACTATGTCGCAGTCCAGTTGGGCGTCCTGACCCCCGGGACAGCAACAAAACATGCGCCGATAACATTTAAGTGGACGTGCGCAAAAAATATTCCTGTAAAAACCGCTCTTACGGGGACGGTTAAAACAGGAGTACTGGAGAGCGATCAGACCAGAGTTCAGATGGTGGCCACGAGGGATAATTTTAAGCCAAACGGAACCTTTTTATGGCTGGAGCACAACGGTACTCCAGTTAAACTGACAGGGAAGGATGCATTCTGCAGCGACAGCACCGCCACAGTGGGTGAGCGTCAGTGTATTCTTACCCCGGTCACGGAAGCCCATAAGAATGACATCTTTGGTCCGGTTAAAGCTGTTATCACTTTTACGGTTATATATCCGTAATCCGAATATCCGGAACCTGAGTAATTGGAACTAATGGATGAAGCTTAGTCGTGCTGTTCAATGCGTCATTATTTTGTATTTATCACTATTTGTATGGATTATATGTAAAATTATTTCAATAGAAAATTTATGACACAACAGAGAATAATCATAAATGGTTCGGGCATATATGAAGTTTCAGGTCTGGCCGAATTAATGAAAGCTGAGGGGTATGACGTCAGATTTCGTGAAGATACAGAGCCAACTGCAGAGGATATTTTGATTATGGCTCTGAGTGACGCCCCCCTACTCAACTGGTGGGAGGCCGTATCAGCGTTCTTTAGATCAAATGATGCGCACCGCTGCCAGACACTGTTTCTTGTACCGGAACCGCTGGGAAATATCCAGAAGTTGTTTGCAACGGTACATATTATTGACGGAAGTTTGCCGCCGACAGCCCTAAAGGAAAGCATTAAGACAAAGGTCAGAGTAAAGCTAAATGTTGTGTCCCCGTCACTACACCAAAGGCAGTACCTGGCCAGAGTTAAATTATCCCACAGGGTATCCAGGAGACCATTATGGAATAATACATCCGAAAAAAAAGAACTGAAGCGATATTATAATGATCGCCGGCGTTTGCTTTCCATTACAGGAATGCCGAACAAGCATGTAATGTCTGTTATGACTCCGTCGATTTCTGTTTCTTCGTTGATGGCACAATCATGGAGAATGTAGTTATCTGATTAATTTTTTTGCCTAAACACGACGGGATACCATGTTAATTACTTGAGGGTTTATTATGAATTTTCTGTGCAAAATCATAACTAGTGGGGCGCGGGATTTATTAGCTGACAGTGTGCTAACTAATAAGCGTCATGGGTGCTGCAATTTAAATAAAAATCCCTTCCGGATGTTAATTCCCCTGCTTCTGTTACCGGGGAGTGTATTCGCATCAGTAACGTACGACAGTACGCTACAGGTGAGGTCAACAGTACTTCCAGTTTCTAATAATACATATTATCTACAAAACGGTGGCACTTACGATGTGGCCGCATCGGGAAGCAAGGGATGTTTCCTGGATAATCCTGGAGCATACAGACCGGACCAGATAGACGCATACTATCTTAAATTGCGTTCCTATAAACGGACTTACTTTATAGTTTCCTAACACGGAAACATATTCATTCTTAATTGGAAGGGATATGTATTGACTCCCCGCTGGTTGTAGACGGTAATTCATATAAACTCCTCATAAATGCTTCTAATACTAATGTTTTTACTCTGAAGAATGACTATCACGCCAAGCATAGTAGTCACCAGCACGCCATCGGGACATACGACCTAACTTGATTGGTTTAGGAAAACGTCCCAGAGAAATCAGTTTATAAATCCATTTATCAGTAAAAAGACAATCAGATGTAATGAATTTCATATCAATGAGCGAGTCAGCAGAAGGACGATTATCAGTAAACCCCATAATGAGTTCCTCTCTATGTATCAATCTATATCAACGAAGAGGATTAAAACATCGTTCAAAAATATAAAAAAGGCGAGTAAGAAAAATCTCCTTACTCGCCAAAATTGTTAATTTTTTGTAAATGATGGTTTCTTGAATATAGATGATATTAGTTTGCTAATAATTGGGTGTGATAGCGGAGGCTCTTTTTTATCAGGCCAAAATTCCTCAGCCCGACTAAAGATAAGGTCAGCAAGGGCTGCTGCATTTTCCTTTCGGTATGCCATATCCTCTTTATAAAGATATAATGCTACACTTAGAATCTCATTTCTCTTGGTAGCATGTCTTTCTTGCTGTGCAATTGATAACGATTTATATTTATCATTAGAAACATCATCATTTAATATTAGATGCAATTTCTTTACATCTTCCCGCTCCAGGTACGCATCTCCCTCATATCCAAACCCATCATCATTTTTCCAGTCAATTTGAATATATTTGACCATTTCAGAATAGGTGGTACCAGCAGGAGATAACAATGATGGGTACTCCGGGAACTGCCCCTCATAAAAAACGAAATCACTTTTAACTTTTGGTGGCATTTGGAAATAGCCTTTTGTACTCGCCAGCACTAGTTTTTTATCTTTTTTAACTTCGTTAATCTTAATCAAACTAAACTCAGATATATAACTGAAACCATCTTTGTCTTTTTTCAAAGAGTTTATATTCTGAATAAAGGAGTCCACATCTCTTACTTTATGCTTTGAAAAAGACCATCGCCCACACATTCTTAGCGACAATGGAATGTCTTTTTCATCCGCAATATAAATAACATCTTGCTCATCGCAGCCCAATATTTTAGCGGTCTCACTGATGCTATAATGAGTTCGATGAAGCTTGAGAGTATTATTTGCCATTACTCAAGACTCCGTTCCACCAATAAAATCACTGTACCATTGCATCATTTCCCGACGCCCCTCAAGATACTGAGCATGATTGTATATCCCGCGAATAGCATTTTTATCCAAATGTGCAAGCTGGGTTTCAATCCATGCACTATTGAAGCCTTTTTCATGCAAAATAGTGCTCATTGTGTGTCTGAAGCCATGGCCAGTAACACGGCCAGCATATCCAATACGCTTAAAGACCTGATTAATACTGGCCTCACTCATGCACTTACTTGGATCGTTACGCCCAGGAAACATCAAAGGATAGTTTCCAGTCAGTTCTTTTAAGGTTTCAAGATGGACTAATGCTTGATTTGAAAGCGGCACAATATGAGCACGTCGCATTTTCATACGTTCTTTGGGAATCTCCCACACCGCATTATCAAAATCCACCTCACGCCACTCACCTGCTCTTAGCTCTCCTGTTCTTAGACCCGTCAGGATAAGTAAATGTGCCCCCAGCAATACAATTGGGCTTCCTGAATAAGCGTTAAGGGCAGTAAAGAACTCCGGCAGCTCGTTGGCTTTGAGGAATGGATAGTGGACTGCTTCATGTCCTTGCATCGCACTGGCAAGATCCGGTGCAGGATTGTAGATTGCTCTACCCGTTACGATGGCATAGCGGAAAACTTCACCGCATCGCTGACGGACTTTCTTCGCTTTCTCCATAGCGCCTCGTGCTTCTATCAACCTCAGTACTTCAAGTAGTTCTAGGGGCTGAATATCGGCTATAGGTCTGTGTCCAATATGCGGGAAAATGTCTTTCTCAAACGCCTCAATGATGTCTGAAGCATAGCCCTCAGACCATTTGGGAGATTTCATTTTGTGCCACTCTAACGCCACTTCTCTGAATGGGTTAAGTGTCTCGATCGCTGCGTTTAAAGCATGCTTCTTTGCTTTTTTCACTTCGCCAGGATCTTCACCTGCTGCGAGTAGTTTCTTTGCGTCTTCGCGTTTTTGTCTGGCATCTGCGAGGGTGACTGTTGGATAGACACCAAAGGACAAGCGCTTCTCTTTACCAGCAAAACGGTACTTCATACGCCAGTAACGCGAGCCATTAGGTTCAACCTGAAGGTACAGGCCACCTCCATCAGATAGCTTATAGCTCTTCTCTTTTCCTTTAGCGGCTTCAACCTTGCGGGCATTCAGCATCATTGGGGGCACATTTCCTAGACCGAACAGAACATGCCCCCGATTGTGCCCCCAATTGTATGTTGATTTCAAGAGATAGGGGTTGACGTCAAATGACGAAAAATCGCGTAATGTCTATGTTTTTAAAGGGTTTTGTTGATTTGAGTTGACTTGGAAATACTAAGGGATGGTGCCGATAATAGGAGTCGAACCTACGACCTTCGCATTACGAATGCGCTGCTCTACCAACTGAGCTATATCGGCCCTGAAAAGGACATGTCCACGAATGTGAGCACGGGGTAGAAGGTTAAAACTAACCGGGCGATGCGTCAATGGCCTTGCGAATCAAACGCCTATTTTTGCATCATCCGGTTTCAATTACGCACGAATCGTGTCGTTACAGGCATGCTTATACGTGGTCGGGTATTACTATAACCAGCGGCGAACGTGTTGTTCATAGCGCTCCCACTCCAGCCCGAAATGTTTTCGCAGTTGTTCCTCTTCAAAATCAATATGCAATCTGGCAACCGCCAGCATAAACACCGGTACAGCCAGTACTCCAGTCAGGCTACCGATGCAAAGAGCAAAGGCCAACTGGATTCCACTCATACCAAGGTAGATCGGGTTGCGGCTCCAGGCATAACATCCGCCGGTAACAAGCGTGGTCGATTTATGTGCATGCAGCGGATTCAGGGTCGTACGTTTCATCCGCATCTGCCACGCGGTATGCAATATCACCAACAGACTGACGCCGGCCAGCAATGTGCTTATCACGATATTCACCCCGCCGAATGTGAAACGCGGACTCGCCGTTAGCACATCCGCAACGAGAAAAAGTACTAAGATAAGAGGCGGCGGAAACCAGACTCTTAATTTTGTCAGGAAATGACGCATGGCCAGGAACTCACCTCGGCATCGGTTTAATTAACGCTGATACCGCTATAAATACCCCGTATTAGATACATAAACAAACGATGCCTCACTCACAACAGGCTATCGCCTTCACCAGACAGGCGGGAGTTATCGTACTCACCTCGACAAAAAAACCTGCATCAGAGGCATCCGCCCCTGATGTTCCCGAAAGGCTTTACGTTGAGAAAGTAGAATCCGACGCTGATTCAAAAAAATCTAAAGACTGCTTGTAGTAACGCATAAAATCATCAAACGTCACTGGCGGTAAAAATTGATAACCCTGCAGGTAATCAACATTATTTTTCCCCAACCATTGCTGCTGATAGCCATGTTCAACGCCTTCCGCCACCATGCGTAACCCCAGGAGTTCGGAAAGGTGAATGATTGACTCGAGCATAGGGATATGTTGCTCAACTTCTTTAATCGCTTTGATAAACGTTTTATCAATTTTTATAACATCCAGGTCTAACTCATTGAGATAACAAAGGTTAGCGTATCCCGTCCCAAAATCATCTAAAGCAAACAGAACCCCTCTGTTTCGCAACGATCGTATCAGTTCTTTGATTGCAGGAGTAATAGTGAGAGTCTGGTTTTCAGTTATTTCAATCATCAATTTTATCGGTAGCCTTTGCGTTATTTCCATAAAATTAAGACACTCCCAATAAAAGACGGGGTTACTTAAACCTGATGGACTCACATTAAAAGAGACGAATAAAGTTTTATTGAAATCCTCGCTTCCGTCGACCAGATTACGCGCGACGGCGTTCATTAAATAGCTCGTTAACTCATTCATTAAACCACATTTTTCAGCCAGCGGTATAAACTCACGCTGAGAAATAGCATAATTATCCCCCTGTGGCCAACGAGCCAAAACCTCAACACCACAGACATCTTCGTTGATATTTACGATGGGTTGAAAATAAGGAATGATTTCTTCATTCCTTATTGCCATACTCAGTCGACCAGAATCTGAGACATCATATGCTTCGCCGTATATTACATTCTTACCAGAATGACTGTTCGTCAAGGAACCTTCATGCAATAGATTATTCCTGGTTAAAAAAATGATAGTTTCATTAAAATGAGAAAATCCCAGACGAGCGGTAATGCGTTCCCGATATCGATACACTGACTTAATTGTTATCGAGTTAGCATGACAAAAATCGTGCAATTTTTCCTTTGTGAAAGATGCATACAGCATTTTCTCTTCAAACTCAGTCAAATGAAAAGTAAATATCGCTGAACCTTTAGTGACTTCCACAACCTCATTGGGAGCCATTAGATTGGCTCTCAACTGAGAAATCAGCTGATCCGATAGTTCCCGTCCATTAATGAATGCATACTCCTCGTACCCCCGATTAATAGAACGGTTTTCATTCATCCGAAGAACAATACAGTTTATATTGATAAACTGCGTGCTATTTCTCTGAAACCACTTCCTGACCTGGAATAATGGTAACCGGTTATCGATCACCAGTAAACAGGATGGATACCGTGGAATAATTGACTGTGAACCAGAAATAAATGCCCGCGCATCGACCAACACCAGATTTGGCAACCATGCTTTTATCCCTGAGAAAAGAAAAATATCATAACTGAGCAGAAAAACCTTTTTCGTATTCATAGTTACCACCAACTTAAATTTATGGCATGGCAGGTCCCTCGTTTTATACACGAGAGAATATACAACACCTTTAGCCTCCAGAAATTACAATGCAGTCCGCGAAATAACTTTATCCATAAGTCATCTCACGCAGTTTCAGAATGTATAATCACGCTTATCCATATGAATATTACCATTAAATGTTAAGGCCATTTTAATTATTGAAAAAGGAAAAATCCTAATTCTTCATCAATACAAATCCTATTGCTCATTTTCACTGTAAGACAAAATAAAAAACCACGAACACTAAAAACGACAAAATATAAAACTACTAAAACCGTAAGGATAACATATTATTGTTACTTATGCTGCCCGACAAACCATTAACGTACGTCGCAGATCTCTGATCGCATAGACATTTTTGGCGATATGGATGATCTTATAATAAAAAATTTCCTGTCGTGACATGAGTTGTTCGGTAACGTCATCAGGAACATTATCATTTTTATTTTTAACAATAGCTACACGACGGGTCTGCAGGTAACCATCACGATCTTTACCAATAAAATTCAGGATAACATTACGATCTACAGCATAATTTTCACCCTGAATATTGAGGCTTCCTACCTGAGATACCCGCCCTTCGGTAGCAGAAGAAATACGAAAAACCAGCAGAACTTCACCTTCAATTTTTACCCCCTGAGTTTGCGCCTCCAGATGCAGGTAAGTTTTTGCCGAGCAGGTCAGCGTCTCAGGTTCTTGATGGCGATATAAAAAATATGCTGTTATCGCTGCAAGAAAGATTGCCCCACTAATAAACAAAATTTTCACATTCACGGACAACCCCTCCTTTCTCTAACGTACAAACCCCAAGCAAATTCACTCTAAGATCATTGCCGGCTGATAAATTATTATCATCATAAAAAACAATTGTTTTCTTGCCATCATGACAAGCCGCATTTACTTTTCGCCACATATCAGAAGATAAAAATGCTTTTGTTTTATCAGCATTATTGTCATCGGCAGTATAAAGTTCACAATCATCTATTGCCCTGATATAGATAAAATTTTTGGTTCTTGAATTAAGAGCTGAAAAGATAAATATGGCGCTTCCAAGAAATGCAAATAATAAAATGAAAAGAATAATATTTTTACGTTTTGGTCTTACGGATGAGTTCACCGTCTCAGTTACCGAACGCACAGTTTCATCTTCACAGGAAGATGACGATTCACCGCTGATCGAAGCATGGAACAAAAATCCCTGCCGGGGCAGCGTTTCAATGGGATTACCCGCCCCCAGCTCACTAAATGCTTTTCGCAAAATACTGATGTTTTTATTAAGACTATGACCCGATGGGGCCATGCCATGCTTTTTCCACACTTCTTCAATGATAAACTCGCGGTGGACTTGTTGATTTTTATGGGCAATGAATAGCTCAAGTAGTCTCGCGGTAGATGCCGAAAGAATTATTGTCGTATCGCGATGTTTCAGGCTTTTTCTGGTGGAATCATACTCAACCTGTTCATTAATTATACTGTTCATACTACCTGACTCTTAATTACCGTGACGTTGAGTGCAAATGACTAAAATTTCATCTGTGCCGAGCTGATTACTGCATTGTATAAAGACAGTTACAGTATAGGTTCGATATCTAACCATGACATATCGGATCAGAATTAATGCTTACTATTGATTGAGTTTGAAGCACCCCTGACCTACTGGTATGTATTTCTGCAATGCAACGATAAATTTCCGGTTTTTTGATTTCAATTCGCTACTACGCCAGGTTTCACCCGGCAACACATAACGCATGGTGGCTTCATCATCGGTTGAGTTGCACCCCAGGTGTACGATGATTTTAAAAAAAGTATTCCCGGTGTTTTTCAGTGTTCCGTTTGCCTCATCAATGGTGTAGGCCAGATTCATTTTTCTCGGGCGAACAACCAATATGGTGTCCATAGCGATCACCGGGAGAGCCTGCCCTCCTTTCCCTTGATTACGCTCGGTAAACAGCGTTATCGGCATTTCACGAAACAGAATTCGGTAATAGCGTTCTTTATCATCCTGCGGTCCACGGTAGAAAATCTTAAAAAACTCACTCGCCTGCGGAGCCAGTGAAAAATTCAGCGGCGTAAACAGAAGTTCGCCTTCAGCAATGGCACTTCTGTTTTCACCTCCCGGTCCAGGCTTATCAATTTTTACTGCGCCAATACTGTACAAATTCTGTTTCTGGCTATCGTTATAGATCCGTTTGCTGATAAATGATTTATCCGATGGCATCTCATAAATGGTCGACTCCAGGTAGACAGCCTGTGCGGAGAATATAGTCAACCCGGAAAGTAAGATAAATACCCATCTAAACACCAAACGGCAGCGGTTCATGGCGTCACTCCCACCCAATTCGCCGTGACTTTTATCTCTCCACTGGCACTGACGACACCTTCCCAATCTGTTCCGGAAACAGTTAACATCGACCGTGAATCATTCATTGGGAAAAGCAGTTTCAAATCAGTAGCATAATAGCTTCCATCGTCATTGTTATTTGCGTCCCAGGGCGTCTGTTGCCACTGCGCATCGCTCATATTGATTGCTGCTTCAATACAGCTATTTCGTTTCTTCACCACGCCCCCCGACTGACTGTTGTACTGCAGAAAGGCGGGGATTGGGACTGACAGCCCGCCTTGAGGGGAGGTAAACAGACAGTAAGGCACACTGTTTATTGTCGTACTTTCTCCGATAACTTGCGCGGTAATGCTATCAGCCTGACGAGGACCGGAGACTGTCACGGTGTAATCTATTTCTATAGGAGCGGCGTCGCCAATCGTGCCACTGCCGCTCGCAGAAGCGGTGTTGTTTGAAGAGACGATACTGATCCCATACTCCTTCGGCACAATATTGATCTGTAGCGAAGGCGTAAACTGGTAGTGCCCTGACTCAGGTGTTAAGCCATTATAAAAACCGAAGGTAAACGGTTGAGTGTTAGTAATGCTGATTCCTGAATCGACGAGTTTTTTCAGGAATACTTTTGACAGAAAAATATATATGTACTCTCCAGAGGTCGTGAAAACGTTGTAATAAGCAGTTGAAGTACCATAGTTATACCAGTTTGAACCATTCCCGGAGTATTTCACGGTGGCCGGTCCAGGCGTAAAACCAAGCATCGCCGTGTCGACATAAGCGCGAAACGTCAGAGAGGCGGTCAGATTGGCGGTTTGTTGCAGGTTATAATTTACCATTTTGCAAATCACGCCGTCTTCGCTGCCTACCACGCCAAGCTCGCAATAACCAGAGTCTTTGGTGATGCTCGGCGTACCGTCGCTGGCAACCCAAAGTTCCTGAAATGCATTAGTCGATACCAGTGACAGATGACCACGTTTGGTTAACGTATAATTGACGTAATTCCATAATCCTTTCGATTGATCTTTGCAACGTTGCCCGGAAGAATAATCATAATCTACGGAAGTATAACAACGGTTGAACACATAGGTTTCGCTGCTACCGGTAGGCACATTGCGAAAGTACTCATAGGCAGTATCCGTCAGGGAAGCGAATCCGTAGGCGCCACCAATAACACCTGCGACAGATCCCACCTGCGCATGATAAAAACCGTTTTTATCAGTGCCTTGCCCGGCAATAAATCCAGTTGATGGACACTGGCTGCCGCTATAACAACGGATCCCCCGAAAAGGCCCGTTAATCGGGGAATTATCAATCCACATGTCCTGATAATAATTTCCTGGCGCAGTCCAGATGACAAAACCTAAATACCCGAGACTCACCTGAGAGGTACCGTATTTTATCCACGTGTTTGACCCGCTGAAACGCGGATCGAGTGCGGAGGGGGTGATAAAGTATTCACTATCAATGGCATTTTCAATAAACAAATAGTTATTACTGACTGAGCCGGAAGATACTGCATTTAAAGCCAAAGCAGGCTCAGGCGTGAAACTCCCCACGGCACAGATTACAGTAGCTACTTTAATTAATACTTTCATTTTATTACCTCTGCGCCATCGTGGTTTGCGTGGCACATTTCACATCACCAACCCACGCTGCGCCGCGTGCTTTTTCCAAATCGAGATCGGCTTCGCATAGGCTGCCATTGGCTGAAATTAACGTGATGACTGGATACTTCTTATCGATATCGATAGCAAACTCCCCTTTTTCATCCGTACGCGTTTTACCGATGTGATTATGAATATCGGTGTTTGCAGCTAACTGCCCATCGGGATAACGAATACGCCCGAATACGGTGACCATACTTTTCACTTCAGGGTTGATAACACCCACGTTACCCGGATATAGCGTCAGTTCCTGTTTGCGCCCTGAAACAATATCAAAGCTGTCTTCAGAGTTTTTATCATTGAGGATCTCCAGCTTGTACTGAGCATAAGGCGGCAGTGCAATGAAATTTGATTTACCGCTGAGAAGATAATTTCGGTTATTAATCTTCGCAGCCAGTTTCCCTTCGCCGGTCAAATCGGTTTTCACAATAATGCCTGACCTTTGCCTCTCTTTACTCAGACCGAAATCTTTTCCTGCCCACGCCAGGGAACCTTGAGAAGAGAAGTTCATATTGGTGGAGTTGTCCGCAGAACGCGTTACCGATACGGTGCCGGCGTTATATTTCGTGTCATAACTCAGATTGCCGTTTACCGAGTAATTATTGTCGTAATACTGCTCGCCACTCAGGCGTGTCGAAGCCGACAATCCGACCGATTTAATGGGGCCTTCAGCATACTGCTTGCGCGCGCTGAGATTACCCTGAGTGCTGCCATAGCGATCCCGGGAGACGCCCATGCTCATCCAGGACGCCAACGGCAACGATAAATCCAGGCTGACATAACGTTCCTGTCGCCCATCGTCATTCCGGTTGTTGTAGTAATAACGCTGAATACCTGCGCGCAACCCAACCGTGGCATACTTGCCTGAATAAAGGTTCGTGCTGTAGTCCAGGTTACGGTATTTATTTCCCGAGTAGCGATTCTCCGTCTGGCTCACGGTAAGCGAGCCGCCGTGAGGAATAAACTTCCCGAGGTTAAGAGTGCCACCAATGGAATAATTGTCACGCTCCTGCATGGGCAGACGGTCGCCAATTTTACTGTCTTCACGAGATGCCCAAAGGGAACCATATCCCTCGGGGATATTGAGATTGATATTACTGATGTTTCGCCATGACGAATCGTTCGCTACCAGCGTCTGATTGCCAATGCTTACGTATTCATTCACATTGAGCGTAACATCCGTTTCATTAACCGTATTGTTGCCAAAACCGTAGAGCGTAGATTTCAGGCCCAGCCCCGACAATATCGCCAGCGTCACCGATGCGGCACCGCCGGCAATCCAGGTCTGCTCATTGCCTAAATCCTGATAGTGGTTTCGCTTATAACTCACACGGTCATAATCCAGTGAGCCACCAAACAGTTGCCATGAGAGCTGATCAATTCCGGCAGCCTGCTGGCGGGCAAAGATTTTATTAACCCGACTGATACGACTATTAATTGTCCGGCCATTGACCACGATATCTACCGTGACGTCATAAACACCATACGGGAAACGACTGGTATCAATTTCATAACTGCCCATATTAAAGTTCTGTACGCTGAGCAAACGCCCGTCACGAAATACATGAACCTCGCCAGCGGCTGGCAAAAATACGGTAATTGGCGTGAGCGAAAGCGAGGTATTCTCAACAACCGTACTTCCTTTGTTTCCGTAGCTTACGCCGTAAATTTTCCCACCATTCAGCGCATTCAGGCTGGCAATAGACTGGACATTCCAGGTGTCGAGCATCCCGAGCGCCAGTCGATATCCGTCATAATCACGCTCATACATCGCGCGATAGAGTTTACTGGTGCTGTTGCTGTCGCCTATGCCGTAGAACGAACCGTTAATGTTGACATGGTGTTCACGCAGCGATGTTGTATTGTCCATCGTCAGATAGCTGCGGGTACTGCTGCCGTTATGATAATCGTTGTAGTAGGTGCCAAAGTTATAGTTCAGGACGTTAGAGAGAGTCTCCACGCTGGAAGGTCCAAGCAGGCTGCTGCGTGCGACAATCGCTTCAGTTAACGCATCTTTGCTGACAATCATCTCCAGATGAAATGAGGAGACGTTGAGTTGCAGACGTGCATCATTCGATAGCTCGATATTGGTGTTATCGTGAAACTTCACATCACGAATTTTTTCCACCAGCGCGCGGGTTTTTCCAGATAACACGGCATTATTGGGCAATTCAGCAAGAGTCAGGGCTTTAACTGTAATATTGCCATCAATAAGGGAAATCACCGCATCGGCAACTTTTTGCTGACTTTTCTCGTCAGTCTCGTTGTAACGAATATATACCGGCACCGTCATTCCCTGCTCCAGTGAACGGGCGAAAGCGCTGGGGATAACGTAATTACCCACTTTTACTGGGGCTGCATGTGAAAATCCTGGTGTCAGCGCAAGAAAAAGACAAATGCTACCGCCGACAATATTTGTTGTTGTCATCTGCATCCTTACATTCCGGTAATTTTATTTATCCCTGCTATTGACCATCACTTCACTGTAATAAACTGCTTACCGTGCCAGATACCGATGCGTGAACGGCTATTACTAATGTCGGTAAACTGTAATTTTATTTTTGTACCCGGCATAATGTAATAACGTTCGCGACAGCCTCGTCCCCGATCGCGAGCCTTATCTTTACAAGCCCCATAGGCGATCACACGAAACGAAACATTGCCGGTATTGGTAATAACATCGCCATTTCGGCTATATTCAAAACGCTCCTTGCGCGGCGCGACTACCAGGATAGTGCCAATTTCAGCCGACGCTGTTGCAACAGCCATTTTATTCGCCCGGGTTTCCGCGCTCTCGGTGACCGGCTCATCTATCCATTGCAGACGATAATAACGCTCGACATCATCTGCAGGTCCTTTATAAAAGAAACGAAAAACATCCTTCGCCTGACCTGGAAGAATAAGATTGGCAGGTGTAGAGAGTAATTCTCCGGAATTAACGGGCTTTATTTCGATTCCCCCCGCCAAAGGTGATGACAATTGTTTTACCGAAACACTGACATAACGCGCCGCATCTGTCGTATTGATAATTTCTTTCGATAATGAACTCTCAGCAGAAGTCATGATCGATGTGATTTCACCAACATTAATTGCCCATCCGGGAAAAGATGCTACTAACCCTACCAACATCGCTGCCGGTAAATATTTTTTCATGACACCATTCCTGATAAATTCGGGAGAACAAATTCTCCCGAATTTTTTATTACTTAGGCAGACGGAGTCGTCCAGGTTGCATTGAACTGTACTTTTACATCGCCAGTCCAATAGCCGTCTGGCAGTGCAGAGTAATCTGCTACTGTCTGACTACCATCAGAAGTCGCTGACGCGATGGTGAATTTGAAGTTGGATTGATCGCTGACACGATCGGCACCGTTATAAGCGCCATCAGCCATCAAGCTTTCAAGACCAGAAGTGGAGCTGGAGTTAACAAGGACAGTATCTGATGAATTAGTCAGCGCAGTGCCATTCCATGCCACCCCTACGTTCAGGGTAGAAGCATCACCACTGGCGTTGATCAGAGTGTTACTAATAATCTGAGCAGTCAGTTCAAAATCAGTTGCCGTCTCCTGACCCTGAATCGTCACATCAAAAGCACCGTCCTGAGAGTTGAAGGCATTCAGCCCTTCAGCATACTGGAAAGTTAAAGAGTTCAGCGGGGTGACAACCAACATGCTGGTGGTATCTTTCGTTGCCGTCGCGTCCCACGAGGCTGTTGCAGAAGCAGTAACATCTGCCATTGCATTTGCTGCAACAAATACAGAAGCCAGAGATGTTACTAATAATATTTTTTTCATTTTATCTTCTCCTAAGAACAAACTCACCACCGAGTCTTATTATTAAGTCACTCCAGCGGTTCCATTAATTGCGAGCCAGAATTGCCGCGCCAGAAAATTATCATTTGGATTAAGTAACATCTCAACAAACCCTAAAACGTAAAAATTACAAAAAACTAAGAATTTTCCTATAAAAAACATTATCTAAGAAGTTTCCTAAGATATAATTACTTAAAATATGTACATTTTTAGAATTATTATCCACACAAACAATAAAAACCAAACAATTCATCTTTTTTAAGTTTTTGATAAATATCAAAAAGATCATACAAATAGCCCAGGAGTAAAACCCTTAAAAAACATAAAGATAATTAACATCCACATACTCTCTCTATAATGCTTATTATTTGTTGCAATTATGCTAATTTTTTAACTTCACAAGAAAATTCTCATGAAATATTTATTTAAGGGGGAATATTCTTATAAAAATAGCGCAAGCCTGTAGGATTATCATTCGAATTGATAATTATTCCACATAAATAAAACCAGGAATTTTCCATATAAAATGAATATTCCTGGAATATCAAGAGATAAATAGCGCACGGCAAAGATAGGGTTAGCTGAAACCTTTTAATCCCAAATAACTATTAATTGTTACCGTACGGACCCGATGTAAGCTAATCAACTTTTGATGTTCGAGGGATTTTAATGAGCGGCTAACGGTTTCAATTTTAAGATCGAGATAACTGGCAATTTCCTCCCGCGAGAATGGCAAGCGAAGCGTCGTTTCAGGCCTGCCAATACGTAAATGCATTTCGTAAAACTCCACGAGGAAAGCAGCGATTCTGGCCTCAGCATTTTTATTGGCATAACGCCGTAGTTTTTCAACAATGAATCCATTGTCCCTGCAGAGAAACTTGATGACTGCCGCTGCAACCGACGGCTCCTTTTCTGCTGCCTTGAACAACCGCGCAATATCGATATGACATACCTCCGCAGCCGTTGCAGCCTTGATCGTTGTCAGATACTTACCCCCCTCAACGGCATCCAGCGCCATGATATCTCCCGGAACATAAAAGCGACTGATAAAATCGTTATCACCACATTCCACGCTGGACGTGCAGTACCCCTCGTGAATAACAAAAAGCATGTCCGCGGCTCCATCCTGCCGGGCGAGTATCTCCCCCGCTTTAAACTTCCTTCTTTTGTCTATTAATCGGTATTGATTATCACGATCAATCGCCGCTCCCTTTGGACACAGTGAACAATGGCGGGGGGGAAACGGGTTGCCGAGTGGCACAACAGGAATGCTATGTTTGTGAATATCCGATTTCACGCAACGACTCCTCATAAAAATGAGACTGATTCTAATAGATTGGACCATAGGAACAATACGTGAGCCGCAGACCCAGAAAATTCATGCTGGTAGGGAAAATTCTGTGATACGTCGCCTTTTCGACGCCGGGGAGCACATGGCTAAAAACCAGACTGATGCGGATGATGATAAAACACAGGATAGAAAACAAATGCGGTAGCGGGGTAAAGAGTAGAATTAACCGAGCAATGCCTTAACAGACCTGAAAATCATAGACCTATTATGGCATCGCCCGTTTTCAATTACGCACGAATCGTGTCGTCACCGAAGCCAACCCACTTATAGGTGGTCAGTGCTTCCAGACCCATTGGGCCACGCGCGTGCAGTTTTTGCGTACTCACAGCCACTTCCGCCCCCAGTCCGAACTGGCCGCCATCGGTAAAACGAGTAGAGGCGTTAACGTACACGGCAGAAGAGTCCACTTCATTCACGAAACGATCGGCGTTACGCAGGGTGCGCGTCAGGATGGCATCGGAATGCTGGGTCCCATGCTCGCGAATGTGGGTGATAGCATCGTCCAGATCGGTAACGATTTTAACGTTCAGATCCAACGACAGAAACTCGTCGTCATACTCTTCGGCTTTCACCGCAACCACGTTAGCGGGCCCTGCCTGCAATGTGGCCAGCGCGGTGTCGTCGGCATGCAGCGTGACGCCGCTTTGTGCCATCTGCTGGCTCAGCGCAGGCAGAAAACGCGCAGCGATATCCTGATGCACCAGCAGGGTTTCTACGGTGTTACAGGTGCTCGGTCGCTGGGTTTTGGCGTTGACGATAATCTTCAGCGCCGGGTCGATCTCCGCGCTATCATCAACATAAATATGACAAACCCCAATGCCGCCGGTGATGACCGGGATAGTCGACTGCTCACGGCACAGCTTATGCAGACCCGCGCCACCGCGAGGGATCAGCATATCAATGTACTTATCCATACGCAGCATTTCAGCGACCAGCGCTCGGTCCGGGTTATCTATCGACTGCACGGCTGCAGCGGGTAAACCACAGGCTTCCAGCGCCTTTTGGATAACCGCCACGGTTGCCGCATTCGTCCGGTACGTCTCTTTCCCACCGCGCAGGATCGCCGCATTACCGGTTTTCAGGCACAGGGAAGCCACGTCAACGGTGACATTTGGACGCGCTTCATAAATCACGCCAATCACGCCCAGCGGAACGCGACGACGTTCGAGACGCAGGCCGCTATCCAGCAGACCGCCGTCAATCACCTGCCCGACCGGGTCGGCGAGATTACATACCTGACGCACATCGTCGGCAATCGCTTTCAGACGCGCCGGAGTCAGCGCCAGGCGGTCGAGCATCGCTTCGCTCAGGCCGTTGGCTCGCGCTTGCTCAACATCTTGTACGTTCGCGCTGAGGATGCTTTCCGTTTGCGCTTCCAGCTCATCAGCAATCGTTTCCAGTACGCGGTTTTTTTCGCGACTGGAGAGCAGCGCCAGCTTGTATGACGCAGCTTTGGCAGCAATGCCCATTTGTTCCAGCATATGCCTGTTCCTTAACGGGTAATCATGTCGTCGCGATGGACAGCAACCGGACCGTATTCGTAGCCCAGGATGGTGTCGATCTGTTGTGAGTGATGTCCGGCAATACGGCGCAGCGCATCGCTGTTATAGCGGGTAACGCCGTGGGCAATATCGCGCCCTTCGAGATTGCAGATGCGGATCACTTCACCACGAGAGAAGTTGCCTGTCACGCTTTTAATGCCTTTTGGCAGTAATGAACTGCCACGCTCCAGAATCGCTGCGGTCGCACCCTCATCAACGGTAATTTCCCCGGCTGGCGGTGCGCCGAAGATCCAGCGTTTACGATTCTCCAGCGGAGAGGCCTGTGCATGGAAACGCGTCCCAACGGAGACGCCTTCCATCACGTCGCCAATTACGCCCGGCTTGCTGCCTGCGGCAATAATGGTGTCAATCCCGGCGCGGCATGCAACATCAGCGGCCTGCAGTTTAGTCCCCATACCGCCGGTTCCCAGACCCGAGACGCTATCACCGGCAATGGCGCGCAGCGCATCATCAATACCGTGAACGTCTTTGATCAGCTCAGCCTGCGGGTTGGTGCGCGGATCGGCGGTAAACAGCCCTTGCTGATCGGTCAGCAGCAGCAGCTTATCGGCCCCGGCCAGAATCGCCGCCAGCGCTGAAAGGTTGTCGTTATCACCGACTTTAATTTCGGCGGTCGCTACGGCGTCGTTCTCATTAATGACAGGAACGATGTTGTTATCCAGCAGCGCGCGTAGCGTATCGCGGGCGTTAAGGAAACGCTCTCTGTCTTCCATATCCGCACGCGTTAGCAGCATCTGTCCGATGTGAATACCGTAAATCGAGAACAACTGTTCCCATAGTTGAATCAATCGGCTCTGCCCTACCGCCGCCAACAGCTGTTTCGAGGCTATCGTTGCCGGGAGCTCAGGGTAACCCAGATGCTCACGTCCGGCGGCAATCGCGCCCGAGGTAACGATAACAATACGATGCCCTGCGGCATGGAGCTGCGCACACTGGCGAACCAGTTCTACGATATGGGCGCGGTTCAGGCGGCGCGATCCGCCCGTTAACACACTGGTGCCAAGTTTTACCACCAGCGTCTGGCTGTCACTCATGATTCTCTGCCATTCAAAATTGGGGAAAATGATATCAAACGAACGTTTTAGCAGGACTGGCCCCGGTTGCCAACAACCAGCGCACAAAGCATGAAATTTTATTGCGCAGGATCAGCAAGCGTAGCGGCAGATTTTGACGCATTTATTACAGAAACAAAAAAACATCCTTTTTTAAAAATATTCTTACTTTGTCATAAAACGTTCATTACCAGACGTTAAAAACCCTCCTGTCTTTTAACGGGGATCACACCCAGTGAATATTAGCGCGTACTTTTAATCAGGAATGAAAATGAAAAAGAGCACTCTGGCATTAGTGGTGATGGGTATTACTGCGTCGGCATCCGTACAGGCAGCGGAAGTGTATAACAAGAACGGTAATAAACTGGACCTGTACGGCAAAGTAAAAGCCATGCATTACATGACGGATTTTGACAGCAAAGACGGCGACCAGAGCTATATCCGTTTAGGTTTTAAAGGCGAAACGCAAATTAACGATGAACTGACGGGATATGGCCGCTGGGAAGCAGAGTTCGCCGGCAATAAAGCCGAAAGCGACTCAAACCAGCAAAAAACCCGTCTGGCCTTTGCCGGTCTGAAATTAAAAAACCTTGGCTCGTTTGATTACGGTCGTAACCTCGGCGCGCTGTACGACGTGGAAGCGTGGACCGATATGTTCCCGGAATTCGGCGGCGACTCCTCCGCGCAGACCGATAACTTTATGACCAAACGCGCCAGCGGCCTGGCAACCTACCGTAACACCGACTTCTTCGGCGTCGTGGATGGTCTGGATCTCACCCTGCAATACCAGGGGAAAAATCAGGACCGCGATGTGAAAAAACAAAACGGCGACGGTTTTGGTACTTCCGTTACCTATGATTTTGGCGGCAGCGATTTCGCGGTGAGCGGTGCGTATACCAACTCCGATCGTACCAACCAGCAGAATCTGCAAACGCGTGGGACTGGCGATAAAGCAGAAGCCTGGGCAACCGGTTTAAAATATGATGCTAACGATATTTATATTGCGACGTTCTATTCTGAAACGCGCAATATGACGCCAATTTCCGGTGGCTTCGCCAATAAAACACAGAACTTCGAAGCGGTAGTTCAGTACCAGTTTGACTTTGGTCTGCGTCCGTCACTGGGTTATGTGCTGTCAAAAGGGAAAGATATTGAAGGCGTAGGCAATGAGGATCTGGTGAATTATATCGACGTTGGCGCAACATACTATTTCAACAAAAATATGTCCGCGTTTGTCGATTATAAAATCAACCAGCTCGATAGCGACAATAAACTGGGCATCAACAATGATGATATCGTTGCTGTCGGTATGGTTTATCAGTTCTGATTATACCCGTCATACTTCAAGTTGCATGCGCGTTGGCTTGCCTGCAACTCGAGTTATTTAGGGTATAGCATAAAAAATGCCGGATGGGGTTGCGCCGCCATCCGGCATTTTACTGTTCATTATGCCGTTAATTTAACCGGTTCATCGTTAAAATCGTCAGCAGGCTCCAGCGCCAGATTCAGCGACGTTAACAACCCACGTAATTTTTCATGAAATTCACGTAAGGTGTATTCCAGTCGCTCTACCACTTCAGTCTCTTTCACCGGCACCGCAGTCCAGTTCCCATCTTTATCGAACAAGCCAAACTGGTAGCTGTACGTGAAGCGTTTTTCCTGCGCCTCCAGTTCCATCCACCAGCCCCAAAACTCGCGTTTCTCTGGGGCGGGTTTCACATTGACGCAAACAGCCAGACAATCGAAAAAAAACCGATTATCTTCGCACTGCCCTTCCCGGATGTACGGGCCAAGCGCGGTGAATTTCTTGATCAATCTACTTTTCGGATGCCCACTCGGTAACGTCATTACGATCTCCTTAGGTGAAGCACCTGTTTTACCAAATCGATAAAATTTAGCAAACTTTTAACACAATCTCTGATTGATCCAACCGGTTATTTCCTGCAGCCCTTTGTCAAAATTGCGATACACCGGGTTGAATGGAATCTCCAGCAGCTTACCGTCAGAAGATGAAGATGTGATTAAACGCGACTCCTCTTCCGGGCTAAACGGATCGTTTTTCCAGAACCCCGACAGCATTGGCGTTGGGCAGCGTCGGCCCAGCAGGCCCTGCACTTTTAATGAATAGCGATTAAGCTCAACGCGCAACGCTTCATCGGATGCGTCGTGCATTCCCAAACGACTGGCCAGAACGTCAAGGTACATTTCCGGGACGCTTGCCTGGCGCTGCGGGTCGCTAAGCAGCGCATGAACCACCGGCCCCAAACAGGCCACCGCCTTCAGACGTGATGATTCCAGATACGCAAGGCGTACCGCCACGTTGGCGCCAAAGCGGAAGCCGAAGGCCGCCACACGGGTGTGATCCACCCATGGAACATTCGGCAGCGCTTTTAATACGTGCTGGTGCAGCAGGCTGGAGTCCTGGGTCAGTTTCCATTTTGACGAGAACCCGACCGACGGCATATCCAGCGTCAGCATGGCAATACCGCGCGGGGCAAAGTAGCGCTCATACAGAGTGTAATAATCCGTTTGCATGGAATCGAGGCCACCGCACATCAGCACCGTCGGGAACGGACCGTCGCCTTTTGGCATATGCAGGAAGCCGGTAATCGGCGCGCCGCCGGTAACGGCAAATTCCATCTCACGCAGCGTGCCCGGCAGACGCTGTGCGGCCTCTTCATAGGCGCGATTGGCCAGAGCCTGCGCCTGCTCTGCCAGCTCATCGCCTTTTAAGTGCGGATAAGCAGCGATGTTGTAGAGCGTGGAAGCATGCAGCCAGTGGCGTCCGCTCACCTGCGGATCCTCTTCCATAGAGGCTTTCTGTTGCCAGTCCATCGCCTGCTTCGCCCACTCGTAAATCCAGTTTCCGCCGCGATAGCCGATAACCGTGTCGTAAAGCTCTTTATCGGTGCGTTCGGCTTCGCTCATCACGATACGTGCCTGCACTTCGAGGATTTCGCGCGGATCGACGCCACGCCAGATCCACATCAGGCGGTTCACCATACGGTACCAGTGCGGGATGGTTTTGCCATCCAGGGTCGATTGTACGGACGGCTGCGCGCCGTGATTAAAACGACGAACCAGCGTTGACGTTTCAGGGTGTTTGAAGCGGGGTTTAAACAGGACTTCGCTGAGGTTAGCCTGTGACATGATTGCAGCCTCCATGAGTACTCACTAAGGCATAGTGTAACCTGACACAGCACAAAAAGAACAACGCCCGACAGTGCGGGCGTTGAAAACTTTTTAGATTAGCGACCCGAGATCGGCGGAACGAACACTACGCCCATATCCCACGGCTGCTCAATCCAGGTATCCTGAGGGATATCAACAACATAATCATTCACCAGCGGGCGACCTGCCGGCTTAGCGAAAATAGTGACGAAATGCGCTTTAGGGTACATTTCGCGGATCGCTACGGCGGTACCACCGGTGTCAACCAGGTCATCAATTACGATGAAACCTTCACCGTCGCCTTCGGCACGCTTCAGCACTTTCAGTTCGCGCTGGTTGTCGTGATCGTAGCTGGAGATGCATACGGTATCGACATGACGAATACCCAATTCACGCGCCAGCAATGCGCCCGGCACCAGACCACCACGGCTAACGGCAATAATGCCTTTCCATTGTTCAGAAGGCATCAGGCGGCTTGCCAGTTTACGTGCATGGATCTGCAACATGTCCCAGGTGACGACGTATTTTTCGCTCATGTGAAGTGTCCCAGCCTGTTTATCTACGGCTTAAAAAGTGTTCGAGGGGGAAATAGGTTGCGCGAGATTATAGAGATCTGACGCACTAAAAACCAGTGTTTCGCGGAATCCGCGCCTCTTTTTGCATGCTTTATGCTAGCCGTCAGCGGAGAAAGTGGTATTCTCAATCGCATCGCGCAAGCCTGACTTGTGATGTTTTTAATTCTGCTAACCCTGTGGCCTGCAAGCAAGTTTTGTAGGACATCGCCAAGGAGACTCAACGTGTCTGAACTGTCTCAGTTATCCCCGCAACCGCTGTGGGATATTTTTGCCAAAATCTGTTCTATTCCTCATCCGTCCTACCATGAAGAGCAGCTCGCTGAACACATTCTGAGCTGGGCCCAAGAGAAAGGTTTCCACGTCGAGCGCGATCAGGTCGGTAATATCCTGATTCGCAAACCCGCTACCGCAGGAATGGAAAACCGCAAGCCGGTCGTTCTGCAAGCGCACCTGGATATGGTCCCGCAGAAAAATAACGACACCGTGCACGACTTCACTAAAGATCCTATCCAGCCTTATATTGACGGCGAATGGGTAAAAGCCCGTGGCACCACGCTGGGTGCGGATAACGGCATCGGCATGGCGTCCGCACTGGCCGTTCTGGCTGATGACAACGTGGTGCACGGTCCGCTTGAAGTGCTGCTGACCATGACCGAAGAAGCAGGTATGGATGGCGCGTTTGGTCTGCAGGCTAACTGGCTGCAGGCAGATATTCTGATCAACACCGACTCTGAAGAAGAAGGTGAGATCTATATGGGTTGCGCAGGCGGTATCGACTTTACCTCTAACCTGCCGCTGTCCCGTGAAGCAATCCCGGCTGGCTTCCAGAGCTTTAAGCTGACGTTGAAAGGCCTGAAAGGCGGTCACTCCGGCGGCGAAATCCACGTTGGTCTCGGTAACGCTAATAAGCTGCTGGTACGCTTCCTGGCGGGTCACGCTGAAGAGCTGGATCTGCGTCTGGTTGATTTCAACGGCGGTACGCTGCGCAACGCGATTCCGCGTGAAGCCTTTGCCACCCTCGCCGTGGCGGCAGATAAAGTTGATGCGTTAAAAGCGCTGGTCAACACCTACCAGGAAATCCTGAAAAACGAACTGGAAGCCAAAGAGAAGAACCTGGCTCTGCTGCTGGATGCCGTTACTCACGACAAAGCCGCGCTGACCACTCAGTCTCGCGACAGCTTCGTACGTCTGCTGAACGCCACCCCGAACGGTGTTATCCGCAACTCAGACGTAGCCAAAGGCGTGGTAGAAACCTCCCTGAACGTCGGCGTTGTAACCATGACTGACGACAACGTTGAAATTCACTGCCTGATCCGTTCTCTGATCGACAGCGGTAAAGACTACGTGGTGAGCATGCTGGATTCACTGGGTAAACTGGCTGGCGCGAAAACCCAGGCCAAAGGCGGATACCCTGGCTGGCAGCCGGATGCTAACTCTCCGGTTATGCACCTGGTTCGCGAAACCTACCAGCGTCTGTTCAACAAAACGCCAAACATCCAGATCATTCACGCCGGTCTGGAATGTGGCCTGTTCAAGAAACCGTATCCGGAAATGGACATGGTTTCCATCGGGCCAACCATCACCGGTCCGCACTCCCCGGATGAGCAGGTTCATATCGAAAGCGTTGGTCACTACTGGACGCTGCTGACTGAACTGCTGAAGTCGATTCCGGCGAAGTAAGATTCTGCGCTAAATGCCGGATAGCGCTGCGCTTATCCGGCAATCCATCAGAGTCACAGCCCCAACAGCAGCTGTCTTTCCAGTTGGGGATCCAGCAGCGTGACGTGTAATCCCACCAGCCTCACGCCTCGCCCTCCCCGACGTTCTTCCCAGGTTTTACGCGCCGTCGCAATTAAGTCATCTTTATTTAAGCGCGGCCAGACGTGCTCCTGCGTGGTCTGCTGAAAATCATTAAACTTGAGTTTTATCCCCTGGCGAGCGATAAGGAGATCCGGCTTTACCTTGGCCAGACGCCGTTCCAGTTCGGGATAAAGCCGCTCAATAATCGCCTCACACTCTGACCACTCATGAATATCTTCCGCCAGCGTGCGCTCCACGCCGACGGATTTGCGCAGTCTGTCGTTGTTAACGTCCCGCTCGTCAATGCCCTGGCTTCGCTCCCACAGCACGCGACCAAACTTACCAAAACGTTTGAGCAGCATTGCCAGGTCGTATTTTTGAACATCCTCGCAGGTACGCAATCCCATTGATTCCAGCTTCGCGGCGGAGACTTTGCCGACGCCGGGAATTTTGCCGAGCGGTAACGTTTTGAGAAATTCAGGAACATCGGTAGGGGTAATTACATATTGCCCGTTGGGCTTGTTGAGATCGGAGGCTATTTTTGCCAGAAATTTAACCGGCGCAATCCCGGCGGAGGCGGTTAGCTGCAGCTCGTTAAAAATCGTCTGGCGGATCTCCTGGGCGATCAGCGTGGCAGAACCGTGGCAGTGGGTGCTGTCGGTTACATCCAGATAGGCTTCATCCAGCGACAGGGGTTCAATCAGCGAGGTATAGCGGGAGAAAATCGCCTGAATCTGGCGGGAGGCTTCTTTGTAGGCCTCGTAGCGACCGGGTAATAAGGTAAGATGCGGGCATAGCTTTAACGCCATTCCCGTTGGCATCGCGCTACGCACGCCAAATTTGCGCGCCGGGTAATTGGCTGTACTGATAACCCCCCGGCGCTCCCGGCTGCCGCCGATGGCAATGGGAATGTCACGCAGAGCGGGGTTATCGCGCATTTCCACCGCTGCGAAAAAGCAGTCCATATCAACATGTATGATTTTGCGCATTACTCGCCTCCCACAACACTGTTTAAGTATACAGTATTTTTATAGTGTGAGAAGTATGATTATTCCTTACGCCGGACCATTCATGACGAAGCGGGCATCGCACAGGTAACGCACAATATCCTTTTTTGTATGTTCTGCGGGATTCCCCGCCGTACTGACGAACAGTTTATTCACTTTGCGAACATTTGCCCGCAGCAGTTTTTCGATTGTCATCAGGCGGAAGGCATCATTTTCAACGCAGAAAAGTTCGTAGTCGCCCAGACGTTCACCACAAATTTCACAGTGATTCATCCAGTAACGTAGCCCGGTGGTTTTACTTTTATCGAGGTAGTAATTGCTGGCTTTGATGTTCTTTTTTATCTCTTCAGGCAGAGAATTAATGTGGAACAAAAAGCTGTTACGCCTGACCGACTGCCAGCCCTGACCATCCTGATTTTTCTTAATAAAGCGGGTAAACATCACGCCATGGATGCGGGTAATTTGGTGGCAGCTCCAGCAGTGCATCTTCGAGGTAATCACCAGATAGTACGGCGCGACAATATTAAAATTGTCGGTGTCGTAGACATAGTCACGAAGCGCCCCGTTTAGCTCGTGGGGTTCGGTGTACCAGATACCTGAGACCTTGTCGAAATGCGCCCCCTGACAGGCTACATCGGTGACGTTATCAGTATGAATATCCAATGGAATAATATGGGTTACATCTATCACATTGCCTTCCTGAGGAATAAATTGCCCCCACGTTGCGTGGGGGACGGGAACAGAATTAATGAGTGACGGGAGCAGATTGTTGACGTAAAGAAGTCACTTGCTTTTGCTTGTCCAGCTTATCCACCAGCGGTTGCACAACCTTCTCTCCCTGCTGGCCAAAATATTGATACAACGTATCGGAAGCGCTTTGCGTCAGCACCATGATCTCAATGCGACGGTTCCCGGCACTTTCCGGGTTTTTCGCATCCAGCAGCATTTGGTCCGCCATCGCGCTGACCTGCATGACTTTATTCTGCGGCATTCCGGCATCCTCCAGCACGCGTCGCGCCGACAAAGCGCGGTCGCCGGAGAGGTTCCAGTTGTTGTAAATGTTACTCTTATAGCTCATCGCGTCTGTATGCCCGGTGATGATTATCTTGTTATCCAGCGAGTCAAACACGGGAGTCAGTTCAACCAGCAGCGATTTAAAGAACGGCATAATCCTGGCGCTACCGCGCTCAAACATATTGCGATTCTGGTCATCTTTAATCAGTACGCGCAGCCCCTGAGGAACAATCTCCATCTCGAGGTTAGTTTCCATATGCGCATTGCGGGCGATAACGTTAATGTCGGTCGCCAGTTCGCCCAATTCGCGGGCTGATTTTTGTTTCAGCAGCACCGCTTTTTCATTCACATCCAGCGCCTTTTTCGCGTTCTCTTCCGTAATTTTCGCCGTCTCCTGCGGGTTGACGGTTTTATCGAGTTTGTTGCGCGTGACGTTTTTCTTCTGCGCTCCCGGCGCTATCGGCTGCTTGCCCAGCTTATTTAACGGCGCCATACCGCCACCGTTAAAGATTGACTGACCATGCAGCGCCGCCACGATATTTTCGCGGTCAGCTTTACTGACGCTGTTCACAATCAACTTTATCGTGGTTACCAAGGGTGCCGAGCGTATCTCCGAGGTTTCGGCCCGCTTTACGCTGGACGCCATGCCCGGGAAGCAGATGGCGATCGATGCCGATCTGAACGCAGGCCTGATTAATCAGGCCCAGGCGCAGGCGCGACGTAAAGATGTGGCGGGCGAAGCGGACTTCTATGGCGCAATGGACGGTGCGTCGAAGTTCGTGCGCGGTGATGCCATCGCCGGGATGATGATCCTGGCCATCAACCTGATAGGCGGCGTCTGTATCGGTATTTTTAAATACGATTTAAGCGCCGAAGCCGCCTTCCAGCAATACGTACTGATGACCATCGGCGACGGTCTGGTTGCCCAGATCCCATCTCTGCTGCTGTCGACGGCGGCGGCGATTATCGTTACACGCGTGAGCGACAGCGGTGATATCGCCACAGACGTGCGTAGCCAACTGCTGGCCAGCCCCTCCGTACTTTATACCGCCACCAGCATTATGTTTGTACTGGCGGTGGTACCGGGAATGCCGCATTTCCCGTTCCTGGTGTTCAGCGCCCTGATGGGTTTCACCGCCTGGCGTATGAGCAAGCGCCCGAAGGTGGCTGAAACTGAAGAGAAAAATCTTGAGACGCTGACCAAAACCATCGTTGAAACCACTGAGCAACAGGTCAGTTGGGAAACTATCCCTTTGATTGAGCCAATCAGCCTGAGCCTGGGGTACAAGCTGGTATCGCTGGTAGACAAATCCAAAGGGAATCCGCTCACTCAACGTATTCGCGGTGTGCGGCAGGTTATCTCAGACACTAACGGCGTGCTGCTCCCGGAAATTCGCATCCGCGAAAACTTCCGTCTAAAACCGACCCAGTACGCCATTTTTATCAATGGGATCAAGGCTGATGAGGCAGATATTCCTTCAGATAAACTGATGGCGCTGCCCTCCAGTGAAACGTATGGCGAGATCGATGGTGTTTTAGGCCACGATCCGGCCTATGGTATGCCGGTGACGTGGATTGTACCGGCGCAAAAAGCCAAAGCGCTAAATATGGGGTATCAGGTCATTGATAGTGCCAGCGTCATTGCGACGCATGTGAATAAGGTCATTCGCAACTTTATTCCCGACCTGTTTAACTACGATGATATTACCCAACTGCATAACCGCCTCTCTTCGATGGCCCCCCGTCTGGCGGAAGATCTGAGCGCGGCGCTGAATTACAGCCAGCTCTTGAAGGTTTATCGGGCGCTGCTGGTCGAAGGCGTGCCGCTGCGCGATATCGTTACCATTGCCACCGTACTGGTCGCCAGTAGCGCCGTCACTAAAGATCATATTCTGTTGACGGCAGATGTGCGTCTGGCGCTCCGTCGCAGCATTACCCATCCGTTTGTGCGCAAAGATGAGCTGGCGGTCTACACGCTGAATAATGAGCTGGAGAATCTGCTGGCTAATGTAGTGAATCAGGCTCAGCAAAGCGGCAAAGTGGTGCTCGATAGCGTACCGGTCGATCCTAATATGCTGAATCAGTTCCAGACCAATATGCCGCAGATTAAAGAACAGATGAAAGCCGCGGGTAAAGAGCCGGTACTGCTGGTCGCACCGCAGCTACGTCCTCTGCTTGCGCGCTATGCGCGCCTGTTTGCACCAGGCTTACAGGTGTTGTCATATAACGAAGTTCCGGATGAGCTGGAATTAAAGATTATGGGGGCGTTGAGTTAACCCCTGACGAGGCGGTGCCATTCGCACCGCCTTTTTGATTACAGAATGGTATTTTCCGTCAGAATACGACGAGCGCCGAGATAATGATCCTGCCAGAAGTCATCGGATAAATTGCTCACCCGAATCGTTTCTCCCGTACGCGGCGATTCAATAAATTGTCCCTGCCCCAAATAGACGCCCATATGATCGGCAATATCCCGACTGTGAATATGAAAGAACAATAAATCACCACGACGAAGGTCGCGATTAGCGACGATGGTCGCCCGCCGATAGTGATACATTTCATTCGCCGTACGTGGCAATTTTGCTGCCAGAATTTTGTTGTAGGCATAAAAGATCAGCCCGCTACAGTCAAAGCCTTGTTCCGGGCTGGTCCCGCCCCACAAATAGGGTTTACCTAACTGCTGCTCAAGACGGTGGATTGCCACTTCGGTTATGTTGTGCAGATGATCGCTACTGAGAAAATGGTCATTCTCAGCCAGCTCCTGCCAGCGTTGATCGCTCGCTTTTAGTGGCCCCGGGAACCACTCCGGGTGCTGTTTAATCAGCGTCCTGTTTTGCTGGCGCAGCGCGCTTTTACTTTGCGCATTACCTTCCACCACATAACTTGCCTGCTTTTTTACCTGCGCGTGGTACTGCTTCAGCAGCCGGGCGCGGTTACGCATGCGTAATTGCGCCGCATAGCTTAAATGGGCGTCAGATAAGAGGGGCTGAACTTTGGCGACAGACGGCGAGGACAACACAACACACAAAGACAGCAGACCCGGCAAAAAGCGTCGGGGCGCAGAGACAAAAGACATGAAAACAACACTACCTAATCAAACACGTTCGCCGCAGTCTACCGCTATTGCCGGGCATTCCATTTTAATATTCGATTATTAAATTATTAATTTTTTAAATTCAATATATTAGGAATTCTGCACTCAGAAGACTTAATGACGTGCGCTAACCCGCAAAATACGTCAGTGTCTGACTGCCTTTAAGCACAATTTTCCGTATAAAGAAAATCTAAAGTGTAAACGCCGCACGAGAGACTTGCGAAAAACTCTCTGGGTGATAATGTGAGCGCTCCAGATCCAGATTTATCCGATTTGGGAACTCTTTTTGCCGTCCTGGCGTGTGTAATCGTTTTATCAAGGAATAAGCAGTATGCGTAAAATCGCATTTTTTCTTGCGATGCTTTTATTGCCGTGCGTTTCATTTGCCGGTTTGCTGAGCAGCAGCAGCCCGACTACGCCTGTCAGCAAAGAATATAAGCAGCAATTAATGGGCTCCCCCGTCTATATCCAGATCTTCAAAGAAGAGCGAACGCTGGATCTGTACGTCAAGATGGGCGAACAGTATCAATTGCTCGACAGCTATAAGATCTGCAATTATTCCGGCGGCTTAGGTCCGAAACAGCGTCAGGGCGATTTCAAAAGCCCGGAAGGGTTTTACAGCGTACAGCGCGGACAGCTGAAACCGGATAGCCGCTTTTATAAAGCGATTAACATTGGTTTCCCTAACGCCTATGACCGCGCACACGGTTATGAAGGTAAATACCTGATGATCCACGGCGCCTGCGTTTCCGTCGGCTGCTACGCAATGACCGACAACGGCATTGATGAGATTTTCCAGTTTGTCACCGGCGCACTGGTGTTTGGGCAGTCCAGCGTGCAGGTTAGCATTTATCCATTCCGCATGACCGATGCCAACATGCAGCGCCATAAGTTCTCGTATTACAAAGAATTCTGGGCGCAGCTAAAGCCTGGCTACGATTACTTTGAACAAACGCGTAAGCCACCGACCGTTTCCGTCGTCGATGGCCGTTACGTTATCAGCAAGCCGTTGAGTCACGAAGTGGTTCAGCCGCAACTGGCATCAAACTATACGCTCCCCGAGACAAAATAACGCCCACTCGCCTGGCATAATCTTTTGCCAGGTTTCATTGCCGGTTAGCGGCTGAGTGGCAATCACGGTGACCACATCATTGGGTGTGGTCTCTGAGCTAAAATCGATTTCCACATCCTGATCCAGCAGTGTCGCCACGCCAAACGGCGCACGACGGGTGATCCAAAACAGGTTGGTCGAGCAGAAAGCCATCACATAACGCCCGTCAGACAACAGCATGTTGAAGACGCCCTTCTCACGCAATTCTCCTGCCAGCATCGCGATATATTTAAACACTGCCGTCATATTGCCAGGCGTACGCGGATACCGTTCAGTTAGCTTGTGGAGCAGCCAGCAGAAAGCTTTTTCGCTGTCGGTTTCCCCAACCGGGCGGAAATTACCGGTTTCCAGCGATTTATAGCCGCTGAGCTGTCCGTTATGAGCGTACGTCCAGTTACGTCCCCACAGTTCACGCGTAAATGGATGGGTATTTTCCAATGCCACTTCGCCACGATTCGCCTGACGAATATGGGCAATCACGGAACAGGATTTGATGGGATAGTCTTGTACCAGTTTGGCGATAGGCGAATTAAAGCTGGGTTGCGGATCTTTAAACGTACGGCAGCCCTTACCTTCATAAAACGTAATACCCCAGCCGTCTTTGTGCGGCCCGGTACCTCCGCCGCGCTGAACCAGCCCGGTGAAGCTAAAGCAGATATCGGTTGGCACATTGGCGCTCATCCCGAGCAGTTCGCACATACATCACCTCCACAAACGCCTTTAAGCGGGAAGGCGTAATTGTTGCAGCCAGTTTAGATTCGGACAGCGCGCGGAAACCGGAGCGTACACGTAGTACGTGAGGATTTCGGGCACTGCCCGGATTCAAAATGGCAAATAAAATAGCCTTCTTACTTCACCATCTCTTTTTCGATCAACTGGATCAGGATATGGATCACTTTGATATGAATTTCCTGAATACGGTCAGCATAGCCAAAGTGTGGTACGCGAATTTCGATATCCGCACTACCCGCCATTTTGCCGCCATCTTTACCAGTCAGGGTGATGACTTTCATCCCTTTCTCACGCGCTGCGGCAATCGCTTTAATCACGTTACCGGAGTTACCCGAAGTAGAGATGCCTAACAGGACATCGCCTTCGCGACCCACGGCTTCAACGTAGCGGGAGAAGACATAATCGTAACCGAAATCGTTGCTGACGCAGGAGATATGGCTGACATCAGAGATAGCGATCGCCGGGTAGCCTGGGCGGTTTTCGCGATAACGTCCGGTCAGCTCTTCGGCGAAGTGCATCGCGTCGCAATGGGAACCGCCGTTACCGCAAGAAAGTACCTTACCGCCAGCTTTAAAGCTGTCTGCCAACAGGACCGCCGCGCGCTGAATGGCGTGAATATTGGCGTCATCTTTAAGAAAATTAGCCAGCGTTTCCGCCGCTTCGCTCAGTTCGTTACGAATAAGATCCTGGTACATGAGGATATCCTTCAGCATGAATGTAAATGACAAGATGCAGTGTACCGGATAGCGCTACCAGCGAGAAGTACAAGCCACAGGAATGGCTGCGGCTTTTGATTTTTTGTGCCGGTTAAAACAGCAACAATGTGAGCTTTGTTGTAATTATTTTGTAAACACATTGCTAAAAGAATTTACATCCACTACAACCATATCATCACAAGTGGTCAGACCTCCTACAAGCAAGGGAGCTTTTCGTTATGATGATTTTGAGTATTATCGCTACGGTTGTTCTGCTCAGCGTTCTGTTTTATCACCGCGTGAGCTTATTCCTCAGCAGCTTAATTTTGCTCGCCTGGACAGCTGCGCTTGGCGTGGTTGGCCTGTGGTCAATCTGGCTGCTGGTTCCTCTGGCCATTCTCCTCGTACCGTTTAACTTTACGCCAATGCGCAAATCCATGATCTCTGCGCCAGTGTTCCGCGGTTTCCGTAAAGTCATGCCGCCGATGTCGCGTACTGAGAAAGAGGCGATTGATGCCGGTACAACCTGGTGGGAAGGCGACCTGTTCCAGGGCAAGCCAGACTGGAAAAAACTGCATAACTATCCTCAGCCGCATCTGACAGCTGAAGAACAAGCGTTTATTGACGGCCCGGTGGAAGAAGCCTGCCGCATGGCGAACGACTTCCAGATCACCCATGAACTCGCGGATCTGCCGCCGGAACTGTGGGCGTATCTGAAAGAACACCGCTTCTTCGCGATGATCATTAAGAAAGAGTACGGCGGGCTGGAATTCTCCGCGTATGCTCAGGCTCGCGTTCTGCAGAAACTCTCCGGCGTTTCCGGGATCCTGGCGATCACCGTTGGCGTACCTAACTCCTTAGGCCCTGGCGAACTGCTGCAGCATTACGGCACCGAAGAGCAGAAGAATCATTACCTGCCGCGTCTGGCACGTGGTCAGGAGATCCCCTGCTTTGCTCTGACCAGCCCGGAAGCGGGTTCCGATGCAGGCGCGATCCCTGATACCGGCGTGGTTTGTATGGGCGACTGGCAGGGCCAGCAGGTGCTGGGTATGCGCCTGACCTGGAATAAGCGTTATATCACGCTGGCGCCTATCGCTACCGTACTGGGTCTGGCATTTAAACTCTCCGACCCGGAAAAACTGCTGGGTGGTGAAGAAGATCTTGGCATTACCTGTGCGCTGATCCCAACGTCAACCCCAGGCGTACAAATTGGGCGTCGACACTTCCCGCTGAACGTGCCGTTCCAGAACGGTCCGACGCTGGGCAAAGATGTCTTCGTGCCGATTGATTACATCATCGGTGGCCCAAAAATGGCCGGTCAGGGCTGGCGCATGCTGGTGGAATGTCTGTCCGTGGGACGCGGTATTACCCTGCCGTCTAACTCGACGGGCGGCGTGAAATCGGTCGCAATGGCAACCGGCGCGTATGCGCACATTCGTCGCCAGTTCAAAATCTCTATCGGTAAGATGGAAGGTATTGAAGAGCCGTTGGCACGTATTGCGGGTAACGCGTACGTGATGGATGCAGCGGCGTCGCTGATTACCTACGGTATTATGCTGGGTGAAAAACCGGCGGTGCTGTCGGCCATCGTGAAGTATCACTGTACCCACCGTGGACAGCAGTCAATCATCGATGCAATGGATATTACTGGCGGTAAAGGCATTATGCTTGGCGAAAGCAACTTCCTCGCCCGTGCTTATCAGGGCGCGCCTATCGCCATTACCGTTGAAGGTGCCAACATTCTGACCCGGAGCATGATGATCTTCGGTCAGGGGGCGATTCGCTGCCATCCGTACGTTCTGGAAGAGATGGCTGCGGCACAGAGTAACGATGTGAATGCGTTCGACAAGCTGCTGTTCAAACACATCGGCCACGTCGGCAGTAACAAAGTGCGCAGCTTCTGGTTGGGCCTGACGCGCGGCTTAACCAGCAGCACGCCAACCGGCGATGCGACCAAACGTTACTACCAGCATCTGAACCGTCTGAGCGCTAACCTGGCACTGCTTTCGGATGTCTCCATGGCCGTACTGGGCGGTAGCCTGAAGCGCCGTGAACGTATCTCCGCGCGTCTGGGCGATGTGTTAAGTCAGCTGTATCTGGCCTCTGCGGTACTGAAGCGTTATGACGATGAAGGCCGTAATGAAGCAGACCTGCCGTTGGTTCACTGGGGCGTTCAGGATGCGTTGTACAAAGCGGAACAGGCGATGGACGACCTGCTGAAAAACTTCCCGAACCGACTGGTCGCGGGCCTGCTGAATGTGGTTATCTTCCCTACCGGTCGCCACTACCATGCACCGTCTGACAAGCTGGATCATAAAGTCGCGAAGATTCTGCAGGTTCCGAGCGCCACCCGTTCTCGCCTTGGTCGTGGTCAATACCTGACGCCGAGCGAGCATAACCCGGTAGGTTTGCTGGAAGAGGCTTTGCTGGATGTGATTGCAGCCGACCCTATCCACCAGCGGATCTGCAAAGAGCTGGGTAAAAACCTGCCGTTTACCCGCCTGGATGAACTGGCGCACAATGCGCTGGCTAAAGGGCTGATTGATAAAGACGAAGCCGCAATTCTGGTGAAAGCCGAAGCAAGTCGTCTGCGTAGCATCAACGTGGATGACTTTGAACCCGAGGCGCTGGCGACTCAGCCGGTAAAGCTGCCAGAGAAGGTGCGTAAAGTCGAAGCGGCCTGAATATCGGCGAAATAAAAAGCGGAGCTGAAGCTCCGCTTTTTTGCTTACACATTAGTTGTAGTTAAACGCATCAGGATGATTTTGCAGGCTCCCGCTCAGCGCAGCGAACAGTACCGTTTTACCGTCGATTGACAACTCGTCGCTCACGTTCAGCCACGTTAGTTTCTCTCGTGAGGTTTTCTCATCAACCGTTGAGAACACCCCCATCATCTGCTGTGACTTTTCTGACCACAGCACCGCAATACGTTCTGCACTGCAATCATGCGGTTTGCACGCGCTCAGAACCTGGTATGATTCGCCACCCAGCTTCACCGTCTGCGTCGGGGAAGATGTTCCCCCTTTATTGATCCATGCGGGCAATTTATTCCCTTCCACCATTTGGCTGTACGCTGCTTTTGTCGCATCATCTTTCGCCAGAGTGCTCAGGTTAATATCGCTTTGCGCCATTGCACCTGTTGCCACGACCATCGTAGCGATAGTGGTTAATATCTTTAGCATTTTTCCTCCTTGGACGATCCCCGCATTATTCTGCCTGTAAATGGTGGTTGGAGATACTGATAAATGCAAATCAGCGGTTTCTGGAAAATGGCCTTTCAATATGTCCCCCACCCACACACTCCGCGAATAAGATGTTAGAGTTAACTTAAGCCCACAACGAGGAGTTTGGTACTGTGTCTGGTTTGAAGATTACTCTCTTGCAACAATCTTTGGTCTGGATGGATGGTCCGGCTAACCTGCGCCATTTCGACCGCCAACTGGAAACCGTCACCGGACGTGATGTCATTGTGTTACCTGAAATGTTTACCAGCGGATTTGCCATGGAAGCGGCAAGCAAATCGCTGCCGCAGGAAGAGGTTGTCAGTTGGATGCGCACTAAGGCGCAACAGACGAACGCCCTTATAGCAGGCAGCGCCGCTCTCCTGTCTGAACGTGGCCCAGTAAACCGCTTTTTGCTGGTCGAACCCGAAGGTAATGTCCATTTCTATGACAAGCGCCATCTGTTCCGCATGGCGGATGAACATCAACATTATCAGGCGGGTGACGCGCGGGTTATTTTTGAATGGCGCGGCTGGCGCATTCTGCCGTTGGTCTGTTATGACCTGCGTTTTCCAGTATGGTCGCGCAACCGCAACGATTACGACCTGGCATTGTATGTCGCCAACTGGCCGGCGCCGCGTTCGCTACACTGGCAGGTTCTGCTCACCGCACGGGCAATTGAGAACCAGGCTTATGTAGCAGGATGTAACCGCGTAGGTACTGATGGTAACGGCCATCATTATCGCGGTGACAGCCGGGTGATTAATCCGCAAGGGGAGATTATTGCCACCGCCGAGCCGCATCAGGCTACGCGCATTGACGCTGAACTGTCACTCTCGGCGCTGCGCGAGTACCGCGAGAAATTCCCCGCCTGGCAGGACGCTGACCCGTTCACGCTGTAGATATCGCCTTCTTCCCGCTGCACAACGTTTTCCGTAGCGGGATTGTTTCACTCCGTAACCAACCGCAAAACAAATTCGCGTGGCGACGTGCTTCGGGCATCGTATTCTGCAAAGGATAATCACTCGTCACCAGCGAGTGACAGACAATGTTAATAATTCCCTTATCAGGATCCCGAAATGAAGAACTTCGTACGCATGACTTTGCTGGCGGCAACCGTGGCTGGCGCTTCTTTTAGCACGCTTGCAGCAAACGTATCCAATGTACCCGCACCAGCTCAGGACCCGGTAGTTCAGCACCTTAAACTGAGCACTGACCAGGTTGCGCAAATCAAAAAACTGCACCAGCAGCTCGAAACCAACGTTAGCCAGATATCGGTGAAGGATGTTAAAGACGGCGCGTTGATTGACGTCATCAAGTCCGGGAAATGGGATGAAGCCGCCGTCAAAAAACAGCTTTCCGCGTTCAGCAATATCGAACAGCAGGCGCGTTATTACCGCGTGAAATACTATTTCGACCTGAACAAAGTACTGACCCCAGAACAGCGCCAGCAGGTGCAAAAAGATATCGCACAGACGCTGAGCGAATAATGACCATGGCCTGAATCAGCAATGATTCAGGCCTTTCGGTAATACTTCCTGCTCGAACAAAAATCCCTGTACAGCATCTGCGCCGCTCATACGGCAAATGGCATAATCCTGCGGCGTTTCCACCCCCTCGATCACAACCCGTTCTCCCAGCCCGCGAAATTGATTGACCAGTACCCTTAACTGCCAATCCGACGTCCTGAACTGATGAAACATTCCGCTTTCAATTTTGATGGCATCGAAACGGATGCCAGACAGTCGCCAGACAAAAAATAGCTCAGGCGAAACATCATCCAGCCACACGCGAAACCCGTGACGCACCAGGGTTTTAACGGCAATGCATACGGCCTGCTGTTCTGCCTTTTCCAGTCGCATCATGGTGCCAGGATCCTGTATTTCGATAACAATCCGCCCCTGATGCGCCTGCCGGGCGAGCTGCGCAATCCACGACAGACAGGTCAGCATCCTGACGGATAAATTCAGCGAATAACTTCCTGAGAGTGCCAGTACCTGCCGCATTTGCCACAGAAATAGCTGCTGTTTTGCGGTGATGGAAAGGTGCTTGAAAAAAAGATCGAGCGGTAGCGGCGTGCGTACCTGACTTAACACCTCACAGACATCCAGCGATGCATCATCAAAAAAATGGATGCGCTGCAAACGGATCCCGGTGATCCGCAGCAGCTCGGCGTTGCGGGGAAGCTCTGGCACATGGCGGGTCTGTTCGCTGAATCTGTTCATATCATTCCATTTTTTGATTGAAAGGACGTCGTGCATCCTGCAGCCAAGGGATACGGCGATCGTTCGGGTATGTCAGGTAAAAGCGCGTCGCCAGACGATGCGCCTCAGGTAGGTCGCGCTGCTGTAACGCCAGCAAGATTTGCGTGAAGGAGACATTCGGGTCTGGGTGAACACGCACATAGTCAGGCGCCCAGCGGCGAACCGCTTCCAGCCAGCGAGCGTCCCGGGTACGCTGATACCGTTGCAGATACCCCATCTGAACATCAAACCGGTAGCGAGGGGCAAGGAGCCAGCCTCCTACAGGGAGCGACTCGGCCAGACGCCACTGCGCTGACTGTCGCTCCGCCAGCGTCAACTGCTGTTGCGTGTGCAGTGAGAGAAGCAACAATGGCGTGAAGGTTAAAAACGAGATCAATGCCAGCGCACGAATCAGCGACGTCGACGTAAGCGTCAGGCGAGCCCCTTTTAGCGGGCTATCTGCACAACGAAGCAGCAGGATCAGCAGTAACCAGTGTGGTGTTGACTGCCTGACGGGGTATTCTGTCAACATATGAATAACCACCGGCAGCGCCGCCACCAGACAAGCGCGACGCCAGCGATTTCCGTGCATCCACAGCCAGAAGCCCCCCGTAATAAAGCACAGCGCCCCCGCCAGTCCAACCAGGCCGCCCTCCACCAGCCACAGCACCAGCTCATTGTGCGGATGCGAGATGCTGCTCAGCCCCAACGGCCCCGCGCGTTCGAGAAACACGGCGGCAAAACTGCCCACGCCCCACCCCGTCCACGGGCGTTCGGCAAATAATGCCAGTGACGTTTTAAGCACCGTCCAGCGCACCTGGGAAGTGGTCAGGTGATCGACTGTAGCAACGGACAAAAAATGGCGAGCGAGCGTGCCCGCCACCATGCCTAACGCCAGCGGCAGCAGAAGTAGCAACAACATACGACGTTGCGCTGGGAAAACCACCAGCAGCAAGACTTCACCTACCACCACAGACACATAGCCGGTTTGCGACTGGGATTCATGCAGCACAAAGCCCATCATCACCAGGGCAATCCCGATGACAATTCGATATCCGTCGCGTAGCCGTACAAAGAGCGGAGCTGACAGCAGCACACCAGATGCAGTGAAGCTGGCCATCAGATTGACCTGCTGAAAAATACCGTAGGGCCGCGTACCGCGTCGCCAGGCAAACTCCCAGTAATCAACACCCGGCAAATGCCAGTACTGATACAAAAACGCCAGACATTCGATGACGCACGCCCCCCATAGCAGAGTCAGCAGTACCGTCAGGGTGTTTGCCGCAAGCGGAATCTGCAATGTCACCAGATAGACGAGCACGCCTCCCAGCAGCGCCCCTGCGACCAGCTGCGCCTCGAACTGCCAGACGCCAGGCGTCAGCAGACAAAGCAGCGTCAGGATGAGCGCCCCCATCGAAAAAACCGTGGCGGGGACAGTGATGCGCCAGCGTTGACGAGGAACCAGCACTGATGCGCTTGCAGCCAGCACAACGGCATAAATCCAGCTCGTAATATTAAGCGGCAACGACAGACCGCTGCCGCCGTTATTCAGCCAGTAGAGATGCATTCCCCCACACCAGAAAAACAGACTAATAACGAGCAATAATTTCTGCGCAGGCAGCGGGGCAATACGATTCAGTGCGTTCATCATGCTACTGGTAGTTCAGTGTCCAGGTTCCGCTGGCGCTGAACGGACCGTATTCGAGAGACTGATTTTTTATCGCCGACGGCTCTGCTGCGACCCACGCCCAAAAATTTAGCGTCATCGAGCCTGCAGTTATCTCTTTGACTGACGTGCTCTCATCAAGGCGGATTGCCGTGCCGTCCTCTTCGCTCATCCCAATACCGATCCCAGTCGCGCCGCCCTGTTCACTGCTATCCAGCGCCAGATGATCGTCCAGTTCAGCATCCTCACTACCACTGAAAGTGACCGAGATCCCGCGAAAAACCTCGGGGTTGCAGTCGCGTAGCTGAATGCTGAATTTTTCCGGCTTACTGCGCCCAGAGAGATAGAGCTCCTGCGTTGCGATTTGCCCGAAATCGACCTCGATTTTGTCGCCTCCTGGTGCCAGGCTGCAGGCCAGCGCTCTGATAGTGCCGTGAAAATACATATCACCGCCGACCAGTTTGGTGTCGGCCTGCGCCATGCCGCCAAGCAGTAACACGCCGATCGCGAATAACGCCGAACATCTCATGGCATCCCCCTACTGAAACTGCGCAACAACGGTGGCAGAGGCTTCAAACTCACCTTCCTTAACGCTTCCCACGCCCGGCTTTGCCACCGGTGCAGCGGTGAGATTCCAGTCGCCCTGATTCTGGTAAAAACCTTTCACGTTATAGAATTGATTGGGCACGACGGTGCCACCGCTCTCGTCTTTAAGCATAATGCCGAGATCGTCGCGCTTTTGTCCGCCGCTCAGCGTGCCGAGGAGATGATCGTTGAACCCCGCCGTGCCTGACGCCGTGGTAGTTTGTACGCCAAGATTAATGTTCAGCGCGCCCTGATCGAAGCTGCCGCCTTCACAAACAACATGAATGGGGATCGACTTGCTGTAGTTAGTGCCATTGAGCCGGGCAGCGGATCCTGGCAGATCGCCAAACTCAATACTGATTTTGTCTCCCCGGTTGAAGGTGCATTTGTCCGGTACGGTAATCAGCCCGGATTTAATCACCACACGGGAAATCGCCGTAGTGGGCGTAGGTCCCGCGCTCCCCATGCGCCCGGCTACCTCCACCAGCGATTGGGAAGTGATATTGATGCCGTTGATAATGGGTTTAGTGACAATAAACGTCACTTTCCCTTTTGAACCACTTTCAACGTTAGTGGCGCGCGTGTAGCCCTTGCGCTTTTTGCAAGTGTTATTGCTGTTGCGGTTTGAAACGTTGGTAAAAGGCGCCTGAACATACCGTTTATAGCCCCCGGCAACCCACACCTGCACTTCCACATCCAGATACTCATTTAGACGAAAACGGTTCGCCCCCTGATTTGAAGGCGGCATCGTAGTCGTGGTGGTGTAGTAAATCGGCGACCGGGCGATGTCAGCCTGCTCGCAATAGAAATTCACCACATACCAACTGCCCAGGTTCCAGGTAAACGGATCCGTTCTGCCACCCACGTGGTTTTTACTGACATCCAGCGAACTCAGTTCGATATCGTACTGATGCGGCGACCCGCCCTCCGGCTCACCTTCCCCCTGTGTAAATGCCTGCCCGGCCAGTGGACAGCCAACCAGGGCAACCCACAACAGCGCTTTGCGTAATACGCTCATAGATACTCCAGCTTAAGTCTCACCAGGCCGTTAAATTCTCCGGCAGTCACCTCTGGCCCAAAAGATTCCAGCGTGGCCAGAAAGTGAATGGCGTTATCGCCTGGTTTGAGGATCCACATACGTTGCGGTTGGTTCAGATGGATCAGCTGATTACGCTCGGTCAGTAGCCGAATGCCCGCGCCGCGCACATCACCACGAATACGCCCCAGGTCACTGTTTTCAGGCGCGCCTTCGGCCATCAGCGTCATCGAAACGCCACGTTCCACCGTGCTGTGCGCCAGCTCAGGCATTTCGCTGGTCTGCCCGGGGAAATCCCTCAGGGTATGACCAGAGCCCTTTAAGCAGCCGTTCAGGTACAGCGTGACCAACACCGGTTCGCTGCGATCGCCGCCCTGGCGAAACCGACTGGCGGAAATATCACCAAGATTGATGGTCTGATCGCGTGAGGCCATATCCAGCACGCACGGCGACACGTAGACCCGGCCATGAAAGCGGACGTTGCCATACTCACCGGACACGTTGCTCATATCCTGGCGGCCGCTGGTGGCCTGAACCTGCCAGGCCATGCCCGCCATCAGCAGGGCGCAAAGCATCTTTTTCATTTACGATTCCTGTTACCGGGGCTGTTGCTCCATCGGCAATGCTTTACATACATTGCCTGTGCAGCTGAATTTCAGTTCGGGATGACCGCCAAAATCGTTCACGTACATCATGCTGAACTGGCTGACGCTGCCGTCCGTGACGCTGAAATCGAGAGAGGATTTTGGTGAGACCATAACGCCGGGGAAGTCGGTCAATCTGCCGCCTCCCTGCGCTTCTGGCTTGCGGCTTAAGCCGATTAAGGTGACGAAGTAAGGCGTTGGGTTATCCACACTCCAGCGCTGGCCCTGCTTGTGAAAGACCAGTTGGTTTTGCCACACGGCGCCCGGCGTTTCCGGCACAATGGCGGCCGGACGGTAGAACAATTTGATGCGCGACTGCATCGCCAGTTGCAGCACGTTCGGCTTATCCGGTTTAGGCGGAATTTCACGTACGTTCAGGTAGAACAAGCTCTCGCGATCCTGCGGCAGGGCGTTGATCCCGCTGGTTTTCGTCACGCGGGCAATTCCCTTTTGCCCGCCGTTAATTCGTTGCAGCGGCGGTAAGACCATTAGCGGCGAGGTAATTTTTGTTCCGTTGGCATCTTCCACCCACGACTGAGCCAAAAACGGAATGCTCGGGCTGGTATTGGTTAAGTTCGCACTGACTGAGCGCGCATCACCAGTGATGATCATGCGGGTACGGTCGAGCGCAATACCCGCCCATGAGGTGTTGATCTCTGCAATCAAAAGCAGGCCACAGGCCACGGGTTTAAGCCAACGCTGCACGGAGTAAAAAGCTTGATTATTCATGACAAAATTCATTCAGGTTATTGAAATTATTCACAAGGCAACAGCACGTTACCTTCCGGGTTGATTTGTTGTGGCACCTGTAAGTGGCACTGCGCACGGCCAGCCCAGGCAACGGAAAGACGCTCAGCCGGATTCACACCCGCAATCCAGGCCATACCGTTTTCCATTACCATGGCGACGCTAACGCCGTTAGCGTTAAACACTTCGGCGCCAAACGGCGGTACCGAACCATCCTTCAGGCGCAGCAGCGCCATCATTTTTTGCCCCTGCGCCACGGCAAAATGCTGGTAGCCAATCGCACCTTCCGTCAGGGTGTTGGTCACGATGGCTTTAGTCGCGGAAATGTCCTCGTCCATTGCGTCCACATCGATACGGGTATCAAAGCTGTGATAGCTAACGACGTCCGGTACGACGGCAATACCGAAGCGGTTTGAGTGCGCCTGTTCGCCGTTCAGCGGCACGTTCGCCACCCCGTCGGTATCAACCATCACCCTGGCGGTATTCATCGACGCCTGGCTGTTGTGCAGCGCCGCACCGTGACGCGTCGCGGTAAAACCGCCGCGCATCGTGCCGCCAACGGAGAAATAACGTGATTGCTGCCAGCTGACGTTAGATTCCAGTTCCGCCATCATGCTGCGGTGCTTGTAATAGCCATCAAACGCCGTACGCCCTTCACCGGAAACCCCTGTGCGCAAACGCCACGGATTGTTACGGTCGCGGTTATCGGAATACGAAACCATCTGGCTGGTCTGGTTGCCGCTGTTCTGCAATTCGTAATCCATTGAGCGGCCATCGCTCCATGGCACCGAGATTGAAAGCGAAAGACTGTCGTCTCGTTTGCCCTGATACTCAGAGCGGTAAGCCGCAACGTTGGCGCTGATCCCCTGGATGCCAGCAAATGAAAAGCTGTGCCCCATCGATAATCCGTAACGATCCTGGGAACCGCGATCCCAATAGTTCTGGTGGGTATAGGTCAGGTACAGCGTGGTCGCTAATAGTGGATCGTCAGCAAAGAAGGTTTTGTTGCCGGTGATGGTGTACATCTCTTTTTCGTTGCCGGCACTGTTGTTATTTTCATACTGCTCGTCGAGAAACTGCGAGAAAGTGCGGAAGTTACGCTGTGAGAAGCGGTAACCGGCAAAGGTGATGGCACTGTTGTACTCATCAAAAGTTTTGGCGTAGCTGAGCTTAAAAGACATGCCTTTTTGTTCAGCCTGATGCTTTACCCGACTCACGGATTGCGTCGCATCAGCCGACAGCGCCCCCAGCCAGCTCAAGTCCCGCCCAATCCCTATCGACCAGGCGTTATAGCGATCGCCAGTGAGCAGCACGCCGCCGTACAGCGACCATGCATTGCTGACCCCCCATGAGAAATCACCGCTATAAAACGCAGGCCCCTGAACGTCGTGGTTATAACGCGATGGCTTCCCGACCGCGGCGTTGTAGCGCACATAGCCTGGGCGCGTCAGGTAAGGAATATCGGCTGTATTGACCTGAAAAGTGTGTACGCTGCCATCCTGCTCCTCGACGCGAACATCCAGCGTGCCGCGTACCGAACCGTGCAGATCCTGAATATTAAATGGCCCTGCAGGAACGGTGGTTTGATAGATAACACGGCCCTGCTGACTGACGGTAACCTTCGCATTGCTGCGGGCGATGCCGTGCACTTCAGGCGCGTAGCCCTGCAAATTCGGTGGCAACATACGCTCGTCGCTGGCGAGGTTAGCCCCGGTGAAACGCACCGAATCAAAAACCTGAGAATTCAGGTAGATTTCGCCGACCGTCAGTTTTGCAGCCTGCATCGGCAACGGTCGATAGGCATAGATCTGATCCCAGTCGATACGGCCGCGATTATCATCCGAAGCGTAATTGGCCTGATACTGGCCACGAAATCGCCACGCGCCGAGGTTAAAACCTGTCTGCCCATAGCCAGACAGAGAGCGATAACGATCGCCGCCCTGTTCATAATGTGTGGCCTGGCCCGAGACGCTGTAGTCAAAAATCAGCCCCGCGACGCCGTTATCCCAACGCTCCGGTGGCGTCCAGTCTGGATCGGTATATTTCATCCACGCCTGAGGCACGATAATGTCCAGTACGCCTGCGCTATTATTCAACGCCACACCCGGCAGGCGGGAAATGTCATAGCAGGTCGCGCTAATCGGATGAATATAGGCCAGCGCTTCTTCTTTGAGCGCCAGTAATTCGAGTTGTTGCGGGGTCAGACATGCCATGGATTTATGCGGGTTGGCAGGATCGACGATATAACGGATCGACTGCTGTGGAATCTCCTGGCTGTTAATACGAACATCCAGCAGATATTCTCCGGGAGTCACAAAGTTGCCTTCGGAAAAACGCTGCAAATCGACATTGTGCCTGTCGCTGGCATCCAGTACGTCGGTATTAAATTCAATGGCCTCATCCGCTTCAGCCCATGAAGAGGCACAGACCAGAGCAATAAAAAGCGCCAGACGTTTTTTATCTGTTTTCAGCGTGATCATTTTCGTTCGCAAACCTTCAGATACCCGAATTGCAGTGCAGCTCAGAGATAATTCACAACAAAATGCGTGACCGCAGTAAATTCGCCAGATGTCATTCTTCCGTCGCGGGAGATCAAATAAGCCGTAAAATTGAGCGTGTTTTTCCCTGGATTAAGCACATAGTCCGGTGATGGCTCACCCAGATGAATTTGCTGTCCGTTGCTGTCATATATTTCTATCGCTAAATTTTCAGTTTCCGATTGCACGCTTAGATAATCAGGATTGTCACTATCCGGTGCACCAGAAAAGGTAATATTGGCGCGTTGAAACAGATTCCCGGGGTGTTGAGAATCCCCTAATGAACATCCCAACAAATGAATGCTGAAATCATGCGCTGATACTTTCTCTGGTTTTCCGGAAATATCTCTGGCTGAGAGATCATCAAATTCAACCAGTAGCGACCGGTCGCGTGGATCGACATAACAGGCAGCCTCAATAATATTTCCGCGCATGCGCATTTTGCCGGGCGTACTGACAAGACGATTGGTGTCAGCCAAAACCCATGCAGGCGATATGAAGATAAAAAGCAGTAAAATTCGCCATCCAGGCATCACCGCATTTCCTTTCAGTTATTCGCAGGAAGGGTTAAGCAGGCGCGTTAATGCGCCTGCTGCAGATCGTTACTGGTAGTCGATCTGGAAATTAACGGTAGATTCGAAATCACCTGGGGTTACCGCGGCAGATGCGTTGTTTGCCTGCAGGTAAGCGACGAAATCAATGTCGGTTTCACCATCGGTAATGTTGACCTGAGAGGCGGCTTGGCCCCATTCCACGTCCTGGTTGCCACTGTCAATCATACCGATGCCCGCACCCTTTGCAGTACCAGAAGTGAACGCAGCCAGCGCGTTGTTGTCTGTATCAATCGTTGCCGGGGTATAAGTCACAGTGGCTGTTTTCGCGACGGTCGTATCACAGCCCTGCAGAACGATTTTGGCATGCTTAACGCCAGCACGTTGGTTGTCTTTTAACTGAGAAGTTGGGATCTCACCAAAATTAACCTGTACCGGGCTGGATTCTGGTGCCAGACCACATGCGGAATTAACCAGAGAACCGGTGAAGTGAATTTTACCGTTAGTCGGTTCGACATTTTTTGCAGCAAAAGCAGAAGAGGCAGTAAAAGTCATTCCCGCCATCAGCGCACAGGCCACAGCCACGTTTTTCATTTTCATATTACTACTTAACCTTATATCTGTTTTTTAGTTATTCCGAAGATCTATTTCCGCAGATAATTTATGTCCGGGAATCCTGATCTGCAGGTGGCGGTAGCGCATATCCTTGCAAACAATCCATCTCAAGCCGCCCCGTATTTTGAACTTCATTGGTATTCCATCCGAAATACCGTCCACAGTTGTTTACGCTGTTTCGGGGCTTATATTAAGTCGACGGGAAAATGACACAATGCAAAAATCCGGTATTAATCAAACTCAGGGAATCATGTTGTCACACTGTCTGCACAGCGATCGTTTACCTAAAAAACCGCCAAAAATCACGACGTAGCCAGTGTTAATATCTATCATTCAGCATTTTTATAGAGTTTTTATCTATCAACTATTTTTTTATTTAGCCAGAACAACAGGCAAAATGTATTTATGAAATTTTTGTAAAAATGAAATTGGATATCAAAAGCGAGTAATGACAATAAGATAGTGAAAGAGAGGAAGGAGAAAAGAGGATTCTATAAGAGATATTAAAATATTGTTATATGAATATTAATAAAGCGATCTATGGTACAACCATTTTTTATAAATGAATTATGTTATGCTATTGCTTCACCCACTCGAATGCGAGATATCCTGCTTTAAAGGAGACATCAGTGATTTCTCATATACCAATAAACAAAATTAAATCCGTAATTATTGGTGATGGCTTAGTTTTCAGACCACATAAAAATACCCTAAAAGACCTGGCATCTGGTGAAATGGCCACATTGAATAATGTGGCAACACAATTACTGCTCTATTTGTTGCAAAATGGTAAAGAGATATCCTCGCGTGATGAAATTCTGCTGAATGTTTTTCAGCATAATGGCGCCAGAGCGACGGATGCGAATCTCAATCAGCACATTTCATTTCTGCGCAAAGCAATAACGTCTACGGGTCATCCTGCAGAACTCATCGTCACAATTCCGCGGATGGGATTTCGGATGGGCGACGTTAATATCAATATTCAGCAACTGGAAGAAGCGCAAGCTCCCGCCAGAATTGCCAATGTTGCATCGACGCTCAACAAAAAGAAACAAAGCCGTTGGCCTGTCGCGATAACCGCGTTAATTACCGGTATCGCCGTGCTGGCGACAGCGTGGTTAACATGGATTCCCAATGAAATCGCCATGACGGACGCGACTATCCTGCGGACTATCGACTATGAACAATGCCGTGTACATATATTAGGAAACGCCCTCACCGATACCATAACCGAAAAGAAAGCGCTGGATATTTTCAAGTCCGTGGGCATTAACCCCGACTGTTCGTACCCAAAAGATCTGTATCTCAATACCTGGGCGAGCAACCATAATCTGGTTGAGTGGTCGTTTGCCGCTGAATGCGGGCTGAACCTCGGCTATTACCATTGCATCAGCCAGTATCGCCATCATGAGGAATGATATGAAGCAAGAAAGCGATCACTCTCCTTTACTATGGTCAGTCGTGATTGCCATTTTTGGGCTGGCGGCTATCGCTTTTTTTATTATCGCCGGGAATGCGAAAAAACAAGAAATCAGTTTTTCCTGCTCCTCGGAATTCACGTCGATACTCGACATCCAGGATACAAAAAAGGTACTCCATGGAATAATGCTGATTACCAGCTACAACTCCGGACACCTTTCATTGTCAGTACAAGGGAAACTCAAAAGTGATGATGGCGAGTTTGCTGTGAACCGAAAACTGTTCTTTCGCTATGCCCGACCACTCGGCCATACCGCCGGTGTTTTCATGCTCACTCCCAACGGACGTGAAAAATCCCCCGATGATGAAGCAACGGATGCAGTCGATTATCTCTTCTTCGACGCTTACGAACGTGCCGACAAGCTGTATATGCTAAAGCACTTGAATGAAGAAACGGTGCTTATCGGCGATAACTTTTCCCCCCGTTTCGCCTGCGTGATGAATCACTTCGCAGGTTGATTGCCCCTGGATATGCGTCGGGTTAAGGATGACCTGATGTGTTGCCTGCCCGATAGCACGGACGTGGTCGATAAAGTGTGATGATGAGATTATTATTGTGGCGGGCTAAAACGACGAAAGCCTGAATCATTTCTGATTCAGGCTTTCTGAATAGTGGCGGAATGGACGGGACTCGAACCCGCGACCCCCTGCGTGACAGGCAGGTATTCTAACCAACTGAACTACCACTCCGCGTTGTGTTCCGCTTGGGAACGAAGCGAATATTACGGATTGCCTCACGCCTCGTCAACGCTTTTTCTCACGTTTTTTAATCGTTTGCTGCAAAAATCACCCGAATGGTCATTTCCATACGGAAAACGTACAAACTATGCCCGCCAGAGGCAACTTCCGCCTTTCTTCTGCACCAGGTCAAGGCGCGACTCATGGGCCGCTAACTCTTCATCAGTGGCGAAAACAACGCGTAGTTTGCTGGACTGTCGCACAATACGCTGGATCCCCGTATCATTCTGCTGCTGGCTGTCACCTTCCATCGAGAACGCCATCGTGGTCTGCCCACCGGTCATCATCAGATAAACGTCGGCCAGAATCTGGGCATCGAGCAATGCGCCGTGCAGGGTTCGCTTACTGTTGTCTATTTCATAGCGTGAGCATAACGCATCAAGGCTGTTGCGCTTGCCAGGAAACATTTTCCTCGCCAGCGCCAGGCTATCGGTAATTTTGCAGAATTCGTTTGTCTTCGGAATATCCCGCCTGAGCTTAGCGAATTCGTAATCCATAAAGCCGATATCAAACGATGCGTTATGGATGACCAGCTCCGCACCGCGGATGTAGTCGAGAAACTCATCGGCCACATCGGCAAACGTAGGTTTATCAAGCAGGAATTCGTCTGCGATTCCGTGTACACCAAACGCTTCCGGGTCCACCAGCCGATCCGGTTTCAGGTAAACGTGGAAGTTATTCCCGGTCAGGCGGCGGTTCACCACTTCAACCGCACCGATCTCAATGATCTTGTGGCCTTCGTAGTGGGCGCCAATCTGGTTCATACCGGTGGTTTCGGTATCGAGGACGATCTGTCGTGTAATTCCAGTGCTCATAACGGTCATTTATGTCAGACTTATCGTTTGATTTCGATTTGCTAAAACAGGAAGTCTACCAGAGATGCTTAAACAGGTAGAGATTTTCACCGATGGTTCTTGCCTGGGAAATCCAGGGCCAGGTGGTTATGGGGCGATTTTACGCTATCGCGGGCGCGAAAAAACCTTTAGCGAAGGCTACAACCTCACCACCAATAATCGCATGGAGCTGATGGCGGCAATCGTTGCGCTGGAAGCCCTGAAAGAACAGTGTGAAGTGATACTCAGCACGGACAGCCAGTATGTGCGCCAGGGCATTACGCAGTGGATCCACAACTGGAAGAAGCGCGGCTGGAAAACAGCAGATAAAAAACCAGTGAAGAACGTCGATCTGTGGAAACGTCTGGATACCGCGCTGGGGCCGCATCAAATCAAATGGGAATGGGTTAAAGGCCATGCGGGCCATCCGGAAAACGAACGCTGTGATGAGCTTGCGCGCGCTGCTGCAATGCGTCCCACTCAGGATGATATTGGGTATCAGGCTGAGGCTTAAACGTCTGGTTTACGGTATTGCCGGGTTGCGCCAACGGCCTGGCGGATAGGCGTTTTGCTTTTATTTTGTTTCATCGGGTTGAGCGTAAGCGGAATGGTTCGCTTACGCGCAACCACCAGTTGCAAACAGCCCAGCGCAGGGATATGGGCGCTTAACATTTTCCCGCCCTTCTTGTTCCAGGGCAGGACATGAAAACGGCTGTAGTGCAGTACTTCAAAATTCAGCAATGAGAGCCAGTCCAACTGCCGCATGAGGGTAAACATCCGGCTGTTGTAGGGCGATGTTTTACGCAATACGGGCACCAGTTTACGCAATCCCATCAGACTTACCGGGTTAAAGCCGCTCAGAATCAACCAACCGTCATCAATAAGCACGCGATCGGCTTCATGCAGTAAGCGATGTGGATCGGAACACCACGGCAGCGTATGAGCCAACAAACAAACATCCACGGACTTATCGGCAAAGGGCAGATGTAAAGGATCGGCAGTCACCTGCATGGGAGCGCCTTGCAAAGAAACATTTACCTGATGAGAAACCGCGCACGCTTCAGAATTGATTTCTGCGCTTAAATTACCAATCTTAAGCAGATGAAATCCGTACATTTTTGCGAACCACGGGTTAAGCTGATGCTCCAGCGCCTGACGATAGTGTTCGCCCCAGGGCAAATCATCCCAACTAACGGGCGCTATGACAGTTTGAGGGATCCTTGCCGGTTTCATCACAACCTTCCGTTACGCATTGAGAGGTAATCTATGAATCTTAACAGTATTCCTGCATTTCAGGACAATTACATCTGGGTCCTGTCGAATAATGACAAACATTGTCTGATTGTGGACCCGGGTGAAGCAGCACCTGTTCTGAAAGCTATTGCAGAACATAACTGGGTTCCCGAGGCCATTCTGCTGACACATCATCATCAGGATCACGTGGGCGGCGTGAAAGAACTTCTGCAACATTTCCCACAAATCGCGGTATACGGACCGGCTGAAACGCAAGATAAGGGAACGACGCATGTAGTCGAAGATGGCGATATTGCACTCGTTTTGGGGCATGAATTTACGGTAATTGCTACGCCGGGTCACACTTTAGGACATATCTGTTACTTTAGCCACCCTTACCTGTTTTGCGGCGACACGCTCTTCTCCGGTGGCTGCGGTCGGCTTTTTGAAGGCACAGCATCTCAAATGTATCAATCACTTAAAAAACTAAACGCACTTCCTGACGATACATTGATTTGTTGCGCACATGAGTACACATTAGCAAACATGAAGTTTGCTTTAAGCATTCTTCCGCACGATCCGTTCATAAATGAATATTATCGTAAAGTTAATGAGTTACGCGTAAAAAAACAAATGACACTCCCCGTAATTCTGAAAAATGAGCGACGAAATAATCTTTTTTTAAGAACAGAAGATATTGATTTAATTAATGAAATAAATAAAAAAACAATATTGCAACAACCTGAAGAGCGTTTTGCCTGGTTAAGGTCAAAGAAAGATACGTTCTGACAATTGCGGGTTGCCTTTTGAAAACTTCGCCGTTATGATCGGTCGTCTTTTAAGCAACTATTGACACACACATGAAGGCAAAAGCGATATTACTCGCCTCTGTCCTGCTTGTTGGGTGCCAGAATACTGGTAACGTCCAACAACACGCACAGAGCCTTTCTGCAGCTGGTCAAGGGGAAGCAGGAAAGTTTACAAGTCAGGCGCGATGGATGGACGACGGAACATCTATCGCTGCTGATCAAGATTTGTGGGCTTTCATTGGTGACGAGCTAAAGATGGGAATTCCGGAAAACAACCGGATTCGCGAACAGAAACAGAAGTATTTACGCAATAAGAGCTATCTCCACGATGTAACTTTACGGGCAGAGCCGTATATGTACTGGATAGCCGGGCAGGTTAAGAAACGTAACATGCCAATGGAACTGGTACTACTACCCATAGTGGAGAGCGCTTTTGATCCTCACGCAACGTCTGGCGCCAATGCCGCAGGTATTTGGCAGATCATTCCGAGCACGGGGCGCAATTATGGTTTAAAACAGACCCGCAATTATGATGCACGTCGCGACGTTGTGGCTTCCACCACCGCCGCACTGGACATGATGCAGCGTCTGAACAAAATGTTTGATGGCGACTGGCTGCTGACCGTTGCTGCTTATAATAGCGGTGAAGGTCGTGTCATGAAGGCAATTAAAACGAACAAAGCCCGTGGTAAACCCACTGACTTCTGGTCGTTGCCATTGCCTCAGGAAACGAAGCTATATGTGCCAAAAATGCTGGCATTGAGCGATATACTCAAAAACAGCAAACGCTATGGCGTGCGTCTGCCAACAACAGACGAAAGCCGCGCGTTGGCACGTGTTCGCCTGAGTAGCCCGGTTGAAATGGCTCAGGTTGCCGATATGGCAGGTATTTCCGTCAGCAAGCTGAAAACCTTCAATGCAGGCGTGAAAGGCTCCACGTTGGGTGCCAGTGGTCCGCAATATGTGATGGTGCCAAAGAAGCATGCAGAGAAGCTGCGTGAGTCTCTGGCCTCAGGCGAAATTGCAGCCGTGCAGTCAACGTTGGTTGCGGATAACACGCCGCTGAACAGCCGTAGCTACAAAGTTCGCTCTGGCGATACGCTTTCTGGCGTCGCTTCACGTCTTGGCGTGAGCACCAATGACCTTAAGCAGTGGAATAATCTGCGCGGGTCATCGCTGAAAGTAGGCCAAAATCTGACGGTGGGCGCTGGTACCAGCGCACAGCGACTGGCGAACAACAGCGATAGCATCACCTATCGTGTGCGTAAAGGCGACTCGCTCTCGAGCATTGCCAAACGCCACGGGGTTAACATCAAGGATGTGATGCGCTGGAACAGCGATACGAACAATCTGCAGCCAGGCGATCAGCTAACGTTGTTTGTGAAAAACAGCGGTATGCCGGACTCCTGATAGCATTGTAGAAATGAAGGCACTGGTTTCCCCCCAGTGCCTTTTTTATTTATCCCGCTTTATGTGCTTCAACCATTATCGTGTCGCTGGTAAACGAGCCATCTTCCTGTAACGCAAAATAGGCTTTCACTTCCGCAGAAGCACTTTGTTGGTATACACGGATCGCGTCGCTCAACGCTGCAGGCGTGCGCATCCGCGCCACCCACGAACTGAACTCCAGCGGCAGACGATCGGTTAACAAGGTATCGGCAATCAGATTGGCGTCGTTGATTAACGACAGCCATTCTCCGCTGGAATAGTTGCGTACGTGCGAGGTATCGCGTAACGCCTCCACAGTTTGCAACCAGATGTCACGTACAGGATGGCCTGGCGACATCACATCCATCACAATCAACACGCCGCCGGGCCTGAGAATGCGGTTCACTTCTCGCAACGCACGCCCGACATCATGCCAGTGATGCGCGGAATAGCGGCTAATCACCACGTCAAATACGTTATCTTCAAACGGCAGGCTTTCAGCATAACCCTGCCGTGTGGCGATATTCTCCAGACCTCTGTCCTTTGCCGCTTCAGTGACCACGTCAAGCATCTGCGACGATAAATCATATGCCACTACCTGCTTTGCGTATTGCGCGGCCACAAAGCTGGCGTGCCCCGCTCCGCATCCCATATCCAACACGCGGGCCTGCGGAAATGCCAACAACCTTTCCCCCAGACGTTGCAAGTCACGACCAGAGGCGTGCACCGCACTGGTTAAGTAGGCATTAGCCTGAGAGCCAAACTGTTTTTCGACGTTGTCATGATGAGAGCGTGTTGTCATTGTGTTGTCCTTCGGTTGTTGTGAAATATGAAGGGCAACCATCACAGGCCTGCCCTACGGCAGACCTGACACACCGTTATTGTTCAGGTTTGCCGGGACTGAATTCAACGAGTAGCGGGTTGTGGTCGGAGGCGCGGGTGACCAGCACAGAGGCCTCACTCACGTTCAGACCGCGATAGAACACAAAATCGAGAGGACGACCAAACGCGCGGCGGCGCTGATCGTCGGTAAAGCGCACCTGGCGCAGCGACATTTCACGCGCAAAGCGGTACAGCGCATTCATCCGTCGACGGCTCCAGGCATTAAAATCGCCGGCCATAATCACCGGACCGCTGTGATGAGCAATCTGATCGCCAATGGGAAGTAACTGCTTACTATAGACATCAACGCCAAGGCTAAAGTTAACCGCGTGGATATTCACCACCATTAACAACCGAGTGTCAGGCAACGGGTACACCGTCACCAGCGCCGATTTCGCCAGCCGTAAAATAGGCTCACGCTCGCGCAATGGGCAGCAGTAAACAGGATGGGCGGAGGAGAGTGTCATAACGCCAGAGGGGTGCTGAGGCAGCACAAAGGCGGGAACCTGGTCGGCAGCGAGATAGTTAGTGGTCGCAAACTGCACCAGTTCTGGTGTGGTTTGCGCTTCCTGCAATAACACCAGATGCGCGTCTTTGCCAAAATTCTTCAGCACCGACTGCCATTCTGCTCGCTGCTGTTTAAAAATATTCCATACCAGCACGCGAATGCGATCTTCACTGCTCAACGGTACGCCTGCGGGTAATGCCTGGCCAATATGCGCAAACGAGCCCGGCGGTAAAATCCGCTCGGCGGGTTGTCCGGCAACATAACGCATGGCATAGGTGTTTTTTCGCACTTTAGACTTTCAAACCTCTGTAACGTCAACCAGTCCGCAGCCGGACTGGTTCTTCTGTTATAGGGATTTTAGCACTCACTTTCAACGAACAATTGCAGTTTGTTTTGTAAGTGGGCGCTTACATCAATGATTTACCCCAGAGCAACGTGCGTGGGCTTATCAAGACGGCCGCTCAGCCCCATCAGCAGGAAAGCCACCAAAACAATAAGTGCACCAATCCATGGTGTCTGCGCCAACCCATAATGCTCGACCGTTTGTCCGCCAATCACGGAACCCAGTGCAATACCAATGTTAAACGCTGCAATGTTCAGCCCTGACGCCACATCAACAGCATTGGGCGTAAATTGTTCCGCTTTCTGTACCACGTAGACCTGTAACCCCGGTACGTTACCGAAGGCAAAGATCCCCATCACCAAAATGGTAGCCAGCGCGGCGTACTGCGTGGAAGCCGTCAGTTGGAAGACCATCAGTAAAACAAACAGCGCGGCGAAAATGAATTTCAACGCAGGAACCGCACCATGCTTATCCGCCAGCTTACCGCCCCAGATATTGCCGATAGCGACTGATACGCCGTAACCCAGTAAGATCCAGCTCACCGCTGCCGGGGAGAAGCCCGCCAGATCCTGCATCATCGGTGCCAGGAAGGTGAAAGCCGTGAACACACCACCGTAGCCCAATGCCGTAACGGCGTAAATCAGCAACAGACGAGGATGAGTCAGCACTTTCACCTGGTCGCGAATGCTGGCGGCCGCTCGACCAGGAATGTTAGCCGGGATCAGCAGTTGGCTACTAATCAGCGCAATCACACCTAACATTGATACTGCCAGGAAAGTCTCACGCCAGCCAAAGTGCTGGCCGATAAACGTACCCAGCGGCACGCCCGTGACCAGCGCCACCGTTAAGCCACCGAACATAATAGCGATAGCGGAAGCCGCTTTTTCTTTTGGCACCAGACTTGTCGCGATAGTGGAACCAATCGAGAAGAATACGCCGTGAGCCAGCCCCGTCAGCAGACGGGCGACAATAAGTGTCATATACCCGGGTGCCTGCCATGCCAGTAAATTCCCCGCCGTAAACAGGACCATCAGCGCGACAAGCAACTTTTTACGTGGCAGGCTTCCGGTCAGAGCGGTCAGTACCGGTGCGCCAATCGCCACACCCAGCGCATAGATTGAAACCAGCATCCCGGCAGAAGGTAACGAGATCGCCAGTTGTTGAGCGATGGTCGGCACCAGGCCAACAATCACAAACTCAGTCGTGCCAATAGCGAAGGCACTTATTGTTAGTGCAAATAAAGCGAGAGGCATAAATAACTCCGTAACATCAGTAATCAGATGACACGCAGTATGCCGGGATGCTTTAATAACAAAAATATCCAAAATCTCAATATAATTTTGCGTCAGGTGCAAAAATGAAAGCAACCTCTGAAGAACTTGCGATTTTTGTGGCCGTTGTGGAAAGCGGCAGCTTCAGCCGGGCGGCAGAACAACTCGGTCAGGCTAATTCCGCGGTCAGTCGGGCAGTAAAAAAGCTGGAGATGAAATTGGGTGTGAGTCTGCTTAATCGAACTACCCGACAGCTAAGCCTGACTGAAGAAGGAGAACGCTACTTCAGGCGTGTGCAGCAGATACTGCAAGAGATGGCAGCAGCAGAAACGGAAATCATGGAGTCGCGCAATACCCCGCGCGGCCTGCTGCGTATCGACGCGGCAACGCCGGTGATGCTGCATTTCCTGATGCCGCTAATCAAACCGTTCCGTGAGCGATATCCTGAGATGACGTTGTCTCTTGTCTCCTCAGAAACGTTCATCAATCTTATTGAACGAAAAGTGGATGTCGCAATACGAGCAGGTACGCTGACTGACTCAAGCCTGCGTGCGCGTCCGTTGTTTACCAGCTATCGTAAGATTATTGCCTCACCGGACTATATTGCCCGTTTTGGCAAGCCCGAGACCGTCGAACAGTTAAAGCAGCATCTGTGTCTGGGGTTTTCCGAACCCGTTTCACTCAATACCTGGCCGATTGCCCGTAGCGACGGACAGCTCCATGAGGTCGAATGTGGGCTTTCTTCCAACAGCGGGGAAACGTTAAAACAGCTTTGCCTGAGCGGCAATGGTATCGCATGTCTTTCAGATTATATGATTGATAAAGAGATCGCGCGGGGAGAACTGGTGGAGCTGCTGGCCGATAAACGTCTGCCGGTAGAAATGCCTTTCAGCGCCGTTTACTACAGCGATCGTGCGGTCAGTACACGCATTCGGGCATTTATAGACTTTTTAAGTGAGTATATAAGAACAGCTCCCGAAGGAGCTGTGAAAGAGGGTTAAAGGTACAGAGGGTCGGGCAATTAATCCCAATCAGGGGCCAGGCCTTCCGGGCTGACCAGACGATCGTTGCAGTCCAGTGCCGCGATCGCTTTTTTATCTTCAGTATCCAGATGCAGGTCCAGCGCCAGCAAGTTGCTTGCCAGGTTTTCACGCTGGGTAGATGAAGGGATCACGGAGTAACCTTCATCCATTGCCCATGCCAGAATAACCTGCGCCGGGGTCGCGTTATGTTTAGCGGCAATGCGTGCAATCACTTCATCTTTTAGCACCTTACCGTAAGCCAGCGTCATGTAAGAGGTGATGTGGATACCGTGCGCTTTAGCCCAGTCAACCACCTTACGACTCTGCAGATACGGAGACAGCTCAATCTGGTTGGTCGCGATATTGTCTGCACCGACTGTAGCAATGGCTTTTTCCATCAGCGGAATAGTGAAATTTGAGACACCAATTTCGCGAGTCAGCCCCTGCTCTTTCGCTTCAAGCAGCGCCTGCATAAACTCTTCAACGGATACCGCATCGCCCGGAGATGGCCAGTGGATCAGCGTCAGATCGACATAATCCGTACGCAGTTTCTTCAGACTTTCTTTCAGACTTGGGATCAGTTTGTCTTTGCTGAGATTTTCAATCCAGATCTTGGTGGTGATGTACAACTCGTTACGCGGTACGCCACTTTCGGCAATCGCCTGACCAACAGCCGCTTCATTTTCATAGATTTGCGCAGTGTCGACAGCACGGTAGCCCAGCTCAAGCGCCGTTTTGACAGAAGCGATAACCACGTCGTCTTTCAGGCGAAACGTACCTAAACCGAATGCAGGGATAGTCATAGAATTCCTCTTTTTAATCACTATGTTCGTTAACTGAGAGGATTATGACCATCAGTTCTTTGCCGAAAAAGAGTGAAAAATGCAGAGGATTTTTGCGGATTCAGCAATAATTAAATCGCTGGAAAAGAAAAAGCCCTGAGCGTTAGCTCAGGGCTCTTAATAAGTGGCGGAACGGACGGGACTCGAACCCGCGACCCCCTGCGTGACAGGCAGGTATTCTAACCAACTGAACTACCGCTCCACCGAATTTCTTTGTCACTACCCGGATTATTCATCCCGGTTTACTGCAATTTGATGCCTGGCAGTTCCCTACTCTCGCATGGGGAGACCCCACACTACCATCGGCGCTACGGCGTTTCACTTCTGAGTTCGGCATGGGGTCAGGTGGGACCACCGCGCTACAGCCGCCAGGCAAATTCTGTTTATCAACACACCTTTCGGGTCTGTCGATGTAATCTGTAATCAAGCTGAATTTCGATGTCTCATCCGCCAAAACACCTTCGGCGTTGTAAGGTTAAGCCTCACGGTTCATTAG